>NZ_JAVDWR010000005.1:0-214224 GCF_031457405.1 Rheinheimera soli | reverse complement strand
AGTGACACCGGCTTTACGCAGCTCTTTGTGCACAGCGCACCAATCAGGTAGTTCCAGGCGGGTGGAGACCTGAGTATCGGCTTGAGGGTAAAACCGCCGGGCCAGCTCGCTGTCGTCCAGTGTGCATATCAAGGGCCAGGTGATGCCGTTTTGCTCGGCCGTAGTGGCGACTTTTTGGATAGCGCCGATGCTGATACGCAGGCTATCGCGGATTTGTCGGATGGACAGGCCTGCATAGAGGCGAAGTCTTAGGATTTCACGAAGTTTACGCATTGAAGTTCTCTGTCTGGGCATAACCATATCCATCTGAAAATGGACAGGTTATCAGTGACAACAATCAACGCGGGAAAAGCATTCTGGAGTAAATGAACACTGATTCTGGAAATTGACCCAAAGTGTTCACTTTGCGCCAGAATGGGTGTTCACATAAAACCAGAACAGGTGTTCATTTTAAATCAGAATCGGTGTTCACTTTGGGGCAGAATACGCAACAGGACTGTCATACATGATTAAACAGGGACGATATGAACATTAACGCTTATTATGCCGGGTTATTTATTCTGTTCATTGCAGCAGTCTCAACAGCCGTTATATTTAATATAAACAGGAAAGTTGATCATAGTAAAAAGATAAGCCACCTTATCAATTTACTAACGGTCTTCACAATTCCACCCATATGGCTAATATACTTTACTTACAAAGTATACAATGCAACAAAGAGTGATAACGCATAGAATTGTATTGATAAGAGGGCTATCTGAATGACGCCCTCTTATTTTATTTTTCGAATACTACTAAAGAAGCAGAATTTTTATTAGTTGAAGAAAAAAACACGCCAAATTACAAAGCGCTGACTAAAAAATTCGGGTTTTTCAGGTTTTCTCTGTGATAAGCCGGATTGTTTATGCCCTGATATTCCACCACAGCACCTGCCACTTTGGCGATAACATGACCTGCGCCTGTGTCCCACAACATGGTAGGGCCAAAACGAGGGTATAAATGTGCGCTGCCTTCAGCCACTAAACAAAACTTCAGTGAACTGCCTACCGCTATCAGCTCATGGTGCGGGAAACGGCTTAAATAATCTTCAATATCAGCGCTGTAGTGACTGCGGCTGCCCACTACTTTCACTACTTCACCTGCAGCCGGCGTTAAAGCAACCCGAATAGTTTCAGTTAAGCCATGCTGTTGCCGGGTCGCACCTAAGCCTTCAGCTGCTGCATAGGTTTTATCCAGCACTGGGGCATGAATAACACCAAGTACAGGTTCGCCTTGTTGAATAAGGGCTATGTTAACGGTGAATTCGCCGTTACGTTTTATAAATTCTTTGGTGCCATCTAAAGGGTCAACCAGCCAGTATTCAGTCCACTGCTGGCGTTCAGACCAGGGAATATCAGCTGCCTCTTCGGACAATACCGGCACATGGGGGGTTAACTTAGTCAGTTCGGCCAGAGTCAAATGATGGGCGGCTAGATCTGCTTCGGTTAAAGGCGATTCATCATCTTTTTGCTCAACGGCAAAGTCACGTTGGTACACAGCTAAAATGGCATCACCTGCTGCTATGGCAATACCTTGTACTTGATCCAATAAATCCTGTGTCAGTTGCAGCATTAGCTCAGCACTCCTTTTTCCGTCAATAAGGCAATCAGCTGTTCGACACTTTGATCCAGGCTTTGCTGTGCTGTGTCTATGGTCAGATCCGGTTGTTGTGGTGCTTCATAAGGATCGGAAATCCCGGTGAAGTGACTGATTTCACCACGTCTGGCTTTTTGATACAAACCTTTCACGTCACGCTGCTCACAGACATCTAACGAAGTAGCTATATAAATTTCTAAAAACTTGCCATCCGGCAAGCTGTTTTTAATGGCCTGACGCTGTGCACGGTAAGGTGAAATAAAGGCACTCAATACCACCAGACCAGCATCCAGCATTAAACCTGCCACTGCACCTACCCGGCGAATGTTTTCAGTGCGATCCGCTTCGCTGAAGCCTAAATCAGCACACAAACCATGGCGCACATTGTCGCCGTCCAGCAAATAGCTGTGTACTTTACGTTTTACCAGTTCTTGCTCTAAGGCATTAGCCACTGTGGATTTTCCTGCGCCGCTTAAGCCGGTAAACCACAATACAACGCCTTGATGACCGTTTTGTTGCTCACGATCGGCACGGCTGATTTGATAGTTTTGCCAAACCACCTGACTCATAAAAATTCCTTACAGCGACTGAAATGGGAAAAACAATGGGATTAACGTCAGCACAGCTATTGAATAAGCCAATGCCATAGGTAAACCCACTTTAATATACTGACTGAGTTTGTAATTACCTACAGTAAATACCAGCAAATTGGTCTGATAACCCCAGGGCGAAATAAAGCTGGCGCTGGCACCAAACAATACCGCCATAATCAGCGGCATAGGGTCTATACCAAAGGCTTTCGCCAGACTGATAGCCAAAGGACAAGCCAAAGCAGCAGCGGCATTATTCGACATCAATTCGGTTAACATTAGAGTGAAAAAATACAAAGCTGCTAAAGCCCAGAATAAGTGATAACCGCTGAACACCTGTAACAACCCCTGGCCTAATAGCGCTGATACACCGGTATTTTCCATGGCTTGCGACAAGACCAAAGCCCCACCCACAATCAATACTATATCCAAAGGAAAACGGCGCCGGACTTCCTGCATACTGATAATGCCGGTCGCCATTAAACCGATCAGTAATAACACCAGGCCTTTGAGCAGAGGCAGTTCGCCTGTCATCGACAAACCGATCACAGCCACAAAAGCAGATAACACGCCCCAACTGCGACGCAAAGATAAACGGGTGGCGGAATCAACGCCGTTCACCAATAAGAATTCTTTATTGAGTTTGCTGTTCTGATGGAAGCTTTTACCAGGCACCAGCAGTAAAGTATCGCCTGTTTGCAGCACTATAGAGCCTAAACCGCCCTGCAAACGTTCTTGTCCACGCTTTACTGCGACTACCACAGCATCAAACTCTTCACGAAATTTGGCGTCTTTTAGTGACACACCGTTGAGGCTCGACGAGTGGCTGATAATAGCTTCCACCAACGCCTGACCATTCATACTGTGATGGCCATATAAAGTCAGACCCTGAATTTCCTGCAACAACGCCACAGATTCCATATCACCGGCAAACAGCAATACATCACCTTGCTGCAAGCGATCGTCCGGGCAAACAGGCGCTATATTCTGCTCACCCCGCACTATTTCAGCTAAAAACAACTTCCGTAAATGCCGCAGCCCTGCTTCACCTATGGTTTTACCAATCAGTACTGAATCTTCACTTAAACGCGCTTCAAGGAAATAAGGCAGATCAGCTTCTTCCACAGCTTTTTCAGTCACTGGCAAGCGATCGGCAATCAGCCACATCATCAACATGCCTGACAACACTACACCAGCGCCTACAGCTGTTGTGGTGAAAAACTGCAACAACGGCAATTCAGCTTTGTCTAAAAAGCTGTTCACTACTAAGTTGGTAGAAGTTCCGATCAGGGTCAGAGTGCCACCAAAAGTGGCAGCAAAAGCCATAGGCAACATCAGCTTGCTGGGGGCGAACTTCTGGCTGCGTTTAATAGCACCTATTAAACTTGCTACTACGGCCGTATTGGCGGTAAAAGACGATAAGACTGCGGTTGAAATCCACAAACGGCCAAGCACAGTGCGTAAGCCGCCGCTGTTGAGCTGCTGGCCCACCCAGCTGATTAAGCGGGTTTTCTCCAGCGCTATAGACACCAGCAATAACAACACCAGGGTTAATAACGAGGAGTCGGTAAAACTGGCGGCAAATTGTTGTACGTTGAGCAAATCCGTCAGATAAGTCAGTACGGCCACTGCACCAAAAACCCAGGCAGCAGAGAGCCGGGTCAGGGTTAACAGGGCAACAAGCCCTGCTAAAATAGCGAATACGCCGTACTGCTCCAGACTCATGCTTAGCCTTTTTTCAACTGGCTTAAATCCAGTGCCTGCCAGTGTGGGAAATGTTTCCGTACTAACGCATTCAGTTCCAGCTCAAACTCACTGAATTCAGCTTTACTGCTGACACTGGCCAAAGCGCTGTCGACCATACCTGCACCAACAGTAATATTGCTGATGCGGTCGATAAAGATAAAGCCGCCTGTGTCGCGGTTTTGCGCATAAGGGTCAAACACCACGGCTTCGGTCAGTTCCAGCTCGACCAGCGCTATGCTGTTCAGCTCCAGCTTGTCGGCCTGATGCTCTGCCAGGGTATTCACGTCAATGCTGTGCGCTATAGCTGTGACTTTCCCGCTGACTTTTTTTGTCGCCAGTTTGATGTTGTAGCTTTTGCCAATCAGCAGTGGATCTTCGTGCATCCAGACCACTTTGGCCAGAATACGGTTCGACACTGCGGCATGATGCACAGCAGGTACTATCACATCACCACGGCTGATATCTATTTCGTCTTTTAATGTCAGTGTCACAGCCTGGCCTGCAATAGCTTCCTGCCATTCACCGTCAAAAGTCACAATAGATTTAATAACCGAGCCTTTGCCTGAAGGTAAAGCCACTATGGCATCACCTACTTTAAAATTACCGCTGGCGATAGTACCGGCAAAACCACGGAAGTTCAGGTTAGGCCGGCTGACATACTGCACAGGTAAACGGGCTTCGGCTTGCCAGTTAAATCCTGTGACAGGCGCCTTTTCTAATAAGCTCAGTAAAGGACCATCTTTGTACCATGGAGTTTGGGTTGAACTATGCACCACGTTGTCGCCATTTAACGCCGACAGCGGTACAAACTGAATAGAAGGCACATTCAGCTGAGCGGCAAATTGCAGGTAATCCTGTTTAATTTGCTCAAAACGCTGTTCGTCAAAACCCATTAAATCCATTTTATTGATGGCGACCACAAACTGCTTTATGCCCAGCAATGAACAGATAAAACTGTGACGACGGGTCTGGGTTTGCACACCATAACGGGCGTCCACCAGAATAATAGCCAGGTCACAGTTCGACGCACCTGTCGCCATATTGCGGGTGTACTGCTCATGGCCTGGGGTGTCGGCAATAATAAACTTACGTTTATCTGTAGAGAAATAGCGGTAGGCCACATCTATCGTAATGCCCTGCTCACGTTCGGCCTGTAAACCGTCGACCAGCAAAGCTAAATCTATGGTTTCACCTGTGGTGCCATGGGTTTTGCTGTCTTTATGCAAAGCGGCCAGCTGATCTTCATAAATCTGCATACTGTCATGCAATAAACGACCGATCAGCGTACTTTTGCCGTCGTCGACTGAGCCGCAGGTTAAAAACTTCAGCAGCGATTTATGTTGTTGCTGCTCTAAGTACTGCTCAATACCGATTTCTGCTAATTCATTGGCGACCGACATCAGAAATACCCCTCACGTTTTTTCTTTTCCATAGAACCACTGGAATCGTGATCAATCACCCGGCCTTGTCGCTCACTGGAGGTCGACAACAGCATCTCTTCAATAATACCTGTCAGGCTGTCGGCAGAAGACTCGATAGCGCCGGTCAGCGGGTAACAACCTAAAGTACGGAAACGCACCAGCTTTTGCTGTGGTACTTCACCTGGCTCCAGTGGCATACGCTCATCATCCACCATAATCAGGGTACCGTTGCGCTCGACCACAGGGCGCACGGCAGCAAAATACAGCGGCACTATGTCAATTTGCTCCTGATAGATGTATTGCCAGATATCCAGCTCAGTCCAGTTCGACAGCGGGAAAACACGAATACTTTCGCCTTTATTCACCTGACCATTGTAGGTATGCCACAACTCAGGGCGCTGGTTTTTAGGGTCCCATCTGTGGTGTTGGTCGCGGAAGGAATAAACCCGCTCTTTGGCCCGGGATTTTTCTTCATCACGGCGCGCACCACCAAAAGCCGCATCAAAACCGTAGTGATCCAAAGCTTGTTTTAAGCCCTGGGTTTTCATCACGTCAGTGTGTTTCGAGCTACCGTAGGTGAATGGATTCATATCCATGGCAATACCTTCCGGATTGATATGCACCAGCAAATCAAAGCCGTATTGTTTCGCCACTTTGTCACGAAATTCGATCATCTCGCGGAATTTCCAGCGGGTATCCACATGCAACAGTGGAAACGGGATTTTGCCCGGATAAAAAGCTTTGCGTGCTAAATGCAAAAGCACGGATGAATCTTTACCTATGGAATACAACATCACCGGATTATCAAATTCGGCCGCTACTTCGCGGAAGATCTGGATACTTTCAGCTTCCAGTTGTTGTAAATGTGTCAGAGGTTTGACTGGCTGGCCCATAGGGTCTGCTCCCATTAAGTCTGTAAATAAAAGTATTTAAATTCTGTTGGTTAAAGGCTGCTGAGCCTGCTGGTCAGGTCTATCGCCAAACCAGTTTAATTTTTGTTGCAAGGCCACGACCTCACCAATAATCAGCAAAGCTGGTGATTGCACCTGATGCTGTGCCACTAAATGGGCCAGCTTGTTGAGTTGCCCGGTAAAAACCCGCTGTTCTGGTCTGGTGCCGTTTTCAATCACAGCCACAGGAATATCGGCAGAGCGGCCAGCGGCTAATAGCTGCTGCTGAATATGTTCAACTTTCATCAGGCCCATATAAATCACCAGCGTCTGGTTTGGGCGGCTTAAACTTTGCCAGTCCGGTTCAACACCATCTTTACGGCAATGCCCTGTGACAAACTGCACAGCCTGTGCATAATCCCTATGGGTTAAAGCTATACCTGCATAAGCGGCGCAACCTGCGGCCGCCGTAATACCAGGCACCACCTGAAACGGAATGCCATGAGGTAACAAGACTTCAATTTCTTCAGCACCACGACCAAAAATAAAAGGGTCACCGCCTTTGAGCCTGCATACTTTTTTACCTGATAAAGCTAAAGAAACCAACAAGTTATTTGTTTCTTCCTGCGCTACCGAATGGGCACCTGCTTTTTTCCCTACACAGACCAGCTCAGCATCACGGCGAACCAGCTGCATAATAGGGTCTGAAACTAAATAGTCGTACACCACTACGTCAGCCTGCTGCATCAGTTGCAGTGCCTTTAATGTCAGCAGCTCCGGATCACCGGGGCCTGAGCCGACTAAATAAACTTCACCCTGAGTAGGAATTTCACGCTCTAATAAATCCTCTAACTGCTGCTGCGCCAGATCCAATCTGTTGGCCTGCACTTCACGTACTATGGACGAGTCAAATACCCGCTCCCAAAACTGACGGCGACCAGCAAAACCTGAAATTTTTTGTTTTACTTTGTCGCGAAAGGAACCCACCAGCTGAGCTAAAGGGCCTAAATGGGCTGGCAAAATAGCTTCGAGTTTTTCACGTAAACGCCGCGCCAATACAGGTGCAGTACCGGCACTGGAAATGGCAATCAGAATAGGGCTGCGATCGATAATGGCAGGAAAAATAAAACTGCAGTTCGGCTGGTCATCCACAGTATTGACCAGAATATTGCGTTTATCTGCGGCTTCAAATACGGACTGATTAACAGCATCATCATCTGTTGCTGCTATCACCAGTACATGACCCTCTATATGTTGTGCTTCAAAACGGCCTTCAATTAAAGTCGCTTTGCCTTGTTGCTGCCACTCTTTGAATTCATCAGCAAAGTAAGTCGCCACTACAGTTAAACGGGCACCTGCTTTGAGTAAAGTACCCGCCTTGCGCAATGCCACATGACCAGCGCCCACCAGCAAAACCGGGCGATTTTTCAATTGGGCAAAAATAGGCAAATACTGCACTTGAGGCTCCTGCTGCACTGGCAGCACTTTGAAACAACTATGCTCTGATTTGGTTAGAGTGGATACTTCAATCAAAGCTTTTTAAACTGAGCCTGCATATTAGACGTCTAAACGTCTTTTTTACAATAATGGATATCGATCTCTTATAACTAAAAGGAATAGAGGGTAGAGCTTAAGCTCTGACCCTCTGTTTTGATGAATGGAATAGTTTGAAGGTCAGACTTTTTGGCTTTGGCACACTGCTGCTGTAAAGATCACATCCGTTGAACTGTTTAATGCAGTTTCTGCACTGTCCTGAATGACACCAATAATAAAACCCGCAGCGACCACTTGCATCGCCACTTCGTTTTGAATACCGAATAAGCTGCACGCCAAAGGGATCAATAATAAGGAACCACCGGCCACACCAGAGGCACCACAAGCAGAAACCGCGGCCAGCACACTTAATAAAATGGCGCTGGCAAAATCCACTTCTATTCCCAGGGTATGCACTGTAGCCAGCGTCAGTACTGTGATGGTAATAGCTGCACCCGCCATATTAATAGTGGCACCCAACGGAATAGAAACCCCATAGATCTCTTCGTTGAGTTTCAGTTTTTCACACAGCTGTAAATTGACTGGAATATTGGCGGCTGAACTGCGGGTGAAAAAGGCTGTAACACCACTTTCGCGTAAACAGGTAAACACCAGCGGATAAGGGTTAGACCCTGTTTTGGCAAACACCAGCAAGGGATTTACCACAAAAGCGATAATAGCCATGGCTCCCAACAGTACAGCTATTAACTGACCATAACTGGCTAAAGCCGCAAAACCTGTGGTGGCTATGGTATCTGCCACTAAACCTAAAATACCAAAAGGCGCCAGACGAATGATAAAGCGTACTAAAGACGACACCCCATGCGATAAATCAGAAAACACCAGTTTGGTGCTTTTGCTGGCATGTTGCAAAGCCAGGCCTAAACCCACAGCCCAGGCTAAAACGCCTATATAGTTACCGCTAATTAAGGCATTAATAGGGTTATCCACAACTTTCAGCAGCAAAGCCTTTAGTACTTCGCTGATGCCTTCAGGCGCAGCTATCACTTCAGGCACTGCTGTCAGCACCAGGGTTGTCGGGAACATAAAACTAAGTAATACGGCAACCACAGCTGCTAAAAAAGTACCAAACAAATACAACACCAACACAGGCTTAATGCTGCCGCTTTCAGAGGCTTGTTTATTGGCGATAGCGGAAGCCACCAACACAAAGACTAATAAAGGCGCTATGGCTTTTAAAGCGTTAACAAATAAAGTGCCTAACAAAGACAAACTTTTTGCCAGCTCTGGCGACACTACAGCCACCAGCACACCTAATAAAATACCGATAATAATTTGTGGCACTAAACCCAGTTGCAAAAGTTTTTGCCATGGACGGGAAGCTTCGGATGTCATAAGAGTTCTCTGTTGCTGCTGTGGTGCGCGCCACAGTTATAAGAATAAGAGCCAGATTCTGCCCTGAATCCGCTTTGGGGGCAAGTCGGAGCTGTCACAGCTAAAGATCCAACCTTGTCCAGGATCGGGACTTTAAATCAAAACGAACAGATGTTAGTTTGTTAAAAAAGATCTTACGGATTCGAAAATATGGATTTCACCAGAATAGTCCTGCTGTTAGTGGCTATGACCAGCCAGAGCTGCGTTTTACATAACGCGGATCCACAGTTCCAGGCCAGCTTAGAGCCGCCAGTCACATCTATAGCGCAGTTTCAGCAACCAGCCAGCTTGCCTGAACTGGACCAACTTTTTTATCTGAATGATAAACAACAACAGGATTTTCTGAATTATTTCCACAGCTCAGCACAAGCAACAAACCCGGCAGAACAACGACTTTACAACTACCTGCAAAACAAGTTGATGTATTTTAGTTACGAAGGCGCCAATTACCCGGCTCAGGTTGCACTGGAGCAGTTCAGAGGCAATTGCATGACGCTGGCACTGCTGACCTCGGCTCTGGCAAAACTGGTGAATATAGAGGTGGGTTACAAAGTGATTTATCAGGAACCTCTGATTGACTACAAAGATAATATCTTTATCAGCTCGAATCATATTCGCACTTATTTATACAAAGCAGCAGACGAGTCCAAACAAGGTAGTTTGATACTGCAAAGAGCTGCGCTGGTGATCGATTACTTCCCGGAGAATACAGATTTAGTTGGAAAAAATATCAGCCCTACCCGTTTTTACGCCATGCTTTATAACAATCTTGCCGCTGACGCCCTGCTGCTGGGAGATAGTGACAGCGCCTTTTTCTTAAGTCAGAAAGCGCTTCAACAGGACCCCACTTATACACCTGCAGTGAATATGATTGCGTTAATGTATCACCGGAAAAATGCTTTTACTGAAGCCATGCAGTGGTTTGACTATGGCATGAAATTGCAGGATAACCAGATCACTTTACTGACGAATTACCGCGATTTGGCTGCAAAAATGGATAACCAGCAGTTGCTGGAAAAAATTAATCAGCAAATTATGAGTCACGACGATGACAATCCTTATGCCTGGCTGGCTTTAGCCATAGACGCAGAGCGTAACAAGCAGTTCAGCCATGCCAGGCTCTACTATAAAAAATTACTGGAAAAAGCACCTTATCTGCACAATGCCAATCTGGCGTTAGTCCGGCTGTATGTGCAGGAGCAAAACTTCAGCGCCGCACAAAAACTGGTAGAGCAGGCGATCAACTATGCCTATGAGCCTGAGCGCTTGCAGTTATACAACACCAAACTGGCTGCATTAAAGCAGCACAGGAAAACAATACAGCAACCCCATTAAACAGCAGGGGGCTGATTATTCGGCCACTTCAGTTCTGTTGCGCCCGGATTCCTTGGCTTTGTACAAAGCCGCATCGGCGCTGCCCCATAGCTGTATAAAGTCTTTGTGCTTACCCGACTGGGCAAGCCCCAGACTGAGGGTAACCACATAAGAATCCTGAAGTTGTGGCCACTGCATTGCCGCGACGGCATCACATAAACGTTGGGCTATGGCTCGGGCATTGCTGAGATCAGTACCAGGTAATAAGATTAAAAACTCTTCGCCCCCTACTCGCCCAAGCTTGTCTGCCGGTCTTAATTCCTGCCGCAGGCAATAGGCTATTTTTTGTAACACCAGATCACCTGCAGCATGGCCAAACTGATCATTAATAGCTTTAAAAAAATCGATGTCTGCCGCCAGCACAGAAAAAGGCTGTTGATGTTGCTGCCATTGCTGCCACAACTGTTGCGCTAAGGCCAGCGTATGACGACGGTTGGGTAAGTGGGTTAATTCGTCTGTTAAAGCCATATCCTTGAGTTGCACAGATAAGGCCCGTTGCCGGATAAATAAAAACAGCATGGCGAGGATCAATAATAAAGCGCACAACAACGCCAGATATTGCCAGAATCGTAATTCTTCACTGTCCGTTAAAGCTTGCCTCTGCGCTGCATTTTTAACTTCCAGCTCTGTTTTTTCCCTTTGGATTTGTTCAGTCTGCAGTTGAACTTTTAAACGTGTAGTACGTTGGTCGAGCAATTGCTGTTGAATTTCAGCGTCTTTTTGTTGCTGCCGCTGTTGCATCATAAAAGCATCCTGCCATTGCAACATTTCTGCATGCAATAAGGCATATTCTTTGTACAACAAGGCTTCAAATCGCAGATCAGGTTTTGCGGCAAAATAGGACATAGCAGAGTCAAAATCCTGCTGAGCATTCTGATACAGCTTTAAACTGCGATAAGTGATAGCACGACTGAGCTGACAATAAGCCAGCATCTGAGCATCAGCACTGGACTGATAATAACTGATAGCCTCATTCAGCAACTCCAGGGCTTTTTCCCCTTGCCCCAACTTGGTTAACACCCGTGCCACTAAGCGTTTATCGTAAGCAATTTCAGCCGCATCACCGCGTTTTTGATCAATCACCAAAGCCTGGTTTAAATACTGTAACGCCAGTTCGAACTGACCCGCGCTCTCGTAGGTGCCGCCTAAATTAAATAAGGCGGTGGCCTGGCCTTGCAGATTTCCGCTTTCTTGCCAGTGTTCCAGGGATTTTTTATACAGCGAGATAGCTTGTTCATAGTCCCCTACTGCGGCATCGGAATACAAATTTGCCAGTGCATTGGCTACATAATTTTGCCGGCCTTTGGTGCCATTCGTCAGTTCCAGCTGATAGGCTTTTTGCAGATCGGTTAAGGCATCCGCATAAGCGGCGTTTTCAGCATATTGCTCCCCTCGCAACACCAGAGCTTTAGCCTGCAACTCTGGGTCTGTCTCCGTCTCCTGGTAAGACAGCACCCGCTGATAATCCAGCATGGCTTCTGCAGTTTTGCCCTGCTGTTCTTTGGCATAACCTTCACACAATAAAAACCGCAATTGCCACAATAAATCCTGCTGCTGATTTTTATAATCCTGTACCAGTTGCAAACCCAGTTCTGGGTCTTGAACTGCAATCACCCAGCAGTAACTTTGTTGCACCTTTCGCAACAATTCTGGTTCTGACTGGCTTTGTAACAGCTGCTGAAATTGCGGATCGGCTTCGGCAAACTGATCAATAGCTAATTCTTCCAGCTCAAGTAAACGGGATGACAAATCTTCAGTGGACTGAACAGAACAGTGGAGCAGCAGTAGAAAGACAATAAAGCAGAATTTCAAACTATGACCTCATTTACCATCTCTCAGAATACTAACCCCAGCATGCCGCAGTTTACTGCTGATTTGTACTGAATTTGGCAGAAAATCAGAAAATTGCCACCAGCTGCTGTGCTTTATTCAGCATGGCTGCTTATAATCTGCCGCAACACCCATTGTCTGTCTGGTGCATCGGCTGGAGGTTCAGGGATACTGATTTCGCTGACTTCTATCTGATAAACCTGCCCTGGCTGGTAGTCGAAGCCCAGAATATCGCCATACAGCAGTTGCCAGTCTTCGTTGGGGTTGTGACGAATTTGCAGGCATTCAGTCGGCCCTACCGCCATGCACTGACGTTTTTCTGCAGCCACCCATAAGATCAGCGTCGTTTCAGTGTTTTCAGCTAAAACTGGGGGATAAAGGCCCGATTCATCGGGTTGCTTTGCAACAACAGCAGATCCGGTGGATGTTGAAGCTTCAGCAGGTGTTGAGGATTCAGAGCAGCCTGCTAAAGTAAAAAACATCAGCATAACCAGCACCAGGTTTAACATAACTATTGTCCCTAATTTATTGTTCACTTTAGTGTATCCAACAAAAATGGACAGAAACTGAACAGCATTTCCTTATGCTTGTTTAGAATCAAACTCCAGCTCTGGCAACCTCGGCAACAACAAGTTTTGCCAATACAAAGCAGGGGCCGGGCGGCCAAATAAATAGCCTTGCATCAGCTGGCAGCCCAGGCTTTGCAGGAAACGGCGCTGTATATCGTTTTCTACCCCTTCGGCCACTATATTCAGATTTAAGGCTTTGGCCAGTTGAATAGTGGTATGCAAAATACGCACAGTGCGGCTGTCCTGAGGAATACAGCTGACAAAACGTCGGTCTATTTTGATGGTATCGGCCGGACAATCCACCAACTGGCTTAAGGATGAATGACCAGTGCCAAAATCGTCGATGGAAATGCTAAAACCATACTGATGAAGCGCTTTTAAACGTTTGTGTAATAAAGGTTGTTGCACCGCTATATTGGTTTCGGTGATCTCTAACTGCAGGTAGCGGGTTAACCAGGCATGATCGGCACTCAGGCTCATTAGCTCAGCAAAAAAGCTGTCGTCCAAAAGCTCAGGCCCACCCAGATTAATAGCTATAGGGTAGAGCAAGCCTTGCTGTTGCCAGCTTTGCAAAATGCTGACACTTTGTTGCAGCACTAAACGGGAAAACATGGTCATTAAGCCATGGCGTTCTGCCATCAACACAAAACAATCCGGCGCTATGGCCTGCCCATCGATAAACCAGCGGCTTAAGGCTTCAAAACTCTGGATTTTTCCTTGTGGATCAACCTTAGGTTGTAACCAGAGTTCCAGCTGCTTTTGCCGTATCGCGTCGCGAAACGCATTCAGCAACTGATAATCCTGTTCCAGTTGCTGAGCTTGTTGTTGATCATAAAAACTAACAGCTTGGCCTGGGCTGGATAACTCCAAAGCCAGCTCACATTGTTCAATGAGTTGCTGCGCATTCTGGTTATCGTGCCGTTCAGTAAAACTGACTCCAAACTGATAATTCATGCGCGCTGTGTAAGGCCCCACTGTCAGCTCAACCGGCAATTGACTGGCAATGGCTTCAGCCAGCTGTTTTGGATCCAGCACATTCAAATCCCCTTTCAGCCACAGTGCAAACTTCACACCCCGTACTCTGGCTAAGACCGCATCAGAGGGCAAAGCCGCTTTCGCTACTTTGGAGAAGTGTTGTAATAACTGGCTGCCAAATTCATAACCATATTGCTGATTCAGGGTTTTGACATGACGTAGCCGGATAATAGCCATCAGCCCAAACTCATGCGGCGCTAACTGCTCCTGCTTGTAATTCACCAGTTCAGTAAAACCGGCCACATTAGGTAAACAGGTTAAAGCGTCATAATGCAGCCAGCTGTCCTGTGCTTTCTGGCTTTGTTTTAATTGCAGCTGTAGCTGGCGTAAAGCGCTGATTTCCTGCAGGCTTACCACATGATGGCCGGATCGGGTCAGCATCACATGTTTTAAAACCAAACTGGATTCAGGCCGGCTTTTTAAACTAGATTCTACTTTGCCTTTCAGCCAATGCCCCTGCAACTGACTGTCCTGCACAAAGTTCAGCAAAGATAATAAATTAGCTTGTTGCTCTGCTTCCAATCCCAACAGCTGAGAGGCCAGGCTATTGCATTTAATGATGTCGCCAGAGGCGGTCACTAATACAGTGGCTGAACCATTATGTTCAAACAATTCTTCGTAATAATCATGACTTTGTGCCAAATGTTGATTTAAATCCTTTAGCTGCACGGCGCTGCGTTTTAAGGTGCTGAACACCCGGGCTGTAGCCAAAGGCAGGCACAAATTAAAAAACAAAAACAATAAGCCATGCAGATAACTGTGACTGGCAGGCAAGGTAATAGACCAACCCAGCAGATGAGGTGGCGCCTGATTTTGCAGCAGATAAACAAAAGGAATAAAATTCAGCGCCATAAAAACTAAAGCAGTTTTGAAGCCAAAAAACATCAGACTGATCATCGGCAAAGTGTAAATAAAAATGATGCCCAGTTTGCCCAGCTCAAAGTTATCCACCAGTACTAAAATACAGAGCCCTGCCAGTATCACTATGGCGAGCAAGGCAGCGGCACTACGTTTAACATAACGGCTGGAAATAAACAGGGTTGAAACTAATGCAAGGTAAAAAGAAAAGGTGATAGCGATCACATGATAAGCGCCAATTTGCCATGCCTGCCACGAGCTGTGCAGCACTATAGCAAACACCAGACAAAGCCCTGACAGTACAATAATACGCAGCACACTTTGTTGCCAGAACGCGCTATCAGCACTGTCTAAATCCTGAGCCCTCAGCCGCAGAAAACGACCTAACCACTCCACATGCTGCCCCTCATTCCATTGATCAGGCCTGTGCAGGCTCTGATCGCACCAGCCTGTTGCTGGCGTTTAAACCGAATGAATGTAATGGTTAGGCTTGTTAACTACAAGTTATTTTTATTCACTTAAGGGACTAAGTCGACAACTGGTATCATTTAGCCGTTCAATGGCGGCGAACTAAATGCCGTCGCCATCCAGATGAATACCACATTCCCGGCCAAAACCGTTAAAACGGGTGTCTTCTTCTGTCATGCCCAGTTCCAGTTTGCGGGTGGAATGCACATCACCCACTGAAACATAACCTTGCTCCCACAAAGGGTGGTAAGGCAAGTCGTGCTGTTTTAAATAATAAAACACATCTTTGTTGGTCCACTCGATAATAGGTTGCACTTTCACAGTGCCACGGCTGATATCGATAATATCTTTATCAGCGCGGTTACTGGACTGGCTGCGACGTAAGCCGCTGAACCAGGTACCTACGTTCAGCTCTTTCAGAGCACGCTGCAAAGGCTCCACTTTATTCATATGGTTGTATTGTTTAATACCAGCTTCGTTTTCCCATAACTGACCAAAACGGGCTTCCTGCCAGGCCGGGCTTAAATGGGCACGATACACTTTCAGGTTTAGCTGCAGCCGTTCTTTCAGCTCATCAATAAACTGATAAGTTTCAGGGAATAAATAGCCTGTGTCAGTTAATACCACCGGAATATCGGGCCGTTCGCTGGTCACCAGATGCAGCATCACAGCAGACTGGATACCAAAGCTGGAACTTAAAATCTGCTGATCCGGTAAATGTTCCAATGCCCATTTCACCCGTTCGGCTGGCGTTAAAGGCAACAACAGCTGATTGGCTTCTGCCAGCAGTTGTTGTTGCTGCTGCGCATCCAACTGCAACAGCTGTTTATACTGACTCATCATATGCCCCTTAATCTATTGAACTCAGGCATGAAAGTCGGTTTTTGATACTTTCACTTCGGCGACAACGCCCACACGAACCACAAAATCACCAAAACATTCGTTGTTTGTACGCTCAGCAACCCAACGCCCAATCAGGCTATCCAATGCTTGCAGAATGTCGGCTTCAGCCACGTTATCTAAATAGAGTTTTGGAATACGGGTGCCCTGGGTATTGCCCCCTAAATACAGGTTGTATTTACCAGGACCACGACCTACTAAACCCGCTTCAGCCAACATGGCGCGACCACAACCATTAGGGCAGCCCACCACACGTAAAATAATGTGATCTTCAGGTACGCCGTGTTTGGTCAGCAACTCTTCGACATGAGTGACTAAAGTCGGCAAATAACGCTCTGCTTCTGCCATCGCCAGAGGACAAGTAGGCAAGGACACACAAGCCATAGAGTTTTTACGCTGCTCTGTCACGCTGTCGTTGATCAGGCCATGCAAACGGGCTAAAGCTTCAATATCGGCTTTGTCTTCGGCGGCCACACCAGCAATAATCAGGTTTTGATTCGCTGTCATGCGGAAGTCGCCTTTATGAATACGGGCGATTTCAGCCACACCGGTTTTTAAGGTTTTGCCCGGATAATCAAGAATACGGCCGTTTTCGATAAAGACAGTTAAGTGATGCTTGCCGTCTATACCTTGCACCCAACCAAAACGATCACCACGGCCAGTGAATTCATAAGCGCGGCTTGGTTGGAACTTCACGCCAACGCGTTTTTCCACTTCGGCTTTAAATACGTCTACCCCAATGCGGTCTATGGTGTATTTGGTTTTGGCGTTTTTACGATTGACTCTGTCGCCATAATCACGCTGCACAGTCACCACATGCTCAGCCACAGCCAGTACATGCTCCAGAGCAATAAAACCAAAGTCTTCGGCTTTACGTGGGTAAGTGCCTTTATCGCCATGCGTCATGGCAAGGCCACCACCGACTAACACGTTAAAGCCAACCAACTGGCCGTTTTCGGCGATAGCGACAAAGTTTAAGTCGTTGGCATGTACGTCGACGTCGTTTTGCGGCGGTATCACCACAGTGGTTTTAAACTTCCGTGGTAAATAAGTTTCTCCCAGAATAGGCTCTGCTTCTGTGCTTTCTACTTTTTGCTCATCCAGCCAAATTTCGGCGTAGGCTTTGGTTTTTGGCAATAAATGCTCAGAAATTTTTGCCGCCCATTGATAAGCCTGTTGATGCAATACAGACTCGACCGGGTTCGAGGTACAAAGTACGTTTCGGTTTACATCACCAGCTGTAGCAATGGAGTCAATGCCGATGCTATTGAGCATCTGGTGCATGCTTTTAATTTTCGGTTTTAACACACCGTGGAACTGAAAAGTCTGACGGGTGGTTAAACGAATGCTGCCGTAAATCGTATTATCCGCAGCAAACTCATCAATCGCCAGCCATTGTTGTGGCGTGATAATACCGCCCGGCATACGGGCACGTAACATGACGTTATGCAGAGGTTCCAGCTTTTGTTCTGCACGTTCAGCGCGGATATCACGGTCATCCTGCTGGTACATACCGTGGAAACGGATCAACATAAAGTTGTCGCCGTTAAAGCCGCCGGTGATTTCGTCTTTTAAATCTTTGGTGATAGTGCCACGTAATAAATGACTGTCTTTTTTCAGTCTTTCGTTATCAGACAGCTGACCTTGCACCTGTAAATCCGGATTAATTGGCTGAGTCATTAATAAACATCCTTCTGATAACGTTTGGCCTGACGTAAGTCGTCAAAATACTGTTCTGCTTCTTCTGCACTGAAGCCAGCTTGTTGTTGCGCTATATCGAGCAGCGCCTGATGTACATCTTTGGCCATTTTATTGCCATCACCACAGATATACAGATAAGCACCTTGTTGTAACCAGGTCCATATTTCTTCTGCTTTTAACCGCAGTTTGTCCTGCACATAAACTTTCTGAGCCTGATCACGGCTAAAAGCTACATCCAGTTTGCTCAGCACCCCACGTTTTAAATAATCCTGCAGTTCCACCTGATACAGGAAGTCCTGAGTGAAATGTGGGTTACCAAAAAACAGCCAGTTCTGACCTGTAGCACCGGCCTGATCCCGCTCTTGCAAGAAGGCACGGAACGGCGCTATGCCGGTACCAGGGCCTATCATAATGACCGGAGTTTCATGGTCCGGCAGACGGAAGTTGTCGTTGTGTTCAACGAAAACTTTAAGCGCAGCGCCTTCTTCCAGCCGTTCTGCCAAAAAGCCTGAAGCACCACCTAAATGCGTACTGCCAAAAGCGTCGTAACGCACTACGCCCAGGGTTAAATGCACTTCATCACCCACTTCAGCCTGAGAAGAGGCAATGGAATACAAACGAGGTTGCTGTTTACGCAAAGCATCCACTAATTGCTGAGCAGCTAAAGGCGCAGGGTTTTGTAAAATCACATCCAGCGTCTGACGGTTGTCCAGATACTGACGCAAAGCGGTTTTATCTTTCACCAGCTCCAGCAATTCAGTATTGGCTGTGGCTTGTGCGTATTTTTCGACAAAACTCGGGTAAGACTGAGTCAGCTCCAGTTGTTCAGTTAACGCAGTTTTTAAACTGTAAGTCTGGCCAGCTAACTGCACTTCTGTAGCGCCATTCAAGCCAGTTGCAGCCAAAATAGCGTCCACTACCTGGTCGTCATTGAGGAAATACACCCCTAACGAGTCACCAGGCTGATAGACGATGCCTGAATCTGCTAACGAAATTTCAATATGACGCACATCTTTAGTCGAATCCCGGCCAGTGATCTTCTGATTAACAGATAACTCAGCCAGATAAGGAGTCTCTTTGCTATAAGCACTGTCGTGACCCGCTGTGGCGCCTGGCCATGCAATAACCTGGGCTGAGTTGCCAGCAGATTGCTTTAATTCTGGTGCAAAAGCCTGTACCGCAGTTTCAGTCCAGCTGGCCGCCTGCGCGGCATAATCGACGTCCAGATCGGCACGGGCGTGTAATCTTTTGCCCCCTAAAGCAGCTAACTGTTCGTCAAAGTCGATGGCTGTTTTACAGAAAAATTCATAGCTGGTATCACCTAAACCCAAAACGGCAAACTGCAGGCCATCCAGCTTAGGTGCTTTTTTACTGAATAAGAATTTATGGAAAGCCACAGCACTTTCTGGTGGCTCACCTTCACCATAAGTAGAAGTCACAATCAGCAGGTATTTTTCTTTGGCTAACTGAGTGGTTTTATAGCTGCCAATATCTGTCAGCTTGACACTAATGCCTTGCTGTTCAGCCGCTGCTTTAATTTTAGAGGCCACAGTTTTGGCATTGCCGGTTTGTGAGCCGTATAAAATAGTCAACACAGCACTTTCGTTGCTCTGTTGCACAGCAGCGGGCAACTGACCACCAGCCAGTTGAGCTGCTGCAGCCAGATAACCACTCACCCAGGCCTGCTGAATAGGATTAAGCTGGCTGACCAAAGACTGTAAATCCTTGATTTGTTGAGCGGACAAAGGACTGGCCTGAGCAGCCAAAGACGCGAATAGCATAAAAACACCACAGATAAGCTAAGTTACTGCCATTTTAGCCGTCTAAATGGATAAAAAGTAAATAACCCTTCTCTCTGCTTTATGCTTTTTAGTTATTAAAATAAGTTTTTCATTAATAACCACAAAAGCATATGACTTCTTGCCCTTATCGGAACTGGTTGTTAGCATGGCTTGAATCTGTTCAGGGAGTTGTGCAGTGTCTGTGAAGTCGCTTTTTTTCTGGTTGAATCTGCTTCTGCTGCTTTTACCTGTGATGGCACAAAGCCAACAGCAGGTGGAAGTGGCTACTGCGGCTGAACGTCAGCAATTGCTGCAACAACTTGCAAAAAGTACAGACCCCAGCCAGCGGCTGACTCTGCTGGTTCGGCTGACCGAAGTATTTGTGACCCAGGACCCTACATTAAGCCTGAGCTACGCCACAGAGTGGCTGGAACTCAGCACAGACAGGGAAAGCGCCGATTATCACAGAGTACTGTTGCAGCAAACCACAGCTTTTATGCTGTTGGGTAATTATCAACAAGCCTACCAAACCAGTCTTGAAACCGAACGTTTAGCCCGGCTCCAAAACGATACCAGACAATTATTTAACGCACTCCGACGACAAGCGGATAACCTGAACCGTTTAGGCCAGACCGATAAAGCCCTGCCCAAAGCTTTGGAAGCTATGCAAATTGCTATAGATGCCAATAACGCCGTGCCATTGCAAATCATCCGTTATGATCTGGCGTTTATTTATCTGAACCTGTATGCCTATCCACAAGCCATTCAGATTGCCAGTGATGGCCTGAATTTGGCGATGACAGGAGATGACAGCAACCGTCAGGCCAATTTTTTACATCTGCTGGCCGAAGCCAGCCGTTTGTATAAGCAGTATCAGGCCGCTGAAGACTTCGCCCGCAAAGCACTGGAACTGCGTTTGAGCCGGCAAGAGCAGGCTTTAGTGGCCTTGTATCACCTGAGTCTGGCCCGCAGTTTATTGCCTCAGCGTAAATATCAGGAAAGTGAACAGCAGTTGCAACTGGCATTGCTTGCAGCACAACAAGTGAACAACAGCATTGAACAGGCAGATGCACTGCAGAGTTTAGCCTGGCTGGACTTATATTTTGGCCGTGTTGACCAGGCCAACAGCAGATATCAGCAGATCACCCGGCTACTGCAAACAGAAGAGCATCAAGCCAGCTTCCGTCGTTTCAGCCTGCTGCATTTATCTGATTTACTTGAGTTTTCCTTAGAGCAACAAGCCTCAGCTTTGTATAAAAAGCTGGCTTTGCATGAGTTCCACTTTACCGAACCTCAGCAGTTGCTGGATTACTGGCAGGTCACTGCTCAGGTTGCAAACTTTAATCAGCAATACCAGCAGGCCTACAAGGCTTTAGAGCAAGTGCGGCAGTTACAACAATCCTTGTTTGATGACAAAACCCATAAACAGGCACTGGTTATTGCCAGTGAACAACACAAAAGCTTACTGGAGCGTGATCTGCAGCAAGCCTCTCAACAACATCAGTTAGATAAACTGACTCATCAGCATCAGAAAAATATGCTGATACTGTTTTCTGTGGGCGCTTGTTTAGCTTTGGCTTTGTTGTTGTCGTTGTTTTACCACAAGTCACGGCGTAACCGCCTGCTGCTGCAAAAACAACAAGAGATGGCGCAACAAAAAATTGCCGTAAAAAATGAGTTTATCGCTACTTTGGGCCATGAAATCCGCACTCCCCTGCAAGGTATAGATGCAGTATTGGCTCAGGTGCTGCCAGAAGTTGAACAACAAAGCAGCCGGCAAAAAATACAACTGGCACGCCGCTCTGTCTGGTCTCTGGATAATATTATTAACAACATTCTGACCACAAGTCGGCTGGACTATGGCGTCTATCAACCCGTGGATCAGCAAGTGGTGCTGGCCGAATTATTAGGCAGGCTGCACGACTTACTTGAACCTTTGGCCAGCAACAAAGGGCTGAAATTAAGCTGTTCAGTGGCCTCCAATGTGCCGGGCCTTTTATTGCTGGATGAAAACTTACTGACCCAGCTGCTGACCAATCTGATTTCTAATGCAGTGAAATACACCAAACAAGGTGAAATTGAAGTCAGAGTGGAGTTGTTAAACCAAACTGATTCCTCGCTACAGCTGCTATTTAAAGTGCGGGATACCGGAGTGGGTTTAACAACCATACAAATAAGCCAGTTATTGCGCGGCGAGCGCCTGAATCAACAGCGCACTTTGCAGGCAGGGCCAGGCCTTGGCATGCTGGTGTGCCAAAAGTTGCTGCAGCAGCTGGGATCAGCACTGGACATTCAATCTGTGCCTGGTCTTGGCACTGAAGTCAGTTTCAGTCTTAAGTGTCAGGTCTCGGCTTTATTACCTGCTACTCCGTCAGCGGCAACAGAGCAACATCATGCTCTGGTCGTCGAGGACGATGAGCTGTGCCGGGTTAGTCTGGAGCAAGTGTTAACAGAGTTAGGCTTTGTAGTGACCACAGCATCCAGCTTGCAACAGGTCAAACAATTACCACAACAGCTTTGGTCATGGGTATTTTTAGATGGTCAGCTGGAAGACGCTGATGCTTTGCAAAGCATACAACAGCTGGAGCAACAACATCAGGTGGATGAGCAAAGTCGCTTTATACTGGTGACAGGTTCAGCACAAAACCACACCATACCTGCGATCAGCGCTCTGCTGTCTAAGCCTTGGCGGCGTGAACAATTGCAGGCTCTGATCGCCCAACTGGCTCAATTACCGCCACTCAAGCCTTTGTATCAAATCGATTATTTACAGCAGGCTTTGCTGGCTCTGAACACTGAGCAACGCCAAAAGCTGAAAGCGAATGTGCAGCAGCAACTTGCCACTTTGCAGCATGAATTAACAGAGGCAACACCGGACCCTAAAGTATTTCATCGTCTGATCGGCAGTATGGGACAACTGGGGCTAATGCGTTTAAGCCAGCTTTGCCGGCTGATGGAGCAACAACTGCATCAGCATAAAAAACCTGAGCCGTGGCTCAACAACCAGTTGCAGCAATGTTTACAGCAAAGCCAGCAAGCATTGACGCTGTTGTTTGAACGCTATAACCAGCAGTAAAGGGGATGAAAGGTTATTCAGTGGTGATTCAGAGCACATCAAGCAGCATGGTTGTTTTCACTTTATTGGGGTTGTTATGAAGTATATCTGTGCCAGTGCATTGCTGCTGTTGTCCAGCATGAGTTACGCCAGCAATCAGTGTGCTTTGACTTTGCAGGACGATTTAAGAGTCAGCCCTTCTGTGGTCAGTATTCAAAGGGGTGATCAAGAGCTGTGGCGTATTGATACCACAGGCCAGCTGTGGCTGGGTCAGCAAAAAAACAACAGCACGCCGGAAACCCGGCAACACCTCAAAGCCTATCAGCAAGGGATCCGTAGTCAGGTGACAGCCTCTGCCGCTTTGATGGATGACAGCCTGCAGCTGGCCCGCACTGTGCTGGATCAAAATGTACAGACAGCTACAGGTATGAGTCTGGCGGAGAATCCTGAACTGCAGCAACCTGTCGATCAACTGGAACAGCAACTGAGTCAATTAGTTCAGCGTCAGGGCGATACTATTTATGTGTACGGCAGTCAGCTGCGCTCCGCCGATAAAAATTTAGCCAAAGAAGCTGAGCAACGCATTCAGCAAGCTGTGGCTAAAATCAGCGGTCAGTTGATGCTAACCTTAGGCCAGAATGTGCTGCAAAGCCCGGGCTCTGCCACAGAAAAAATGCAAAGTTTTCGCACTAAAATGCAGAACTTTGGCAGTCAGTTAAAAGCTGATATGCAAAAAAACAGTAAAAACTTACAACAAAGAGGCCAGCAGATTTGTCAGCAGTTACACACGCTGGATCTGCTGGAACAACAAATTCAGCAACAAATCCCGGCCATGTCGCCTTATGATCTGATCGATGGTCAGAGTGAAGGTTATAAACCCGTGATCTGACAAAAGGAAAACCCATGATCCAACGTATACAACCCAGTAAAAGATACAGCGAAGCAGTAATAGCCAATGGTTTAGTGTTTTTGTCCGGTATGGTGCCGGACAATCCGGATGCTGACGCTACGGCGCAAACCGCTAATGTGCTGGCGCAAATTGATGCTTTGCTGACTGAAGTTGGCCTTACAAAAAGCCGTATTGTTGACACCACTATTTATCTGGCGGATATGGCGGACTATAACGCTATGAATGCAGCCTGGGACTTATGGGTTGCAGAAGGTCAGGCACCAGCCCGTGCCACTGTTGAAGCCCGTCTGGCAGATCCACTGTGGAAAGTCGAAATTAAGGTCACAGCGGCGCTTTAGTTCTGAGTTGTCCCTTGTCTGGTTTTAAATTCTTTAGCCAGTTGCTGCAGTTTTTCACTTTGACCAAAAACTTCAGCAAACTGTGCTACTGTCATTTTCTCTTTATCTGTGACTGGTGTTTTGGCATCCACTGAACTGTCTTCTTTGCAATCAATGGGATACAAAATCTTACCTATGGTCCACTCGGCTTTAACTATGGCGCCCATCATGGCGGTATGACCTCTTTTATCACGCAGGCAGGCGTCAGCACCTTGTTTCAGCAGTAATTCAACAACTGCCTGCTGCCCTGCATAAGTGGCC
Source organism: Rheinheimera soli (assembly GCF_031457405.1). Taxonomy (GTDB): domain Bacteria; phylum Pseudomonadota; class Gammaproteobacteria; order Enterobacterales; family Alteromonadaceae; genus Pararheinheimera; species Pararheinheimera soli_A. Next base: position 189,895 of record NZ_JAVDWR010000005.1, on the reverse strand, counting down.
ACCATCAGAGCCGTATAACTTTGGTGACTGCGCTGATCGACAGGAAAACCCTGCTGTAAAAACTCATTTAACACCAGCGTATCGCCAGTACGGGCTGCTGCAAAAAAATAGGATGTCAGTTGCTGCAACGGATCCTGCGCCTGCTCTTCCGCCAGAACAACAGCCGATACCATCAGAAGACTCAGTACAAAAGTACGCATCTGCTTACCTCCTTCATTGTAATTTAGTGCCTGCGAAACTCAGCCTGGGTGCAGGACAGAGCATACGAGCTTCGCAGGGCTTTAAACTAAGATCAGCTGACAGCAACTGCCAGCCGGCCTGCACCAGAGACAGGTGTTACAGCGATTTCGCTATTTGCTGCACTTGTTTCATGTCGCCGTTCACAGCTTTAGTTAAACGGCTGCCATAGTCCGTATCGGCTTTGTAAAAGTGCGCCAGCATTTTGTGTTTGATAGCACTGTCTTTTACTGCCCCTAAATCACCGGACAAGTTGCGGATCAGGTTAGCTTGTTGCTGCTTATCAAAGCTGCGGTACAAAGCTCCGGCCTGACTGAAGTTGTCCTGCTTGCTGATGGCTTTTTGCATCACTGTGCCATCCAGTCTGGTTTCCACAGCACGGGCTGCAGTCACTACAGCTTTAGGTTCAACCCGGCTTGGCTCGTAATTGACGTTGGATTTGCTGTTACCAAAGTTCATAGCGCCATCCTGATTGTGGTTATCCACCATCACTTTGGCTTTATTGATAGGCAACTGACTATGGTTCACACCTAAACGATACAACTGAGTATCGGCATAAGAGAAAATCCGGCCTTGTAATAAACGATCTTCCGACGGCTCAATACCAGGGATCAGATTGGCTGGTGCAAAAGCCGACTGTTCGGTTTCTTCAAAGAAATTATCCGGCATACGGTTTAACGTCATGGTGCCAACTTTACGCTCTTTCACCCCAGGCCAGGTTTTAGTGGCATCCAGTGGGTTAAAGTCAAAGTCATCCAACTGATCCGGCGTGATCACTTGCACAAACAAGTCCCACTTTGGGTTATTGCCGGCATTGATGTTCTGATACAAATCGCGGGTCAGGTGATTAAAATCCATGCCCTGAGTTTTGGTGACCTTATCGGCATCCAGAGACTTCACGCCCTGCTGACTCTTCCAGTTAAACTTAACGTAATGCACCTGGCCTTGGTTATTGATGAATTTGTAAGCATGCACTCCAAAACCATCCATTTCACGGTAACTGGCTGGCGTGCCTAAATCTGAATAAACAAAGGTCAGCATCTGGGTAGAACCCGGTTCGTGCGACATAAAATCAAACACCCGATTTGGGTCCTGCATATTGTCGACTGGAGAAGGTTTTAACGAGTGCACCATATCCGGGAATTTAATTGCATCACGAATAAAAAATACTGGCAGATTGTTCCCCACTAAGTCCCAGTTGCCCTGATCAGAATAAAACTTCACTGCAAAACCCCGGGGGTCGCGCAATGTCTCAGGACTGTGATTGCCATGGATAACAGTAGAAAAACGCACAAAAACCGGCGTCGTTTTGCCTTGGTTGGCAAAAGGCGCAGCTATTGTCAGGTCGGATAAATCGTCAGAGGCAACAAATTCACCATGAGCACCAGTACCACGGGCATGCACAACACGCTCTGGAATACGTTCACGGGCAAAACGTTGTAATTTTTGGATCAGGTGCACGTCTTGCAGTAAAACACTGCCGTTGGCTCCTGCTGTAGTGGAATTCTGGTTGTCACCTACCGGAGCACCGTTGTCTCTGGTTAAGGTGTTCGCTTGTACTGTTAAAGATAAACCTAAAGCTAAAACTAAGGCTGATTTATTAAACATTATTATGACCCTCTTGGAGTTCGCTCTATCCTGCAAACACAGGGTAGACTCCAGGGGTCATTTTAAAAAACGAAATAAAACTATCGAATCAATCTAAAAAACAAATTAGATTTTACAGGCGCCACCAGCACAATCGTCTGATTCATCATCCTGCATAGCAGCTTGTTCTGCCGCCAACTGATCGGCCGCCAGTTGCTTCTGCGCTGTGTTTTTCTCAGCACCATCAAAATCCAGATGGTCTAAATCAAAGTCAAATTCGCTCATGAGTGTGCTCCGTGTTGCTGGGTGTAGCCCGTTACTTTGGGCTACTCTACGCAATTTTCAAGCCGGAGCACAGCGTTAAACGATGAATTAACCGTAGATTTCAACCAAAGCTGCACGACGTTCTTGTTCCGGCATAGCCTTTAATTGCTGAATTAAAGAAGCGGGTAGTTTACGGGCAGAACCACGGGAATAAGCACGAATTTGTGCCTCTGCATCCTGGGACAGTTGTGCTGTCATCGGGTTCAGTAACTTCACGCAAGTGCTGTGTGCAGGTTTAAAACCCAATTTTTTTGCATAAGCCTGTAATAAATTACCAGCAGTATTCTGAGCCGCCAGTTCACAGTATTCAGTGTTCGAATAGGTATAAGTTGAAGCGGCCTGAGCCTGGCTTGCCATTAGAGTAACAGCAGCAAATGCAGCAGCAGTGATAAGTTTCATTGAGTATTCCCCAGCTTTAAGTTGATTAACTGCGGTCAATTATTCAGCAATGCCATGACAACTCTGTGTAAGAAAGACGAGAAAAAGCAGAACATAAGCATTAGAAAATCTAATGCTTATGTAGAAGAGGTTATAACACTGGCTGACCGGATTTCACCACCATAGCAGGTTGCTCCAGTGTTTCTATGTGAGTCAGCGGATCCACAGGCACGGCCACCATATCCGCATAAGCCCCCACTTCCAGCACGCCGACATTTTGTTGGCCTTGCTCATTTTTCCAGTTTAATAAAGTACCGGCATTGACAGTTGCAGCCTGAATAGCCTGCAAAGGTGTCATGCCCCACTGCACCATATAAGCCAGCTGACGACCATTTAAACCATGAGTATAAACACCGGCGTCAGTGCCATAGGCCATCTTCACTCCGGCTTTGACCGCTTTTTGGAAGTTTTGCCGTTGCAACAAACCTACGGTTTTTTCTTTGGCTAAAGACTCAGGCAATATGCCGGCCTTTTCGCCTTCACTTAAGATAAAGTCACTGACATACACATCCATCACTAAATACGTGCCGTGTTTTTTCGCCAGTTTAATTGCCTCATCATCAATAAAGCTGCCATGTTCAATTGAATCCACCCCAGCCGCAATGGCACGTTTAATACCCTGTAAACCATGGGCGTGTGCGGCGACAATACGGCCTCGGTCATGAGCTTCGTCTATCAAAGCTTTCATTTCTTCGAAGTTATACTGGCTGGCATTCACATCGGTGTTTTTCGACATCACACCACCAGTTGCAGTAAATTTAATTACATCAGCACCATACTTAATGTTTTCCCGCACTTTTGACCGAACTTCATCCGGACCATTGGCCACACCAGCACTTCTGGAATTGTAGATATGCGGCAACAAATTGTTGTCGCAGTGTCCGCCTGTAATACAAATGGTATGAGTCGCCACCCGCATCCGTGGCCCCTGAATCTCACCATCCTCTATAGCATCACGCAAAGACACATCGGCATAACCTGTAGCGCCTAAGTTCCGCACTGTAGTAAAGCCAGCTTTTAAGGTCGCTTTGGCGGCGCCCACACCAAAAATGGCTTCACGGGTTGGCGTTTCCACTAAAGCACGGTAGCCGTGTTTTTGTGGATCTGAAGTTAAATGCACGTGCATATCAATCAGGCCCGGCACTACATAATGTTTCGATAAATCAATCAACTGTGCATCTTTTGGCGCCTTGTCTGCATCAACAATAGCGCTGATACGTCCTGCTTCAACCAGAATAGCTTTGTTTTTCTGGTAGTTGCCGGTGCGTACATCCAGCAAATACCCTGTCTGGATCACCTGATCAACCTGAGCCCAAAGCGCCGAACTGAAAAGCCCAGCCAGCAGTACCGATACCTGAGTTAACTTCATAACTTTCCTTATCTGCTTTACTTTTTAGTTTGCGGATCCATTGCCAGCCGACAGTTCAGCAACACGACGTTCCAGTTCATCCAGTTTGGCGCGGGTTTTGGCCAACACCTGAGTTTGTACATCAAACTCTTCACGGGAAACAAACTCCAGCTGACTCAGCTTTTGCTGCAATACCTGCTTTACCTTGCTTTCCACATCATCGGCCATCTCACGCATTTTAGGTGGGATAGCTGCACCAATTTGCTTAGCAATTTCTTCAATTTTTTTTGGATCTATCATGATGGATCTCCTTTAGAGGTATTTTATTCTACGAGCCTTTAGGCTCAGGTTGGATCTATTCTGCCGCATATTTGCCCTGGTTGCTCGTTTTGTGCGGAAATCAGCACGCCTGCGCTTGATGAATTTGAGTTAAACTAGCATCCTTCTGTAAAAGGTGCCTGATGAAACTTAACTCTCAACAAAACGATGCTGTGCATTATATCAGCGGGCCTTGCCTGGTACTGGCAGGCGCTGGCAGCGGAAAAACCCGGGTGATCACCAATAAAATTGCTTATTTAATTCAGCAATGTGATGTGCCTGCCAAACATATTGCGGCTGTGACTTTTACCAACAAAGCCGCCCGCGAAATGAAAGAGCGGATTAAGCATCAGCTGGCACGGCCTTTGCTCAGGGGCTTAACTGTTTCCACCTTTCACACTTTAGGTTTGGAAATTCTGAAAAAAGAATACCGCGCTATTGGCTACAAGCCAAACTTCACGCTGTTTGATGATCAGGACAGTATGGCGCTACTCAAAGAGCTAACCGATGATGAACTGCAAGGGGATAAAGATTTACTCAAAGCCCTGCAAAGCAAAATTTCGTCGTGGAAAAATGATTTAACTTTGCCAGGTCAGGCTTTATCCCGCGCTACTGACGCCCAAAGTATCAGCTTTGCTAATTTCTATCAGCAATATGCACAGCAGCTTCGTGCTTATAACGCTCTGGATTTTGACGATTTAATTATGGTGCCTACTTTATTGTTTGCCTCAAATGAGCAGGTGCGGCAGAAGTGGCAGCAAAAAATTCAGTACCTGTTGGTGGATGAATATCAGGACACCAACACCAGCCAGTATGAACTGGTGAAATGGCTGGTGGGTGAGCGCCAACGCTTTACTGTGGTTGGAGACGACGACCAGTCGATATACTCCTGGCGTGGTGCCAAACCGCAAAACCTGGTATTGCTGGGCAAAGATTTTCCAAATTTAAGAGTCATTAAGCTTGAGCAAAACTACCGCTCGGCTGAGCGTATTCTGAAAGCCGCTAATATTCTGATCGCTAATAATCCACATGAATACGATAAACGACTGTTCAGTGAACTGGGTTATGGTGTGCCTTTACGGGTATTGCCGACCCGTAACGAAGAAGATGAAGCCGAAAAAGTGATAGCTGAAATTATTTCGCACCGCTTTATTAACCGCACTCAATATAAAGAATATGCCCTGCTGTACCGTGGCAACCATCAGGCGCGGGTGTTTGAAAAAGCACTGATCACCAACAGAATTCCATACAAAGTCTCGGGCGGTACTTCGTTTTTCTCCCGGGCTGAAATTAAAGACATCATGGCTTATTTACGCTTATTGGTAAATCAGGACGATGACAATGCCTTTTTGCGTATTATCAATACCCCGAAACGTGAAATAGGCGCAGCGACTCTGGAAAAAGTAGGCAGTCTGGCCAATGAAAAACATATTAGCTTATTTGCTGCCTGCTTTGAGCCTGAACTGGCTGAACGCCTTCCAGCCCGGGGTTTGCAATCAGTGCAAAACTTTGCCAACTGGATTAATCATGTAGCTGATAATGCCTTGCGTGCTGACCCAAAAGAAGCAGTCAAAGATCTGATACGGCAAAGCCACTACGAAGCCTGGTTATTTGAAAGCAGCGCCAGCCCAAAAGCCGCTGAAATGGCGTTAAAAAATATTAACGAGCTGTATCGCTGGATCAGCGAAATGCTCGAAGGCAAAGACGACGAAGAGCCGCTCAGTTTAAATGAAGTGGTGACCAAGCTGACCTTGCGCGACATGATGGAGCGTCAGGAGCAGGAAGACGACGCCGATCAGGTGCAGTTGCTCACCTTACACGCTTCCAAAGGTCTGGAGTTTCCTTATGTCTTTATGGTGGGTATGGAAGAAGGTTTATTGCCGCATCAAAGCAGCATAGACGAAGACAATGTAGAAGAAGAACGTCGTTTAGCTTATGTAGGTATTACCAGAGCACAACGCGAGTTGATTTTTACTTATGCCCGCGAACGTCGTCAGTATGGCGAAGTGATTAAACCTGAACCGAGCCGGTTTTTATATGAATTGCCGACAGATGATTTGGAATGGAGCAAAGCAGCTCCTGTTAAAACTGAGCAGCAACGACAGGAAACAGGTTTGGCCCATATAGACAGATTACGCCAACTGCTGAAAAAGCCCTGACTGGTTTTCGCTCACCGGGCTGCTATCGGCAAAATAGCAGCATCCCAGCTGAGTCAGGTAAGCACGGCTTTCGTCATTTTCGGCGACAGCAGCAACCAGACGGTATTTGTGGGTTTGCGCCAGACTTAACATCACCTGCAGCAGCTGTTTACGCTGATCGCTGCGCTGTAAGCTGCGGCTAAAGGCAGTGTCTAACACAACAAAATCAAATGGGTACTGCACTACCAAACCTAAAGCAGCCACTTCGGCAGCAAACTGGTCTAATAGCAACCGAATGCCCAGCCGCTTTAACTGATGCAAATTCGCCAGCTGAGTGCTGGTTAAACGTAATAAATCCGCCTCGTTAAAGCCGATACACAACTGATGCAGTGGTAACACTGAATGGCGTAGCACATTACACAGCTTATCAAAAAGCACTGTGTTGTTCAGATGACCATTACTTAAGGTAATGCTGAATACAGTAGCGCCGGCATTTTTCTGGCAAAGCTGGCGCACCAGTTCCAGTTCAATATCAGGCATTAAACCAGCCTGAGTGGCCTGACGACTTAACTCAGCTTTGTGCTCTGCATCCCCCTGCTGCCAGTCCAGAAGCACCTGGTAACCCAGAACTTCTGCATCAGCTTGCAATAAAGGCCGGAAAGCTGGTGCAAATTGTTGTTGAGCAACAGCTTGCTGCAGCGCTTGTTCCTGCCCCAGTTCCTGCAGCATTTGTTGACGCATCGAATCATTAAAAATCACAAAACGGTTGCGGCCAAAAGACTTGGCCTGGTACATAGCGGCGTCAGCGTCCCGTAATAACTCATCAGCGTTTTGATACTCTGGCTGATAACAGGCAATGCCCAGACTGGCACCTGAACAAACCTGCTGACCTTCGAGTATCATCGGCTGGCGCAACGACTCAATTAAACGTTCTGCTACTTCTTCGGCATCCAGATCACTTTGGATTTGGCCTAATAAAATCACAAACTCATCACCGCCTAAACGGGCGACTAAATCATGTTCACGTACGGTTTGCTGTAAACGCTGACTGACTTCGATTAAAAACAAATCGCCAATATGATGGCCCAAGGTGTCGTTAATCAGTTTAAAACGGTCTAAATCGATAAACAGCAAAGCAAAACGCGGATTAGCTTCGCGGTTGCGGTAGGAAAAACGCTGACGCAGTTGCATCAAAAACATCTGCCTGTTCGCAAGGCCGGTTAAGGCATCATGATTGGCTTCATGAAAGAGTTTTTCTTCGGCTTTTTTTCGTTCTTCCACCTGCAAGCGCAGGAACAAATTGGTTTGGCGCAACTCACGGGTCCGCTCAAAAATACGTTTTTCCAGCTCTTCGTGCTGTTGTTTTTGTTGTTCTGTGTTTAGTTTGCGGGAAATAGCCACAGCAATATGCTGAGACACAAAACGTAATAAATTCAGCTCTTGCTCGCTGTAACTATAGGTATTGTCGTAACACTGCAAAGCGATTACGCCCAGCACCTGCTCTCCAAGCATTAGGGGTGCCCCCAGCCAGCTTGTTGGCATTGCATAATGGCCAAAACTTGACTTAACACGGTCAACCACACCAGTTTTGACTAAATCCAGTAACTGCGTCTGACTGATCAGTTTGGCTTCACCAGAACGGATCACATATTCAGTTAAACCACTTTGCAAAGCACGTTCAGTTGGAGTCGGAGTGTACTGATCTAAATAAAATGGGAAACGTAATCGATCACCAGCTTCGTTTAACAGCGCTATGTAACAGTTATCCGCTTTCATCAGTTCAGACAAAATCTGATATACCTCATGATAAAAACTCATCATGTCAGTGCTCTTGGCTGTCATCTCGGAAATTTTGTACAAAGCCGACTGCAATTGCTCCGCATTGGTGCGCTCTCGGATTTCTTTTTGCAGTGATTGATTGATGGTTTGTAACTGCTGAGTTCGCTCGCGTACCGTTTGTTCCAGCAATTCCCGACTTCTGACTCTGTCTATGGCAGTGACTGTGTGAATGGCAATATTGCTGATCAAAGCCAAATCATGTTGGTTGTAGTGGCACTGTGGGTCATAGCTTTGAATCGCCATCACACCTATCACTTTTTCGCCGCGGCATAAAGGAACACCTAACCAATACTGGCAAGCCGTGCCCTGAGCTGTGATATCGCCGCTTTCCACCAGTCGTCGATAGTCATCCTGATCACACAACAAGGCTTGTTTAGTGCGGGCGACATAACCGGTCAAACCTGAAGCAAAAGCGTCGGAAGGTGCATCCAATAAAGTGTGTTGGTCTTTTTCATCGGCGAAATATTCCAGCAAAAATTGCTGGTCCTGGTCACAAAGCACCACATAAAAATTGTCTGCTTTAAGTTGCTGATTCAGTAAACGATGAATGGCGGGGTAAAACTCTCGCATATCTTTAATGCAAGAAGCTAATTCTGACAGCTTTAATAAGGCGCCCTGAATGATATAAGCCTGTTTATAGCCTGCCGCCAGCTTACGCAGACGGCGCAACTGACTAACCACAAGATGCTGGGCTTTATCCAGAGTCGTTATATCCTTCAACTTTTTCTCTTATTCTTATTTGAGGCAAGGCAACCAAAGCTGGTTGATGGTTAAGCCACCCTATTATGCACAAAGCTTAACCAGATGGAAGATGAAATGAGGCAGCTGGTCAGATCTTCTTATAAGCAATTAAGCTATAAATATAACTATTAGACCTATAAAGTTTAAGGAACAAAAAAACGCTGCCAAAGCAGCGTTTTTAATCACAAAAAATTTACACGCCTTCGATCATAAACGCTATGGCGGCAGAAATTTCATCATCGGAGCAATCCATACAAGTACCACGGGCTGGCATAGTACGAATACCTTCGATAGCGTGTTTTAACAATAAATCCGCACCTTGAGCTATACGAGGCTTCCAGGCCGCATCACCTTTTTTAGGTGCATCTAAAGCTCCGGTGCCATGGCAGGCAAAACAAGAACTTTGATACACTTGCTCGCCGGTGCGTGGACCTTTAGGTCCGGTATCTGCCGCAACCTCTGCGCCAGCCAGGTAAACCTGACCTACAGGTTCAAGACGTTTTTTGATCGCGTCATTGTCTGCGTCCTGTGCAGCAACGTTGGCTATTGCAGCAGTTGTCATCAGCACTAAGGCGAAAGTGAGTTTTTTCATCTGGATAATCCTGTCAATAAGCCATACAAAAGTTAGGGTATTATAACGCCGGGATCCTTCATAGTGGAAGCCCCTGTATTTGTTGGCTTTTAACTTAGCCCATAATCCAGACTAAGTTCAGCCAAATTTGCAGGAAATAATGCCTTATAACTGTTCAATCTTAATAGCCTTTCTTTGAGTCAAAAAAAATTGAAGTCAAGACTGTGCAAAGAAAATCTTTGTGATAGTCTGTTTGCCCTACTTTGATTGTCTTACCCTGTCGCCTTTTTGACAGGAAACCAAAGTGAGATAATTTTCCACAAAATGGAATAATAAGAAAAACAACAAGGGAACCTCTAGCATTACCCTTCTTTTTCTTTTAAATACAATAACTTAAGCATCTCCACCCGGACTCTTTACAGAGATTATCCGGTTGCTTGTCATTGTCTGTCCACAAAGTTATCCACAGCTTTTTCGTTTAAAAAAGTATCAACTCAATACGTCCAAACCGCAGCTACAGCTGGCTGAATCAGCCCTGTTGTGGCATGCTTACGCAAAACATCAAGGGATCCTAATCATGGTTGTTATACCGGACAATCCTCTCATTCTTGTCGACGGTTCTTCTTATTTATTTCGTGCTTATCACTCACCACCACACCTGACCAATTCCAAAGGAGAAGCAACTGGCGCCATTTATGGTGTAGTGAATATGCTGAAAAGTTTGCTGCGCCAATACAAACCCAGCCAGATGGTGGTGGTGTTTGATGCAAAGGGCCCCACTTTTCGTAATGAAATGTACAGCGAATATAAAGCCCATCGCCCCCCTATGCCGGACGATTTACGCAGCCAGATTGCGCCTTTGCATCAAATAATAGAGGCTATGGGTTTACCGCTGATTTGTATCAGCGGCGTTGAAGCAGATGATGTCATAGGCACTTTAGCAGTTCAGGCCAGTCAACAAGGCCGGCATGTGCTGATTTCAACAGGTGATAAAGACATGGCCCAGTTGGTTGATCAGCATGTCACCTTAATTAACACCATGACGGATACCATTTTGGATCCAGCCGGTGTAGCAGAAAAGTTTGGCGTAGGACCAGAGCTGATTGTCGACTATTTAGCCCTGATGGGTGATAAATCAGACAATATTCCGGGTTTACCTGGTGTCGGAGAAAAAACAGCGCTGGCTTTACTGCAAGGAATAGGTTCTATAGAAAAGCTCTACCAGCAGTTGGATCAGATCGCAGCGCTGAATTTCCGTGGCAGCAAAACCATAGCGGCCAAAATGACAGAGTTTAAAGAACAACTGATCTTGTCTTATCAGTTGGCTACCATCAAAACAGATGTCGAATTGTCATTGCAAGCGGATAGCTTAGATATCAAAACACCCGATCAGAGCAAATTGGCAGAGCTGTTTGCCGTCTGTGAATTCAGACGCTGGTTAAGCGAAGTGTTAGCAGGCAAAGACACTGCAACAGCTGTAGCGGCAGAAGCAGCAAAACAGAATGCAGAGCAAGAAGATGAACTACCAGCCAGTGGCATTGATACCAGCAGCTACCCCTGTATTTTAACCGAAGCTGATTTTCTGCAATTGCTGGAACGTCTGCTTGAGGTTGAACTGGTGGCTTTTGATACTGAAACCACCAGTCTGGATTATATGCAGGCCGATATTGTTGGTATTTCGCTGGCGTTAGCGGCTGGTGATGCTTGTTATATTCCGCTGGCGCATGATTATGTGGGCGCACCTGAACAACTAGACCGTGACTGGGTACTGACTCAGCTAAAAGACTGGCTGGAAGACGAAACTAAAGCCAAAGTAGGTCAAAACCTGAAATACGACCAAAGTGTATTGGCGCGCCATGGTATTGAACTTCGAGGCATTCGTTTTGATACTATGCTGGAGTCTTATATTGTCAACAGCGTAGCCTCGCGCCACGATATGGATTCCTTGTCACTGAAGTACCTCGGGCATAAAGCCATAGCTTTTGAAGACATCGCAGGTAAAGGTGCTAAACAAATCACCTTTAACCAAATAGCGTTGGAGCAAGCCTCACCTTATGCTGCAGAAGATGCAGACGTGACTTTACGTTTGCATCAAACCTTATGGCCACAGCTGGAGCAACATTCAGGCTTACAAAAAGTGTTCCGCGATATCGAAATGCCTCTGGTACCTATTTTGTCTAAAATGGAACGCACAGGGGTAAAAATTGATGGCAATTTGTTAGCGCAACAAAGCATGGATTTAGCTAAACGTATAGCGGAGATTGAGCAGGAAGCTTATCAGATGGCGGGTAAAGAATTTAATCTGTCATCCCCTAAGCAGTTGCAGGAAATCTTATTCGAACAGATGGGGTTGCCTGTCCTGAAAAAAACACCGACAGGCACACCATCCACCGCAGAAGAAGTATTAGCTGAGCTGGCACACGATTACGAGTTTCCAAAACTTATTACTGAGCACAGGGGTTTAAGTAAGCTCAAATCTACTTACACAGATAAGCTGCCGTTATCCGTTAATCCGGCAACAGGCCGGGTGCATACGTCCTATCATCAGGCCGTGGCAGCCACGGGTCGGTTAAGTTCCACTGAACCTAATCTGCAAAATATTCCTATCCGCAGTGAAGAAGGCCGGCGTATTCGTCAGGCTTTTATTGCGGAGACAGGCAAAACCATACTGGCAATTGACTATTCACAAATCGAATTACGCATTATGGCGCATTTGTCGCGCGACCCGGCTTTGTTAAATGCTTTTGCGCAGGGTAAAGATATTCACAGAGCCACGGCAGCCGAAGTATTTGGTGTAGAACTGGACCAAGTCAGTTCAGAACAACGTCGTCGCGCTAAAGCGGTGAACTTCGGTTTAATTTACGGCATGTCAGCTTTTGGTCTGGCACGCCAGCTGGGTATCAGCCGATCTGAAGCACAGCAGTATGTCGATTTATATTTTGAACGTTTCCCAGGCGTATTGGATTATATGGAACGAACCCGCACTCAGGCTCATGAGCAGGGCTATGTGGAGACTCTGTTTGGTCGTCGTTTGTATCTGCCAGAAATTAATGCCAAAAATATGGCCCGGAAAAAGGGCGCTGAACGTGCAGCTATCAATGCTCCAATGCAAGGTACAGCGGCCGACATTATCAAAATGGCCATGATTAAAGTGGCAGCCTGGCAGGAAAAACAACCTGCTGGTGTTGTCGCCATGATTATGCAGGTACACGATGAACTGGTGTTTGAAGTAAAAACCGAAGAGCTGGAAAGAGTTAGCTCAGAACTGGTCAACATCATGCAATCTGCGGCTTCGTTGGATGTGCCCTTACTGGCTGAAGCTGGGTCTGGGCCAAACTGGGATCAGGCGCACTAAAAAAATTGTTATAAGGCTGAACTAAGTTAAAAACATCCAGTCTTACTAAGCGTGTATATGCCCATTCCTGGTAGTTTGATTTTTCGCCCCAACTTGTTTGGGGCTTTTTTATGGATGAGCAGCCATCTCTGATACCCGTTCATGGACCGCAAAGCATCAAAGACAATGTGAGTGACAAAAGACTTCAAATATTTAGCTATTCGCTGCCATTTTCGCCCTGAATTGTAGAATTAACCAACAAAATCAGCGATTCATACTGGTAATAAAGCTACATTTTTTCAGTTTAATGACAAATTCACTAAATATTTGTAGTTTAATTACAGCCTTCCACTTGCATTTTTAATCAACACTTGTAGAATTAAATTCGTAGGGTACAGAGGTAAGATGTTCTATCTTTCAGCACGAATGCGCTTAACAGCTTATTTAGTGGCCAGAAAGAAAGGCTTATTTAGCCGCCCCACTGCTTGCAGTGGGGCGTTTTTTTTGTCTGCTGATCAGAAAAACTGAAATAAAACTAGATTTTTTAGAGCAAATACTTCAAACATTCATAATTCTATGTATAATAGCCCTGTCTTGTTAATCCAAGACACCCTGTTGATTTGAAATTATTGAATAGCTTCTCCCCGTTTGCTATGACCGGCCTCCTCAAAAAGGGCCGGTTTTCTTTTTTCTGGCCCATGAGCAACTGAACGGACAGTCTTCGGAAGTTTTACTTTACTTTTCTGATTAACAGCCAAAAAAAAGCAGAGACTATGCTCTGCTTTTCAGAATTTCGTAAAAATTTATTCTGGTTCTGCGCTATACCATTGGTCCAGCTTTTGTTCTAACTCAGCCAAACCTAACTTGGTTAATGAACTGAATACCTGCACTGTGACATCACCCATAAAAGCCATAGAGGCTTCAGTGACTTCCATCAGTACTTTTTTGCGCGGCCCTGGACTTAACTTGTCCGCTTTGGTCAGGAGCAATAACACCTGCAGATTGCTTTGCACTGCCCAATGAATTAAATCCTGATCCAAATCTTTTAGCGGATGACGGATATCCATCAAGATGACGATTCCTTTTAAACTTTCGCGTTTAATCAGATATTCACTCAGAGCTTTTTGCCATTTTTCTTTGACCGCTAAAGGCACTTTGGCAAAACCATAACCAGGTAAATCGATCAGACGTTGATTCTCAGATAAAGAAAACGTATTAATTAACTGAGTACGACCTGGTGTTTTACTGGTGCGGGCTAAACCATTTTGCCGTGTCAGCGTATTTAACGCACTGGACTTGCCGGCGTTAGAACGACCAGCAAAGGCAACTTCGACACCTGTATCTGCGGGCAGAGCCTTAATATCAGGGGCACTGGTCAGAAAAGTTGCTTTCTGATAATTGATGATCGCTTTATACACTGTCAGCTCCGGCTGTAAATTTGGCTATAGTGTAACGGATCCTGAAGATCCACAGAAGCTTTACTGTGATTTATGGGATTCTATCTGTGCAAGATTCGTGTAAAATAGACATAAAATATAGGGTTATTCAACTTGGTTGCCAGATTTCTGGCGGTTCAACGCGGACAGAGACGGAAAAAAAATGAAAAAATTCGCACTTCCACTCACGCTCTTTTTAGGGTTAATCAGTACAGCTTATGCATTCGATGGGGATGCTGAAGCAGGTAAAGCTAAATCCGCTACTTGTGCTGCCTGCCATGGCATGGACGGGAATAGCCCTACCGACTTATATCCAAAAATTGCTGGTCAACATGCAGGTTATTTATTTAAGCAGTTAAAAGAGTTTCAACTGGGTGCACAAACTGGCGGTAAAGAAGGTCGTCACAACGCCCTGATGGCTCCGATGGTTGCCACTTTATCCGAACAGGATATGAAAGATTTGGCGGCTTTTTATGCCAGCCAGAAAATGAAAGAAGGCAGTACACCAGAAGATGTGGTTGCTCAAGGCGAGAAGTTATTTCGTGCCGGTGATATGGAACGTGGTATTGCCGCTTGTATAGCTTGTCATGGTCCACGTGGTGTAGGTCACAGTTTAGCTGGCTTCCCGAAAATTTCGTTCCAGCATGCTGCTTACACTAAAGCTCAATTGGAAGCTTTCCGTAGTGGTGCTCGTGCCAATGATATGAACGGCATGATGCGCGACATTGCGAAAAAGCTGACTGACGAAGATATTGAAGTGCTGTCTAAATATGTGGGTGGTTTGCACTAACCGTACTTTTTCTCTACAGAAAAACCAGGCTTTATGCCTGGTTTTTTGTTTTATTCGCCCCTTCCCTGGCACTCATGCCTTGGGTCAATGCTTCGCATTGTTAAATATTGAAGCTCTGCAATTATTTGTGAGATATATCTCACAGCACTGTAAGACATCGCTTACAAAGTGCCAAATTAGCGAAAAACGTATCATAACTATTTGATTTTTAATAACATTATAAAAAAGTTCATTTTTTTTGTACTTTTTTTATACCGCTGTATTGCCATTCTGAAAAATCGGAGTAGATTGAAGTCCGTTACATTTAGTAACGATTAAAAACACGGAAAGCAGGCACGGAAAGCAGCAGTGCATCAGTACGTTTTTTACAGCATCACCATGATGACAGTGTGTATTTTACACAGCGCAAGGACGGACCACTAAGTATCAGGATGATCGCGAATAATTATTTTCATAGGGAATTTGCGTAAAAATATAAGGAACTTGTGCAGACAGGGTGTTGAACTCCCGTCAGGACGACTTCAAGCAGATTATGTGTCGCGCTAGACACCTTATATAGAGGGCGGTACCATCTTACACCGCCCTTTTTATTTATCCTCACTATGAATTCAGTATGCCCACTTTGTTTAGAGTCACAAACCCAGCCTTTTTGCAGCGATAAAAAACGTGCCTATTTCCAGTGTCAGCAGTGTTTTTTGGTATTTGCTGACCGTAGCACTCTGTTGACTGCACAGCAGGAAAAAGCCCAATACGATTTGCATCAGAACCAATTGGATGATCAGGGTTATCGCAAGTTTTTATCCCGTTTATCTTTACCTTTACTGACAGCACTCACTGAAGAACAAAGCACCGGGCTGGATTTTGGCTGTGGGCCCGGGCCCTTATTGGCGCAAATGCTGACCGAAGCAGGCAAACAAATGCAGGTCTGGGACCCGTTTTATGCGCCAGAGCCACAAGTTCTGCAGCAAAAATATCATTTTGTCAGTTGTACTGAAGCCATAGAACATTTTATCAACCCGGCGAATGAGTGGAGTTTGTGGCTGAATTTACTGCTACCGCAAGGCATTTTGGCGGTGATGACCAAACGTTATACAGACCAAAACAGCTTCAACAACTGGCATTATAAAAACGACCCAACCCATATCAGTTTCTTCCACCAGCGCACCTTTGAATTCTTGGCACAGCGCGATCAGCTCAGGCTGGAATTTCCTGCCGATGACGTAGTTCTATTTAAAAAGCGAAATACCTAGGTTTTCTGGCATAAACTGGTTAAAATACGCGCCCTTTTTCGTAGGTAACACATATGACCCGGATTAAAAAAACTCGCACCTCAGGCCCACTTGGTACCAGGCACAGACCGGCTGATGAAGCCCGTCAGGATCGCACGCGCGCGCCTGAAACCAAAAAGAAAGGTGCGGGCTTAAAATCCGGTAGTCGCCATTCTCCGTCAGCCGAAGACAAGCAACAACACTCAGGCAAAAGCTCTAAAGATCCACGCCATGGCAGTAAAAAGCCAATTGCTTTAGTAGTGACAGAAGCAGAACAAAAGCTGATGGCTCAACCGAAACAGTTCAAGCCTGTAGTCCAGCTGAGCAAAGCCAAAGAGCCGGAAATGCCACCAGAGCAGGAATTAGCCCTGCTTGAGAATGATGAGAAACTGCTGGAGTTGCTGGATCAAGTAGACAAAGGCGAAATTCTGACAGGCAAAGACGCTAAGTACTTTAATGCCAAAACTGCACGTCATGCAGAGCTGGTTGCTCTGTTAGGCCTGGATCAGGATGACGCAGAAGAGGAAGATTTGGATCCATTAGCCAAGTTGGAGCGTACTGACTGGCGTAAAGAGTTTTTAGGCGAATAGGGGATATAGTTTGACCTTAAGCTGGATACTGGCCACTTTAGCGGCAGTTTTGATTCTTGGTGGCCTGAGTTTTTATCTTGGCCGCCTGTTGTGGTTGATCAAACAACAAAAGTTAAAACAGCAACAAGTGGTTGAGGCAAAAAATGCCAATCTCACTGAAAGTATAGTGTTGATTGCCAAAGCCATGCGGGAAGGACAGTGTGAGCTGTCTGAAGGTGCGTTACGCCTTTGGGTGCTGCTGGATCATCTGCAGTTGCCTAAAAAACCAGACGCAGTTCAAACCTACCCTGCTTTGTTTAAAATGTACGATATAGTGAAAGACATGCCGACCCATCAGGCCCGCAAAGAGCGTGATAAAAAAGAAATACGGCATTTGGATCATATCCGTGAACAGGCTGAAATTGACTTAAAAGCCGATATCCTGGCTGACGTACATAAATTGCTGGCGTTTTTTCAGAACCAAAAATAGAACTAGAAAAGGCAGCCCCAGGCTGCCTCTTTGTTTTAAGTCTGTGGTTATTGTTTGTAGACTACACCAGCTTTCATGACAAAACTGACCTGACCCATTAACTGAATATCCTGCAGCGGATCGCCTGGTACAGCCACTAAATCAGCAATTTTACCTACAGTGACAGAACCAAGTTCCTGATCCACTTTTAATAAACGAGCCGGCTCTATAGTCGCGGCCTGAATAGCTTCCATTGCAGGCATGCCAGCTTCAGTCATAAACACAAACTCACGCCAGTTATCTCCATGAGCTCCAACACCAGCATCTGTGCCAAAGGCAATTTTAACCCCTTCTTTATAAGCGACAGAAAATGTGTGTTGAATTTTAGAGCCTATAGCAGCAGCTTTTGGCCGAACCAATTCAGGAAAAAAACCTGGAATTTCGGCTTTTTCCGCAGCCCATTTGCCTGCACTGATGGTCGGCACATAATAAGTGCCATGTTTTTTCATCAGTTTCATTGTGGCTTTATCCATTAAAGTGCCATGCTCTATTGAATCCACACCAGCTTCAATGGCTCTGTCCATGCCCTCTTTGCCATGCGCATGCACGGCCACTGTCATGCCATAATCTTTGGCCGTATCGACAATAGCTTTTAGCTCTTCTTTACTAAATTGTGGATTCGAACCACTTTTGGCCACACTCAGCACACCACCAGTGGCTGTGATTTTAATCAGGTCTGCGCCTTCTTTGTAGCGCTGCCGTACCGCTTTACGTGCTTCGTCAGCCCCATTAATAACGCCATCTTTTGGACCTGGATCCCCCATTAACTCATAAGCAACACCGTTGGTCGGATCAGCATGCCCTCCGGTGGTGGCAATAGATTTACCCGCGGTATAAATACGTGGTCCTTTAACATAACCTGAAGTTATGGCTTTGCGCAGAGCTGTACTGGTGTGATGGCTGGTACCCAGCTCGCGCACTGTGGTAAAGCCTGACAATAAAGTTTTCTCGGCAAAAGTTGCACCACGCAAAGCGACGTCAGCTTCATTCATCAAAAAGGCTTCAGTGTAAGTAGCAGGGCTCATCTGAGTCGAGAAATGGGTATGCATATCCATTAAACCCGGCATCAGCGTATGACCTTTTAAATCAATAACCTGATCACCTTCAGCAGGTGTTTTATAGCCAGACTCCACAGCGATAATTTTGTCGTTTTCGACAACAACGGTCTGTTCACTCAATACTTTGTCTGTATCCGCTGTGATCAGTTTGCCGGCATGGATTAATGTGGCGCTTTGGGCCGTTCCGGCGACAAATAAAGCGCTGGCGATGAGGGTCAATTGGAATTTCATTTAAGCTCCTGTTGGATAAACACAGCTTTTTCCAGCTGCTGTGCAACGACTATGAAACAGGAATGCTAAAGCAGCAAGAGCTGAAAAAATGAATGCGATACAGAGCCTTAGATCCGGGATTAACGGTTAGTCCAGAGACCCAAGTTCAAAATTTTCCCCGGCAGAATAAATGTGCAGCGTAGTTTTCCCTTTGTTCTGTATAGGCAAAGCCAAATCAACCAGCTGATAATAAGCCGCTCTGCTGAATTTAGCCGTTAAGCCACGCCACAGCCGCAGGTATGGCAAGAGCTGACCGTCTGGCTGAGGCTGCAAAAACAATGGATATTCAGCCGTAATTAATACTTGGTCAGCTAAATTAGTGGTCGCAACAAGGGTGGGCGTTTCACCCGTTTTTTGCTCTATAGCCACTATGACAAAAGCAGCATCTTCAACCTGAATACGAACTTTTTCGACCGGAGTCAACAGAAAGTACTCTTGCTGTTGCCGGGTTAACACTGAAGCAAAAAGCTGCACCAGTTCAGGCCGCTGGATTTTGGAATCCAGATAGAACCAACCACCATGCCGATCGATACGAATAGGGATATCGCCGCAAAAAGCTGGATCCCAAAGCTCGATAGGGGCTAAATAAGGGCTTTGTAAAGACAACTGTAGTTGTTTTAAATCCATGATGGTGCACATAAAAAAGGAAAGACAACACAAAGCATAACAACAGAATGACGCCAGAGGAAACCAGAGTGACTAACGAAGCCAGAACCAGAGGTGCTTAGGAAAAATTGGGGGAAATTGGAGTGACTACTGATGAAGCTCGAACCCGAACTCAGAATTAACATTATAGAGGAAATTGGGGTGACTACTGACGAGGCTCGAACCCGAGATTCCAGAGGAAAGTGGAAAATTGGGGTGACTGATGGGGCTCGAACCCACGACAACCGGAATCACAATCCGGGACTCTACCAACTGAGCTACAGTCACCACAAGCGGCGCGAATTCTAGCTAAATTCCTGGTCGAAGCAAAGCTATTTTTACAAAACAAAGCCCTAAGCCGTGTTTGGCTTGGGTCGGGCCACTGGCTGTGCTAGGGTATGGCCGTCAGACCAGCTGACAGCTATCTAAGCAGTGCCTCGAAAATGGAGAAAGATAT
Organism: Rheinheimera soli; assembly: GCF_031457405.1. Taxonomy (GTDB): domain Bacteria; phylum Pseudomonadota; class Gammaproteobacteria; order Enterobacterales; family Alteromonadaceae; genus Pararheinheimera; species Pararheinheimera soli_A. The sequence continues at coordinate 169,998 of NZ_JAVDWR010000005.1, read as the reverse complement.
GCAACAATTTCTGGATTTTTTGGAAAAAAATCAGCAATTGATTTTAAGTTACAGCGTCAAAGTACTGGTTGCTTTAGTCATTTTATATCTGGGCCGTTGGCTGGCTAAAAGCCTGACCCGCATGCTGGAAAGAGCCTTACTTCACAAAAAAGTAGACAGAGCTGTTGTCTCTTTTTTAAGTGGCATTATTCAGGCCGCTATTATGGTGGCCACTGTTCTGATTGCCTTATCGCAAGTAGGTATTCAGACTGCCTCTTTTATCGCCATTTTAGGTGCTGCCGGTTTAGCTATAGCTTTGGCCTTGCAGGGTTCTTTGTCGAACTTTGCTTCAGGTGTATTGATCATTTTATTCCGGCCTTTCCGGGCTGGTGATTTTGTCGATGCGGCCGGAGTTTCTGGCGTGGTGGAAAAAATTGAGATTTTCCAGACAGTGCTGAGAAGTGCCGATAACAAACGTATTATTGTGCCCAACTCTCAAATTACCGGCTCAGCCATAGTGAATTACTCTGCCGAAAAAACCCGCAGGGTAGATTTAGTAGTTGGTATAAGTTACGACTCAGATCTAAAAAAAGCCAAAGAGTTGCTTGAACAAATACTCAAAGCTGACAGTCGTATTCTCGCTGAACCAGCCCCGGTTATTGCTGTTGGTGCATTAGCCGACAGTTCAGTCAATATTTTAGTACGTCCATGGGTAAATGCAGCCGATTATTGGCCTGTGTACTGGGGCACTCTGGAACAAATCAAGCTGACCTTTGATGAACATCAGATTGTGATCCCCTTTCCACAAATGGACCTGCACCTCAAAAAGGAAAAGTAAGGTATGAAAAAAACTCTCTGCTCCCTGTCAACTCTGGGCTTTTTAACCGCTCTGGGCAGCATGTTGATTTTGAGTGGTCTTTTGACAGTACAGGCCGAAGAAAGTACCTCCAGTACCTCCAATACAGCAAAGTTGGGCTGGAGTACCTCTGCGGAACTAGGTGCTATTACAACCTCTGGTAACACCAAAGGTACTTCTATCACAGGAAAAATAGACGCGAAACAAGAGTTGGAACAGTGGTCTAACGACTATACCTTCAGTGCTTTTTTTAAGCGTGATGAAACTACAGCAGACGATGGTCAGACGCTGGTGGAAACCTCGGCTGAAAAATACGCGGCTTCCGCCAAAGGCGGTTATAAGCTGGATAAAGACTCTGCCCGATTATTTGTCTACGGCTCCCATGTGAGCGACCGTTTTGGTGCTTATACCGAATACACTACAGTGGCTGTAGGTTATGGCGATGAACTGTTTAAAACCGAGACTATGTCGCTGGAGGGTGAAGTGGGTCCTGGTTATTACAGAGGCGAAAAGGATCTGGAAGAAACTAAAAACGGCATGATCATACGTAGTGCTGCCACCTATCGCTGGCAGATCAGTGAATCTGCCCGTTTTAAACAAACCGTCAGCCTGGAGTACGGTGAAGACAACAGACGTTCTATTGCGGAGTCCTCGTTAACCGCCAAAATTAACGGCCGGATGCAAATGAAAGCCGCATTTTTAGTACAAAACGACTCCAAAGTACCAGTAGGTAAAAAGAAAACCGATACCCAAACCTCTTTAACTTTTGTGTATTCGTTTTAATCAGCCTTTTTTTAACCCTGCAGGGGCGCGGTTTACCTGCGCCCCTGCAGCGCCCCTAATGCTTCAAGTACAACGGGTAGTCATAACCAGCCTTTTTGTCGGGCTATTCTGGCAGCATCTACCCTGTTGGCCGCATTGAGTTTGCTGATGGCTTCCGACAAATAATTCCTGGCTGTACCTTCAGCAATATAAAGTGCTGCTGCAATATCTGCAGTGCTTTTCCCTTCAGAAGCTAATCGCAAAGCACGACGTTCTTTGTCACTTAAAGGGTCATGTTCACCTAAAGCTGATAATGCCAGTTCAGCATCTATGACTCTTTTGCCGGCCATCACCTGATAAATAGCCTGCACCAGTTGTTCAGATGGAGCATCTTTTAATAAAAACCCCTGAACACCGGCGGCGATAGCACGTTGAATATAACCAGCCCGGCCAAAGGTGGTGATCACTATGACCTTGATTTTGCTTTGTTGCTGTTGCAGATAAAGCGCTAATTCCAGTCCACTGCGGCCCGGCATCTCAATATCTGTCAGCAATAAATCAAAGTCTTGCTGTTTTAACAGCTGCAATGCCTGCTCGACGTCTGCCGCCTGGGTGATATCAAAATCGCCACTTAAACCCAGCAGCGCAGCCAAAGCGCCACGCACCATAGCCTGATCTTCTGCCAATAAAATACGCATCAGGCCTCCTTTGGCAAAATGAAACTAAAACTACTGGGTGACAGTTGCCATTCCAGCTTAGTGTTCAATGCAGCTAAACGCTCCTGGATACCTGTCAGACCATTGCCTTGTTTCAGCTCGCTGACTTTACCATTGTCCGATACCTTAACCTGGTGCCCATGCTCAGTCTCACCAAAATGGATTTGCACCTGATCCCCATGACTATGTTTTAGCACATTGGTCACCAGTGCAGTCAGGATCAAAACTACGGCAGTTTCTTCGCGGGCGGAAAGAGCTGGCACTTCCCCCTGAACATCCACAGCAAAACCCGCATCACGCAGTTTGCCGCTTAACAGCTGTACTTCACCGGCCAAGCCCTTATGTTTGTAGCCAGACACTGTCTGCCGTACCTGACTTAAACTTTCACGGGCTATCTGTGCTAGTTCTTTTAAATGCTGAGCAGCTAACTCATACTGCTGTTGTTGCATCAACTTGTCAGCCAGATCAGCTTTAAGCGCTATACCCGATAAACTATGCCCATAATATCGTGCAGATCCCGCGCTATACGCTCTCGTTCTACCATAGTCGCCAGCTGTTTAATTTCTTCGGCACTACGCTGCTCTTTCAGCATAGTTAAGCGTCGGACCCGGTCGAGCACTCCGAGCACACCTATCGCCAGCACCAGAGCTGAACCATACAACAGGAAATAAGGCGCGCCTTTGATAAAGAAGTGGTTCAGCAACACCAGTAAGGCGACCAGCGCTACAACTCCTGCTAAAAACTGACGGAAATTATAAGAAAAGCCGATAAAAAAGCTGACATAAGCAAACATCGAAATAGAGCCATAATTCAACGGCGTAATGCAGCTTGCAATCAGAGCCATCAGCAGTATAGGCAACAACATGTGAGTGGTATCAGTGCGGCCAATCCAGTAGTAACAGCCCACAAATGCCACTAAAGCTAACATCATCCACAAATAGTCGATCGGGCTGTAGTCGATGTAAAAAAACGGCGCTATATAAAACACCAGATTAACCAGATACACCCAGGACAGACGTTTTTCCAGCTCTAACATCACCTGCTCCTCAGCAGCAACAGGGGATCCAAAGAGCCCCAAGTCATAAGATTATTAACGATTCTGACTGTAACTTTGTTGCTGATCCAGCAGGAACTTAGCCCAGCCGTAGGAAGGGTCCAGCTCCATAGCTTTAGTCCAGTCGGCAATAGCACCAGCTTTATCACCCAGTTCCTGCTTTGCTAAACCGCGCCAGGTGTAAGCTTCTGCATGACCCCAGCAAATCTGCTGACAAGGTAAAGCATAAAGCTCTATGGCTTTGCTGCTCAGCTCCACTGCACTTTGTTTGCTGCCACCAAAAGCCGCTGGCGTATTGTAGGCGGTGATGGCCTTAATCAAAGATACGCGCGGATTCGCAGGGTCCAGTTCTGTTGCTTGCTGAATTGTTTTACCAGCTTTGGGACCGTACAAGGCACCTTTTACCGGGTTGTTGCCAATCTGCATACCATAAACACTGGATAACAAAGCCAGATGATCAGCTTGTGGCTGTGCTGTAGTTAACCGCTCCAACACAGACTGGGCTAAGTCTAAGGCTTGTTCTGCCTGATCTTTTTGACCTGTTAAGCCCGCTACAATAGACAAACGGTAGTTGGCATACGCTTTATTGTAATCTGCCGGATTTTCAGCAGCGTAAACAACCAATTGTTTTACATCCATGCTGTTAGACGCAGTATCAATTTGTTCAATAGTGGCAGCCTGAGCCAGGGTAAAAGTTAAAGTGCTTAAAGCAATGAGTAAAGTTTTCATCTTGATAGTCCTTTGCTGTTTCACCTTATTTGTGTGAAATCAGTATCGGAGGATCAATAAAAAAACATCAGGCACAAAAGTCATGACTTAAGCATGACTTTTGTCATCCATAACTTAAACTGCTATAGCCTAAGCCCTGCTGTTTTTGCAGCTTAATTTGCACCGGAATACGCTCTTTTAAGGCTTCAACATGGCTGATAATACCTATCATCTTGCCACTGGCATTGAGTTGATCCAAAGCGGCTAACGCGGTTTCCAGCGTGTCTGGATCCAGGGTGCCAAAACCTTCATCGAGAAATAAAGACTCAATGCGGGTTTTATGGCTGACTAAATCCGACAGTGCTAACGCCAACGCCAGGCTGACTAAAAAGCTTTCGCCTCCAGACAAGGTTTTGGTATCTCTGGCGGTATCAGCCTGCCAACTGTCGAGCACTTGCAGCTCCAGTTCAGCATCTGCTTTACGTGCCAGTTGGTAACGGCTATGCAGTTTATCCAGTTGCTGATTGGCCAGCCCCACCAGCTGCAATAAAGTTAAACCCTGCGCAAAACGACGGAATTTAGCACCGTCGGCTGATCCTATTAAGCTGTTGAATTTATGCCATTGCTGCACCAGCTGTTGCTGTTGTTCAATCTGACTGTACAGCTCTTGTTGCTGCTGCTGATGCTGCTGATCGCTGTGCAGCTGCTGTCGGCATTGACCCGCCTGTTCCAGTACAGCAAATAACTGCTGTTCCAGCTCTGTGCTTTGCTGCTGCAATTGTTCCAGACTTTGTTCTGTCAGTTGCTGCTTTTCCAAGTCGTTGATTTGCTGCTGCACTTGCTCTAACTGGCTTTGACAACGAATGCGCTCTGCTGCCAGCTTTTCTTTCAGCTCTGTCAGTTGCTGCACCTGTTGCTCTGTCAGTAACATGGCTAAGAAGCTGGTTTCGCTGCCAAACTGCTGTTGTTCCAGTTGCTTTTGCCAGTTTTGCTGCAATGCCGTTAACTTCACTTGCAATTGCTGTAGCTGAGTTTCACTTTGTTGCTGCTGCCCGGTTTTTTGCTGCAGTTCATTGCTTAATCCACTGAGCCGTTGCAACACAACTTCAAGTTCTTGCTGTGGTGTTGCACTCTGACTGGCAGATAGGTGCGCTAAATCCGCTTGTTGCAATTTATCTAACCAGCTTTGGTACTGCTGCTCGGCCTGTTGCTGCTGCATCAGCGCTTTATCCAGTTGCTGACTCTGTCGTTGCAACTCTTGTTGCCACTGCTGCCATTGCTGCGCTTGCTCTGCCCACTGCTGCCAGATCTGCTGTTGTTGCTCTGAAGCTGGCAGAGCAAAACCAAAAGGTTGCAACTCTTGCTGCCACTGCCGTTCCAGTTGCTGTAACTGCTGCTGATTTTGCCGCAGCGCTGCAGTGAACTGCTGCTGTTGCTGTTGTTGCTGCGTCAGTTGTTGTTGCAACAGTTGCTGCTGGTGCGTCAGTTCATGCTGCTGCTGTTGCCAGAGTTGACGTTGCAGCAGCTGTTGCTCTGTCTGCAGCTGTTGCTCCAGTCCCTGTTGAGCCTGCTGCTGGAACTGCTGCAATAAGGCTTTTTTTAAGCTGGCCTGTTGCAATTGCTGCTGCTCTGTCTCCGGCAGGTTGTGCAACAAGTCAGTCCATTGTTCACTTTGCTGCTTAATATCTGCGGCCAGCTGTTCTAACTGATAGTGCCGGGCTTTTTGTTGCTCTTCCAGTTGTAGTTGCTTCTCACGTACGGCTTTGCCCTGCTCTTCGACTTGTTTCAATTCAGCTGTTAAGGCCGCCAGCTCTGTTTCGGTCTGGCTTAAATCCAGCGCCTGATAACTGCTAATAGCAGGGTGTGTGGTGCTGCCACACAGTGGGCATTCATCGCCTGGTTGCAGCTTGGCTCTGTGACTGCTGAGCTCGGCAATCAGCCGCTCTTGCTGCACCAGTTTTTGTTTATCAGTCACTCTGTCGCTATACAACCTGAACTGCTCACGTAAAGCCGCGACTTGTTGCTGCAACTGCTGACTATCGCTTTGTTTTTGTTGCAGTTCCTGCTGTTCTTTTTGCTGTTGTTGCTGTTTTTGTTGTAACCCGGCGGCAACCCTCAGCAATAACGGATAAGTGTGCAGCTGATTTTTGCAATCTTGTACTTGCTGTTGCAATTGTGACAGTTCAATGGAGGAGGCAGGAGTGCTCTGTTGTAATTGAAGATCCAGTTGCTGTAATTCGACGCTTATCTGCTGCAACTGCTGCTCTACTTGCTGAGTGTCAGCCTGAGCAAGCTGGTTTCGCAGGACTTTTTGTTGATCTAACCCCTGCTGACGTTGCTGTAATAAAGGTTTCCAGCCTGCGACTGCTGCTGCCAGATCTGCACCCTGAGGTTGCTGTGCCAGTCGCGCTGTTAAGGTCTGCCCCTGTTGTTGCAGTTGCTGAACCTGTTGCTGCACCTGCTGTTGTATTTGCAAGGCTAAGCTTTGACCTTGCTGCAACTGCAGCTGTTGCTGATAGTTTAAATCATGCAACTGACGGGACTGAAGTTGCTGCTGTTCTTGTGTTTCAGTCACTGCCGAACGTTGCTGCTGCAGCTCTTTGTACAATGGCAACAACACTGCGGCTTTTTGATAACTTTGCAATTTGACCAACGCACTTTGTTGCATGGCCTGCTCTTGCTCAAATTGTTGCTGCTTCAGCTCTGCGTGGTGCAGCTGCACCGCTGCCTGCTGTTGCTGCTGACGCCAGGCTAATAATGGCGCTTGTTGCTGCTGTTTTGTTTTCAGTTGCTGCTGTTGCTGTTCCAAATCAGTTAACTGCTGCTGTAACAACTGGCGCTGCTCTAAACCCAGCAACACCACACCTGATGCTTTGGCCTGTAATAATTCCAACGCCGTTTTGTGCTGGCGGTTTTGCTCATACACCTGCATCGAAATCTGACCATAAATTTCAGTACCCGTCAGCTCTTCCAGCAGTTCAGCCCGCTCGTTAGCAGGTGCATTTAAAAAGGCAGCAAAACCACCCTGAGCCAGCAGCATCGACTTGGTGAAACGGCCAAAATCTAAACCTGTGATCTGCTCCGTCAGCTTTAGCTTTTCGTTACTTTTGTCTGTCAGTATTTCGCCATCTGCTTTGGCCAGCTCTACTTTGGCAGCCTGCAAATTACCGTCCACGGAACCACGGGAACGACGTTGACTCCAGAAAGCACGATACCGCTGGTCGCGTACCTGAAACTCGACTTCGGCCAGGCACTCACTGGTATGGCGGGTCATCAGCTCGTTGCTGCTTTGCGACAAGAGTTTTAAGCGAGGTGTCTGGTGATACAAAGCTAAACAAATGGCATCCAAAATAGTGCTTTTGCCTGCACCAGTCGGGCCTGTAATAGCAAAAAGGTTACTTTGATCAAAAGGCGGCTGAGTAAAATCTATTTTCCACTCGCCTTTCAGCGAGTTTAAGTTTTGCAGCCGCACCGACAGAATTTTCATGGCAACACCTGCGGTTCTGGTTGCTGCAGCTGTGTCAGCACTTGCTGCAACATCTGCTGAAATTCTGCTTTTTCGCTGTCGGTTAATTCTTCAGTGGCAAGCCGTCGCTGCAATACCAAATCCGGAGTCATTTCATGCAAAGACTCTTGCTGATCAGCCTGCAGAACACCAACAGCGGCCTGCCGTGCCCGCCGCAGTTTTAACAGTTCGACAGGTAAAGCCTCGAGATGTTGTTGCACCTGGCTTTGCAAATCACTCAGATAACCATCACTGCCGGTGAGTACCAGCTCCAGCCAGAGTTTTTGTCCAGGTTGTAGCATCGCCAGTGGCTGCTGCAATAAAGTATGGAGTTCAGTTAAGCTGCATTTCAGGCTTAACAAGGGTTGGAAACAAGGAATGGGCAGCAGCTCAATCTTGGCTTCAGGGCGGCTGAAATCCAGCAAGACCATGGATTTTTGCTGTTTTGCTTCATCAAAACTTAAAGGAATAGGCGAGCCGCTGTAACGGATATGTTCTTTACCTGCAACCAGTTGAGGCTGGTGGATATGGCCCAAAGCTATGTAGTCAAAGCCCGGAAAAGCACTGGCCGGAAAGGCTTCCAAAGAGCCGATATAAATTTCCCGTACCGACTCGCTGCTGCTGGCTCCTACTGTGGTCAGATGCCCTGTCGCGAGCAAAGGCAACTCAAGCTCCAACTCAGAGCGCAGCGCCACTGCCTGGCTAAAACATTGCTGATAACAGTCGGCTATGGCTTGCTGCAATTGCTGCTGTTTATCACTGGCCTGCTGACCACCAAGGCTTTGCAATACATCGCGGGAACGCAAAAAAGGCAAAGCCGCCAGAATAGCACCAGCTTTGCCGGCTTTATTATTTAGAACCAGAAGATGAGATTCTGCAGCGCCCAGCCAGCCAGGCACTACCTGGGTATGCAAACAAGCCAATAACTCTTTGCTTTCCTGCAATACAGCGACTGAATCGTGATTTCCACCCAGCATCACCAACTGACAGCCAGTGGGTTGCAAGTTGACAATCAGCTGATGATACAACTCGCGGGCATAACTGGCGGGAGTGGCGGTATCAAAAATATCGCCCGCTACTATCAATGCATCCACCTGATGCAATTCAATTTGTTGCTTTAGCCAGCCAAACAGGGCTTTGTGCTCGTCTGCTCTGCTTTTGCCAATAAAATGCTGGCCTAAATGCCAGTCGGAGCTATGAAGAATACGCATAAAAACCTGGATACGCTGCGCTATGCCGGAATAAGGCCAGCATAGCACAGGGTGATCTCTTTCATAAGTTGCTCAGAAGCTGGTATCAACTGGCGTCAAATAACAGCACTGCATCCAACACTGTTTCACTGACTTCACGATAAAACTCCTGATCAACATTGTCTATGGTATCTGTTGGCTGGTGATAATGCGCATGATCCGGTACACCAAAATACACAAAAGGCACCTGTCGTTTATGGAATTCCCTATGGTCTGAACTTAAGGTCCAGTCCTGATGAGTGCCGACCCGCCATGCTGGTCTGTCATATCCCAGCAACAAGCGCACAGAGCTTTGTTGCTGCAGTTGCAGCAGAGGTTGCCCCAACTGGGGATAATGATAAGAGCCAACCGCTATGAGTTGTTTGTTCGTATCATGACTGAGCATATCCATATTGATATTTAGCTTTATTTGTTCAGGCTTCAGCAGCTCTTGCTCAAACAGCATACGAGCGCCCCACATACCGCTTTCTTCGTTATCCAAAGCAGCAAACAGCACAGGATGACGAGGTGGATGTTGTTTAAAATAACGCGCTATGGCCAGCAAAGCTGCCACACCAGACGCATTATCGTCGGCCCCATAATAAATTTTGCCCTGATGTAAACCTAAATGATCATAATGTGCTGTCAGCACCAGCAAAGGTAAGGCGGGATCCGAGCCTTCAATCCGGCCCAGCACATTAGCAGCGCCTTTCATTAACTGGGCTTTGCCTGAAGTCGGCTGATAAGGCTGCAAATAACCTTCTGTACCTGCTGTAGCCAAACCAATAGCAGTGAACTGAGTCACCAACCATTGCTGAGCTTTTAAGCCCCCTGGCTGGCCTGTACCACGACCCGCCAGCTCTTCAGAGGCCAGGTAAGTTAAATCCGCCATTTGCCGCTGAAAATCCAGTCGTTGTGGCATCTCACTGACCTGGGGCAAGGGTTGAGACAACAAACGCTTTTGCTCCAATTGATTCAGCTGTTCCAGCAGATAAGGATGAAAAGCATAACCAAGACCTGCAACAATCAATAGCAACCAAAGCCACAGTGGAATACGGAATAACTTCATAAAAATCCTGACAAGCTATGCAAATAATGCAGCAGACTAGCGCAAACTGCATCAGCTCACCAGACAAAGGCACTGAAAGATCCGATATATCCTGTCGCCCGGCACTGAATTTGAGTGGTAAAATAGGGTTTCTTTTGTTCTGTTGTGAGAATTGTATGCCACAAAGCCGGAATGCCTCGTTTTGGTGGGCCATCGCCTCCGTACTAGTAGCCATGATGGCGATCCAGTCCGGTGCTTCGTTAGCCAAAACTTTGTTCCCTATCATTGGGCCTGAAGGCACTACAGCATTGCGGGTTGGTTTTTCGGCTTTAATTTTATCTTTCGTCTTTCAGCCCTGGAAAAAATGGCCCGCCAAACAAGACCAAAAAGCCTTGTGGTTTTATGGCATCTGCTTAGGTGGTATGAACCTGATGTTTTATCTGGCGATTGAACGTATTCCTCTGGGCATAGCTGTGGCGCTGGAATTCACAGGTCCTTTGGCTGTCGCCCTATTATCGTCCAAACGTAAGCTGGACTTGCTTTGGGTTGTGTTGGCTATGACAGGAATAGCTTTGTTATTACCATGGCAAACCGAAGCAACAGCTTTAGACCCTGTAGGCATAGCTTTGGCTTTGGGCGCAGGTGCCTGCTGGGCTGGCTATATTATTTTTGGCCAAAAAACAGGCAGCGCTGTGCACGGCGGTACTGCTGTAGCTTTGGGCATGGCAGTAGCTGCTTTGTTTTTATTTCCTATAGGTTTAGCCTCAGCGGGCAGCAGTTTGTTTAGCTGGACTGTATTACCTTTTGCTTTTGCGGTGGCCCTGTTATCCAGCGCCATCCCTTATAGCCTTGAGATGGTGGCATTAAAACGTTTACCCGCTCAGAGCTTCAGCATACTGATGAGTTTAGAGCCAGCTATAGCTGCTTTAGCCGCTTTAATTCTTCTGGCCGAGCAACTTAGTTTATTGCAATGGCTGGCTATTTTTGCGGTGATTGCAGCCTCTTTAGGCAGCAGCCTGACAGCCCGGAAAACACCGGCACCAGAGATGGTTACATAAATTAGCTTTTGATTCCTGATGCTACTGCTCTATGCTGAAGTTCAGAAGATACGCAGCAGGACCAGATGCGCATGTTTAAATCCTTGATTGTTATATGGTTTGGATTATCACTGGCTTTACCTTGCGCCGCGAAACAAAAATTTATCTGGCTGACTGACAGCAGTCCAGATCAACAGCCACAACAATACCGTCAGGCACTTGATGTGAATGGTGTGACCTTAGGTCTATTGATGCAGGGGATTTCAGACTTCCAGGCTGAACCTGTCCAAACCACAACAGAACGCGCCATGGCTATGCTGAAAACTGAAGCTTCAGCTTGCGCTGGCAACAGGTTAAAAAACGCTGAACGTTTAACCTTCAGTTACGCCACTGCTATTCCTCACACTGTGTTTCCGGGATTAAGGCTCTACAGCAAAAGCTCATCCAAAACCACGGCATGGCTCAAACAACAACTGAATGATCAACAACAGCTGAGCCTGCAACACCTACTTGAAAGCGATCAGAAGCTGCAGTTTGCCGTAGGGGGTGGTCGCTCTTACGGTGAACAACTGGACACACTGCTGAAACAACCCCAATGGCAGCATAAATTCTGGCAACGCCGCTCTGTGGATATGTCGGCCGGTCTGATTGATATGCTGGTACAAGGCAGAGTCGACCTGCTGATCGAGTACCCAAACGTGATGCAGCATTATTTGGCGCAACAGAGCACGGACACTCAATTGACCAGTTTTAGCATTCAGGAGGCAGAACCTTACATGTTGGGGTATATCCTCTGTGCAAAAACACCTGAAGGGCAGCAATTAACTGAGTTTTTTCAACAACGCCTGCAAAGCCTGTCGCAACAAAAAAGCTACCTTGAAGCTCATTTAGCCTGGGTAGATGCAGCCGACAGAGAACAACTGACACTGCTTTATAATCAGGTGTTTGATACCTCGTTTTAATTCCTGCAACACAAGTTGTTGCTATACGTGAGCCGGCCATCAGAAACAAACAGAGCAAGCACTGGTCGGACTTTTTTCATTTTTTCGATTTTTACCATTGTGAAAGCCTGTGTTCCTCAGTTAATTTAGAGACTTCGGATTTACAGCGCATTTATGCAGGTTTTATCGATATGCAGCCAATTGAGGCACATAAACCAGACTTAACTCTTGCCACAGATCTGACCGATCAGCAAAAATTAGAGGCACGTCAGCAGTGTTTTTATGGCTGTGTGTTTTGTGGATCTCCGGTTTTTCGCTACTACTTTCCGCCAGACAGCCTGTCTGCCGTGCTGATTTGCCCGCTGCATACCAAACAACTGCGCAGTACTCTGCTGAGTGCCAGCACTTTAGTTGAACGGATCAATCAACCTTTTAACCAGCAACGTGTTAATAAGCCAGGTTTTAGTTTTGATCCAAACCGCAGAGTGCAAGTGTCGGTGGGGATGAATACTGTCTACGCCGACTTTGTGCCCAGCGGTGGCGAACAATATTGCATTTGGGTTAATGGACAGGAATTGTTTACGCTGCATTCTGAATCGGGCTGGTTATGTTTTTCTTTTATATTGTCCGATACCACAGGGCAAGTGCTGATCCGGGTAGAAAAAGGTGAACTTCAGCGTAGTCCGGATCAATGGGAATACAGCTATGAAGTCAATACGTTAAAAATACGGGACCAACAACGCAGGCTGCAGTTTACTGCTCAATTGTGTAACGACAGAGTCTTGCTGACCAAAGGACACTTTGTCGATAGTTTTGGCGATGGTTTTGTGGTGGAAGGCAACAGAGTGATTGCCATGCTGGACGGCCAAAAAGGCGGGCAGTATATGCATCGTATTGAACCAGGTCGTTATAAAGGCGGTTGGGCTTTGTTTAATAAAATCCGCCACCCTGAATTAGTCATGCCGGGAAACTTTGCTTTTGTTTGCGCCGCCAAACGCAAGTACCCTGGTTCAGAACGCTGACTTTGTTTTGGCATCGGCCACCAGAAGTGAATACTCAAACACTGAATCTTAACCCTCGTCTTGAGCTATGCTGTCAGAAGGTAAATGTTCAGCTCTAAGTAGTGTTTTGGCTGGCTCAAAATGTTAATTTTTCACCAATATTTGCTGAACTGGCATTGCTAAAAAGCACTTTAAATGTAATTTAAAGTTATGTTGGATGACGTTTTTCAAAACATATTCGGGTAAACTGCCCCGCAATTTTTAAGCAATCTGGCCTGTCAGGCTGACACTGGCAATGCAGTACAATGGAGAGACGCGATGCAACTGAACTTAAAGTCAACCTTATGCCTCCTATCTGGCCTTATCCTCATGACAGCTTGTGGTGGCGGAGGCGGTGGTAATTCCGGCACTGGCGGTACTGGTGGATCAGGTGGTGGTGTTCCGGCAGCACCAAGCTGGACTGCAGGCCAATTCAGTGACGAAGCTCAATTTAAAAATTTTTGCGTGTCTCCCCGCACTGGTGCAGACCCCTTTAATGGCGGCGTTTATCCGGATAAAGCCGGTACTGCCATGCATGAAAAGATGTGGTTGCGCTCCTGGAATAACAGAACTTACTTATGGTACAGGGAAGTCCCTGATCTGGACCCTGCCAGCTATGGCATCCCGGCATACTTTAATTTGCTAAAAACGACAGCTGTCACAGATTCAGGCGTAGCCAAAGATCAATTTCATTTCACCCAAAATACTGCGGATTATCTGCAACAGTCTCAATCCGGCGTCAGTTCAGGTTATGGCATCAATTGGTCCGTAGGTTCGACCAGGGCTCCCCGTTCTTTTATTGTGGCCTACACAGAACCAAACTCGCCAGCGGCTTTGGCCGGAGTCAAAAGAGGTGACTTTTTACTTGAGGTGAATGGTGTTGATTTTGTCAATGACAGCAGCAGCTCAGGGGTCAACACTATCAATGCAGGCATATTCCCGGCCAATACAGGGGAGCAGCATAGTTTTAAATTCCGCACAGTGGAAAACACTGAAGTCAGCTATCAGCTCCGCTCTGCAGATGTAGCCTCAAGTCCGGTGCAAAATGCCAGGGTACTGAATACCGACTCAGGCCCTGTAGGTTATTTCCAGTTTAATAGCTATATAGTGCCGGCACAGCGTCAGTTGATTGATGCAGTTAAACTATTCCGCGATGCAGCCATCTCTGAATTGGTAGTGGATTTGCGTTATAACGGTGGGGGCTTGCTGGCGTTAGCTGGTCAGCTGGGTTATATGGTGACAGGCCCTGATATTATTCAGAACAGGTTTTTTGAACGCTTGCAGTTTAATGATAAATACCCCAATACCAACCCCGTCACAGGCGCCAGTTTAAGCCCAACGCCTTTTTATAACCGTGAAATAAATTACGAAACTGGTACCTTAACCAGTACAGTATTACCTAATCTGAATTTAAGCCGTATCTATGTTCTGACGACAGAAAACACCTGCTCTGCCAGTGAAGCTTTTATGAATGGCCTGCGGGGTATAGATGTTGAAGTGATACAGATAGGTGGCAAAACCTGTGGTAAACCTTATGGTTTTTATCCAACAGATAACTGCGGCACCACCTACTTTACCATTCAGTTCAGCGGTATTAATTCCAAAGGTTTTGGTGATTACGCTGATGGTTTTAAACCCACCACTAACCCTGTTTTTGCAGCCGATATCAAAGGCTGTGCAGCAGCAGACGACTTCTCTAAACTGCTTGGCGATCCTGAAGAAGGAATGCTGGAGACAGCCTTGCATTACATCGAAACGGACAGTTGTCTGAGCTTAGCAGGTTCAGGAGTCAGTAGTGCTGTCGGATCTTTGTCTGGTATGGGTGCTGCCTTGTCTGGCGCCACTACAGGCTCTGGCCCTGCAGTGAAAAATCCAGCAGAAAAACCTTTAACCAACAGTATTCGTTTACCCCTGAAGGACCAACAAGAATGAACAAATTGATGTTTTTCAAGTACATCACATTAAGTTGTCTGTTGCTGGGGATCAGCGCCTGTCAGCAGGTTCAGGCGGTTGCCGAACCTGCTGTGCTGACGGAGACATCGCCAGAGGTAAAGCTGGAGTTACAACAACAGATCCAAAAAGCCATAGGTGGGCCCTTAGTGCGGCTGGCCGATAACGCTTACTTGTTTGAAAGCCAAATCTGGATTGAATCCGTGGTACTAAAAGATGACAAAGGCCGCCCACTGGACGGCCGTCATATGGATTTAGCCAACCTCTTTGTGCTGCAAATTGACCAGGGGCAATGCCAGTTAAGACACAATAAATCAGGTCAGGTTTTTATGCTGACCAAAGCAAAATGTATGGCAGAGAAACAGCGTTTTCCTGAAAAATAGCTACCAACTCCTTGCGCTAAAAACCGGAGTTTTACGACTCCGGCATCACCAAAGAAGCAGCAGGCACTGCATAAAAGGCAGATAATTCCCGCACAGTACGATAACTTACTTTTTTACCTGTCTCCGCTCTTTTGATGGTTGCCAGCGACACCCGCAATGATCGCTGCTGGCAAGCATTAAACAAATCCTCCTGACTTAAAAATCGTTGTTGTCTCAATGACTTAAGTAACTCAACTTTTAATACCAGAGCTTCTTGCATAAGGCGTTCACTCCATTGACCAGAAAAGAGAAATAGCAGAACCAAAGCCAGACTTCAGTGTAAAAGGCTTTGTTTTCAAAAAAGAGACAAAATTATGAACGCGACAGTCTTTTTAGTCCAGTGTGAAATTTACAAATGGTTAACCTGACACCAAACTGACACTAAATAGAGACTAAAAAAACAGGCCTGAATTTCAGGCCTGTTTCGGGTGAAGAATTATCTTAGTTAGCGATGCTGATAAACGGATCCCAGCTAAAGTAACCAATAACAGCACCAGTACTGTTGTTCACCAGTTTGAAGCTTAAGGTGTACTGAATTTTCTGACCTGCTTCAATCACAGTACCCTGAGTGGCATAGGCATTGTTATGGAACAAAGCTGGAGTGCCATTGACCGGGTCTGAACCTGCTGGCAGATACACACTGGTATGCATATTAAAATAACTTAAAGCCGTAATGCCGGAAGAAGGGTTAAAGCTGCCATTGTATAAAAAGGCTGTGTAGTCTGTATCACCGTCAAAAGTGCTGACAGCCCAGCGCACTGTGTCGCCTGAGTTCGCTTTGACTTCCAGTTCAGAACCACCCTGATTGCTGGCGATATAGCTGTTTTGTGTAATCATTGACACAAACACATCAGAACCACCCCAGGCGCCTAAATTAGTTGGGCTGCCTACAGAACCTGGTTTCATTGAACCATCGTTTAAACGCTCAGCCAGCTCAGTGGCGTTAACTGCGACAAGAATATTGATAAGAGACATGATCATTCCTTTTTCATCGTGAAGTGAGTTGCTATCAATCCCAAAATTTCAGCCCTGCTGGCTAAATGTTTTGGGTACGAACAGCATATCCGATTCAAAAAAAAGGTCAGTCTCAGAGTAGCGTCAGTTTGGTATCAGCGCCTGATACGGCGCTTCACTAAAATGAAGGGGGCACAACTCCCCCTTGATCGCAATTGCAGTGGGGTTATTGCTCTAACAGTACTTTGAGCTTATCCAGACCTTGTTGCAGGTCGTCACCTATCATTTGTTCCATATCCATTGCCAGCAACAACAGGTTCATTGGATAAGGCATCTCACCTTTAAAACCCCAGGTGACTTTGGTTTGGTCTGCGGCTTGTTGTTCAGTCAGGATATAAGCCGGAGAAACTGAAGCAAAAGGCGCGATAAAACGCAGCTCGTAATCAATACGCTCACCTGGCTTAATAGCGGTAATTTCCTGCTCGCCTGAGCCTACCTCATCTTTTTCACTCTGCCATGCCGAAACAAAACCTACAGTGCCATCTTCGCCGTTATAAGTTTTTTTCACATTAGGATCCAAAGCCATCCAGACACTGAAGTTATCCTGATTTTTTAACAGCACCAGATAACTGAACACCTGCTCTTTGGCTTTATTGATGCTGACACTACGTTCCACCTGATAAGACGAAGGCAACACCAAAGCAGCCAGCAACAGCGCGGCCACTGCCAATAAAAAACCAATTAGTATTATTTTTATAAGTTTCATAGCGACTCTCTTTTGGTTGAGGACTCTTTTGGTTGTAAAGGCTAAACTCAGCCTTCCCCCAGTGTAGCCTGAAGATTTTGATTTAGAAAAGAGTGGCTTAACTTAGACTATGGTTCAGGCCGGCTTTTTTAACTTGAGTTGAAACAGCTGCATCGCAATTTCGTCGGCCTGCTGCTGCTCAGCTTTTTGTTGCTTTTGCAGTGCACTGAATTCCCTGTTATGGATCACAGCTTCTATGCCTTTGCTATACGCCACCTGCTTTTGACAGACCTGCTGCTGCTGCTGTAATTCAGCATAGGCGGCCTGAGTTTTATCCTGCTGTTGCTGCTGCATATCCAGCAATACAGTTTTCATCGACGCCAGGTTTTGTAAACCTAAAGCCGATTTCATCTGGTAACTGCGCTCCATACCGGAGATATGTTCAGTCAACAACTGCAAACGTCGCTCTTCATTGGCGGCCTGCTGATTCAGCTGCTGCTGGCGTTGTCCCATCTGTTTTAAATTGGCTTGCTGTTGTTCCAGATATTTTTTCAACATAGGTTTAACTCAACAATTTAGTTAATTCGGCTTGGGATTGCTGAAAATCAGCGCTTTGCTGCAAAGCCTGACATAAAAAATGTTCGATGGCCGGGTACAGTTGCACTGCTCTGTCGAGCTCCTGATCTTTACCCGTCTGGTAAGCCCCTAAAGGGATCAGTTCCTGCACCTGTAAATAACGTGAATACAATCGCTTTAGCGCATAAGCATGTTTCAGCTGTTGCTCCGGTACTATTTGCGGCATCACCCTGCTGATGGAAGCGCCAATGTCGATAGCCGGATAATGCCCCCGCTCGGCCAGAGTGCGGCTTAATACCACATGACCATCCAAAATAGCCCGCGCTGCATCCGCTATCGGATCCTGCTGGTCATCGCCTTCAGCCAATACGGTATAAATAGCGGTCATACTGCCTTTGCTATCGGCACTGTTACCTGCTTTTTCAACCAGTTGCGTCAGTTTGCTGAATACCGAAGGTGGGTAGCCTTTGGTCGCCGGAGGTTCACCGACAGACAAGGCTATTTCACGTTGTGCCTGGGCATAACGGGTGAGTGAATCCACCAGCAGCAACACGTTAAAACCTAAATCGCGATAATAGGCCGCCAGTCGATGACTTAGCTCTGCCGCTTTTAACCGCAGCAAAGGCGACTGATCGGCAGGAGCTGCAATCACAATGGCTTTTTTTAAGCCTTCAGGGCCCAGACTATGTTCAATAAAATCTTTCACTTCCCAGCCCCGTTCCCCAATCAAACCGACAATGACTACATCGGCCTGGGTATAACGGGTCATCATGCCCAGCAACTTGCTTTTACCTACACCAGAACCTGCAAACAAGCCCATGCGCTGGCCCTGGCCTACAGTAAACAGCGAGTTAATAGCGCGAATACCCACATCCAAAGGCGCACTGACGCCCTTTTTCTGCAAAGGGTTGACTGCTGGCAAAGCTGCACTGATACGATCGCCGGTTTTAATGGCTGCTTTGCCATCGAGCGGACACATTAAACCGTCCAGCACTCGACCTAATAATTCGGTGGAAACCAGCAATTGGTTGGCTGTTGCTACTGTACGAACCCTGGCTCCTGCTCTTAAGCCATCCACAGCTGTCAATGGCATTAAAAACGCCTGATCGGTGTCAAAACCTACCACTTCTGCGTCAAACCAGTGGCCATCTTCACTTTCAATCTGACAACGCTGACCTAAAGTAAAACTGTGACCGGCGGCAGATAAAATCATACCGTTGACCCGCAACAAACGGCCATAACTGTGTACCCAGTCCGGTGGCTGAATTTGGGTTCTGGCCAGACTCAGGCTTTCGCTAAATGACTTACGCATCGTCGCCCAACAACAGGCGGCGCACAGGCAACATGGCTTGTTCTAAACGTTGCTGAAAATCCAACTGATGCAATTGCTGGCGGCCATTAAACTGCACCCGACCAGAAGGCAAAGCTGCATCAAACTGCAACGGAATGTGCTGAATATGACGAATGCCGTTAAAAAGTGGCGCATCAGCCTGAGACAGCTGAATAGACTGCAGAGGATCAGTTGCTCCCAATTGCGGCAGTAACTGATCGATCGCCAGTTGTAATAGTGACGGCTGCAACACCAGCTCAGTTTGCAATACAGTGCTGGCCAGTTGCTGCACCAGCGCTAACAACTCCTGACCCAATTGCTGTTCTTTATGCAAAAGTTGCTGATTAAATTGTTCGGTTAAAAAATCCAGAGCGCGCTGCTGCTTTTGCTCCAGTTCACTTTGTTGTTTTTCCAACTCTTTTTGCCAGAACTGCTGCAACTGCTGTTGACCCTCTGCCATGCCTCGTTGATAAGCATCCTGCTCCGTTGCATCAACACCAGCCTGAAAGCCTTGCTGATAAAACTGCTCGCTGAGTTGCTGTGCTGTGGCATTGCCATCTTTACGCTGCAAAGCAGGAAAGCGAAATTGTTGGTCCTGTTGCAACACTGCACTCATATCAACCTACCGTTTCTTCAGGGTAGAGACGGTATTCCAGACGGCCAGCTGCCATCATCTGCTTTACTATGGCCATAATCTCAGCCCGGGCGGCTTCGACTTTACGTACAGGCTGAGGTTTCATCGTCTCAATTTGCTGGCGATACACCTGAGCTAAACGTTTAGGCAATACAGCCAGAATGTTGTCGGTTAAGGTCACATCTGCGCCTTTGAGTGCCGTAACCCAGAGTTCATCCGGAATATCAGTCAGCAGTTGATTAAGCACATCTTCGCTTTGGCGGCTTAAGCTATAGAAGTCATACATTTTATCTTCAATGGCGTCAGCCATAGTGATGTCATGCATTTTCAGCAGATCCATCACTTCGGCTTTGTTACCACTGTATCTGTTCATAATGTCAGCCACTTGCTGCACCCCATTAATTCGGGCACCCACCTGCTCGCCGACATACTCAATGCAGCGCTCCAGCGTATAACGTAAATCTTCAATCACGTGTTCGCTGACTTCACGCATATTGGCGATGCGGAATAAAATATCATCGTGTTTTTTCGACGGGAATAAACTCAAAATAGTGCTGGCTTGTTCTGCAGGTAAAAAAGCCAGAATAAGCGCCTGCATCTGAATATGTTCCTGCTCCATAAAACGCACCAAGAGCTCAGCAGGAACCCACTCCAGACGACGCACATCATCAGCCAAAGCGCCGCCATAAATATCATCCAGCATGCCACGGGCTAACTTGCGGCCGACCGCTTTATCCAAAGCCCGCTCCAGATATAAACGTGAAGCGCCGCTGACGCCACTTTCAGTGCGATACTGGTCAAAAAAGTCGGTCAGAATAGTAGCGACATCGTCCTGAGTGACATTGGCAATTTTTGCCATACGTTCTGACAAAGCCCGCACTTCATTGCGGCCTAACTTCTTGATAATACAGGCCGCGTTTTCTTCACCCATACTCAGCAGCAGGATAGCGGCTCTGTCCAGATCGGAGATCTGTTTCGTTTGCTCAGCTCTTAACGGATTCAATGCTGACTCCTCGTTCTATCCAGTATTTGATCACAGCGGTCACCCGATCAGACTCACGATTGGCCAGCAATTGCAGGTGACTGATTTGCTGTGCAAACTCAGAGCCCACTTCGGGCAAATGAATGCTATGTTGTGGCCCGGTTGCCTGATTATCAGGTAAAGCAGCATCTGCGGTCGCATCCAAAACAGCAGGACCTTTGGCCAGATCTGCAGCCTGCATCTGTGACATAGCATGGCTACTATCCATGCCCTGAAAACCGACAGCGGAGTTGTGTTCTTTGTGCTTGCGGCTGACCAGATGATTAACCAGCGGACGAACGCCAAAAATCACCAAAGCCAAACCAATAATGGCGCCTATTAAATAACGTAAGTACTCTTTCATTTCCGGTATTTGCCACCAGGCCATACCTTCCATCTGAGCCGCAATATCATTCTGGACAAAGCCAAAACTGGTGATATTAAATTGATCACCACGTTCGGCCTGATGCCCTGTGGCAGTTTTGATCATTTCCCCCAACTGAGCTAAACGCTCTGGCGTCCAGCCAGCGTCGCCCGCTACAGCTTCATTCACCAGCACAGAGACACTTTGACTCCGTACCCGGCCAATTTCATAACGGGTATGAGTAATGGCTTTACCTGTATCAAATTCACGGCGCATTTCGTTGCGTTGTGAGGTGCGTTCATTATTTCCTGGTGTAGCATCAGCACCTTGTTGCACTGGTACTGGCGGCTGATTCGCTAAAGCGCCGGGGATCCCCATCGCCAGTTGATCCAGCATTGAATCGGTTTTGCTGTTTTCGCTTTTTAGCACACCTTCTTTATCCAGCGCTTCGCGGGTTTCTTCCACCACGTTAAAGTCGACATCGGCCGATACCTGGATCCGGTAGTTACCATCCCCTAAAATTGGCAACAGCATAATAGAAGCCCGCTCTTCGACTGAGCGTTCTACTTTTTCAATAAAGGCGAGTTTTTTATCGGTTTCTTTGCCCACAGGTGTGCTGTCAAATAAATCACCGCTGACTAACTTGCCACGCTGATCCACCACGGAAATCTTACGGCTATCCAGGCCTGGAATACTGCCTGACACCAGGCTGACAATAGCTTCCACTTGTTCAGGCTTCAGGTTGTAGCCCGGAGCTAAATCTACCATCACAGAAGCCGCAGATTTTTCTTCCTGTCGGCCAACAAACAAATTCCGTTTAGGAATGGCCAGATGCACGCGAGCATTACGTACCCCATCCATAGTAATGATGGTACGGGCAAGTTCACCTTCCAGTGCGTGCTGGTATTGCATCGACTCCATAAACTGACTGGTGCCCATGGTCACTTTGTCCTGCATCGCGGACAAACCTTCAGGCATAGCGGCTTTAATACCACGGGCCGCCAGCGTGATGCGGGCATCAGCTAACCTTTCCTGAGGCACCATAATGTTGCCACTGTCGGTATCAATACGAAACGGAAACTTCTCTTTGTCCAGAATTTCAACTATGCCGGCTTTGTCGTAATGCTCCTGACTGCCATATAAAGGTACGAAGTTTTTCGCTGAAGTCCACAGGATCACCACTATGGTGGCAGCGACTAATGTAGCCAGTAATGCAATGGAGGCCAGGCTTTTATCACCTGCAGGTAACCAGTTAATTTTACTGGATAAATTAATAACCTTTTCCCGCAATCTGTTATCGGATGCGGCTACAGGCAGGTTTTTTGCCAATTCAGTTTTCATCTGGAGTCCGCCTTACAGAGACATACGCATGATGTCATCAACACCATTCATCACTTTGTTGCGGATTTGCAGCAACATCGAAAAACTTAAGTCAGCTTTTTGACTGGCGACCATAGCACCCACCACATCATCGCTGCGACCTGCGTCTACAGCGGCCATCATGTCAGACGACAGATTTTGCTGCGCATTAATGGAGCGTAAAGCAGAAGCAAAATCACCTGACACTGAACTGTCATTGTTGCCCGGCATCACCTGCTCGTTGCTGGCAATTTGCTGTAACTGGTTAAACTGGCTGAGTAAAACATCTTGGGTATTTAACGGAGAAATCATAGCTGGTTCTTCCTGCTGTTAAGCTATTGCATCAATATCAACGCCATGCTCACGCATAGCGGCCAGTTTGTAGCGTAAGGCCCTGGTGCTGACACCCAAAGCCTCGGCAGCCCGGGTTCTGTGACCATTAAATTGGTTCAGTACACCCAGAATGTAATCAAATTCGGCATTCTTTTTGTTGAGTTTCAGATGGTTAATACTGGCAGCTACAGGCACTGTGACCGCAGACACTGGTAAGTTCAGATCCAGTGCCTGCACTTCAATACCCCGCGCCATTACCAAGGCACGCTGCACCACGTTTTCCAGTTCACGCACATTGCCGGGCCAGCTGTACTGACATAAAGCCGCTTTGGCTTCTTTGCTCAACACATATTTGCCATCGGCATACTTCTGCACAAAAAACTCGGCCAGCGGGATAATGTCTTCTTTGCGTTCACGTAAAGCAGGCCAGCTCAGTGGCAACACATCCAGACGGTAAAACAAATCCTGGCGGAACAAGCCCTGGTCAACCAACTGACGTAAGTCTTTGTTACTGGCGGCTATCACCCGCACATCCAGTTTAATTTTGCTGTTGCTGCCTAAACGCTCTAACTCACGCTCCTGCAGTACCCGTAGCAATTTGGCTTGCAATGGCAATGGCAACTCAGAAATTTCATCCAGTAGTAAAGTGCCACCATTGGCGGATTCAAACTTACCAATTTGTTGACTGACTGCACCGGTAAAAGCGCCTTTGTTGTAACCAAACAACATGGCTTCCAACATATTGTCTGGAATGGCGGCACAGTTCACCGCTACATAAGTCTGATCCCGACGCGCTGACACATTGTGAATATAACGGGCTAAACGTTCTTTTCCCGTACCGGATTCACCATGCAAAAGCACAGTAGCATCGGTTTGAGCTGCGCGATTGGCTAACTGCAGTACCTGCCGACTGCCCAAAGACACGGCGACTAAATCTTTTAAACCACGGCTAAGGGAGGAGGCGTTACGAATGGTATTTTGTAATTGCTGCTGGTTAAAAGGTTTCAACAGATAGTCAATAGCGCCGTAATTCAGGCTTTCAGCTGCAACCTCATGTTGATCTTTTTCCACCAATACGATGATCTGACAGGACGGATGCTGTTTTTTCAGCAGCACCAGCAAGTCTAAAGTGCGCATTTCAGCCAGTTCGGCGGCCATCACCACAATATCGGGTTGTTGCAAAGAACAAGAGTTCAGCACCGCACTCAGATTGGCGGCGTGGTGTAACTGAAAACCTTCAGCTTTGACACAAAGCATCAGGTCCTGTCCCGGCCGGCATTGTTCAATCCAAAGTAAATGTTTCATCGTCATAGCTTCACTCTTGTCTTTCAGCTTTGAGTACGGATCAAACGGATCAGTACTCTCCTGTTGTGCGATTCTGTCTGGTCGCCAGTTGCAGCCGGATACCTGTTGCCATGGGCACGGATTTCCAGTTTGTTTTTATTGACCCCAAATTCAATTAAATGTGACGCCACTTCATCAGCACGCTCTTCAGACATCACTCTGTTGGCGATGCTGCTGCCCATATCGTCGGTATAGCCGTCTATCAGTACTTTTTTCACTGCTTTGTCTTGTTGAATATAAAGAGCCAGAGTTTTCAGATAAGCGGCATCATCAGCGGAAGGCTGGCGTTTATTTATGGGGTAAAACAGTTGGAATTCGCGGGCCTGAGCCCAGGACAAAGGCAATAAGCCATCGATGCAGCTTTGAAATTCAGCCAGTGCCTGACTGGATTTAAGGTTGGGTACTGTCAGCGTAACTTCCTGACCAGGCATATCCAGCATCAGTTGCAGCCAATAACCCTGCTGCAGTTGTTGCATCACCAAGGGCACCTGCTCGATAAAACGGGCCACCTTAGCGTTGATAAAAGTAGGAGAAAATTGCACTGCAGGCGCCATCTGTTCAGGTTGCCAGCCCGCAGAGACGACTTGCCCCTGCACATCCTGCAACTCCAGATGAGCCGCGTGCAGGGTCAGTTGCATTTCAATAGCCCGGGCAGGTTTTTTGCTAAAGGCCAAAGTTCCCATAGCACCCAAATTCTGCTGCATCTGACACTGAAACTGATCACCGCTGATCTGCCACTGTGATTGATCCATAGCTGGCGTGTACTGCGGCGACGCAGCAAGCAATGCCAATGTTAGCCAAAGACCTGACAAAGAAGTCATCAAACTGATATGTCCTTTTAACCCGTAAAACCGCAATCGACAACAACGCCAACTACAAACCAAAGGTATTAAAAGGCAAAAAAAGCAGACAGGCACACAAAAAACCAAAGCCGGAACGGATCTGTTTTGTATTCACCTGAGCAGGCAAAACCAAAGCCTGATCATCAATGACCAACCTTCAGGTTCACCTTTTGAGTGACCGCTTGCTAATGCAACCCCGCTATCATAGATCCTTTCAGATCCTTAGACCGGAGGCTTTGCGTCCTGACCTTTAAGCCAGTTTGCCTTTTAATTTCTAAGCTTGTTAGAAAAATGAGGTTCTGAACAAAAATGAACTCTCACTTAATGATCTACAATAAACAAAAAAAAACTGGCTGCAAGCTTTATTTTATGGTTTTCAATTATTTAACCAAAAAAACACTTTCCAGCAAAAACACAGATTTTTCTTTAGAATTAAGTTAAAAACCATTAAAGTTCAATAACATACATATGTTAACTATAATACATGACCTTTTGGTGACAAAGTAAAAGCCAACTATGAATTCAGCCTGAATTACGCTAAATCCACTCTTTTACGCGATGAGCGGTTTAAGTGGAGATCTTTTTTTGTCGTTTTTTAGTCGCCTTTAGCCCAAAGTACCTAACACATTGACCCGAATTTGCTCCGGAATTTCGTTATAAGACAACACAACCAGCGATCCTTGGGTAAAAGTACGGGCATAACGGGCCAGCAAAGGTCTTAATTGTGGCAAAACAACCAATACCGGCTGATAGCCTTGGCGTTGCATTTGTTCTTTCACCTGTGGCATAGCACGCTGGAACTGGCTCAATAAATTAGGCGCCACCGGAAAACTATCCAGTGCCACTTTCCCGGCCTGCATGGCCTGATTTAATGCACTTTGTAAGGTTTGCTCCAGTTTTTCATCAAGGCTATAGGCCGCCAGTTCTTCCCGCTCTCCCAGCACTTGTTTTACCAGCACTCTTTGCAAAGCGCAGCGCACATCGCTGGTCAGTAAAATTGGATCTTTGGTTACTTCAGCACTGTCGACCAAAGCTGTGGCTATAGTCACTACATCACCTACACTGACCTGCTCTTTAAGCAGTAAACGGTACACTTTTAACTGCAGATTTGGCGTCAGCGCTTTTTCTAAACTTTCAGCCAGAGTCGGAGCAACTACAGCCAGACGTTTATTAAATTGCTTAATATCCTCAAACAAAAACAAGTCAGCCAGATTTTCTTTAATCACTTTGCCAACATGAGTAGCTATGACTGTGGCGGCATCTACCACTGAATAACCTAAATTCAGCGCTTTGGCTTTTTGTTCCGGTTCTATCCAGACCGCTTCTAAACCATAAGCCGGATCAACGGTCAGCTCACCATCCATCTGGCCATAAATATCGCCGGTGTTCAGTGCCAACAGCTTTTGTGGCTGTAATTTGCCTGAGGCCAGCGGTACCCCCGCCAGCTTAATACGGTACTCTTGTGGATTCTGTTTTAAGCTGTCGCGCACTCTTACTTCAGGCAATAAAAAGCCGGATTGTTCCGACAAGGTTTTGCGCACACCTCTTAAGGTTTGCAGCAGGCTTTCGCCTTGTTCTTTATCCGCCAGATACACCAGGCGAAACCCCAGTTCTACCGAAATACGGTCGATAAAAGGCAAATCATCCCAGACCAAAGCTGCAGGTTCCTGACTGATTTTTTCAGTCAGAGCTTCCACTTCAGTGTAACTGCGGCCATCGGCTTTTTGCTGCAAACGCCAGGCAGCAAAATACAAAGGGGCGGCAAAAATTAAAAAGGCGGCTGTGGGCATGCCAGGCACTAAACCCAGTACTGTCATAATGAAGGCGGCAGTCAGCAACACCCGAGGGGACGCCAGCAACTGACGGCCTACTTCGTCTGACATTTCGCCTTCGTCATTCATCCGGGTGACAATAATAGCTGCGGCGACCGACATCAGTAATGACGGCACCTGTGCCACTAAACCATCACCTATGGTTAATAAGGCAAAACGCTGAAAAGACTCCCCCATACCCAGGCCGTGCATAAAGACGCCTATAGCCACACCACCCAAGAGGTTAATCACTAAGATTATTAAACCCGCTATAGCATCACCCCGGACAAACTTGGACGCACCGTCCATAGAACCATAAAAGTCGGCTTCTTTGGCTATGGTCTGACGCCGTTCTTTGGCTTGCTCAGGCGCTATTAAACCTGCATTTAAGTCGGCGTCTATCGCCATTTGTTTGCCCGGCATGGCGTCCAGGGTAAAACGGGCTGCCACTTCAGAGATACGCTCGCCCCCTTTGGTGATCACCACAAAGTTGATAATCATCAGAATGATAAAAACCACCATACCCACAACATAGTTGCCGCCGATGACCACTTCACCAAAGGCTTGTACTACATTACCCGCTACATGGGTCCCCTCATGACCATTCAGTAACACCACCCGGGTCGATGCCACGTTTAGTGTCAGACGCATCAAAGTCGCCACCAGCAAAACGGTTGGGAATACCGAAAAATCCAGCGGCTTTTGGCTGGACACGGCCACCAGCAGAACTATGATCGACAACACTATGTTAAAGGTGAATAACACATCCAGCAGCCAGGCAGGCAAAGGCAACACCACCATGGCCAACACGGCCAGCAATAACACAGGAATTGCGGTGTAGGGTTGAGTAAAAGAACGCCAGTTCACAATGTACTTCCTCGCTCATTGGCCTGTTTTTGCAGGCTGGACGGAATAAAAATATCGGGTATAGGTGCAGGTTTCTGACCCCGCCCCTGTTTATAAGCTTTGAGTTGCATCACATAGGTCAGTACATAAGCCACTGCGGTATAAAGACCTTTAGGCACTTCCTGATCAACCCGGGTCGAAAAATAAATAGCACGGGCTAAAGGCGGTAATTCAATCACTTCCAGTTGATGAGTGGCGGCCAGTTCACGAATACGCAATGCCATCTGATCCACCCCTTTTGCCACCACATAAGGCGCTTTGGCTTTTTGTTCTGAGTACTTCAGTGCCACCGCATAATGAGTGGGGTTGGTAATAATCACATCCGCTGTCGGCACCCTATCCTCAATACGCCTGTTAGCGATCTGGTATTGAATTTGCCGGATCCTGCCTTTAATTTCTGGATTGCCGTCTGTTGATTTGCGTTCGTCTTTCACTTCCTGTTTGGTCATTTTTAGTTTGCTGGCCACTTTGTGCTGCTGAAAAGGCACGTCGATCACGGCCACTATCAACAACACTAAAGCCAGCATCATCAGACTGAATGACAGTACCTGCAAACCATCTTTAGCTGCAGTGGCTAAATCCATACGCTGCAAAAATAGTAAGCGGGTCGCCAGGTGACTCATCAATCCCCACAAACAGCCCCCCAGCAACAGCACTTTCAAAATAGACTTTGCTAACTCGACCAAACTCTCGCTGCCAAACATCCGCTTCAAACCTGAAATCGGATTCATATTACTGAATTTTGGCCCCAGCAATTTACCGGAAAAAATGGCGCCTCCCGGCAAGATGCCAGCTATCCAACTGGCTATAAATAACGTCAGTAAAAAGGGCAGACTGGCCCCCAGCATGGCCAACAAGGCCTCTGCTATAGCGCCTGTCATTAAATCACCCTGTTTGAGCGAGTCTTTATCCAGTTGCCAGCTACTTTGTACTAACTGATAAAACAGCTGCATAAACAAGTCAGCAAACCAGAATAAAGACGCGCTGCCGAGTAACAATAACAAGGCTGTATTCAGTTCTTTCGAGCGCGCGACCTGCCCCTCTTTGCGGGATTTCTTAAGCCGCTGCTCCGTAGGTTGTTCGGTTTTGTTCTGGCCGGTATTTTCTGACATGCTGAACCCTTAGCTCATCATCAATTGCATCACACCAAGCACATGCTCAGCCAGAACAGAAAAGTGATTACCCATTTGGCTTAAGGTTAAAAATACACAGACAAAACCTAACAGCAGCGTCATTGGAAAACCTAAAGAAAATAGGTTCATACTGGGGGCAGAACGGCTGGCGATACCAAAAGTTAAATTCACCAGCAGCATGGCAATAATGACAGGCAATGCCACCATCAAAGCAGCACCAAACATCCAGCCAAACAAGTTCACCAACAACATCAAATCCAGCTGATACAAACTGGCACCGACTGGCCATAAGCTAAAACTGTCGACCATAATTTGCAGACTGATCAAATGGCCGTTTAAGGCAAAAAACAATAAAGCTGTCATCACCCAAAACAACTGGCTGAGCACTGAGACTGAGTCACCGCTGGCCGGATCGTTCATCATCGCCATCGACAAGCCCATTTGCATAGACACCATCAAGCCAACCAGCGCCAGCACTTCAAATAACATCCGCACTGCACCCGCCATAATGACGGCAAAAATCACCTGTTCCAGCGTCACCACTGCGCCTTCCAGCGAAAAAGGGTCTATGGCTTTGACTTCGATAGAAGGCGCCAATAAAAAGCTTAAAAACAGTGCGAGAATAATGCGGGCTCTGGGCATCACTGCGGGGTTATCGAAGACAGGCAAAGCCCAAAAAAATGCAGCCAACCGGACAAAAGGCCACCACAAGGTGCCAAACCACACCATCAGTTGATCCGTTGTAAGACTTAATAACGAACTCATCCGGCTATCATCCCAACATGGCCGGGATCATCTGACTTAAATTGGCAAACCAGTCCAGCAACTTCTGGATCAGCCAATGGCCGGCAAATACCACCATTAACAGCGTCAGCAGCATACGGGGTAAAAAGGTCAGGGTTTGCTCCTGAATGGAAGTAGCAGCCTGAAATACAGCGACCGCAATGCCCAGCAGCAGGCCTGGCACTATCAGCACCAGTAAAATTTCGATAATGGTAAAAATGGCGTCGCTGATCAGCTGTGTCGCCATGCCCGTATTCATGGAGCTGCTCCGAAAGTTGCAGCTAAAGTACCAGCTACCATAGACCAGCCATCAGCCAGTACAAAAATCATCAGCTTAAAAGGCAAGCTGATAATCAGCGGAGACAACATCATCATGCCCATAGACATCAGTACGCTGGCAACCACCAGATCAATAATTAAAAACGGGATAAACAACATAAAACCGATCTGAAAAGCTGTGGTCAGCTCACTCAACACAAAAGCCGGTAACAGCACATCAAAAGTCAGATCTGCAGCTGCTTTGGTGGTGGGCTCATTGGCAATTTTTAATACCTGATGCAATTCGTTTTCACGAATTTGCGCCAGCATAAATTGCCGCACCGGCTGTTCAGCCCGCGCTATGGCCTGTTCCAGCGTCATGCTTTGCGCCTGATAAGGCTTAAAGGCATTTTGATAAATATCCTGCCATACAGGTTTCATAATCAGCAGGCTGAGCATTAAGGCTATGCCAATTAAAATCCGGTTGGGCGGACTTTGAGCTAAACCCAGTGCCTGACGTAAAATCGCCAACACTATAATAATGCGGGTAAAAGAGGTCATCATCAGCACTATGCCAGGGATCAGGCTCAACACCGTCATCAGCAGCAGAATTTGCAGCTTGACGCTGTAATCCTGCCCTGTTGCACTGTCAGTCACAGACAACAAGGTCATATCCTGAGCTGATAATCCCAATGGCAACATCAAGCTGAGCAAAGCCAAAAACAGCTTAGGCATGACGGGTCTGGCTCTGTTGAGTCGATACAAACTTCAGGCCGTATTTACCATTCACCATCACTACTTCGGCTTTGGCAAATAACACACCGTTGACTTTCACATCCAGAGGTTCACCAATAGGCTTATCCAGTGGCAACACGTCACCTGCTTCAGCACTACTCAGCTCACCTAAGGTGACTTCTGTGCTCGACACTTCTAAGGTCACAGTTAAAGGCACGTCACGGAACATATCCATACCCATGCCACCCACGGATTTTGCTGTTTTATCTTCGCCAAACAACTCACCCATATCCAACATACTGATGTCATCCATCATGCTGTCTGTATTGCTTTGCACTTCGCTCATCATCATTTCTCCTGTTTTTGAGTGACCTGAAACATTAAAACCTGACCTTCTTCGGCCACAGTGCCGTGAAACAGCACCTGTTTACCCAATTGGAAACGCATAGAGCTAAAGAGCTCAATGGCCAATACTTCTCCCTGTAACCAGCCTTGCAATTGCTTGACTGTGACTTGTTTACGGGCCATTTCGACTGTGCAACGCACCGGAACCTGCTGCCACTCCAGTTGCAGCGGGCAGGCTTCTTGTTCTGTGTTGCTGAACAACTCATCGTTGTCCTGTAAAAACAGTTCTATAGGCAGCCATAAAAACCAACTGACGGCCTCTTTCTCCAGAATTAAACGAACTTTCAGCGGCAGGTAACTAAAAGCGGGCAGCTGTAGTTTTTGTTTGTACAAATGTGCGGCCAGCGGCAGATGCTGGTTAAACAACAACTGCATCAATGCCTGCGCTTGCTTTTGCAATAAACGACAGCAAATACGGTTTTCCGAACTGCTGAATTCCACTTTTTCCTGAATTTGTGTTTTGTCTGTCAGTTGCCCACCCAGACATAAATCTGCCATGTTATGCACTGCCAAATGATCAATCGACATATAACAAGAGCGGTCTTTGTCCAATGGCAAACCTGCATCCAACAGTAAAATACCTGGCTCTGCCAGCCAGTTGTCCAGCCCAACACCACTGCATAAATTAAGGTCCAGATCAAACACCACATCGGTCAGCATCCGGCCTAATTCAGCCTGTAAGGCTTTACTCAGATCAGCCAGACGGCTTTTGCATCTTTGGCTGGCAGCCTCAAAACTACGTTGTTGCCGGGTTAAGGCATAAGGTGTCGCGACCAAAGCCAAATCCCCGCTTAACAACTTTTGTTCAGTCTCTGTAAGAATCATCCGCTACCCTAAGTTCTGCTGTTGGCTGACTTCAACCAATCGAAAATTGTCCTGCTTTAATGTAAAAGCACGCCGTCTGAGTTTGCGTAACAGAGTCAGGCGTACAGCTCTGTCTTTGCCTTGCCATTCCAGGCCCAAAAATTCCAGCTTGTCGTTAATGGCTTTGCGGTAACAGACTCTGGCTTTGACTTGGGTGCTTTTGTCATACAGCACCCAAAACTCATCCGGCACTTTATCTTTCAGCGGAGCCAGTAAACCAGCACCGCCCATACTCATGTCTTTCACCACAGCACTGCCAATCTCACCACCAAACCAGCCTGGACGTTTTAACTTCACCGCTATGCCCTTGGTCTGGGTTTGCAGAGACTGCTGTGGGTCATAAAAATACCAACGGTAGAAACTGCGACCTGGTTGCTGGCGTAAATACGGCATATCAATCCTGATAATCTGTGCGTAAAACAGGCTGATTCTGACGGGCAGCATCGGCTGCTTTATTCAGCTCGTTCTGCTGGTTGTCGCTGGAGAACATGTCTTTTAACTGCTGCTCTGCTTTGCTTGTCAGGATCAGAATTTCTATGCGGCGGTTTTCACTGGCCCCGGGTCTGGCTCTGTTCAGTAACATGGTTTCAGCAAAAGCGCTGACCTGAGCCACACGCTGCACCGGCATACCACCAGCAGCCAAAACCTGACGTGCCTGCAGGGCTCTGTCGCCCGACAATTCCCAGTTACTGTATTGGCTGCTGTTAAAGGCAGTGCCGTCTGTGTGGCCCGAAATTAATAATCTGTTGTGGATGCGGGAAAACACCGGTGCCAGCTTTAATAGTAAGTCTTCAAAATAAGGCGTCATTTGTACCTGACCGCGCTGAAACATCTGACGGTTTTCACTGTCGCGGATAACCACACGCAGTCCGGCTGGCATAGCTTCAATCACCAGATTGGCTTCGGCCTGATTCACTTGTGCAAAATTCTGAAACGCCTGAGCTAACAAACTTAAATCCGGTGGTGAATCGTATTGGCCACTGATCAGCGAATTAAGTTTTTCACCCACACCTGCTGAAGGCTCCTTTTTACCTTCAGGAATTTGCAAATGAGCCGACATGCCCGCGACAAAACTTTGTTGAGGTTCATGCACAGATACCGCCATTTCGATGGGGGAAGGAGTACCGCCTAAATCCACAGGATAGGGGCTATTCATCGCATCAAAAGGATGACTGTTGCCGCCTAAAATGGACTGAGTGCGCATATAAGACGCCACTTTTGTACGCTCTTTGACACTGGAGACTTCTAAAATCCACAGCACCATAAAAAACGCCATCATCGCCAGCGTAAAATCAGCAAAAGCCACTTTCCAGGCGCCATTGCTTTTTTTTACGCCGCCTTTAGTTGGTCTGCTGCGTCTGATGATCACCGGAACTGAGTCGTTCATCAGGCCGCCTTGTTATTGATCCAGTCTTCCATTTCAGTGAAAGACGGTTTCAGATCTTCGGTAATGAGCTTGCGGCCAGAATCCGTAGCGACCACAGCCACATGACCTTTGGCATGAGCCACCAGCACAGCTCGCACACATTCAAACAAGGCTGTTTGTTTTCGGACATAAGCATCCATTGCCGAACTTAGGGGTTCAAATAAGCAATAACAGGCAAAAATACCAATAAAAGTACCAACCAGAGCCGCAGCGACGTGATAACCGATTTCGCTTAAAGAGCCATCAAGATGCTGCATAGTGATAATGATGCCACCCACAGCGGCCAAAATACCAAAACCAGGCATGGCTTCGGCTATACCGTGTAAAGCTGAAGATGGTTTGAGTTTTTGCTGTTCTATGGTCTGAATTTCCTGCTCCAGCAACGCGTCCAGATCATAAGCATTAATTTTTCCCATGCTGAGCAAACGCACGTTGTCGCAAACAAACACCAGTAATTCCGGGTTGTCTAATACTGCAGGGTAAGAGATAAAAATAGAGCTGGTTTGCGGACTTTCGACATGATCTTCCAGTTCACGAAAGCCTTTACTGCGAATGGTTTCCAGCAACTGATACATCAGCATCAACAGCTCTTTGTACAACTGGCTTTGATCCGGCTGTTTCACAAACTGTGCTTTTAATTGACCCATCATCTCTTTAAGCACATAGCTGCTGTTGCCTATGATCAAAGCACCAACACCGGCACCTAAAATAATCACAAACTCAGTAGGTTGCCAAAGCATAGCCACGTTACCACCAGCCATCATAAAGCCGCCAATTACCGCAGCAAGTACAACCAGAAAACCCATTAGTCTTTGCATTGTTTTTGTTCCGTCCTTTTACCACTGAGCCAGTTTTTTATTCAGTAAATCAATAGAGTGCTTATGCAACTGACAAACTCTGGATTCCGTCAGCTCCAGTACCAGCGCTATTTCTTTCATATTCAGTTCATGGCTGTAATACAGATGCAGCAGCAATCTGCAGCGCTCAGGTAATGACGCCATGGCTTTTTTTAACGACAGTTTTAATTCCAGCGCTGACAGACTGGTTTCACCTAACTGTTCGTGTTGTTGTTGCTCCAGCAATTGGTCCAGGCTTTCCATCGATTCAGCCTGTGTCAGGTACATCAGCTCTGACAGCTGAGCTGCATCAATTTTTAAGTGCTTACCCAATTCGTCATGGCTCGGCACCCGGCCTAAAGTTTTGGTTAATTCACGGCTGGCATCACGGAACTGATGCGCTTGCTGACGCAACTGCCGTGGCCGCCAGTCAGCACGACGAAACTCGTCCAGCATGGAGCCGCGAATACGTTTAAAGGCATAGGCTTCAAAAAACTCGTCCGGGCTCTTGCCATAACGCCGCAGTGCCGATAACAACCCCAACAAACCTATTTGCTGTAAATCGTCTGAGTCAACCACAGGTCCCAATAAAGAGCGCAAATGACCTGCCGCTCTTTTCACCAGGAAACTGTACTGAGCCAACAACTGGTTTTCATTGCTGACGGCCAAAGCAGATGAGCTTTGGGTTTCGGTATCTGACCAGAGACTTTCTGCCAGCATGCTGGTACCTACTGAATAAAAATGTTAGTGATCAGCACGTTATCCAGCTGATCATCGAACTTGTTGTCTGCAAGTGTCTGGTTAAAGCGGCCTAACAGCAGTTTCTGTACTTCTTCTATTTGTTGCATCGCCAGCTTGACTTCCAGATGACTGCTTTTGGCAAAATGCTCCACCATAGCGTTACGTAATAATGGCGTGGCTTCTTTTAAGGCGGTGATGGTGTCCGGCTTATGGGTCACTAAGGTCAGTTCCAGCACCAGATAACGCGAATTCGGGTCGCTGTTCACACTCATCACAAACTTTTCCATAGGGAAAAACAGTGGTTTTATGCTCACTTCCTGCACTGCAGCTTTGCTTTGCCCGGCCTGAAACCAAAAAAAACCAGCTGTGCCCAAAGCGCCAACCAATAAAACTCCAAGTAACACCACCATCTTATTCATTGGTTCTTTTTCCTTTTGTCCGTTTTAAACCAGTTGATTCATTAAATTCTGTGCGCTGGCTCTGGATGCTGTTGGCTGCTCAGCATCAGGCTCGGCATAAAAGTTGGCTTCTGCCTGCTGTGTCAGCTGTGGCTGAGCCTGCTGCTGTTGCTGCTGGGATGAGCTCTCTGTTCCCATTCGCAGTTCGATCTGCACATCAGAGCCTAACTTTTGTTGCAAACTGGCTCTTAACTGCTCCAGCCCTTGCCCCATAGCTTCGCGCAGTTGTGCATTACTGCTGTGCATCTGTACCGTCAGGCGATCCCCATCCAGTTGCACCGACAGCTCAATGCTGCCCAATGACGGAGGGTCCAGCCGGATCAAAGCTTTGTTGACGTTTAAACCCAGTTGTAAATCGACTTTATCTGCCAGCATCTGCACCAGACGTTGCCCCCAGTGCTGGCTTTGTGCCGGCATAGGATCCGCTTGCCAGACAGGTAAACTCGCTGTTGCCGCGAGATGACCAGCAGTTGTTGCTGCGACTGGAGTAAAAAGCTCTGTGTTCAACAGCTGTGGGTTCACAGGGGCAAGGCTATTAAACTGACTGGTCAGATTTGGATTTAATGCTGACATCAAAGACGACGTATTTTGTAGTCTGAGATCCGCAACATGTCGGGAGACTGGCCAAGCTCCCGAAGCTGGTAACTCAGTGCTGCTCTGCTGCGGCGGCAACTGCCTCTGTGTTGTTGCTGCTGTTTTCCGCTCTGGAGGCAATGGCAAAACTGCGATTGGCAGCGCTGGCTGTTCTGATGCTTTAGTCAATAACTCAGCAGAATCCCCGGCGGTAGCAGGCATGGCTGGTTCTGTCGGTTGTGCCGCCATTTCGGTTTCAGGCACCAGAGCAAATAACAATGGCTGAGGTAACATACTCTGCACCAGAGCAGGGCCTGTGGCATCAGTAGCTTCCGGCAATTGCTGCAGTTCAGTATCAAGCTCAGTCAGTGCAGCTTCCATACCGGCCAGCAAGGTTGCCAGATCGTCAGAATAGGACTGTTGCTGGCTATCGGAATAGTCCATCAGCGCAGGTTGGCTCTGAGTTAATGGCGGCGGTACTACAACAGGTGTTAATAAGGCAAAAACCGGCATGGTCATCAGCTGTTATGCTCCAGTGTTGCTTCAGTGGTGAGTTGATAAGCCACCACGGCAGTTTTAGTGTCCTGAAACCGCTGCATTTTTTGCTCTAACATTTGTTGCTGACGTTTAGCCAGCTGCAGTAAGGCCTGATAACGCTGTTTCACCAGCTGTAATTCATGCTGCAACTCCTGACGATCTTTACCTTGTTTAATCTGCAGTACCAAGGCGCTGATTTGGCGATCGTAGTCCTGCACCTGCAACCACTTACCCGCCACCATAGCCTGCTGCATCTGCAACAACAGCTGTTGGATCTGCATCAGGGCAGGGTTGGACTTCGCAACATAGACAGACATCAGACTCACCAAATTATCGGATAACCAACTGATTCAGCAAAAAGCACGCCACAAAATATCTATATGATTTATAAGGGTTTGTTATGGATATAAAGCAGAGGGAGGAAGTAAAACTTCCGCTGGGCGGAACCTGATAAAAAAATAGTTCCTCCTTAAAAAGGCGCAGGGGCAGAGTAAAACTTTACTCTGCCCCTGCCTGGTAGCAAAAAACCAGTTTAGGCCTTATTCAGTAAACCTTGCCAGCCTTCCTGCAGATTGGTCATCACTTCCCGCACATGCTCCAGCTCAGCAACATTGTTTTTCATACTGGCGCGCAAAATACTGTGGCCACAATGTTGGTATAAATTATGCATATTGGCCGCGACTTCGCCGCCCTTGTCCTGATCCAATGAGGCATCCAGACCACCGAGAATTTTTAATAACTTCTCGACACCAGCGGCCTTTTTATCAAACCTTTTGGCCTGAATATGGCCTTCAACCCGTGCCAGTTCATCCAAAAAGCCATCAAATAACATCAGGACTAAACTGTGGATATCTGCGCCAGAGGCTTTTACATTAACACTGGTATTTTGGTAGGCCTGATAACCCTGAGCAAAATCTAACATAAGCTAACCTCTTAAAACTGCGACATTGAGCTTTCCAGCTGCGCCATAGTCACCTGCATTTGGGTAAACTGCGCGACATAACGTTTGTAAACCATATCCATGGAATAATCGTGCCGTTTTTGTTTTTCTGTCACCATATCCAGACTAGCCTGAATAGTTTGTTGCTTACTTTTCATCATGCCTGAGCGCTTGGTAAAAGGTTCTAATGAGGCCTGCAAGCCACTGAACAAGCCTGAATTGCCTACCAGCATATCTTCAATTTTCGTTGGATTCTCAGACAAAGCCGATGACAGTTTTTTACTGTCTACAGATAAAACACCGTTACGATCAAAGGCTATACCTATACTACTTAAGGGAGTGCCTTCATATAGTTTTTGAAAGGATTGGCGCATCTGGTTGCTGATACTCCGTGCCATAGTATCCGAGTTCAAACTGGAATCAGAGCTGATTTGTTTGATCAGCGCATTGTAGCCATCGACAAACTTTTTCAGTTTTTCTTCTACAGCTTTCGGATCCTGTTCCACTTTTATTTGTACAGGTTGATCCGTGCCCAGTTGAGCTTTTTTCAGATCAATAGTCACCCCTGCAATCACATTCTCCAGCTGGTTGCTGGCTGAAGTCACGGTAATGGCATTTTCAGCGCCTAACTTCACAATAGCATCCTGTGCTGCCTTTAATTGGGTGGCTCCAGCCACTGCTGCACCAATATCGGCACCTGAGGTATCGGCTCCTGGCACAAAATTCATACTAATAGCATTGGCTGCGCCAGATTCTTTGCTGGTCAGCACCAGATAAGACTGTGTTCCACTGCGCACAACTGTGGCTTGCACACCGCTGTTATCTGCAGCTTTATTGATGGCTGTAGCCAGGCCAGTTAAGCCGGCACCCGGAGATAACGTGGATAAATCAACCGAAAAAGACTCACCTGCGACCGTCAGTTGAAACTGACCATCGGCGGGCAGGGTATCTGTGCTGTTAAAGGCTAAAGACATTTGATGGTGCTGAGCTATCTGTTGCACAAAAATTTCATAATCGCCAGCGACTGCATTGCCGCCAACTTTTACACCCAACACAGAATCCTGATTGGTCGTGGCTGTATTGGCTAATAATTCTTTATCTTTGGTGAAGCTTTTTAGCAGGTCCTGCATACTGCTCAGCGATGTTTCCAGTTTTTTGTAAGAAGAAAGTAATGTGGAGAATCTGTTCTGCTGCGCTTTTAACACGTTATCTTTGCTCGCACGCTCAATTTGAGTGTACTGCTGAGCCAGATAGGCGGGATCTATACTGGAAAATGCCATAACGCTTTCCTGCTAAATTCAATTCGGGAAAAACCCCATTAAGCCGAAACTTAATGGGGTGCGGTTGGAGCTATCCTTAGCCCCGGGCTCGATTAACGTAACAGCTGACTCACCATCTGAGTGGTGGTGTTGGCTGTGCTCAGTACAGAAATACCTGAGTTCAGTAACAGTTGCTGCTTAGTCATGTTAGAAGTTTCTTTAGCAAAATCAGCATCCATCAGCTGGCTTTTCGCAGCACTGGTGTTTTCTGCCATATTAGATAAGTTGTTGATCGTGTGATCAAGGCGATTCATTGAAGCACCCAGGTTAGCGCGGGCTGCACCAATAGCAGTCAGCAGGTCATCCACTTCAGCCATTGATGTAGACGAGTCAGCCTGATCACCCAAGCCAGTGAAGGCGGCAATCGCGTCATCTACATCTGTAATTTCCTGCTCAATGTCAACTTCCAGAGTTTCAGCAGCTGATGCGCCAATCTGGAAAGTTACTGCTGTAGCTAACTTGCCGCCACTCAAAAGTGCAGTACCAGCACCAAACGAAGTATTCGTCATGATGTTCTCTAACTCTGCTTTTAAAGCGTCAAACTCACCACCCAAAGCAGTGTATTCATCATCTGAGTTGGTACCGTTCGCACCCTGAGTTGCCAATTCTTTCATACGGAAAGCAATGTTAGTCATCTCATCAAAGGCGCCTTCAGCGGTTTGCAACATTGAGCTGGCGTTTGCAGCGTTGCTCATCGCAGTTTCCTGCCCCACCAGCTGCGCACTCAGACGAGTAGCGATTTGTAAACCTGCAGCGTCATCTTTTGCTGAGTTGATACGGAAACCTGTACCTAAACGTTCTAAAGCTACAGACAAACCTTCGTTAGTGCGGTTTAACTGGTTACGGATTGTGGTTGCAGCTGCGTTTGATTGAATTGATAAAGCCATTTGAGTTTGCTCCTATGCATGTTGCTCAAAACTATAAAGCGACACCTCATAGCCGGAACTAAAATTTTTTTTTAATAATTTTTAAAACCGCTTTGAAAAAAAATGGCGCTGAACTGTTGCCTGTGCAGCGCCCAACTACAGGAAAGATATCAATCAGCTAATGCGAACTCCACTAAACTGCGGGTGACATTGCCTTGCGCCATAATGGCGGATAAAGAGGAGGCAGCACCTTGCTGCATTTGTACTTTCAGCTCCTGACTGACCGCAGAAACCTGCTGTTCACTTTGCTGACTATCAGCCATCCGCAATGCATTCAGTTTAGCCACCAGCACCTGACGTTCCGACTGCACTTGCCTTAACATCT
Organism: Rheinheimera soli; assembly: GCF_031457405.1. GTDB lineage: Bacteria > Pseudomonadota > Gammaproteobacteria > Enterobacterales > Alteromonadaceae > Pararheinheimera > Pararheinheimera soli_A. Next base: position 130,273 of record NZ_JAVDWR010000005.1, on the reverse strand, counting down.
GCTGCAGCTTTTGTTGCACCTGAGCCAGTTCAGCCTGATAACTCTGCTGATTGTCCATCTGCTGGGCCTGCTGCGCCAGCACACTCAACTGACCTTCAGGTTTTTGTAGTCGTAGTTGCACCGGATTGCCAGCTGCAATGCGTATGCCTTCCCCCTGCATTTGCCAGGGCTGGCTTAGCAGATGGCTCTGGCCCGCTGCTGCGCTAAATATCAGTACTGAACCTTGTGATTTCAGTTCAATCTGATGTTTGGCAAACTCCTGCTGCATCATCGCCAGACTGGCATCCGCCGACTGGCCTGCAGGAAAACTCAGCTGAACTTGTCGTCCTTCAGCCAAACCAATAGTCAGCAATTCGGCTTGTTTGCGTGGACTTAGTAAGTCAATTTTACTATTCAGTTGCCATTGGCTTTGACCTGCCGGCTGACTACTGAGCTGCAAGGCTGGGGTCAGAGCAGTATTTTTATGCTTTAACTGACTTTCCAGTTGCTGCAGCTGCTGACTGATTTGCTGTTTTTGCCCGGCAGACTGTGGCAAATCCAGCTGTTTTTTTAACTGTTCAAGCTGCTGATACAACTGGCGGATCTGTTGTTCAGCCTGCTGGTTTTTTGCTAACTGGCGTGACACGTCAGCACTGACACTCCAGCGGCTTAAAGTGTCCAGTTGCTGTTGTAAGGAACCACCGCGGCTGGTGCCGGTTTTTGTTGTCTTCGTTTCGACAGCCTGAGGTTGAGCCGCTTTGCTGGCGGTATTAAGCGCCGCTGTGCTACTGGTCAGTTGTTTCAGGCTATCGATTAACATGAGAGAGATCCCAACTTAGAGTTGACTAAACAAGCTCAGTTTTGACACTGAACTGTAGACTTTTAAAGTGGACTCGTAAGATGCCAAAGCATTGTTCATTTCAATATAAGCGGAAGGGTAATGCACAGCTGTTAAATCATCCCGCAGGTTTTCGGTAAACAGAGCTATATCTGTATTGGTAAACTCCAGTGTTTCCAAAGAGCTGATAATACCACCTATTTTTGTGATAGCAGAGGTGGTATTGCCAAGAGTAGTACTGAGCTTATCCAGCATAACTCGTGACTCTGCACCCACACCAGTTGCCGGTGGAGTCAACATTAAAGCAACGTAATCCTGTAAGTCATTGAGGAAAGCTGCACCAGGCACCAAATCTGAACCCACTATATTGGCATCCACTAAAGTGTTAGGTGACACTGAAACTTTACGTACTAAAGCATCCCCCTGATAAACATATTGGCCGGTGCCGTCTTTGACAAAAGGTGGCTGATCGATTTCACTGCCAGCAAAGAAGTAGTTGCCATTGCCGTCTTTGGCATTGAGTAAATCGACAATACCAGGCATCAGCACGGCAAGCTCATTCGCCATAGCTTTCAGTTCATCTGCACCGTACGACGCATCTGCCGCCGCTGTGACTAAAGACTGCACAGACAACAGTAAGTTATTCATACTGCTTAACTGCGTTTCCTGCTGACTTAAAGTGTAAGTCACCAGTTTCATATTTTTACCGTATTGCTCCAGCGAAGTCAGCTCAGAATCAAGCCGCAACACCAACACGCTGCCCAGCGGGTCATCCGAAGGTTTAGTGATACGCTGATTGGTTGCCATCTGCACTGACAGCTGACTGTACTTCTGACTGCTGGTCTGGATGTTCCGTATCGCCGTTTCGTGATACTGGCTACTGCTTATCCGCATCTTCTTCTCCTCAGAACATCGTCATCAGGGTGTCAAACATCTGCCCGGCCGTACTGATCACCTTGGCATTTGCTTGATACAGTTGCTGGTAATACAACAAATTGGCAGCCTCTTCGTCACGGTTGACACCACTGATGCTTTCACGGGATGCAACGGCTTTATCATTCAGCACCTGAGCTGTTTTTACGCTGGCCTGCACTTGTTTACTCTGAATAGCCAGTTTACCGATCAGACCATCGTAACCCGAAGCGACACCTTTCATCGAGTCGATCACTTTGACCAGATTACTGTTGTCCCCGACACCACCTGCAGGCACTCCTCCCGCATTACCACGAAAAGCCAGTTTGTCCTGGGTCATAGCAGGGTTTACCAGAATACTGCCTAGCGGGTCAGCCGCATTGTAGGTAAACAAGGGCAATCCCAGATCACCATTTAAATCAAACCCATTCGTCAGTGCGGCATTCACCTTGTCGGCAATGCCTGTGACTAAATTATTTAATTCAGCGCGGGCCGGGTCCAGCACTTCAGATTTAACCCGCAACAAGCCACCCAAACTGCCCCCGGCCGAGCCTGAAATTGAAAACTGCTGGGTATTAAAAGTTGCTGTAACTTGTGTGCCAGCCACAGACAGAACTGCGGCTTTGCCAGACATCACCAGCGGGGCACCGTTTAAAGCAGAAATGTTTATGCTGCCATTGTCTTCCTGCATCACGTCGACCTGCATAAAAGCAGACAAGCGATTCACCGCTTGCTCACGTGTATCCAGTAAAGTGCCGGCATCACGGCCCAAGGCTATTTCTTTGCTGATTTTTTGGTTTAAGTCTGCCAATTCCTGTAACACTGAGTTGACGTTATCTGTCACAGCTTTCATTTCAAATTCAAGCTTGCGCACCAGACCTGTTAAAGCGCCATCCAGCTGTTGCAAATCCTGCACCATAGCGTTGGCCGAGGAGATCACTTGTTGGCGATAAGCTGGTGATTCAGGTGAGGATAAGGCGGCATTGAATGCCGCACTCAAGTCAGCCACAGCGTCATTCAGGTTTAATGAATCTGTGCCTAATACTTCTTCCAGATAGCCCAGATAATCCTGATAACTTTCGTAGTAATTTAAATCCGACTGAGTACGCCAGATATCTGCATTGAGGAAGTTATCCACCACACGTTCAAACTTGGTTACTTTCACGCCATTCAGTGCACCATCATTGGTTTGCAACACTACGGTCTGACGGCTATAGCCTTTCACCGCAGCGTTAGACACGTTCTGACTGACGGCATTTAATCCGGCGTTGGCCGCGTTAAGTCCTGAGACTCCGTTCGATAACATACTCATTCAGTGGGCTCGCTCTGACGTACAGGCACCTGAAGCGGCTGAGTTAAAGCCGGGGCACCATAATCCTGATACAAAGACTCAGCGACTAAATCCGTCTCTGGCTTAAATTTATTTTCAGAATTTTCTGTACTGCCCGAAAATTGCCGCACTATTTGCTCAGCTAAACCTGTTTTACTGTTGTTGGCCATAGACTGTGCCATCTGACTGTCGTACATATCACGGAACATCAGTTGTTCATTGCTGCTGAACATGCCTTCATCGCCAGTCAGGGCATCACTGGCGGAACGCATATTTTTCAGTACCATTTGCAAAAATAAGGTTTCAAACTGTTCAGCAACTTGCTGTAAAGACTCGCTTTGTGATTGGTTTTTGTCGATCTGCAGGCCAAATTGAGGGTCAAAGGCCAATTTCTGACTCATTGCATCTATCTTCATCGTTAAATCACCACCACATCAGCATCCAGAGCCCCGGCTTTATCCAGCGCCAGCAAAATAGACATCAGCTCGGTAGGTGTTGCGCCCAAACTATTAACCGCCTGCACTATAGTGTCGAGCGAAGTGCCTTCAGGCCAGACCATCATATTGGCGTTTTGCTGGGTTACATCCACACTGCTGTTTTGCAAAGGTAAAGTTTCACCCCTGCTGAATGGCATAGGCTGACTGGCCCCTTCCTGCTCACTGATGGTAATAGTTAAGCTGCCATGGCTGACGGCTGCACGCTTCACCCGAACTTCATTGCTGATCACCACAGTGCCAGTTCTACTGTTAAATACTACCCTGGGCCGCTGTGAGCCTTCTTCTACTGTTAGATCCTGCAACATGGCCATAAAGGTAGTGCGGTTGTCGGCGTCTTTAGGTGCGCTAATCACCAGTTTTGACCAGTTTTCAGCCCGCGCCACCGAAGGACCAAACATATCGTTAATAGCAGTCACTACATTGCGGGCGGTTTTGTAATTGGGCTTTTTCAGGTTCAGCACTAAATCGCCGTCCTGCTGCAAATTTCCAATACTGCGCTCAATAATAGCGCCGCCAGGAATAATGCCGGCTGTTGGCACGTTCACTGTGACTGAGGAGCCGTTTAAACCTTCAGCCTTAATGCCTCCAACTACTAAGTTACCTTGCGCCAGCGCATAAACTTTGCCGTCTACGCCCCGCAGAGGCGTCAGCATCAGGCTGCCGCCGTGTAAACTTTTGGCGTCACCCAGGGACATAATAGTGACGTCTATCGCCTGGCCTGGACTTGCCATAGGCGGCAAAGTGGCTTGCACTGCCACAGCTGCTACGTTTTTCGATTTAGGTAACGAGGCTTCGTCCAGTTGCACTCCAAATTGCTTCAACATATTATTCAGCGACTGGGCAGCAAATTTGATCTGGGCTTTGTCACCTGAGCCGGGTAAACCTACCACTAACCCATAGCCAACCAACTGATTGTCCCGAACTCCCTGAATATCCACAATATCCAATAAAGGCCGCGCAGCAGCCTGACTCTGCTGGCTCAGCAGTAATAACAGCCCAGGTAAAATCAAACAAAACAAACGCATAAGTCACCCGTCAGAATAAATTCAGGTAAGAAGAAAACAGCCTGGTGATCCAGCCAGGTTCAGCCGCATCAGCCATACTGCCTTTACCGGCATAAGTGATACGCGCATCGGCAATACGCTGTGAGGAAATTCGGTTGGTGACGTCAATATCATCGGGTCTTACTATGCCCTGCAAACGGATGTATTCATCACCCTGATTCAGTTTGATCCACTTCTCACCACGAATAGTTAAAGAGCCATTGGGTAAAACTTCGGTGACCCGCACTGTGATAGCTCCCCGCAAAAAGTTCTGCTGGCTGGCACTGCTTTCACCCTCAAAGTTCTGACCATTACGCAACTGCATGGCTAAATCAGACACTGTGGCATTGCCAAGCAAAGGCACTCCCATGTTGATATTGGTGCTGCGATCAACAGCACTGTCGGCACTTTTACTGGATTGAGTCCGCTCGTTCAGTTCTACCGTCAGAATATCCCCAACTCTGTAGGCTCTTTTATCTTCAAATAAAGTGAACATATAAGAGTCTGTATACAAGCTGCCTGCACTGGCAGACACTGCCTGTTGGCTGACCATAGGATTAGCCGCGCCACGTTCCCAGTCAGCGTCATCTGCCAGAGGACTGTCAGGTTTAGCGCTGCAAGCCGTCAGACTACACAGCACAAACAGCAGAAGAAAACGCAGCATAGTCAGCTCCTTACATGCTTTGGCTGATAAAGTTCAGCATATCGTCGGCAGCAGACACCACTTTGGCGTTCATTTCATAAGCCCGCTGTACGGCGATCATATTCACCATTTCGTCAACCACGCTGACGTTGGAGCCTTCGAGCGTGTACTGCTGCAACTTACCTAAAGCTTCTTCGCCAGGAATGCCTTCAACCGCTTCACCAGAAGCTGCAGTAGCACGATATAAATTGCCACCCAGTACTTCTAATCCGGCCGGATTAACAAAGTTGACTGTTAAAATCTGGCCCAGCTCCTGCACTTCATCCTGACCAGCAATTTTTGCCGTTACAGTGCCGTCTGTGCCTATAGTGACCTTAGTGGCATCCGGAGGGATCACAATGTTTTGCGCCAAAGGTAAACCATTGCCGTTGGTCATTAAGCCATCTGAATTCAGATGAAACTGGCCATTCCGGGAGTACAGCAATTCACCATCTGTGTTTTCAATCTGAAAAAAGCCCTGACCATCAATAGCCAAATCCATCTGATTGCCGGTGGTTTCTGCACTGCCTTCGGTGAAAATTTTCTGAGTGCCATTTACCCGCACACCGGTACCGACCTGAATGCCGGATGGCACCTGATTCAATTCATCAGCCTGAGTACCGGGTTGACGCTGCACCTGATAAAACAAATCTTCAAACACCACCCGGTCTTTTTTAAAGCCGACAGTATTGACGTTGGCCAGGTTGTTGGAAATGGTGGTCATACGCATATCCTGCGCTGCTAAACCTGTTTTGCTGACCCATAACGCTGAATTCATTGTTGTTCCCCTGTTAACCGCTAATCAGTTTGTTGCCGGATACGGCCAGTTCGTCTGCTGTTTTCATCATCTTCAGATTGAGCTCAAACTGACGGCTGATATTCATAGTACTGACCATCTCTTCGACCGCATTGACGTTAGAGCCTTCCAATACACCAGAACGTAAACTGATGTTTTCAGCCTGATCCAAAGGCTCACCGTCCAGAGCACGGAATAAACCATCGGCGCCTTTCATCATCACCACATTGTCAGCATCGACCAGCTTGATACGCTCTTGTTGCTCTATCACACCGCCGCCCACAGGCAACAGGTTTAAAGTACCGTCAGGGCTGATGTCGATGTCACCAAATTCAGGTAACTGAATAGCAGCGCCGGCTCCCATCACAGCAAAACCACTGACAGTTAATTCACCATTGGCCCCGACCTGCAATTCACCGGATCGGGTATAAGCTTCATTGCCATTGGCATCCAGCACAGCAATAAAACCTTTATCGCTGACGGCCACATCCAGATCCCGACCGGTTTCCATCATGGCGCCAGCTTGCAGATCAGTGACAACAGGCATTAACTGCGCCTGAAAACGGGTGCGGTAGCCTTCGCCCATGATTTGCAGTGATTTGGCTTGCTCCATATCGGCTTTAAAACCAACGGTGTTGACGTTCGCCAGGTTATTCGCCGTAATACGAAGCGCGGTTTGGGCTAATTCAGCCCCTGAAACTGCGGTGTGGATCAAACGTTCCATGCTTTAGTCCTTACACTGCGTTAAACAGAACCTGCATCATTTCATCTGCAGTACTGATGGTTTTCGCATTGGCCTGATAACTTTGCTGGAAGGACATCAAATCAACCAGTTGTTTGCTGATATCGACATTCGATCCCATATATGAGCCGGCCAGAATGGCACCAAAACTACCAGCGGATGGAGTACCAATTAAAGCTTCACCGGATTTCTGACTGGCATACCAGGTGGTGTTATTGGCGGTTTCTAAACCTTGTGGGTTGGCAAAGTTAGCCAAAGCGATCTGACCCTGTAATTTCACTTCACCGTTGGAGAAGGTAGCGTATACACCACCATCTTCAGCCACAGCCACACCACTGAATTCACCTGAGGTATAACCATCAGCTTTGTTCTGGTACAAACCAAAAGCTGAACCAAACTGAGTGGTTTTAACTAAATCCAGTTTGATGGACATGCCATTAGCGCCCGTTGGGTTGAAGGCAAGGGTAATTTCTCTTAATCCGGCAGGATCAGCGACATTGTTATCTTCTGCCGGAACAGTAGCTGGAGTGACTAAAGGCGACAGTTGGCCATTGGTGCCAAAGCTCATACGCACTACACCAACGTTATGTACTACAGCCCCAGTGTCATCCAGTGCCGAAGTTAGATTTGTAACAGCTGTGTTTTCAGGTAAGCCCAGAGCAGTCGACAACATAGGCTTGCCGTCCATGTAATAAACAACATCCCATTGATTGCCACCAGCATGATTAAAGTACTGGGTTAAAGTATGGCTATTACCTAAAGAATCAAATACTTCACTGGACTGAGAATAATTAAATGAGGAACCATCTTTTGGGTCAAAAGACTGTGCTGCAGTAGGGGGAGTTGCGGGCAAAACCGCATAAGTTAATTTGTGATTAATCGTATCAGTACCTGAATTCAGGTTCAGTGAAAAGTTAATATTGGTTGTGGCTTTGGCAGGGATATTACCTGCTTCCACTTTCAGGTCGGTTAAAATGCCGGGAACTAAATTACCCTGATCATCAATGCCATAACCCTGCAGCTTATCGCCATTATTGGTGACAATACTGCGGTCGCTGCCATCCATTTTAAACTGACCAGCCTGGGTATAAGCCAAGCGACCATTTTCAGAGATGATAAAAAAACCTTTGCCCGTAATGGCTAAATCCAGGCTTTGACCTGTACCCACCAGATTGCCTGCTTTTTCAAAGTTTTCACTGGTGGCCGACACATTAACACCACTGTGCTGGCCACCACTGTACAAAGCAGAGAACTCAGTGCTGGTGGTTTTGTAACCTGCGGTACCAGCGTTCGCTATATTGTTTGATGTCACTTCCAGTGCTTTTTGGGTCGAACTTAAGCCACTCAGGCCAATACTAAACATCGACATTACTCTGTTCCTTAACTCTGAGTTGCTTTAGACAACTGGTTGATATCAAAAAGGTAATGATTACCTAAGCCGTTGACCTGCAGGATAATGTCATCCGGGCCAGTGCCCACAGATACCCGCTCTACATCGTTACTTAAATAAGTGGCTACCTGCTGTTTTCTGGTATCCAGCTGAACTTCTGCCTGCACTGTGTAAGCGCCGGCTTCCTGCTGCGGGAAAGCAAAACGTACTGTGCCAATGGCAGGATCTTGCAGTGTGATTTCATCCACCAGAGCACCTTTGCTGTCATACAAACGCACCACCACACTGTCTACTTTGGCTCCAAGGTTAATGGCACCTTGCACTTGCTCTGGTTGTTCCAGCGATATAGTGTCGGCTTTTACATCCACTTTTTGGCCCACCAGACTGGTGGCTTCCATCGCCTGCATGCTTTGCATATATTTGATTTGCTGGCCGGACTGAATATTGAGATTTTCTAAGCTTTCGACGCTGCTGAATTCCGCCAGCTGGCTGACATACTGAGTACCGTCCATAGGGTTTAGCGGGTTTTGGTGACTAATTTGCGCCACCAAAAGCTGCAGAAACATGCTGGATAAACCCGCAGCATCGGTTTTGCCATTGCTGGCGATTTGGTCGCTTTGTGTTGTGTTGCGTATGGGTGAGTTGTTATCCACTGCAGACATAGTCAATTCCTTATTGGCCCAGCTTCAGCAAACTCTGCTGCATGCTGGAGACCCGATTCATCACTTCCACAGAGGTCTGGAAAGCACGGGAAGCAGACATCATGTCGGCCATTTCAGCGACAGGGTTGACGTTGGAGTAAAACACCATGCCATTGGCGTTCGCCAGCGGGCTGTTTGGTTCATAACGTTGCTCTACAGTACGGTCTGATTTCACCACACCTAAAGTTTGCACCTGAGCCGACATGGATCTGTTATCAAAATCCTGAGTGTATAAAGCGGAGAACACTGGCTTAGTCGCACGGTAGGCTTCGGCTTCGCTAGACGCTGCGGTATCGGCGTTGGCCAGATTAGAAGCCACAGTGTCCAGACGCATCACCTGAGCCCGCATTGCACTGCCGCCTATGTCATAAATAGCGGAAAAAGACATGCTTATTCTCCCTTAATGGCTTTGTGTAAGCCGCTGATTTTCATATTCAGAAAAGTCAGGCTGGTTTGAAAATCCATACTGTTGGCGGCAAAATTTGCCTGCTCTACACTTAACTCAGCAGTATTGCCGTCAGCTGAAGGCTGAAACGGCAAACGGTATTTCAGCTCTGCACGCACATCAGCTGAGTTCATACTGGCGCCATAAGGGCTGGTTAAATCGGATTCGATAGTTTGCAAAATACTTTGGTAATCCAGGTCCCTCGCCTTAAAACCCGGCGTGTCGACATTGGCCAGATTGCCTGAGATAATCTCAGCTCTGTCGAGGCGAAGTTGCAGTGAAAACGGATGTACACCTAAAGCTTTGTTAAAAAATTCCATCTGAGTACCCTGTGAATGCAGCAGTAGTGAGGTGGGAAGTACAAGCTTTATGCCATCATTAAAAGGCTATTAAATTTAATGACTTACACTAATAACATTGCAAAAAATGCCCATAAGGCGGAAGCCTTGCTTCCGCTACGGAAGTGGTTATTTTTCCTCCTGCTGTGTGTTCCCACTGCAGTTGTTGCCAAAACACAGCTGGAACAACAGATCCAGTCTCATATCAGCGCTGAAGTACAAAGTTTCGCGCGCCAGCTCGGTGCAGAGGGCAAAATCAAACAAGAAGTGGAACTCACTTTGCCTGGAGGTCTGGACAAACAAGGCCGCTGTAACCAACTGGACATTAGTCGCAGCAACAGCCAAAAAGCGCCATGGGGCAGGGTCAGTTACAGCTTAAACTGTAAAGATAAAGCCAGTTGGCAAAGCCGCGCTACAGCAAGGGTCAGAGTTTGGTTGCCTGTAGTGGTGGCTAATCGGGCTATTCAAAAAGACGAAGTTTTAACGGAAGCTATGCTGGGCACCCGCCTGACTGAACTCAGCCAATCCAAACTGAGTGTTGAACTTAAAGTTGCAGCTTTAGTGGGTATGCAAACCAAACGCCGAATTCAGGCCGGACAAGTGATCAGCCGCCATGTGCTGGAACACAAACTGCTGGTCGAAAAAGGCAGCCATGTACTGATCCGGGTGCAAGCTGAAGGCTTTGAAGCCAGTACCAAAGGAGTGGCTTTGGAAAATGGTCAGTTAGGTCAGCGGATTAAAGTGCAAAATTTAAGCTCTGGCACAGTGCTGGAAGTCGATGTGGTGGCCGAAGCGACAGTGCAAAGTATTTTTAAATCTCATTAAAGTTTTCCTCTCATGCAGTCGCTTAGATCAATCAGAGGCAAAAGTGCGGGTCATAATTTCAGGTAACTATCATGGTAAAAATTGATCAATACAGTCAGGTTCAACCCCTGATCAAAACCGATCAGCACGGTCAAAGCAACCAGACCAAAACCACAACGACTGTGGTTCCGGCAACTGAAGCTCAGGCCTCGATCAGCAGCACCACACAAGCAGTGCAACAAGCTTTTGAGCAGTTACAGCAGCAAAGTGAAGTGGATTTAGACAAAGTCGCCAAAATTAAACTGGCGTTGTCTGAAGGCTCATTACAGCTGGACGACGATGTCTTAGTTCAGGCTATGCTGGATTTTCATAAAAAATGAACCAGACAGCGCTGAAACAAATCATCAGTACACTGCAACAGGACGCTGAACTCTTGCTGCAACTTAGCCCGCTATTGCAAAAACAATATGTGCTGATGAATTTGCGCAAAAGTGCTGAGCTGGAACAGCTGAATCAACAAGCTTCAGCTCTGCTTGAGCTGCTGCAACAAAATGCGGCTGAACGCCACAGCGCCATGGCATCTTTGCAACTGCAACCCACAGATCAGGGTTTCGACCGCTTGCTGTCGATACTGCCGGAAAAAATCCGCAGTGCCAGTCAGCAACTGCTCGACAAAGTACAACGCCATACTGAACTCTGCCAGCAGCTGAATCAGAAAAATGGTGAATTGCTGGCCCAGCAGCGCCAGTTGATGCAAAACCTGCTCGGCATGCAAAACAAAACCAGCTACCCGGATATGCCATTGGGTTAAGCCGCTTTACTGAGTCACTTGCTCTGCTAAGGATTTTTCTGCTTTTCGTGCTGCAAGAGCCTCAGCCAGTAATTGATCCAGCGTCGCTCTGTCGAACCAGCGCCCTTTGTGCATCACAGCTTCAATACGTTTTGTATTACTGATCTGCTGCAACGGGTTTGCACTCAGCAATACAAACTCAGCATTTTTTCCTACTTCCAGAGTACCAGCCACAGCCTGCCGTCCTAAATACCGCGCGCTGTCTGAAGTGGCTGCTTTTAGCACCTGATAAGCTGTCATGCCGGCATTCTGCATCTGTTGCATTTCCTCATGCAGAGAAAAACCTGCAATATGAAAACCCAGATTATCGCTGCCCACCAGCAAAGGTACACCGGCATCAGACAGAGCTTTGGTCAGCAATTGTGCTGTCTGGATCAAATCGGCGATGTATTTTTTCATCTGTGGCGTTTTAAAAAACTGATGTTGATAGGATCTGTTCTCCGGATTGGTAAACCATTGGTATTCACCATAAGCAATAAACTGCGACTCGTATCTTTGTTGTAACAGCTGATAACGTTTTTCGTCTGTGTAGTCTGGGATCAACGCCAAAATACTTAAGGTGGGGCTGACAGTAATACCACTTTGTTTAATCTGCTCGACCATTTGGCTTAACTGCAGCGGTGTTACTTTGGGGATTTGTAACTGTTGCCCGGCCAACAGCACCACCAGCTCTTCGATATGGGCCAGCGAATGCATACGTAAACTGTAGTGCAAAGGCAAATGACGCTGAGCATGGCCTGTCACCGGAATACCATGCAAGGCCGCTCTTTCCAGCAACGCCAGATAGGCTTGTTGATCCAGATTACCGTGAACTTTTATAAAGTCATAACCACGCTGATGATGCAGATCTGCCATAGCCAAAGCCTCAGCAACATTTTTCACATTATCCGCATTCACTTGTGGGCCAGAGGCATAATAATAAGGGGCTATCACTTCTGGTTTGGCCGCCAGCTGTCGAATGGCCACTGTATCCTGTTGATTCCATTGCGCCATGCTACGAACGCTGGTCACGCCGTTCGCAATTAACAATTTAAAGAGTAACTCTGTGTCTGCGATATCATTACGGTGCTGATGAAAATGAGTATCTGAGAAAGCCGGGATCAGGTATTTGCCTTTGGCATCAATATGCAGCTCAGCTGGCTGCACCGGCTTTTCATCCATGGGTCCTATTGCAGTGATTTTGCCCTGTTCAACCCTGACTCTCTGGTTGTACAACACAGTCTCACTGGTCATAGGGATCAGATTAACCCCTTCCAGTACTATGCTTTGAGCTTTTAATCCTGTCCCCGAACAACACAGAACCACAAGAAATAATCTAAAACCTGCCCGCATAACAACTCCTGATCCTCTGTCTGACGTTTTTAAGCATAGCCAGAGTATCGGAGTCGCCAAAGATTGCTGTAAAGAATAGTTATTGTTCCCTGAAGCTATAAAGCGACAGCGGACAGAGCGGCTTGGGGTTTTACCGTCTTTTTGCTGCCCAACCCAAAACACCAGCTTAATACTGCAGATCGTCTTATCACCTCATAACCCAGCCAGCAGCCTGCTACAGTCCCAGCCAACACCAGTGGGAATTCTATAGCTACAGGCATAGCCAAAGGTTTTAACCAGGCCGCACATAAAATAATCAGCGTTTGATGCAAAATATACCAGGGCAATACGGCGTCATTGCAATACCTTAACAACGGGCTATTTGTTTTTGCCAGATAAGCTCCGGCATAGCCCAATACTGCCAGTAACCAACTCCAGTAATTAAGCACAAGAACAAAACCAAACAACAATTTTTCCGTCACTTTATTGTAAACAGGGCCAGTGTAGTAATCAAAAACATCATTGCGTTCAGCAACAATAAGGCAGTAACAACACAGAGCTAACACCAGCCATAGCCTTCTGCCGGAGACCAGTTGTTGCCACCATAAATCCTGCCGGGCCAATAAAAAACCAGCAATAAACACCAGAAAATATTTAGCATGGTTATACCAGTCATCCACTAAGGCATGAGTGCTGGGAAAATCAGCCCGTAAAGTCCACCAGGCCCAAAACATCAAGCAAAAAACCAGTGCCAAAGCGTAACGACCCGGCAACTGCTGCAACAAGGAGGAGTGTGAAACCCTATGCAGGATCGGATAACACAACAACACCAGCAGGCTGTAACACCATAAATACGGAATAAACCAGGCATGGTTCCAGGTCAATAAGCCAATAGGGCTATGATGATCGGGCAACAAGTCGGTGACAGGATTGACATACTGCCACCAGAATTGCAGATAACCCGGCTGGATCAGTTGCTGGCTTAAGGCTTCGTAATACACCTGAGGCACCACCACCACAAACATGGTAAACAACAAGGGGATCAATAAACGTTTAGAGCGCAGCCCTAAAAGTTTTAACCTGCTGATCTGCGGCAAAACTAAACTCAGTGCCATACCTGCCAGTAAAAACAACAAAGACATACGCCATGGGTTGGTCAAAATCATCAGCTCCTGCAAGCCCTTAAAAGTTTGCTCACTTTTGATATGCCAGCCCCAGTCGGCGACATAATACATACCAATGTGGTACAAAATCAGCAACGCAAAAGCCAGGGTGCGGAGCCAGTCGAGTTCATATCGACGAGCGGTTAGTGTTCGTGTCATGCTAAACCTCCTTCACCCGTCGTACTTGAAGCTGCAGCTTTGTTGCCTACGTGCTCTCGCCCCAGTCACATAGGTGAACTATGCTCCTGGGGTCTCAAGCTCTTGTCGCCTCTCTGCAACATCAATTACTTAGGATGATTTTGTGTTGTAATGTTGTTTTGGTTCGGCTTAGTTTGTCTGCTGTGAACTCTGACAAACAGCACTGGATGGGTTGGTGGTGGATTTGAGGGATAAGAGGTGGCTTGTGGGGACCAACGCTGTGGCAAAAAACTGGTTTGAACGTTTTGACCAACACAAAGTGCTGTATAGCTATCTGGCTTTTGCCTTCTACCTGCTATTAAATAACGGCATTAACGCCAGCTCAGTCTGGATGGAACACCAGAGGGATGCCCTTTCTACCCTGCAATGGTGGGAGCCATTGCTGTGGGAATACAGCAGCGCTGCCGGTACTTTAATGATGGTGCCAGTTTTAGTCTGGTTTTTCAGACGGGTACCGCCCCGCTTTAGTGCGCTACGCTGGCAAGTGTTGCAGCATTTTTTCGCCAGTTTGTTGTTTTGTATTGGCCATGTCAGCCTGATGGTAGCGCTGCGGAAGCTGGTGTACTGGTTTTTAGGCAGAGGCTATGACTTTGGGCCTTTAGCCCGTGAGTTTTTTTATGAATACCGCAAAGATGTCTGGGGTTATCTGTTTTTGCTTTCGGTTTACCATATTGCTGACTTTATCTATCGCCGTTTAAAAGGTGACGCCATGCTGATTGGCACCGAGCAAAACGAAGACAGCACAGCAGCCAGTCAAAGCAACACCTCACCCGAACATTTTCTGGTGCGTAAACTGGATAAGGAATTTCTGGTGAAAGTGGCCGACATCGACTGGCTGGAATCATCCGGTAACTATGTCAATTTACATAGCAAAGGCCGGATTTACCCGCTGCGTGCAACCCTTGCCAAAACAGTTGAAACCCTGCAACACAAAGGATTCAGCCGTATTCACCGCAGTTTGGCCGTCAACCATCATGCCATTCACAGCATCAGTTACGACCCCAGCGGCGATGGTGAAATTTTACTCAACAGCGGCGAGCGCCTGAATTTGTCCAGGCGTTTTAAAGACGAATTCAGGGCTCGTTTTCAGGCGGGTTAAAACCGCCTCAGATAAAACTTAACACCAGACTGATGATGATACCTGTGACTAGTAACTGCAGCAGGCAATAACCCATTACATCTTTGGCTTTAAGACCAGCTATCGCCAAAACAGGCAAAGCCCAGAAGGGTTGGATCAGGTTAGTCCAGGCATCGCCCCATGCCACGGCCATGGCGATACGGTTCACTTCAGCCCCTAACTCCAAAGCTGCGGGTAGCATCACAGGCGCCTGCACTGCCCACTGACCACCGCCGGACGGAATAAAGATATTCACTAAACCAGCGCTTAAAAAAGTCCAGAATGCCATGCTTTCTGCAGTAGCAAAACTGACAAACCATTGTGACAACGACTGAGCTAAACCCGACTGTATCATCACCGCCATAATGCCGGCATAAAACGGAAACTGCAGAATAATGCCAGCCCCACCTTGTATGGCCTGCTGCAAACAATGTAACAAACGCCTTGGGGTGCCATGCAGCAAAATTGCCAGAAATAAAAACAAGAAGTTCACTATGTTCAGATTCAGCCCACCAGCTTTGGCAAAATACTGCAACAAATAAGCCGCAGCGGCCAGCGCTATCAATGCAGTGATCACAAAGCTGTTTTCCAGCTTATCAGCAGGTCGTGCTGTGGTTAAATCAGGCAGGGGTTCAGGCACTAACTTAGCTGGGTCTATATACACCGAATCTTCAGCTTTGGGCCGCATCAGGTAATTCAGCAAAGGCACAGCAATAAATAAAGCGGCCACCAGCACCAGATTAAACCACGAAAAGATAGTGTCGGAGGTGGGAATAATGCCAATTTGAGCTTCGGAAAAATGGCCAGAGGTGGCGATAGTTAAAGGCACAGAACCCGACAAGCCCCCATGCCAGATCACAAAACCTGAATAGGCACTGGCAACCAGTAAGGGATAATCTACTTGTACCCGCCGCGCCAAAGCTTTAGCAAACAAAGCCCCCACTACTAAACCAAAACCCCAGTTCAGCCAGCTTGCGGCTAAAGACACCAGCGTCACCAGCACTATGGCCTGACCTGCACTGGAAGCCAGCGTCGCCAGCCTGTCCAGCAGTTTGCTGACTAAAGGCGTACTGGCCAGCATAAAACCTGTCACCAGCACTAACAGCATTTGCATCGAAAAGCTCAGCAAACCCCAGAAGCCATCACCCCATTGCTGCGCCACCACCAAAGGGCTTTGTTGCTCAAACACCATAGCAGCCACAAACACCAGCACACTAAGCAACAACACAAAAATATAAGGGTCAGGCAAGTAACGTTCCACCAGTTTGACCAGCGGTTTAACAATGATATTCAGCATCTTTTATCCATCATTTTTATCTGCTTCTGCTGTTACCATAAAGCACTGCGCTTATTCGGGCAATCACAGGACACAAAGGTTTAACGGAGCATGCCGAACATAAGGGTAAATAGCAGCAAAGATGCTGGCCTAACATGAATAAGGCGGGCTATGTGCCCGCCATCTTTGTACTGAAGAACATTAAGGTTTGATGCTACGGTCTAAAAACTCCAGCATAGCTGCCGCTATTTGATTACCGTGTGTTTCAATAGCAAAGTGGCCACTATTTACAAACTGCACTTCTGCTTTTGGATTATCACGCTGGAATGCCTTGGCTCCTGCCGGAAGAAAAAATGGATCTTTGTCACCCCAAATAGCCAATAAAGGTGGCTGCTTGCTGCGGAAAAACTGATGCAACTGGCTGTATTGTTTCACGTTGCTGCCGTAGTCCAGCAATAAATCCATCTGCGCATCAACACCATGGCGTTCAATAGCTGCATAAGCTAACTGATAGGTTTCAGGTGCAATCACTGAAGTATCTTCAACACCTTCAGTGTATTGCCACTTCAGCATCTCTGGCGTATTGAACTTACCTAAGGCTTCGCGGTTTTCGGCTGTTGGGTTAGCCCAGGCTTTACGCATATCAGCCCAACCTTCACTCAGTCCTTCCTCATAGCCATTACCATTTTGAGTCACGATGGCCGTGATCTTTTCCGGGTTCTTCACCGCCAGACGCCAGCCCACCGGAGCGCCATAATCAAATACATAGATCGCATAACGCTCTAAGCCTTTAACCACAGTAAAAGCATCCATCACAGAAGCCAGATTATCGAAGCTGTAGTTAAATTGTACGCCGGGCTTGATTGTGGTTTGACCAAAACCTGGCAAGTCCGGCGCGACCACATGATACTTCTCTGCCAGTTTTGGCATCAAATCTCTGAACATATAAGACGAAGCACCAAAGCCATGCAACAGCAAAACTGTCGGAGCCTTTGGCGAACCCGCCTCGCGGTAAAACACGTTAACCCCCTGCACATCCAGGCTTTGATAACGCACCAGCGTTTTATCTTCTGCAGCTGTGGCAGAAAGAGAGGCAGCTAAGGCGGTAGCTGCGAGCAGTATTTTTTTCGTATTCATAGTTACTCCGTGAAGTTAGGGTTGGCAATATCACTTAGTAACCCATATAATCACCATTAATCGGTTACTTGAGGTTAGTCTGAACCACACAAAGTAACCTGTCAAATTAATTTTTAGAGGTTACTTATGGTTGTTTCAGAAATTCTGCACAAAGAAATGCCAGCTGGTGCGCCTATGCTGGGTGATCATTTGGCGATGGACTTACTCAATACAGAAGCTCGCGACGATGGCAAAGCTGTTGAATTCTGGAACAGTGATGAAGATGTGCTGCAATGGCTGGCTCGCTACGACATAGCGCCAACAACAGAGGGTAAGACTCTTGCTCCTGGTGAACTACTCACTCAGGCCAAAGCATTACGAGCGCTGGCGCGGCAGCTCATCACTGAGTTTAAAGAGGAAAAATCACCGGAGATCGGTCAGTTAAATCAGTATTTGCACTCTTTTCTTACTGTCCCCACTCTCGAAAGGGATCATAACGGCCAACTGGTATTAAACCGTGTTTCACGCAGTGAAATGATTGGTTCTTTATTAGGCCCAGTCGCAGAGGCTGTAGCTAAACTACTGGTTGAAGGCAACTTCGATTTGGTTAAACAATGCGAGCATCCCGACTGCATTTTATGGTTTTACGACCGAACCAAAGCACACAAACGCCGTTGGTGCAGTATGGCTTTGTGTGGCAACAGACATAAGGCAGCGCAGTTCAGGAAAAGAAGCGGCGGTTAACTCATCTGGATTTTTCATCGTCGAAAATATGCTCCTGCATTTTCGACATACAGTCCCTCGATGGACATAAAAAAAGCCTCTGATATCAGAGGCTTAAATTCATAGCAATTAAACTTACTAATCAGAATGGAATATCGTCATCAAAGTCTATTGGTGGTTCCATTGGGCCACGTTGTTGTGGTGCTGCCTGATTAAAACCGCCTTGTGGCTGGTTAAAATTGCCCTGAGGCTGGAAGCCGCCCTGAGCTGGACGTTGCTGGTAACCACCTTGTGCTGGTGCTGCAGCAGCTGGAGCTTGTGGAGCGTAACCGCCCTGAGCCGGAGCCGCTTGTGGCATACGTTGTTGTGGTGCTGCAGCAGGTTGTTGATAACCGCCCTGATTGCCCATTGGAGCACCGCCCATAGCAGGAGCCTGACCAGCGCCCTGACCTTCACCACGGCCATCTAACATTTGCAGTTCGTTGGCAATGATTTCAGTGGTGTAACGCTCAACACCTTGCTGATCCTGCCACTTACGGGTACGTAAACGACCTTCGATATAGACCTTGCTGCCTTTACGCAGGTATTCACCGGCAATTTCAGCCAAACGCTGATAAATGACAACGCGGTGCCATTCGGTATTTTCTTTCTTTTCATTGGTGGTTTTGTCCGTCCAGCTTTCGCTGGTTGCAATAGTCAGGTTGGCCACTGCGCCACCTGTTGGCATATAACGGACTTCGGGGTCATTGCCCAGATTACCAATCAAAATTACTTTATTAATTCCACGAGCCATGCGACTTCTCCTTAACTTTTTTGGCTGCTTTCAACCAAAGACTGTGCTTCTGCCAAATCAAAATGTTGCTGGCCGACTTTTAAATACAAACGTTGTTCCGCAACCACCACTGTGACTTCCAAAACTCCATGGAGTTGGGTCAGGCGCTGCGCCAATTGGGCTGCGGCGGCTTCATCGGCCACTTCGACAGGCAATGACAGCCGTTGCGATCGTGCTGGCATTGTCATGCTGCTGGCATAAGCCAACCATAGTAAACCAATCAGGGCAGCGACAGCAAACAACGATTCACCACTGCTGAAACTAGCCACAGCACCGCCTAAAATACCGCCTAAAAAGGCACCAAAAAATTGAGCACTGGCGTAAGTACCCATAGCAGTACCTTTCAGACCAGCAGGAGCAATACGCGACAATAAAGCAGGCATGCTGGCTTCTAAATAGTTAAAGCCAACAAAAAACAACAACAGCGCCAGGGCGATCGACCACAACTGCTGATTGATTAAAATTAACACAAAACTAACAATAAGCAGGCTTATTGCCAGTAATAAATAACCTTTTTCCTGCTGCTTGCGACTGGCCAAAATCATCAGTGGCAGCATCAGAATAAAAGCTGCAATTAAAACAGGCAGATACAACTGCCAGTGCTGCTCTGAGACAAAACGTTGCTGCAGCAACATTGTTGGCAATACCACAAAAATAGCCGTCAATAGTAAGTGCAGTACCAGCACACCAAAGTTCAGTCTTAATAATTCAGGGTGACGAAACAGCGCTGTGATTTGGCCTTTAGTCGCCAGAGTTTCAGAGGCCGGCGCCTTGCTGACAGCCACAGGCACCACTTTCCACACCAGCAATACACCTATCACCGCCATTAAAGCTGTACACCAGAAAATACCACTCAAACCGCTGGCCGCAGCTATAGCCGGGCCTGCCACCATAGCCAAAGTGAAAGACAAACCTATAGTCATGCCAATAATGGCCATCACTTTAGGTCGTTGTTCTTCGCGGGTAATATCAGAGGCCAGCGCCATCACAGCCCCTGAAATAGCGCCCATGCCCTGCAGCACCCGGCCAAAAGTCACCATATAGACAGAATCGGCTAAAGCAGCGACCACTGAACCCAGCACAAAAAAGCTAAGGCCCAGCAACATCACAGGCTTTCTGCCCCATTTGTCAGACAGCCAGCCCATAGGAATTTGTAACAGTGCCTGAGTTAAACCATAAGCGCCAATAGCTAAGCCTATCCACAAAGGCGAAAAGCCAATCAGGTCTTTGCCAAAAATGGCAAACACAGGGATCAGCATAAATAAACCAAGCATCCGGAAAGCAAATACCAGTGCCAGAGACCATGCGGCACGTTTTTCCAGTGGATTCAGATGGGACATCTGCGACTCTATCTCCGGGTTAAAGCGGGCGGCGATTGTAGCACAGCTACCATCGCCTGCCATCACCGAACTAAAGAGTGTCTGTCGCAAATTCGATACGATCACGGCCCCTGGCTTTGGCCTGATATAAAGCATGATCAGCGCGGCGCAGCTGGCAATCAAAATCAAAGTCGGCGTTAAATACAGCTATACCTACGCTGATACTCAGGCCATTCTGGCCACCGAGTTGAGGCAGTTGCAGATGACGCACCGCCAGTAATAAACGTTCAGCCGCTAGCTGGGCTGAATCGCTGTCGGTTTGAGGTAAAAACACAATAAACTCCTCGCCGCCATAACGTGCCAACACATCACTTTGACGTAATTGTTTTTGCAACACTTCGGCCACAGCAATCAACACCTCATCACCGCCCTCATGACCAATTTTGTCGTTAATTTGTTTAAAATGGTCCAGATCAATCATAAAAAGTGCGGCGCTATGCTGCTGACGTTGTAAATAAGCTAAGCATCCCTGAATAGCGTTGACTAAACCACGGCGGTTCAGCAGGCCCGTTAAAGGGTCATGCAAGGCTTCATTTTTAAATTTTTGCTGGGTTTCCTCCATATAACCTGTCAAAGCAAAAATGCAGTAACCCGCAGAAACAGCTGGCCAAAAAGACTGAGAAATCAACAAACCCGACAATAACCACTCAGGCGCTATCAGCAGCATAAAAGAGCGGAGCAGGCAAATCAGCAGCCAGGCGGCAAAAACAGCAGCCATCATCAAATCGGACAAAGTAGGATTGGGTTTTAAATAGCGGAAACACCAGAAACAAGGGCCTATCAGTAAAAATGCAAACAAAGTCATCAGATGCAAGCTGACATTTTGCTGTTGATGGTACGAAAAATAACTATAAGAAACAGCCAGTGCCAAACCTACAGGCACTATCCACAGCCAGGGAACAGTCTGACCTGAGCGCTTAAAACAAAAAGCCGTCAGTAAACTCATATTCAGCGCCGAGAAACTTAAAGACAGCACTAAACTTGGTCCAGGAGCTGGCCAAAAGTAGAATAACCAGCTTAATAATTCAGCAGCTATGGCACCTTGCAGCAGAGGTAAAGCTTTGCTGTTTTGATCTGTTGCACGCAAGCGAAAACTGGCCAGTAAAAACACCAGCAACACCTGGATCATCGCAAAGCAGTAGAGTTGTTCTGAGGTCATAATACGTCTTAACCACAAGTGGACACTTTCAACTTAGCTTTAACTGATCCAATCCGCAAATCTGGTTCAAAAACAGTTAAATAGCAGCCTATTTCTTTGCTGTTTTTCTAAGCGGCTGACCTTGCTATAAAGCATGTATTTATATACAGTATCGCCAATTGAATTATTGCCCGGCTGATCCGGTTATGGCTTTGCCACATAAAGCTTTAACCTGACACCTGACATAGCTAACAAGGGTATAATTCGTTTTTCCCAAGCCGACCTCAACAGGCACGAGACGTAGGATGCAGTCGCCCACAGGGCACTGCATATGTGACAAAGGTACATTTCGTTTTCCGAAGTCTGCATCAATAGGCAAGAGACCCAATAGTATGGATAAAATAGATATTCGGGGTGCCCGCACCCACAACCTGAAAAATATTTCACTGGAAATTCCACGCGACAAACTGGTGGTGATCACTGGTTTATCCGGTTCAGGTAAATCCTCTTTGGCCTTTGATACGCTGTACGCTGAAGGTCAGCGCCGTTATGTTGAGTCTTTGTCGGCCTATGCGCGGCAGTTTTTAAGCCTGATGGAAAAACCCGATGTGGATCATATCGAAGGTTTATCCCCGGCTATTTCTATTGAACAAAAGTCGACTTCGCATAACCCACGTTCCACTGTGGGCACTATCACTGAAATTTACGACTACCTGCGTTTATTATTTGCCCGTGTTGGCGAACCCCGTTGCCCTACCCACGATTTACCTTTAACTGCCCAGACGGTCAGTGAAATGGTGGATAAAGTAGTGGCCTTTCCTGAAGGCACCAAGCTGATGGTTTTAGCGCCTGTGGTGCAGGAACGTAAAGGTGAACACGTTAAAACGCTGGAAACCTTGGCCGCTCAGGGTTATATCCGCGCCCGTATTAATGGTGAAATTTGTGATTTGTCGGATCCACCCAAGCTGGATTTACACAAAAAACACACCATTGAAGTGGTGATCGACCGGATTAAAGTGCGTGACGATATTAAACAGCGATTAGCCGAAAGTTTTGAAACCGCGCTTGAGCTGTCCGGTGGTATCGCCAAAGTCGCGTCTATGGATGATGAAAAAGCGCCTGAGCTGATTTTCTCTGCCAACTTTGCCTGCCCAACCTGTGGTTATTCAATGGCCGAGCTGGAACCACGGTTGTTTTCCTTTAACAACCCGGCAGGTGCCTGCCAA
The DNA here is from genome assembly GCF_031457405.1 of Rheinheimera soli. Lineage (GTDB taxonomy): Bacteria > Pseudomonadota > Gammaproteobacteria > Enterobacterales > Alteromonadaceae > Pararheinheimera > Pararheinheimera soli_A. The sequence continues at coordinate 107,447 of NZ_JAVDWR010000005.1, read as the reverse complement.
AGCTGTGATGGCTTGGGCGTAAAACAGTATTTTGATGCCCACAAAGTGATAGTCAGCGACGAGCTGAGTTTATCCGGCGGCGCTATTCGTGGCTGGGATAAACGTAACTTCTATTATTTCCAGATGCTGAAATCCTTAGCCGACCATTATGGTTTTGAGCTGGAAGTACCTTTTGCCAGCTTAAGCAAACAGCATCAACAGGTGATTTTAAACGGCACAGGCAAAACAGATATTGAGTTTAAATACCTGAACGACCGTGGCGATATCATTAAACGTAAGCATCCGTTTGAAGGTATTTTGCCAAATATGGAGCGGCGTTATCACGAAACCGAATCCAATGCAGTACGGGAAGAGCTGGCCAAGTATTTAGCCTCGCAGTGTTGCCCAAGTTGTGATGGCTCACGTTTACGCGAAGAAGCCCGCCATGTCTTTATTGGCAAAACCACGTTGCCAGAAGTAGTGGAACTGTCGATTGGGGACTGTTTAGAGTTTTTCCGCCAGCTCACCTTAATGGGCCAGAAAGCTCAGATCGCTGAAAAAATTCTGAAAGAAATTCAGGACCGGCTGATGTTTTTAGTTAACGTGGGCCTGAACTACCTGAATCTGTCACGCAGTGCCGAAACCTTATCCGGTGGCGAAGCTCAGCGCATTCGTTTAGCCAGCCAGATTGGCGCAGGTTTAGTAGGTGTGATGTATGTGCTGGACGAACCCTCGATAGGGTTACACCAACGCGATAACGACCGTTTATTAGGCACCCTGACGCATTTACGTGACTTAGGTAACACCGTCATAGTGGTAGAACACGACGAAGACGCAGTGCGCGCCGCCGACCATATTATCGACATTGGTCCTGGTGCCGGTGTGCATGGTGGTTATATTGTGGCGCAAGGCAGCCTGGAAGATATTAAAAATACCCCAGAGTCGTTAACAGGCCAGTATTTGTCCGGCGTGCGTAAAATAGCTGTGCCAGATAAGCGCCACGAAGGTAAAAAAGGCAAAGAATTGCGGGTGTTAGGCGCCACAGGCAATAACCTGAAAAACGTCGATTTAGAAATTCCATTTGGCGTGATGACCTGTATCACAGGGGTATCGGGTTCTGGTAAATCCACTTTAATTAACGACACCTTGTTCCGGGTAGCCCACCGTGTGCTGAACAAAGGTGAAGGCAACGAACCTGCAGCGCACAAAGCTATTGAAGGCATGGAACATTTTGACAAATGTGTCGATATAGACCAAAGCCCGATAGGCCGCACACCACGCTCGAACCCCGCCACCTATACGGGTATTTTCACTGCAGTGCGGGATTTATTCGCCGGTACTCAGGAATCGCGTTCCCGTGGTTATCAGGTCGGCCGCTTTAGCTTTAACGTCAAAGGCGGCCGCTGTGAAGCTTGTCAGGGCGACGGCATGATCAAGGTAGAAATGCACTTCCTGCCAGATGTGTACGTGCCATGTGATGTCTGTAAAGGCAAACGCTACAACCGCGAAACGCTGGAAGTAAAATACAAAGGCAAAAACATTCACGAAGTGCTGGAAATGACAGTGGAAGACGCTCACGAATTTTTCGAAAGCATTCCGGCCATAGCCCGTAAATTACGCACCCTGATGGACGTAGGTTTAACTTATATCCGCCTCGGTCAGTCAGCCACTACCTTGTCGGGTGGTGAAGCCCAGCGGGTAAAACTGGCACGCGAACTAAGTAAACGAGATACAGGCAAAACCCTGTATATACTCGACGAGCCCACCACAGGCCTGCACTTCTTTGATATTCAGCAACTGCTGAACGTACTGCATAAACTTCGCGACGCTGGCAACACCATAGTGGTGATTGAACACAACCTCGACGTGATCAAAACCGCAGACTGGGTAGTCGACTTAGGCCCGGAAGGCGGCAGCGGCGGCGGTGAAATCCTTATCGCAGGCACACCAGAACAAGTGGCTGCTTATGAGAAGTCCTATACAGGGCATTATTTGAAGCCACTGTTGGGGATGTAAATTCCCAACTGCTGTTCAACTCCAGAAACGCCTGCCCTCAAAGTGCGGGCGTTTTTTTGCTTCCACCATAATAAAAACAACGAAAATGGTGTTATTGCAGTTAACAACACAATCGTTGTACTATAATTTTACAATGTTTTCGTTGTGAGCCTGACCCTATGGACTATCAAGTACAAACCATTCAGCAATTAAGGCAGTACATCATAGGCCTGCGTAAAAGTGCAGGTTTAACACAAAAAGCCGCAGGGGAATTGCTTGGCTTAACTCAGCAAGGTTATCAGCGACTGGAAGCTTCCCCGGAAATCGTCAGTGTTGAGAGAATGATGAAAATTCTCCAGGTCTTTAATGCCTCTTTGGTTGTCCGGGAAAATAAAAAACCAGAATCAAAATCACAAATCAGAGAATTATCAGGATCGGAAAACCTGTACAAGCCAAATCCTCGGGCAAGTAAAACTGCAGATACAGATCTTCAATCACCCAACCCGCACTCAAAGGAAAAAACGCCCACCCTGATCAAAACTCCTACCGGCAAAAAGGGAGAGTGGTAAATGGCTAAAAGACAGGTTGCAAACTTAGGCGTGTGGATGAATGGTGAACTGGTAGGGCACTGGCATCCTGCTAAGAACTCTTTTCAATACGACGAAAGCTGGTATGAAAATGAATTTGCCAGAGCACTGTCTTTATCACTGCCAATGTCACCTGGAAATCCTGTATTAAAAGGAGATAGGGTCCTTAATTATTTCGATAATTTGCTACCCGATGCTGACACCATTCGCAGGCGCTTAGCTACAAAGTTTCAAGCAACCGGAACCACAGCGCCTGAACTATTGGCTGCTGTTGGACGTGATTGCGTGGGGGCAATCCAATTACTTCCTGAAGGTGAAACATCTGCCGGATTACCTGCCATTGAAGGCCTGTTACTTGATGACGAAGATATTGCTCAAATATTAAGAAATACCACGTCGTCAACAGCAATGAATATACAACAAGCAGGTGGTGAACTTCGTTTGTCGATAGCCGGTGCGCAGGAGAAAAATGCGCTCCTGTACTTTGATAATCAGTGGTGGTTGCCAACAGGCTCAACACCAACAACCCGGATCCTTAAACTGCCTCTTGGTCTGGTCGGAAATATGCGTGCGGACATGTCATCTTCTGTAGAAAATGAGTGGTTATGCTCTCGCATTGTTAACGCCTATGGCATTCCGGTGGCGCATTGTTTCCCAATGTTTTTCGGCAAGAAAAATGGCGAAGTAAAAGCCTTGGTTGTTGAGCGCTTTGATCGCATCTATTCAGAACAAGCTGGAACTCTTATCCGTCTGCCACAAGAAGATATGTGCCAGGCTCTGGGAATGAACTCATTGTTAAAGTATCAAGCGGATGGTGGCCCATCTGCGCTGCAGATTATGGAGCTTTTAAGGGCAGGAGCAAACGCAGCGGAAGATTGTCGGACTTTCTTCAAAACACTGGTTATTTTTTGGATTATGGCAGCAACAGATGGCCATGCAAAAAACTTTTCAATACAGCATCTGAAAGGCGGAAATTATTCGTTAGCTCCCCTTTACGACATCTTGTCAGCTCATCCCATTATTGGCAGGAAAGCAGACCAAATGGCTAAACAGGACGCTAAATTAGCCATAGCTGTGGTGTCACAGAACAACCATTACCACATATTTCAAATTGTGCTGCGCCACTGGATCACCTTTGGTAAGTACCTCGGATTAACAGAGGAGCACAGCTGCGGGATACTACAGGAAGTTTACCATCAGACACCTCAGGCAATTGAGCAGGCAAAAGACGATATTCATAACCAACTGAATGGCCTGTTTCCCGCATCGGTAGCTTCAAGCATTTTTGCAGGTATGGAACTACTGAACAAAAAGCTGGCTCCGCTCGCCTAGCTTTTGATTAATGCAATAAGACCAGTAAAAACGTACACCCAGCGGTTTGAGGGTGATTTATTACTGGCTTAGCCGCAACAAACAATTTTGGATCTTTGCCATTTATACCCAAGTAGCTTCAAGTTGCAGAACTACTGCTCAGGACATTGTCGATTTGAGACAAAAGCTGCATTTGCCACAAGCCAGTTTTCCCATAGCGGCATGGCACAACTAAACCGCTGATGCAGCGGCTGCTAAACGCGCCTTATTTTTACGACAACAGATGTTTGCGCACAGCCTTAGCTGTGTAGTAAAGCGGATAAACCATATGCTGCTGCTCCAGCGGCGATGAGCCCTGAGTACCGGTCAGTTTAATGGTTTTGACCGGATTACATTTTTCAATATAAGACTGCAGTGACCTGGCTCTGGTGCGTTTACCACTTTTTACTTCCAGCGGTATCACATTGCCGGCGCTATCGGCCAGAATAAACTCTATTTCCGCCCGGGCATCACCCCAGGAAAAGGTTGGATCGATGCCCAGTGCAGCTAACTCCTGCTGCACAAAGTTTTCTGCAATGTAACCCTTGTAGTCATAATTCTGCTGCTTTATTTCCAGATAGCTGACACCCAGCATATGGTTAAGTAAGCCAACATCAAACAGAAACAGCTTGACCATATTGTCTTTTTTGTAAGCAGCTAACGGGCTTTGTGGTGTGCCTTCTACAGGATAGTTTTTTAAGATCAGCCGGCACTTCTCCAGCCACATGATGCCGCTTTCTAACTCCTGATAACGGGATTTACGCTCATGCACCTGTTTAAACTTAAAGCGCTTAACAGATTCATCCAATACTGCCGCAAGCTGAGCCGGTACGGCAGTGAACACAGCTTCGATTAAACCGGCATCCACCTTGCCGGAGTATTTACCAAAATCCCGCACATAACCGGCCAGCAAATCGGCATGTACCTGTGCCACGGCTTTTACACGCTCCAGCATGCTTTGCTCAGCCAGTTCAAACCAGAGGCTAATGGCCTCTGGCATACCACCGATAAAGTAGTAATCTGTCAGCTTATCAAACAGTTTAGTGTGTGCTGCAGCGGAGTTTTGCCCGGCATCATAGGCTTTTAATAGCGCTGCCTCGCCAGAGGCTAATAAGAACTCGCGGAAGGTTAACGGCCTTAAGTTGTATTGCTCAACCTTGCCGACCGGAAAGGTATTCAGCAAACCTATGTTAGAGCCACTGGCGGCAATAAAGGCCTGCGGGGTTTGCTCGGCAAAGTACTTTAATGCCGTCACCGCTCGCGGGCATTCGCCAATTTCATCGAGGATCAGCAGGTCAGTTGCCATATTAAACGGCTGACCGGTTAACAGCTCGATATTACTCAGTATATCGCCGGGGGTTAACGAGCCGGAAAAGGCATCCTGTATTTGCGGCGACTCAAGAAAATCCACCCGCAGTACCTTTGCAAAGTGTTGGCCAAATAACTCTTTTAGCAAATAGGTTTTACCCGTTTGCCTTGCACCATCAATCAGCAAAGGCTTACGCTCAGGTTTCTGTTTCCAGCTCATTAATGCTGTTAATAAATCCCGCTCCATAGCCCCACCTTACTGCCGTCATTTTGTGCCAACACTACACTTTTATGCGGATAAAAACAAATGTGAAAACATTTTTATGCGCATAAAAGTGTTAACTTTTGCATTTATGTGCGCATTAAAATGTGAAAACCTCTGAGTAATTCGCAAAAACCGGCTTTGTGTAATGATCAGCACAAGCATTGCAGGTAACGACTTTAATAGCTGCCATGTTTTTACTCCTGAATGCTTAGACATGTACGTCGGTCATACTCTGCGCAATGAAAATTGCTTATCGATCGTATGATTTCAGACTGACTCCCCTGAAGTTAGCTATTAACCTTAAAACCTCTTCTCAAAAATTGTTTCTCTATGCATCGCCAAAAAATCGGCCTGTGGACTGGACTTGTCTGGTAAAAAAATACTTTTGCCATGAAAGCTTTTAATAGACGAATCAAAGAAGTGGTCATTTTTGTGATTGATTTTACCCGACACAACCACACGATAACTTTCATCAATAGTCAGTAGCCCCAAATCAAAAGCTTTATCATGCAAAGCCGACAACGCTAAACCATTGGTTGGATTTAAACGATTCTGAGGGTCTTCACTCCAAGGCACTATATGACTTGCTATCAGTAACTTGGGCACAGCTAAACCACTGATACAACAACGGTTGTTGTAGGCACTTAATACTGCGGTTCTAAAATACGACTGACCGATACGAACCTTAGTTATCACCTCTTTAGTCATACCATGATAACTAACAAGTGGCTCTTCACGCACATCTGGCATAACATCTTGTAACGGCTCACCTAATGTGGAGACAACTGCATTCATTTGCTCAGAAAAAGCTAACCAGTCAGTTTTCATTTCCAGCCACATAGTACGATCTGCAGTGGAAGCACCAGTTAAACCTGATCGTCCAGATGAAGTAATCACTGGGTCTAAACTAGCGAGATTAGACAACTTCATCGCCAGCGCCGAAGGAGTCCGCCCAATCAAATTAGCAAAGTAAATCACTGTTGAATTGCGATGGTCAAACTGACCAAACCGCAATCTAAAATACAGATCAAAAGCCACCAATAGCTGTTGCCGATCCCAGAGTTTTGACTTTCCCAAGCTACAAGTCCTTTGTTTGGATGTTCCAATAAAAGTTACTTTGCCAGGTTCAACTCATTTTTCATAACAAATCTTAGTGTTGAGTCGTTAAATTTTTCACATAACCCAAATGATTCTGCTGGCAACTTACCCCACCTCAATCTGAGTTAAATGTTGTTCTATATGCAGTTGGTGGGCGGCCATAAAGTCGTTGTGGTTTAAGTTGCCGTAGGCGAAGTGGGGTTGCAGTCTGGTGCTTTGCCGGAATAACTGAATGGCGCTAATCAGTTGCTCTAAAGCGGTTTCCACTGACAAGTTTGCGTCCAGTTCAGGCATGCCGGGAATGGCTTCGTCAAGTGGGTGCTGCATGGCACCTGCGGTTTTAAATACTTTGAGCGCCAGTGGTCCTACTGTGTGGCGAAACCAGGCCGCTTTATGTTCAGGATAACCAGTCACCGATCCCATCACACTTTGCGCCAGATGCTGAAATACCATAGTCGGGCTCCAGCTACCGCTGCTGCGTAGCTGTTGGCCTTTAAATGAGAGCAGCTTTGCCAGTAACAGATCGGGCTCCGGCGTAAAACGGCGGCTGGCCAGTTCCACACCTGCCACTACCACCACAGGCACTGCCGCCAGGCTATATAAAAAACGTCGTCTGTTCAAAGCTTACTCCAGCTATCGGGGCTATCAATCCAGTTCTTTTAATAACTTCAATAGCGCCGCTGTATCCAGTCGTGCCGCTACGTCACCGCCTTCGAGCAAACTATTAGCTAAATCACGTTTTTGGCCATGTAAGGCAATGATTTTCTCTTCAATGGTATTTTGCGTCACTAACCGATAAATAGTGACAGGCCGGGTTTGACCCATACGGTGGGCGCGGTCTGAGGCCTGATCTTCCACTGCCGGGTTCCACCATGGGTCAAGATGGATCACATAGTCTGCTGCTGTCAGGTTTAAACCTGTTCCACCGGCTTTCAGACTGATTAAAAACACATCGCCTTCGCCCGCCTGAAAAGCATCTACCCGCTTTTTGCGCTCAAGCGCCGGGGTGCTGCCATCCAGATACTGGTAACTAATCTGTTTTTGCTCAAGCACAGTGCGTACTATCGCAAGGTGATCCACAAACTGGCTGAACACCAGCACCTTATGTTTGTTGTCTAACAGCTCTTCCACAGTGTCGGTGAACACCGCCAGCTTGCTGCCTGTCATGCCGCTGTTGGGTGCTACCAGCTGCGGATGGCAACAGAAACGCCGCAGTTTGGTAATTTCTGCCAGTACCTGCATGGCATTGCCTTTATCAGCCGCCACCAGCTCTACATTTTCAATAGCTTGTTGGCGCAAGGCTTCGTAATAATGCCGTTCGTCGTCGCTTAACTCCACTTGCAGAGTAATTTCAGTACGGGACGGCAGTTCGCTCAGCACCTGAGTTTTGGTGCGGCGTAAGATAAAAGGCTGGATTAGTTTTTTCAGATGCAGCCGGGCTGCTTTGTCGCCATTTTCTATCGGGCTGCTAAAACGCTGGTTAAACTGATCTTTAGAGCCCAACAGGCCAGGGTTGATAAAACGGAATAAATTCCATAATTCGCCTAAGTGGTTCTCCACCGGAGTACCAGTGGCTATCATGCGAAAATCAGCCTGCAACGCCATAGCGGCCTGACTACGTTTGGTTTGTTCGTTTTTAATGGCCTGAGCTTCGTCCAGCACCAGCGTATGCCAAAGCTGCGCCTGAAACAACTCAGAATCCGACTGCAACATGCCATAACTGGCGATCACCAGATCAAAAGCGCCTAAATCTTGCAGCGAACGGTTTTGCTGATACAAGCGCACATTCAGCGTAGGCGCAAAACGTAATACTTCAGCCTGCCAGTTCATCGCCACGGAAACCGGAGCCACCACTAAAGCCGGGCCTTGTGGCGCCCGTTGTAACAACAGCGCCAGAGTTTGTACTGTTTTCCCCAGGCCCATATCGTCAGCCAGACAAGCACCTACGCCCCACTGAGCTAAACGGGCCAGCCATTGATAGCCCTGTAGCTGATAATCCCGTAATTCAGTTTGCAAGGTGGAAGGCAAAGCTGGCTCAAAATCGCCCAAAGCTTCAAACTTATTCAGCTGTTCTTTCCAGGCTTTGTCGGTTTTTAAGTTGCCCACTTCCGCTGTCAGTTCGCTTAAAGCGGGCAAGGTCAGGTGATTAAAACGTAAACCGGTTTTGCTTTGTTCACCTAAAGCCCCAAGTTCAGCCAGGCGTTTACGCAAACTGTCGGTTAAGGCCAGATAGTCAGTGTCGGACAACTTCAAAAAACGGCCTGATGTGGTAGCCACCATCTGCAGCAGTTCTTTCAGCGCTATCACTTTGTTGTCATCCAGCTGAATTTCACCATCGGCAATAAACCAGTCGCCTTGTTTTTTAATGCTTAAGCTGAATTCTTTCAGGGTTCTGCTGGCTTTAACACGGAATTTTTCGCCTTCAGGCCATACCATTTGCAGGTCGGTTTCAGGCAAAGCTTTTAACTGAGTTAACAGCTCCAGGCTATGTTCTGGTTCGGCAAATAACCACTGTTCACCGTCCTGCTCTGCCGTTTCAATAGCAGTGCAAGCCTGCAGTAACTTCTTAAAACTGGCTTTTTCCTGCTTTAAGTTACGGCTGGTCTGCACAGCTTTGCCATTGTATTCGCCGACTAAAGTGGCACTGCCCTGGCCCGGAGTAAACCAGCTGCCATCGGCCAGAGGCCGCACTGAAATTTGCAGCCGTAAGCCCTGACTGTAAGGCAATAAATGGGCGTATAAACAACTGTCGGCTGGCACTTCAGGTAAAGCCGCGGAGAGTTCGGGTAAATCAGAGTGCACGCTCAGCACTGGTGCTATAGCCGAAATAGCCTCAACCAGTTGAGCCTTTGCTTTCACTGGAACTTTTAAACCGTTCGCCACTATAGCCGCCACTTGTTTAACTGCAGGTGTCAGACTGTAGACGGTAATTTTAGTCGGCGTTTCTTTACGCCAAACCACGGATTGATCGGAACGGACCTTAGGTTCCAGCTGCAAATTGATTTGCCCGGCTTTTTCTTTTAACTGCAGCACTACGTCGCCTTTGGCAACCTCCAGTTTGCTGTCCGGGGCATCAGCCCAGCACAAAGCAGGATGACCAATTAAAGCGACCAAAGCTGAAGCCATATCCAGTTCATAAGTGCTGCCGCCGTAATATTGCTCATAACGCCGGATACAGGCGGCCACTTGTTTATCCTGGGGGGTTAAAGCCGATACGCTTTCCTGCTCCCGCATCAGGCGCTTTAAGGCGATAGGCTTGCCTTTACTCCAACGCCCTGCCGCACTGAGTTTTTGTTCTTTAGGTTCAATTTTTAAACTTTGCCCTGTTTCAGTAAAACACCAGGCAATACGCTCTTCTTTGCCTTTAGTCACTGTTGCTGTTGCCGAATTCAGCTGCATTAAGGCTTTTAACGCCACCATCCAGCTTTCTTCCCGTTTCATCGCATCCAGCAGCGGTATCATCTTATGCTTCTTATGCCAGCCGGGTAGCAGCGGCTCTGCATCAAATTGCTTCGTCAGTAACTGATCCAGCTCGGCCACCAACCAAAGGTAACCATAGTCTTGCATCTGCTGGCGCATCTGCATTAAATGTTCCTGCAATATGTCGGTCGCCGGAGCATCGCGCCAATACAGGCCATAAGCGGTAAATAACAAATCCATATCAAATTGCAGCAAATGATAAGGCGCTTCTTCTGCTGGCATTAAAGGTGTACCAGTGGTCAGATGCTCAACCAAAGGCAATAACAGTGGATAACTCAGGTAATAACCATCCTGCACACCCATGTCCAGATGTTCACGAGCCAGCTTCAGGCTTGCTGCAGAGTTTTTGCCCAGCAATAACAGCAGGTAGATCAAACCGGAAAAGCCATGCATAAAGACTTTGCGTTTGCTGAGCTGTTTCTTTACATTTTTCAGATGCTGCTCAGCAATCAGCATGGCCGCATCAAAGTTGCCTTCCATTGCCGCCATGGCAAAACGGGCAGGTAAACAGAGATCCGGGTGCATATTCAGCAACAGCATCACCCGGACAAAGTCGCCCCGCAACAAAGCCTGAATAGCTAAATGTGGTGCAAGGAAAGCCACCTGACCAGCGGAGTCCTGCAAAGCGCAGCAGTACTGATACAAAGCAGAGCAATCGGTCAGAAACAGGTTGTTGTGTGCTAATTCTTCATGCAATAGCATTTGCTGCACTATAGGGTCAATGCGGGCAAAAAATACGGCACCAATGGGATCTTGAAAAAATGCTGCCGCCACAGTCTCGGCGTCGGAGCTATCGGTGCTGTGGTATTTTTCCTGCCAGTACAGCAAGTCTTGTTGATTGCCTGTTAAGGCTGCAAAAAAGATTTCTCTGCGACAAAAAGCAGCAGCATGAAAACCCCAGGTGCGGTATTCACCTAACTTAGTCAGATACTGCCTGGTACTCTGAATAAACAGCTGCAACTGATGTTGCTGATCCAATTGCTGAATGATTAGCCATCGCAAGTCAGGCATTTTTAAGTCGTTTAGCGCATAACCCCGGCCTTCAGGATGCATGATCAAATCCCTGTGCAGCAGTTGGTTCAGCAGCATTTTTATTTTAGGCTGCGAAAAAGCCATGCCATCCTGAGCTTTGGTGCCCGTTAAAATCAGAATTTGCAGTAACTGGGTTTGGCTGATGTAGTTGTCCCACAAAGCAGTGACAGCCAATACGGCCAGTTCAGCAGGGACTAAATCAGTGGGCAAAGAAACAGCTGAGCTCATACAACAATCCTGAGAATTAAAAGAAGTCATGACAATATGTTATGCACCATCATAACGTGGCAACAGTGTTGTTACCCAGCAGAAATTCAGCGTTTTATGACAGTGGCAAGCTGATTATGTTCGCAATGAATGTAGCAATCCGGCCGTAAACTTAATTTTTTCATTGCTCAACTGACGGTAATCAAAATAAGGCGTCACCAACACTTTGTTTATGGGGTCTATCGCAAACTCTTCATTCAGCCAATGCAACTGACAAGCTAAACCACGCTCAATCAATTGCTTCGCATGGGTGCGGCCTGCTATTAAATGAATGATGTTCTCGGCAGGGTTTAGCTGTGGCATATCGAATAACAGGGCTGTGTCTGAAGCTTGTTGCAGCAAAAACTGATCCCGATACAACTGCCAGCTGGCCGCCTGAGTCGGGAAGGTAAATAACTTCGGGTCCAAAGCGCACAGCAGTTTGGCGTAGACATTAAACAGCTTGCGCCAGCCATTACCGCAGTGCTGATAAATCAGGTTGATATCGCCTGCTTGCATCGCTTCGCAGTCAAATAACTGCTGGTACTGTGGCATTTTGGGTCTGTTTTCCACATAAACCCGAAAGCTGGCGTTTTGATCCCCTAATCCAATCACTTTGTTGTCTCATCCGGTAAAAACTGCCGTTATGGTAGCGGATTTTATCTGTTTTGCCTGCAGCTTCAGGGATGCAACTTATAGGCTGTTGGAGTCACACCCAGAAACTCTTTAAAGTCTCGAATTAAATGCGACTGATCGGTATAACCCAAAGCCTCTACCAGATCAGCAATCTCCACTGACTGCTGCTCCAATAGCTCCAACGCCTGATGCAAACGGTATTTCCGGATCAGCCATTTTGGGTTTATGCCTAAATACTGGCGGAAACAACGCTGTATGGCCCGAATCGGAATTTCGCTGCGCTCAGACAACAACTCAACACGGGTAATATCAGATTGCTGTTTAATCATATCCACCAGTTGCCGTACTCTTGTTCGTTGCAAAGAAGGTTGAATAGCAAAGGGCTGAAAGCAGGAGTGAAGTATGGCCACTATTTGTGGGTCTGAGTTCGCCGCAGATAACTCCGACAGCAGCCTGCTGGTATCCAGATTAAACATCTGCTGTACATCAACTTGTCGATCTATGAAGTCGGCAGGCTTGAAATTCAGCTTTTCTGCTAATGCGCCCAACACAAATTTAACGCCAATAATTTGCCCTTTGCCCTGCATTTCATAGCTATAACTTTTGCTGACAGGCCCAAGCATGGTGACCTTGCCGTTGCTGACAAAGAGGTGGAAATTAGGGTCGGGTAAGTTTTGTTGCACATGAGCAGCTTGACCACGCAAGTCCCAATCAACCAACCAAAACTGTTCAATTAATTCAGCCAGCGCCGCATCTGGAAAATATCGGCGTAGCTGATAGCGCTCAGCACTTTGGCGTTGGTGAAGCACACCGGAGATTTTATTGTGATTACTTTTCAACACCCTGTCCGCATTAACCTGTCTGAATGACGTGTTTTTACAATACCGCAGATCAGCAGCATGATACTGTTAAATCACTTTTATTCAGCAAGACAGGAACAGAAAGTGAAGCAACTCAAGGGCTCATTTCAAATTACCGACTGGAAAGAATCAATCAACAAATCCTTTGATGACGGAGCAAAACTGAGCAAAGCGCTGGTCAGCCAGACGTACAGCGGCGATATAACCGGCAGCAGCGAAGTACAATACCAACTGAGCTATGAAACGACAGGCGATGCCTGCTTTAACGGCTTCGAATTTATTAGCGGCACTATTGGCGATACGCCTTGTAAGTTAACGCTAAAACACGATGGTACCTTTGAAAAAGGTATCGCAAAAAGCCAGTTTGGGATTGTCAGTAGCGCCACCCATCCAGAGTGGGTGGGCGTGACAGGTTTTTTTACCTCGACCGAAGGTGGGCAAGCAAACTATCTTATCGGTTAGGCAGGAATCAGGCCCCGCTTTATGCAGGACCTTTGAATAGCCTAATCCGCAAATTGCTGACGCATAGGTGCACTCATCAGTGCGTCCCACAGCAAATGCAGGTTTAGCCTGATGCTGTTCGCCTGATCTTCAGCAAAACCTTCTAGTTGCAGCAGCAAAACCTTTGGATACCAGTGCCCTGCCAGCACTACGGCTTCAGGTTGGCGCATACTGGCTAAATTCAGCAAAGGGTTATGATTCAGCAATATCAAATCGGCGGTTTTACCCACAGCAATTGAACCTGTTTGTGCTGCCATGCCAGCAAAAATGGCGGGATTAATAGTAGCGGTTTGAATGGCTTCTAAAGGGGTTAAACCTGCCTGCTGGTACAACGCCAGCTCGTCGTGTAAGCCTGAGCCTGCAAAGACAAAAGAGTCTGGGGTATCTGTGCCAGCCAGAATCTTTACGCCTGCTTGCTGCGCTTGTTTTAATTGCTGCTGCGCCAAAGACAGCAGGTCTTTATGCACATTCAGTCCTTTGTTGTCGTGGGCTTTTTCCAACATGCCATCTGCATCGCCCTGCCAGAGTAATTGCAGTAAATAAGGCACAAACTTCAGTCTGCTGTCCTGACGAAATTCGGTATCACCTGCTTTAGCACCCAATTGCAGGGTTAATAAGGTAGGGCTCCACCAGGTGTTGGATAACGCCATTTGTTGCATCAGTTGCTGGCACAACTCCGGGTTTTGGCTTTGCAGCAGTTCACGCCATTGCTCTGGCTGAAAACTCTGGGTGAGTGGCTGTTGTTTATAGGCTTTAATGGCATCGGCACATTCAAAAATAAAGACCCGGCCATGCTCTACGCTACCTTGATTTGCATCTAACATGTGCTGAAAAGGCACCAACCAGGGTTGATGCCCTGCCAGCGCCATACCAGTATCTTTGGCTGCAGCAACTAACCACTGGTATTGCTGAACACTGAGTTGTTCATACACTTTTATAAAATCAGTGCCTTGCGCCTGATAATATTCAACCAAAGCTTTGGCATCGACAGCAGATTGCAGCTTAAAAAAAGCAGGATAATCAGCCGGTACTTCCGGGCCACCATTAAGCTGATAACTGCTGTGTAACCAATAGTTCGGGCTGGTTCTGTGCCCTGCTATCACTTGTTTTTGCCAGCGTTTTCGGTCTGCTGTACAGGCCTGAAAACTATCTGGCTCCAGCATACAACCTGATAAATCCCGCACTGCAGTGACACCAGCTGCTATCCATAACGGATGATGCAGTTGAGGAGAAATCTGTAAGGAATGGGTGTGCATATCGGTCAGGCCTGGCATTAAAAAACGCCCTGCTGCATGCACTTTAAGCCGCCCATCGGCCATAAATTCAGTACGAACCGCCGCGCTGTTCTCTGTTTCCATGCCATCTGAAGCCGTAATTTTGCTAATTCTGCCTTTATCAATCCATACCGCCTGATGTGGATGAATTTGGCCTGTTTCTACATCCACAATACTGACATTATCCAGCAGCAACGGAGCTATGCTGGCGGGGCCTGGTGCTTCTGGCAAAGGCCAGCTGACACAACCAACCAATACCAGGGAGCACAATGACAGCACAGCGAACAAGGTAAATGCAGTTTGTTTGAGCAGATAAAATAGTCGATACATAAGAAAGATCCGGTTAATGAACTCCCAGTATCATGTCGGAAGAAGTGTGAAGGGGGCGTCAAAGTTGCGGCCAAATTAGCCTAACTATCAGTTGTTGCTCTGAACGGTTTAACTGCAGCTCCAGCCCTGTTTGCTGACAGAGCCGTTGCACTATGCCCAGCCCCAAGCCATAGCCGCTACTTTGGCGGCCTTTGGCAAATAAAGCGGTTAACTCAGTGGGCGCATCTTCGGCTTGCAACGGGTTACTGATAACCAAACCCAGCGAGTCGGCGCTGATATGCACAGTACCGGGGGCACCATGTAAAAAAGCATTCTGCAATAAGTTGGTCAGCACCATCTGCAGCAGTACAGGGTTTAGCTGCAGCTGCAAATCAGGTTCCACCTGCAGCTCAAGTTCGATGTGTTTACCGTCCAGCAGGGGTGATAAGTTTAAAACCAGTTGCTCCAGCAAAGCGGCCAGTTTGATGCTTTCCATTTTCCCCAGATGCTGCTCGCGTGACATAGCCAGCAAGGTGCTGATCAGCTGGTTCATTTGCCTGCTGCTGTGCTGAATTTGTTCCAGTCGCTGTTGCTGCTCTGCTGGCCATGCTTGTGTGGACATCTGAGCAAGCAACAACTCACAACTGCTTTGGATCACCGCCAGTGGGGTACGCAGTTCGTGGCTGGCATCGCGGCTAAAGGCTTGTTCCCGTGCAATAAAGGCCTGCACTCTTTGCCAGTTTTGCTCTAAAGCTTCCGCCAATACGCCTATTTCATTGGCCGGAAAAACTTTAGAAAAACCCGGGCTCAACTGATCGTTTTGCACCAGCTCTGCCAGTTGAGTTAAAGGCCGTGTTGCACGGCGCGCTAAAACAAAACCCAAAGCAGCGGCCAGCAGTAACATCACTAAAGTGCTGATGCCATAAAATAAAAACATTTCATCACGAATAGGCCGCACTACCAGTTGCTGACTGACTTCCGCCACCAGCCAGACTGGCTCTTTTGCTGCAGGATGAACGACACGACGGAGGTGATAATGCCGACCATCCAAACCACTGTATTCAGTGCGTTGAGTGGCGGGTTCAAGTGCCTGCAGCAGGTCTGCAGGTAAATCCTTAGTTTGAAGGTAAATTTGAATAGCCGGAGATTGTGGTGCTGATAAATGCGGCTGTTGCAGCTGGTACTTTTCTTCGTCCATTAACTGATGACGAAAAAACTGGTCTTCCACCGTATAAACAAAAACCACATTAAAAAAGCTGAATAAAGAGGCACAAAGCAGAGCCAGAATAACAAAAGCCCAAATAATACGCTGACCTAAACTCCGGGCTGGTTTATTCATTGATGAGGCCCCTGCGGCACGACCAGCTTAAAACCTATGCCATAGACTGTATGCAACATACTGTCCGCAAAAGGTTTATCCAGTTGCTGGCGCAGCAAGTAGATATGGGCCCGCAGTGCATCAGAGTCTGGCGGTTCATCGCCCCATAGCTGATAACTTAAATCAGAGCGGCTGACCAAAGCCGGATAAGCTTCAGCCAGCACTACTAAAATACGGTAACCCAGCGGATGTAAATCCAGATGCAGTCCTGCACGGCTGGCTTGTTGTTGCGATCTGTCTATCACTAAAGGCCCCAGCTGTAATTGCGGGTCGACGCTTAATAAATGACGACGGCTTAAAGCCAAACAACGCACCGCCAATTCAGCCAGCTCAAAAGGTTTGGTCAGGTAATCGTCAGCACCGGCAGCAAAACCCTGCAACTTATCATCCAGACTATCCAAAGCGGTCAGCATCAGTACGGGCACAGCTTTTAGCCAGAACTGCCGTAACTGCACACACAGCTGCCTGCCATCCACATCCGGCAACATCAGATCCAACAGCACTAAATCGTAGCTATGCTGTTTCGCCAGCTGCAAGGCCAAAGCGCCAGTAGCGGCATAATCCAGATGGTGCCCGGCCGAAGTCAGATAATCGATGATATTGCAGGCCAACGCCTGCTGATCTTCCACCAGCAGAATACGCAGGCCTGGTTGGCTATGGTTTTTCAACTTATCCCTTCGTTTTGATCAGCAACTCTTCTGCTGCTTTGGAGTCTGGCTGCTGTTTTAGCACAGCTTTTGCCAGTTCAACAGCTCGGGTTGTATTGCCCAATTGTAGCTGACCTTGTGCCAATGCCATTAAAAACTGCGGATCAGTAAAGCGGCCGCTCACCATTTCCATCACTTGCACTGCTTGCTGACGCTCTGGTTCGGCTGTGGCAAATTGCAGAGCGTAATAACCCCAAGCCGCCATCAACGGAATATCTACCCGCTTTTCATCCAGTGGTTGTGGTACAGGCTGACCTGCTAAAAACTGCTGAATTAAACTAACAGCCCGTTCATCCGGATAAGACTGACGCTGTGCCGTTTTCAGTGCTAACTGAGTTAATATCGCATCAATCAGAGCCGGAGTTGAGTAGGGGTTCTGGCCTGTGATCAGTTTGCCATCCTGCACAGTTAACGGCAGCATAGGGCCAGCTTGTTGATATAAAGCTCCGGCTTTGGTTAAACCATCCTGCAATAAAAACGGATAAAGCGGCAGCATTTCTTTGGCAAACATGCTTTCTTCCTGGTTGCTGAAACCCGCTACTTTTTTGCCTTGCAGCAACAGCGAACCATCTTTGTTCTTCACATGAATTAAAGCCGCAGGGCCATGACACACTGCAGCTATCACCTTCTGCTGCACCGCCATATCCGCCAGTAATTGCTGTAGAGGCAGATGATCGGCTAAATCAAACATGGCGCCTTTGCCCCCCAGCACCAGCACAGCCTGATAGTCTTCAGCTTTCACTTCCGTTATTTTTTTACTGCCAGCCAACCACTGCATAGCTGTTGGATCAGCCTGTACTGCGGTGTTGTAAACTTTAGATTTGTTGTATTTACCTACTTCCACTTTGCCGCCTTTGGGGCTGGCAAGTTCAAGCTGAACTTGTGGGCTTAGCAGTTGGTAAGCCATGGCATATTCATCAAACTCCAACCCTGGCTTTTTCGGGTCATCAGCCACGCCATAACTGCTGGCCACTAATAACACTTTAGGTTTCTGTACAAGCTCTTCAGCCTGAACTGCACCAAATAGCGATATAACGGCCAGCAGCCAGAGCCTGTTTCTACATGGTGTTGATTTCATCTTTTGTTACTCCGTTGTCATGCAATTTTGAATAGCCTGACAAAACAAAAGTGAAAAGGGCGTCAAAGCTTTTGCCAGTCAACCTGATGAAGACGATCTCCACTGCTTTCTCTTTTTCAGATCGGTTTCTAACAGCTTATACAGAGCTGTTTTTAATTTTTTCTTACCCCAGAATTTCCAGGCCAAAGTAGCGGCTAGTTTCTGACGCCAGTTCAAATCCAACTCTTTCGTCAAAGCGGGTATCAGTAAGTCAGCTCTTTTTGCCGCAGCATCAACCAGCACATTGAGTTCAGTTGGCCCAGCTAAAGGCCAGTCCGGCTGCCTAGGTTCAGGAAAGTCACTAAAGATGGGGATAATCTGCAGTTCTTTTTCGGTTAGATCAGTGTAAAACCCCTCTCCGCCGCATTGAGCGTACCCTTTACGAACCACCTGATAATCTGCAGGCAAACTAAAGTGATGCTTTAAAAAGCGATAACAATTCAGCCGCCCCAACTGATAATCATGAGCGCGAAAGGCCTCTGCTAAAAAACCACCAAAACCGCCCACTAAACCTGAAGCCAAAGCATACTTCTCATCTTGTTCAGCGGCATTTTTACGCACAGGAGCAATCAGATAACGGCTGTACACCTGTTCGTCATAAGCGGCCACCAGTTCATCAAATTTACATCTGGATTGATTCAGAAAGGCTGGCACTAATGCCATGATGACCTTCAGCAGCAAAGTATCTGCAAAAGGCTCGTTGGGTGCCCCATCAATCGCCTCTTTCGCGTCTTGTGCATGTTGTGGTGGGAAAGGGTCAATCATCACGACAGCCCTGTCGACTAAAGCCGCTGATTCTTCATCCCTTGGGTTTGGCTTTGGCGGGTTTTTCATCAAACTAAAGCGGGTTAATTCAAAAGGTTCGTTATTAAACATACCACCGTCTACCGCTATGTAAGGCAAAGTGACAGCAGCGGCCGGATCGGCCATCAGAATGGCGGTATTTTTTTCAGTAAAAAGCTCTGTCAGTTTTGCCGGACTGATCACCTGCGATGACAGCTGTGGCATTAAACGGAAGTTATACTTCGCCCTGTACGGATCGGGAAACTGCAAAGGCCACTGCCGGGCCACATAATGGCCTAAGGTATTGACGCTGACATAACGGGCTGCCAGCACCGCAGGAAAAGACCCGGATGCCAAAGCCGCACCGGCGAATTTGGTCCAGGGTCCGGCTTTATAATCCTGACGGGGATCAAGGATAGCTTTGGCCGTTATTTTTTCAGTTTGTAACCACTGCAATTGCATTAAAATGGCAGGGTCAGGATCAGCCCATGCACTAGTCACATCAGCAGACCCCAGGTCGGTAACAACAAAGTGTGTGCGGTCGGCATGATTTGTCATGGCATAACCCGTTTTGAGTTGACCACCTGTTGTAAATGGCACTGAATAACCCACACCACGCAAGTTAGAGTGGGTAAAAAACAAATGCAGCGACTGACTGAAATACGTTTTAAGCTCAGCCGTTTTTTGATAATTGGCAAAACACTGCTCAACAATACCAGCCAGTGCAGCTGAATTCAGTACTGATACCAAAGGAGCCTTAGCCATTAAATCGTCAAGGCCCAATAATGCCTGCTGCGTTTCTGATAAAAATGCGGGCAAACTAACCCAGGCCTGATACAGCATGGGTAAGGTGTAACTGACCTGCCCAACCTGCGGCACTTGTGCATGCTGTAACCCGGTTTTACTGTCTGCAGCTGCAGCTACCCCTACTGCACCTACTATGCTGCCAGCCGAAGCCCCCGACATCACTGAGATCACCACTTTGTGTTTGGGCACATTGGCTTGCCCACCTTTTTGCCGCCACAACTCCAGAGCAGCGATCAGACAATCAAATACGCCTGCCGTATAAGCGCCGGCAGAAATGGCGCCAGCCATGGTGAGTCCGAGATGGAAAACAGCTTCAGTTTCTGTGGTCTGAATAGTGGGAATATCAAGCGGATCTGGCATGACGTTGGTCCTTGTCTTTATTTTGACAACAATCAGTAAAGCAGGATTTTTAAACTAAGCAAAAGTTGTCCGGCTTTATTGTACCCAACTTGACAATCCCCAAAAAAGACACACACTAAACCCAGCTTTATGCTGCCCTCTGCTGTACTCAAAATTTGGGGTTATCACATGACAAAAGGAGAGCAATCATGCCGCAAACCCTGTCCACTATGGATCAAACCAAAGAATGGCTGTTTTTTGCCCTGACACTGGACGAGGTGATCAAAGCTGAAAAACAGCAGCATCCTGATCACTCCACTTTGACCGCATTAAGGCACCTGATCAGTTACGCAGCCACAGACAACTGGCCTGCTTACCTGACCGAATACGACAACAGTTACCAGCTACTCAGCAAACAATTAACAGCACAAGACGAAAACAAACTACTGAACTTGCTGCTGGATTTCTCGAAACCTCTGAAAGATTTCACGCCAGAATGGGAATATCAAACGGAACTGCTGACAAAAGATACAGCACTGGAAACAGACGCAGCAGTACCTTTAAGCTTTAGTGGCCAGGCCACAGTGCAGGCCGAACTTGATGTGTACAACAAAGCGGATGCGGCCACTGATCATCAGTTAGAGATCCGCCTTAGTCAGGCATTGGTCCGATTGGGGCTGGATGGAGTGCTCAGCACAAACTTTGGTACAGGCACGGTACCTCTTGCCAATGGTAGTTGGGGCCTCAGCGCAAAAAGTGAGAAAAAGGCCAGTTATGATCTGTTTTTTGCCGCACCTGAGCAGGAGGATTTAATTCAGGTTCTGCCCAAAGCTATCAGTGCATTGCCCACATGGGCAGATCTGGATTCGGCGCTGCAGCAGTTAAACGAGCCTTATGCACCGCAGAGGATTAGCCTGACGCTGGCTGGCAGCGTAGAAGCTAAAACTGAACTCAGTGTAGGCCAGCAGTTGATCCGCAATTTTGCTAAAGCAGGTGCTGATGCAAATGCTCCCGGTGTTCAGCTCAACGTAGCGGCCACACTGAGCAGTAGTTTGTTATTGTCCGGGGCTTTTGAACTGATCCTGACCAGACTCAATGCGACAGAATTAGAAGTAAAATTAACCAGAACCAAGGCACACGAAAAACAAGCGGGTTTAACTTTAGGTGGAAGCCTTCAAGTAACAGGTGCTGAACAGCTGGCCGAAAAATTACTGACCGAAACCACAGATCCGGAGCCATTGCTAGAGCAGCTAAAACAACTGGCAAACCCTTATGCGCTGTTGCAGGAAAAAGTTAAAACCAGCCTGAGTACAGCAGAGAACCCGCTGCTGGTTCAACTGAGCGCTTTGCTGTTTAATTTAACTGAACCAGAAGATGTGAATGCAGAGCTGCAAAATTACCTGCAGTTACAAATCACTGATCTGCTGAGCAAACATTTTGATCCATGGCAGGCTGATTCACCTCAACTGATCAACAAGCTGGTGGCATCCTTGACGGCTCAGCCTGAACTGCAACAAAAACTCAGCACCTTACTGACCCCTGAACTGAATAAACTGACCACTGAGGTTCGGCAAACCCTACAACAACAGTTGGAGCAATGGGCACAGCAGGTTATTGAACAATCGCAATTATTAAAAAAACTGGATGCAGCTGGCCTGAAATTGCAAGATCTGGTGACTTTACCCGCACCTTTGCAAGCCGTTTTAAAGCGCAGCCAAAACTGGTTAACTTCGTATGGCCAAAAACGTCAGGCTTTGGCAGAGGCTATCACCCAAGCGTCCGAGCGCCAGCTGGGGTTAAGTTTTATGGCCTCAGTACAACAAAATAACCAGAGCCAGACCTTATGTAGTTTTGTTGTCAGTCAAAGTTCCGCCATAAGCCGGGCTTTGTTTAAGTCCTGCCTGACAGGGCAGCTTAAATCCTTACCGGAATTACTTAAGGGGGCAATTGCTGAGGGCAGCATCAGTCAGGTTGAATACCTGTTTAAACAACAATTCAATCAGACCTCTACCACAGGCTTAACCTTTGATCTGTTTGGCTTTGAATTAAGCTGGCAAAAAGTAGTCAGTTACGGTGCTGTATTTGCGGTCGACATGCATGGGCATGTAGTAGCAGCCAAAAGCACTGCTGATATCAGTGCCCGCTTTAAGTTTCTGGGCGAGCAACGAGAGGCCAGTTTAACCAGCATAGAAGAGCTGATAGATGCCCAATCAGCGCCCCGACTTCAAGGTAGCCTGACCTTAAGTTACAGCTATAGCGAAGAAAAACTTAAAGCGGATGATGCAACAGAGTTTTTCAACAGCCTGGTAGCAGCGGGTTTAGCCAGCCAGGGGTTAAATTCAAGAGCCTTGGCTTTGTTAGACTCAGGTTCAGCACGACAACAAAACAGCTGGCGTAATGTGTCGTTAAATTTGGCGTTGCAGCTGTCCACAGCTCAACTTTTTAGTCTGACGGAGCAAAACCCGGATCAAGTATTTGCAACCGCCTGCGCTATTCAGTTTGAAGTGGCAGAACTGATAGTGCCATGGTGGAAAAATGGAAAGTACTACGAAAAATACTCCGACTGGACACAAAACCTTGCAGCTTTGCGCCAGCTTGCGAAGTCCAACACTGCTCCCAACTTTATAGGGCCTGACTCAGGAGGCATAACAGTGCGGGACTATGAAAGGCTGATCTGGCAAGTGGCCCGTGGTGCTGACGGCTGGCAAAACTATCTGCAGCAACTGAAAATAGTACGGCAAAGTTTTCAGACGCCAGCAGGCTTAAGTTATGAACAGCTTCAGCAGATCAGCAAGGAGATGAGCACAGCATTGTCACGCTGGGTTGTGAGCAAAGACGCATTAAACAAAGACCGCATCAGTTGGCGTATAGCAGCGCTTGCGCTGTTACTTTGCCACAGCTGCCGGCTTGACCCTCTGCAGGTTACTGTTTTAGAAATAAAACAAGGAGCAACAAAGACACTACAACATAGCCTGCTGAAATAACTCCGACCGGGTACTGCATTATTGCAGTGCCCGGTCCTTGCCCACTGAAATAAAAGTACCTGTAAACAACCCAAAACACATCAAAAATGTAAACTACTTGTTATATTCACTATACTTGTGCTGGATCAAAAAACTGTCAGAACAAAAGCGTAGCATGATGGATATAGCACAGACAGCACAACTGTAACAACGCATCATAAAGCTGTAATGCTGAACTGGAACATGTTTTGCCAGCCCAGCGCACCATAAACCAACGGGGAAAAACTATGCCAGATAAACACGATTTACATTCTGAGTTTCCGGAATACAAAGAACAAATTCATCAGTTAAAACAACACAATAACCACTTTGCCCTGTTGTTTAGCCGTTACCATGAAATTGACCACGAAATACATCGCATTGAGCAAGGGTCAGAGGTATGCAGCGACGATTATCTGGAGCAGCAAAAAGTACAGCGCCTGCATTTAAAAGATGATTTATTTATGATGATCAAAGCAGCTGAAGCCGCGGTTTAATATCTCAGACGGGCGGGCTTGTATGGCCCGCTGTCATTGAAAAGCGGCAGAAAAAACCGAGTTCTATCTCAGAAAAGAAAACCCTGCCGGATACTGATGCCAGCCATCAAAATCAGCCTTGCTTAAAGGCACCTGCTGAGCGCGGGCTATGGCGTATACCATGCTGTAATGAAAGTAAAAATTCGGTAAGGCATACAAATACACAAACTGCTCACCCGCCAGCTCCAGCTCAGCAAAACCCGCTGTGGTTGCTATAGGTTTTTGCTGCCAACCATCAAAATCTTTTGCAGTAAGCAAAGTTAAATAATCCAGACTCAACTGAATTTGTTGCTGTAGATCCAGCCAAACTGGCATAGGTTTAGTAAAAGTTGGCACTTCTTTTTCACATAAAGCACAACAAGCGCGCAATGAAAAACCAATAGCAGTCTGCGCTTGCTGCCACAGCGGAAACTGCTCATCAGTTAAAACCGCATCCAGCAAATCGATATCATGCTGCTGAATTTTCTGCAGCAACAAGGCTAACTGGCGCAAAGGATGAATAAAAAGCTCGTTAGGTAACATGGAGTTGTCCTTGCTCAATGCTAAAAATCTTTGGGCTAGTTACAGATATAACCCGCTCAGCACCACCAGCATAACGCCAAAATAGGTTTAATACAGCCCACTGATGTCGATGACATAAACATGACGCAAGAACGTGTCGAAAAAATACGGTTTTTTAAACATGACTTCTTGATATGTCGATGGTATCGACCTATTTGAACTTGGGAGAAAACAGGGTTTGAAGATTAATTGTAGGGGTGTCCTTTATGGTCACCCGCTGCTATGTCTGGTGTCAGGCAAATTCCAACTGATAAGGCAAAACCTTTAACTCAGATTGTTGCTCACGCACCAGCCACAGATCATAGGCATTCTGTAACCGAAGCCAATGCTCAGCTGAAGGTTTACTAAAAGCCAGTTCCAAACGAAGCGCCATTTCCGGCGTAATAGCACCTCTGGCATTCAGTACTTTGGATAAGGTTTTACGGCTGATGTTTAAATGTGCCGAAACATCAGTCACAGTTAACGCCAAAGGCTCAATAATCAGCTCCTTTAGAATCTCACCAGGGTGAGCCGGGTTATGCATACTCATTAGTGATAGTCCTCGTAGTTAACAACTTCAGCATCCCGGCCAATAAATTTAAATGTGACACGCCAATTTCCATTCACAGTAACGGACCAAATACCTTTTCGATCACCAGAAAGCTCATGCAGCCGAAGGCCTGGCAGATCCATATCATCTATGGCTTGTGCCTGATCAAGGTTTGACAGGATAAGTCTCAGGCGATTCTGATGTTTGGCTTGTATGCCAGCTGTACTGCCTGTTTTGTAGAAGCGCTCAAGACCTTTATGTTTAAAGTTCTTAATCATGTCAAAATTGTAACCTATGAGGTTACATTGTCAAGGTCGTACTGCAGATACCAAATACAACGTCCTAATTCATTTTTTTAATTTCTAGTTTTATTACTGACCAACAAATTATTTGTTAGTCCACTATGGTTTGTGGGTATTGGAAGAAAATATAAAGAGCTAAAGTAGATGAAAATAAGCCAGTCACTATAGCAATTACCCGAATCACTCTCATCATGCCGCTATCTGGCCTCCATTGATAACTACAGTAAGATCCTGCTATCCCAGCGATCAACATCAGAGAAAAAACGAGCCAGAAAAATAACAAACGTTGATCCATATACCTTCCTTAAATTTGAACACTCGCTTTAATCTCACTACATAATCAGAAGTCTGCCGCTCAACTATTTATACAGCGATTTAAAAAGTACAATCTTTAGGTATTAATTGGCAAGCACGGGCGACCATAAAGGTCGCGCCCTACATCCCAACCCGAAACAAATATCCCACCACCGCGACAAATGTCGCAGATTTTACTTGACCTTAGTGTGACATCTGTCGCACTCTAGGGGCATTGTTGATTAACGCACTTATTTTTATGCACCAACCTACTGCTCCTGAGCTGGAAATTCTGAAGTTACTTTGGTTAAAACAACCTCTTACCGCCCGTGAATTGCATGACGAGCTGGAGTCTGTGTTGGGCTGGGGTTATTCCTCTACCCGTAAAACTCTGGAGCGGATGGGCGAAAAAGGTTTTGTTGCTTGTGAAACTTTGGGCAATAAAAACAGCTACAAAGCGCTACTGGATAAAATGCCGACGCTGGCGGCTTTTGCACAAGATTTTGGCCGCAGGGTATTTGAACTCAATGGTCCTTTGCCTGTGGCTATGTTTGCCAATAGCAAACTGGTGAATGCGGATGAAATAGCTGACTTAGAAAAACTGCTGGCCGATTTAGCCCAGCAGCACAATGCATCAAACAAAAGCGGCGGGGCTTAAGATGGCAGAACAATTGTTGTTTTCATTGCTGCTCTGTAGCCTTTGGTCTGGATTGCTTTGGTTTGCGACTCAGCCTTTACTGAAAAAATTCAGCGCTTTACAGCAGTGGCCAACTTTGTATTGGTGCTTACTGATGTTAAGTTTTTTACCTCTGCTGCCTATGCCGGAGCTTTATCAACACTGGAGTATTCCGTCTGTACTGCTACAAGATACTGTGACTTCAGTGCAAGCCTTAGCTGCTCAACCGCAACACCCTGCTTTAGTGAAACCAGCGGTGAATACCGGGTTTTATTGGTATATAACCTTGAGTTTTGTATCTATTGTCAGCCTGTTACTATTATGGCGCTTAGTGAAACAATGGCAGCAGGTACAGCAACTGATCGCTCAGGCAGAACAGGTAGATACAAAGTTATTGTTAAGCCAGGCACAGCTTGCACTCTTACCTCCCAGCTTTGAAATCCGCCAAACCCAGGTTGCTGTCTCACCTTTTATTAGCGGCTGGAAGCATATGGTGTTGGTGTTGCCTGCTTATGTAGAGACAATGTCTGAACAACAGCGCCAGTTATTGATAGAACACGAACTGGTTCATTTGCAACGACGCGACCCACAACAGCTTTTACTGCTGCGAATTCTGGTGGCTTTATGTTGGTTTAACCCTGTGCTGCGGCTGATTGAACAAGCCTTTATCCGCAGTATGGAATTGGCGGTGGATAAAGCTGTATTGCAAAAGCAGCCAGAGCAAGCGCTGTTGTATGGTCAAACCTTGCTTTACAGCTTAAAGCAAAGTCAGGCAGAGCAGATGCCAGCGCTGATGCCGGGCTTTATTCAAAGCAATGCAAGCCAAAGTTTTTATCAGCAACGTTTGCAGCAGTTATTTCAGCCAGCACCTGAATTGTCATACAGGCAAAGATCGCGCACTACCGCAGTTTTATGCAGCACGGCTTTACTGCTGAATGTGGGTTGCGCTCAGCTGAGCTTCAGCCCGCCGCCACAAGAATGGCTACTGCCTGTTGGCAAAGTGCCTATCACCTCTTTTTATGGTGTAAAACACCCCTTCCGCCAGAATCGTCCTCATCAGGGGCTGGATTTTGGTGCCAAACGTGGTGCTACAGTAAAAGCAGCGCAAAAAGGCAAAGTACTGATTGCCGACGACAAAAGCTTACATGACAGATATGGCAAAACTGTGTTGATCGACCATGGTCATGGTTATCAAACCTTGTACGCTCATCTGGATGATTTTTATATTAAAGCAGGACAGACTGTGGAACCCGGTCAGCCTATAGGCAAAGTTGGGGCCACAGGCCGGGTGACCGGGCCACATTTACATTTTGAATTATTGGTCGACGGCAAGCAGCAAGACCCAACTCCTTACTTAAAGTTGTAGAAAGGCAACCTGATGAAATTATTTATAAAAACCACCTTATGTAGCCTCTTGTTCTGCACATTTTCAAGCTCAGCACAGTGGCAACAAACCGAACTGCTGCAAGGGCTGGATTTGCAATTCCGTGTGCAGTTGAACCAAGCCAAAGTGCCGGGTGGCGCTTATGCCGTAGTGCGTGGCAACCAAATTATTGCCACCGGCAGTTATGGGGTTCGGGTGATGGGTAAACCGGAAAAAATTGATGCCGACACCGTCTTCCGGCTGGCTTCCGTGTCGAAAACCTTTACCGGTGGCATCAGTGTATTGGCGTCGCAGCAGGGCAAAGTCAATTTAGATTTACCGCTGATTAACTACGTACCTGAATTTAAATTAAAAACAGCTGCGGCAACCCGTCAGATCAAAGTGGATCAGGTATTAAGCCAAAGCACGGGGTTAATGCCTCATGCTTATGAAAACCTGCTGGAAGATAAACAAACTCCTGCTCAAATTCTGCCTAAATTTCAACAACTTGATCCTGGCTGCAAACCGGGCACCTGTTACAGCTACCAGAACATTGTGTTTTCCTTGTTAGATCAGGTACTAAGCCGTGGTACAGGAAAAACGTACGAAGAACTGCTGCCAGAACGTATTTTTAAACCACTGCAGATGAGTACGGCTTCTGTGGGTTACGCACCATTTTTAGCCACTGAAAACAAAGCCATGCCTCATAAAAGAGGGGGCGACAGCTGGCGGCCAGTCAAAGTAGATCCGAACTTTTATTGGGTCAATCCGGCCGCTGGTGTCAATGCCAGCGTCAATGATATGGCCAAATACCTGATTGCCATGTTAGGGCATAAACCCGGCGTCTTCAGCGATGAAGCTTTAGCGCAGTTGCAACAACCTATGGTGAAATTACGCAGCAACCCTCGCTGGCCCGTCTGGCAGCAGTTTAAGCAAGTATCCAACTGGTATGGCCGTGGCTGGCGTGTGATCCAATACGATGAAAACAAACTGTTTTATCACGGCGGTGTGGTAGATGGTTTCCGGCCTTATATCGCTTATTCACCAGATCAAGACATAGGTTTAGTGCTGCTGACCAATGCCGAAGCTGACATTACCGGCCATTTAGCTAAATGGTTCTGGCAACAGGTGTTAAGTACTTAACTCTTAACCATCCAGAAGGATTCGATATGAGATTGTTTATAGTTCTGTGTGCATTGTTCAGCCTGAACTTATC
The DNA here is from genome assembly GCF_031457405.1 of Rheinheimera soli. Lineage (GTDB taxonomy): Bacteria > Pseudomonadota > Gammaproteobacteria > Enterobacterales > Alteromonadaceae > Pararheinheimera > Pararheinheimera soli_A. Next base: position 78,917 of record NZ_JAVDWR010000005.1, on the reverse strand, counting down.
GGCAGAAGAACAATTTCCGGCCTGGGAATTACCCAATACACAAGTGCATCAGTTACCAGCTTTAAGCAATGGCCGCCATTATGAAGTATGGGTTGAGCTGCCTCCGTCTTATGGCAAAACAGAGAAGAAGCTTCCGGTACTTTTTGTCTCTGATGCCAATTATGCCTTTCCACTGATCCGCAGTATTCGTAACCGCTTAGGTGCTGGTGGCCAGAATATTGAAGACTTTATCATTGTAGGTTTGTCTTACGCCAAAGAAGATAATCCAACTGACAGTCGTAGCCTGGATTACACCCCAACCAATGTGCTGGCGAATGGTAAAAAACGGAGCAAACATTTAACAGCTAAAGCTTATGGCGGCGCGGCTTTATATGCAGAGTATCTGCGACAACAAGTGATCCCTTTTGTGCTGAACAACTATCAGATAGACCCAAAACGTAAGCTGTTTGTTGGTCATTCGTATGGTGGCTTATTAGGCGCACAAATCTTGCTGACCCAGCCCGATACTTTTGATACCTATATTTTAAGCAGCCCATCTTTATGGTTTGACGATAAAACCATGTTCAAGCTGGAACAGCAGTACGCGACCAAACACAAAGATTTAAAAGCTAAAGTTCTGCTGTATGCCGCTAAATTTGAACAGATAAAACCAGGGCCACGTTATGCAAGAAGAGTGAGCATAGTGGACGATACGCTGTTGTTTGAAAAAAACCTGAAAAGCCGCAAGTACCCAGGCTTACAGATCCAAAGCCAGATTATTGCCGACGAAGACCATTTATCAGTGTTTCCTTCGATGATAAGTCGCGCTTTGGTAAAGTTATTACCGGGTAATGGGCCATACACACCGGGCTGATGACAGGCTTGTGCAGTCAGCGCATAATGCTTTGAACCTTGAATAAAGAGCACAGGAGAGCACTATGAAATTGGTTAAACAAATGTTGCTGACTACAGCACTGACTTTCGCTGCCTTTAGCACCTCAGCCACCACTTTTGGTGCTGCTGTCGATAAAACCAGGCTGGTGGAGGTCGCTGATATTCTGGCGAAACCACAAAGTTACCTGCAGCAACAGGTGACGGTGAAAGGTACTGTGGAAGCGGTCTGCCAAAAAAAAGGCTGCTGGATGCAGTTGTCAGCAGGGAAAAATCAGCCGACTTTTCGCATTAAAGTAAAAGACGGCGATATGGTGTTTCCGGTTAGCGCCAAAGGCAAAACTGCTTATGCCAGTGGCAAGCTGGACCCTATCGAAATGGATTTAGAATCCAGCCGTGAATATCTGGCGCATAAAGCCGAAGAACAAGGCGAAACCTTTGATCCGCAAAGCGTCACTGAAGCCATCACTTTGTATCAACTGGTGCCTGTAGCTGTTGAGATTGCAGATTAACAATTGTAGGGACGACCTTTATGGTCGCCCGGAACAAAGATGAGCACTCAAGAGTTGTATTTTCAGCCCAACAGCAGCTTGACTGCTTTGGGTTTTAGCCAGCATCAGCCATCTGAGCAGCTAAAACCCTGGGTGCAGCAGTACTGGACCATACAGGTTCCAGAGCAAGCGGATACCACACAACCTTATCCACAATATCCGGATGGTGGCAGTAATCTGACCTTTGAATTCCTGCCAAACCAGCTACCCTCGGCCTATATCCACTACAGCCAACAATTAAACCAAAGTTCATTTTTGCCAGGCCAGCATCTGCTGAGTGTGCGTTTCCTTGCCACAGGAACTTTTCAGTTATTGGGTATTAGTCCTGCAGAACTGACAAAAGCAGCATTGGATATTCGGCTATGCAATCTGGTGGGACTGGACTGGTTATTGGATCAACTGACGAACAGCCCCACTCTGCCAGCCCGGCTTACGGCTATTGAATGTTGGTTATTACATTTAGCCGAACAGAGGGTATCAAATACAACTTTGGTGCAAAAAAGCCTGACGCTATTAAAACAACCAGCCACCGATTTGCAGCACTTGTACAGCCAGTTACCAAAAAGCCGCAGACAATTTGAACGCTTATTTAAGCTGGAAACAGGTTTATCACCTGCGCAATTACAACTGCTGTTTAAAGTAAAACTGGCGAGATTTTTAATCAGTAACAACCCAATCATTGAGTTAGTCAGTGTGGCACAACAAGCTGGTTTTTATGATCAGGCTCATATGCATCAGCATTTTGTCCGCATCACAGGCCAAACCCCGGGCCAGTATAAAAAACGTAAGATGTCGCAATTGTCCAATTCTGCCTGATAGCTGGCCCGTACACTGAACACCTCAACTAACGGAGGTGTTTATGTCAGAACGTATCAGTCGTACTGCGGTGTATAAAGGTCAGCCTGCTATGGTGCAGCATCTGGTGGGGCTTGCCAAAGCGGCCGAAGATTCTGGTTTGGATAAAAGCCTGATCCACTTAATAAAAATTCGTGCTTCTCAGTTAAACGGCTGTGCTTTTTGCCAACATATGCATGCCAATGAAGCGAGAAAGGATGGTGAACAACAACATCGTTTGGATATATTGCCGTCATGGCAGGAAGTGAAATCAGCTTTTACAGCCCGTGAGCAGGCAGCTTTGATCTGGACTGAAGCTTTAACTTTAGTGGCAGCCAGAGGTGTGCCTGATCAGGACTATGCTACTGTTGCAGCTGAATATTCAGGGCAGGAAATTTTGAACCTGACGGCGTTAATTATCACCATCAACAGCTGGAACCGTATCGCAGTGGCCTTTCATTTTCAGCCTGAGTTTTAAAGCATTATCGGATAGATGGGCGGGCACAAGGCCCGCCCCTAGGTTTTTTCCATCAAAATTTTCCTTTACGGGTCGCCCGCAGCCATGACTAGGCAGTGTTTCCAGCATCCGCCACACGGCGGTGCATTTGCAGCAGGGTAACCAGGTAACAAATCACAGTGACCAAAGCTGCTGCAGTAATGGAATTGATCGGCAACCATAAAAAAGCAGCAAAGAGACCAAAGGCTCGCATTAATAAGTGCTGTAAACCAAGTTTATGTTGAATGATCCAGCCGTATAAAGGCCAGTGAATTGCTAAAGCTAAAGCCAGACTAAAAGGCACCAGTTCAGGTTTAGCGAATAACAAAGGGATATGCAAAGCCCACAGCGAGTTGGCCATAATCACGCCCACCCCCATCAGCTTACCCAAGACATTAGCTTTCATAAAAAGATCTTCGCCACGCCATTTGGCAAAAAGCAGCGCCAGCGGAAAAATAGCACCTGAACCAAACAACATCACCAGCAATACAGTTTTAAAAGGCAGCAGTAGACTAAGCACTAGTACCACAGACCAAAACACTGTGCCTGCCAGCGGCATAGACATCGACTTGTTACTGCGTTGTTCAAAATCTTGTCTAAGCTGGCTTAACGTAAGTTCCATTCAGCTTTCCTTGTTTAAAATTATGTAAACAAATTAGAGTGCAAAATGGCAAGTGTCAAATTTAAAGTGTTGATTTAAAAGGAACAACTTATAGTTCCGGTCGACGCCACAACCAAATGGCAACACAACAGAGAAAAGGCGGCAACAGCAGTTTGAGCAAAAAAGGAGCAGGGGATAGCAGTAACATAACAACAGACAACGACATCATACCTGCCGCCATATATTTGGCTTTACGGGGCACAGCGCCATGCTCACGCCAGCGTTTAAGGGGCGGACCAAAGCTGGGATGTGCTAATAACCAAATTTCTAAACGGGGCCAGCCTTTACCAGCAGACCAGGCAGAAAGCAGCAAAAAAGGCACTGTGGGCAAACCAGGCAAAACTACGCCTATTAAGCCCAATAACAAACTGATACCAGCGAGAAAACGCCAGCAGGAAACTGTCAGCAGCTTTAACATCACAACTTTACCGCTTTTTTTTTCCTATTTATCGGATCCAGCCTTTGCTGATAGTACGGAAGTTATCTGTACCTGCTTTATCCAGCCACTCAAAGGCCAGCATTTCTTTACTGATGATTTGGGCGCCAGCCTGCTGCAAACGTAATAACGCCAGTTGACGGTTTTGTTCGGTACGGGAACCGACAGCTTCTTCCACAATAAATACCTGATAACCGGCAGCTAATGCATCCATGGCGCTTTGCAGCACACAAACATGGGTTTCGGTACCTATGATCACCAGTTGGGTTTTGCCACTTAGCTTTACACGTTCAGCGATCAGAGGTTCACGCAAGGCACTAAAATGGATTTTTTCCATCACATGGTCTTCAGGCACTAACTCGGCCAAAGCAGGTAAAGTGACACCTAAACCTTGTGGATATTGTTCTGTGGCAAGAATAGGCACACCAAGTTGCACGGCAATTTGTAAAACCCAGGCCGCTGCTTGTTCTACTTCTTTGCCTTGATCGATCACAGGAGCCAGTTTTTCCTGCATATCAATCAGCAATACCAGGCTATCCATCTGCTTGACTAACATGATGTACTCTCCGTTAATCCGGTTCATTGGCGGCCTGTTGCCGTTCTTTATGCTCCTGCATTTCAGCAAAAGCGGCGTTGATTTCGTCCAGCACAGCGTTCACATCAGCCGCAACTTCTGACTCAGCGAATTCGCCTGTCAGTTCTGTATTTGGATTTAAATTCCCAGCTTCAAATAAAGCCCAGATCTCTTTGGCGTATTTGGTGGCCGCCAGCTCAGGTGCAAACTGGGCGTAATAACGGGTCATGTTATTTACGTCTCTTTCCAGCATCCAACGGGCGTTATTATTGGCCGCGGCGTCAACAGCCTGAGGTAAATCGATGATCACCGGCCCTTGTGGGTCCTGCAATACGTTAAATTCGGATAAGTCGCCATGTACTAAACCCACAGACAACATACGTAGTACGTCCTGCATCATAGTTTTGTGGTCGCGACGGGCTTGCTCTGCAGTCAGCTCAATATCATTTAAACGTGGGGCAACATCACCTTCTGCGTCTAAAATCAGTTCCATCAGCAAAATGCCGTCAAAACAGCCATAAGGTACAGGCACCCGCACACCGGCATCGGCCAGTTTGTACAAAGCATCTACTTCAGCGTTTTGCCAGCTTTCTTCAGCTTGCTCACGACCAAAGCCAGAACCTTTTTCCATAGCTCGGGCTCGCCTGGAGCTGCGTACTTTGCGGCCTTCCTGATACTGCACAGCTTTTTTAAAGCTGCGCTGACTGGCATCTTTATAAACTTTGGCGCAGCGAATATCGTCACCGCAACGTACCACGTATACGGAGGCTTCTTTGCCACTCATCAGTGGCCTGAGTACTTCATCCACCAGACCTTCGTCGATCAGGGGTTGAATGCGTTTTGGAGTTTTCATTGCGCACTTATACCTTGTTTAAGGCAGGGGTAAAAGAGTAAATCCGATTTTTTATCAAGGCAAAGAAAGAGCCGCTGGTTAAGGCGGCTTTTCAGAGGGAAAGTTCAATCAGTACTTAATGCTGCAACCATAAGGCTTAGTTACTGCCGGATCAGCCGGATTCCCCGCCAGTACTGCTGTTAAGGCGTTGGAAAAATAGGGCGTGGCTTTGGCTATGTCGTCCACTTTGGCCGACGGAATGCTGTCGATACCACCCATATATTGCAAGACACCTTTTTGATCAATCACATACATATGAGGTGTGGTTTTGGCATCATAGGCTTTGCCTGTGACACCTGTTTCATCAAACAATATAGCGTCTGGCATCGCATTACGACTGCTGGTCAGCTCATCTGCTTTCGCAGAAGTCACATGGCCTTGTTTGCCAGGAGCTGATGAAATCACAGTCAACCAGACCACATCATCAGTACCAAATTGTTTTTGTAAGCCCTGCATATTGCCGCTGTAGTGTTTTACCACAAAAGGACAATCGTGATTGGTCCATTCCAGCACCACTGTTTTACCAGCAAAGTCGGCTAACGAATGACTTTGGCCTTTGCTGTCTGTCAGGTTGAAGGCTGGCGCCTTTTGGCCTACTTGCGGGGCGGCAAACAAAGTGCCGGCAAAAAATAACGCCGATAAACTTAAAGCAAACTTGAGTTTCATGGTTTAACTCCTGTGGCTATTGACTGGTAATTAAAGGTTGTTTACTGCTCAATTGCTCTAACGCCTGACGCAATGAATCCGGCGTTAAAATTTGGGGTAAAATTTCCGGCGGCTGTCCTGGCCAATACAACACATACAAAGGCACACCATCACGCTGAAACTGGCGTAAATAGGAACTGATGGCAGGGTCTTTGTTGGTCCAGTCGCCTTTGAGGTATTTCAGCTTATATAAAGCCATAGCTGCTTTACTGCTGTCGGTGTTGAGTGCCACACGTTCATTGACTAAACAGGTAATACACCAGTCGGCTGTCATATTGACCAGTACTGGCTGGCCATCCTGTACCAGTTGCTTTAAACGTTGCTCTGACCAGACTTCAGCATGATCAGTTTGTGTCAGGTTCTGAGCTGCAGACTGTGGATACCAGAGTAAAGCCACTGAGCCGGCCACAAACAACAGGGCTATCAGGCGACTGACTTGACCTGCTTGCTGTAGCTGTTGCTGCCCCCATAACCAACAAGCAACACCCAGCAATACCAGCCCAACTAAAGCCAAAGCCATCGCATCTAAGCCTTGTTGGCGACCATAAACCCACAGCAGCCAGACCGCACTTAAATACAGCGGATAAGCCAGCCATTGCTTCAGTTTTTCCATCCAGAGCCCGGGTTTAGGCAGCATAGCAGCAAAACCCGGCCACCAGGCCAACAGCAGGAAAGGCAACGCCATCCCAAAACCTAAAGCAGCAAAAATAGCCAAAGCCGCCAAAGCAGGCTGAGTGGCAGCGTACCCTAAAGCCGTGCCCATAAAAGGCGCAGTGCAAGGGCTGGCGACAACCACGGCCAAGACACCAGTAAAAAACGAACCTTTATGACCTTGCTGCTGTGTGAATTGCTGACCTGAACTCATCCAGCCAATGCCCAGTTGCATCACACCGGATAAACTTAAACCTAATACAAACAACAGATAAGCCAACAGGCCTACGATCAATGGATTCTGTAACTGAAACCCCCAGCCAGCAGCCTGACCCACTGCTCTGAATATCAGTAATACCGCAGCTAACAAGACAAAACTAATGATGACACCAGCGCTGTACCATAAAGCTTCAGCTTTGGTGTTTTGAGCTGAATTTTTGCTATTGACCAGACTTAAGGCTTTTAATGACAAGACCGGAAAAACACAGGGCATCAGATTGAGGATCAGTCCGCCAACTGCAGCCAATACCAACATGCCTAACCAATCCAGCAGACTAAAATCAGCCAGACTAAGTTCAGGCGCCAGTGGCACCCCCTCATGCTGCAGTTGCAGCAATACAGGGCCTGCAAGCGTATTCAGCACCAACTCAAACCGGGCCGGTGCCTGACTGAAATAGGTGTTTTTCTGCTGACGTAATAACAATTCGCCGTCAACCCATTCAATTTCCTGCGGTGCGGCATGATCCACCAGCTCTGCAGCAGCGACAAAAAAAGCTGATACTTTTAAGTCTTCCGGCATCTGCACTACAGCCGAGAACTTCTGGTTTTGCACATCATAGCGGCCTTGCAGCGACACAGGCCTGGCTTGCTTCTGGCTGGCTTGCTCGAAGAGTTTTTTGTAGTCACGCGCTTCAATAGCAGTTTGTGTGACAGGCAAATTCAGCTCAAAACTGGCCTCTGCCGGAATACAAACCTCTTTGCACACCAGCCAGTCCACTTTGGCTTTGATCACCAGTTGGGAGTTTTTATAAGTGGCCGGGACTGTTAACTCCGACACTAAAATAGTAGGGCCTTCAAAACCATAATTGACCAGCGGAGGTACAGCTATAGCCATAGGAGCCGGCCACTGGATAGCGCCTGCAGTCACGCCATCAGGCAAAATCCAGTCAATACTGGTGGCCAGGCCTGAATCGCCAGGGTTTTGCCAGTAGGTATGCCAATGCTCATCCGGAATAAAATGCAGTGCCAGCTTAAATCTCTGCCCAGGCTTGAGGTCCTGATGATCGCTGACCAGCTCTGCTTTCAGATGACTGGCCCTGACCCAACCACTGGTTTGAGCCTGAACAAAGCCTGTCGCCAGCAGCAGTAATACAGCAGAGAAAAAGAGTCTTAAAAACAAAGTCATCAGTTAATTTCTAAACCTGCATACCAAGATGTTTTTAGTGTACGGCATTCCCACAGCAGGGATCAGCCGTCAAACGCAGCTGGCTGGGGTTCTGCCTCAGCCAGCAAACAGACAGGACCATGTTCCTGCGTTTATGACAAACAATACTGAATTGCTGATCACAAAACCCTTATGGCTGCTGTAAAGCCCACTCTGTCAGTAAACGCACACCAAAACCCGAAGCACCTTTGGTATTCACTTCGTTATCTTTTCTGCTTAACGCATTGCCTGCTATATCCAGATGAGCCCAGGGTGTTTCACCGGTAAATTGTTTTAAGAACCAGGCTGCGGTGGAAGCACCAGTGCTGCTGCCGGTGTTTTTCATATCAGCAATATCACTTTCGATTTCATCGGCAAACTGTGAACCTAAAGGCAAACGCCAGACTGGCTCATCTACTTTTTCACCCGCTAAGGTCAGTTGATCCACCAGCGACTGTTGCTCTGAAAACAAACCCGCATAATAAGTACCTACAGCCCCCACTTTGGCGCCTGTTAAGGTAGCAATATCCACCATAGCGCGCGGCTGGAATTCTTTATTGGCATACCACAAGGCATCAGCCAGCACTAAACGGCCTTCCGCATCTGTATTGGTGACCTGAATAGTTAAACCCGCAGCAGATTTCAGTATGTCACCCGGCAACATGGCTTTGTCCGATACCATATTTTCAGCCATTGCCATCACAGCCACCACATTGACAGGGGCTTTTTGCAGCGCCAGCGCTTTGATAGTGCCTAAAGCCGCTGCTGCACCTGCCATATCGCTGGTCATACGCAATATAGAGTCTGAATCTGTTTTGATGTTGTAACCGCCAGTATCAAAAGTAATACCTTTACCGACAATAGCCAGCGGCTTTTGCTCACTACCCTGCCAGTGGGCAACCACTAAACGGGGTGGTCTTTGACTGCCTTTTCCTACAGCTAAGATCGCGCCCATACCGAGTTTTTCCATGGCTGGCACATCCAGTATCCGAACTTTCACACCTATTTTCTCTAGCTTTTTGGCTTCGGCAGCGAAGGTTTCAGGTGTTAACGCTGCAGCAGGTTCATTCACCAAATCCCTGGCTAAAAATACGCCCTGAGTCACAGCTTGCAGCTTGCTGAACTGGCGTTGTGCTGCTTTTTCATCTGTCACCAGTATTTCCAGCTTTTTGGCTTTTTCTGCTTTGTTTTTTGTGAAATAACGGTCAAAGCTGTAAGAACGTAATTCGATACCATGCGCCAGCTGAGCGGCAAAATCAGCATTGCTTAAACCGGCCTGCACTGCTGTTGCATCTACCGTAAAAGAGTTAGCTTTGTTTTTTTTTATCCAGGCAGCAATGTCTGCCCCCAGGTTATTACTTGTGGCGGCCGTCAGATCTTTAGGCTCGCCTGTACCTAGCAGAACCACTCTGTTGTAACCCGCCACTTCAGCCAGAACATCCAGCTGAGCGGCTTTTTTGGCTTTAAATTCTGCGGTTTTAATAGCGTGTTGTATGGCTTTGTGTTGCAACACCGCAGAAGAAGATTGAGCCAGTTGCTCCGGGCTAACCAGCAGCACCAGTGTGTCGGCATCCAGTTCAGCTTTCTGGTTCATCTCAATAGCCGGAACTGCAGCTACAGCAGAGTACGACAAGAGCAAGATGGCAAGACTGGTCATCACTGTTTTCATAGGGGAGTTTCCTTTTTAATTGTAGTGCAGCAGAGAGTGACCAAAGCAGAGACGAACAACAAGCTAAATCCGGTTAAATTGAACATTTTAAGCGACCAACTCAGGTTAACTTGCTGTCGGAACTTAAAATTTATCAGTCACAGAATTGAGCTAAAACAAAAGCAATGTTACAAGTGAGCCCCGAATCTCATTTTTCATATATGCCCTCATCAAAGGACTGTTTATCCGATGGCTCTGCAACTTAATTTATTCGATCAATGGCTTATGTCTGTTAAAGCGCCTGCAGACAGCTCAGCTTTACAGCGTTTTTGCTGGGAGTTTTTATTTTTTGGCATTAAACAGGCCCGCGCCTGCTTATTTGTTGGCTTGTTTTTTCTGTCTGTGTTGTTAGTGCCGCGTGAAGGCATAGCGGGTATCAGTCGTTATGATCTGCTGTTGCTGCTGGCTTTGCTGATCCAAATCTGGATGGTCTGGGCCAAACTGGAAACCTGGGATGAAGCCAAAGCCATCAGCTTGTTTCATATTGTTGGTTTTGCGCTGGAGGTCTTTAAAACCTCTGGCGCTATTCAGTCCTGGAGCTACCCGGATCCGGCGTTCAGCAAAGTGTTCGGCGTACCACTTTTTGCTGGTTTTATGTATGCGGCTGTCGGCAGTTACATTATTCAAATCTGGCGGCTGATGGAATTAAGGGTCAGGCATCATCCGCCTTATTGGATGGCCGCTTTGATTGCGTCTCTGATTTATCTTAACTTTTTCAGTCATCATTATATTGGTGATTACCGCTGGTATCTGGCTGCTATTACCTTAGGTTTGTATGCCAGAACTATGGTGTTCTACCATCCACTGGATAAGGAACGGCAAATGCCCTTGCTACTTGGTTTTGTGTTGGTTGGATTTTTTATCTGGCTGGCAGAAAACATCAGCACTTTTATGGGTTTATGGAGTTACCCAAATCAGCTGGGCGCCTGGTCTGTGGTGCATGTCGGCAAATGGAGTTCCTGGTCTTTGCTGGTGATTATGACCTTCACTATAGTGGCGCAGCTGAAGTACGTGAAGGCACGAATTCATGTGCCCGAGTAAACTCAAGGCATCTTGCTTTAACATTAAGGCGATTCAGGAAATATCTCTTTGTCACTTAATGCTGTAATCAGCGTATCAAATACCAACCTGACCCGATCAGGTACAGGGCCACGTTGGGGTCTGTAAACAGACAAAGGCCAGGGTTTGGGATCAAGTTCAGACAGCAAACGAACTAAGGCACCAGAACGCAGATGAGGAATCGCCATACAAGATGCCAGTTGCGATACGCCAAGGCCTGCCAAAGTTGCATCGGCTTCCGTTTCGGAATCATCTGCGACAAAACTGATTTTTTTCGGAGACCACAGCTGGCCTTCTTGAAAATACCAGTGCCAGGCCCGGCCAGTGGCTTTGTCCATCAAGGCTGTTGTCGGCAGCTCGGCCAGTTGCTCTAAGTCCAGCGGGACCCCGTATTTTGACAGCAACAACGGGCTGGCTGCCAGAAACAGACCCACAGAAGATACTTTACGAGCAATAAAACCGTTGTCCCGGATCAGTCCAATCCGCACTCCTACATCAATTTGTTCATCCACTACATCCGCAATCTGATCCGACAAACGTAAATCGAGCTGCAAAGCCGGATGTTGCTGTGCCAGAGCACTCAGCACAGGCATCAGTATAGGCCGAATCACTCTCGGAGCGGCCAACCGCACTAATCCGGCAATAGTGTTATTTGAAACAGCCTGATGCTGCTGAAATAAAGCATCCAATTGCTGCAGACTATGTTTCGCCTGAATCGCAAAACCTTCAGCGAAACGGGTTAGCCGGATATGACGGGTACTGCGATGGAACAATACCTCACCCGTGCTTTGCTCCAATTGCTGCACAGCGCGAGTCACAGCCTGAGGTGAAATGCCCAACCTTACCGCAGCAGCTTTAAAACTGTCACTTTCTGCCGCAGTACAAAAAATTCGCAATAATTCAACTTTGTTGAGCATTAACTATTCCAATTCCTGGAATTAAAAAATCAAAATATTTCCATTTTTTGGATTTGTCTATCACTTCATACTGAACAGGTCGAAATTAACTTTGTTCAACCTGAGCGGGAATATAGCTATGAGTCAGAATATTGCAGGAAAAACGGTAGTCATTACAGGTGCCAGCAGCGGTTTAGGTGAAGCCACGGCTTACCATCTGGCCAGCTTAGGCGCCAATGTAGTATTAGGTGCGCGCCGTGAGGACAAGCTGCAACAGATAGCTGCGACTATCGAAGCTAAAGGCGGGCAAGCAGCATATCTGGTGACAGACGTGACTAAAGCCAATGAGGTAAAAGCCCTGGTCGATCTGGCTGTCAGTCGTTTTGGCAAGTTGGATGTGATTATTAATAACGCAGGCCTGATGTCTATTGCCCCTATCAGTGAATTAAAAACTGATGAATGGGATCGGATGATCGATATTAATATCAAAGGTGTGTTGTACGGCATAGCAGCAGCGCTACCGGTGTTTGAACAACAACAATCCGGTCATTTTATTAATATCTCGTCTGTGGCTGGTTTTAAAGTATTCAGCCCGGGCGGCACAGTGTACAGCGGTACTAAGTTTGCGGTACGAGCCATCAGTGAAGGTCTGCGCCATGAGGTAGGAGGTGCAATACGTACCACTACTATATTGCCAGGTGCAGTAGATTCAGAACTGAAGCACGGCAGTAGCCACCAGCAAAGCGCAGAATTTGTTGGTAACTTCTATCAAATCGCTATTCCTGCAGATTCAGTAGCACGGGCTGTGGCCTACGCGATAGAACAACCAAAGGATGTAGATATTAACGAAATAGTGCTGCGCCCTACTGTGCAGGACTTCTAAAGCTGCACCACCAGCTACCAGTCAATCTGAGTTTTATTGCGGAAAAATGCACCGGTCGGGCCATCGTCCGCTAAAGTGGCCAGCCAGACTGGTGTTTCTGCCCCTTGCTCCGGACTTAAATCGGCGGCTTCTCCACCCATACGGGTACGAACCCAACCAGGACAAACGGCATTCACCTTCACTTCCGGCATGAATTCACGGGCACAACTGACTGTAACGGCATTCAGCGCGGCTTTACTGATGGCATAACAAGCAGGCCCTTCCAAACCTTCAGAAAAACTGCCCCAACCGGAGGATAGATTCACAATACGGCCATAACCCCTTTGTTTCATCAATTGGCCAAAGACTTTGCAAAGCACAAAAGGCGCCACAGTATTGACGGACAAACTATGAAGTAAATCTTCAGCCTGAGTCTGGGGTACATCTGTCGAATGCAGCATGGCGGCGTTATTGATCAGCACATCCACAGGGCCATATTGATGCTCAATTTGCAGCGCTTTTTGTTCCAGTAATAAAGGGTCTGTTAAATCCAAACGTAGCGCTATGCCAGCCCCTAACAAAGAGACTGCTCCTTCTGCATCTTTGAGCTGGCGGGCAGCTAACAGCAGTTGAAAACCACCTTGCTGGATCAGGCTTTTAGCAATAGCAAAACCTATACCCCGGTTTGCCCCTGTGATCAGCACTGTTTTTTGTTGCTGAGTCATATTCCGCTCCCTGATAACTTTATTTACCCTGCTTTATTCGCATTTTCAGATGAAATACTACCAGGCGCAGTGCAAATTTACCTACACTAAGCCGGATGACATCCCGAAGACCCCACTCAGGCGAGGAAAACCTCTGATGCCCAACATCAGCTTACTGCAAAAAGCAACACTGTCGTTCCTGTTTTGGTTGTTTTGCAGTGCTATTGCGACGACTGCAATGGCATGTGAGTTTGAAGTGAAACTTAAACGCTCTTGCGCAGAAGAGCTGGAGGAAGACTTGTTGCCCAAAGTACCATTTCAGGTGCAGCGCAACAGCAATTTTTTGCATCTGCAAACTCAGGCCGGAGCTTTGTCTTTTCCTGTGTTTAAAGAAAGAACCGACGAAGACACCCAACCTTATCTGGTGTCTTACTTAGACGCAGTGCAGCTGGCTGTGATTTGGGTTTTTGAATACTGTGGCCGCAGTGTGTATCTGGTCAATACCAGAACCGGTTTACAAACTCAGGTGAATGGCTTTCCTTTGTTATCTCCGGACAACAAACGTTTATTGGTGTATTCCGAAGGCCTGTCAGATAAAGAAAACGCCAATCTGGTGGTGATTTACCGGATCCGTAATCACAAGCTGTATGCCGAACTGGTGCTCAGCGGTGACGACAACAGAATACAACCCTGGAACCCATTGGACGTGCGCTGGGTGAGTCCGGAGAAAGCTGAATTTATCCGGCTGCATCATCACAATGGCGAGGAAGAACAAAAACTTCAGAGCCTGGAACTGCAACAAGGCACATGGCAACTGCTGTAGCCCCCTTTCGTTTTAGTGCAAATACTGGCGGCTGGCTGGTAAACGCGATAACTGCCAGATTTTGTACCTTTGACAAACCGCCTTGTATTCGGCTCTTAGTTTGGCGGATTCCTGTAACACCGCAACACTGGCCGGATGGTCGCCATCTAAACGCTGCAGCATTTGTTCAAACCAGTTTAAACCGTGCCTCAGCGTCGTCTGACAACGCCGCCATCTTTGCTGCTGTGCATAAGTTTCTGCCAGATTCTGAATGGAAATCGACAAACAGAAAGTGGGTAATGAAGCCTCTTCCCGGCTCAGCTCCGGCGGACAGCAAACAAAAGCACAGTGATACCAGACAGGCCAGACATCAGAAATAGCCTGGCGATAAAAACTGGCCGCCACCGCTAAATGCCTTTCGGTAAACGCCTGATTGCCCTGAGCAATGATCTGTTGCCAATTATCCATGCCGATGCTCCAATTGAGAATTGATGTCATCTAGACTATTTCAATTGCGAATGGTTCGCAACAATGCCGATGAAATTTGTCAAATCCAGAATCAGACTGTAATTCCAGATGTGAAATAGCTGTCCCTGAAATGTTAGTCCACACTCTGCCGTGCCGGTCAGGACCTGAATCAGGGCCGGGCTACTTATAAAAAAACTAACAGCAATTTGAGGACAAATAGATGCAACATAAAAATCTGCTATTCCCACTTCTGGCTTTAAGCTGCGCTGTCAGTGCTGCGGTGCATGCCAATAATCTTGCGATCACTGGCCCTGGAGCCGGAGCTGATGGATCCAGCAAAGCCAGCGGTATCAGTTATTCAGATGTCAGAGACAACAACTTACAAAGCTACTGGCAACCATCCAGTAACTCAAATCAACGGGTTTCAGTGAAATGGAGCTCGGCCATTCAATTAAATCAGGTAGTGCTGAAAGAATCTGGTTCCGCAGTCACCAGCTGGCGTCTGGTCAATAACGACAATGGTGCTGAGCTGGCCAGCGGCAGCAGTATTGGCAGCAATAAAGTGCTGAATTTAAGCACCATCAGCAGCAAAAAACTGAACCTGGAAATTATCAGCGCCAGCTCTGCACCCCGTATAGCCGAATTTGAAGTCTATCTGAATACAGAAGGCGGCACAGATCCGGCCCCAACAGATCCAGTTGACCCGACTGACCCGCCGCCAACAGGTGAAGTCACGGCCTGCAGTACCAACCCACAAGGCTTTGCTTCGCTGGATGGAGGCACCACAGGAGGCGCAGGAGCCAATGCGGTGACAGTCACAGCAACCACTGGTGCAGAGATTCAGGCCGCTTTAGCCAACAGAGATTTAAACCGCCCTTTAACCATCAGAGTCAATGGCACTATTACCACAGCCAACTCAGGGGGTGTCAGTAAGTTTGATATTAAAGATATGAATAACGTCAGTATTATTGGGGTGGGCAACAACGCCTTATTTGATGGCATAGGCATTAAAGTCTTCCGCGCCAATAACGTCATTCTGCGTAATTTAAGGCTGCGTTATGTCAATACGGGTGATAAAGACGCTATTACGCTGGAAGGCCCTGCCAGCAATATCTGGATCGATCACAACGAAATTTACAACAGCCTGGATGTAGGGAAAGACTATTACGACGAGTTAGTCAGCGGCAAAAAAGACGTTGATAAAGTGACTATTTCATACAACTATCTGCACGACAGCTGGAAAACTTCTTTATGGGGCAACAGCGATTCTGACAACTTCAACCGTCGTATTACCTTTCACCACAACTACTGGCAAAGAGTCAATTCACGCCTGCCACTATTCCGTTTTGGTCAGGGTCATATTTACAACAACTACTATACAGAAGTGCAGGACACCGGCATTAACAGCAGAATGGGCGCGGTGATCCGCATTGAAAACAATGTGTTTGAAAACACAACTAACCCTATAGTGTCGTTTTATTCCAGCGCTTTGGGTTACTGGGATACCAGAGGCAATCAGTTCAGCAATACCAGCTGGCAAGCCATGCCATCCGAAGGTGTGATTGCAGGACCCAATGTACAGCCGAATGCGGTATTAAACCTGCCATACAGCTTCGCTTTGTTACCCACTAACGAAGTAAAAGCCCATGTGATAGCCAATGCTGGCGTGAATAAATGTAGCTTTTGATCCAGAGCTGAAAAAGTAAAAAACCGGCTGTCTTGAGCCGGTTTTTTTATGTCGTATTCAATGGACTTGATCAGTCTTTTTTCGCCAGCAAATAAGCGACCAGAGCATTTAAATCCTGCTGAAAATTTTCCTGACTTAAACCAGAAAACTTCACCTGATATTTGCCATTGACCAGCAATGTAGGCACACCTTGCAGTATTTTTGCTGCAGAGTAGTGATCCTGACTCTGTTTCATTGCAGCCACTTCGTCCATAACTGCCGTATTCACCATACCTGAGTCTACTAACATGGCAGGAATATCGTTTGCGACCAATAAGCTACGAATATCCTGTTCAGTCGTAAAACTGCCGCGCTGATTGTGTAAGTAATCAAAAATAGCGTTCGAAATACGGTCACCCTGACCGGAATTTTTTGCCACCACATAAGCCTTAGCTAAAGACTGCTGTAATTCCGGCGGAGCAACCCGTAAAAAATCGACATGATGTTTGGTCAGGCTGATACCTGTTGGCAGGTTTTTATTCAGAGCCTGAGCAAAAGGTTCGAAAGCCTTGCAATGCCCACAATAAAACGAAAAAAACTCCAGTACTTCTGGCGTTTCAGTCGCTTTTTCTGCAACCACTTCGTAATGCACACCTTGCTGATATTGCACTGGGGAAGCTGCAGAAGCAAAAGCCACTACAGGGGCAAACAACAAAGCGGCCAATAATTTTTTCAACATAAAGAATGCCTTCTATTAAGATTGAGTCAGTAAAAAATTAACCAGTTGCTTAAACTCTTCATCCTGATTATCGCGGCTCAGGCCCTGAGTCAGAACTTTGTATTTACCGTTGACGATAAAGGTTGGCACACTTGTTAACACCCGGCGGGCAGACAAAGCATCCTGCTCTTTTTTCATTTGTTTGGCAGCACCGGCTACAGTAAAGCTTTTGATGGCTTTATCGTAGGTTTCAGCGTCCACACCGTTGGCAACCACAACAGCTTTAATGTCGTCGTCGCTGGCAAAAGTTTTACGATCCACATGAATATGTTTAAAAAATGCGCCGGAGATCTCGTCGCCTTTACCCAGGTTTTTACCTACCAGATAAGCTTTGGCTAAAGTGGCCTGAATTTCAGGTTTAGCTTGTTGTAAAAAATCGACGTGCACCTTTTTCAGTTCAGCGCCTGCTGGCAACTGTTTGGCTAAGGCTTGTACTTTTGGCTCAAAACTAAAACAAGCAGGACAATAGTAGGAGAAGTACTCTTTCACTTCAGGTTTGGCTGTGGCCTGTTCAGAAATGACTTCGTAGTGTTTACCTGCTTCAAACTGAGCAGCAAAAACTGCAACTGGTAATAACAAAGCACCTACTAACAACGCTGTTAACTTTTTCATTATTCGAATGTTCCTTGGAATAAAACTGCCACTACTCTAACAAAAACTTACCACTGAGGCATCAAAGAAAGTGGGCTCTGGTCACAGAATTTAAGCTGTTCATCCAGCGCCCTTAATTGTTGCTGCCAGTATTGGTCTGTACTGAACCATGGAAAGTTCTTCGGAAACGCCGGATCGCTCCATCTTTTTGCGATCCAGGCCATATAAGACAAGATGCGCATGGCGCGTAAAGGCTCAATTAAACGCAGCTCTTTATGGTCAAAATCGCAATATTGCTCATACTCTTCCAGCAACAACGACAACTGATAAGTTTGCTCTGCTCTGTCACCGTTCAGCAATAACCACAAATCCTGTACCGCAGGGCCGTTACGGCTGTCGTCAAAATCCAGCAATAGGGGTCTGTCGTCGTGCCACAACAAATTACCAATATGGCAGTCGCCATGTACCCGGCGGATTTTTTCCGGCTTATATAAAGGACCGACCTTATCGCATAACTGTTGCATCATGGCCTGATAATCTTTTTGCAGCGAAGGCGGAATCAAGCCCGACTGCAGCAGGCTTTGCTGGCTATCGAGCAAAAAAGTCTGATGGTTAATGGTTGGTCTGTGTACAAAAGGCCGCGCCGCACCAACCTGATGCACCATGCCTAAAAAACGGCCCAGTTGCAGCATTTGGTTGTCGTTATCCGGTTCTAAAGTACGGCCACCACGGCTGGGAAACACAGATAAATAAAAGCCGCCATAAGACAAGACCTGCTGACCATCCCGCGCTACAGCTTCGGCAACCGGCACTTCAATTTCTGCCAGTTCTGCAACAAACTGATGTTCTTCATTCAGCTGATCCAAGCTCCAGCGTTCTGGCCGGTAAAATTTCACTACCCAGCTTTTGCGATCGTCATCTCTGAATTGGCAGACCCTGTTTTCAAAACTGTTGAGTTGCAATAAACCCGAACTGACATCAAAGCCATAATGAAATAAGGCATCCAGCATTAAATCCGGACTTAAAGTAGAAAAATCAAAAGTGCTCATGGAATTCCATTTGGTCGGTACAGTACCAAAAATACTACTCCCAAAAAAAATAGGGAGCCGAAGCTCCCTAGTCTAACGCTTTTACTGATTTAACGGGCGGAAAAGAACTTACTGCCCTGAGTTAAGCGAATGTCAGGCTCGTCGCTGTCCTGCAATACAAACTCAATATCCAGCACAGGCTTTTTCGCATCCACAGGGTCTAACGATAAGCTGATCGGCAGGTTCGCCGTTTCACCACCTTTAATAGTCAGCTCTTTGCTGCCTAACCACTGCGCTTGATCCAAACCTTCAACCGATAAGTGGTAGGTTTGTTCCAGCTGAGATTTATTAATGACTTTTAAGGTGTAGGTATTTTCAATTAAACCTTCGTCGGTTTCACGGTACAAGGCGCCACGGTCACGCACTATGTCCATCACCACAGGTTTACGCACTACTAAGGTCCAGGCAAAAGCCGCACAAACAGCCACCAGCACCATAAAATAACCCACTAACTTGCCACGCACTACTTTGGTGGTTTTGCCTTCCAGACTATGTTCTGTGGTGTAGCTGATTAAACCTTTGGCATAACCCATTTTATCCATAGTGTCGTCACAAGCATCGATACAGGCGCCACAGTTAATGCACTCGTACTGCAGGCCATTACGAATATCTATGCCGGTAGGGCATACATGCACACATAAATTACAGTCGATACAATCGCCTAAGCCTTTGGCTTTGTAGTCTGTGTCTTTACGGGCTCGTGGGCCACGGTTTTCTCCCCGTTTCGCATCGTAAGTCACAGTAAAAGTGTCTTTATCAAACATGGCCGACTGGAAACGGGCGTAAGGGCAAATGTGAGTACACATAATTTCGCGCATCCAGCCTGCATTGCCGTAAGTACAAAAGGCAAAAAACCAGACCGAAACCGCAGCCCAAAAGCTGGCTTCAAAGGTAAAAAACTGGATAAACAATTGGTCGACAGGCGTAAAGTAGCCAACAAAAATCAGGGCTGTTAACACAGAAAACGCCAGCCAGCTAAAGTGAGTTAAGGCTTTTTTGAATACTTTACTGAAGCTCCAGGGATCCTGATCCAGTTTCATGCGCTGATTACGGGTGCCCTGAATTTTTTCTTCAAACCACATAAAAATAAAGGTCCAGACGGTTTGTGGGCAAAGATAACCACACCAGACCCGGCCATAAAAGGTGGTAACAAAAAACAGCGCAAAAGCGCTGATGACAAAAATCCAGGCCAGAATAGTGAAATCCTGCGGCCACAAGGTCATACCGAAGATATAAAATTTTTGCTCAACAATATCGAGCAAAATAGCCTGCTGGCCGTTAAATTCCAGCCATGGCAGCAGCATAAACAGGCCCATAAACACAAAACCGATATTACGCCTTAAACTTTGATGCAAACCCTTCACAGCCCGAATGTAAATGCGGTCTCTTGGGTTGTAGTTGGCTTTTTTAGCCGGATCGGGTTTATGCACCTCCACCGGGATATTTTTGATATCTATCTTGTTATCCACGCCCATACCTCGTGCTGCTACCCTGTATTCAGTGTAGCAGGCTGTTTAGTGCAGCTTGTTGATGCAGGACAAGCCCAGCCTTGTTCTTACGAACCATTGCTCACAGTGCCTGTCTGCATTCCGGCATTGTGAGCAAGCGTGCTAAAGCCTGACCTGTACTGCTTTATGTTGCCACCAGAGTGATTCTCTGTAATAGAGAATGCAATAATCGAACCAAAGACCGCAATTATATAACACCATGATCCATATTAGGTTTTTATCTTCAGCCCAGTATTGAGGTGTCAACTTTGTTGACAGTGAAGGCAGTTTTGGCTGTCAGGTTTACAGTGGCAAGCCGCTGTCACTGTGTTATAACCAATCAAGATACAAATGGAGTAACAGGTTATGCGCAATTTTTTGCTGTTGTGTTTGCTTATTGTCAGCACCCTGACCTTTTATGACCATCCACGCATGCTGCCTTACTCTGAACCTGTGCTGGACTGGTTAGCTGAACACATCTCGTTGCCCGGCGCTCAATCCGATTCAATGATCACCCGTAAAATTCAGAAAGCCTTTTACGCTATAGGTCAGGATTACGGCACAGGCCAGCAGGAAGCCTTAGCCAAAGCAGCGCGCACTATAGATAATTTACTGCAGTTTCGCCGCGACTATTGCCAAAACGGTGATTTTCATCCGGCCTTATTTGGCGACGCCATGACCAGAGCTTGTGATGTATTAAGGCAATATCCGAAGCTGGAAGAGTTTAAAAAAGATTAAAACTCTGAGCCTTTGTTGCAGTGCGGGGAAAATAGTTACATCACTCTGCCAAATACCAGAGTAGAAAAACGTACTCAAGAGCTTAATTCCTCATAGTAATAAAAAATGGGCCTGCAGGCCCATTTTTTGATCAGTGAACATTTGAAAGGGTAAAAACCTAAAGCACATCCACCTTGATTTTTGCTATTACATCCAGTGCTTTTTGTTTGGCGTGATCTATGTTGTCGCCTAAAGCCAAAGCCACGCCCATACGGCGTTCGCCTTGCACTTCGGGTTTGCCAAAAATACGCAGGTCGGTGTCGGCTTGCATTAAGGCCTGGGCTAAGTTGCCATAACCAATGTGCTGCGAATTGCCCGGCACTAATAACACAGCTGAAGCCGCAGGGCCGTATTGGCGAATGAGTGGAATAGGCAAACCTAAAATAGCGCGGGCATGCAGGGCAAATTCGGAATAGTTTTGCGAAATTAACGTCACCATGCCGGTGTCGTGTGGCCGGGGTGATACTTCGCTAAACCATACCTGGTCGCCCTTCACAAATAATTCCACGCCAAATAAACCAAAACCACCTAAAGCTTCAGTCACTACAGCGGCGTAACTTTGGGCTTTTTCCAATGCAGCAGCCGACATCACCTGAGGTTGCCATGACTCGCGGTAATCGCCTTTTTCCTGACGATGGCCTACAGCTTCACAGTATTGAGTGCCGGAAATGGAACGTACCGTCAGCAGCGTGATTTCGTAATCAAAGTCGATAAAACCTTCTACTATCACCCGGCCTTTACCGGCACGGCCACCTTCCTGTGCATAAGCCCAGGCAGCTTCTAAATCGGCGTCGGATTTCAGCACAGACTGGCCTTTGCCGGAGGACGACATAATAGGTTTCACCACACAAGGGTAACCAATATGGGCCACAGCGGCTAAGTAGCTGGCTTTGTCATCGGCGAAACGGAAAGGCGAAGTAGGCAGTTGTAACTCTTCAGCCGCTAAACGGCGGATCCCTTCGCGGTTCATAGTTAAATTGGCCGCTTTGGCGCTTGGGATCACAGTAAAACCTTGTTGCTCCAGCTCGACCAGCGTGCTGGTGGCTATAGCTTCCAGTTCAGGCACTATCAGCGCAGGTTTTTCTTTGATCACAATCTGGCGTACAGCTGCACCGTCCAGCATGGAAATCACATAATGGCGGTCGGCCACCTGCATAGCAGGCGCATTGGCGTAACGGTCAACCGCTATTACTTCACAGCCTAAACGTTTGAGTTCAATACATACTTCTTTACCCAGTTCTCCGCTACCTAACAACAGCACTTTGGTGGCGTTGGCGGCGCCCGGGGTTCCTATCTGGCTCATCTGCAGCTCCTTGATTTAATGTGCAAGAGCATAACAAAAATCCTCCGCCAACACTTAATGATTTCCGCTGCTTCTGGCTTGCTGAGGTATAGTAAAGTGAAACCAAAACAGAGTATTTTTATGTCCGGACAACTTTGCCCTTTATGCCAGCAAGCTAATTTATGCAAAGCAGGCACAACAGAACAAAACCAGTGTTGGTGCATGCAGCAGCAATTTCCGGTTGAACTGCTGACAAAAGCGCCGGATCAAAGCAGCTGTATATGTAGTGAATGCCTGAAAAAATTTACCAGTACCACAGAGATTTATCATCCCGCCCGTTAAGATTTCTACACGCCGCTTGAAATTTGTATACAAATTAATTTAATGTATCCAAAAAACCCTTAGGTGAAATTTTATGTGGCGCGACTTTAGCTTATCAGCCATAGCTGCTGGTTTTGTGGCTGTATTGGTTGGCTTTGCCAGCTCTGTGGCTATTGTATTTCAGGCCGCTGCTGCGGCTGGCGCCGATCAGGCGGTGATGGCGTCCTGGATTTTAGCTTTGGGCCTTGGCATGGGCTTCACCTGTATTGGCTTGTCCTTGTATTTTAAAGCGCCTGTACTAACAGCCTGGTCCACCCCTGGGGCCGCGCTTTTGGTCAGCAGTTTACAGGGCCTGAGTTTAGCCGAAGCTGTGGGAGTGTTTATTTTCGCCGCTGCTTTAAGTTTATTGCTGGGCCTGACGGGCTGGTTTGAAAAGCTCAGTAATAAAATTCCGCTGCAAATAGCCTCCGCTATGCTGGCCGGTATTTTATTTAACTTTGGTTTATCGATTTTTACCTCGCTGCAGCAGGATGTATGGCTGGTGGGGCTGATGTGCGCGACTTACCTTGTCAGCAAACAGTATCAACCCCGCTACGCTATTCCTTTGGTGTTGGTGGTGGCAGTGCTTTATGCCAGTCTGCAAGGCCAGCTAAACCTTGCGCAGGTGCAGTTTGATTGGCCAGCGCCGGTATGGATTTGGCCCCAGTGGTCTGTCAGTGCTTTATTGGGTGTAGGTTTACCACTTTTTATTGTCACTTTAACCTCACAAAATATTCCGGGTTTAGCTGTATTTAAAAGCAGCGGTTACCACCTGCCGGTATCCCCACTGATTAACGCCAGCGCTTTGACTACTATAGTGCTGGCGCCTTTAGGGGCATTTTCTATTAATTTAGCAGCTATAACTGCTGCTATTTGTGCCAGCCCTGAAGCTCATGCAGATCCGGCCAAAAGATACAGCGCTGGTGTGGCCGCTGGTATTTTTTACTTACTGACAGGTTTAGCCGGCGCAGCTGTAGTGGCTGTATTTGCTGCTTTCCCGGCTACTTTAGTCACAGCTTTGGCTGGTTTGGCTTTGCTGGGCACTATAGGCACTAATTTAGCCTTAACTACACAAGCTGGTCCACACAGAGAAGCCGCTGTCGTCACTTTGCTGGTGACAGTTTCAGGCGTCAGCTTTTTTGGCATAGCCTCGGCTTTTTGGGGGTTAGTGGCAGGCTTGCTTTGCACTCTGGTGCCCACTCTTACTAAAAAACAGCTGCCACAGAAAAAGGCCAGTTAATATGAACAAAGCCAGCTTATATCAGCAATTAAAGCAGGATATCCGTCAGGGGCTTTGGCCTGCAGGTGCCGTATTAAATCAGCAAAAGTTATCGGATTATTATCAGGTCAGTCGTATTCCGGTGCGGGATGCTTTGCAACAACTGAAAGCTGAAGCTTTACTGGTCATGGCAGGCAAGGCCAGCTTAATGGTGCCACCTTTAACCGCAGCAGAAGCTGAAGAGTTATACCAAATTCGTTTGCAACTGGAACCTATGGCGTTGCGCCACGCTTTTCCCCGGTTAACTTTTAGTCTGCTGGGGCAAGCGGAAGATTTATTGCAGCAGCTTGAACAGGATCAGCATTTATCCGCCGCCGACAGAGGCGCTTTGAATTGGCAGTTTCATTTGATCTTGTATCAGCCAAGCAATTGCCCACATTTGCTGCGTTTGCTGCATAGCCTGCACCAGCAAGTGGAACGCTATTTAGGTTTTCAGGAAATAAGTCTGAATTATGCCAATACCAGCCATCAGGAACACTGGCAATTACTGGAATTACTGCGGGCACAGCAACTGGACGCTGCTGTAGCTTTGCTAAAACAGCATATTCAGCAAGCAGGCGAGCTATTAACCAGCCACTTACGACAACAGCCTGCGTGATTCGACAGAACTGTAGGGGCAGGGTTTATCCGTGCCCCTCCTTAATTCAACAGAATTCCCAACCTATTCAGATTAAACTTTACGACGACGCCAAAACGCCAAACCAGCCAAAGCCAGCAGTAAAGCTGAACCCATAGAGCCGCCGCCTGAACTACTGTCATTATCCTGGCCTGCCAGAGTATTTGGTTTCGGATTCAGGTTAGCGGCAGTAGTAGGGCTGTCGTTAATAATGGTAATGCGTTCAATGGTGACTATATTGGCTGCTGTTACCGGCACATTGTTCGCCAAATCTGTAGCACTGTAGTTACGCAGTGGAGCTTCTCTAAAAACCCCTGCTCCTCCTGGTACATACAGATTATTAATACTGTCAACAACAGACATGCCAGTGCCTGTTACTACACCAAAGACTGTATAACCCGCATTGTCTTTGTCCAGATGGCTGGAGTTATCTTTGATATTCACAAACCAATGAGTAGTTGCGCTATTTGGGTTGTTGGCTTTTTTTGCCATAGCCACAGTACCACGCACATTCGACAGTTTTGGCTCGTTATCGACCGGGCCTCGTGGTGTAATTTCAGTAAAAGGTGCTGCGTTATTGCCGCTGTAGCGCTGGCCACCGCCTTGAATCACAAAGTCTTTTAATGACCTGTGGAACACCGAATTGTCAAAAGTGCCGGCTTTTACATAAGTCAGAAAATTAGCGACAGTTTTTGGTGTGGTTTGGTCAAACAGGTTAATTTCAAAATCACCCATATTGGTTTCAACCAATACTATGGTGGCTGCAGCCTGTTGACTGGTGAAAACTAAAGCGGCAGCTAAAGTGGTTGTTACTATAGTTTTTTTAAACATCATAAAGATCCCTGAAACAAAGTGCCCCGACTTTAATTCAGTCGGGCGCAGCAATCCAGAGGCATTACACTTAGTTACGAACTAAACAACTCTGTTAACCTTTGTGCGTTTTGTAGAAGAAGCCGCTTTGCTCTGCGTTGTTTTGCGCCTGGTATTTTTATAGCCAGGCTTTTGTGTTGAGCCTGTTTTGGCTATCTCTGCAGAAACTTTTGCCTGTTGCACCAGCCTGGTAATTTCAGGTTCTAATTGCGACATAAACTGCGGATAATCTTGTTGCTGGTGGCAAATCTGCTCTAACTGAGCTTCCCACAAGGCCGTTAAATCCGGTGCTGTGATACGTTGTGGCAAACTTTGAATAAAAACCCGGCCTAACTGACTGGCCCGAATTTGTTTGCCCTGACGCTGCAAATAACCGCGCTTAAACAACAACTCCAGAATACCAGCCCGGGTGGCTTCTGTGCCCAAACCTGCGGTTTCTTTTAAGATACGTTTCAGCTCTGGATCGGTGACAAAACGGCTGATCCCTGTCATAGCAGCCAATAAAGTGGCATCGGTAAAATAAGCCGGTGGCTGGGTTTGTTTAGCTAACAATTCCGACTGGCCCGACTGCAATTGCTGGCCTTTGGTTAAGGGCGGCAGCCTCTGCAATTCATCCGTATCCTCGTCCTGATCTTCTTTTTGACTGGCTTTATAAAAAGCTTTCCAACCCAAAGACTGCACCTGCCGTGCCTGAGCCTTAAATAAACCTCCGGCAATTTTAATCAGCGCTTGCTGTTCCAGATAACAATAAGGCGGGAAAAACTGCCATAAAAACTGCCGCGCTATCAGCCAATAAAGTTTGGCTTCAAAAGTATTCAAACTGGCCGACTTCAGCGCTTTGTCAGTAGGAATAATGGCGTGGTGGGCAGTAATTTTACTGTCATCCCAGGCTTTGCTGCGTAAGCTTAAATTCGCCTGTTGTTGCATCTCTGCATGTTCAGGGCTGTTCGCCACTATAGCGCGGCAAACCGCAGCAGACTGGCCAAATTGCTGCTCTGGTAAATGCCTGCAATCAGAACGTGGGTAGGTAATAAGCTGATGACGTTCATACAATTGCTGACAAGTATCCAGCACTTGTTGGGCTGTCATGCCATAAAGTTTTGCCGCTTCAATTTGCAAAGCCGACAAACTAAAAGGCAAAGGCGCGTACTGTTTTTTCGGTTGCTGCTGCACTTGCTCTACTACAGCGGGCTGAAAACTGGTTTTGCGTTGCACCAGTTCGGCCAGTTCACGCTTCAGTACCCGGCCTTCTTCGTCCTGATAAGGCTCGCAGGCTTCGCTGGGTTGCCAGATGGCGCTAAAAGGCCAGTCAGCCCCGGTTAAATGCGCTTTGACCTGATAAAAATCACGGCTGACAAAGTTTTCTATCAATAAATCGCGCTGTACGACCAAGCCCAACACCGGAGTTTGCACCCGACCTACTGATAACACGCCCTGATAACCCTGCCTCTGGCCGTGTAAGGTGTAAGCGCGGGTTAAATTAATGCCGTATAACCAGTCGGCTCTGCTGCGCGCCAGAGCACTTTGCGACAAAGGCGCAAATTCAGCATTCAGCTTTAACTGCTGCAAGGCCAAACGCACTGCTGTGGGAGTTAAATCATTCAGCAGCAGCCTTTTGGTTTGCTTCAGTTTGGTTTGACTGACTTTGCTGTGCTGCAACACTTCATCCACCAGCAACTGACCTTCCCGATCCGGGTCACCTGCATGCACCAGTTCAGTGGCTTCTTTGATCAGTTGGGTCAGTATTTTCAGCTGAGCTTTGCTTTGTGTTTTAGGCACCAGCTTCCACTCTTGCGGCACAATAGGCAAATGCTCCAACCGCCAGCTTTTAAACACCGCATCATAAGCTTCGGGCTCAGCCTGCTCTAACAAATGACCAAGACACCAGCTGACTTTATCGCCATTAGCGAGTTGCAGATAACCCTGCTGCTTTTGGTGTGGCCCAAAGGCGTCGGCAATAGCACGGGCCATACTGGGTTTTTCGGCAATAAATAGACGCATAATAGAAGCCCAACAAAACACTGTATGAAAAAACAGTTAATTTAACCGTAGTTTTCCCAAAAAAGCAAAGGCCAGAGCATTTGTTTTCTGCCGGGCTCGGAGTAAGCTAAGGTTTTGCCGGGATAAACCGGTGCCTGCTTTGGTGAAGTGTCAGCATTGATTAAATTTTCAACTACAGGTTTGACCTTGTTGCGGATCCTACTGCTGGCTATCGCCTATTTTATTTTCGGCCAATTGGCTATGTTGCTGGCAATAGCACCTGGTATGGCGACTTCAGTATTTCCCTCTTTGGGTATAGCCATTGCCGCAGCATTATTGTGGGGCTACCCCATGCTGGCCGGTGCCTTTTTAGGTTCGCTGGCTTTTAAACTGGTTCAACCCGACTGGCCACAAGATTTAACCTGGTCCGATAAAGTGGTTTACAGCTTAAGCATGGCCAGCATAACAGCATTAACAGTAGCTTTTGCCTTAGGTGCAGTGCGCCGTTTTGCTCACTTTCACAGTGCCCTGACTTCTGAAAAAAGCATACTCTGGCTCTTTGTATTGGCAGGTCCTTTTGCCTGTTTAATCAGTTCCGGTTTATCTACTTTGGTGTTAGAGCAGTTTGGTTTAGTGACCCCAGATCATGCCGGACTCAACTGGTTCACCTGGTGGGTTGGCGACATGATTGGCGTGATGATCGCCATTCCTCTGGTGTTTATGCTGTTTGCCAAGCCTCGCCCTTTATGGCGCACACGCTGGTTGACTGTGGGTTTGCCTCTATTGGTCTGTACTGCTTTGGTGGTGGCTTTATTTGTGCTGGCCCGTTTTCAACACCACCAAAGCCTGCAGCAAAAGTTTTTTGATCAGTCAGAACAAATCAGTGCCACTTTTCAGTTCAGAGTAAGCAAAGTACTGCAACAAATGCAGATGCTGGAGCGGCTGTTTGCCGTTCAACCTGAAGTGACAGAGCCGATGTTTCGGCAGTTTCTGCAGGACTACCCCTGGCATGAAGCTGGTGTATTGTTTTTTGATTGGGTTGAACTAGTGCCTCATTCCCGGCGTGCAGCAACAGAAGCTCAGCTGCAGACTGGTTTTAAAGAGTATGCCAACCCCGGAGTAAAACCTGCCGCAGTGCGTTCTCACTACAGTGTTATTCGGTATCTGGCTTCAGCCTCTGGTGATGACTCTTTGGCAGGTTTGGATTTAGCTGCAGATCCTGTGCGAAAAGAAGCCATGGACTATGCGATGGATTCGGGCAGTATCAGCATCACAGCCCCTGTGTGGCTGGTGAGTGGCAATGCCGCTTTAGTGTTTTTTATTCCTGTGTATCAGCAGGGTGTGATTCCAAAAAGCCTTGATGAAAAACGCCAACAGATCCGTGGTTTTATCTGCGGCATCTTTGAAACTGAACTCTTAGTGCAAACCAGTTTAAGCCAATATGACACCTCAGAGTTTCATTTACATATCAGAGATTTAGGCACAGGGTTACCTTATTACAGCTCATTGCCTGAACCAGCTGCTCAGGCCAGTTATCTGACCTGGACCCGCCAGTGGTCGCATGCAGGACGTTCACTGGAGCTGCAGCTGGTTCCCAGCAAAACCCTGCTGAATATCAATTCAGGACAGCAAAGCTGGTATGTATTAACCGGTGGCCTGGTGTTATGCAGCCTGCTGGGTATTTTCCTGCTGGTTTTAACAGGGCGCTCAGCCCGCATTGAGCATTTAATTACCCAACGCACTAAAGAGCTGAGTTCAATTCTGGACAATGCCATTGAATCTATTGTGATAGTGGACCAGCAGGGTTTAATTGAGCGGGTGAATAAAGAAACCTCTTTGCTCTTTGGTTACGCTATGCCATCCCTGCTGCGCCAGCCTGTCAGTAAGTTATTGGCTTGTTTACCTGAACATAAAAACCATCAATTGTTGCAACCTTTAACAGTGGATCAACTGAACTTATGGGTGGGCCATACAGTTGAAGTGACAGGTTTAAGTGAAGACGGCCAGCAAATTCCGCTGGAGATGGGCTTAAGCCGGGTGGATATTGCAGATAAACATTTGTATACCCTGATGCTGCACGATTTACGTGAACGCAAAAAAATTGATCGGATGAAAAGTGAGTTTATATCCACTGTCAGCCATGAATTACGCACGCCTCTGACCTCTATTAACGGCTCTTTAGGTTTATTGGCTGGTGGTGTGGTTGGTGAATTACCGCCACAAGCCCAGCAACTGGTGCAAATTGCTAAAACCAACACCGACAGACTGGCGCGCTTGGTCAACGATATTCTGGACATTGAAAAGCTGGAGTTCGGCCAGTTAAAACTGCAACCAGCAGAAGTGGAAGTATTGCAGTTGCTGCAAGAAGCCAAACAACAAAATCAGGCCTATGCCGACAAATACTCAGTGCGTCTGGATTTAGTGGTTCCCACTGACCACACAGCGGTTTATCTGTACCAGGATAAATTCCGCCTGCTGCAAATTTTGTCGAATTTGATCTCTAATGCCATTAAGTTTTCACCCAGCCACTCTGTGGTGAAGTTAAGTTATCAGCAGCATGATCACTACCTTGTGATTAAAGTAAAAGATCAGGGCACTGGTATAGCCGAATCCTTTCGTAGCAAAATTTTTCAAAAATTTGCTCAAGCCGACAGCTCAGACAGCCGCAGTAATCAGGGATCTGGTTTAGGTTTAAATATCAGTAAGACTCTGGTTGAAATGATGCAGGGCAGCATAGACTTTGAATCAGAGCTGGGCAAAGGCACCTGTTTTAGTTTGACCTTTCCCTGTTATCAGCCATTAAATCGTCATGGAAAAAGCTCAGTGCAGGATTAAAAAGGTTGTTTATACTCAAAACCGCCGTACCCATGTAAAAACATAACTAAAAGGTAAATCCATGAAAGATTTATACAAACTCAGTCTGACCGCAGCCCTGGTCAGTTCGGCTTTGCTGCTGGGCGCCTGTGGCGAAAAAGTGGTGACTGTCACTGAATCAACTTCGGTCTCCACAGCGGTGAATGCAGAGCAAGCCAAAGCTTTTGTCAAAACGGCAGCAGATGAACTCAGCACTTTATTGCTGGAAGTTAATCGCGCCGACTGGATCGCATCGAATTTTATTACCGAAGATACCGAAGCTTTATCTGCAGCAGCAGGCCAGAAGCTGACGGAAACTGTAGTGCGTTTAGCCAATAAAGCCGCCCGCTTTAATGACATTGAAGTGGATTATGACACCCGCCGTCAGCTGGAAAAACTCAAACAAGCCCTGACCTTAGCTGCTCCTGCAGACAAAGCAAAAACTGAAGAGTTATCCGGCATAGTGGCCAAACTCAATGCCATGTATGGCAAAGGCAAATACTGCAAAACACCGGATAACTGCATGGATTTAGGTCAGATGTCCAGCACTATGGCGACATCCCGCAACTACGAAGAACAACTGGAAATGTGGACGGGCTGGCACAATACAGCAGCGCCAATGAAACCCATTTATGTACGTCAGGTTGAACTGGCTAATGAAGGAGCCAAAGAGCTGGGTTATGCCGATACCGGCGTATTGTGGCGCTCGAAATACGATATGGAACCTGATGCCTTTGCACTGGAGCTGGATAAACAGTGGGGTGCAGTGAAGCCTTTGTACGATGCTTTGCATTGCCATGTGCGGGCTAAGTTATCGGAAAAATACGGCGCAGACAAAGTCCCTTTAAACAAAGCTATTCCGGCACATTTACTCGGCAATATGTGGGCTCAAAGCTGGGGCAATATTTATGATTTAGTGGCACCAGCTGATGCCGATCCGGGTTATGACGTCACCAAGCTACTGGCTGACAAAGGCTATGACGAATTAAAAATGGTCAAAGGGGCTGAAGGCTTTTTTACTTCATTAGGTTTTGCACCTTTACCTGAAACCTTCTGGACCCGTTCTTTATTTGTTCAGCCAAAAGATCGGGATGTGGTATGTCATGCATCAGCCTGGGATTTAGACGCCAAAGACGACTTACGCATTAAAATGTGTATTCAGCGCACTGGCGAAGAGTTTTCAGTGATCCACCACGAACTGGGGCATAACTTCTATCAACGTGCGTACAAAAACCAGCCGGTGTTTTATCAGGAAAGTGCGAACGATGGTTTCCACGAAGCTATTGGTGACACCATAGCTTTATCAGTAACCCCCAAATACCTGCAACAAATTGGCTTATTGGAGCAAATTCCGGACGAGTCAAAAGACATTGGCTTATTGCTGAAACTGGCGCTGGATAAAGTGGCCTTCCTGCCTTTTGGTTTGTTAGTTGATCAATGGCGCTGGCAGGTATTTTCCGGTCAGGTGACACCAGAGCAATACAACGCAGCCTGGTGGAAATTACGTGAACAGTATCAGGGTGTGGCAGCGCCTGTTGCCCGCACTGAAGCTGACTTTGATGCTGGCGCTAAATACCATGTGCCGGGTAATACGCCTTATACCCGCTATTTCCTGGCTCATATCCTGCAGTTCCAGTTCCACAAAGCTTTATGTGAAAAAGCCGGTGACACAGGCGCTATTCACCGCTGTTCAATCTATAACAGCAAAGAAGCTGGGGCGGCATTAAACGACATGCTGGAAATGGGTTCAAGCCGGCCATGGCAGGAAGCTTTAGCCAAATTAACAGGCAAACCAGATATGGATTCCAGTGCCATTCTGGCTTATTTTGCGCCGTTAAAAACCTGGCTGGATGAGCAAAACAAAGACAGACAATGCGGCTGGTAATAGCAAATTGATTAGGTAAAAGGGCAGCGCAGGCTGCCCTTTTTTGTCGTTGCATCAGCAGTTTAAAAAAACTCTCTGCCTCTGTCGAATTTGTAGGGCCTGAACCGACTAAGGTGAGAGACAGTGACACCCATTGTCAGTAAACAGCCAACAGGAGGGCCCCATGGCCAAAATGCTTTTTGTTAATTTACCCTGCAGAAACTTGCCTGCCGCTATCGAATTTTATCAGGCGCTGGGGTTTAGCCAGAATATGCAGTTCAGCGACGACACAGCGGCTTGTATGGTCTGGAGCGAGCATATTTTTGTCATGCTATTAACTCATGCCAAATGGCAGAGCTTTACCCAAAGGCCAATACCGGACCAAAGCAGCAGCGAGGTGATGCTGGCTTTGAGTTGTGAAAACAAAGAGGCAGTCGATCAGATCTGTAGTGCAGCGGCGGCTGCAGGTGGAACAGCTGATATTAATGCCAAACAGGATTTAGGTTTTATGTATGGCCGCTCTGCGCTGGATTTAGATGGTCATATCTGGGAATTTTTCTGGATGGATCCGGCCGCGGTAGCGGGCTGATTTTATTGCAGCGAATCTACCGGGCAAACAGGGAGATTTAATCCCAGCTTGTCCGGAGTTTTAGATGGCGGGAAAACTTATTCCCAACTTACACCCTTTTTTTCGCGTATAGCCGCCTGCAATAAAGCAATTAAAGGCACGGCGCGGTGTTTTAGCGGAATAACCGCAGGTTTTTCTTTAATGTCTGATTCTTCTGGTAACTCTGCCTGTTCCTGCGCTTCCAGTTCTGATAAACCTTGCTGCAACAAAGCTAAAGCTTCGGCTACGTCTTCTGCAAACAAAGCTCCTGGCGCTTTAGGTAAACGCCCCATCAGTTCCAGCAACTGCAAAGCGACATTGCCAAACATCTGTACCGGCGCTGCGGCTATGGATTTAAAAGTAATTAGCATAACAATCTGATATTCCGGATGAATGAAGCTTCAGCATGCGCCGTTCTGTGGTAAACCACAAGCCAACTGCATTCTGTATCTTTAGAACTGAACTAACGCCTATACAAAAGTGATATACCTCTTTAGAATTCAGTAAAATCTGCAAAATTTTACATAAGCTAACGATCTGGTTACAAGGAAGAAGTATGACAGTATTGCCGCGTTTTTTTCACAGTCTGTTTTTAGTCTTACCTCTGCTGCTATTAGCTGCCTGTGGTGGCTCTGATAAAACCGAAGATGCTACCGCAGTGACTGTAAGTGCAAGCACGGCCAATCTGGATATTGGTTTCCCTGATCGTTTTACCACTATATCCGCCACAGTCCGGGATACAGATGGTGTACTGTTACGCAACGCTACAGTTCAATTCAGTACAAATTTGGGCAGTTTTAGTGCCACAGAAGTGGTGACCCGCACAACAGCTGAAACAGGCCGTGGCGGCTCTAATGACGCAGGGGAAGGCGTAGCAGCGGTTCGCTTATATCCAGGTCAAAGTGGAGGCACAGCCACTGTTACTGCTTATGTAAATGGGGTTCAGACCACCACTACTATAACAGTTGCTGGCACAGCTCCTGAACCTGAACGGCCAGTACCTGCCAGTATTAGCATTACAGCAAGTGAGCGCGCTATTTTTGTTGCCGGTGTGGGCCAGATGGAAAGCAGCACTATTACCGTGCGCTTACTCACCTCTACAGGTAGCGCAGCACAGGATGCGCCAGCAGGGATAAACAATGTGCGGGTGAGTTTTGTCACCCAGCCCAATGGTGGTGAGTTGTTGTTTGGTACTCAGGCTTCTGGCCAATTGGTGCAAAATACTAAAACTCTGGATGTTGCCACCACTAACGGTACCGCCACTTTAACCCTGAGTTCAGGCCAGTTACCCGGCGTGATCGAATTACGGGCAGAAGCGTTAAATGCTTCAGGGCAAAGTTACGATCCTGTGATTCAAACCACTGCGTCAGCACTTGGCATAGCTTCTGGCCCTGCTCACTCTATTGTGTTCAGTTATCCGGTAGCTGCAAGTATTCAGAATATGGGCAACGGCACGTACCGACTTGAAGGTGGTTTGCTTGCGACCGACAGATACGGCAATCCTGTGGCTGATGGCACTGTCATTAACCTTGGGGTTATTGACAGTGTGTTGTTGTCTAACAGAGCACCACAAATTAACTATGGTTTTGGCAGTACTGTCATTGATGGCAATGCATCCACTACAGCTAACTCAACACTGCTTACCGACTTAAGCAATGCGTTGTTTCAAAGTGCTGTCATTACCCGCAACAATACCACTCGCTTTATTGAGGCGCTGGACAGGGTGCTTATTTTTAATGCGCAAGCCGAAGATAAAAGCCGTTTTGTTGCAGCTTTACCTGGTCAGGCCACTACTGTCACGGTAAATAAAAACTACCTGAACACAAACGCTGGACTGGAGTATCTGGTGGGTGCTTCTTTATTGGGTATGCAAGTTTCCGGTGTAGACCCGGTTAAACCAGAGCTGGTGAGTGGTCAGGCTGTCACCAAAGATGGCGCAGCCAGCTTTTTCCTGACCTATCCAGCCAATGCCGACACCATTTTAACAGGCTGCGTTTCGCCCAACCTTGATACACGTCATTCGCCTCGGGGTTCTGCACAGATATTTGTAGTGGCCGAAGCCAGTGGCAGCAGCGCTACTACTATTGATGACAGAGCCTGTTTTTCCGCTATCAGCCCGGCTGTGATTACATCAGGTATCACCAACATAAGTGGTGACACTATTCTGAACTTAGAAATTCGGGATCAAGGCTTAGTACGTTTGCCCTTCCAGCACTTTGCAGCTGGTATCAGTTATGGCGCAGGCAACGACGGTAACCTGATAGTGAACGTTGTCCAATGTTTAGCCACAGGAAGCCTGAGGACAGACATTCATGGTCAATGTGCACTGGAAATAAAAGCTTCAGGTGGTTTTCCTGGTGACACGGCAACCATTACTTTAGGCGTCACTAGTGGCACTCCTTTGGCGATCACGGTCACAGTACCTTAGTGTGTTTAAGCCTGCATCGGGCAGGCTTTTTGTAGGTTACTCCAGCGGCAAACTAATCATGGCCTGAAAACCACAGGCTATACCGGAAGCTGCATACAGGTTATGCAGCTTCAATTCTCCGCCACACCAGGCACCTGATCACAAATTTTGATCTGTACCCGTTGCTCCTGTTGTAGTAGTTCCACTGTGACCACTGATCCTGCTGCTGTAAATTGGATGGCATTTTGGACAGATTTTCCAGCGCACTATTAAAGTAAGTTCTTAACCTGGAGATGAGTTCAAGGTCGTCATCAATCAGCAGTGGGTTCAAGGCTGGTACTCCGGGCTCAATAAACCTAAATATCCCCTTAAGCTGCTCAGTATCAGAGCAGCTTTACATTTCTATACACCGGCCTTGGTTCAGGCTGCTGTTTTCAGTTTAATTCGCAGTAAGTAACTGGAGGCGGTAATATACAAATACTGTTGATCCAGACTTAGCGCCACATTGGCCGCTGCAACTCCGGTTTGAATAGTCCCCAGATGCTCGCCTTTAGCATTAAACACCAGTACACCACCGGGGCCAGTCGCCAGCAAGTGACCTGAAGGTAATACTTTTAAACCATCAGGTAAGCCGGGTTTGCTGTTTACCCAGGCTGTGGCATCAAAAAACAGCTGTCCTTCACCCACAGTGCCATCGGCGGCAATAGGGTATTTCCACCACTGTGCGGCTTGTGGATCTGAGTTGGCAACATAAAGCCATTGCTCATCCGGTGATAAGGCCAAACCATTAGGACGGGTCAGTTGATCGGTGATCAGAGTTAGATCGCTGCCTTTAAGCCAATACACCCCATTAAAAGTCAGCTGCTTTTGTTTGGAGTCATCCCCATCTTTTAAACCATATGGCGGGTCAGTAAACAGATAGCTGCCATTGCTGTGCTGTATCAGATCATTTGGGCTGTTCAATAATTTGCCCTGATAACCGCTGATCAGGCTTTGGTAAACCGGGCCTTTGGCGTCGACTGATGTCAATACTGCCAGCCTTCTGTCACCATGCTGCGCCAGCACCAGCTGATTATTCTTGTTAAAAATTAAACCGTTGGAGCCTTGTTTGATCGATGGTTCATCCACAAGCCCCGTATGGCCTGACGGGCTGAGATACAAAGTTAAGCCGTCTTTTGCATTCCAGCGCCAGACTTTATTTTCCGGCACATCTGAAAACAAAATATCACCGGTTTTTGGCTCAGCCACAGGGCCTTCAGACCAGCGAAAACCTTCAGCCAGTATGTCCAGTTGCGCATCTGCGGCAATAATCTGATTCAGTTCAGCTTTGAGTTGTTGTACCGGGTTGGCCGGTATGGGGGAAGGATTGGCAAAAGCCAGAGAAGATACAAAAAAAAGTAGTGTTAAACTATGTCGCATCCTTGTCACCTTTATTGGGTTAGAAAAGCAACAATGTAGCATTGTTAGCGCAACCAAAGCACTGCCGATGGCAGATAAACTTAGTTTAAGTTTTACTTTTTTTCTGAAAAGGTACTGCCAGCCTTGCGCTGGCCAGCTGCACAACGAATCAACTCAGCATCGGCAGCCAATGCTGACAGGCAAAAAAAACCGCAGAATCCTCTGCGGTTTTTCGGGGACGGACTTTCACCTCATTCAGAAGCGTACGTTTACGCTCACCCATAAGTTACGGGCTTTGTCTTTATTGTTGTAATGGTCTGTGTAGCTCCCCAGATAACCATTTGCGCCATTGGCATCAAAGACACAGTTGGTACCACTGTCACATTCAACAAAGTGCAGGTCGTAGGTGGTAAAGTCTTTATCCAGCAAGTTATTGATACGGGCAGTGAATGTGACTGTGTCACTGGCTTCATAGCTGGCTCCTAAATGCAGCACTTCATAGGCTTTGAAGTACAGCGCTTCGTCTTTAATCAGGTCCCAGGTGCGATAACGTTTAGTACGGATTTCTGAGGTCAGAAACACTTTTAAATCATCAGTTGCAGCCCAGTCTAATGTCAGGTTTGCCATATGTTTAGCGCTGTTGCCCAGTGGCCGACCTTTGTTAGCACCACTTTTTTGCTCACTGTCGGTGTAGGTGTAGTTAGCGCGGAATGCCAGATTGTCGATAATCTGCCAGCGTCCAGCCAGTTCAGCACCTTGTATCGTCACTTTATCTATATTGACCGTTTTGCTGCTGGTGGCATAACCTAAATCAGCGTATTCACCAGCGTCAGTGCAGACTAAAGCAGTGCCGGTGCCACAAGGCTGAGAGGCAATCTTGTCTTCAAATTCATTATTAAAAATAGTGATATTGAAGTTGTGGTTGTCCGGGTGTTCCCAATAGGCCGCTATTTCAGTGGAAGTACTGGTTTCTGGTTTCAGATCCGGGTTACCAAACATAGGCGATGTGCCCTGAGCACCAAAACCTACGACACCATCATAAAGCTGAGTAGTTTTTGGTGTTTTATACCCTGTACTGACGCCGCCTTTGATAGTCCATTCCGGAGTTAAGGTATAAACACCGTATAAACGTGGGCTCATCTCGCTGCCAAAAACTTCGTGGTCGTCACGACGTAAACCAGCGGTTAAAGCAAATGCCTGAGTGGCGTCCCAGGTATCTTCAGCAAAAATGGACCACATATTGTGTTCCTGCGCTTCACCTGGTGTGCCGCTTTCCATACCAAAGACGCTGTCTTCCAGCTCGCCACGGATCACTTGCGTACCCACTATGGCAGTGTGTTGTCCAGCCAGTTCAAATGGCATATCCATTTTTGCGTCAAAGGTATATTGATTGCTCGCCATTTTACGTTTGGCTCTTGGCAGGAAAGTGTCTTCAGCCAGTTGTACACGCTGCTCTAATGAAAGATTTGCATAAGCACCAGTACCATCGATCATCGTTAATAACTGTGCCCGTTCAGCCAGAGTAAAAGGCAAAGTGCGGCCATGGTTTTGTGTATCTACATAAGATAAAGACATAAAACTGTTACCCAGATCCCACTTGCCTTCATGGCTTAAAGACCAGGTATCACGGCTGAATTCCTGAGTTGGGCTATAACCCACTTGCGGGTTAGCACGGCGGGTCCAGGTGCCACCATTGGTTCGGCAGGCATTGGCATTAGTGCCTGTGGCACCTTTACAGAAGTTACCTGCGGCCCAGATACTCTGGATATTGTCGACTGTGCCTACAGGATATTCACGACTGCCATCGTCATTGATAACAGGGCTGTTATCGTATTCCTGAGTAGAAGTTTCGATATCAAACCAAATCGCCTGATTTTCAACCGGAGTCCAGCTCAGACGGCCACCTAATACAGAGCTGTCATTGTCTACTGTTTTACCGCCAGAACCAAAACCCAAAGAGCGGTTTAATACTCTGCCGTTAGGATACACCGCAGGTGCAA
The DNA here is from genome assembly GCF_031457405.1 of Rheinheimera soli. Classification (GTDB taxonomy): domain Bacteria; phylum Pseudomonadota; class Gammaproteobacteria; order Enterobacterales; family Alteromonadaceae; genus Pararheinheimera; species Pararheinheimera soli_A. Next base: position 40,422 of record NZ_JAVDWR010000005.1, on the reverse strand, counting down.
AAGTTGGAGTGGAGGCCATACGGTTATAGGCACTGCCCCGTACTGCCAACCCGACCAGATTAGGGATAAGTGGTCCCATCACATTAAAGTCTGTAGTCACTTCTTCGCCAAATCTGTCATCTGTTTGAGCTGTGCGGCTATGACTGACTGAGCCTGCCCATTCATCAGTGACTTTTTTGGTAATGATGTTGATGACACCACCTAAAGCATCAGCACCGTACAAAGTAGAGGCAGGGCCACGAACCACTTCAATTCGCTCTATGGTATCCAGTGGTGGCATATGGCCAAACTGGTTGCCACCAAAGTTATTTGGATAAATATCACCATGGTTATTCTGACGTTTACCATCAACCAGAATCAGGGTGTAGTCCGAGCCCATGCCGCGCATACTGATAGTACCCTGACCTGTTTTATCGCGGGTTTCGCCAATATCAACACCTTCCAGATCCCGTACCGCATCCAGCAATGTAGTGTAAGGACGAGAGCGCAGCTCTTCTGCCGTAATAACTGAAATACTGGCAGGTGCATCTACCAGCTTTTGTTCAAAACCTGAGGCCGTGATGACAATGCGTTCAATATTGTTATCTCTGGTTACAGCTGCGTCTTCTGCCTGCACTGTAGCAATCAGACCTAAAGCAAGCTGGGTGGCTAACACCAGTTTGGCCGGACGGGACTTGAACATAAAAACTCCTGTTATTCGGGCAGCTCACCACAAAAAAGCGGATAAAACCAAAGCCCGGTATAAGTTAAAAAAGTAACAAAAACCTGATGGCCGCCAATGATAGTGATTCTCATTAAAATATCAATAGCAATTACGAACTATTTGCAATTGCAATTGTCGCGTGAGGTTATGTAAAAGCATTTTTGCGACGAACAACCAAATCAACCACTTGCAGACAACTTGCAAACAAGAACAATTCTCAGTAGCATGGCGACAGTTTTTTATGGGGGTGCTGTGAAGAGTTCAGCTTTAGCTCGTTGGATGCGTTGGTTACATACCTACAGCGCTATGTTGGTATTGTTGCTGCTGTTATTTTTTGCCATCACGGGTATCACCTTAAACCATCCCGAACTCAGCAGCAGTCTAGGGAAAACCAGTCAGCAATTGCAGTTGGAACTGCCTGAGCAGTTACCTGATTTGTTAGCTCTGCCTGAAGATCAGCAACAAGCCGCTATGGCCTTGTATGTCGACTGGTTGAAGCAGGAGCACCAGTTGCAGGGCGGTTACAACCTGAATTTTTCGCCCGAAGATGAGTTACTGGAAGTGGATTTTAAGCGCCCTGCCGGTTACGCCGCTGTGGTGATTGATTTAGCAGAGCGAACCGCAGAGCTTGACGCTGAGTTTGGTGGCTACCTGGCTTTGGCCAACGATTTACATAAAGGCCGTTACGCCGGCAGCAGTTGGAAATGGCTGATTGATATTACGGCGGTGTTTTGTGTGTTGTTTTCGCTGTCCGGTTTTTATTTATTGTGGCGTCAGCCCAACAGAAGAGATTTTGGCAATGCCACAGCAGTCGCTGGTGTGGTGTTGGCTTTATTAGCTTATATAGCTTCGTTTCATTAAGAGGGAAATTTATGCACAAGTATTTAGTCGCCGCCTTGGTGCTTTGTTGCGGCACGGCCATGGCTCAGCCAGAACTGGAAGTTCAGGTTGAACTGCCAAAAATTGAGACTGGCACTTACCACAGACCTTATGTGGCGGTGTGGATCGAAGATGAACAACAGCAACCTGTACGCCTGGTGGAAGCCTGGTTAGATAAGCCGGACTGGATTAAAGACTTACGCCGTTTCTGGCGCAAATTGGGCCGTAGTGAGCCGCAGTTAGTGGATGCAAGAACAGGTGCCACCAAAGGTCCAGGCAGCTATAAAGTGCGCTGGGACGGCAAAGACGAACAAGGCAAAGCAGTGGCTGCAGGTAACTACGTACTTTTTGTCGAAGCAGCCCGTGAACAAGGCGGACGCAATCTGGCCAAGCAAGAATTCACATGGGACGGCAGCGCTGTTCAAATCGAAATAAAAGCCAGCACTGAGCTGGGAAAAATTAAACTTACTTCAGTACAGGGAAAATAGTCCAATGAAAAAATCTATTCTGGCTTCATTACTGCTTGCCACAGCGGTCAGCGCTCCGGCTTTGGCTCATACCTTATGGGTAGTACCAAGTCACTTTGTATTATCTAAAACAGGCAGCTGGGTATCTGCTGATATCAGTGCGGCCAATATGACTTTTGTGGCTGACAAAGGTATTCCGGTAGACAACGTGGCTTTGTATACGCCAGACGGCAAAAAACAGGCGATTGAACATAAATACCAGGGCAAACGTAAATCTCAGGTGGATGCTGAACTGAATGCTGAAGGTACTTATAGGCTGGAGTTGGGCGGCCCAGCACGTTTTAACACCATGTACAAAGTAGGCGATGACCGTAAACGCCTGATGGCCGACAAAAAGACCCGTGCTAAAGAATTACCGGCTAATGCGACTGATGTAGTGACCAGCCAAAGCCGCAGCCGCTCTGTGGCTTTTATCACAGTCAACAAACCAACCTCAGAAGTGCTGGCACTGAAAAACGAAGGTTTAGAATTTAAAAGCTCAGTTCACCCTGCAGATATAGTGGCTGGCGAGCCTGTGACTTTTACCTTTTTAGTCAACGGTAAAGCCCAGGCTGGTGTTGAACTGGAAGTGTCCTATGAAGGAGAGCGTTACCGTGATGAAGCAGGTCGGGTGCAATATAAAACTGATGCAACTGGCCAGTTTACTTACACCCCTGTTGAAGCAGGCGTATTTTTAATTGAAGCTTCGTATTCTGCTAAAGCAGACTCTGAACTAGCGGATCAAATCCGTGAAGGTTTAACTTTAACTTTAGAAGCCACTTTACCTTAAGTCTGATGCCAGCCTCTGTGTTTCTGCACAGAGGTTGCTCTTCCTCAACAGCTAAATCCGGATAGCGGAATTACGCACTACCAGTTCTGGTTCAAATACATTTTCTACTTCAAGATCCTGTTTATACAGATTTTTCAGTAACCACAACGCAGCCATTTTGCCCATTTCATGAATAGGGTTATTCACTGTGGTCAGTTTAGGCGAAACATAACGGGCAAAAGGAATATTGTCGTAACCGACAAAAGACAGATCCTGCGGAATTTGCATGCCGCGTTCCAGACAAACTGAAATAGCACCTGACACCATCTGGTCGTTGGCACAGACCACAGCAGTAAATGTTTTGTTTTGGCTGAACAGGTAGTTCATACCATCCACGCCACTGTCTTCTTTGTAGTCACCTTCAAAACACAACGCCGGATCATAAGAAATACCTACTTCGGCCAAAGCCCGTTTATGACCTTCAAGCCGCTCTATAGCATCGTGTTTTTTTGATGGGCCTGAAATATAGGCAATATCTCTGTGACCTAAATCAAGCAGATGCCGGGTCGCCATATAACCACCCAGTTCGTTATTTAAATAAATACAGCAGTCACTGATTTCAGCTATGTATCTGTTGATCAGCACTATAGGTGTTGAGCTTTGACTGAGTTTAATCAGGTAGTCATCGGAGATAGCTTCCACATCCAGGATCAAAGCGTCACAGCCTTTGCTCAGTAAAAACTCTACACTGTCTATCTCCTGAGCGGCGTCGCTATGACCTACAGCAATAATGACATGACGATTATCGGCACGCAGCGCTGCTTCAATTTCAGCCATCATAGGGCCGTAATAAGGACCGTCCAGCTGCGAAACCAAAACCCCGACACTATTAGAGCAATTTGACGCCAAAGACTGAGCAAAAGTATTGGGTCTGTAGCCCAGTTCAGCCATAGCGGCCAGCACTTTTTGTTTGGTCTTTTCACTGACATTGGTGTTTTTATTCATCACTCTGGATACAGTCGCCAGAGATACACCCGCAAGCTGAGAAACGTCGTAGATAGTCGCCATAAATAGTGCTGTCACTTCTTGTTAAGTCTAAGAAAATCGGGAACTGCAGAGTAATTCAGTAAAAACTGAATTGCTCTGCTGTCCGTCATATTATCAGCTTTTATTCTGCAGCTCTCTTCAATTCCAGGGTGATTTCATCAACTTTTTGCGTGTTTAGCTTATAAGCACTCATCACAAAAGCCACAATCAAAGAACCTATGGCGGGATACAAACTAAAAGCCAGCAATAAACCTGCTTTGGTTTCTTCAGTTTGGCTGACATCCGCCTGATAACCCATACCAGCCAGTAACCAGCCACCTAAAGCACCACCAACTGCTATACCTAATTTGATGAAGAAAATGATCGATGAATACACCATACCTGTAGTACGGATCCCAGTGCGCCACTGGCCGTAATCTACTGCATCGGCCATTTTTGCCCATAACAACGGAGTGCCGGTATTAAACACCAGATTCCACAACACATATAAAGCGATGGCCAGAGTGACATTATCTGCTGCAACAAAATAACTGCTGGCACAAAGCATAGCAGCCAAAATTTGAATGCCTATATAAAGCTTCACTTTACAGTACCGCTTTGCCAGAGGCTGAGCAATAATGCAGCCCACCATACTGCCAAGCATACCTAAAGTGATAAACAAGGTGATACTGTCCGGCAGCTCCAGATAATACTTCACATAATAAATCGCCAGTGTAGTTCGAAGTACATAACCGCTCATCAGACATAAAGCCACCAGTGCCAATACCCGCCACTGATCGTTTTTCCACAGCTGGCGGAAGTTGTCCACATAGCTGCGGCTAAAGCTTTCTTTGGGTGGGTTAATACGCTCTCTAGTGCCATAAAAACAGGCGAGGAACATCAATACGCCAAGCACGCTCATCGCCATAATGGTCAGCTGATAACCTTTGGCCCTGTCGCCCTGACCAAAAAACTCGACCAGAGGCAAAGTTAAAGCGGTCACCATCAGGCCACCCAGCATGGCAAACACAAAACGGTAAGATTGCACCGACACCCGCTCTTTTGGATCCGCTGTTAATACTGCACCCAAAGCACAATAAGGAATATTAATGGCGGTATAAACCAGCATCAGCAAGGTATAAGTGACAAAGGCATAAATCATTTTGCCTTCTTCACCGAAGTCCGGCGTGGTAAATGCCAATACGCTGATCAAACCAAAAGGCAAGGCAAACCAGAGTAGATAAGGCCGGAATTTACCGTACTTGCTTTCAGTACGATCGGCAAGAGCGCCCATCAGTGGATCTGTGACTGCGTCTAAAATGCGCACCACCAGAAACATGGTGCCGACAAAGGCCGGCGATATGCCATAAATATCGGTATAAAAAAACGTCAGAAATAACATGACGGTCTGGAACACTATATTGCTTGCCGTATCTCCGAGGCCATAAGCAATTTTTTCCTTTACACTAACCATGTCAGGCGCATCCTATAAATTGTTGATTTGAAATTATTATTTTTTATTGGTTAACGATTACTGATCAATTCTTTGTAAGCCAGACCGCTGTTTTTCACAGTTCTTTGCTGGCTGTCGTAATCGACATACACAATACCAAAACGCTTTAAGTAGCCTTCGGCCCACTCAAAGTTATCCATTAAACTCCAGGCAAAATAGCCCTGAATATCCACACCTTGCTCAACCGCCTGATGCACTGCATTTAAATGCAACTGATAGTAGGACAAGCGCAGCTGATCATCGACTTCGCCATGCTGAAGCTGATCGGCCGTCGCAGCGCCGTTTTCAGTAATGTAAACCGGAGGCAATTGGTATTTTTGATGCAAAGACACTAACAGATCAGTAAAGGCCTGTGGATAAATTTCCCAGCCAATATCTGTTTTAGGCGCATCGGTCATATCCACTTCGATAAAATCCCGGCCTTCTGTGGCTTTATACACAGTGCGGGTGTAGAAGTTGACACCAAGGAAATCCAGTGGCGCTTTGATAATATCAAAATCACCAGCTTCAATTTTTGGTTTGTCCTCTTCCGCCAATAATGCAAAAGAGTCCGGGTAAGCGCCATCAAACACAGGTTTGATATACCACTGATTAAAGTAGTCGTCGGCAAGCTGCGCCGCTCTTTTATCTGCAACACTGTCGGTCAGTGGATAAGCCGGAGTGAAGTTCAGCACTACACCATTTAAGCTGTTTGGGCTATTTTTCTGCAGCACCTGCATAGCCAAGCCGTGCGCCAACAATAAATGGTGTGCCGACTGCCGGCCATAAGCTTTTTTAGTGAGTCCTGGCGCATGAATACCAGCTTCATAACCTAAATAAGAGCTGCAAAACGGCTCATTTAGAGTCGCATAAGAATAGACTCTGTCGCCAAAGGCCTGACTGATTTTGTCAGCATAATCCTGAAACAAATAGGCGGTGTTGCGGTTCAGCCAGCCGCCTTGATCTTCAATATGCTGAGGCAAATCCCAGTGATACAAGGTGACAAAAGACTTAATATTTTTTGCCTTTAATTCATCCAGAATATTGATGTAAAAATCTACACCTTGCTGATTCAGGCTGCCGTCTTTATTCATCACTCTGGCCCAGGCGATAGAAAAACGATAAGCATCTACGCCCAGGGAACTGATCAGTGCTATATCGTCACGCCATAAGTTGTAGTGATCACAGGCCAAAGCGCCGTTTGAGCCATCTTTCACTTTGCCCGGTGTGGCGCAAAACCTATCCCAGATACAAGGCAAGCGCTGTTCTATGCCACCTTCAATCTGAAAGGAGGAGGTGGCAACGCCATAAGTAAATTCTTTATTCAGCAGTCTCGAGCCTTTCGGCAATTCATAATTCATCGTTATCTTCTTTTCATCTTTAAAAATTAGGGGGTAAAAGTGGCTTGTTCACTACTGACCCAAGCATGTAATCGCTTCCATTTTTAGTGTTGTGCTGAGCATACTTAAATCCTTGTTTGTTGTTGTTCAGGGCTGTTTGGGGTTATACAAAATCAATAAACATATTGGCGGTTAAACGACCAGTGACAGGCGAGCCATCTATGTCTGTTGTTTTGTCCACCAGTGAAGAATGCAGCAAATTGCCGGGGTAAATAATCAGCCTGTTGGCCTGGTAAGGGATCTGGTGGTACAGCTCATAATGCTCATTGCTTTGCACCTGATAACGCTGGGGTGGAGCCCCCTGCTCGTCAATAAACTTTTGAGCAGACTGGAAATACTCTGATCGTCTTTGGTCTGTCACCCGTTCAAAACCTGTGGGCTTATGCCGGAAAAAACCTGTGTTGCCATGAGAACTGTCATTGAGATAATGCAGAAGTGCAAAATAATAAGGGGCGCTGGTATCAAAATGTGGCATGCATTGCAGCGGATGCAGGCTGTTTTCTGCCTGAGTGATCAGCGCGTAAAACAGCATCTGTGGTTTTAATCTGAGTGTTTCCGGCACCTGATACACTTCATAAATCAGCTGATACAACGCATTTAAGCTGGCAGCCACATAGTCTTTGGGCAAAACAGCACGCTGACCTGGATAATAACTCTGGTTTTCCCGCATAAAATTGCTCTGCAATGCATACCGGCGCAGAGCTGACAAATCCACAGCAAAGTTATCAATCATAATTAATGGCGTTTTTTCCAGCCCGAGATAAATAATTTCGGGCCGGATGGCGTCATTCACCTGATAATTCAGCGCTTCCATCATATCCTGCTCAGACCAAAGACGACTTGCAATAATGCTGAATAAACTCATGATGAGTTGGATATTGACTCACGGTGCGTTTCACATTGTGTTTAATGCTCATCAGGAAATCATTCAGCTCAGAATCCGGCATTAAATCCACTATAGGATGATACTGCTGCGGCATTAAGCCCTGACCAATCAGCACCTGTAACCAGGAGCTTTCGCCAAATAATTCCTGTGCAAACTTATAAACTTTGCCGGACTGTTTAAACAGTTCCATACGATGAGACAGCGTTTCTGGGATATCCATATCTTTGCAGTAACGCCAGAACTTAGTATCAGTACGCTCCGTGGCTTTGTAATGCAGAATGATAAAGTCGCGGATATTGTCCATCTCAATTTTAGTCTGACGATTAAACTCAGCGACCTCTGCAGCCAGAATGCCGTTGGATGGGAACGCCTGCAGCAGGCGAATAATGCTGCGCTGAATTAAATGAATACTGGTCGATTCCAAAGGCTCCAGAAAACCACTGGATAAACCTATAGCCACACAGTTTTTGTTCCAGTGCTGACGACGGGTACCGGTTTTAAATTTAATCAGCCGTGGCTCAAACAGCATTTCACCTTCGACGTTATCGATCAGTCTTTGTTTGGCTTCTGCATCTGTCATAAATTTGCTGCAAAACACCAGGCCATTGCCAACCCGGCTTTGCAGTGGAATTTTCCATTGCCAGCCAGCATCACGGGCTATAGCGCGAGTGTAAGCTACAGGTTCCTGTGTAGTTTTGGTTTGCACCGCATAAGCACTGTCGCAAGGTAACCAGTGGCTCCAGTCTTCAAAGCCGGTATTCAGCGTTTGCTCTATTAATAAAGCTCGGAAGCCTGTGCAATCGATAAAGAGATCACCTTCAATCAGCTCGCCGGATTCGAGTAACAAAGCGCTGATACTGCCGTCCATATGCTGCTGCACTTCGCTAATTTTGCCTTCAATACGTTTAATGCCGTGCTGCTCAGCTAAACGGCGCAAAAACTTAGCGTATAGAGAGGCATCCATATGATAAGCGTGATTCAGATCCTGATTCGGCGTCACGGCAAAACGGCCCTGACGAGCGCCTAAATGCTCGACGCAATAATCACCAATTTCACTGGCTATGCCTTTTTGTTTGCCTTTGACCCAAAAATGCTGAAAACCACAGGCCCAGCAGTCTTTGCCTAAAAAACCGAAGGAGTGAATATAGTTTTCACCTTGCGTTTTCCAGTTTTCAAACTGAATACCCAGTTTAAAAGTGGCGTTGGTGGCGGCCATCACTTCAGATTCTTTGATATTCAGTAAGCGGTGGAAGATATGCATAGTTGGAATAGTGGCTTCACCTACACCTACAGTGCCAATGTCGTCCGATTCCACCAGCACCACTTCAAGATTTTTACCCAGCAATTTGGTCAGGCCAGCCGCTGTCATCCAGCCTGCAGTACCGCCCCCTGCTATCACCACTTTTTTAATTCTGTTTTGTTTGTTGTTCATTAAGGGTCACCCTGTTGTATGGCGTTGTTGTTTTTATGGTGAATGATCAACGCTTTAGTTTGTTCTGTAAGTCAGCTCTGATCTGACGCGCATTCAGTTCATCCAGCGGTTTAGTCAGCATCTTTAACGCCTCTGGCTGAATATGCTGCTGGGATACCTCATCGTGCTCAAAAATGTAGTAATCAAAAATAGCTTTCCAGGCCTGACGTTGCGCCTTAGGTAAACTACGCAAACTCAATACCGCCATAGACAAAGCATTATTTGGCCGGCCTAAATAGGCTGGGGTGTCACGCCACCAGTGACTGATCAGCACATTAAAGGCATCCAGCGCTTCCACATGGTGCCACCACATACTGGGAATAAATAACAGATCACCAGGTTCAAGATGGGCTACCTGCGCATGCTGCAAAGCTTCGGCAAATTGAGGAAAACGCTCAAAGTCAGGCGCTGCAAAATCCACCATACTGACATCCTGGCCGCCTGGAGCAAACTCCATAGGGCCTGGATACAAATTGACGATTTGCTCCGGCGGGAACAAGGTAAAAGTACGATGTCCTACCGCATTACAAGCCAGATTTTGCGGAAAGTCATAATGAGCAGCTATTCTGGATTGATTACCTAACCAGACGCTGGTTAACGGGGTGATGCCATCCAAAGCCAGACTGTTTTGCGCTGCTAAACCCGGAAACCACTGGTTGATTTCAGTAGAGCCCATGTAATAAGTAGGCACTTCTTGTTGACCATTCAAAGCAAACAAACGCTCAACCAGCTGATTAAAATCAATTTTGCCGCCCTGATAATTAAAGCCATCTTGTTTGGCGTTATAAAATACCCGGCCTTGCTGATCGGGCTCGATATAACAGGCACTGACAGGATTTCCCTGATAAAACTGCCGGATATAGTCGGCAGCTGCAGAGGCTGAAACCAAACCAGCCTGAACTAAAGGCCATTCTTTGCATAAGCCTTTAAACACCAGGGGTTGGCTGGTGTTGGTGATCAAAGCCCAAACATCAGCTAAGTCGCATCCTTCCAGCGTTTTTACTTCTGCTAATGGCTTATTGATCAACTGGCTCATCAGGTTTTACTCAAACTGCTTATTTTTTAACTGCAGCAAATGACGAATATTGGCCTGTGAAGCTATCGCCATATAAATCGCCTGCAAATAACCTTTTTGATGCAGTTGCGCCAAAGTCTCTGGCGATAAAGCGGCAAGGTTTTCTTCATGAATAGTATAAAAACCTGCCAACTGCTGTTTTTGGCCATTACTGAAGGTTAAATCCAAAGTAAAAGATTCCAGCAACTGATGTTCAAGCAGCAGGTCAATAAAAGCTTTGCTGTCGAGCATGCCAAAATGAATGGTTTCCAGCATGTCGGCGACTTGATCCAGATAAGGGCTGTTGCCACCAAAAGGCAAAAATAAGCTTTCGCCTTCAGTGCTGCTGACTCGCGGATTGTCTAAGTCGATATGGATCACTCGCTGAGCGGTTTCAATACCGTCTTCACGCACCATTTGCTGACCAATTAAAAACGGCTGACGTCTGAGCATCAGCGGCACATAACAACCACGCCAGTTATCCTGCTGTAAAAACAGATTTTCCTGATCCTGAAAGCCAAAAAGGGTCACGGCAAAAAACTGATTACTTTGGCTGTCTTTGTGAAAAAAAATCGGGTAGTGGGCCTGGGCCGTACGAAATTCCTGAGGAAAAGTGACAGCAAACCAGACTGCATCACCGTATTCAGCGCCTCTGGCCGTAACCACCTTCAGGTCTTTGTGTTCAACACTGTTCAGTAAAACATTGTTACTCATACTGTATCCCGGTCTGTTATTTGTATTTTTAGTTATAGTTTGTTTGAAGCATGCGATCTGGCATCAAGGCCGTTGTCTATTCTTTATTCATAGTTAAAGTGCAGGTTTCATCAAGATATAGCATCTTCAACCAAGGTAGAAGATGCTCGACTAGAGTGGGCCATATCCTTATGGCCCAGGTTCAGCTTAGAAGCTGTAGCGGGCACCAATGCTGTAACGGGCACCGGATTCAACCAGGCTTAATACCTGCTCTTTGGCCCGGCCATGCACACGAATATGTTCATCCGTAATGTTCAGAGCTTCAACAAAAATAGTTAAGCCTTCCACTTGAGGTAAGTCATAGCTGACTGACATATCAATTTGGTGATAAGCCTCAGTGTATTTTGGATGAGCCCCTGTATCATGGCCTTTGGAGTTCAGGAACTGATCACGCCAGTTATAGGCGATACGAGCCTGGAAACCATCCATTTCATAAAACAGAATAGCATTGGCTGTGTCACTTAAACCAATCAGAGCAGGCTGATCCTGTAGCAGGAAGTTGTTATAGCTGGTTTCGCTATCCACCATGGTGTAGTTGGCAATAACACCAAAACCTGTTTCGCCAAAGGCATGCTGAACTGCAAATTCCCAACCATCTATGACTTCAGAGTCTGTGCCATTAGATGGAGTATCAATTTTAAAGAGCAAAATTTCATCTTCACCCGCCACACCATCAATAGTGCGGTTAGCCACATTTACGCCTGGTGCATTAGGGTAATTGGCAAAAATCCAGTTACGGATAGCGCTGGCATCATTGCCTACAGCGGCAACAGCTTCATCATATTTTTTACCATCTACCGGATTTGGAATACTGTAGATAGAAGATTCAACAATAGAGTTACTGATAAAGTTACTGGTGTCTTTACGGAAGTAGCCTAAAGAGACGTAACTGGCTGGTGCGTAGTACCATTCCGCAGATAAGTCGATATTTTTTGACTCTAACGGCAACAAGCTGGGGTTACCTGTTCTACCACCACCACCGGCACGGTTCGCAATAGTATCTACCACTGTACCGCCCTGAATGGCAATATAGTCCGGACGACCTATAGTTTCGCTGTAGGCGGCACGCAACATCACATCGTCAACCACTTCGATATTGAAATTCAGGCTGGGTAAAATGTAATCGTAATCACCTGTTTGCGTCTGAAATTCACGCTGCCCACTGGCTTGCAACACCACTTCAGTATCGGCAACCCAACGTGCACCATTGTAGGCCGCTACAGCTGAAGTAGAGGTGACGTCTGTTTGTTCATAACGTACGCCCACATGAACGTCATACGGCATGCCTGAGATTTCATTTTCGTAGTTGTACTGCACATAAGCAGAACGAGATTTTTCTTTGGTGTAACGGTTCACATCACTGTTGTAATCGGTAGATGGGCAGAAGTTGGTACCACAATCACCAGCGCCAACAAAACCAGCTGGGGTATAAAGCTGTTCAGCACGGGCACGCACTGTGTTGAAATCCCAGAAGAAAATAGTGTCCAGAACTTCAAAGTTACGATCCGGCATTAAGGAAAAATCACCTTTGCCAGCGTTAAATTTGTCATGAATAGTACCGGCAGGGAAATAAGAATCATCAAAATCGCCAGCCTGACCTACACCACCCCAGTCATTCCGTTGCACGTTGACTGATTTTGAGTGGTTGTCGACATCTGTAATAGCAATACCAAAGTCAATGCTGCCGGCGTTTTCAAACACATACTCGCCATCGAACTGGTACTGATCAATTTCAGACTTGTTGGTCGAATTACCAAATACGCTGCCTGTCACTATCATATCGGAAGGGCGAACTGCATTGCCGCCTTCGACCGCTAATAGCGGCATTTCACCGGTAAAGTCTGTCGCAGCACTTTGACGGATAAAAGCGGCTGTACTTAAGGTATTGTTTGAACCTAAAACATGGTTTGGTTTGAATTCAGCATCGGATTGGTGAGCATCAAAACTCAGTTTTAACTTGTCAGTAGCTTGCCATTCCAGATTCAAACCCAAAGAACCACTTTGATTACGTACGCCATAATCACCGGCTCCCATAGACAAATCGGCAAAGCTATTACCATAGTCTTCTGAATAAATCAGCGGTGAAGATACAGGGCCATCAGTCCAGACACTTTGTGAAGGTACATAGGTATACCAGGCAGACACATCATTGTATTGAGTGTCGATGTCGTTACGCATGTAGGTATAGTCTAAGGATGCAGTCAGAGTGTCAGTAGGAGCATATTGCAGCACCAACTGGCCGTTAGTGCGGGCTCGTTGCTGTTCTTCAAATTTGTAAATGGTGGTTTGTGGTACAGAATACACATCATTAGCGCCTGGACGGTTCACCTGATTGTCATTTGGGATACTGCCCCACTGACCTGAAGTGATATCGACAGAACCGGGGAAACTGCGCCAGCCTGTACCTACGTTGGCTTGCTGAGTGCCACTTTCACGCTCCTGATAACTGGCAGAAACTAAAACACCAAATTTATCATCATTAAAAGTGGTTGAATAAAGCCCGGCGATCTCCGGAGTGGCAGAACCTTCTTCCGAAGAACGATCCTCTACAACTGCAGCACTGAATACAGCTTTGTCGCCGCCGGCATTTAAAGGTTTTAAGGTTTGAACATCAATAACTGAGCCGATACCACCTGTTGGGTTGGCAGCAAAACTGGTTTTGTTTACTTCAACACCGCTGATGGTGTCAGCAGAAATATTAGCGAAATCAAAAGAACGTGAACCTGTAGTCACAGGCATTTGACGGCCGTTCAGCGTCACTAAGTTGAAGTCCGGACCAAAACCACGGACAGACACTTTACTGCCTTCACCGTTGACACGGTCAATGGAGACACCACTGATACGCTGCAGAGATTCTGCCAGGTTGGTATCAGGGAATTTACCTATATCTTCGGCGGAAATCGCATCCACAATACCTGTAGATGAACGCTTGGTATCCATGGATTTAATCAGACTACCGCGAATACCTGTGACGCTGATCACTTCAATTTTTTCTTCAGCTTTGGCGTTTTGCTCCTGTGCGTCATCTGCAAAAGCAGGCATAACAACGCCTACTCCGAGCACTAATGACAGACTGGTGGCGAGTCTGGTCTTTTTGAATGTTTTGGATTTCATCTTAGTTCCCTGTCGACTGTTTTTTGGCTTTTTACTTTTATAAGAAAATTATTGTGACGCCGGACAGATAGCTGAACTACTCCCCAAAGCTAACTGTAAGCGCTTTCACAAACTTAGGTGATTTTTTTTAACTCGTCAATACAGAAAAACTAATTCTTACATTTTGGTTAAAAAACAGTTGGCAATACTGACTTTATAAGCTAAAAATGAAACCGCTTACAATTTCATTCTGATTCAGCAGATCAAGGTGTTGTGTTGTCTTTTGCTGAAATAATGCGATGTAAACTTAAAACAATAATAAGCAAATCAAAGATTTGCATTCCGGAGCTATTAATAAGCCCGGAGGACACGGGGACAGAACACCAAGCACCCATCAGGGCTTTTGTATGCTTTTGCTGATACAAAAACGCTGATTTGCCTGCCAGCCCCGCCGATCAAAACTCTGCTGACCTCTTGCAACTATCCGACTTTCCATCGGAAGCGGACACCAAGGCAGACAGAGCTCAACAGGATAATAATTATGTTTCGACAAACCCCAATGGCGTTGTTGTGCAGTGCTGCCCTTATTACCACTTTGTCTGGTTGCGGCCAACAGAACACCAGCACTGAAACAGCTGCAGAAGTTAAAACAACAAGGGCCGAAAGCCTGGCTCTGTGGCCTGAATTAAAAAGCCCTTTAGCCAACAGCGACACAGAAAAAGCAGTACAGCAACTGCTGGCCACTATGACCATAGAGCAAAAAGTAGCTCAATTGATCCAACCCGATATCCGCTGGATGACAGTGGAAGATATGCGTCAGTATGGGTTTGGTTCTTTTTTAAATGGCGGTGGTTCTTATCCTAACGACAATAAAAATTCCACAGCCAAAGATTGGCTGGCTTTAGCTCAGGCTTATTACGATGCAGGAGTAGATGCAAGCAAAGATGGCAGTCCTATTCCACCGATCTGGGGCACAGACGCAGTGCATGGTCACAACAATGTGGTTGGCGCCACTGTCTTTCCACACAATATAGGTTTAGGTGCGGCTAACAATGCACAATTAGTCGAAGCCATAGGCAGAACCACAGCTGTTGAAGTGGCAGCTACTGGCATCAACTGGATATTTGCCCCCACAGTAGCAGTAGCCCGGGATGACCGCTGGGGCCGCAGTTATGAAAGTTATTCTGAAGACCCTACTATTGTGAAAGAACTGGGCGCAGCCTTGGTGAAAGGGATCCAAGGTAATATCGGCTCTGACTTTATGCAAAGCGGCCGTTTAATAGCTACAGCCAAACATTATTTGGGCGATGGTGGCACCGAAAACGGCAAAGACCAGGGTAACAATCTGGATAACGAAGCCGATTTAGTCCGCTTACATGCTCAGGGTTATATCAGCAGCCTGAATGCAGGCGTACAAACCGTGATGGCAACTTTTAACAGCTGGCATGGCGAAAAAATACATGGCAGTCACTACCTGCTTACTACTGTTTTAAAAGAACGTATGGGCTTTGATGGCTTAGTGGTAGGAGACTGGAACGGTCATGGCCAAATACCGGGTTGCACCAACACTAATTGCGCCGCAGCCATTAATGCAGGTGTAGATATTTTAATGGCGCCGGAAGACTGGAAACTGCTGTATCAAAATACTCTGGCTCAAGCCAAAGCGGGTGAAATCTCAGCAGCACGGTTAGACGATGCGGTCCGTCGTATTTTAAGAGTTAAAATCCGTGCAGGTTTATTTGAACGCGGCAATCCGGCTCAGTCTGAATTGGCGGGCAAAACAGAGCTGATCGGCCATGAGGATCATCAGGCCCTTGCAGCTCAGGCTGTGCGTGAATCTTTAGTGCTGCTGAAAAACAATGATCAATTGCTGCCTTTAGCTCCGAAGCAAAAAGTGCTGGTGACAGGTGACGGTGCTGACAACATTGGTAAACAAAGTGGCGGCTGGACTTTAACCTGGCAAGGCACTGGCAACACCAATGCCGACTTCCCGAATGGCCGTTCCATTTATTCAGGCATACAACAGCAGGTTGAAGCAGCCCAGGGCTCTGTTGAATTGAGTGTCGATGGCAGTTATCAGCAAAAACCCGATGTCGCCATTGTAGTCATAGGTGAAAACCCATACGCCGAATTTGATGGCGATATCAGCACTTTGGATTATCAGGCTGGCAAAAACACTGATCTGAACCTGCTGAAAAAACTCAAAGCGGATGGCATTCCTGTGGTCACTGTATTTTTAACAGGCCGGCCTTTATGGGTGAACCCTGAACTGAACCAGTCAGACGCTTTTGTTGCGGCCTGGTTACCTGGTACTGCAGGTCAGGCTGTGGCTGAGCTGTTATTTAAAACCGCGGCCGGTGAAGTACAACATGATTTTAAAGGCAAACTGCCATTCTCCTGGCCAAAAACGGCGGATCAATCACCGCTAAATCAAGGTGATAGCAACTACGATCCGCTTTTTGCCTTTGGTTATGGCCTGACCTACCAGGACAACACCACTATCGCCAATAACTTATCCGAACAAATCAACAGTGCAACCAGCACCAGCAACGAAAGCTTAAGTTTATTTGAACGCCGTCCGGCTTCAGGTTACAGCATGTTGCTGCAGGATGAACAAGGTCTGGTGACTGTCACAGGCAATAAAGCTAAAAGTGCCGACCAAAGCCTGAACTTAGCTGCAGTGAACTGGCAGAAACAGGAAGATGCCTTATTGCTCGACTGGGCAGCCAATTCTAAAGCCAGGCTGATATTGCAAGCCGCAGTACCGCTGAATGCCAGTGGGTATGGCCAACTGGTTGTGGATATGAAATGGAATACAACGCCAACAGCAGCTGTGACTTTAGCTTTGTCTTGTGGTTCAGGCTGTGGTGGTTCTTTGGATTTAGCTGAACTTATCAGCAACAGAGCCGCAGGCCAGTGGCACAAAATAGTGATTGATTTAAATTGCTTTGCCGTCAAAGGCGCCGCTCTGAATCATTTGCAGCAACCTTTTGTGTTGCACAGCGAAGCCGCTTATCAGCTAAGCATTTCCAATATTCGACTGACCCCAACCACCGCAACGGCCGATTTAAGTTGCCCTGCAACTTAATACTTTAATAACAGGAACTGAATATAATGCAATCCATTCAATCGACCGAAGCTCAGAACAGCACTACAGCAGTCAGTAGCTGGGCCTTACCTGCTCTCACCTTTTTGTTTTTTATCTGGGGTTTTATTACCTGTCTGAATGACATTTTAATTCCACATTTAAAAGCAGTCTTCGATCTGACCTACACTCAGGCCATGCTGATCCAGTTCTGCTTTTTTAGTGCTTATTTTGTGGTGTCTTTACCAGCAGGAGCCCTGATCAACAAACTGGGTTATCAAAAAGGCATAGTGGCAGGTTTAGCTATAGCAGGTTTTGGCACTCTGAATTTTATTCCGGCGGCCAGCTTTCACAGCTACCCCTGGTTTTTAGCAGCACTTTTTGTATTGGCATCAGGTATCACCATTTTGCAAGTGGCCGCCAACCCTTATGTCACAGTTCTGGGCAGCGCCAAAACTGCCTCCAGCCGCCTGACGATGACCCAGGCTTTTAACTCGCTGGGCACCACAGTAGCACCTTTAGCAGGTGCTGCTTTGATCCTTAGCCAGCTCGACAGCACTGAAGGCGCTGATGCGGTGCAACTGCCTTATTTGATACTGACAGTAGCTTTATTTGCAGTGGCTTTTATCTTTTCACGTCTGAAATTGCCGGCAGTTGAAAACACCACAGCAGCAGAAAAAATCTCTATTAAAGACCTGCTGCCATATTCCCATTTATGGCTGGGTGCTTTAGGCATTTTTATGTACGTAGGCGCTGAGGTGGCTATAGGCTCTGTAATGGTCAACTTTATTGCCTTGCCTGAAATCACAGGACTGGCAGAAGCAGAAGCGGCTCATTATGTAGCCTGGTATTGGGGTGGAGCTATGGTGGGCCGTTTTGTTGGCGCCTTACTGATGCAACGTATTAATGCAGGTTTATTACTGGCTGTTCACGCTGCTGCCGCTATTGTGTTGCTGGTGCTGGTGATTACAGGTCAGGGTCAACTGGCTTTATTGGCTCTGCTGACTATAGGTATCGCCAACTCTATTATGTTCCCGACCATTTTTAGTCTGGCATTACAAGGTTTGGGCAAATACACAGGTCAGGGCGCAGGTTTATTGTGTCTCGCTATAGTAGGCGGCGCTTTAGTGCCTGTAGCTCAGGGCATGTTAGCCGACTCATTTGGTCTGGCTTTGTCTTTTATCTTGCCGGTATTTTGTTACATCTATATTTGCTACTTCGGTTTACGCAGTCGCAAAGTAACCAGTTAAGGGCTAGCCGGGGCAAGGCAGTTGTTTTCCCGGTTTGGCCTTGTCCACTTTATGCCTCAGGCTGAGTTAAACCTCAGCCTTTTTTTCGTTGCTATGCTCAGGCATCAACAGATCTTCTGCAGTTTTCCTACGTAATTTACTTAATGCCAGATACACAGCTGGTGTGCTGTAGAGCGTCAGCAACTGACTGACCAGCAAACCACCTACTATGGTAATACCCAAAGGCTGGCGTAACTCTGAGCCTTCGCCCATACCAAAGAGCAAAGGTACTGCGCCTAATAAGGCAGCGAAGTTGGTCATTAAAATAGGACGCAAACGTTGTGCTGCGGCCAAAGCAACCGCCTCTTTGGCTGATAAGCCGAGATCGCGTTCAGCATGTAAGGCAAAATCGACCAGCAAAATGGCGTTTTTCATCACTATGCCGATCAGCAAAAACAGTCCCAGCAAAGCGATCAGGTTAAAGTCGGTATTACTGACATACAGTGCCAGCAGAGCGCCTACACCAGCACAAGGTAAGGTAGATAAAATGGTTATGGGCTGAATAGTACTTTCATACAACACACCCAGCAGCAAATAGACAGTTAAAATCACACCAATAATCAACCAAAGCTGATCGCCGGTTTTAAACATAGCGTTACGCTGATCTTCACCGTTTATGGTATGAATACCGGTGGGCACCATAGCCATAGCCAGCACCCGATCAATGGCAGCCGAGGCCTGTTGCAAGGTCACGCCGGGGGCCAGGCCATAACCTATGCCCACAGAGGCAAACTGACCATCACGGCGAATACGATCATTAGCCAGGCTGTACTGATAACTGGCAATACTGGACAAAGGTATCCTGTTGCCATCAGCAGTGACCAGTTGCAGTTGTTTTAATACTTCTGGTTGGGCTGTATAGCCCGGCGTCAATTCCATCACTACCCGATATTGATTCATTTCATCATACAAAGTAGCGACCTGACGCTGTGAAAAGGAGTTATTCAGCAAGGTGGCAATAGTACGCATATCCACACCTAAACGCTGCGCCGCTTCCCTGTCTATGGTCAGCGAAATTTGCTGCGCATCTTCACCACTGGGTGTGTCTACATCCACCAGCTCCGGCAGTTCCTGCATTTTTTCTGCAACTTGCTTGCTCCATTTACGCAGCAATTGCAGATCACCCGACAACATCATCAGCTCGTAATCACTGCGGCCAAAAGGTGAAGACAAACGAATATCCTGATCCACATTTAAAAACAGCATGCCTCCAGGCACTTTAGGTGCTGTGGCTCTGATCCGGTCGACCACTTGCTGCGCAGAAACTTTACGTTCAGCTAAAGGTTTTAATCGCACCCGCATCCAACTGTTGCTGATACCTGTATCACCACCGCTGGAGCCTGTTACGTCGGCTATGGCCGGGTCTTTTAAAATATGCTGACGAAAGGCCTCAATTTTGGGCTGCATAATCTGAAACGAAAAACCATCATCACCACGGACAAAACCATTCAGTTGCCCAGTATCCTGATTGGGTAATAAACCTGTAGGAACCTGCTTATACAACCAGGCATTGGCCGCAAACAGCAGCACTAAAGCAGCCAGAACCCAGCGGTAATGACTTAAACTCCAATTCACACTGTTGTGGTACTTCTGCTGAAATCTATGAAAAGCTCCGGCTTCAGCTTCACCAGGCTTTTTAGCTTTGAGCAGCAACGCCGACAGGCTTGGGGTCAGAGTTAAAGACACCACCAGACTAATAGTCATAGCAGCAGCCAGGGTGATAGAGAATTCGCGGAATAAACGCTCGACCAAACCGCCCATAAATAAAATCGACAGGAAAATCACCACTAAAGCCAGGTTCATTGCCAGCAAAGTAAAACCAACCTCCGAGGCTCCTTGCCGCGCGGCAGCCAAAGGCGTTAAACCACCTTCTATATGGCGTTTAATGTTTTCGACCACCACTATGGCGTCGTCTACCACTAAACCTGTGGCAACTATAAGTGCCATCACCGATAAATTATTCAGTGAAAAATCACAAAGATACATCACGGTAAATGAGCCAACTAAAGACACAGGAATAGCCAGGCTTGGGATCAAAGCACTGCGCAGGCTGCCTAAAAAGGCCCAAACCACCAGCACCACCAGCACCACAGCGATCAATAAACTGATTTGAGCTTCAGTTAAGGTGGCGCGGATCACCGGGCTGCGGTCCATCACCACAGCTAAATCAGCGTCTGCTGGTATCAAGGCACGCAGCAAGGGCATTTGCTGATAAATGGCATCTATGGTTTCCACAATATTGGCACCGGTACGGCGGCTGACTAACAAAATCACGGCGTTTTTATCGTTATGAAAACCAGCGCTGTAGCGGTTTTCAGTAGAATCTGTCACCAAAGCCACATCCGATAAACGGATAGGGGCCCCCTTGACATACTTCACCACCAAGGACTGATAATCTGAGGCTTGACGTAGGGTTTGACTGGTGGCAAGTTGCCAGCGCTGATCGTTGCTTTCCAATACGCCCAGAGGCACAGATGCATTAGCACCACTGATGGCAGCGCGCACTTCATCTAAGGCCACACCATAGTGAGTCAACATGCCGGGATTCAGCTGCACCCGCACTGCTGGCAACGAAGCGCCTGTCACTTCCACTTCACCTACGCCATTAATAGCGGCCAGTTTTTGCGCCAATACAGTAGAAGCGGCATCGTATAAAGCACTGGATGCGAGGTGCTCAGAACTCAACGCCAGCGCCATCACAGGAGCCTGTGACGGGTTAAATTTACGGTAACTGGGATTACGTGGCATACCGGATGGCAACTGGCTGCGGGCCGCATTAATAGCAGCCTGCACTTCACGCGCAGCTTCGTCCACATTTCGGTCCAAATCAAATTCCAGCCGAATTTGCGTAGACCCCTGACTACTGCGGGAACTAATGCGGTTAATACCAGCAATGCTACCTAAAGCCCGCTCCAGTGGAGTCGCTACAGTAGCAGCCATACTCTCGGGGCTGGCACCGGGCAAACTGGCGGTAACCACTATCATAGGGAAGTCGACTGCAGGCAAAGGGGATACCGGCAATAAACGCCAGCACAACATGCCGAGCAACAAAATAGCAGTGGCAATTAAGCCACTGGCGACAGGACGCTGAATAAAAGGCAAAGCTAAATTCATAGCGTTTTAGCCTCAGTTTCAGACAATACCTCTTCGCTCCCTTCTTTAGAACTTTCCTTGTGACTAAAGTGGCGATCAAACCATAAATACACCACAGGTGTGGTAAAGAGTGTCAGCACCTGACTGACCAATAAACCACCGACCATCACCAAACCTAAAGGCTGGCGTAATTCAGCACCTGAACCACTGGCCAACAGCAATGGCACTGCGCCAAATAACGCGGCAAGCGTGGTCATTAAAATAGGCCGGAAGCGCATTAAAGCAGCCTGATATATAGCATCTTGTGGTGACAAGCCCTCATTGCGCTGCGCATCCAGGGCAAAGTCGACCATCATAATGCCGTTTTTCTTCACTAAACCTATCAGCAGCACTATGCCAATCACCGCTATTAAATCCAGCGGCTGATCAGCAATTAACAGCGCCAATAAAGCGCCCACAGTGGCTGAAGGTAAAGTCGACAATATGGTGACCGGATGAATTAAGCTTTCATACAAAATGCCCAGCACTATGTACATGGTGACCACAGCAGCCAGCACCAGCCAGAGTGTATTGCTTAACGAAGCCCGGAATGCTTCAGCAGCGCCCTGAAAGGTTAGTTCCACTTCGGCAGGCATTTGTAATTGTTGCTGCACTTCTTCAATAGCAGCCACAGCCTCGCCCAAGGAATAACCTTCTGCCAGATTAAAAGACAAAGTGACTGACGGGAACTGGCCCTGATGGTTAATCAGTAACTTAGCTGGCCGTTGTGTCACTTTGGCCACAGCGGATAAAGGCACAGGAGTACCAGAGCCTGAGCTGATATAGAGTTTATTCAGCGCATCAACACCGTTAATTTGATCCGGGTCTACTTCGAGAATGACCCGGTACTGATTGGCCTGGGTAAATAAGGTTGTCACCTGACGCTGGCTATAAGCACTTTGCAGCACAGTGCTGATTTGCGACACATTAATACCTAAACGAGCTGCGGCAGTGCGGTCTATGTCGATATAAGCCTGCAAACCCTGTTGCTGTAAATCATGCGCCACTTCAGATAATTCAGCTCGTTGTTGCAAGGCATCAACTAAATCCGGTAACCACTGATTCAGCACTTCCTGATCCGGTGTGGTTAAGCTGAACTGATATTGAGTGCGACTGACGCGGTCTTCAATACTCAATTCCTGTACTGGCTGGAACCAGCCTTTAATACCAGGCACAGCCAGCACTTGTTGCTCCAGTTGACGGATCACGTCCATTGCCGACAACTCACGTTCGCCATGTTGTTTCAGGTTAATCTGAATGCGGCCGTTATTAATACTGGTATTGCTGCCATCTACACCAATAAAAGATGACAAACTGCTGACGTCCGGATGCTGCAGAATATTTTCTGCCAACTCCTGCTGACGTGATGCCATTGCCTGAAAGGAAATATCCTGTGGTGCTTCAGTCACGACCTGGATCACACCACTGTCCTGCACAGGGAAAAAGCCTTTAGGCACAGCCAGATACAACAAGGCTGTTAAGGCCACAGTCGCCAGCATGCTGAACATAGCTAAGGTTTGATGGCGTAACACCCACTGCAAACCCCGGCCATAAGAAGCAATAATACGGTCCATCAAGCCATCTTTATTTTTATGTTCTGGCAGGGTTTTTAATAAACGCGCACACAACATTGGCGTGAGCGTTAAAGAAACCACCAGCGAAATTAAAATAGCCACAGCCAAAGTGACGGCAAATTCAAAAAACAACCGGCCTACCACATCTGCCATAAAGAGCAGAGGGATCAATACTGCGATCAGCGAAAAAGTCAGTGAAATCAGCGTAAAACCAATTTCTTTGGCACCTTTCAGTGCAGCTTCCATAGGAGAAGCGCCCTGTTCACGGTGCCGCGCCACGTTTTCCAGCATCACTATGGCGTCATCCACCACAAAACCTGTGGCTATGGTCAGCGCCATTAAGGTCAGGTTGTTGACCGAAAAATCTAATAACACCATCACAGCAAAAGTACCGATCAGCGACAAAGGCACCGCCAGACTGGGGATAATAGTGGCGGGAATGCTACGTAAAAAGGCAAAAGTCACCAGTACCACCAGCACTATGGCAAAAACTAATTCTTTTTGCACATCACGCACTGAAGCACGAATACTGTGAGTACGGTCTGTTAATATTTCTACTTTGACTGCGGCAGGCATAGTGGCGGTGAGCGCAGGCAATAATTCCCGCACCCTGTCCGCTACATCAATCACGTTAGCACCGGGTTGGCGCTGAATATTGACCAGTACAGCAGCTTGCTGATTGGCCCAGGCGGCAAGAAAGCGGTCTTCAGCACCATTTTCAATCTTAGCTACGTCTTTTAAGCGGATAGGCGCGCCTTCACGATAGGCAATAATCAGCTCTTTGTATTCCTCTGTACTGCGGATTTGATCATTGGCTTCAAGCATAGTGGAGCGAAAAGCACCATCAAAACTGCCTTTTGGCTGATTGGTATTAGCCGCAGCTATAGCAGTACGCAGACTTTCCACACTTAAATCCAGACTGGCCAAAGCTGCAGGATTTGCCTTCACCCGAATAGCCGGGCGCTGACCACCAGCCAGACTCACCATACCCACACCTGTCAACTGAGCTAACTTTTGTGCCATACGGGTGTCGACTAAATCGTAAACCGCAGGCAAAGGCAAAGTATCGGAGCTGACGGCTAAGGTCAGAATAGGTGCATCGGCCGGATTCACTTTGCGATAGACAGGAGGCGTAGGTAAGTCATTGGGTAATAACGAAGAAGCCGTATTAATAGCAGCCTGCACTTCCTGCTCAGCCACGCCCATATCCACCACCAGGGCAAACTGCAAGGTAATGACCGAAGCACCAGCCGAGCTATTGGACGACATTTGTTTTAAGCCGGGAATTTGGCCTAAACGCCGCTCCAAAGGCGCTGTAACAGTGCGCGCCATAATGTCAGGGCTGGCACCGGGGTTAAAACTAAACACCTGAATAATTGGGTAATCCACCTGCGGCAATGCAGCCACAGGCAATAAACGCCAACTTAAAATACCTGCTATTAAAATAGCCAGCATCAATAATGACGTGGCAACAGGGCGTAATATAAAGGGCTTGGACAGGTTCATCATTTACCCCTTAGGCGCATCCTGGATCACCTCAACGTCACGATCAGGTCTTAGACGGTCTAAACCTTCCAGCACTACTTTATCGCCGGCTTTTAATCCTTCTTCCACCGCCACTAAGCCGTTATCTACAGCGCCTAATTTCAGCACGCGGATTTGCGCTTTGTTGTTGTCGTCGATCATATAAACATAAGTACCCTGAGCCCCATATTGCACAGCGTCTTGCGGAATGGTCACAGCAGCGTTTTGCACCGCAACATTTAAGCGCACATTAACAAACTGGTTCGGGAATAACTCTTCATTCTGATTGGCAAATTCTGCCTTTAACTTCAAAGTACCAGTGGCTATATCAATCTGGTTATCCAGAGTGGTTAAAGTACCGTTGGCTAATGGCATTTGTTCAGCCCTGTCCCAGGCTTCCACCGACAAAGCAGCACCACCACGGAATGCACTACGCACTTGCTGTAACTGAGTTTCAGGAATAGTAAACACCACTGCTATAGGTGAGCTTTGGGTAATAGTGACTAACCCTTCAGCACTGTTGGCCTGGATCAAATTGCCAGGGTCCACTGCCCGCAAACCTAAACGACCACTGATAGGTGCTTTAATCCGGGTATAAGACAGTTGCAAAGCCGCTGCATCAATAGCGGCCTGATTCGACTTAATAGCGCCCTTCAGCTGATTCACTAAGGCTTGCTGCGCATTCATTTGTTGCGCCGCTATGGTGTTTTGCTCTTTTAGTTTGGCAAAACGTGCTAAATCCTGTTCGGCACTTTTCAACAGAGCGACATTTTGCTCTTTTTGGCCCTGCACCTGCGCCAGTGCTGTTTTGTAATCGGCCGGATCGATCTGCGCCAGCAACTGGCCAGCCTCTACTTTTTCACCCTCTTTAAAATACAGCTGCTGCAGCGGGCCAGACACCCGGCTTTGCACCAATACGCTATTCAGTGGAGTGACTGTGCCAATAGCTTTAATCTGCACTTTTAAATCTGTCGACCCAGCCTCAATCACCCTGACAGGCACAGGCATAGCCCAGGGATTAGTCGCAGCACCTGCTGAACGCGGGCCACCCTGTCTTTGCCCTGCAGCCGGTTTACCCACTGCAGCAGATTCAGCCCCAGGCCAGAACCAATACACAGCAGCAACGGCAACAGCCAGGCCAGCAGCTAAAACAAAAGGCTTTTTCAGCAAAGACATAATCAATCCCTGTAACAAAATTTAGGTTTAGTAAAACGGGCCTACTCTAATTCAGCCTGTAAAGCGCTGCAATGAAGCGAATGTCAAGATTGAGTAAAGATGGCCTGACATTCGCTCAGACGTCTGTTTACAGCGATAAAAGACAAAAGGATCAATTGAACAGCGGCTGTCTTGCTACTGACATCCAACTTTTGGTCAAAGATGGCTAATAGTGCATCTGCTAACGAATTTTTTCTGGCAGCACCACGCTGGCTACTGACATACGGTTGTCAGTCTGAGTTGCTAACCTGAACCGGTCAAGTAAAAGGAGCGCATCATGACTGTGTTAGATACCGCAATTGATTGTTATTTTTCAGCTACTAATGCCAGGAATAATCAACTGGCAGCAGAGTGTTTTGACCCGGACGCTTGTGTGTTTGACGAAGGCCGACAATTGACAGGGCTGGAATCCATCAGGCACTGGTTGCAGCATACCCAACAAAAATACCAACCCGAAGTTCAGGTGCTGACCACACAACGCAGTTATGGAGAGGTCTGGGTGAAAACACGGGTATCAGGCTCCTTTCAGGGCAGCCCTATAGAGCTAGACTATGTATTTGCTTTGCAGGATGGCAAAATCAGCCGTCTGATGATCCGTTAATGTTGCCAGTCGTTTATCTATAGCATGAGAGTCCGATGAACCGTATTGATCGCCTGCTGGCGCTGATTTTGTATTTACAAAGCCGTCGCACTTGCACAGCCGAAGCCATGGCAGAACATTTTGGATTAAGTGTTCGCACTATTTACCGTGACATTGCTGCTTTGGGCGAGGCTGGAGTGCCTATTCTGGCAGAAGCTGGCGTGGGTTATAGTCTGATGAAAGGTTATCTGCTGCCGCCCGTGAATTTTTCTGAACAGGAAGCTTATGCGCTTTCAACCGGCGTGATGCTGGCACAGCGTATGACCACTCATAGCTACAACGAAAAAATGCAGTCGGCTTTGGACAAAATCAAAGCTGTATTGCCCAATGCGGCCAAACACAGGCTGGAAGTTCTCGCCAAAGGTATGGCAACGCCTGCCACTGAACACCCACAACAGGCAGATTTATCGGTGCTGCAGCAAGCCATAGCACGACAACAACTGTTGAGCTTTGACTACCAGAACGTCAGCCAAACCCAAAGCAGCCGACTAGTGGAAGCTGCAGGTTTAGTGTTTTACCTTGGCCGTTGGCATCTGATTGCCTGGTGCAGACTACGGCAGGACTTTCGTGATTTTCGTACCGACCGCATACAGAACCTGCAATTACACAGCGAATTATTTAAAGCCAGAACCAACTTTGACGCCAAAGACTTTTTGCAGCATGGCACAGCACCAGCTCAACTGAAGGCTCAGGTGGTATTTGCCCATGCAGCAGCAGACAGAGCCAGACGGGAATGGTGGCAAGGCATCACCTCAGAACAGCAACAGCCTGAAGGTATACTGATGACCATCAACTGCAGCAACTGGTCTGTATTGGCCTGCTGGTTATTGTCCCTTGGCACAGCGGCTAAAGTGCTGGCTCCTGAAGAACTAAAACAGGAGCTGCGACAACAAAGCCAGACTATTTTGGCTTTGTATTCCTCCTGAGCAGAAGCAAAGCCAATTTATTCTGCGTGAAAGCTCACCGACCATCCAAACAATGCCTACACTGAATCAAATCTCAGCAAGCTATTAGTTTTAGTCGCCTTTCCAGTATAGAACCTATGATTTTTCAGGTAAAACGCCGTGTTTTATCAAAAGCCAGATCCAACAATACTCTAAGGACCAGGGTGTTCACATCATCATCAGAGCTACGGGAGGGTATTGTTTATGCAAAAACTCACATTAAAAACCATCTTTATCGGCTTTGTGTTATTTGCTTTGTGTGTAATTACGGCAGTGTCCGCTTTTATCAATACCAGTCAGTTTTCTGAGCTGTATTACAGCCAGACTGAGGCTGAATACTTACCCAACAGTGTGGGCCGGATCAGCGAAGAAATCCGCTCTGAAATTATGTATCCGATCATTTTGTCAGAAAGTCTGGCGCAGAATGGCTTATTGCATCAATGGATGCGGGACGGCGAAAGCGGAGCGACCAGCCATGCCAGCGCTCTGGCTTATTTTAATCAGCTAAAACAGCAATCCGGTGCAGCCGCGGTATTTTGGGTCTCAGGTGCCAGCAAAAATTATTACACCCACGAAGGCCTGTTCAAAACCATCTCAGCCCAGGAAGAACGCGACAAGTGGTTTTTCTCTTTTTTAAACAGTTCACTTCAGCGTGAGCTGGCCATAGACGCCGATGAACGAACAGGCGCTTTAACCTTATTTGTGAATGTTTCTATAGAGATAGACGGCAAAAGATCAGGAGTGGCAGGTTTAGGTTATGACGTCTCAGCCATCAGCAAAATGGTGACTGATCGCAAACTGGGGCAAGCCGGTTATCTGTTTCTGATTGACGATAAAGGCATGATCATAGCCCATGCCAATACCAGCCTCAGCGAAAAAAATATCAACGAGATGCCCTCCTATAAAGTTATCTCCACTCTGACCCAACAACATCAGCAAGGGTTTTCTTTTACCAAAGCAGTGTTTGACGATCAGGAAGTGTATATAGCGGTGCAAACAGTACGGGACGCGGGTTTAAAAGTAGTAGCTTTATTGCCTACCACTGAAGTATCAGGCGCTATCAATCAGGTGATTTTAATTTCAGTCGCAGCCAGTGTGCTGCTGGCGATAGCTTTTGTGATAGCCACTGTCTACTTTGGTAACTGGTTGAGCGTGCAAATTCGCAAAGTGGGTGACGATTTGCTGACAATGGCCGGTAACGGCGGCGATTTAACGAAAAGACTGGACGACTCAGTGAATAACGAGCTGGGCCACCTGGCCAAAGGCTTTAATGCCATTATTGGTAAAGTACGTGAGCTGGTGGCAGAAATTCAGTCCACAGAAAAAGCCATTAAAACCGGTATTGAAGAGCTGGCCAGCCTGGCAGAAAACACCTTTAAGGCGACTCAGACTCAACGGGCTCAAACGGATCAGGTGGCAACAGCTATTACAGAGATGGGCCAGACCATTACTGAAGTTTCAGGCATAGCGCACCAAACCGCAGCAGATACCGAAAGTGCAGTGCAAGAGACAATGGCGACCAATAAAAACATGGCGCTTACTTCCGCCACTATGCATGAATTAAATCAGGTGATGGTGATGGTCGACCAAACCATTACCGAATTTGCCAGCCAGGCTTCAGCTATTAACTCTGTGGTTGAAGTGATCAATGCTATTTCAGAACAAACCAATTTATTGGCACTCAATGCCGCTATTGAAGCAGCCCGGGCTGGTGAACAAGGCCGTGGTTTTGCTGTAGTGGCCGATGAAGTTCGTAATCTGGCAAAACGTACTCAGGACTCCACTTTAGAGATCCGTGACCAAATCAATCAGTTACAACATACCTCCAGCCAGTCGCTGTTAGCTATTCAACAAGGCACAGCCAGTAGTCGTAAAGTCACAGAAAGCACTGAAGAGTCAGTGCGCTCTTTATTGGCCATTCAGCGTAAATTTGAAGATATCAGCGGAGGCAATCATCAGGTGGCTTCAGCCACTGAAGAACAAGGCACTGTGGTTGAACATATTAATTTGTCCGCCCATTTGATTTCAGACAGCGCCAATGAGATTTATCAGAATGCTGAACAACAACTCAAAGCCATACAATCCTTGCAAGCCAGAGCCGAACATTTACGGCTTCTGGTCAGCCAGTTTAAAGTGTAGAGCTTTTGCCGATATCAGGGCTGCTGCTTCAATAACTGATGCAGTTGCAGCTGGTTTTTTATCCGGTGTTTTAAAGTCATGGCATTCACGGGTTTGATCACAAAATCAGCAGCACCAGCTTGCCAGCATTGATTTTCTTCTTCCTGACTATGTAAACCAGTGACAAAAATCACCGGAATTTGTGCCAGTTGTGGCTGCTGCTTCAGCAGGCGGCAAGTGGCTAACCCATCCAGTTCCGGCATCACCACGTCCAGCAGAATTAAATCAGGTGGATTGCTTTGACAAAGGCTGATCGCCTGAGCACCGGAGGTGGCCATAAAAATCTGGTAGTCGGTATTCAGCATCTGATGAATGATTTGAATATTCACTGGCTGGTCATCCACCACCAGTACTTTTGCTTTGGGTTGTAACGGCTCAGTACTCATCAGATACACCTTTTAGTTGAGCGGAATACTGTTCAGTGTACAGCAGCGCCTGAGCAAAGTTTAATTGCTCTAAAGCGTTTTCCAGTTGGGTTGAAAGGATTGGGTCTATGTTGTGCAGCACATCTTTCAGCACAGCAAACTGATCCAAAGCACTCATATTAAAGCTTTGCAGCGCCAGCTGCAGCTGTTCCAATTGTGTAGTCAGTTCTGTATTTGTCAGCGTCACAGCCATTGCAGGTGTTTCTGCTACAGGTGCTGTTTCTGCCAATAACATGGGGGCAAAAGCAGTAAAGGCTTCGGCATCCGCCACAAACTTTGACAGTGCTCTGGGTAAATCCAGCGCTGTTTTTTGTTTAATGGATTGTTCAATGGCAGCTGCAGGTTCAGATAAACAAACAATACCCAAAGAGCTGGCTGAGCCTTTCAGTGAATGCGCCAGCAAATACAGCTCTTTTTCCGTCAACCGGGTTGTTTCATCTCTTAATTTCAGCAGCGCAGTATCCAGCTCCATCACAAAAGATTTCAGTGTTTTATGATACACAGCCACCGAATTCCCTAAGCGGTTTAATGCAGATTTCAGTTGCACACCTTGCTGTAACGCTGCGTCAACCAAGGCCGGACTGAGCAACTGCAGTTGTTTTTCCTCAATAGGTACATTGGGGTCAACCGGAGTTCTTGACCATTTTAAGATAGTATTCACCAGGGTATCTATGGCAAAAGGTTTAGCCACATGATCGTTCATCCCCGCATCCAGACAAGCCTGCTTATCCGATTGCATCGCATTAGCTGTCATCGCCACTATAGGCAAAGTCAGCATAGTGGCTTTGCTGCGAATACGTCTGGTGGTTTCATAACCATCCATATCCGGCATCTGAATATCCATCAACACCAAATCATATTTATCCGGCTGTTGTTCCAGCATCGCCAGAGCAAAAGTGCCTCCCGGTGCTATATCCACTAAAGCTCCCTCATGGCCCAATAACTCAGAGGCTACAATCTGATTGGTAGGATTGTCTTCCACCAGCAGCAGTTGCAAACCGTTTAAACGGCTTTGTCGTGGCGCGGCGTCCTGCAGTGCATTGGAAAACATTTGCTTGCCTGCCAGTGCATCCAGCACAGCATCCAATAAACGGCTTGGAGTCACAGGTTTGACAATAAAACCATTCAGCAGATTTTGGCTTTGTTCATCCTGCTGTTTTTGCGCCAGACATTCACGGCCATGAGCAGTCACCATAATCACCACAGGCATATCAGGGCCCTGTACTATTTGCCGGATTTTTTCCGCCGTTTGCCAGCCATCCAGCCCAGGCATCAACCAGTCCAGTAACACCAGTTTATAACTGTTGTTGTGTTGCAACAGCTCCAGCGCCTGTTCACCGCTGTGGGCTAAATCAACTTCACACCCATAATGGCGCATCACTTCAGATAAAATCTGTCGTGATTGCTGGTTATCATCCACCACCAGCACTTTCAGATCCTGCAGTAAAGAAAGATCGGCCTGAGCCGCATTCAGGCTGAGGCAGTTAAACCAGAGTTCAAATTCAAAACTACTGCCAGAGCCCAGCGTGCTTTGCACAGAAAGTTGGCCACCCATTAACTCCACCAGGCCTTTGCTGATCGCCAGACCTAAGCCTGTACCGCCATAACGACGGCTAATCGAAGATTCTGCCTGGCTGAAACTCTGGAAAATTAACGCCAGCTGCTGTTCTGTCATGCCAATGCCGGTATCTTGGACTTTAAACTTAATTTTGGCCGCTTCTGCAGTACGCTCTGTCACTTCCAGGCTGACCACCACTTCACCATTGTCGGTAAACTTAATGGCATTCCCTGTCAGATTCAGCAGCACTTGTTTCAGTCGCAGGCTGTCACCCACCACCAGTTGTGGTAAATCTTCTGCAAACTGATACAGCACCTCCAAATCTTTACTGCCCAGATTGGCCGACAAAATAGTGCCAAGGTCTTCCATCAAAGTAGCCAATTCAAAACTATGGCTGTCCATTTCCAGCTTACCCGCCTCTACTTTGGAGAAATCCAGAATATCGTTCAGAATGGCCAGTAAGGACTTTGCCGCAATTTCGGTCTGACGAATATAGTCTTCCTGACGACGAGTTAAGCTGGTTTGCTGCACCAGTTGTAACATGCCCAAAATAGCGTTCATCGGTGTACGGATTTCATGGCTCATGGTGGCCAGAAAAGCAGACTTCGCATTATTGGCCGAGTCAGCTTGTTGTCGTGCCTGAGCCAGCTCCAGCTCTCTTTTATGCTGTTCTGAGCGATCACGCGCCACCAGATAAAAATAATCCTGCTGTTCAAAACGGATCCAGGACAGACTCGCTGACATAGGGATAGCCACACCCCCGGCGTCTTCAAATTGAGTTTCAAACTGTATGCTGCGTATTCTGTCTGTACTTTGGGTTAACTGCTGCAGCCCATCCCCCGCAAGCTGCAGCGCCAGATCAGCCAGACTGAATTGGTCGCTACAGCAAGCCAAAGCGGCCGGATTAGCTTTAATTACTTCGGCCCTGTCATTTAACCAGAAGACTAAATCCGGGCTTTGTTCTGTCGACACTTTCGCCAAAGCCAACTCAAATTCCAGCTCTTTTTGCAGCGTTAAATCTCTGGCTATGCCTAAATAACCCACCACCTGTTTTTGTTGATCTACCAAAGCAGTAACAGCAACCTGCACAGGGCAACGGCTGCCATCTTTGCGGATGTAAGTCCACTCTCTGTCATCCGTTTGGCCTTGTTTGGTTTTTTCAACCAACACAGTTAAATCAGCTTCTACCTGATGGCCCAGCTCTGTTTCCAGTTGCCGGGAGTACTCCGCCATTTCAACCGGATCATGAATAATGTCAGGGCCATAAAGACCTATAATTTCGGCTTCTTTATACTGCAACAAAGTTTCAGCTGCGGGGTTAAAAGACGTAATCAAGCCATTTAAATCAGTGGTGATAATGGCATAGTTGGCATTACGCAAAATGCTGTGCTGCAAAGCAGATACCCGCTCAATTTCAGCGGTGCGTAATTCAACCTGATGCTCCAGCTCTTCGTTGGCTTGTTGCAGCTTTTGTTCAGCTTGTTTGATATGACTAATATCGTTGACCGTCAAAGCACAGCCTATAAATTGGCCTGTCTCATCCAGAATGGGCGAAAGATTAAGCGACACCGGGTAAAGCAGTCCGGATTGATGCTGGCGCACGCTTTGGATATAACGGATCTTCTGGCCTTTACGAACCTCTTGTTCCAGATGCCGCTGTTCGTCCAGATGGGTTGCTGGCACTATAAGTTCGCTGATAGTACGCCCCATAGCCTGAGATTCAGTGTAACCAAACATTTGTTCTGCCGCAGGGTTCCAACTGCTGATCAAGCCATGCTGATCCGTTCCTATCACCGCCTCATTAGCATTTTCTACTATGGCCGCCAGCACAGCTCTGTGCCTGGTCAGTTGTAAACGCCTCGATAGGGTGAGCTGCACAAAAGCAAAAATGACGATCAGCAATGCTGTGATGCCAAGGCCTGTGTAATACAGATTCTGAGATTGAGGTAGCTTCAGGCTGGTTACAAAATGTGGTGTTGCCTGCAACCGCACTTGCCAGTTGCGACCAAAAACAGACAATTTATGTTCAGCCCGGTAATCAGGTAAAACGGCTGCAGTCACAGTTTTTGTATAAAAGGCTTGTTGTGGATCAAAATCAAGATCCATCACCTCCAGTTGCACTTGCTCTGAGCCTGCCATTTTTATACTGGATAAAATTTCATCTATGGTTAAAGGTGCATAGGCCAGACCATACAACTGCTGATAGCGGTCTTCGGCACTTTCCGGAGCTTTTCCCTGCAAATAAATCGGCATTAACAACAAAAAACCCTGAGATTTTTTGTTTTGCGCTTGCACTAAAGTTAAAGGTTCAGTCAATACAGCTCTATTTTCAGCTATGGCTTTTAATACAGTCCGGTATCTCTGTTGCTCTGAAGCTATGTCAAAACCAATGGCCTCTTCGTTGTCAGCCATGGGTTCTATGTACTGGATAACAAACACATCATGCGAATGAGTACTATGCTGGCGAAAGGAAAAAGCATCTCCATTCTCAGCTTCAGCTTCAGCTTTTAGCAAAAATTGCGGTAAATCAGCTGGTGTCACTTTGCGGATAATGCCAAAACCACGGGCTCCGGGAAATTCCGTGGTCAAATCGCGGCTCTGGCTGTAAGACAATATATTGGCATAGCTAAAATGTTCAGCACCAGCACTCAGCACAGCACCACGGACACCACGCAAACCATATTGGTAAATGGTCATTTTTTCGGCTATCGCATCAGCCAGCTGGCTGGCTTTGGTCTCTAAACTCTGCTGAACACGCAACTGATTTTGCTGCTGCTGACGCTGCTGCAAATAATCAGCTACCCAGAACCCTGTTCCGGCAAACACCAGCATCGGCAATAAAGTTGCAATAAGCTGTTTCAGGTTGCGTTTCAGCCATGCCATTATCCGGGTTCCTTGTGGTTTATTTTGTGTTTTAAACGCTGTGCTGCAGCGACAAAATCCAGTGCCATAATGTCTTGCTCCATCAATACAAACTCATCAGCACCCAGATAATTGATCCAGCCTGCTCTTTGTTGCTGAAATAAGCTGTAAGCCTGCATATCATTATGTTCAAGGTACTGAATATACAGTTGAATATCAGGCAAACTACTATCTGAGTTTTGTTCAAACTGGCCCAGCCATAACTTTAACGCAACAGAGGTTTGCTCCAGACAATCCAGATACACTGCAAAGTCTGTCACTGATGGCAACTGGTTATGTTGATGCAATGCCAGTTCCAGCGGCCGCGATAATTCTGCTAAATCTATGGCACCTAAAGTTGCATAACTGCCTCGCAGCTTATGCAAAGCATGCTCAACAGCTTTCTTATTTTTTTGCTGATATGCCAGAGTAAGCTGCTGTATTTCCGCAGGAGTTGACGCAATTAATTGAGCCACAGCAGGCGACAGATGCAAAAAGGCATCATGGGAAAAGCCGATTAACTGTTCCAGCACACTAAAATTAAACAACATATCTTGAACTACTCAGACGCTTTCTCACAGCATAATGGGCTTTGGCTGAAAAATCCCGCGCTTTGTCCAGTTAATTTTGTCTGGTTAATTTTTCCGTCTACACTAAAAAAGTGGTCAGAAAACAGGGAAGTGTCAGATGCAGATCATTCAATCCGAGCTACCAGCAGCAAAAATTTTATTAGTGGATGATCAGGCCTCCTCCCTGATGTTACTGCGTGAGCTGTTACAAGGCATGGCGACTTTATATTTTGCTACCGATGGAGTTACAGCGCTGGAGCTGGCGCGTCAACAGCATCCTGAACTGATCATACTGGATATCGAAATGCCAGGCATGGATGGCATTGCGGTATGCAGAGCCTTAAAAGCAGACCCTGTAACCCGAGATATCGCCATTGTATTTATTACTTCTCATATAGATACAGAACACGAGTTATCCTCTTTATCTGAGGGCGGCATCGATTTTTTACGTAAACCTTTGCATGCAGCCACCAGCCGTATCCGTATTAAAAACCTGCTGGATTTAAGCCGTTATAGCCGTCAGGTGGAAGCGGAAAAAGAATGGCTACGGGTAACTCTCTGCTCTATAGGTGACGCCGTCATTGCCACAGATCTGGATGGAAAAATCAGTTTTATGAACCCTATAGCCGAACGTATGACAGGCTGGTTCGCCAAAGAGGCCCTGCATCGCCCCATCGAAGAAGTGATGCAGTTACGCGATGCCCATAGTTTAGAGCCACATTGGAACCCGATTTATTTTGCGTTAAAAGAACAACGTGTTGTGGCTATGGCGCTGAATTGTCAGTTGGTGTCACGCACAGGCCAGTTGTATCAGGTGGAAGATTCAGCCGCCCCTATTATTGACAACAGCGGCAAGTGCCTTGGCAGCATAGTGGTGTTTCACGACGTCAGTGAAAGTACGGCGCTGGCGCTGAAAATGAGTCATCTGGCCAATCATGACCCTTTAACCAACTTACCCAATCGTGTGCTGTTGTACGACCGTATAGAACAAGCCATTAAAAGAGCAGAGCAGCTGCATCATAAATCGGCTTTGCTGCTGATTGATCTGGACCACTTTAAATACGTCAATGATTCCATAGGGCATAACCTTGGGGATTTGCTGATCAAACAGGCTTCAGAGCGCTTACTGTCAATTTGTGGTGCCGACACTACACTGGCGCGTTTAGGTGGGGATGAATTTGTGCTGGTGTTACCCGAGCTGTGGTCTATTGATGAAGTGGCTTTGTTCAGCAGTCAGGTGCATAGCCAGTTTCAGCAGCCTTTTGTGCTTGAACACAAAAAATACCAGATGGCCGTGAGTATAGGGATCAGTATTTATCCGGACGATGCCCAAACCATAGAAATGTTTATGCGCCATGCCGATGTCGCCATGTTTAAAGCCAAATCGGAAGGCCGCAACAGAACCAGCTTTTTCTCTGACGAACTGGAACAGCAAATTATTCATCGCCACCAACTGGAATTACTGTTGCGCGAAACCTTAGCCAATCACCAACTGCAGGTGTATTACCAGCCAAAACTTTGTCTACAGACAGGCAGATTATTAGGGGCCGAAGCTTTAGCTCGTATGCGAAACCATCAGGGACAGTGGGTATCTCCTGTTGAATTTATTCCGCTGGCAGAAGAAACAGGTTTAATTGGTGAGCTGGGGCAACAAGTACTGCGTCAGGCCTGCCTGGAGTGTTTGAGTTGGCAACAATTGGGGTATCAGGTTCCAGTATCGGTGAATATTGCCGCAGCTCAGTTTGCCAACCCCCATCTGGTAAAACAAATCAGCAGCCTGATGACAGAACTGAAAATGCCAGCCTACTTATTAGAACTGGAAGTAACAGAAAGCGCCTTAATGCTGGATGTCAACAAAACCAAAAGCATGTTAGGCCAGCTGAAAGCGGCCGGTATTTGTATTTCAATAGACGACTTTGGCACCGGCTATTCCAGCTTGTCTTATCTGAAAAAATTTCAGGTGGATGTACTGAAAATCGACAAATCTTTTGTGCATGAAATGTTGACCGACAAGGGCGATATGGAAATAGTTAAAGCTGTGATCTCACTGGCACAATCGATGAATTTACAGCTGATAGCCGAAGGTATTGAAATAGAAGCACAAAAAGACAAACTGCTGGAGCTGGGCTGCCAGATGGGTCAGGGCTATCTATTCAGTAAGCCTTTGTCAGCGGAAGATTTCCAGGCCTATTTGCAACGCTAATCTGCGGATTTGCGTTGCAAATAGAGTAATAACAGGCAAAAACTAAGTGCTCAACCTGGCCTGAAAGTAATCCACCAATCGAATACCAATCAGCATAAAGACTATAAAAATCAGACCTTCAACAGAGCCTGTGCCAGCCAGCACCAAAGCAGGGCCAGGGCATAAGCCGACCAAACCCCAGCCTAAGCCAAACAAAGCGCTGCCAGCCAATAAAGGGCGGGTAATAGCTGTTGCATCAGGCCAGTGGAATTTAGTTTTTAACAGGCTCTGTGGCATTTTTTTGCTAAACCAAAAGGCGACAAAAGTAACAGCTATGGCGCCTAGCATCACCAGAGCTAAAGACGGATCCCAAAGGCCTGCTATATCTAAAAACCCAAGCACTTTAGCCGGATTTGCCATACCAGCCATCAATAAACCCAAACCAAACAGCAAGCCGCAGATAAAAGCGCTGATGGATAAAAACCGGTGTTGTAGCATGATGAAGTCCTTACAGCAAATGGCGGACGATAAAAACAGTGACTACAGCAACGCCCATAAACGTCAGGGTGGCCACCAGCGAACGCACAGATAAACGGGCTAAACCACAAACACCATGACCACTGGTGCAACCCGAACCTAAACGTGCACCTATACCGACCAATAAACCGGCAGCGGCCAATAAGCCATAGTTGCCCGTGACTTCAGTCACAGGCAAAGGCGCCAGCATCAGCCATAACCAGGACGACAACACCAGACCCAAAACAAAAGCCAGCCGCCACTGCCGTTCAGGTCCAGAGTTGGTAAAAGTTCCAGCCGTAATACCACTGATACCAGCAATACGACCATTTAATAACCACAACAAGGCACAGGCAAGCCCAATCATCAGCCCGCCCGTTAAAGCCGACTCCGGCGTAAAATGAGTCCAGTCAACCATAAGTACCCTCTTGCTTAATAGTGCTGAAGTTGAAGAACTGCTGGTTTTGCAACCAACAATTAAATTTATTGATATAAGCATATACCATTTAGATATATTAGTGAACACTAAAAAACAGATGAAAATTATCGATTTGCGTCTTGTTGTAAAGCGCTTTGAAATTGATTAAAAGTGGCTTTTGATGCCGTCTCTGAACAGTGAGCCGAATAGTTTGTGATCGGAAGATTCATGCCGTAATCGGCCAGCAATAATGCAAGGTGATATTTCTAACTTTTCTGATAACAGCCTTACATCGGCTGCATCTGCAAAAATGCTGCTTTGCCATGTGACTTCTGGGATCAGCGCTTCTTTGGCTAACGCATCTGCCTCTTGTTCTACTTGATCGCCACCTAAAGCATCCAAATCGTCTAAATACCAAGACTCGTTGCCATCAAGATGTAACGCAATGTGGGATAGCTCATGCATTAAAGAAAACCAGAAATTATCTAAACGATCATGCCGCAAGGTTAATGCAACAACAGGGTTTCCGTCAGCACTAAAGCAAACCGCACCATCCAGATAAGTTTTTGGTAAGTGGGGCTCAACAATGAAGTGAATGCCATGCCTATTTAAGTATTCTTTTGCTAAGGAGGGGCCTTGTGATGACCATGATAGCTTGGCTACTTTCTGCATCCATTCCAGAGTTACAGTGCCCTTCTTGTAGTCTGTATTCAGCTTTTCTTTAGCCACCTTTTGCAAAACCCGAACCTGCCAGGCCCATAGCGCGTAAGCATCTGTTTCTTTATCGTTTGAGCGCAGATGAGCTGAAGTTCTTAAAAGTGCCGGTTTGAGACTAAAACCTGAAGACACAGAGTTCAGAAAAGCAGAGAGCTGTTCGGCTGCATACTCTTTCAGTTCCTGTAAAGTGCCTGAAAATCCGTCAAAATATCCACGCTTACGCATTTCAGCCAGAGGAAAAGCTTGCCAATCTATGTCTTTACCACAAGCGCTGGTTTGTTCGGGTGCCTGAATTAATATTTCAGCCGAAATGCCCAGCCCTTCACTGAGTTTACGGATCATATTTAAGCTCAAAGTACGCTTGCCACTAAGTACCTCAGAAACCTTGGGCGCAGAGCCAAAATAGGGGATCAAATCTTTATTGGTCAGGCCTTGCTGGTCCATGCGGAATTTTATGGCTTCTATTGGATCTGGCTTATCCAGCGGAAAAGTTTCCTTTTCATACTTTTCTATCAGAACGGCTAAAACATCAATCTCATCATTTTCAGATGAGCCTGGTGTCGGGTCCATGTCCATTAACGCCATCAGACGTGCTAAAGCTTGCTCGTGATCTTGCTGTGTTTTAATAAGCTTAATATGGTTCATGTTGCCTCCCTAAAAGCGCTGCTTGTCATACTCAGCATGAGTTCCAACCCATTCAACAACAACAACGCCGTTTTGATATCTAACCTTCACAACCAGCCGAAAATGGTTACCCTTGATATTAAAAATTACCCTGTTATCAGCCAGAAAATCAGCGCTTTTATAACGGTTTTTTATATCTTGTGGTGTTTGCCAGGCTGCACATTCAGCTTCAGAAATCCATGCATCTAAAGCAGATTTGGCATTGGCATGCTTGGTGTAAAACCCGACCAGTTTGTCTCGTCCTAAGACTCTCATACGCCCCCAAAGTTCCCTCGAAGGGAATTATACACAAAGTTACCAAAAAGGGAAGTTAAAGTAATTCCATCGCTGTGTGAATTCAGATGGTTATCAAGGTGTAGTTTCTATTTTAGCGTACGGGCTTCACTTTGTTTTTTTTGCCTGTAGTCCCTTAGCCCCACATACACATTTCAAATTCTGCAGATAAGTGGGGGTTATGCCTATGGCTTCGACTTAGATCGCTGAAAAATAAGCTCTTTTACTCAGATCAATTACAACGATTTCGATATCAGAAACCTTTGGGAACTGTGCCGAAATACCTTGCCAGTAACTTCTGAGCGCCTCACTTAAATGCTCAAGATCAGCAAGACGATTTCCTATCTTCCAGCGCCTGTTCGATTTATTTCCCTGCCAAACCAAAAGAAAAATGCCGCCCCCATCAGGAGCATCTCTTAAGTAATCTCCAGCAAGTTGGTTCCTCAAGCGTTCGCATAGTGCGGGCCCCGTGAGAGTGTAAAAAAATCTGTGTAAGTGGCATTCTACCTAACTCCTTGGAAGGGATAAAGAATGCCAATTACAGACCAATTACTGGATCAGCTGTT
>NZ_JAVDWR010000004.1:0-313241 GCF_031457405.1 Rheinheimera soli | reverse complement strand
TCGCTGTTGCTCCGCCGTTAACGCTTTGGAGCTGGGTGTTATTCCCTGATGTTCAGACTTTAACTGTTCAACCCAGCGGCGCATGGCGGTTTCGCCAACCCCCATGGCTTTGCAGGCCTCGCTAATGGTGTATCCTTGCTCAACAACCAATTTGGCTGCATCACGTTTAAATTCTGGAGTAAAACTCCGGCGATCTGTTGTCATTATTCACCTCGTTCGATGGTTTGATTTTACCACCTAACTTGGTGTCCGGTTTTATTAGACCACTACACCGTCCTTCCATAGACAGAAAAAAGGCCCCGCAGGGCCTTTACTGTTTAATGAAAACAAGCTGTTGTCAG
The DNA here is from genome assembly GCF_031457405.1 of Rheinheimera soli. Lineage (GTDB taxonomy): Bacteria > Pseudomonadota > Gammaproteobacteria > Enterobacterales > Alteromonadaceae > Pararheinheimera > Pararheinheimera soli_A. Next base: position 312,900 of record NZ_JAVDWR010000004.1, on the reverse strand, counting down.
CTTAGTTTTGCACTTTATCTGACTTCATGTATTTAAAGAAGTCGTTGTCTGGCTGGATCACCATCACGTCGTTTTTGTTTTGGAAGCTGTTTCTGTAGGCTTCTAAACTACGAACAAAACTGTAGAACTCGCTGTTTTTGCTGTACACGTCTGCATAAACTTTTGCAGCAGAAGCATCACCTTCACCACGCACTGTACGGGAGTTACGTTCAGCGTCGGCAACCATAATAGTCACGCGGGCGTCTACGTCAGCTTTGATAATTTCAGACTGTTCCATACCACGGCTGCGGTGTTCTTTTGCCACTGCAGTACGTTCAGCACGCATACGCTGGAAAATCGAGTTGCTGATTTCGTCAGGTAAATTGATTTTCTTCACACGAACATCAAGGACATTAATACCTAATTCTTTTGCACCAGCATCAGCCTGTTCCATCGCACGTTGCATCAGTTGAGTACGCTCACCAGACACAATTTCCTGAATGGTCCGGCTACCAAACTCAGTCCGCAAACCGTTGTTGATGTATTGCTTTAACAGCACTTCAGCCTGCGACAAATTACCGCCTGTCGATAAGAAATACTTACCAAAATCGGCAATACGCCATTTCACATAGCTGTCGACCAATAGATCTTTTTTCTCGGCAGTTACAAAACGATCAGACGACGGATCGGACAAAGTCTGGATACGAGCATCCAACTTACGAACGTTTTCAATCAGCGGCACTTTAAAATGCAGGCCTGGTTCAAATACACGCACCATTTCTGCGTCATCACGCTGGATTTTACCAAAACGAATCACAATACCGCGTTCACCTTCAGGGACAACAAAGACTGAAGACACAGCAACAATACCTAAGATAGCAATTAAGGCTAATACTAAATTTTTCATCACTTAACCTCTGCCAGTTCTGGTGCTGTCAGCACGGCTTGCTTCAGGGCGCAGATCCGGAGTTCTGCCATCGTTACTATTGGTTCTGCTGTTTGGCGACAAAGGATTTATAGCAGGAGCTTTAGTATCGCCACTGTTATTGATCATTTTGTCCAAAGGTAAATACATAATGTTGTTACCATTTTTCACATCAACCAATACCTTGGAGCTGTTACCATATACCTGCTCCATAGTCTCTAAGTACATACGGTCACGGGTCACTTGTGGTGCTGCCAGATATTCAGGTAATAGTTTCTCGAAACGAGCCACTTCACCCTGAGCTTTTAACAAAATTTGTTGTTTATAGGCTTCAGCTTCCTGCATCATCCGGTTTACCTGACCACGGGCACGTGGTTCAATTTCACGGGCATAGGCTTCTGCTTCACGGATATAACGTTGTTCATCTTCCTGTGCTGAAATCGCATCATCAAAAGCTTCTTTCACTTCTTCTGGTGGACGGGCATCACGGAAGTTGACATCAACCAACTGTAAACCCATAGCGTAAGGTGAAATAATTTGCTCCAGCTCAGTTCTTGTATTCTGGCGGATCACTTCACGGCCTTTGGTCAGTACGTCATCCATAATGGAGTGACCGACTACATAACGTAAAGCTGCATCTGTAGCTTCACGCAAACTGTTGTCAGCATCCACCACAGAGAACTTATAAGCACGGGCGTCAAACACACGGTACTGAATTTCAAAGGTGACACGAACCAGGTTTTGATCCTGAGTCAGCATAAAACCATCAGTACGTAATGAACGAACGCTGGTGATATCAACTGGCGTCACCGTATCGATAAAAGTGGGTTTCCAGTGAATACCTGGCATCACTTCAGAGTGATACTGACCAAAACGTAAGATCAAACCACGTTCTGATTCTTTAATGGTATAGAAACCGCTGAAAGCCCAGACCAGTAATGCAACCACCAGTATTAATATCAGCGCGGCAGAACCACCACTGTTGTTACTGTTGCTGTTACCGCTGTTTTTATTGCCACCAAAGATACCACCGAACTTTTTGCTTAAGTTGCGGAAGACTTCATCTAAATCGGGCGGGCCTTGATCACGACCACCTTGTTTCCAAGGGTCTTTATCTTTGCCGTTATTGCCCGGCTCATTCCAAGCCATGCTTCACTCCATCTCTAATTGTGATATTGAAACTAATGTATCAAAAAAAGCTCAAGGCTGACGATAAAAAAACTAAGTTCGGACTATATAGTTTTGTAACAGTCCGTCACTTTGTTTCAGTAAACGTGCCCACTCTGCTTTTGATAACGCTATTCTCACCTGAGTTTCACCCAGGTCGGTAAAAGATTCAGTCTGAACCGCTGACAATTCATGTAAACGTGCCCGCCACACAGCTGCATCGGCAGGCAGCTTTAAATCCAGTTGCATGTAATCATCTGCTAAACGCTCGCGGATCACTTGCAGCAGTAATTCGATACCCATATCTTGCTTCGCAGAAATATATACAGCTATGGGTTCGGCCTGCTCGTTGTATTCTATACGGGCCTGCTGCTCAGTCTGGTCAATTTTATTAAACACCAGTAACTGCGGCACCTGATCAGCGTCAATCTCATGCAACACCAGTTGCACTTGCTTGATATTATCCGCCATACGTTGGTCAGCCACATCAATCACATGCAATTGTAAATCGGCATCACGGCTTTCCTGCAAAGTTGATTTAAAAGCTGCAACTAAGTCGTGAGGCAAGTGCCGGATAAAACCAACGGTATCGGCAAAAATGATAGAGCCAAACTCCGGCAGTTTAACTTGCCGCAGCGTTGGGTCCAAAGTAGCAAACAGCTGATCGGCTGCATATACATCCGAACTGGTCAGGCGGTTAAATAAAGTAGATTTACCAGCATTGGTGTAGCCTACCAAAGACACCACAGGAATTTCAGCACGTTGTCGGGCTTTACGGCCTTGTTCGCGTTGCTTACTCACTTTATCCAGCTTCAGTAACAAAGCCGTGATTTTATCCCGCAGTAAACGTCTGTCGGTTTCGAGGCGGGTTTCCCCCGGCCCTCTCATGCCTATACCGCCTTTTTGCCGCTCAGCATTATCCCAGCCACGTACTAAACGTGACGACAGATGTTTCAGCTGAGCCAGCTCAACCTGCAGCTTACCTTCGTAGCTGCGGGCGCGCTGGGCAAAAATATCCAGGATCAAAGTGGTACGATCAATAACCCGGCACTGACAAAGCAATTCCAGGTTACGGGTTTGAGCTGGGGTTAAAGAGTGATTAAAAATAATCAGATCAACTTGCAGCTCAGCGACAGCTTGCGCTAGTTCTGCCGCTTTGCCACTACCAAGAAAAAATTTGGCGTCGATCGTACTACGGTTGGCAGTCATCACAGCACGTGATTCAACTCCAGCCGACGAAACAAGCATCTCCAGTTCCTGCAAATCTTCACTGGCACTGTCTTGTGAAAGATAGATATGCACAAGGATCGCTTGCTCGGGCACCATATCGCTGTCAAACAAGCTTTAGAATTCCTGGTTATTCCATCTCGTCCATATCGCCTGTACCAGTACCATGGCTAGCCATAGTATTGACAGCACGAGCTGGGACTACAGTAGAAATGGCATGTTTATAGACCATTTGACTGACTGTGTTTTTGAGAAGGATCACAAATTGATCAAAAGACTCGATTTGTCCCTGCAGTTTAATACCGTTCACCAGATAAATAGAGACTGGGATACGCTCGCGTCTTAAAGTATTTAAAAACGGGTCTTGTAACGATTGGCCCTTTGCCATTTTCGCTTTCCTTATTTCTAATTATGTTTCTCTATATATGGATTATTATATTATTTTCAAGTCGTTAAATAACAACTTTTTTTCAATTATCTTCAACTAGCTTAGCGAAGTTAAAATGGCTTGCAAGTTTTCTGCCTGTTTGTCTTCGGTTTTTAACCAATTTAATTCAGGCCAACTGCGTAACCAGGTTAATTGCCGTTTCGCCAGTTGACGTGTTGCAGCAATACCTTGCTCCAGCATCTCCTGCTCAGACAACTGCCCTTGCAAGTGTAACCACATCTGGCGATAACCAACACAACGCATCGAAGGTAAATCCAAATGCAGATCAGACCTTTGCATCAAAGCTTTTACTTCATCCGCAAAACCACAATCTAACATTTGCCGGAATCTGACAGCTATACGGTGGTGAAGTTCAGACCGATCTGTTGGATTGATAGCAAATTGTTGCACTGGGTATGGAAAAGGCTCACCTTTGTGCTCGGTCAGCTCAGTCAGGCTCTTGCCTGTTAATCGGAAAACCTCTACAGCCCGGTTTACCCTTTGCGGATCATTAGGGTGAATACGAGCCGCCGACACAGGATCAAAGTCTGCCAGTTGCTGATGTAAATACCCCCAACCATGCTGTGCAGCTTCAGCTTCTATCTGTTGTCGTATTTCTGGATCCGCTTCGGGCAAAGGCGATATGCCCTGCAACAAAGTGCGGAAATACAACATGGTGCCGCCCACCAGAATAGCGGTTTTCCCTCTGCTGTGGATATCAGCAATAAGTCGTAGCGCATCAATGCGAAAGTCGGCTGCTGAATAAGCTGAAGCCGGGTCAAGGATATCAATTAAATGATGAGGCGCGTCTGCAAGCTCTGCCGCAGTTGGCTTGGCAGTGCCTATATCCATGCCTTTATAAATTAGGGCGCTATCGACACTGATCAGCTCAGAAGGGATGCTTTTGTACAGGTCAATCGCCAGTGCAGTTTTACCACTGGCGGTAGGCCCCATTAAAAAAATAACTTTAGGATCCATCTGAGTCCTGTAATAACTGAATAGAAGCTGTTAAATCTAAAGGCACAGCATGCCAATATGGCCCCTGCTGACTTAACAGTGGGAAATGCTTAACTAACGATGAAGCCTGCAACAGAGCTGAACTCAGTAGCTGCTGCAGTAACAGGCTTAGCAGTTGATAGTCCTGCTGCTGCAACCAGCCTTGCCACCACAGAGGTAACCACTGCGCTACCGCACTTTGACGTAACCAGGCAGGCACAGCTCTGACAATCAGCGTCTGGTTGTTGACCAAAAAGTCAAAACCCAGGTGACTTAATAAAGCCGCTTTGCTTAGCAAAAATTCCTGCTCAGTTTGTTGCAGCGCCAGCCGCACCGGCATTAATAAAGGTAAAGGCTCTGCCCCTTGCTCCAACCATAAGTTGGCTGCGCTGCTGGCAATATCCACCAGCCATAATTGTTCCACAGCTGAACAGATTAAATAACGATTCTGGCTAATCAGAGTTTCGTGTTGTACTTCGATGCCGGATGGCTTTGATAACTGTGCTTTTTCAGGAAAAATCGGCCAACTTTGTGCTTTTGGCTGTGCCACCGCAGGTCGGTAGGCTTGCCCGGCATAAGCTGAAGGTCGGGCTGCATAAGCGGGAGCACTTGCTGCCTGCTGTCGTTGTTCAGTTCCCCTTAGCTGTGCGGGAGTTTCTGACCTTGAAAAGGCGGCAACTTCAGTAGTGGTTGTCAGCTCAACACTGTTTTGCTGAGGTTCTAACTGCAACAGCGCATTGGTTAAAGCCGATGCCACAAAGTCGTGCACTAAACGGGCCTGGTGAAACCTGACTTCATGTTTAGCCGGATGCACGTTGACATCGACCTGACGTGGATTAATATCCAAATAGAGCACAAAAGCGGGCTGCTGCTCGCTGGTCAGCAGAGAACCATAGGCCTGTCGTATCGCATGATTCAGTAACTTGTCTTTCATCATACGGCCGTTGACATAGCTGTACTGGCACTGTAGCTGCTCTTTGCAGGCCGAAGGTTGCAATACCCAGCCCCAGAGTTTTAAATCGTCGTACGCCACTTCAACAAAAGCGGCCTGCTCCAGAAAATTTTTACCGCATAAAGCTGCAACACGTTTTTGCTGAGCTTCACGGCTTTCGGCTTTTTTCAGTTGCCGCACTGTCTGACCGTTATGAATTAAAGTCCAACTGACATCAAAGCGGCTTAAGGCTAAACGCTTAACCAGCTCGTCTATATGAGCGAACTCCGTTTTATCGCTGCGCAAGAATTTACGCCGGGCTGGCGTATTAAAAAACAGATCCAGTACTTCAATACTGCTGCCGTCGGGATGAGCTGCAGGTTTAATTTGCACCTGCATATCACGGCCTTCGGCATAGGCTTGCCAGGCTTTATCCTGAGCTGCCGGCTTGGAGGTTAAAGTCAGACGGGAAACTGAACTGATGGAAGCTAAAGCTTCGCCCCTGAAACCAAGGCTGACAATTTGTTCTAAATCATCCAGAGAGCTGATTTTACTGGTGGCGTGCCGGCTTAACGCCAGGCCTAATTCAGCTTCAGCTATACCTGAACCATTATCACGGATCAGAATTTTTTTACTGCCACCGCGCTCAATCTCAATCAAAATTTGATCGGCACCTGCATCCAGGCTGTTTTCGACCAGCTCTTTAACAACAGAAGCAGGCCGTTCTACCACTTCGCCTGCAGCAATCTGGTTCGCCAGTTGAGGAGGTAAGATTTGAATAGGCATCAGGGGATCCGCAGCACCTGGCCAATCAGAATATTGTCGCTTTTCAGATTGTTGTGCCGGCGCAGTTCCGCCATGCTGACACCATACTGTTTCGCCACTCTGGATAAAGACTCACCACGTTTCACTTTATGAGTACGGTTGCCACTGCTGGCAACTGCAGTAGCTCTGTTTTGTGCAGTTGGCATCACAGCAGGCACGGAGCGGCCGTTATTTTTATGTGCGGCAAATAACGAATCTGCAGGTGGTGATTTCTCAAAATAACCTTTTACAGCCCTGAAAATAGCCTGTGCAAGCTTATGCTGATGATTTGGGTCTTTCAGTAAACGCTCTTCGTTGTAGTTAGAGATAAAACCGGTTTCTACCAGAATAGACGGAATATCAGGTGCTTTTAATACAGCTAAACTGGCAGCCTGAGGCTCTTTTTTATGCAAATGCGCCACGGTCGACATTTCACGTAGTACTTCTTTGGCCACTTCAAAACCAGTCACCATCGAATGGTTCATCGACAGATCCAATACGGTTTGCGCCAGATAACGTTCGTTAGCTGAATCTTTGATGACTTCAGCCACACCACCTAATAACTCCGAGTGCTGCTCTGTTTGTTCCAGCATCCGGCCCACTTCAGTAGTAGCACGGCGCATTGACAGCACCCAAACAGAAGCACCATGAGCGTTGCGGTTTTGCACTGCATCAGCATGAATAGAGATTAATAAATCGGCCTGTTTTTGCCTTGCTATCTCAGGTCTTTTATTTGGATGAATGTAATAATCTCCGGTACGGGTCAATACCGCCTTTAAACCCGGCTGTTTATTGATCATCTCGGCTAACTGGCGTGATACCGACTGAGTAATCACTTTTTCATGGGTGCCTTTAGGCCCAACAGCACCTGGATCCTGACCGCCATGACCCGCGTCAATAGCAATAATAATATCGCGGCCAGTGACTCTGCTGCTTGTTGCAGATTGAGAGGAGGTCTGAGCAGGTTGAGACACCACAGCGGCAGGTTTTGTAGTTGAAATTGAGCTGACAGGTGCACCTTGACTGGCGGAAGTAGCAGCTCCCTGAGCTTTTAAATCAACAACTAAACGATGGCCGTAAGGAGGTGAAGGTGGCAACGAAAAAATGCTGTCGCTGACAGGAAAAGACAGTTCTATGACTACTGCTGTGGCAGCACTTGGAGTCCGGCTGGCATAAACACGTTTAACTAAGGGCGAGTCACCAGTGACAGCACCTATATTTAAGCTGTTTACTCCGGCCAGTTCGATTTCCAACCGTGTTGGGTTACTTAAACGTTTTACTTTATGCGACGGTGCGTTTGCTAAATCCAACACCAGTCTGGTGTTGTCCGGAGCATGCCAAATCCGTACGCCTTTGACAGTATTCACCGCCCAGCTATGACTGCACAGCAGCAACAGCATCAGGCTAAACACCCGCACTATCTGCCTCATTGAGGCTGACTCCACTGAAGAGTGATAGCGTCCATCCATGCCACAGCGTCAGGCTGATTCGCTGTCACACTCAACTGACGTTGGTTGTGATCAATCTGTAATTTCAGCTCCAAATCGGCATCAGCCAACAAACCATAACCACGTTCTGGCCACTCAATCAGACACAAATTGCCTTTGGAGAAATAGTCCCGAATACCCATAAACTCCAGCTCTTCCGGATCGCGCAGGCGGTACAAATCAAAATGAAATACAGGCTGTTCAGCAATAGTATAAGGTTCCACCAAAGTATAAGTTGGGCTTTTTACATTGCCCTGATGACCCATGGCCTGCAGCAAACCTCGGCTGAAGGTGGTTTTGCCTGCACCTAAATCGCCTTGTAAATACAGTACAGCACCCTGCCGTAAATAGGGGGCAAATAAAGCCGCCAATGCCAAAGTAGCGGCTTCATCCGTTAAGTGAAAAGTGTAACTTTGAGCTGTCATCTGTACCTAAGCTGAGTGATCTCAGTCATAACTATTTTTTAAGCGCACATGCTGTTCAAGTACAGCAGATGAATTGGTCGCTATGCTAACAAAAACAGCGCAGTGCAGCCAGTTTCTTCTGCAACACGATGTTTAAAGGACAAAGCAAAAACCAGATTGGCTTTTATGCTAAAGTGCGCGGCGAAAAACAGCGGATTTAATGATGACCAGCGACAGCCTCAGTACTACAAACAGCAACATCAATTGGCTGCATCTTGCAGAGCAAATTAAAGTCTGGGGCCAGCAATTGGGCTTCCAGCAGATAGGCATTACCGATACAGATTTAACCTCGGAAGAAGCTAAATTGCAGCAATGGCTGGATGCTGGTTTTCATGGTGAAATGGACTATATGGCCGCGCATGGCATGAAAAGAGCGCGCCCTGCAGAACTGCATCCAGGCACTCTGCGCGTGATCAGCGCACGAATGGACTATCTGCCAGAGCATGCACAGTTTGCCGCTAATCTGGCAGATCCCTCCATGGCTTATATCAGCCGTTATGCACTGGGACGGGATTACCATAAGCTGATCCGTAACCGCTTAAAACAACTGGGCGAACGTATTGAAAAAGAGCTAGGGGCCTTGGGCTTCAGGCCTTTTGTGGACTCAGCCCCTATTCTGGAACGACCTTTAGCAGTAAAAGCAGGCTTGGGCTGGCAAGGTAAACATAGTCTGGTATTAAATCAGGATGCGGGTTCCTGGTTTTTCCTCGGCGAGTTATTAGTCGATATCCCCCTGCCTGTCGATCCTGTCCATACAGGTGACTGCGGCACTTGTGTTGCCTGCATCACTATCTGTCCTACTCAGGCCATAGTGGCGCCTTACACTGTGGACGCCAGACGCTGTATCTCTTATCTGACCATTGAACTGCAAGGTGCTATTCCGGAAGAATTCCGGCCTCTGCTCGGCAACCGTATTTATGGCTGTGACGATTGCCAGTTGGTTTGCCCTGTAAACAGAGCGGCGGACACCACACAAGAGCAAGACTTTCAGCGCAGACCACAGTGGCTGAATAAATCTTTACTGGATTTATGGCACTGGACTGAAGCCGAATTTCTAAACTACACCCAAGGTTCTGCTATTCGCCGCATAGGCTATCAACGCTGGCAACGTAATATTGCTGTGGCTTTGGGTAATGCACCTTATGATCTGGCCATTATTGAAGCGTTGCAGCAACAACTACCGCAAAGTGAAGAGTTGGTATCGGAACATATTCAGTGGGCTTTGCTGCAACAGCAGAAAAAAAGCCTGTTGCAACAGAATTTATTAAGTCGACAGACTGACCGTTTAGTAAGGGTTATTCAGAAGGGGTTGCCACGGGATGCCTGAGGTCAAACTGGGGTTTGGCAGTCAAACGTTGTTGCGAATTTTGTAAAATTTGCAGTTTTTGAGTTTTGTCGGCGCTATGCCAGTCTTTAATTTCCTGCAAAGTACGGCCACAACCTAAACAGACGTCAGAGTGGTTTAAACAACAGATCCGGTTACAAGGTGATGCAGGCATAGAATCCTCCGTTACCAGATTAATCATAGCCTGCAATTCCCCCTATCCAGCCTTTATTTTCTCTGCTTCGGCACCCAGGCCCAGACAAACTCTGCGATGACTGGCTCTACACTCACTTCGTCAGTAATTTTCACCAGAATAGTGATGTCGCCTTTTTCTGTGTCGCGAATAAACTGGATCTGCTCTTCAGTTAAGGACGTCGTAGCAACCAGCTTGCCTGTTGCTCTTTTGACATAATTCAGCTGCATCGACTTTAACAGCGGTATGCGATCGTCCGCCACATGCAAACCGACCAGAAAGCCACTGGCCGACTCGCCCAACAAAGCCATAGCTGCTGCATGCACAGAACCTATATGATTTTGCACTTTGGTTTTATTCGCCAGGCTTAACTGCGCTTGCTGAAAATTTAATACATCCACTTTGACCGAAGCAGTACCGGCAAACTTCACTGCTTTGCCAAATAACAAAGTCAGTAAAGGTGAACGTAACCAGGGAGAGTAGTGATTGATTTTGGCAACATAACGGCCAAGTTTATTGATGGCTTTCATACTGGTCTTACCTGTAAGTTTTAGTTTGGCAAAGATAGCAGTAATAAAATCAGCCAGCAAGTTAGGTTCGAGGCAAAAGAATAAGTCTTGAATTCAAATTGAAAATAGAAAAGGGAATAAAACTTGGAGCGGGCAACGAGGCTCGAACTCGTGACCTCGACCTTGGCAAGGTCGCGCTCTACCAACACAACTATGCCCGCATGGGTAGTGTTTGATTAGAGTGAACTTATTATTGAACAAGATTGAAATTTGGAGCGGGCAACGAGGCTCGAACTCGTGACCTCGACCTTGGCAAGGTCGCGCTCTACCAACTGAGCTATGCCCGCTTAGGGGTATTACTGATTTTTGTTTCAAACTGGTTATTGGTGGACCAATTTGATTTGGAGCGGGCAACGAGGCTCGAACTCGTGACCTCGACCTTGGCAAGGTCGCGCTCTACCAACTGAGCTATGCCCGCATCCTGTTTTCGTAGTCTATGCTCTTTACGTTGGAATTAAAGAAGACTACTAAAAACGCCGCTTCAATTGAATTTTCGTTCGAAGCGGCGCGCATTTTACAAAATTCCCTGCCCTTTGCAAGAGATTTTATTCAGGAATTTTGAAAAAATGCGTTTTATAAACTGCTAATTCCGCAATAGATTCCCGAATATCATCCAAAGCTAAATGACTTGATGACTTTTTAACCAGCTTAGTCACTTCCGGATACCATCTTCTGGCCAACTCTTTCACTGTGCTGACATCCAGATTGCGGTAGTGAAAAAAGGCTTCAAATTCCGGCGCATACTTGACTAAAAAGCGTCTGTCCTGGCCAATGCTGTTGCCACACATAGGGGATTTTCCAGCAGGAACATAAGCTGACAAGAAGCTGATCGTTTGCGCCATAGCGTCAGCCAGCTCAATGTCGCTTTCCAGACAACGTTTGGTTAAACCGCTTTTGCCATGGGTTTCAGTGCACCATGCATCCATAGCATCTAAAACTTCTTTTGGTGTTTTAATGGCGAACACCGGGCCTTCAGCAAGAATATTTAACTGGCTGTCGGTCACTATAGTGGCCATTTCCAGAATCACATCTTTTTCCGGATCCAGACCTGTCATTTCCAGATCGATCCACACCAGATTATTGTCGTTGCTCGCCATGCTTAAATACCTTTGATTATTTGCAGCCAGTTTTGCTGCTTTGTAACTTGCCCGAATAGCGGTATCATACTATGCCTTAAGCAAAGTAAAAACCGCCGCAGTCAGGCGACAGTAAAGGCACAAGGCCACAGTGACCAAAAAAAAGCACCTTAATCAACGCCAGCATCAACGTATAGCCGCCAATCAGGATCGTCGTTTAGCCCGGGCTCAGAATAAAACCAACAAAAAAGAGCTGGATTCGGACTTATTGGCTGAAGCTGAACATGGCTTAGTGATCAGTCGTTTTGGTCAACATGCCGATATTGAAGATAGCTCAGGCCAGATTTTCCGCTGCAATATCCGTCGTACTATCAACTCTTTAGTCACAGGTGACAAAGTCGTATTCTGCCGCACTAAAGTACCTGGTGGTGGCCCTGAGGGTGTGGTGGAGGCCGTAGCAGAACGTGAGTCTGTATTACTGCGCCCGGATTTTTACGATGGTTTAAAACCTGTAGCGGCCAATATAGATTTAATGATTATTGTCTCAGCCGTTTTACCTGCGTTTTCGCTGAATATTGTCGACCGTTACTTGATAGCCGCCGAAGCCATGCATATCAAGCCGTTGTTACTGCTGAATAAAATTGATTTATTAACCGAAGAGCAGCGCGCTGAAGTCGATCAGCAACTGGCGATTTATCAGAACATTGGTTACGAGTTTTTATTACTGAGCGCTAAAACCGGTGAAGGTACAGCTCAGCTGGATTCTTACCTGAAGCAAGGCGTCAGCATTTTTGTCGGTCAGTCTGGTGTAGGAAAGTCCTCTTTAGTGAATAACCTGCTGCCTGATTTGGGTGTAGAAACCCGCGAAGTATCAGAAAACTCAGGTTTAGGCCAACACACCACCACCACAGCACGTTTGTATCATTTACCGGATGGCGGCGATTTAATTGATTCACCCGGTATCCGTGAATTCGCGCTGTGGCATTTAGAACCAGACCAGATTGTTTTAGGTTTTCCGGAATTTAAAGACTGGCTGGGCCGCTGTAAATTCCGTGACTGTAAACATTTAAATGACCCGGGCTGTGCACTGCAACATGCGGTCAGTATTGGTGAAGTTCACCCGGAGCGTTTTGCCAGTTATCATAAAATCCTGCTCAGTATGGCGCAGGACAAACCCAATTATTTTCAACCCTGAGGTTTAAATCCACTATGGATAAAGTCAAAATTGCATTGCAGTACGCAATGCCAAAACATTTATTGTCCCGTCTTGTTGGCTATCTGGCAGCGGCACGTCTGGGCTTTATCAGCCATGCGCTGATCAGCCTGTTTATCAAGGCCTATAAAATTAATATGGCCGAAGCCCAATTTGAAAAAGCATCAGACTATGCCAGCTTTAATGAATTTTTTACCCGCCCATTAAAAGAAGGTATACGCCCAATCAATACCGATGCTGATATCGTTTGTCAGCCGGTCGATGGCGCTATCAGTCAGTTGGGTGACATTGTCGACGGCAAGTTGATTCAGGCGAAGAACCACAACTACTCATTGCAGGCTTTATTAGGTGGTGACGCGGCTACGGCAGCGCCTTATGCTGGCGGTAAGTTTGCCACTATTTATTTAGCGCCAAAAGACTATCACCGTATTCATATGCCAATCACCGGCACCTTACGTGAAATGATTTATGTGCCTGGTGACTTGTTTTCAGTGAACCCTTTAACCGCAGAAAACGTCCCGGATTTATTTGCCCGTAACGAGCGTGTAGTGGCAATTTTTGACACTGAACTGGGCCCTATGGCTTTGGTCTTAGTAGGCGCAACTATAGTAGCCAGCATAGAAACTGTCTGGGCAGGCACTGTAACTCCACCTGCAGGTAAAGATGTATTCCGCTGGACTTACCCTGCCACAGGGCCACAAGCTGTTACTTTAGAAAAAGGCGCAGAAATGGGCCGCTTTAAACTGGGTTCAACAGTGATCCTGGCGTTCCAGGCTGGTCAGATTGAATTTACTGACAAACAATATCCAACAGCGGTCACCCGAATGGGTGAGCCTTTTGCCGATATAGTCAACAAGGCTTAATCAAACAAAAAAGCAGAGCTTAGTCTCTGCTTTTTTATTGCTCTGAGTTTTTGCATAAGGCGACGGAGAATACAAATGCAGATTATTGCCCACCGTGGTGCCAGCGGTACTTACCCGGAAAATACCTTGCTGGCGATAGAACAAGCTTTGCTGGCAAAGGCCGATGGCATTGAAATTGATGTGTTTTGTGTTGAAAATACTCTGGTGGTGATCCATGACCAGAATGTCAGCCGTACCACCAACGGTACAGGTTTTTTGTCGGATCTCACCTTAAAGCAACTACAGCAACTGGACGCAGGTTCAGGCCAGCAGGTGCCTATTTTATGGCAAGTGCTGCAACTGGTGAACAATCAGACGCTGCTGAATATCGAACTCAAAGGTGCAGACACTGCAGAGCCTTTATTAGAACTGCTTAAAAAAGCTGAAACTGAACTGGGCACAGAGCCGGATAAACTGCTTATTTCTTCTTTTAATCATCCTCTGCTGAAATACATTAAAACACAGAGGCCAGATTTAAAAACCGGCGCTTTAACAGCTTCGTTACCGCTGGATTATGCCGCCTTCGCATCAGAGCTGGGCGCCTGGTCTGTGAATTGTGATAAGGATTTTATTGATCAACAGATGGTTGCGGATGCACATCAACGTGGCTTAAAAGTGCTGGTTTATACAGTAAACGATGCTGTGACTGCCGCAAAAATGCAGCAGTTGGGAGTAGATGGCATTTTTTGTAATTATCCGCAGCAAGCCAGAAGCTGGTAACAGCGTAAAAGAGGATCAGTCTTTATGGCTATCGCAGCTATGGCACTGATTACACAAACGTATATTTAAGATATGTGCCAGCACCACAAAAGATGCGCCGACAATCAGAATATAGTGTTCATAGTCATGGCCAAAAATGTCTTTTTGCCAATAAATAAAGCCACCTAAAAACAACGAATAAAAAGGGTAGATCTTTTTATGGTAACGGTGGAAACCAGCAAACAAGGTAATAAAACCCAAGGCCATAGTGATCAATAAGATAATCTGCTCAAAGGCATGATTATGCCAGGCGCTTAAGCCCAACAGTGGTAAAACGGGCAATAACACAGGCAGCATAATGCAATGGATAGCACACAAAGATGTGATAGCTATACCTACTTTATCCAATGTAGTACGAACCTGACTCAGCACGAATTGACACTCCGTTTTTGAAGGAGTGAGATAATATAACAAATCAAAAGAAAAACAAACCGCCTGTCCTATTCTTTTCCTGTCTGCAGAGAAAAGCTGGCTGACTGAATCGGTTTCTGGCCTCTGCTATGGCATAATGCGGAAAATTTTTTGGAGGCAGAGTCGTGGATCAATTATTGGATCAATTGGATCAGAACTTAAAAGAGTTGTACCGCAAAGCTGTGGATGCAGACGCTCTATTGGATGAGGTGCAACAGCAGGGCCATGGTAAATATCAACGCATTTTTGTTGATGACAAAAGTTTCCAGGTCAGCAGCGACAGATTTATGCCTTATTTAAGCGAAGCTGCTGAACAAGTTGCCGCTATGCGCCAGACTCAGCAATTTAATACCGCAACTTTGCAGCGGGTGGTCAAACAAATTCAGTTATTACACAAGACCTTAGCTGAGTTTCGTCAGGTCATTACAAAATAGCTCATTTTTCAACCTGCTTATAAAAAACTATTCTAACGCAAAAAGGCCATTGCACTACTCTAACAGAGGAGAAGGAGTACGCTATGGCCACTTTAACGACTTCGTTAGACAGCATCAAACTGGAAGCCAGACAATTAGCTTTGTCCGGTAATCAGACCCGTGCAAATCCTGCAGCTTCGCTCGCAAAGGAGCTGGAACCCGCAATACAGCAAAACAAATTTCAACAGGCCTTCTCCAGCTTGCCACAAGAGCAACCCCAGAAAGAAGAAACCCGGCAGGATTCTATTCGGGTGACCAGTACTATAGGAAAAGCAGCCTCCAGTGGTCAGTTAAGCCGGGAGGAGGCTGTTGCCATTTACAGAGAGATCGCTAGTCTGATTTAGCCGTTTTTTGCTGATGTGAAGCAACGGCAGGAGTCATAGTGTCTTTAAACCAACGCTCCAGCATCACCTTTTCGTATTCAAAAGCACGGTCAGATCGGTTCACACTGCTTCTGCTCATAAAGCCCATGTCTTTTAACTTCAGATCTTTTTCTTCAGCGACCACCACTTTGTTTTGGTCAAGCAGGCTGTAACTGAAATTGATACGCGGGATAAAGATGTCTTTGATCACGCGGATCTGTTGACCTGTCTGAGTAAACATATGATTCACATCACCCGCCAAATCTATATCTGT
The DNA here is from genome assembly GCF_031457405.1 of Rheinheimera soli. Classification (GTDB taxonomy): domain Bacteria; phylum Pseudomonadota; class Gammaproteobacteria; order Enterobacterales; family Alteromonadaceae; genus Pararheinheimera; species Pararheinheimera soli_A. Next base: position 296,937 of record NZ_JAVDWR010000004.1, on the reverse strand, counting down.
AACTACCACATTCCAGCTATAACCTTCTGGCAATTCTTTGGCTAAGTCTGCAAATATTTTGTCGAAGCTGGCCATAGTTCTTTTTTCAAAAGCACCACGGGCTTCGTTGGCCGGTTTCATATCGGTAAATTTTTTGTAGTCTTTGTATTCCACTTTGACTTCACCTGCCATCGCAGCACTGATCGCAAGTATGGAAAGTATCACTACACCAGATTTCATAAAACGCATAACACACCTCTTCTTTTTTGCACCTGCCACACTATTGGTTCAACACAGTCTGTGGCCGGTTACTCTGAATAAATGATCCAGGATCTCTTACTCTACAGACATCACTATAGCTTAGTCCGTTCCTTTGCCTGAAGTGATTAATTGTGCCAAGAAGTGTTCAGATGTAATGCCTAGCTGACAAAGCCTGACACTTGGATTTGTTCAGCTTTTGCTGACGTGTATGAGCTGTATTTTTTTAGAGGATACTGATAACAAAAAACCGCCCGGAGGCGGTTTTTATTTAACTAAAACAACGTATTAACCGGCACGGCCAGCACGTTTACGATCGTTTTCAGTTAAGTGGCGTTTACGGATACGAATAGAAGCTGGTGTCACTTCAACCAGTTCGTCGTCATCGATAAATTCCAGAGCCTGTTCTAAAGCATAACGGATTGGCGGAACCAGGTTAATGGCTTCGTCAGTACCAGAAGCACGTACGTTGGTTAACTGTTTGCCTTTTAAGCAGTTTACAGTTAAGTCGTTGCTACGGCTGTGAATACCAATGACCTGACCTTCGTACACTTCTTCAGCATGGCTGATAAACATACGACCACGTTCCTGCAAAGAGAAAATGGCGTAACCAGCAGCTTTACCTGTAGCGTTAGCAATCAATACACCGTTCATACGCTGACCTATAGTACCGCCTTTGTACGGGCCGTAGCAGTCGAAGCTGTGGTACATCAAACCAGTACCTGAAGTCAGAGTCATAAATTCAGTACGGAAACCAATTAAACCACGGCTTGGCATGTTGAAGTCCATACGAATACGGCCTTTACCATCGGGTTGCATGTTGGTCAGGTCAGCTTTACGCTCACCCATTTTTTCCATGATAGAACCCTGGTGTTGTTCTTCAACGTCAATGGTCACGTTTTCCATTGGTTCAGTTTTCACGCCATCAATCACTCTCATGATTACTTCAGGACGAGATACTGCCAGTTCAAAACCTTCACGACGCATGTTCTCGATTAACACGCCTAAGTGCAATTCACCACGGCCTGATACTTTGAACTTGTCACCGTCTTCAGTTTCTTCAACACGTAAAGCCACGTTGTGTTTCAGCTCGTTGTTTAAACGATCTAAAATCTGACGTGAAGTAACAAATTTACCTTCTTTACCCGCGAACGGAGAGGTATTGACCTGGAAGGTCATAGTCACTGTTGGTTCGTCTACTTGCAGAGCTGGCAATGGATCCAGGTTGGTTGGAGCACAAATGGTATCAGAGATTTTCAGCTCGCCTAAACCTGTGAAAGCAACGATGTCACCAGCGTTAGCTTCTGTGGCTTCAATACGCTCCAGACCTAAGTAACCAAAAACCTGGCCTACTTTAGCGTTACGTTTATTGCCATCGGCACCAATCACTGTGACTTGCTGGTTAGGCTTTAATGTACCGCGCTTGATACGACCAATACCGATAATGCCTAAGTAGCTAGAGTAATCCAGCTGAGACACCTGAATTTGGGTATCACCGTTCAGTTCAACTTTTGGTGGAGCTACGTGCTCAACAATAGCTGCGAACAAATCGTTGATATCTGTTTTTGGCTCGTTGTAATCCAGAGTCGCCCAACCATTGATGGCTGATGCGTAAACGATAGGGAAATCTAACTGCTCGTCAGTTGCGCCTAAGTTGTCGAACAGGTCGAATACCTGGTCAATAACCCAATCAGGACGTGCGCCCGGACGGTCAATTTTATTTACAACAACAATGGGCTTTAAACCGTGAGCAAAAGCTTTTTGAGTGACGAAACGTGTTTGTGGCATAGGGCCTTCAACAGCGTCAACTAATAACAATACAGAGTCAGCCATAGACAATACACGTTCAACTTCACCACCGAAGTCGGCGTGGCCTGGTGTGTCCAGAATGTTGATGTGGTAACCGTTCCAGCGTACTGAGGTATTTTTTGCCAATATTGTTATACCGCGTTCGGATTCCTGGGCATTAGAGTCCATTACACGTTCCTGCAACTTAGCGCGGGCATCAAAAGTGCCTGACTGTTGCAGCAATTTGTCTACCAAAGTTGTTTTACCATGGTCAACGTGCGCGATAATGGCGACATTACGCAGTTTTTCGATCGCTGAAGCGGTTCCGCTCATTTATATTTCCTCTGTGGCACTAGCTGACCATAATCTTGACTACTAGGCATTGACTAAAAGTTGTTCGAATTCAAGGGCGCGTATTCTACTCTGTTTTTACGCAGAAAGAAAAAATAACTGTGATCTGCTGTGGCTTATTTTTACTCCACTGTAACTAAGTGATGAATTTCAACGCTTTTCAGTGACAGCTGGATGAAACTTGCTATTTTAAGGCGTGTTTATTTGAAAAAGCACCAGGCTGGGGCTTTTGCATCACAATGAAGCAACATTGCACCAACATAATGCAACCGCATAAATCGTTGCGGAGCATCACAACTGAAAGTCGTTACAAATCAACACCATAAATCTTTGGCATAAGAATGGCATTACAAAGCGCAAAGCTTTGGCCTAAGCCAGCATTATAAAAACAGGTGCTTTATGGCACCCGTCAACAGCACAAACCGGAGGAATGCATGTCTGCATCTACAGTACTGAGTTTTATCAAAGAGAACGACGTAAGATTCGTTGATTTACGCTTTACAGATACCAAAGGTAAAGAACAACACGTGACTATTCCAGTCAGCCAGATCAACGAAGATTTCTTTGAAGACGGCAAAATGTTCGACGGTTCTTCTATTGCCGGCTGGAAAGGTATTAATGACTCAGACATGATCCTGATGCCACAGCCAGACACCATGTTACTGGACCCGTTTTCAGAAGAAACGACAGTAAACATCAGCTGTGACGTCATCGAACCAAGCACTATGCAAGGTTACGAGCGTTGCCCACGTTCTATCGCTAAACGTGCTGAAGAGTATCTGAAGTCTACCGGTATTGCTGACACTGTATTGTTTGGACCTGAGCCAGAATGGTTCATGTTTGATGACGTGCGTTTCAAAAACACTATGTCTACTGCTTTCTTCGCTATTGATTCAGCAGAAGCTGCATGGAACTCAGATAAAGTATACGAAGGCGGTAACAAAGCTCACCGTCCTGGTATCAAAGGCGGCTACTTCCCGGTACCACCAGTAGATCAACACCACGATATCCGTAGCGCCATGTGTGTGGTGCTGGAAGAAATGGGTCAGGTCGTTGAAGCTCATCACCACGAAGTGGCTACTGCAGGTCAGAACGAAATCGCAACTCGTTTCAATACCTTAACTAAAAAAGCTGACGAAATTCAGGTTCTGAAATACGTGATCCATAACGTAGCTAACCTGTACGGCAAAACTGTAACCTTTATGCCAAAACCTTTAGTTGGCGATAACGGTTCAGGTATGCACTGTCACCAGTCATTGGCAAAAGATGGTGTCAACCTGTTTGCTGGTGATAAATATGCCGGTTTGTCTGAAACTGCCCTGTATTACATCGGCGGTATCATCAAACATGCTAAATCAATCAATGCTTTCACTAACCCTTCTACCAACTCGTACAAGCGTTTAGTGCCACACTTCGAAGCTCCGGTGATGCTGGCTTACTCAGCCCGTAACCGTTCAGCTTCTATCCGTATCCCACTGGTACCAAGTGCTAAAGCACGTCGTATCGAAGTGCGTTTCCCGGATCCGGCAGCGAACCCTTACCTGGCTTTCGTCGCTCAGTTAATGGCTGGTTTAGATGGTATTCAGAACAAGATCCACCCAGGCGATGCCATGGACAAAGACTTGTATGACCTGCCACCAGAAGAAGAAGCACTGATCCCTCAGGTCTGTGGTTCTTTAGACGAAGCTCTGGATGCTTTAGATGCAAACCGCGCTATCTACACTAAAGGCGGCGTTATGTCAGACGCGATGATCGATGCCTACATCGAACTGAAACGTGCTGAAGCCAAACGTGTATCTATCGCAGTTCACCCTCTGGAATACGAACTGTACTACAGCGTGTAATCCACGTATTAGTCTGTAGACTGATGAAAACCCGCGCCTGCCGCGGGTTTTTCTTTGGCTGAAATTTGAGATCACTACCTGAACAGATTAGAGTAAATACAGCTGCCCCAGAATCCGGATTTACATGAACAAGCTGATCCTGTTTTTTGCTTTATTCTGTACCAACACCTTTGCCCAACAGGTTTATGTCAGTGTTGATGAAAATGGCGTTCCCCTGTATTCAGACAAAGCGAGTGCAGGGGCTAAAAAAATAGAACTGAAAGTATCACTGCAAAGCCAACAGCCACAACAAGCCACTCAAATAGACCCTCTTGCCTCTTTAACTGAGGAAGCACCACTTTATCAGTTGACCATATTGACGCCAGCTGCAGAAGACACAGTGATTTCCAATCAGGGTGAAGTGGTAGTGCAAAGCGACGTCAGCCCGGAACTTGCCGACCATCACAAATTACGTTTAGTGCTGGATAACAGTCACTACAGCCCCTTGCAGCAAAGTAGCAACTTCCGCTTACTTGGCGTTGAACGCGGGGAACATCAGCTTCAGCTGCAAGCCCTTGATCAAAACGGCAAGCTAATTGCAGAAAGTCCTGTCACAACCTTTTATTTACGTAAAACTACAATAGCTACACCAAAATAGTGCGTTTTGACGGAGATCCGTCTGATTTTACAGTAGACTGTGAAATCAAAGCACCATTTTGGTGCAATAGGTGAGCGCAGTGACCCAACAACAAAAGACGATGGACTTTTCCACCACCGACTTTACCGATCAGCTCAGTACCGCCATTTTGGTGCTGGATAGCCAATTACAGGTGCAGTATTTTAATACCGCCAGTTCGGCAATGTTTGGTGTGGGCGAAAAACGACTGGCGCAGCAGTATTTTTTTACCTTGTTTCAGTACACAGATTTAACCTCCAGTTTCTTTTTAACCGCACTGCAAAACCGGCAAGGTTTTGGTATCAGTGATGTGCAGGCGGTTCTGCTGGATGGGCGGCATATTCTGCTGGATGTCACAGTCAATCTGATTGAACAACCGCATTTAGCTTTGATGCTGGAACTACGTCAGGTGGATCAGCAACGTAAAATCAGTCTGGAAAGTTTACAACAGCACCAGCATTTAGCAGCCCGTGAATTGATCCGCGGTTTAGCCCACGAAATTAAAAACCCTTTAGGTGGTTTGCGCGGTGCGGCACAGTTGCTGGAGGAGTCGCTGAATGACGATCAAAAAGAATACACTCAGCTGATTATTGCCCAGGCCGACCGGCTGCGTAATCTGGTGGACCGCTTGCTGGGGCCTTATAAAGCGCCCAATAAAAAATCGTCTAACGTGCATCAGGTACTGGAAAGAGTCAGCCAACTGGCTCAAATGGATAACCCGACTCAGGTACAGTTTGTGCGCGATTACGACCCCAGTATCCCGGACTTTTCATTTGACCCCGAATTGATAGAACAAGCCTTGCTGAACATCGTAGGCAATGCTCAGCAGGTGCTGACTGAAGGTGGCCAAATCACCTTACAAACCCGGATTTTAAATCAGCATACTATTCATGGCCGTCGTCACCGCTTAGTGGCCGCCGTAAAAGTGATAGATAACGGCCCTGGTATTCCACCTGAAATTAAAGACACCTTATTTTTCCCTATGGTCACAGGAAAGCCCGGCGGTACAGGCCTGGGTTTATCTATAGCTCAAACCTTAATCCACCAACATGGTGGCTGGATTGACTGCGAAAGCTGGCCGGGGCAAACCGCTTTTACTTTGTATTTACCGCTCAATAACTCTGGAGAAGAAGAATGCAGCAAGTAGTCTGGATTATTGATGATGACAATTCGATCCGCTGGGTATTGGAAAAGGCGTTAGCCAGGGCAGATATTGCCTGCGAAAGTTATGCTTCTGCTGATTTGATGTTGCAACGCCTGCAGTATGAACAGCCTACAGTAGTGGTATCCGACATTCGGATGCCAGGTACTGATGGCATGGCGTTACTGACTAAATTGCAAGAACTATCCCCTGAATTGCCTGTGATTATTATGACAGCGCATTCGGATCTGGACAGTGCAGTCAATGCCTTTAAAAAAGGCGCTTTTGAATACCTGCCAAAACCTTTTGATATTAATGAAGCTGTATCGCTTATTCAGCGTGCTTTGGCGCATAGTCAGGCCAAACAGCCAAAACAACAGGCCGTAGTACAGACTGAAGTACCGGAAATTATTGGCGAAGCTCCGGCTATGCAGGAAGTATTTCGTGCTATTGGCCGCTTATCACGCTCCAGTATCAGCGTGCTGATCAACGGTCAGTCCGGTACAGGCAAAGAGCTGGTGGCTCATGCACTGCATAAACACAGCCCACGTTCAGAGCAGCCTTTTATTGCGTTAAATATGGCGGCTATTCCAAAAGACTTAATAGAGTCTGAGCTGTTTGGTCATGAAAAAGGCGCTTTTACCGGCGCAGCCAATTTGCGTAAAGGCCGCTTTGAACAAGCAGATGGTGGCACGTTATTCCTCGACGAAATTGGTGATATGCCGCTGGACGTACAAACCCGTTTGTTAAGAGTGCTGGCTGATGGTCAGTTTTACCGGGTAGGTGGTCACCAGGGCATCAGTGTGGATGTACGCATTATTGCGGCCACTCACCAGAATCTGGAAATACTGGTGGCTGAAGGTAAATTCCGTGAAGACTTATTCCATCGCCTGAATGTGATCCGCATTCAAATTCCTGCGCTAAAAGATCGCAAACAGGATATTCCCAAACTGGCGCAGCATTTCCTGCAGCAGGCAGCCCGCGAGCTGAATGTGGAAGCAAAAAATCTGGCACCTGAGACCGAAAAATTTATAGCTCAGCTCGACTGGCCTGGTAACGTGCGCCAACTGGAAAACAGCTGTCGTTGGTTAACCGTCATGGCCAGTGGCAAACAAGTGCTGTTATCCGACTTACCGCCAGAACTCACCAGTGCACCTAAAGTAATAGTCAGTTCCACTGCTGGCGGCCAACAAAGCTGGCAAGATGCTTTGGCGGCCTGGGTCAGTCAAAAACTCAATGCTGGTGAAGAAAACATTCTGGCTGAAGCAGGACCTGAATTTGAAAAAATAGTGCTGCAACAGGCATTACATTACACCCATGGTCATAAACAAGATGCAGCTAAACGTTTAGGCTGGGGCCGAAATACTCTGACCCGTAAGTTAAAAGAGCTGAATATGGAATAGGGGCTCTTGTCTTCCCCTGCTCAACCATAAAAAAACCAGCCAGATGGCACATCTTTCCATCTGGCCGGCAGGAAACTGAATTGCGTTCAAAAAGGTTCGAGCGCAACTTCTATGCTTTTGTAATACAGCGAGGTTAAGCCTTCGTAACCTGAGTCTGTACCTACAAAAACCCAGACTTTGCCTTGCCCATCACTGTATAAAGGAATGCGCTGACTGGTTGTGGTTTGGACTGTTTTTTCAGCGAATGCAGAACCATCACAGGCTGCACCTTGCGCTGCAACATCACCTATCACTTTGGCATGACTGCCTGATTGTGATTGCTGCCCCTTGTCCAGGTTTAAATAGTAGCCCTCTTGTTTGGGTTCTTTGTCACCGTAACCAAACTTCAGATACACGCTTTCACCTGGTGCGCCCCCTACTCCGACACAATCAACACCGGCATTGGATAAAAAGCTCAGGCGAACCCTGGCGTAATATTTAGTGGAAGGTTCCAGCCCGGAAAACTGGTTTTTCAGAAACATAAACAAATCGTCACTGCGATTCATACCAGAAAGGTAGAAGCCTTTAGTCGATGTTTCACCCGGCAAAGTGCGGATCCCCGACTCCAACTGGTAAATAGCTGCATTGTCGGCAGGATAATCAGAAAAGCCAGCCGTCCAGCCCTGAGCTCCGGAGTTGAAATTAAAATTGTAGGCTTTGTCCTTACCTGATATCAGCTCCACATCACAGCCTGAAAGGAACAACCCACTAAAAACCATTACTAAAGCCAAACGCTGCATCATAGCTCTCCTTTTTGCTGCCTTGAGTCTAAGGGCAAGAAAAAGTGACGCTGTGACCATTTGTAATGGTTAGGTTGGCAAAAGTTACCGGATACAACCAAAGGTAAAACCAGCCGTGCTTGCCTGTGCGTTTAATAGCGCAGCTGGTTTATTTTGTTGCAGAGTTTAAAGTGGGAAAGGCTGCTCAATACTGACTGCAGGTTCTGTAAACCAGCGAGGGCCTGCAGCTGTCATGTAAAAATGATCCTCCAGCCGCACACCAAATTCACCCGGCACACAGATCATAGGCTCGTTACTGAAACACATACCTGGCGCCAGTAAAGTCTGTTCATTACGCACCAGATAAGGGCCTTCATGAATATCCATGCCTATGCCATGGCCAGTTCTGTGCGGTAAACCGGGCAGTGCATAATCAGGCCCTAAGCCAAAAGCTTCTATCACTTCGCGTGCAGCAGCATCCACCAGACCACAAGCCATTCCAGGCTTTGCAGCATTAAAAGCGGCGGCCTGAGCGGCTTTTTCCACTTCCCAGATTTCGCGCTGACGTGCTGACGGGGTGCCAAAGACATAACTGCGTGTAATATCAGAGACATAACCCAATAAACGACACCCTGTATCTATCAACACCATATCGCCAGCTTCAAGGTTTTTTGGTGTTTTCACGCCATGCGGATACGCTGAATCCGGTCCAAACAACACAATACAAAAGTACGAACCACTGGCCCCTACTTTGCGGTGTGCTTCATCAATAAAGGCTTCCACTTCAGAGGTACTGATGCCTTGATACAAGATACTGGCGACGGCTTTATGCACTGCCAAAGTCATATCCATAGCCCGTTGCATAATAGCCAGTTCAGCCGCTGATTTTTGTGAGCGAGAGCCCTGAGTAATAACCTTACCGCTGAGGATTTGTTGCTCCGGATCAGCCTGACGTAAGCCTTCGAAAATAAAAAATGCGCTGCTATCATCCAAAGCCAGCACTGGCTTTGGCTTATTACAACCCTGCCTCAGGGCATTGAGCATTAATTGATACGGGTTTTCATCTTCATGCCAGCCCAGCACTTCGCCCTGCACCACCTGAAAACCGCTGAGCGTAGGAATTTCAAATACAGGGCTGATATACAACAGCTCACCTTCAGCCGGCCCTTCTGCAAATAGCAGGGCCCCCACTAACCTTTCGCTGACATACCAGACTGTGCCTGTGAAATAACTTAAATTAGTGCCGGCATTCAGATACAACACATCTATGCCGTGCTGACGCATCAGCTGCTGCGCTTTTTTGATCCTGGACTGGTATTCCGCAAGCCCAACAGGCAACAGGCCCGCCGTCATTGAGCTTAAGCTGTCCAGCGCCTGTTGTTTAGTTTGACCGCCTATCTGACTCATAGTGCACTCCACTTTTAAACTGATGTGTTGAGTATGCGACTGTGATTGCATGAATTAAAATGATATAAACTCAACAACCCATGAATTGAGCTCATCCATGTTACCACCACTAAAAGCACTGCAGGCTTTTGAAGCCACAGCCCGATTAAAAAGCTTCAGCAAAGCAGCAGAGCAGTTATTTGTCACACAAAGCGCTATTAGTCATCAGGTGAAGCAGTTGGAAGATTTTATCGGCCAGCCTTTGTTGCTGCGGCAAAACAAAAGCGTGGAGCTGACCCAGTCTGGCGATATGCTGTATTCAGTGGTGCGGGATTGTTTTGTCCGGCTGAACTCTGTCACTCAGCATTTATTAAACCAGCCTCCGGTGCAGTTAAAAATTCTGGCGCAAACTTCTATTGCAGTGGAATGGCTGGCGCCCCGGCTGGAATTATTTAAACAGCGTTACCCTGATTTGGACACCTTATTGGATATGGCCTCTATGGCGCACCATGCCGATGCAGAGCAATACGATATGATCCTGGGCACCTGGCCAGCCCCTGCAGGTTTTGTCAGTCAGCAATTACGCACTGAGTTTTGGTACCCGGTTTGTGCACCGGCCCAGTTTCAGTTGTTAACTGGCTCAGAAGCGGCAGAGCTACTGGATTACCCACTGTACAGCTCGGAAACAGGTGAAGACTGGCAGTTATGGTGTCAGCATCAACAACTGCGCAGCCCTGCGGCTTTGCAGCTGCGTTATGTCAATCTGGCGTTATTGGCAACTAAAGCCGTCAGTTGTGGCAGTGGCTTTGCATTGTCGAATGATTTTATTGCCGGACCTGCAGTAGCTGCAGGTCAGTTGATTGCCTTGCGTCAGTTTAGTTACCAGTTGCCCTGGGGCCAGTATCAGCTGCATTACAAAGCCGACAGTGTGCAAGCCACTGCTGTAGAGCAGTTTATTCAGTGGCTTTATACCCAAGTAACTTCAAGATGAAGAATTCAGTGCGCTGATTCAGAATTCAGTGCGCTGAGCGTAGGCCCGCCAGAACATCACACCACAGATTAAAAACATAAAAGCCAGCACCAGCGGCAAACTATTCCACTTTTGCATAACTATAATATTGTCCTCTGGCCACAGCAGTTTTTTATTGGTCGCCGCAGAGCGGATGCCATGGATGGAAAAGTCGCCAACTTTATTTTCAATAAAAAATATCAGCTGGTTGTCTCTGTTTAAAAAACCATATAACTGCTGGGTATTGTCGCAGTCCTGCCTGTCCTGCAGCGGCAACCATTCGGTCGACAAGCTGCTTTTTAAGTAAATAATGCCTTTGCGATCCGCACCTGCATCACAGCTCATGCCACTTAAAACAGCGGGAACCTGCAGTAAATCGGAGCCATCACTTTGCACTGTGTATTTGGGAAACCAGACAAAGACGGCCACTGCAGCAGCTGCAAGCAAAAAACTGAACAGACTGCTCCATTTTAAACGCCGCAAACTCCAATTCAGATAAGACAGGCTTTTTTTCATCGCTTCACCCCGAGACTGTAAAAGCCGCTAAGGTAGCAGTGTCGTGGGTTTTAGGAAAGCGGAAAACTATCTTGCAGCTGATTCAGCAAGCTTCTCCCCTTTACAATAAAAAAACGGCAGCCTGTTAAGCAGACTGCCGTTTTCTAAAACTACAACTTAAGACTTAGCTTCAGCTCTGGCTTCTGCCTTTGCTTTGGCTTTTTCCTGCCATTTCTGTTGGCGTTCTGCCTGTTTGGCTTTTTGCTCAACCGTCAGTACCTGGTTGATCTCAAACTGTAATTTGGCACGGGCCACTTCATGATCCAATCTGTCTTTCTGTTTGGACTCTAATAAAGCCCGCACCGCTGCTTCATCAAAACTCTCAGCTTGAACCAGCGCTTTTAACTGATCCATTTCTGGTTTTGCTTCTCCACGCTTTGGCATAGTAGCGCGGTGTTGTTCCATCAGAGTTTTGATCTGTGTTTTTTGCGCTTCGGTTAAATCCAGGCCTTTTAAGGCTTTCATATGGAAGCCGGCTGCCGGGCCATGGCCTTGATGACCACGTTCTGGACCTGCAAAGCTGCTGATGCTGGTTGCGGCAACTAAACCACTGAATAATAATGCAATCACTGTAGAATGTTTCATAGTGTCTTTCCTCGTTTGGGCTGTATTGCGACAGTGATAGCTTACGACACTGAATGCAAAGCAGCGCAAAGCCAACGTAAAGGTTGTGTAAAGGACTGCAACAAGATGGCCTTGTCTTTTACACTGGCAAAAAAACAGCCCGGAGCTGCAATGACTTCTATATTGATGATTGATGATGACGTAGCTCTGACCCAACTGGTGGCAGAATACCTGCAACTGGACGGTTATCAGTTTACTGCTGTGCATCAGGGGCCTGAAGGTCTTGAACTGGCAAAATCCAACGCCTTTCAATTGGTATTGTTAGATATTATGTTGCCCGGTATGGACGGTTTAACTGTGCTGAAGCAATTGCGCCAGCACAGCTATTGCCCTGTGCTGATGCTCACAGCCCGGGGGGACGAAATTGACCGGGTGGTGGGCCTGGAGCTGGGTGCGGATGACTATCTGGCGAAACCTTTTAGCCCAAGAGAACTGGTGGCGCGCATTAAAGCTATTTTGCGCCGGGTTGAGCTGGTGCAACAACAGCAACAACCTCAATCCAGTTCCTTGCAGGTGAATCAGCTGAAACTCGATAGCGCCAAACGCCAAATCTGTGTGCTGGATAACCCTCTGGTATTAACAGCCACCGAATATCAAATTCTTGAGCTGTTGATGCGCCATGCAGGTGATGTGGTCAGTAAAGAAGATTTAAGCCAGTTGGCCTTAGGGAAAAGGTTGCAGCTGTACGACCGCAGTCTGGATATGCACATCAGCAATATCCGCAAAAAAATTGCTCAGTATGATGAAGGTGAAAAAATTCAGACCTTAAGAGGTTTAGGTTATCTGTTACTCCAGGGTGAGAACTGATGAACTGGTCGCGCTGTAACCCGGTAAATTACCTGGCGGGCCGCATATTTTTATGGTTCTGGCTGGTCTTGTCTGTGGCAGTAGCTGGCGCTATTTTACTGGCCAGAGGCTGGCCTGAACAAACGGAAATACGGCGCCTGCCCCACCCCATAGCTGAACAATTCAGACACCTGAAAGAACATTTCCAGCCTGTTGCCAATCTCACCCGATTACAACAGGATTTGGAACGTAAATATAAAGGACGCTGGCTGATGGTCGATGTAGACAATAATCAGCTACTAAATTCGGACGCGTTACCTAAGAACTTTGACCCAAACTGGTTGACAGAGCTGTCGCAGCTGAACAGACCCCGTATGCTGGTGTATAAAAACACCTTTGTGATGGGCCCGCTGCTTATTGTCGCTTCGGATAAAAATATCGCCTTATTTCAGTTAAAACAACGGCCTGAACAAGCCTGGTGGCAGCTTCATTCATTACCTGAAGGTTTTTTATTGATCTTACTGCTGGCTGTTTCTGCCGTTGCCAGTTTAATTCTGGCCTTGTCTATCACCCGGCCTTTGCGTGAACTGAGCAGCAGTCATTTAAAGTTTGCCCAAGGTGAGCTGGACAACAGAGTCACAGCACTGGCTGCCCGTAAAGATGAACTGGGCGATTTAGGCCGGGGTTTTAATACCATGGCCGCTCAGATAGAAAACCTGATCCATAACCAGCAGCGTTTATTGCGGGATGTGTCGCATGAGCTTCGATCTCCGCTTACCCGCTCGCAACTGGCGCTGGCATTGCAGCAACGACAAGGGGATCATCCTCAGTTGCAACGTATTGAAATGGAACTGAAATTACTCGATCAACTGCTGGATGAATTGTTAACCTTCAGCCGGCTGGACGCAGGTCAATACCCACTGGAAAAACAACGGCTGGATCTGACTGAGTTACTTTATGCCATTATTGAACTGAATCAGCTCGAAGCCGATGCTAAACAACAGCAGGTACATCTGAATGCGCCTGAAGAGTGCTGGTTGGATGCCGATCAACGTTTATTGGGCCGTGCCATTGAAAACGTACTGCGTAATGCCATTAAATACAGCCCGGCAGAAAGCCTGATTTTATGCACATTAAAGCAGCACGAACAGCAGCTGGAGTTACTGATCCAGGATCAGGGGCCGGGCGTGCCGGCAGAGAGCTTATCGCAAATTTTTGCACCTTTTTACCGGGTGTCCGCAGTGCGTGAACACCAGAATGGCACAGGCCTTGGTTTGGCTATTGCAGCTTCTGCCATAAGGCAACATCAGGGCAGCATTGGCGCCACAGTGCCTGAAACCGGCGGTTTAGTGATCCGCATTCTGTTACCTTTGAGCAACGAAGGACGACCCCTTGCCTGAATCCAGCTTTCCCCCTCTGTCAGCCCGTTTTAGCGAAGAGCAACTGGCATCAGCATTGCCTGTTTTGCAGCAATTCTGGCAGCAAGGCCAGCATCAGTCTTTTTTGAGTTTTGATCAAACCCGGCTTTGTTACAGCAGTTTTCGCCATCCAAAGCCCAGAGCTGAAATAGTGCTATCACCAGGCCGGATTGAAGCCTGTCAGAAGTATCGGGAATTCTGTTTTGATTTATATCAGGCCGGTTTTACTGTGCATCTGATTGATCACAGAGGTCAGGGTTTGTCTGACAGACTCAATCCGGATCGGCATTTAGGTGACGTGGCGGACTTCCAGCATTATGTGCAGGATTTTGCACTCTGGTTACAGTGCCATATCCTGCCGCAACAACAGGCTCCGCTGCTGGGGTTGGCTCACTCAATGGGCAGCGCCATTTTATGCCGTTATCTGCAGCAGTATGCACAGCATGGGCTTATCGGTGCTGTGTATTGCTCCCCTATGTTTGGTATTCAAAGTCATCCTTTACCAAAAGCAATAGCTGAGCCTTTTGCCCGCCTGATGGCAAGACTAAACAGGCTGTGCAGTAAGCAAAACTGGTATTTTCCGGGGCAATCCCGCTATAAAGACAAGGCTTTTACCGGCAATCATCTGACGCACAGCCAGGTGCGCTATCAGCAGTTTCGCCAACTGTATCTTGAGCAGCCACAACTGCAATTAGGCGGAGTATCCTGCCGTTGGCTGGCACAGGCTCTGCTTGCGATTGAAGAACTACAACAAGCTCCGGCTTTGTCTTTACCACAGCTGCTTATTCAGGCCACAGCAGACCCTGTGGTGGATAACAAGAGGCATCAAAGTTATCAGGATAAACATCAGGAGCAGTATTGTGAGTTAGTGAAAATTGAAGGCGCCTTGCACGAAATTATTTTTGAAAGCGATGCACTACGTAACCCATTGTTCAGAGCGCTAAATAGGTTTTTTCTTCAGCTCGGACTCTGAATATAACGCTTAGCCTGAATAATCACTTTCGCTTCATCTGCGATTCTGAATAAGGCTCGGCATGAATAATGACTTCCGCTTGTTTATACAAAGCCATTAGTTGTTGCTCGGCCCTATCCACTATGGCGTGAGCGGCCAGCAAAGATAAATCATCCTGCAATACCAGCCGCAGTTGAATAAATACCGCAGGCCCGGCCTGGCGGGTTTTTAGTTGTTCAACCGCCAGCACTTCGGTTTGGGCCAATACTGTGTCTTTGATACGCTGCAATTGTTCAGCAGGCAGTTGCTCATCCAATAAATGCTGCAAGGCTTCTTTCGCCAGCACTGCAGCGCTGTAGAGTAAATAACCACAAATCAGTGTGGCCACCAGATTATCTACCCATAAAAAACTCTGACTGGTCAAAAACAAAGCCACCAGCACCAACAGGTTCATCAGTAAATCACTGCGGTAATGCAATAAATCAGCTTTTACCGCCAAAGAACCTGTACGGCGGATAATCCAGCGCTGGATCAGCACTAAAGTCAAAGTTAAGCCCGCACAAAGCACAGTGATCCACATACCAAACGCCAGTTGCTGCACCATGCCGCTTTGATGAAAGCGGCTCACCGTTTGAGTAAATAGCAGCAAAGCGGCTCCGGCTAAAAAAGCCGCCTGCAATAAGGCCATCACTGCTTCGGCTTTACCATGACCAAAACTATGGTTCTGATCCGCAGGACGCAGTGCGTAACTCAATACTGAAAAATTTAATACCGACACCAATAAATCCAGTGATGCGTCGGTAAAAGACGCCAGCACAGAACTGGAGTTGGTGACTATTACAGCCCATAACTTCAGCACTAAGATAGTGAATGCGATGGTCAGGGTCAGATAACCAGAACGCTTAACCCAAAGCCGATAATCTGTGCTTTGGTTCTTTTGTGTATTCAAGCTGCTCATGCCGGCCTCTTTCATCATCTGCATCCATAGGCATTGTACGCCAATTTTGATACACTCACCGGGCTTCAGATACTGGAAATTATCATGTTAGACATAGTGTTATACGAACCTGAAATCCCGCCAAATACCGGCAACATTATCCGCCTTTGTGCCAATACAGGCTTTCGCCTGCATTTAATTGAACCACTGGGTTTTGCCTGGGACGATAAACGCATAAAAAGAGCTGGCCTGGACTACCACGAATTTGCGGATGTGAAACGTCATGCGAATTTTGCTGCCTTTTTAGCGGAAGTTCAGCCAGGACGGGTTTTTGCCTGCACCACCAAAGGCAGTAATCACCATAGTGATGCACAGTACCAGTTAGGAGATGCCTTGGTATTTGGCCCAGAGAGCCGGGGTTTACCTGCGGATCTGCTGGCCACTTTACCAAAAGAGCAGTGGTTACGTATTCCAATGACGCCAGACAGCCGCTCCATGAACCTGTCCAATGCGGTATCAGTATTTGTTTATGAATCATGGCGTCAGCTGGGTTATGCGGGCGCCAGAGCCTGAGTTTGCCAAGCTCTGAATCCTAGAGCTATAGTGATACTCAGCCTGCTGATTTATCAGTATTTTTAATAAAAAATTATCCAGGGAATGAATTCAGATGCTGCTGCGTTGCCTCAAATTATGTCTGGCGCTTTGGCTTGCTTGCAGCAGTGCTGGTCTGCACGCTTATTTGCAAGTGCAACCTGTGGTGCACTCCCGTCAGTCGCAGCATTTGGCCATAGAACTTTTTACTCAGGATAAATCAGGGCTGTTGTGGTGGAGCACCAGTACCCAACTGCACCGTTTTGATGGTCATGATCACAGGTCTTACACTTTACCTGCCGAATTACAAACTCAGGCTTTGGTGCAGTTGCTGACGCTGGATCAGCATAAATTGTGGCTGGCCAGTGTTGATCAGCTCTGGTTGTTTGAACAGCAAAGTGGAGAGTTTCGCCAGATTTGGCAAAGCAAAGCCCCAATTAAAGCGCTGTTTTTATCCGGCAGATCCACCCCATTGATCTTAACAGAACAGGAAATCTGGCAGTGGTCGGCCGAATCCACTGATGCTCAGTTATTGTGGCGTAGTAGCAGTACGGCTGCAGGCTGGGCTCAGGGCGTCAGTGATGGCGGCTACTTATGGTTATGGTCCAAAGATGCAAAATTAGCCCGCTATGATTTAGTCAATCAGAGCTGGCAACATTATCCGGTGAATTTACCCCAGCAAACCGATTTAGCTTTAGGTCCGGACCAACAGCTATGGCTGCTGTCGAAAAATCAAACACTTTATCAATTAAAAGAGCAACAGCTGCAATTGGTAAAGACTCCAGAGCACTTTTATGCCACAGCCTTTGAAGTTGATCCATTGGGCCAGGTCTGGCTGCTATCGGCCCAAAAGCTTTACCTCTATCAGCACGACAGCCAAAGCTGGCAAACACAGCAACTGGCTCAACCCTGGGTTCAACTCTTTGCCGACAGGCACCAGAATATCTGGCTTGCCGACCCGGGCGGCGCTTTAGCTCTGGCGCAATCTTCAGCTTTAGAAGTGCAAGCCAGAGGTAAGTCTGTAATCTTGGATCACAAAGGCCAAGGCTGGAAACTGGAACAACAGCAATTAACTCAGGTAACACCAGAACAAAACAACAAGCCAGTGCTGGTTTTTCCTTTTGCTTTGGAACAAGTGAAAAAATTCTGGTATCAGCAACAGTATTTTGTTTGGGTTGATCAGCAAATCTGGCGTTATAACGACAGCACAGTCAATTGGGTGTCAGTGGAACAAGAGCCCGTATTGGATCTGACTCTGGCAGATGAACAATTCTGGTATCTGACACATCAGGGACTTTGGCAATGGGATCAGTCTTCGGTTGGCTCCACTTTACTGACCGACCAGGCCAGCTGGTTTTTAGTACGTTATCAATCCGGACAACTCTGGCTCTCCGGTAGCAACAGGCTGTATTCATACCAACTGGCTGAACAGCAGTTGCGCACTTACGACATCAGCCCCTGCGCTTCTTCACCCTGTCTGGATGCAAGGCAAATACTGGATATAGTACCGGAGCAACAACAGTTATGGCTGTTGACGCCGGATCAGCTGTACCACTATGAAGCTCAACAAAACAATTCTAAGCTGACCCTGGTACAACAAAATCAATGGCAGGTGCCCTGGCAGCAACAGCATATGCTAAAGCAGGACCAGCAGGTTTGGCTTTGGTCCAGACAACGGCTGAGTTTATTGGATCTGACCGATAAGTCTCTGCTGCAATGGCAACTGAATCAGGCAGAACAGCTGAATCCCTTTCAGGTTCAGTTAGTGGATCAGCAACTGCATATCAACAGCTCCATAGGTCATTACCAACTGCCACTGGCTCAACAAAAAAGCAGCTTTATAGCGAACCCTTTGCGTCTTGAATTCATTGCAGAAAATGGCCAGCGCCTAAAACAGCAGGACCATTTGTTGCAACTGGACAGTTGGGGCCCACAGCTACAGTTTCGTGTAAGCCATTACCCTACAGCAGGTAAGCAATGGAATTACTTCCGTTATAGTCTGGATAACGCCCAGCCTGTGATGCTGACCTACCCTCAACGCCAGTTCAAATTGCGACTGGATAACAGTGCTGCCTATCTGTTGTCTATCGAAGCCAGTCAGGATGGCTTGAGCTGGCAACGGGTGGGTGACTACCAACTGCAATTTAACCGCTACTGGTGGATCCAGCAAAGCTGGCTCTGGTTCATGTTATTTGCTTCAGTCCTGATGCTGGCTTTGCTGTTATGGCGTTACAAAAAACATCAGAATCGTTTGCATCAGGCGATGGAACAGCAACTGATGATAAGCTCCTTGTTCGACAATACACAGGATGCAGTCTGGTTAGGCGATGAGCAATTACGTATAGAAAAAGTAAACCAGGCCTTTTGTCAAATCACTGGCTTTGCGCCAGCTCAAATGGAAGGTAAAACCTTACAGCTGTATACAGCACAAGGGCATCAGACTGAACTGCTGAAAACCATAGTGCAGCAGTTACAACAATTCAGCTTCTGGCGGGGTGAAGTCTGGAGTAAAAAAGCCAATGGCGACAGCTTTGCTTTGTCGTTAGCTATTACTTTGTTGTCTGGTAAAGGTGCGCTGGAACCCAAACTTTATCTGGCGATCTTCTCGGATGTCACCAATCGTAAGCTGAATGAACGTGAGCTACGTAAACTCAGTACCAGAGATCCTCTGACCCAACTGCCTAACCGTGCCTTGTTTCTGGAACATCTGGACAGAGCATTTTTTAGTTGCAGCAGTCGTTTTCCGCACTTTGCTGTGCTGCTGGTTGATCTGGATCGTTTTGCCAAAATTAACGATTCCTTAGGCCACGACAGCGGCAATATGCTGCTGCAAATGGTGTCGGAACGCCTGCAAAAACAACTACCGGCAGGCTATATTCTGGCAAAACTGGGCGTTGATGAATTTGCTGTTCTGGTCCCTTCCCATTTTAGTGTTGAACAGTTTGATCTGTTGCTGAACCGGCTGAGTTTACAATTGTTGTTGCACATCAGGCAGCCGCTGTTATTGGGTGATCTGGAAATCACCCTGACCGCCAGTATTGGTATAGCGGTGTACCCCGACGATGGCCGCTCGTCAGATATTTTGTTGCGAAGTGCGGATACAGCCTTACACCATGCCAAACAAATGGGCCGCAATAACGCCCAGTTTTTTAACGACAAAATGTTGCAGCGCACTCCTGAATATCTGGCGTTGGAAAGTGACTTATGGCGTGGCATCAGTCAGGGCGAATTTAAAGTGGTGTACCAGCCCAAATACAATGTCAGCACCAATACCATAGTGGGTTATGAAGCTTTATGTCGCTGGCACAATCCAAGCCGGGGTATGGTGTCTCCTCTGATGTTTATCCCTATCGCTGAAGAAAATGGCGTTATTATTCAGCTGGACCGCCTGGTATTCAGTCAGGTTTGTGCTCAGATCCGTCAGTGGCAACAACAAGGCCGGATGCGGGGTCGTGTTGCAGTGAACCTGTCGGTACAACAACTGCAACAGCCAGATTTATTAGATTTTTTACAGCAGGAACTGCAGCATTACCAACTGGACGCCAGTTTACTGGAACTGGAAATCACCGAAACTGCGATGATGCGGGATGCTGATCATTGCCTTGAGGTGATGCATCAGCTGAAAGCCCTTGGTTTTACGCTGGCGCTGGATGATTTTGGTACTGGTTATTCCTCTCTGGGCTACCTGAAGCGTTTCCCTATCGACACCTTAAAAATTGACCGGGCTTTTATCAAAGACATGGATAGTTCAGAGCAGGATCGCAATATCACTTCCACTATAATCCGCCTGGCCAGTTATCTGAAAATAGCCGTAGTAGCAGAAGGTGTAGAAACTGAAATGCAGGCCTATTTGCTGCATGTGATGGGGTGCCAGGTGGTGCAGGGATACTTATTCAGCCCACCTGTACAACCTGAACAGATTGCTTTGCTGCTGGATAAAGAACCGAAAAAAGAAAGCTAATTGTAGGGCTGGGATTGCCCCGCCCGAACGCTGCGGCGCCAAATACGACGGTTAATAAAATTGAGTAAAAACTGCGGGCGACCATAAAGGTCGCCCCTACAATAACTCTAATTAAAATCAATAAATTGTAGGGGCAGCGCCAAATACGACGGGGATTTTAGCCTAAGTAATTGGAGTTGCAGCGCGGCGGCAAGAGATTGAGACCCCAGGAGCATAGTTTACCTATGTGACTGGGGCGAAAGCACGCAGCCAACAAAGCTACAGCTTCAAGTACGACGGCTAAACTATTCGTCGCGCTTTTCGCGGCCTAGTAGATCCATCGCCGCTAACCTGGCATCTTTGCCCTGATACAACACCTGATAAATTTGCTCGGTAATAGGCATTTCTACACCTACACGTTGCGCCAGATTAAAGACTTCTTTGGCATTACGATAACCTTCCACCACCTGGCCTATGGCCGTCATGGCTTCTTCTACGCCTTTGCCTTCACCTAATAACAAGCCAAACCTTCTGTTGCGGGATTGGTTGTCTGTACAGGTTAAAACTAAATCACCTAAACCGGCCATGCCCATAAAGGTTTCTTTTTTTGCACCTAAGGCACAACCTAAACGGCACATTTCTGTTAAACCACGGGTAATTAAGGCTGTACGTGCATTAGCACCAAAACCAATACCGTCGGCCATACCAGCACCAATAGCGATGACGTTTTTCACAGCTCCACCCAGTTGCACCCCAATAAAATCAGGATTGGTGTACACCCTGAAAGTTTTAGTGCAATGCAATAAGTCGGAGAGTGAGGAAATGAATTCAGGATCGGTGGAAGACAAGGAAATGGCTGTAGGTAAACCTTTGGCCAGTTCTTTAGCAAAAGTTGGGCCTGAGAGTACAGCTAAAGACACCTGTTCACCCAAAATCTCTTTGGCAACATCCTGCAATAACCGACCTGTTTCAGGCTCCAGACCTTTAGTAGCCCAGGCCACACGGGCATTGTGCTGCAAAAAAGGTTTGATTTGTCTTAAGGTGTCGGCAAAAGCATGGCTTGGCACAGACAATAAAATATCCCGGCATGAAGCAACTGCATAAGCCAGATCATCTGTGACAGCTAAAGAATCAGGTAAACGAATATCAGGTAAATAGCGCTGATTCATTCGTTGTTCTGCCATCACACGGATATCATCCACATTGCGACCCCACAACAAAGTTGGGTTGCCATTGCGGGCCAGTGAAATAGCAAGGGCGGTCCCGTAAGAGCCCGCCCCTAACACAGCAATTGCAGCCTTCATCTTAAGACTGTAGTTCTACGCCTTGCTGGGCCTGAGCTTCAGCCTGACGTTTTTGTACATATTGAGCAAATAAGGCATCAAAATTCACAGGTGCCAGATTCAGTTGCGGGAAAGTACCGCGGTTTACCAGATTAGACACAGCTTCACGGGCATAAGGGAACAGAATGTTCGGGCAGAAAGAAGCTAACATATGAGCCATTTGCGCATCTTCCAGTACAGGCACACTGAAAATACCAGCCTGTTGCACTTCACATAAAAACGCCACTTCTTCTTCAATGCGAGCTGTAACAGTCAGAGATAACACCACTTCAAAAGTATTGTCGTCTAACTTCTCGCTGCGGGTATCTAAATCTAATTGAATAGCTGGTTGCCACTCTTTACGAAATATTGCCGGAGCATTAGGTGACTCATAAGAAATGTCTTTGACGTAAATACGCTGGATGGCAAATTGTTCAGCAACTTGTTGTTCGGCCATGATAAATCCTAGTTTTAATTATGTTTAATGATCGAGTTTAGTAATCGACAGAAAGCCAGCCGCAGTTATGCAGCGAGCATCGAATTTAAAGTACCGGCATTTTCCAGTGCAAAAAGATCGTCACAACCACCTACATGAGTATCGCCGATAAAAATTTGCGGTACTGTGGTGCGCCCATTGGCACGCTCAATCATGGCTGGACGCAATTCTGGCTGTTCGTCGATTTTAATCTCGTCAAACTGCACGCCTTTTTGGCCTAATAATGCCTTAGCGCGAACACAATAAGGACAATAGGCCTTAGTGTAAATAGTGACTTGTGCCATCAAAGCTCCGACTTACGTTTTACTTTTTAACCAGAGGCAGGTTCGCACCTGTCCAGGTACCCATACCGCCCTGCAAAACAAAAACTTTGGTGAAGCCCTGTTTCGACAAGGTAGCAGCTGCGCCTTGTGCAGACATACCTGCCTGACAGACTACTATGATGGGTGCGTCTTTTTTGTTTTCAAGGCCGCCGGTGGCTTGAGTGTTAATTTGTTCGGTTGTCAGATGACGGGCGCCGGTAATATGGCCCTTTTTGAAGTCGGCTTCAGCGCGGATATCGATCACTGTTGCATCTTCTCTGTTTACCATCAACGTCAGCTGAGTCGGAGTTACTTGTTTGACTGAAGAGGTTAAAGATTTAATCCAGCTGACCAGCAAGGCTAAAAATAACGCCACCCAAGCGGCGGTCAGGTACGGATGATTGCTTAAAAAATCAATATATTGCTGCATAAACACCATTCTGTTTCATTTCAGGAGCAAAACTTTGCGGCCGAGTATACCTAGTTTGATAAAAGAATGCAGCATTGAAGCCCTATCCGTACTATTTCGTCACTGTTTTCACAGGAAAAACAAGGTAAGATAGGCCATCAAAGAATCTTTAAATGATATAGCACGGAGCCATGAGTATGCAGCCGAAAAAGCCGTTAGTCTTACTGATATTGGATGGATGGGGATACAGAGAAGAACGTGAATCCAACGCCATTTTACAAGCCAATACTCCGGTTATGGACAAATTATGGGCAGAGTATCCTCATTCGCTGATTTCAGGCTCTGGTCTGGATGTCGGCTTGCCAGATGGGCAGATGGGCAACTCTGAAGTAGGTCATGTCAATTTAGGCTCAGGCCGTGTGGTCTATCAGGATTTTACCCGTATCACTAAAGCTATTACTGATGGTGACTTTTTCACTAACCCTGTGCTGGTGGAAGCTACTCAGAGTGCAGTACGCCAGGGCAAAGCTGTGCATCTGATGGGTTTGTTATCGCCAGGTGGTGTGCATAGCCATGAAGATCACATCATTGCGATGATTGACTTAGCCAAACAGCAAGGTGCGACTGAAATATACCTGCATGCCTTTTTAGATGGCCGTGATACCCCACCACGCAGCGCAGAAGCTTCATTGCAAAGGGTGGAAGATCACTTTAAAGCCATAGGTGTGGGTCAGGTTGCTTCTGTGATTGGCCGTTATTTTGCGATGGACCGGGATAAACGCTGGGACCGCGTGCAAGCTGCTTATGACTTATTAACTCAGGGCAAAGCTTTATTTACTGCAACTACAGCAGTGGACGCATTAAAAGCTGCCTACAGCCGGGATGAAAATGACGAGTTTGTCAAAGCGACCGCCATTAAAAACCCAGCCGGTAACCTGGTTAAAATGCAAGATGGCGACAGTCTTGTTTTTATGAATTTCCGTGCCGATCGCGCCCGTCAGTTCAGCCGTGCTTTTATTGATGCCGACTTCACAGGTTTTGCCCGTGAATACCAGCCTCAACTGTCCAGCTTTGTGATGTTGACTGAATACGCTGCTGATATTAAAGCCCCTTGTGCTTATCCACCTGAAAGTCTGGATAACGTTTTGGGTGAATGGCTGGCGAAACATCATAAAACCCAGTTACGTATTTCCGAAACTGAAAAATACGCTCATGTGACCTTCTTTTTCAGTGGCGGCCGTGAAGATGTATTTGAAGGTGAACAACGTATTCTGGTGCCTTCCCCTAATGTCGCCACCTATGATTTGCAGCCTGAAATGAATTCCACCGAACTGACCAACCAGCTGGTCGGTGCTATTCACAGCGGCGAGTATGATGTGATCATTTGTAACTATCCAAATGGCGATATGGTCGGCCACACTGGCATTTTATCTGCAGCTATTAAAGCGGTAGAAGCAGTGGATCACTGCATTGGCCGTGTGGTCGAAGCATTACAGCAAGTGGGCGGCGAATGTTTAATTACAGCCGACCATGGCAATGCCGAACAAATGCAGGATCTGGAATCAGGTCAGGCCCATACAGCCCATACCAGCGGTCCTGTGCCACTAATTTATGTAGGTCGCAATGCTGCAGTGACTCCGGGTGGTATTTTAAGTGATATAGCCCCTACCATGCTGCATTTAATGGGTATGCCAATTCCTGCCGAGATGACAGGCAAAATTCTGATGAAGTTAAATTAATGCCAGTAAGACTCGTCAACTACAGAGTAAGGATGCAGCAGAGCTTAGCTCTGCTGCTCTGTTTAGCCTCGGCCCCTTTGTTGGCTCAGGATCAAAAAGAGGTGCAGCAGGAGCTGTCGCAACTCAAAGGCCAAATTCAGCAAACTGAAAAAGAGCTGAAGCAGCAACAAAAGGCTTTTACCAAAGCTCAGGATTTGTTGAAAACTGCGGATCAATCCTTAGCCCGGCTGGCGCGACAACTACGTCAGAGCAACACAGAGCTGGCCGAACTGCACAAGCAGCAACAGCAGTTGCAACTGCAGCAGCAACAACTGCAACAAAGTTTCGAATTACAAAAGTCATTGCTTGCACAGCAGCTCAAAGGGGCTTTTGTCACAGGCCAGCATGATTACACCAAGATGCTGCTGAACCAGCAAGACAGCACTAAGCTGGAGCGGATATTAACTTATTATCAGTATCTGAATCAGGCGCGGATGCAGCAGCTACAACAAATAGAGCAAACAGCTGAAGAACTGAAACAAGTAGAGCTGGATTTGCAAACTAAGGCGCAGCAACAGCAGCAACTGCAAGCTCAACTGGAGCAACAAAAGCAGGAGCTGACCGAAGCAAAAAGCAGTCAGCTGGCTTCAGTCAAAAAGCTGAAAAGCTTTTTAACGGATCAAGAGCAACAGCTGAACTACCTGAAACAAAACGAACAAAGCCTGCAAAACACCTTAGGCAAACTGAAAGCTGCTGCCATAGCGGCGAAAAAACGCATCAACTTACCAAAAACCAAAGGCAAACTGCCATGGCCAGTACAAGGTGATATTTTGCAGGGTTATGGTGAAAAACGCCTGGCTGGCGTCAGTTCCAGAGGCATTTTAATAGCAGCGGCTGAAGGTTCAAAAGTTAAAGCTGTGGCAGACGGGCAAGTGATTTATGCGGACTGGCTGAAAGGTTATGGCTGGGTGATAGTGCTGGACCATGGCAATGGTGTCATGAGTTTGTATGGTCACAATCAAACCTTATTAAAAAAGCCTGGCGAGTCTGTTAACGCCAGTGATGCAGTGGCTTTAGTAGGTGCCAGTGGTGGTCAGGCGCAGGCTGGATTGTATTTTGAGATCCGGCAAAAAGGCTCAGCCATTAACCCTATTACCTGGTTACAAAAACGCGCAGGATCTTAGTTATGAAGTATTGGATCAGCTTAGCTTTTGCGCTTTGCAGCTTACCTTCTATCGCCGCCAAAGTGGCTATAGTGATTGACGACATTGGTTACCACAAGCTTGACTACAAGCTGCTGGAATTACCTTATGATTTAACCTTTGCCGTTATTCCCCATACCACGCACAGTAATGCGGTAGCAAAAGCAGCCTATCAGCAGCGCCGTGATGTGATTTTGCATATGCCGATGGAGTCTGCACGCCGGGCTGACTTAAGTAAAAATGCACTCAAAGTGACCATGAGCCGTTCGCAAATAGAGCACAAACTTCAGGCCGCTTTTGCCGATGTGCCTTATGCTATTGGTATCAATAATCATATGGGCGGCTATTTCACCGAACAAGCCAATGTGATGGACTGGACTTTGGCTTATGTGGCTAAACGTCAGCTGTTTTTCCTCGACAGTAAAACCACAGCTCGCAGTCAGGCTGGTGTTTACGCCAAAAAACACCAAATCCCGCTGTTAACCCGTCATGTTTTTCTGGATAACGACCGTTCTTACCAAGCTTTGGATAAACAATTTAATTTGATGATCAAGCTGGCAAAACAACAGCAACAGGCCATAGCTATAGGCCATCCTTATCCTGAAACTTATGCCTATCTGAAAAAACACTTACCTGATTTAGCAGCCCAGGGCATTGAGGTCGTGAAACTCTCCAGCTTGTTACCCTCCGACTATGCAATTATCACTGCGGCTCAAACTGCAGATGTGCCTTTATCCTTGCCAGAACAGGATCCGGTTCAGCCATTGCGTGTTGCAAAAACAGAGAAGAAACCTATGAATACAACAACTGCGGCAGTATTTACCCCAGCCATTGAAGATCCTGCTGCTATTATCACCATGTACCAGCTGCAATGGGATATACCTGCCCTGCTGAACCCTATGACTCTGCCCTGGATTAAACCTACTCAGCCACTGATGCAAAACCCCTGGGAATTACCGGAGCCAGTTAAAAAACCAGCCCGGTCTCTGCCGTTTTATCAGTTAGGTGGCAGCTTATAACTGGCCTTCAGAAACGTAAAAATGTGTTTTTTAAGTCAATGCAGAATTACAACATCCATGCGTAACTGAATTTCATAAAGATCGAGCGTTCAGTGGGGGTTAAATCCTGTATGTCGTCATCGCTAAATGCATTGTCGCTATAGCCAGCAAAAAATAAGGTTTGTGGGTTTAATTTATAGGAGTACAAAAGCTGTGAACCCAGTGTTTTGGAACGCACAATAACGTCACCGCTGTTATTCCATGGGTTTTGTTTGATGTCCGAATAAATAAGTGCCAGGCGTAAAAAGCTACGTACTGAAAACTGATAACTAAGCCGCAGATCTGTCAGATTAGCGGTAAACACTTCCACTGAATCAGCATCAAGAGTGCGATATATGTGCCGTGCCTGAACCTGAAAATGCGCGTCGATATTCCACCTTAGTTCAGGTGAAAGCTCGAAGCCATCACCGATCCGGTTATTACGAAAATCCAGTTTTTTCCCTGCTTCGCTTTCAAATCCCAGAAAAAGACCTGGGTATGGCTGTATTTCAGCACCAATATTAAAAAGACGCTCCGTAAACAACTGGCTATTGCCATCAATCCGTAAAACGCTGCCATCCAGCCTGCTACCTACACGATCGCGCTGCGTTAAGCCTAAAAAACTATAAGATTGTGCTGCGCCCCATAACTGGATTTCCATCTCAGCTTCTTTTTCCAACAACTCGCTATCGCTGTTATGCGTAATGTCCCAGTCGCCCCGGAGTCGCAGTCGGTTCCACCAGAGCGAATCAGAAAACCACTGGTAACTGCCGCCATGCATATGCTTATTAAAATCGGTCTGTGGCTGATAGCCCATATCGGCGCGGAAGTTTTCACCCATCCCCAGATAAGCGCTGTACCAGCTCCAATTGCGATTTTCGTGTTGATAATCAAGGTACTGTGCACTATCGCTGACGCCTTTTTCCGATACCCGCAGTGCAGCTTCTCCGCTAAGCTGCGCCGCAAGTTCCGCAGGATACTGACTGTCACTATGCAATACCTGGGCTATCAGTTTATTCTGATCATTCCACTGATATTTCATATCCAGACCATAGACGAAGTTATGGTAATAGTCAGATTGGCGCATAGTGCTGATCCCGCCTAAGGACAATTGCGGCGTAATATCATTGCGATAGCGCAGCACCGCATTTTCACTTTTCTGATCTAAGAAGGCGATGCCGGAACTGATGTTGCCCGGCACAATAAAGGTCGTACTTTTATCATTGGCTGCAAAAAAGGCAAACGACTGCTGCTCGTGACGGCCCGTTAGTTTGGCACCAAGATCCGGTGATGACAGATTCCGGGTATAAACCAAATCCATTGGTGATGAAAAATAGTCAGCGTTATCAAGAAAAAACGCCCGTTTCTCAGTAAAAAACAACGCAAAGGTATCGTTCACCGACACCTGAGCTTCATCGGCTTCGACCTGTGAGTAATCAGGGTTTAAGGTGGCGTTTAAACTGATATTCGGGGTGATCCCCCATTTCACATCCAGGCTCGGTTCAAGATTGTTGTCCGTCTGCCAATCCTCTTTAGTATTTGATGTCACAGTACGCTGCTGACTGGCGCCCATCACCAGCGCTGGCACCAGGGTAAAATGATTACTTTGTGTGGCGCCGGCAAAACCGGTCGCCTGAGACATCTGGCAAATCCAGCATGGATTGGCACGCTCAATTTTGTTGCTGGATAAGCGATGACGTACGTCTCGCGGGTAAAACCGAAGCAGCTCCAACTTCCATGTTTGGCTGACTAATCTGTCATTAAAGTTCAGCATCCGCAGTGGAATAGCCACTTCTACCTGATAGCCAGTCGCTGTTACCATACCAGCACTGTGCCAGATACCATCCCAGGCAGCACTTTCCGTCCTGGTAATTTCATTTTCAATGGCATCGGCTTGCACTCCAAATGCATTGATATAAAACTTATAGGCCAGTTTACTGTCGTTATAGGTATCAAGTCTGATGCCGACTCTATCGTCATCGCTGATTTTGTCGCGGTCACGATAAAAGGCACGAATTTGTGTTGGGTCCGGATCTTCGGCAATAAAAGAAATATAAAAAAACTCTCCGTCTTCCATCACATAGGCCGTCGTTTTTACTGGAGCCGGGGTATTTTCCGCTGGCCAGGTATCGTAGGCAATATCAACCTGTGTCGCATCTTGCCAGGCGGGCTCAGACAAATCGGCATCGATCACTATGCCACCTTCTGCAACAGTAGGAATTTTGGGGATAATTATTTCAGCAGCCTGAGCCGCTGAAAACCACAAACTTCCAAGCACCAGCATACAAAGACGAAATTTAGTCATCTGCAAATGAACCTCATTTAATGAGTAGAGTGACCACCAACAGGGCAAAATCATCAGCACTTTTCGCATAATGACGATGCACATTGATAGGTCGTTACTTTGGAATTGGACGAGCTGTTCAGTTCTGAAGTCTGGGCGGCTCTTGTGACGCCGCCCATGAGTCATAGTGCTGGAGCGGCTTTCAATACCTCATGCAGTGTTAAAGAAATTTTACGGTCTGTTCCTGCGTCCCCCTGATAGTCACTGGCATCAAGAGTACCGGTTAAATCGATAAACCCCACTTTGGTCACCATAATTAAACGTTTGTCGTTTGCCGAACGAAAAGCATAGATAGGCCAGTTTGCAGAGTGCTGTGAAGTAGGATTAAATTTTTTCAGCCATTCCGACAACTGGCTTTTATCATTCATTAAGGTGCATAAGGCATCAGCACAGCGAATACTTCCTGTAAACGTCTCCGCCTTGTAATTAAGGGTGTAGCTCTGAGTTGTTGGCAGCACTACCGACTCAGCACCGGACAAATACAATTCAACCAGCGTATTTGCCGTTTTCTCAATGGATGAGATCCAACGGCTATTGGATAAAAACACAATACTTAAATCCTGTTCCGGATAGAGTAGCAACACTGAACGCGCTCCTGGCGTTGTGCCGGCATGGTGGTAAATAGTTTTGCCTTGTTCTGATTTACCGATACGCCAGCCAAATCCAACCTGCCCTTTGGCGTCACCCGTCGGTCGGCCATCACTGGTTGTCACTGCCGTAAACAACAGACGTTGATAACTATCTGAACTTCGGCTTTTGTTCAGCACCTGAGCACCAAAGTAAGCCAAATCAGTTGCAGTCGCAGATAGGCCGGCCCCAAATACGCTAAAGGAGTGATCATCAAACATAATGTTGTTGACCTGATCCCCGCTTCGTTCATAAAGACTGGCGCTCAGTGGATGTAAGGCGTGGATGTTTTCAATCAGTGGTGTGGGCTTACCAGTGAAGCTTTTCATATATTGTGGCAGGCTCTGCTGCAATGTTTGACCTGTAATTTTTTCGAAAATGGCGCCAGCCAAAGTATAACCATGAGTTGAATACTCATATGCAGTTCCCGGAAGGCTAAGCAAAGATCGATCTTTCAGTGTTGCCAGCGCGGCTGTAGCTGTTGTGTAGTGGTTTTTTTCAATGAATCCATCAATAGGCTGATAATGCGGCATTCCGGAAGTGTGCGCTAATAGCTGCCGCATTGTGATTGCATGATATTGCTTGCTTAACTCCGGGTAATAGTGGCCCAGCGCTTTATCAGGATCGAGTTTGTTGTCCATGACTAACTCAGCCAGCATGGAAGCGCCAACAACTTTTGACACACTCGCCAGACGAAATAAATGCGCTGGCGTGGCAGGCTGTTGTTTTTCCCGATCGGCATGTCCCACAGCAACAGCCGCAACTAATTCGCCGCGATGCACAATCGCCATCGAAAAAGCAGGTACTTCAGTAACATCCACCAGACTTTGTAGTAAAAGTTCGGCCTGTTGCTGATAAGGAGTTGTGGATTGGGGCTGAAGCAATTCTTCTGCACAGACCCATGGTGCCATTATTACAGGCCCAATCAGGCAGATTAGGCTTACTATTTTTTTGCTAAATACATATGTCATGAAGTAAATTCCTGTTGTTTTAATCGTCAGGAACTACAACATAAGGCGGGGTAAAGGCCCAGTTAAGAAGGGTTATGCCGGGTTAAGCTTGGTTATGCCGGAGGTTATTGGGGATTGTTATGCTGCGCCAGGTGCTTCAACTCCTTCCATATAGGATCCTCCGCATTTTCCCGTTGCGCATTTTGTAAGCTTAATGCACCAGAACCAATCAAAGCCTCAATGCTGGCAACTTGCTGCAGCATAGTCATCTGTGAGCTATCGTCAGTTGTACTTAGCAGCTCACTGCGCAACACTGTGGCAGTAGAGCCTTCAATGATACTGAGCCTTACCACCACGCTATCATGCAACTGAACGACTTCAAAAAGACTGATCAGCGCTGCACGGTTTTTTCTGGCTTGCACTGACATCGCGGTATCTTTTTGCAGATCAGAAAAAATCAGCTGAAAATTTCGTGGCGGCTGACTGGCAGTTATTAAATTGCGCCATGCCTCAAAGGTATGCGCTGCCGCCGCAGGCATCTTCTGAATAGGCACATTTGACAACAGTACCACCCGGTTATTTTTAAAGAGGGCTGATTGATGTGAAACCATAAGCCACAAGGTTAATATCAGTAAGATGCCAGCAGCACCAGCTACTACAGCCCGCCAGCCAAAGCGTGGTCGTTGGCTGACCACAAGATGAGGTTGTGGTTCAATCAGTAGCCGATAACCTTCACTACGCACCGCCTGAATAGATATTCCAGTCAATTCAGACTCTTCGATTGCCTTACGCAATATAAATACTCTTTGTTTGAGGGTATCCGGACTGACGGTGACGGCCCCCCAAACAGACTCGATTAAGGTTTCGACCGGGATCACATCTTCTGGCGACCCGGCAAGAGTTTCCAGCAAGCGAAAAGACAGTGGCTGCAACTTCAATATTGCATGGTTCAATCTAACGGTATGATTTATTTTGTCAAAAATGAGCACTGTTTCAGTCTCGTTCAGTAGCTTTATGGTCAGAAGTTTAAGCTACCGTTCAATTAGGCTGCAACAGAAAGAATGGTAAGAATATGACCCGGAGGCTGCGCTTTTCAAGTCAGCGTCTTTTAAGTTTAACTCCGACCGGTTGAGTCGCCATGATGATCATTACTGTCAGTTTCTGGCTCCAGAGCTCTGCCCTCAGAAACGCAAAAGCCCTGACCAGTCAGGGCTTTTTACTATAAAAAAACGCTTTAAGCAGCCATTGCAGCCTGCAGTTTTTTCATCGCATTTTTTTCCAGCTGACGTACACGTTCAGCAGACACCTGATAACGGTCCGCTAACTCCTGTAAGGTCAGTTTCTGATCATCTAACCAACGGGCACGGATAATGTCCTGGCTGCGGTCATCCAAGGTGCTGACTGCGGCTTGCAGTCGATCCACTGCTGCATTGTCCCATTGATCTTCTTCAATACGGTTGGCTAAATCAGACTCTTTGTCCTGTAAATAAAATACCGGAGCAGTGTAATTGCTTTCGTCTTCATCATCAGATGCATCAAAAGGCATATCGTAGTTGCT
Organism: Rheinheimera soli; assembly: GCF_031457405.1. Lineage (GTDB taxonomy): Bacteria > Pseudomonadota > Gammaproteobacteria > Enterobacterales > Alteromonadaceae > Pararheinheimera > Pararheinheimera soli_A. The sequence goes on along the minus strand of NZ_JAVDWR010000004.1, from coordinate 264,597 downwards.
CATACGGGATTCCATTTCCATCACTTCGTGTACAGGAACACCTAAAGAATCTGCTACGTTTTGCACTTCTTCTTTACTGAACCAGCCTAAATGCTTTTTGGCTTTACGCAGATTAAAGAACAACTTACGTTGTGCTTTTGTCGTTGCCACTTTGACAATACGCCAGTTTTTCAGAACAAATTCATGAATTTCCGCTTTGATCCAGTGCACAGCAAAAGAGACTAAACGTACACCCACTGAAGGGTCAAAACGTTTCACTGCTTTCATCAGGCCTATATTGCCTTCCTGGATCAGGTCGCTGATAGGCAAACCGTAACCTGAATAGCTGCGGGCAATATGCACTACAAAACGCAGGTGAGACATAATCAGCACACGGGCCGATTCTAAATCACCGTCTTGCTGTAATTTTTCAGCTAAAGAACGTTCTTCTTCTGCTGTGAGCATAGGGATGGTACTTACCGCATGAGTGTAAGCTTCAAGGCTGCCACTTCCAGCCACTGTCAGAGTCATCATTTGTGAAGCCTGAGTCATGTAATTTCCCCTTACTTGCTTGATTGGGTCAAATCTTAGCACTCTTTAACCGAGAGTGCTAAAAGAAATTTTCATCTTTTAAGATCCGAATTGTATAAGCCCTGTTTTTTAATAATATCAATTCATATATAAAGGCTGTTTTTTCTTATATGATAAATTTAGAACTTGCGATCAGTCTGAGTGATAAAAACAAAAACAACTGAAGGCCACATCTATGTACTGTTATGTCGCGCGCCAGCCTATTTTCGACCGCCAAAAAGCAGTAACAGGCTACGAACTGTTATTTCGGGATGGTGTAGACAACTGTTTTCCTGGTATTAATGCCGATGAAGCCACCTCTAAACTTATTACCCAGCATCACTTGTTACTTGGGGTGGAAAAAATCACTGGCGGCAAACAAGCTTTTATTAATTTTTCAGCCGACACTTTAATCCACCACTTCCCGACTTCCATTGACCCTAACAGCATGGTGATAGAAATACTGGAAACAGTGCCTATCAGCGATGAACTGCTGACTGCCTGTAAAGAGCTGCATAAAATGGGCTATCGCCTTGCATTAGACGATCATGACTTTGATACCAAGTGGGACGTATTTTTACCTTATGTCAGCATTATTAAGGTGGATGTACAGATGTTTAATATATTGCAGATCAGTAAGTACCTGCGACGTATTGCTAAATATCCTGTGACCTTACTGGCGGAGAAAGTAGAAACGGCAGATGAATATGAACAGCTCAAAACACTGGGTTTTGATTTATATCAGGGCTACTTTTTTGCCCGGCCAGAAATGCTGAAACATAAACAACTAGGCAGCAATAAACTGAACCTGCTGGCTCTGATCAGTGAATCCAGCAAGGAACGGCTGGATTTTGATGGTCTTGCCGCTATTGTTGAACGTGATTTAGATATGTCCTATAAATTGCTGCGGTTTATTAACAGCGCAAACTTTGCCCGCAGCCAAAGCATTGGCTCCTTAAAACACGCCATGGTGTATATGGGTGAAGCTGAACTGAAGAAGTTTATTTCCCTGCTCGCATTGGCGAATCTGGCCGAAGGCCAATCCGACGAATTGTTAGTGATGTCGCTGATCCGCGCGCGTTTTTGTGATCGCCTGGCCAATATCAGGGGGGATAAAGAAAACCCACCTGCTGCATTTTTAACAGGTTTATTTTCTCTGGTGGATGCCTTGCTGGAACAACCGCTGGAAGATTTGTTGGCTCAATTACCTTTGCTGCCGGAAATTAAAGCCGCATTGTTGGAAAACAAAGGAGTACTGGCCGATTATCTGACAGTTGAACGCACCTTTGAACAGGGCTTATGGCAACAACAAACTGAACTTTCATCCCGCATGGTGCCGCAGAACGTTGACTTGAATCTGGTGTACTTTGAGGCGGTGGAATGGGGTCAACGCTTACTGAAGGTACAGCACTGATAATACCTTGCAGAGTGTTTCACCCGACGGCCAGAATAGCTTATGGCCGTCAGGTTTGATCTGCTTTAAAGACCAGTGGCTTCTATTTGACTGATATTACGCCGCACGGCCAGCAAAGAGCCAAAAAAACCTAAACTGATGGCAACCAGCAGTAAATAACCCAGTTCAGCCAGACTCATCGGCTGTATGGTAAAACTACTTTCATACAATTGAGTCACACCGGCAATAGCGTGCTTTAACCACCAGAGCAGCACTTCTTCGATTAAAAAGGTCAGAATACCGCCAAAAAAACCTAACCAAATACCTGTGTACAAAAAAGGACGCTGAATATAACTGTTGGTGGCACCGACCAGTTTCATCACTTCAATTTCATCTTTTTTATTCAGGATCATCAGCCGGATGGTATTTCCCACCACCAGAAGCACAGCCACCATCAGCAATAAAGCCACAGCCATAGCCACCTGTCGCACTAAACTGACAATAGCGTCCAGCCGTTCTAACCAGCCGATATCCAGTTTTGCCAGCTCCACATAACGTTCTTGTTTTAAGGTCTCGAGTAAGGCTGAAGCAGCGACGCTTGAGGTGTTTTTTGGACTGACAAGCATTACATGAGGTAAAGGATTGTCTTCGATATAACTAAAGGCATCACCAAAACCCGACTCAGCGGTAAATTCAGCCAAAGCCTGGCCTTTATCAATAAACTGCACATCTGCGACTTCTGGGTTGGCCTGCAATAATGCAATCAGCTCAGCAATTTGAGTTTCATTGGTGTCGGCTTTTAAAAACAAACTGATTTGAGCCGCCTGATCAATACTGCTGCTGACCTGCTGCAGGTTTTTCACCATCAGATGCAAAGTGACAGGTAAAGTTAAACTCACCCCCAATACGGCCACTGTTAATAATGAAGAAGCCGGGGTTAACCAGATTTCGCCTAAGCTGGTTAATGCCTGACGAATATGATGCACCCAAAACATCACAAATCTGTTCCACAGACTTTGTTTTACTGCAGTGGCACCTGTGGCACGGCCCTGAAATAAAATACTCATTCATCGGCTCCATAGGACGTTAAGCCATCGTTGATCATACGGCCATTTTTCAGCGTCAGGGTACGGTAACGCATCCGGGCCAATAAACTTAAATCATGGCTGGCAATCAGCACAGACACACCCACCTGATTAAAAGCTTCAAACACATTCATAATATCTTTGGATAAATCAGGGTCCAGGTTGCCTGTGGGTTCATCGGCTAATAATAATGGCGGACGATTCACTACAGCACGGGCTATACCAACCCGTTGCTGTTCACCACCAGATAAGGTGTGAGGCAGACAACGCACTTTATCCAGTAGCCCTACTTTATCCAAAGCCGCGTGCACTCGTTTGGTCATGTCTTTGCCGCTAAAGCCTTCAATCACTAAAGGCAAAGCCACATTATCAAACACACTGTGGTTCATCAGCAGTTTATGGTTCTGGAAAATCATGCCTATATCACGGCGAACATAAGGCACCTGGCCTCTGTTGACCCGGCTTAAATCCACGCCATTAATAAAGACTTTGCCTGTGGTTGGGCGTTCAATCAGGCTGATCAGTTTTAATAAGGTACTTTTACCTGCGCCAGAATGCCCTGTTAAAAAAGCCATTTCGCCTTTTTCCAGATGAAAACTCACCCTGTCCAAAGCGACAAAACCACCGCTATAACTTTTTGTGACTTGCTCAAAACGCAACATAATCAGAGATCCCTGGCAAACAATGCCTTAATAAAATCTTTACTGTCGAACACCCGCAAGTCATCTATGCCTTCACCGACACCAATATAACGAATAGGTAATTTAAACTGATCGGCGATGGCAAAAATAACTCCACCTTTGGCTGTGCCATCCAGCTTAGTTAAGCTGATACCACTAATATCTACAGCTTCTTTAAATAATCGCGCCTGACTTAAGGCATTCTGGCCAGTGCCGGCGTCCAGCGTCAGCATCACTTCATGCGGCGCATTCACATCAATTTTTTTCATCACACGGACAATTTTTTTCAGCTCTTCCATTAAATGCGCTTTGTTTTGTAAGCGACCCGCAGTATCTGCAATTAATACATCCACACCCCGGGCTTTAGCCGCCTGATAAGCATCAAAAATCACCGAAGCGCTATCAGCACCGCTGTGCTGGGCTATCACAGGAATCGCATTACGCTCACCCCAGACTTGCAATTGCTCCACAGCTGCAGCTCTGAAGGTATCGCCAGCAGCTAACATCACCGACTTGCCTTGTTGCTTAAACTGCTGCGCCATCTTGCCAATAGTGGTGGTTTTACCTACGCCATTGACACCCACCATCAGAATAACAAAAGGACCATCAGCGCCTTTTAATTGCAATGGTTGCTCCACTTCATCTAACAGCAGCGCCATTTCCTGTTGCAGTTTGTCATACAAGGCATCAGCGTCTTTTAACTGTTTCCGATTGGCGTGCTGCACCAGCTGTTTAATCAGTTTCTGGCTGGTATCCACACCTACGTCGGCCATTAACAGCTGAGTTTCCAGCTCTTCGTATAAATCATCGTCAATTTTTTTACCTGTAAACAGGCTGGCTAAGCCATTGCCTAAATTTTGGCTGGTTTTTGTTAAGCCTTGTTTTAAGCGGGCAAAAAAGCCAGGACGTTCAGCAGGTTGGGGCTGTAATTCAGTCACAGCAGCTATAGCTACTGAGGTTAAAGCATCGGCCTGAACCACTTCAGCTTTCACTTCCACCACATCTGCCGCTTCAACAGGCGCAATGATTTCTGTGACTTCAGTTGTTTCAGTGACCTGAACAACGTCAGTGTCAGCCTGTGGTTCTGTTGGCTGGATCTGCTGTTCTGCTGCATTTTCAACAGGCGCAGCCTCTGTTTTTTTACCAAAACCAAGCCAGGAGAAGAGTTTATTTTGCTTTGTCATAAAGGTCGCTGCCAGAAGATCCGAAAACTAAGGTAAAATTGGCCCATATAGTACCATCTTTAAGATGCAGGACAAAAATACTCCATGAAAACAGCAAAGGGCCGCAGCGCAGCGGCAACACATCAGGGGCCGGGTTTTGTCAGACTGATTAGTGGCAAATGGAAAGGCCGGCGTTTACCTGTGTTAGATGCTGCAGGCTTAAGACCCACTTCAGACAGAGTAAAAGAAACATTGTTCAACTGGCTCATGCAGGATGTGGCTGGAAGTACTGTGCTGGATTGTTTTGCTGGCAGCGGCAGTTTAGGTTTAGAAGCCTTATCACGCTATGCCGATTTTGTAGTCTTGCTGGAAAAAGAAGCCAAAGCGGCCAGCTTGCTGAAGCAACATCTGATCAGTCTGGGCAGCACACAAGCCGAGGTACTACAAACAGATACCTTGCTCTGGTTACAAAAACCAGCACAACGCCAATTTGATTTGGTTTTTATTGACCCACCTTTTCGCCAGAATATGGCCGTGCCCTGCTGTCAGTCTTTAGTCGAACAAGGTTGGCTTAAGCCTGGCGCTTTGATTTATCTGGAAACAGAAAAAGAACTGGCGCTGGATCAACTGCCGCCAGACTGGGTATTACTAAAAGAAAAAGTGGCAGGGCAACTCGCTTACCGCCTCTGGCAAGCCTGACATGGAACATGTTTGAACAGGATTCATCGACATTCCATCTGACAATAGATAGTGGCAGAACTTTATCACTTCTGTGACAGAGTGCTATGAGCGAAAAGCAGGCATTAACGCCCGCCATAAACGCGAGCGACTTGTTACGAGTCGAGCGCCCAACGGGCGCGTTTTTGATGGCGATTGTTAAGTGCGGCGTACATTATTTGCAGTCCTCTATAAGCTTTCGAATATATGAAAGGTGTTGTGAACATAAGTTGCAAATCGAATTCTGAGGCCCAGTATCAGTAAAGTAGAACGAACCAGCGCCGAATGATAGTGTTACAGGCTCGCCCGGTTTATGAGGTTTAGCTTTTTCTCTAAACCTTAAAATTACGTTATTGCCAGGCGGAGGTATATAGCCGTCATGTTCGGGATTTACTGGTCTGAAATGCACAGCTTGAGTTCTCCAACCTCCATTAGGGCCTGACTTGTAAAAGTTTGGGTGACTATCCTTAAAACTCTTAATTAAATCGTGATTTACCCTATTTCTAATTAAGTGCTCAGTACAGCTGTAGCAAGCATTCAAAAGTGCACTCAAAAGATAACTGAACTCAATTTCTGGCTTACGGGTATCAGTGAATGAAGCTCGTTCAAGTTCTAACTTGTCCATCAGGGCAAGATAAAAAGCAGCCTCATCAAGTTTTACCAGTGCGTTATCGATAAACGAACTCATTGAGCACCTTAACGTAAAACTAAGGGGCGGGCTCGATAGCGACCGTTCCGCTTGAGCGCAATGTTAGCTGGCATCACTGATAGCCTCGCCAATAAGCTTCGATTTTCCAAAGATCAGAGCCGCCCATTGTGATTTTTATTGCAGAAATTACAGATTCGTACTCTTCAGATGTGAATTTTGACCACCGTCGTTTTCTTGCTGCTGCCCATTGCTCGCCCTGTTCACCAACATTTCTGGCGTGTAGTTCATCTAGGATCAGGCTATCAATTGGTGGATGGAGTGCCGCCACATTTGGGTGATTCTCGTGTCCACCGCAAACAAAAGCACCTTTGAGGTAAACGTTAATTAATTTGGCTGCGACCCCATGACTGAAACCGGTGAGATCTTTGGCTTTTGCTGCGAGAATTGCTGCTTCTCGCCATTCACGATGCTTTGAATCTATATGGGCAGGAAGTGGAAGCAAATCTGGATTCGCTATCAAGCGGTTGAGACCAATGGCCTCAATTATGTTTTTGCCTTGCAGAACGGTAAACCGACATGTTTTTGTGCTAGCGGCTCTGCTTGCAGCCCAAGCAGCATAACGATGCTTATGTTCTTCGATGGTGTACGGCATGTAATCTCCTATGCCAGCTAACGAGGGTGTAGAAAAACCCTAAACTTAAAATTCAATGTAAAAATTAGCCAAATTTCACTTTAAAAACGCGCTTCTACACTAAAATCTGGATAGTTTTGACCATTGCACAACAAAAAATTTTAACGTAGCGCACGATAGTTTTCTGGCTCAGAGGTTTTTCTACAGCCTCAACGCATTGCTAATTGGCTACCGCAGCGCAGCGAAGGCCACGCTGTTTGTGGCCGGAGCGAAATTAAGTAACTTGTTATTGTGCATCATCTTTAGAACCATGAAGAATAGCTTTTAAAGCAGGTCTAGCTATTGCCAGAAAATACACTTGCAGCACCAAACAAGTGACGACTAGTTTTATTAAATTCATAAACCAAGGCATTTCCCATATTGGCACATGACTTAAAGATTCTACTTTTTCAGAGCCTGAAACTGGAATACTGCTCCATATTGAATAGATACCAAGAGCAAGAACTAATATCGTGCCAATCAGAAAAATTTTGAATTCCACGGATGAACGTTCTTTAGACAAACTGACACCCTCCTTTCAATCGCCAATAACGCCCAAATTTAGCGCGGAAAGCCGCGCAGCGGGTTGACGTCGCAGTCAGCGCTTTTTGCTGACGATAAATTTGCTTGTTAGGCTGCTACTTAATGACAACGAATTTAGAGAGTTTTACACCTTTACTAATCTCTGTGGCATATGACTCTTTAATTCCAGCGGTTTGGGCAATTTTTTTCATTGAAACACCCGAGTTCTTTATTTCTTTGGCATATTTGATGCCGAACACATGAATCATTGCGACAGCTTCGCCATAATTAGAACTTAGATACATATCCTTAAGTTCTTTGCCTAAGTGAAGTAAGTCCATCTTAAACCTCAGCTATCTTTAGTTTGATTGTTCCAATCTCTACCCCAGCCGGCCTTTCCACATTGAGTACACGTATAATCACCAGTGGCAGCGCCTAAATGGTACTCTTTGCTAAGGTTTGGGTGATCGCAAGGCTTATCCCCCCAAGTTTCCCTTAACTTTTTTGCTTCTTCCAGTTGCATGAGTTAATCCTTACTTTTTGATTGCGAGAGCCTAACGCCCGCCATCAGCCGCGCAAGGTACGGGCGTCTGTTGCATGGCATTGTTATAGCACAACCGGCTCATCATGCATTTTTTCCCAGGTTTGCACCATAAGCTTCTTGGTTGGTCCCCAGCGGTACCCCCCCAATGCACCACTCTGCTGTATAACCCGGTGGCAGGGGATCAGTAAAGCAACTGGATTTGCTCCAATAGCGTTACCAACAGCCCTTGCAGACCTGGGGGCGCCGAGTGATCTGGCTACTTCGGCATAGCTGGCCACAGAGCCCGGTGGTATTTTCAACAAAGCACGCCACACGGCGATCTGGAAATTTGTCCCTGTCACATCGAGCGACAGCGGACCTTGCCCGGAAGCTTTGTCACTGCTAAAAAAGGCATCAATAGCGTGTCGCGTAGATGCCAGGCTTTCCCTGATCGAGCTGAGCGGCCAAGCGTTATGCAAACTATCCAGCAACTCTTCCAGGCTGTTGAAGTCCATGAACTCTGCCCGGCAAACACCCCGCTGGGTTACCGCAACAAACATAGGTCCGAACGGGGTAGCGTGTACACCGTACTCGATATAAACATGCTTACCACGACTTTTATACTCGCCGGGTGTGACTGCTTCCAGTTGCACAAAGTGATCATGCAACCTTGAGCTACCGCTTAGCCCAAGTTCATGTGAGACATCAAGCAAGGAGCGGGAATTATCCAGCAATCCTTTGCCCCGCTCCAATGTCAGAACCTGTAAAAAGCGCTTCGGCGTAGTACCTGCCCAGCGACAAAACAGCCTTTGAAAGTGATACGGGCTCAGATGCACATGGGCGGCTATCTCTTCAAGGCTGGGCTGATAAGCCGCCCTATCGACTAAATAGGCCATAGCGCTTGCGATTCGGTCATAGTCTGACATCGGACTGCCTCTCAAACACGATTTATAGATACACCGCCATCGACCAGCATCGCAGACCCCGTGGTGAAGCTGGACGCATCGGAGGCAAGGTACAATACAGACCGGGCAATTTCATCTGGCGTCGCCATACGCTTAAGAGCATGCAGATTATGCACAAATGCCAATGCTTCTGGCGTATTGGCAAACTCACGTCCTGCCGGCGTATCAGTACCGCCAGGCAAAAGGGCATTAACCCGGATATTCTGAGGCCCATGCTCTGACGCCAGCACTTGAGTCAGCCCAATAAGTCCCGCCTTACTGGCGGCGTAGGCTGCCATGCCTGGCATACCTGCGGTGTAACCAACGAAGGTAGAGGTGAAAATTAACGAACCTCCTTTTCGGGCAGCCATAGCAGGCAGTTGGTACTTTGCGCCCAAAAATGCGCTGGTTAAGTTGGTCGCAATAACTTGATTCCAGTCCGTGAGCGACATCTCCGGGACAGGGCCCATAGCACCCAGAATGGCAGCATTGTTAAAAGCGATATCCAGGCCACCAAAGTGGCTTACCGCCTTATCTACCAAAGCTTTAGCAAACGCTTCTTCGCCAACATCACCGGCTAGTGCCAGTGCCTGCCCGCCTTCCGTGTTGATTAAGTCCACAAGGTCATCAAGTTCCTTCTGTCGCCTTGCAGCCACCACGACGGCAGCACCTTCTCTCGCAAAAAGCTTCGCAGTTGCGTAACCAATTCCGGTGCTAGCGCCGGTAATAATAGCAACTTTGTTGGCAAGTATAGTCATCGTTATTCCTCTAGGATCTGCTTACTGTAAAAGGGCATATGCCCGAACAGATGCTATATTAGGAGGCCGAACGACTACTGCCGACCCGAATCTTGCTGTATTTCAATTGCGCTATAACGCCGCCAGCACGCGCGGCTTTGTAGTGAAGGCGAAGCCGCAACAGAAAAGACGTCGCCATGCCTGGCCTTGTTAAATTTTTATAGCGCCATATGCAACAGTGGATATGGCTTACCCTGACCATCAACTGGTGAGCGGCCTATCACTTTAAAGCCAATATGCTGATAAAAGCCCAGTGCCTGCTCGTTTTGCTCATTTACATCGACCTTTGATGCGCCCTGCTCCTTGATAGCATGAGCTGACAATAAAGCACCAATACCTTTTCCTCGAGCATCAGGGGAGATGAACAACATCTCAATATTACCGTCATGGACTCCGCAAAAACCTTGAATTTCACCATGCGTATTTTTAGCGCACCTTAAGTCAACGGCGTCGAAATACTGTTCAAGAATTAATGGCTTTAACTCTTGTAGATCATCCTCAGCCAGAAAATCATGCGTTGCTCTGACCGACGCTTCCCAGACTTCTATCAGCTTAAGGTGATCTGCTTTTTCTACGATCTCAATATTCATCACTAAACCCGATTGAAAATTTAACGCCCAATTTTACCGCGAAAAGCCGCGCAGCGGGTTGACGTCGCAGCCAGCGTTTTTGCTGGCGATAAAATTTGATTGTTATGCGCCTTGCTCCCAATCTCACTTGATACCATAATTAGGTATCTTTTGGTATCCGGAGAACTGCACATGGCCAAGAACACAAGCATCACTCTTGGAGAACACTTTGAGGGCTTTATTACAAGCCAGATCCAAAGTGGGCGTTACGGCTCAGCGAGTGAAGTCATTCGCTCAGCGCTACGCTTACTCGAAAACCAAGAAACCAAACTAAATTCACTCCGTCAACTACTTGTCGAAGGCGAACAAAGCGGTGACGCCGAGTATGACCTCGATAGCTTTATCAATGAACTTGATAGTGAAAACTCTCGATGAAGCCATTTAATCTCACTGTTGCTGCTAAAACAGATTTACGAGATATCGCATTATTTACCCAGCGTCGCTGGGGAAAAGAGCAACGAAATATCTATTTAAAACAATTTGATGATTCATTTTGGCTTTTAGCTGAAAACCCCGACATCGGTAAAACATGCGATGAAATCAGAAACGGATATCGTAAATTCCCTCAAGGTAGCCACGTCATTTTTTATCAACAGATAGGCAGTCAACAAATTAAAATCATCCGTATTCTTCATAAGAGTATGGATGTTAACCCGATACTTGGCGCATAACGCCGTGCGCATGCGCGCGAACTTGTGAGCGTCGCAGGGGCCACATGCCCCGAATGCCGAACCTTGTTAAATGGCATCTTGGTTATTTTATGCGCCATGATTCAAGGTCCTTTTCATTCCGAGTGATATTTTTATGGAAGCTGCAAAGCGCCTCTATTTGAGCCTGTGTATAACCGGACCTCGAGGATAGAAAGGCAGTTGGCAGGAAACTCTTATTCTTTTCAGACAAACCATTTTTCAAGATGTTGTACACTCGCTCTGCACGGTATTTCTTAACACACCAGCTGACTATCCACCCAACGATGAGAATAAGCAGACCTGACACCAATGCACCTAGAAAACTATTTTTACTTAGCAATTCCCACAAACTCAACATCTCCAACTTTACGAGAGCCATTTAACGACCTCCACACAGGCGAGCAACTTGTTGCGAGTCCAGCGCCATCGGCGCGTTGTGCTGGCGCTTGTTAGGTGTCATCGCTACTAAACCAATAATAAAAACCTACAGATATCCATACAAGTATGCCGACGAAAAACCAACCTGGCTCTTCAGCCAAATAAATGCCTCCATTACGACCAGGCAGAACACCGAAATACAAAATAGCAATGATTGATATAGGCCAAATAAATGAAACCAAAATTCGTGTTTTTTTTAAATCTGTTTTTTGTGATTGGAACTGAATTATTTCGTTGTCACTCAAGTATGGTGATTTTTTAGCATTCAATCGAGCAATCATTTTTTCAAGATTTCGTTTATCTTCAGCACTTAATGTGCTGTCTGAGATAAGAATGTTTTTCATCTCATCAACAGAGTTACGTTCAAACCGAGAGAAGATCAACTTACCCACCTAACGCCTTGCTAATGGGCTGCCGCAGCGTAGCGTAGGCAGTCCAGTTGAGGCCACGCTGTTTGTTGCCGGAACGAAATTAAGCAACTTGTTAGCATGACAATGCACCGAGTTTGATTACAGTTACATTTGCTACTTTAAATGGGCCACGAACCCAATATCCTTTCGTGCCAACCTTTATACGTTTACGATGAAACTCACGCATTTCTTCAGACAGAATCCACATATTCGCTCTACCTTTATGTGGTGCGCTTCCTAGAGTTTTATCTTCGATCACTTGGCCGTTTTCGTCGACCAACTCAGGCCAAATCATATAAACGCCGTCTAGCTGAGGGTCATCGCCATCATACAAAAAGTCTGTACGCATACCTTGATGTGGTTTGGCATTTTTCATTTCATCACAAAGATCAATTTCATATTCAACAACAAAATCAGGTTGTCTATTTTGATCATCTTCGTAGGGTGAATGCATACAATCCTTTCGTTATGCTAACGCCCAAATTTAGCGCGGAAAGCCGCGCAGCGGGTTGACGTCGCAGCCAGCGCTTTTTGCTGGCGATAAAATTTGATTGTTAGCATTTAATTCAATCTATTTTTAACATGGGAAGTAACATGGTTTGTTGTAATTCCATAAACTTACTTTTTGTGTATGGCCCAAAAACAAATTCTGCTGCCTCAGCATATTGATGATCTTTGCTCTTATCAATGTAATAAAAACCGCAAGAATCTTCAGGGCACGCGTACAAAGATATGTACTTTTCATTGACTTGGATTTCTCTCGGGTTTTCTATCCGCCGGATGTATGCGCCATCTCCCAAGCTGTAGCCAAGGCTTTTTTTCCCATCAATCCAGTAAACCTCGTACGGTCCATCACTCCATGAAGGCCAAAGACTGAAAATGATTATGCAAGATACTAAAATGACAAAATATTTCACGAAGCACCTTAACCTGCTAACGCCCGCAGCACAGGCCGAAACCCGCGCAGCGGTTGAGGTCCAGGCCACGCAGTGGCCGATTGTGACTGCGCTTGTTATACATCGTCACTTTCCGGTGGAGGTGGTGGCGGCATCTCAGGCCTTTTGGCTGGAGGTGCAACATTCAGTAATTCCGAGAGCTTATATTTTTTAAAATTGCCGCAAAAAGCAATCGCGCTTCGGTCTTTATAAGGCGAGTTATAGCTAACATTTATAATAACTTCACTCTCGGATAAAGGATTAATCCCTAAGTGCACAGTGTAATAATCACCTTCATACTCAGCGTATTCATGGAGGTCTAATCCCATATCGAAAGTTGACGCGAGTTGAGCATTTATAGAGCTTACAAACATTTTTTCACGTTTAGTCGGTATGTATATCTGATAGTATTTCAGCTTACGGTCTAGACCTTCATAATCTGCCTGAATAGCAAAAGCTTGTTCTTTTGAAAGGCCTTTATCACAAGCATTTGCGACTAAGCTCAGCAAAGTAAAGAAAATGAACAATAAAGCCTTCATTAGAACCTACTTAATGTATAACGCCCGCCACAAACGCGAGCAACTTGTTGCGAGTCGAGCGCCCAACGGGCGCGTTTATGATGGCGATTGTTAGCAACGCTCTTCAACATACTAATTTTTAATGGTTTTGCCTGTTAAAACTCTAAAAAGCATTCTAGGCATATAACCAAATACCGTTGTAAAAGTGAACGCCACCGCTGCAATAAAAAATAAAATTGTAGCCAAAACGGTGACGAAAAATACATACCAGTTGAAAGGAACAACCGCTGAATTAAACGACGTAACCTCACCATGGACAAAGATAATAACTGCATACCAAGCCGCAATAGAAAGGGCTAGTGTCAACAATCTGAATATTGGTCGTATTTCATTGTCACTCATGTAGGCAGAAGACCTCTTTTTCTAGCTAACATTTGTATATTGTGCCGGCACGCTTTGTCTGGTTTTACCAGATGGCCAACCAGCGTTAACTTATTGATAAAAAGCCATTAATTACAATCAACTACTGCTAGCTGTGACCAAAAGCGTGCTGGCACATTATTACTTTTTTCTTGCCTGTTATTTTTAGAGTGGTCCACGCTAAGTATCTAAATTAGAGTGTTTTTCCTTCTTCAGCAACAGATAAATGTGCCTATTGATGTACTCAAAGCGTGCCTGTTTTATGGTGGAAGCAAATAACACTGTATATTCGTCCAGATGTGCAGCGAAAGTTGGCCGTTGGCATAATGCTAACAGTTTCAGATCATCTAGAAGCCAGTACATATGACCCTTAGTACTTAGCGCGCGGATTTAGAAGTGAAAAAAAAGGCGCCATCAGGCGCCTTCTTTTTATACAAAATTCGATTAGCTTGCGCTACGGGCTTTGATGGCGTCCAGTATTGGAGAAGCTGCAAAACCATTGCTTGCTGCCCACTCTAAATCACCTGATGCTGCAACCTGGCTGCCTGGTAACTGCTTGATGATAAATTCAGCTGTGTCAGCTGCATTGTGCTTGATGGCATGACGAACTAAAGGCAAGCCGTCACACGTAATACCGTCATACACGTTTTTCAAACGTAAACGATTGTCTGATAAAGCTTTACGCAGATTGTTTTTGTTGTCATCGGCCACATAAGCACAGATAGACTGAACCATCTGATCGTTAGCAGAGGCTGTTGGTGCAACAAATTGAGCAGCAGCGATGGCGATTAAAGCAACAAATTTAAATTTCATAATAAGCTCCGGTGTTGGCTAACACTGATCATAAGATCAGGCTGATTGGTCTGTGTAAACAGGCTGAAACTTCAACAACAGCATTTTTGCTGTTATTTATCAGCGAACACGAAAGGAGGAGCTTTGATACCAGAAAACTGGTGTAGATGCGTCCTACGTAATCATCAGACTACGGCAGCCCAGCCATCATAGGTTTCCCCTTAGATCTGCAGCTTTGCGTGTACTCCCTTTCGGGAGACTTGCCTTTCGAGCGCGCGCATTCTAAGCAGTGACTGATTTTTATGCAAGAAGAATTTTAAGGCTTTTTGATAAAGTTAAAGTATTGACTCTAAAAGAACAATTCATTCAGACAGCAAGACTTTTAGCCGTCTGAATTTTGAGTTTCAGCAACAAGCTCCATCCCCAGATTGCTTAATCCTTGTTCACGTACCCAGGCTTTCAGCATTTGCACCTGCTCACGCTGGAAACCGTCCTTTAATGGTGTGACTAATTCGATCAGCTCAGACAGACAGTCCATTTCATATTCCATCAGCTCGTGATCCCGCACCCACTTTTTCAGTTCAGCTTCAGTGGTGATATCGATCTCTTCAGCCTGATATTCAATTAAACGGGCCACTGAGGCCTGTGAAATTTTAGCCACGTTAACAAACTCAGTTGGATCCTGTGACAAAATACCGTTCAGCATAGAGTCCAAAGCTGTGGCGGTATCAATAGCAGGGTAAACACCAAACATATCAAACTGGCTTTGATCCGGCGTTGCCAGCTCTAACTCTTCGCACAAACGCTCAAAGTTAATTTTAACCTTCTTTACAAAAAGCCATTCCCACACCAGATTCAGAATGTCGCGACACAACTTGGCATCACCAAAACCCGTCACTTCACTAAACAGCTGATAATTGGGCAGCATACGTTCCAGCAAGGTTGCAGCTATGGCGGCTTGCTGATAAAACCCCAGCTCACGCATGTTCTGAAAGTTGTTTGCTTTTTGTTTCATGTTTAATCCATTTTGGTCTGGCGGTTCTGGCTGCGCATCATACACAACAGACTGCGCTCAGAAAACTCTGTTATTTTTGTCCAGTGTACTATCAGCATGGCACTAATGCGAATATGATCAGAATCTTAGTCAGTCTTTCTCTACTCTGAACACAGGTGACTTTATGTTGATGACCATGACGACTCCCGCTTTGTTATTTCCAGCCATTTCTTTGTTATTACTGGCGTACACCAACAGGTTTTTAGTGCTGGCTCAGCTTATTCGTCAACTCAATACCCGTGAAGGCGGGCAAGTACGGGATATGGCGAAACGTCAGATAGAAAACTTACGGCAACGTATGTTTTTAATTCGTTCTATGCAGCGCTGGGGCGTGATTAGTTTTGTACTTTGTACTCTGTCGATGTTTTTTCTGTTTATGCAGTGGGGATTGGCTGGCCAGATTGCTTTTGGTGCCAGCCTCACCAGTTTGATGTTGAGTTTACTGGTGTCTTTGTATGAAATTCAGATTTCCTGCAACGCGATAAAAATAGAACTGGAAAGTATGGAACAAGAGCAGGCTTAACCTGCTCTTAGTTCTGCCAGTTGTTGCTCTAAGGCATTGCAGCTGGCTGTTATGTCCTGTTGCTGGATAGATAAAATAATCTCACCAACCGGCAGGCCAAATTTATACAAAGTCGACTGGTTCATCAGTTGTTGTGGCGTCACCAGATACAACCAGTCTTCCACTTTTACTTCAATCACCCCGTCTCCATCCGGGATTTGCAATACATATTCCCAGTACAAGGTATTGCCAGCTTGTTGGCCTGTCGCCTGACCTGTGACGTCAGCAGCTGAACCTGTGACTTTTCCATCTTTATCTACTGCTAATTGCCAAATCCGTTGTTCTACCCGGCCATCGCTGAAGTGAAACAATTCAAATAAGGTGCCTTCATTGCCTTGCCACTGGCCACAAAGCTCTGCCGAAAAACGCACACTTTGTTTACCTTGCCAGTTTTTTACTACACCGTAGGCATTCAGTGAGCCACTGAAATAGTCAGGCAAATGAAAGGTTGGGGTTTGCTGCTGATAGTCCTGCACCTGATGGCTGCAACCCCAAAGCAGCAGCGGGGCAAGCAAAGCAATAAAACGCATCATAAAAACTCCTTTACTAGGGCGTGTTGACGTTTCGAGATTAAATTTTGTTCGTTCTGGCGACGCTTTGATCGCGAAACGAGGAGCGAAGTTTAGTTATTCTAAATGAGTGACGAGTGACAAGGAGCAAGGCGCCGCCAGACGAACCCGAAGGGCAGCGCCTGGCCGGCCTTTCTGCTGCGTTAGCACTCGTTTATGTAGAATAACTACACTGCACTCGCGCTGCCTTGCATAAAAACCGGCCAGACTGCTGCAAAAATAACCCTGAAACGTCAACACGCCCTGATATAAAGAAGCTATACGGGGTGAACACCAATCTGGCTCAGTCCTGGGCTAAAGCAAAACAACAATAAAAAGTGGCCCCCTGGCCTTCCACAGATTCAAAACCAATAAGTCCATTCATGCCATGCACCAGCTCTTTTGAAATGGCTAAACCCAGGCCAGTGCCGCCGGTTTGTCTGGTATCAGAAGCATCGGCCTGTGAAAAACGCTGAAAAATACGGTCGCGGAATTTTTCCGGCACACCTGGCCCCTGATCAATGACGGCAATACGCACCATTTGTTCATTCAGGCTTAACTCCACTACCACTGTGGCTGCCGCAGGTGAAAACTTAATGGCGTTACTTAAAAAGTTTGATAACACCTGAATAAAACGTTTGGCATCCACTCTGATGCAAACCTCTGTCATTATCGCTTTGATACTCAGCTGAATATGCCGATCCTGAGCCATCATTTTATTTGCATCCAGCGCCTGCTGAATCAGTGGCAATACCAGTTCTGTTTTCAAATCAAACTGCATTTTTCCTGCTGCTATTTTTTCAATATCCAGCAAGTCGTTGATTAACAAGGTTAAACGCTGGCAGTTTTTATAGGCAATACTGATCAGGCTGCTTACTTTTTCCGGCATATCGCCCATCACTCCTGCATGCAGCAAACCTAAAGCTCCGGTAATAGAAGTTAAAGGCGTACGCAGTTCATGACTGACAGTAGACACAAATTCGTTTTTCAGCCGCTCAATACGTTTGCGGTCAGTGATATCACGCACAGTACAGATGTAAATCAGTCGCCCTTGTCTGCGGATCACAGATAAGGCCATTTCCATCGCAAAAATACTGCCATCAGCACGTAATCCATCCAGCTCGCGGTTGCAGCCTAACAAAGGTTTTACCCCTGGGGTGGGTAAATATGCCTGCTGGGATTCCTGATTTTGCCTCAATACAGCGGGTAACAGATTAGTGGCATAGTGGCCTAAAAAGTCTTCAGCCTTGCAGCGGAATAAATCCTGAGCTGCAGGGTTCATACTGGCAATACGGCCATTTTCATCGATGGTGATAATGCCATCCACCACGTTATTTAAAATGGTTTGAGTATGCTGGGCGTATTCTTTGCTGATTTGTTCTGCGTCTTTGCGCTGCGCCACCGACAAAGTTTGCGCCATCACGGCAGCAATAGCACTGACAAAAGCTTCCTCGTCAGAATGCCATTGCCGTTGCGGGCCTATATGCTCAAGACATAAGATCCCAACCACTTTACCAGCAATAATAATACCGGCATCGAGCATAGAACTGATGC
The DNA here is from genome assembly GCF_031457405.1 of Rheinheimera soli. Taxonomy (GTDB): domain Bacteria; phylum Pseudomonadota; class Gammaproteobacteria; order Enterobacterales; family Alteromonadaceae; genus Pararheinheimera; species Pararheinheimera soli_A. The sequence goes on along the minus strand of NZ_JAVDWR010000004.1, from coordinate 246,356 downwards.
CTAAAGGTTTCAGATAAAGTTCTGCAAACTCACTGGTGGCAGGATCGTTCATTGCATCATTGGCACAAATCCAGCCTCGTGAAGCAACAGCAGAAAAATACCTTGGGTAATCCGCTCGCCTTAACAACAGCTGGCCTAATTGCTGTTCACCTTCGTTTTGGTGCAAGGCCAGACAAAACATCTCGTCACCTTGCTCCGACAACATCCAGACACTGACTCTGTTACAGAGGATGGCCGAAGAGGTTGAGCGCACCAGATGTTTAGCAAAAGCCAGGCTGTCTCCGCTGGCAACAGCTTCATCCACCACCAGTTGAGCCAAAGTACTACGTTGACGCAGGGTACGATCCTGACTGTCTTTTTCTGCAGACTCCGCTTTTTTCCTGCTGCTGATATCCAGACAAATCAACACAAAACCCGTCAGTTGGCCTTGCTCGCTGAACACAGCATCACATTCCAGGCTTAACCAGCAGGCCTGGCCTGATGCGCTGTAACACAAGAGTTCCTCAGAAAAGCCTGAGCTGCCGCTAATAGCCTGATGAATACGTTGCAATACCAAAGCATCGGCTTTTTGATTGGCTAATACCTGAGTGATGGCTTTGTTCTGTAAATAATTGGCTTTGTAGCCAGACAAACGTTCATACGCCGGGTTCACCCATTCAATCACCCCCTCGGCATTAGCTACTATCACGCCATTGCTGGTTCGGCTGACCACCAAAGACAAACGATCCAAAGAGGCTGTGCCCTGCTCGACTTTATGTTCAAGCTGTGAAAAAGCGTTGCTGAGTTTGGTCGCCATCAAATCAAAAGATTGGATCAGGCCATTCAGTTCAAAAACCGGGGTCTGATACAGCTCAAAATCTGTTCTGTCGCCACTGGCCAGCAAGTCAGCCCGCCGATGCAAAGCTTCAATAGGTTGCACCAGCTTACGGCTTAACACAAAAATCAGCAGCGCCCCCACTATCACAGCCAACAGGATTAACCATAAAGCTTGTAAAGAATTTTCATCGACAAAACTCATCAGTGGCTGCTGCGGCAGAACCACTGCGATGCGCAACTTTAAACCTTGTGGATCACTGAATTCGGTAAAGTTCAGTAAATAATGTTGATCATCCAGCTCCAGTTGCAGCTGCCCTGCACTGTGCTTTTGCCTGCTCAGTGCTGCGGCTGCCTGCCGAAGTAAAGGTTGCTCGCTTTGGCTGGCCATTACTTGTGTAATCATTGCCCCACGTTCGGTAACCAGTGGCGCCTGAATCGAAGAGGCTATCAGGTATCCTTGCAGATCCGTGATAAAAATCATGCCGTTTCCTTCCACAGGCTGAGCTTGCAGATACAGTTCCAGATGACTCAGGCTAATATCAGCGGCAATGACAGCCTGTAACTGACCACTCTGATCATAAGTAGGCGCAGCCAGCCCTACACCCAAGCCATCGTAGGACTGATATTTGTAGATCGGATACCAGCTTGGTTTACCTTGTTGCACTGCATACTGAAACCAGCTGCGTGTTCTGACATCGTAGGGGATGCCTTGCTCCAAAGCAGCTCCGGGCAAGCCCACTTCCTGCAGGGTATAACGCACCCGGACTAAGTCTTGCTGATTCATTGAACTGATCAGTGTGAGCTGGCCATGACCAACATCTCTGTTCACGCCCAGATACCGACCATTGGCGAAACCCGCTGAGACATAAGTTAAATAAGGCGCACTGCGAATTTGTACTGTCAGAAAACGCGCCAGATCCTGCTCTGACTGCAGATCCAGAATACCGCTGTCTATGGATTGCAGAGTCGAGTCCAACACGGTTTTTGGCACGGCCAGCAAATACTGCAAATGAGAGTTCACGCGAAGGCTGATTTGGTCCGCCAGTTTCTGGCCATAGTGCAGGGCAGCTTGTTGTCCGTTCAGATAAGAAATCAGACTGACCAAACCCGCAGTCAGTATAAATAGCAATAAAACAGGCACTGTAAAAAAGAGCCGAAGGGACATTCCTTTGTGTGAAGGGCGCTTTGACCGCATAAAGACAAAAAACTCCGGATCTGACTTTGTCGACAGTTCCAGTATAGCGGTAATAATAGGGATTACGGCACCTTAAATCAGCTACTTAGCCATTTTAGTGGATCAAACCTAACTCTAAAGCCAGGAGCACAGCACGAGTTCTGTCACGCACCCCTAATTTAGCCAAAATGCTGGAAATCTGATTCTTAATAGTGCCTTCAGATTTGTACAGCGCACTGGCTATTTCTTTATTGGCATAACCTGATGCCATCAGTTGCAGAATTTGCAGTTCTTTTTCGGATAATTCTTCAATAGCAGCAGGGCGAGGGAAATTACTGACAGGGCTTAACCCTGACAATAAACGTTCTGTAATGGTACTTTGAAAACAAGTGCCACCTTGTTGCAGAGTTTGAATGGCCGACACTAAAGTTTCCAGTGACACGTCTTTCAGTAAATAGCCTTTAGCGCCAAGCTGGATACTTTTTAACACCAAATCATGTTCTTCAAAGGTGGTCAAAATCAACACTGGTGTGGTCAGTTGCTGCTGTTTCAGCTGCTCCAGTGTGGCTAATCCATCCACTTTAGGCATAGACAAGTCCAGCAAAATGACATCAGGCAGATGCACTTGCACCAGATCCACCACCACAGAGCCATCCGCTGCTTCAGCAACCACTTCCACCTGACCTGACAGCTGCAACAGGCTTTTGATGCCCTGACGGATCAGCATTTGATCGTCCACTAACAACACACGCAAGGTCATGGCTGAATTCCTGTAGGTAAAGTGACTTCTAAACAAAAGTGGTTGTCTTTCACTTGCCAGACCAAAGTTCCGGCGCAGGAGGCCACCCTTTCCTGCATACCTGTTAAGCCATTGCCCGCTTTCCAGTCAGGCGAAACTTTGCCGTTGTCATAAATAGTCAGTTGTAAAAAGCCATGTTGTGGTTTCACCGCTAAATAAAACTCAGTGGCCTGACTGTGTCTTAGAGTATTAGTTAACGCTTCCTGCACTATCAAGAGTAACTGCTGCGCTACTTTTACATCGGCAAGTTCAACATTTTGTGGGCAATCCCACTGCACTTTCACCCCAGGCACTGCGATCAAAAGTTTCTCCAGCGCCTGATAAATAGAAAACTGCTGCTGTTCACGCAAAGCGCTGACTGCTTCACGCACATCCGACAGCAATAACCTGGCGATCTGATGGCATTGATCCACTTTGGTTTTGGCTTCGCCTTGAGTTAAGTGCCCCGCTACCTGCAAATTAATGGTTAAGGCCGTTAAATGATGGCCCAACACATCATGCAAATCACGGGCTATACGGCTACGCTCCTGCTGCTGAGACGCCATCATCAACAGATCCTGGGTCGCCAGTAATTGCTGATGGGTTTGCTGTAATTCTTGTCTGGCCTGCTGCTCAGAGCGAGCCTGGTTTTTCATCAACAAAGCAAAAAAGTGAAAGCTACTAAATAGCAAAGCCGTGATCCACATAGAGCGTTGTTCTATATAGGAATCCACGCCATACCAAAGCCCCAGCACAGCAACAGTAATAAAAACAGCGGTTCGCATTGGCAGCAGATAAGGTAATACCGACACCCAGATAATGCTCAGGATCGCCAGATAGTCAAAAGGCAAGATCCAGTTCAAGGCCAAAGCGAACAGCAGTTGCAGGATATAACAGATCAATTCAAAACGGGGTAAAACACCAGAACGCTCATCACTGCGGGTCACGCAATAAAAACAAGCACCGTTCAGCAGAAACAATGGAATGACCCAAGGCCATAACGACCAGAGCCGTTCATGGGGCCAGCTCAGGTACAAAGTCAGCGCAAAAACTAAAAACCAGGTAAGCATCCCGGCCAACACATCCCATGCGATTGAAAACTTTAGTTTCATGACCACTTCACTGACCTTTCACTTCTGGCTTTGCAGTATGCCCGATTTTGCTTTCAGCTCAATAGGCCAAAAGTCACAGTAAAAACTCCTGACTTATGGCACCTGTAATAGCACAGCTGAAGTTTTAATCTGAGTGCATCTGTTGAAGGAGATGATTATGCTGATGTTCCATAGCCTGTTGTTAAAACTACATATTGCCTTAGGTGTCATTGCACTGCTGTTGTTCTGGCTGCCTATGTTGAGCCGTAAAGGCAGCCAGTTACACCGTAAATCAGGCCGCTATTATGGCCATATTATGAAAGTGGTCGCTTTAAGTGGTCTGGTGATGACCTGTCTGGTGTGGTTTGATCCTATAGGAATTAAAGGTGCAGGTTTCATAGTCGATGGCCAGATCCAGCAGCGAAAATTAAACTTTTTTATGATGCTTAACCTGTTTTTGTTTTTACTTAGCCTGCTGACCTGGGTCACTATACGTCATGCCACAGGGACTCTGTTATGCAAACAAAACCGCGATCCACTGAAACATTGGAGCTATCAGGGGCCTGTCTTGTTATTGGTCATAGTAGCTTTTTATGGTGGCTGGCAAGGTTTTAAATTTGGTATGCCGCTGGTGATGGTGTTTGCCGGTATTTCGCTAGTGACCAGCTTTAGCATACTGACTTACCTGCATACAAAAACTGTGACAAACAACCGCTGGTTAATAGAACATGCCTCCGCCATGATTGGCTCTGGTATTGCAGCCTACACCGCATTTTTTGCCTTTGGCGGCCGTGCTTTATTTGAAGAGTTATTAACAGGCCACTGGATGATGCTGCCATGGCTGATCCCCAGCCTGATAGGTATCCCGGCCACTATCTGGTTTAAACGCCGCTTATCGCAGCCAATAAGAAGCCAGGCATAATCATCAGTACAACCAAAGGGAAATCGATTAAAAGATTCCCTTTTAATTTAATCACTTAAAAACACTGCAAAAATATTCCTGCTTTTTTGTCAAATCAGGCAAACTATTTTCAATGCCTGTACGACTTATCATCAATACAACTTCATCACAGATCAAAAGTGTTTAAACGCAGCGACGAGAGCTTAATAGAAAAAGCCATAGGCGGCGATGCCAAAGCCTGGCAGCAATTGGTGTCGAGATATCAGGCGCCCCTGTATTATTTTGGCCTGCGTTTGTTAGGTTCGCCTGATGACGCCCGCGATTTATTGCAGGATGTATTGATAGTGCTTTGCCGTAATCTGGCGCAATACCGGGGGGAAAGCTCCTTTAAAAGCTGGTTGTTTGGTATAGCCAACTACAGAGCTATGGATATGCTCAGAAAGCGAAAAACGACCACAGAGTTTACCGAAGATCATGATTTTTATGACGATGAAGCACCAGGTTTTGAACAACAGCTTTATGCTCAGCATACACAGCGACTGGTACAACAGCAGTTGCGTTCCCTGCCGCCGGAGCAACGATTAGTAGTGGAATTGCGGTTTTATCAGCAATTTACTTTTGATGAAATTGCCGATCAGCTGGCGCTGTCGAGCAATACCATTAAATCCAGATTTTATGCGGCCTTAGATAAACTGCGTACGCAGTTGGAGTTAGCAGATGTCGAACAGTCAGCAAATTTTTGAAGCCTGGCTGGCCGGAAAAATGACGGCCAGCGAATGCGAACAGCAACTGGACCAAAACAGTGAATGGTACAGTCGTTTCCAGACAGCTCAGATGCTGCAGCGTCAGGCCAAAGCACCCTTTTTTGCCCCAGTGCCAGACATCGACAGCATGTCGATGTATGCCCAGCAATGGCAAAGATCCACAACAAGCCATAGCTGGTGGCCTAAGTTGAGTGTGGCTTTTTCCGCTCTGGCTTTAGTGATCAGCCTGTCACCACTGGAGATGCAAATGCAGGACAGTGGCCTGACATTAAGCTGGCGTGGCGAGCAACAGATACAGCAAAAGCAACTGGACACTTTACTCGCCAGCTACCGCAAAGAGCAGCTGGATTATATCCAGACCCAGTTACAAAACACCCAGCAACAACAAGCGTCACAGCTGATTTTGCTGAAGGATTATTTAACAGAACAACAAACCAAAGAAAGACGCACCGACATGCTGGAATTGGTAGAGTACCTGAATCAGCAACGTCAGTCCGATTGGCATTACTGGCAGGAAAACTATCAGCCAAGTCAGGCCAGACTGGATGCCAGCGCCGTCTATAACCCAATTCAACAACGTAGTGGAGTAACAAAACCATGAAGCTATTGAGCAAAGTCTCCTTGTTGGCAGGCCTTATAATCGCAAGTACAGGCTTAACAGCAGCCGAAGTGAATGGCCGCCTTGGACAAAACCTGAAAATAATGCAGGACATACTGCAAACCTCACTGGGTGGTCAGGAGCATTCGAGCATAGGTCGGATCCAACACAGCTATCTGATGGGCCATGGCGTTGCTTTTCGTGTTGACAGCCACAACGGCTGGCTGCGCCATTTTATGGCCCCTCCTGCACCACCTGCGGCACCAGCAGCTCATGGTCATGCGATGGCCGTTGCAGCCAATGTTGCGAATTCAATCAACATATCAGGAAATGGCAGCAGCTTTAGTTTTAGCTTTGATGAAGCAGCTATTGAAGAAATGGCGGAAGCCGCAGAAGCCATGGCCGAACAGCAGCAGGATCAAAGCGAAAAACTGCGCGATCTGCGGGAAGAGCGCCGTGATATAGAACGGGATTTACGTGATTACGAGCGGGAAAGACGTGATATCGAATTCTCGTCTAAAGTCAGCAAGCTGGATTCGGACCAGCAAAAGAAACTGACCGAAATTAACAAAAAATCAGAGCAACTGAAAAGCCAGCTGGCTGTGTTGCAAAAAAATCTGACAGTACAGGAGCAGGAATACAATAAAAAGCGTGCCGAGCAACAAAAACTGGCAGCCCAACGCCAGACTGAACTGGTAGCAAAAGTTGGTCAGGTATTCAGCAGCACTTTATGTGATTACGGCGCCAGCTTGCGTGATTTAAAGGAGCAAGAGTTTGTATCGTTTCAGCTGAGCTTATCAGGCCGTGACAATGCCAAAGATCACTACTGGGTGGCGAAAAAAGCCGATATCAATCAGTGTGTAACAGGAAAAATTGATGCACCGGCTTTATTGAAAAAAGCCAGCTATTACCAGTACTAAATGACTATACCTATGACACTTCAACCAGAAAAAATGCTTGATTTTGCTGGTTGAAGTGTTATATCAAAAACACATACAACGAATTCAGCTTACTCTCAGTCCCCACAACTTAGCGGTTTATGCGCCCTAAATTCATTTCTTCACTCGCTTAAAAAGGTAATACAAAACTATGCCACTGAGGTAGGACAAAACAAAGTAAAGACTCTTATCATCCATTGTATCTTGGTAAATTGAGGTTAACGTAAAGACTGTTGGAAACGCAAAAAGAATGGCACGCGCATCCGAATTTTTAGCACCTTCCAAGCCAGCCTTTTCATCTGGTTTAATGAGATAGCTTATAAAAAACATAAACAGGCCAAAAAGTACATAGTTCATTTCTTACAACCTTATCAAGAAGTCCAAAGTCAGTTTACAAAACTATCACTAACTTCGGACTTAATAATGTACAAACATCCATCAATCTACCAACGGATTCTCAAGGTTCATAAACACCAGCCTGACATGGCGTGTAATCGATCCAAAAAGTTATGCCTCCGCCTGTGATAACCATACCCCAAGAGCGGAAGAAACAGTATGAGCCAGATGAGCCACCACCACTGCCATACCCGGTGCCATAGCCTTCTCCACCTCCACCGCCAAAACCAACTTGCGCACTACCGGTGGTATTGGGTTCAATCAGGTGCCTTTCATGAATAACTACACCATTACGAATTTTCTGAATTTTTCCCTGAGATACCCTAATAATGTCACCTTCCTTTAAATCCAAAGTAGTGAAACTATCAATGTTAATCGAAATTGTCGTACCTACTATAGACATAGTTGCATACTTAACCGCTGCAAGTTCTCCCCCCATCCTGGCGACCCAGTTGACAACAGCACCAGTAGCCAAACCTGAAGGAACGGTAGTAAGTAATCCAACAAGAATCTTATTTGTAAGCTGTTGACTGGCTAAATATTCAGCAGAAACAGTAAATTGATATTCAGCATTTAAAATAGCCGTATTCACTTGTAACAAATAGCCTTCCCAGGCGGGTAATGTGCTCCAGCCAGGATCGCACCAAGGTTCATTGGAGGAAGGACCACAGTCCAATCCACCATCGAACGTGTGTATTAAATCCTCCGGCGCAGGAGAAGCTGATTTCTGGGACGAGGAATATATTTCTTGCATTGAGTAGGAGAAGGCAACTCGGTTTTTAGCTGAATGCACAAAATGTACTATTTTGTCATCACTATAGTTTCCCTTATATTTTGCAGCAAATCTGCTGAACTCCGCTGATTTGTCACACTCACCCTCGCAGCTCAAAGTAACACTATTACCAATTTCTATGGGTACAAAAGTGAAATCAAAATCACTGCTATGTGCACTAAAAGCGCCTGCCATCAACGTTGCGGATAAAACGGCTAAAACTACTGGTCTCATTCAATAAACTCCACGCTATCAAATACGAAACAAAAATTTATCATAATTACCCCAAAAATCAACAGCGCTAAACTTTAACCTTTTTGGGGTGAAAATAGCAGTCGGTCAGAAGTTGACAGCCGATCTGCTTTTGACTTACAAAGCCACTCCTTCACCGCGGATCTTTTTTATGTCTTATCAATGGCCCACTTTGTCAGACTGGCTGGAACAACTGGCCGCACCTTTTTATCAACAGGGTTATGTGGTGCTGGAACAGGCTATTCCTGCTGATTTATGCGAGGCTTTGTATCAGGACGTATTACAACAGCAGCTAACAGCCGCCGGAGTTGGGCGTCATGGCCAACACCAATTGGACAAGCAGGTACGGCGTGATCAAACCTGCTGGTTAGATGGTGACCATCCGGTGCAGCATCAGTATTTACAGCTGATGGCAAAGCTGCAACAGGATATGAACCAACGCTGTTTTTTAGGCCTGATTGATTTTGAAGCGCATTACGCCCGTTACCAGCAAGGCGACTTTTATCAGAAACATCTGGATGCTTTTATCGGTCGTTCTAACAGAGTGCTCTCCACTGTCTGTTATCTGAATGCTGTAGAACAAGGCGGCGAGCTGGTGTTGTATGACGAACAGGATCAACTGTTAAGCAAAGTTCAGCCGAAAGCCGGCACTCTGGTGGTGTTTGAAAGTTGCCGCTTCCCGCATGAAGTACTGCCTGCATCGGACACCCGTTACAGCATTGCTGGCTGGTTTCGACATAACAGCAGTATTCAGGGCAGGATCGATCCGGCAGTTTAATCCAGCTCAGGCCTGACACATCAGCTGCAAGGCTCTGTGTACTTCCAGTTGAAAGCTGCCGCGACCCGTTTTACGAATTTGAATAAAATCACAGCGTTCGGCTAAACGACGTTGTAACAACAATAAGCGGGTTTCCAGATTGTCATCAATTTCCGGCAGGTTCAGTGTTTTATCCAGCCGTAATTCTCTGTTGGAAAATAATACCCTGCCCTGCTGCTGATACAAACTGAGCAAACGCCACAAAATAGCACCAGCCACTCCTTTGATCAGGTAATCCTGATCGACAAATACACTGTGGTCACGGCTAAAATAGCGGATACCCAGCATATTTCCTTCCGGTATCACTTCAGCATGAGTTTGTGGGCAACATAACTCAGTTTCAGGTTCTGCCGGTTGCAATCTCGCCATATGCAAACCCAGTTGTATTGTAAGGCAGGTCAGCACATCTTCATCTGCGTAACTAAAACGACGTGGTAGTTCACTTTCGACATACAACACAGCCAATAAACGTTGGCAGAGTAACACCGGAACAGCCAGTTGGCTTTGAGGCTGAGCAAGGCCGGGGTATGCAATCAAGGTTTCCAGTGAAGGCTGCAGCGAAGACTCCGGACACTTATGCAACAGTTGCAGATAGTTGTAATCGAGCGCAGCGTTCCCTACCCGGATCGGAGTTTTATATAAAGCAGCTGTGCCTATCACACCACACCCGACTGGGATTTCTGAGCCTATGCCTGAATTGGCGTAGCCCACAGTTTCTACCGTATAAAGTTTGGCCGCCGGCTCGTCAGCAATCAGTAACATGGCATGCTCAATGTTCAAACCTTGCTGCAAAGCCGACATTGTCAGTTGAAACAACTGAGCCAAGTCCTGGGCCTGACTCAGTTGCTGCATCAATTGCTTCAGGATCAGCAGCGGATCCCCTGCTGGCATCAGGCCATGACCAGCACAATCCTGAGCCTCAATATTTAACACCTGATAAATATCCGCGCCTTTGAGTACAAACACGTCCTGCATACCTGATTCGGAAGCGAGTCCCGCCAGCTTGGCTTTCATACTTTCGAACAAGGAGCCGGATTCTTCAGTACGTCGATACAACACGGCCAACTGGTATTTAGCTGCAGTGTGGGGATCGGCAATCAGCACAGTCGCCTGAGGGTTTTCCAGAATATTGCGGCGGGTTTTATTAAAAAACTGAAAGGTTAAGGCTATATGCTGACTGTCGACATAATGCACCTGCGATACATAACTGACATTCGGGATGCCGTCAGCGTCACAAGTCGCTATGGTGGAGGGAATATAGCCTTCAAAGCAGTTTCTGAGCTGTTCCAGCTTTAACATCAAGACAACTCCATAGGCTCACCGGCTTTTTCACCCGGGCTTTGTTCAAATATTGAGTCAGGCCGGAAACTAATCACGGCCAGCTGTTCAGGTTCCACATGTAAATAACGCGCAATAATTGCCGGGTGATAACCCAAAGTTTCCAGATCCTGAGATAAAGCCTGAACATAGCCTTGCGTAAACTCCAGATCCCCTGCTTGAGGTTCCAGTTGCTTCGCGGAAAACCCTTTGATTTGAATAGTTTTATGGCTACTTGGCAAGCAATAAGTGACTGCAATACGCTGACAGCTGGTCACATCTGCAAGCAAGTGGCTGGCCTGCACAGCGTTTACAAAAATGCGGACCTCCTGCGCTTCTGGCAATACCCGACACGCCAGAGCTTTGCTTATTGAAGGAATAAAACGATGATCCCGCGATGCTGCAGTAATAGACAAGCCCTGATGGATAAAATCCAGCAAGTCCTGAGGAAACATTATTGATGCGGACATAGCCCTCACTCCAACTTTTGCCTGAACGGCGCAGCATAACGTTAAAGCCCAAAAACTGGCAACACGCCAAAATCCCCACAAAAGGTAAACCCGCTATTGCTTAGGATTAATTTAAGATTATGTTAGTTGTAATTTAGCCTGTCCGACAGCGCCAGACCTTTACCATAGAGGCTTGCAGAAATTGCGCCCCTGAAGATGAAAGCTTATGGACAGATATAACATTTACACTTTTATACACAAAGGTTTGCGCCGGGCGCTATTTAAACAATTAATAGAACTGGGACAACTCGACGAAGCTAACCCTGTCGCTATGCAGCAGTGTTTAGAAGCCATCCAGCAGTTACTGATGTGTTTTAGTCGTTATCATCATCATGAAAAACAATTTATTCAGCCATTGCTTCCGGTATTCAGCATCACTCAGCAGGAGCATCTGCAGTATGAACACAAACTGCATGAGCTGAACGACCTGATTGAGCGCATCAACAGTATGCCTGCTGTGATCAGTGCTTCTGCTTTGCACCAGCTTTATCTGCAGCTGTCCCTGTTTTGTGCCACACAATTGCAGCAGATGTACACAGAAGAAACTCAGATGATGGAGTACCTTTGGCGACAACATAACGATGAGCAGTTGCACGCCATTCACAATCAATTAGTACAAAGCCAAAGTGATACAGAACAGTACCAGACTTTACGGCTAATACTGCCAGCTCTGACAGAAACCGAGCGACTCAGTGTATTACTGACACTTCAGAAACAAATGCCGGAATCCAGTTTTTGTACCTTAGTCAACGAAGTGCAGCAGGAGCTTAATGCCTCTCAACTACGCACAGTTCACAAATACATCAAAACTATTATCAGCACTGTTTGTGCTTCGTAGTTAAAAAGCAGGAGTTACCTATGAAAAGTCATCCCATTATTTTGGGTTTGTTTATTGTGTTGAGTCTGAATAGTTCAGACACTCAGGCCGTTTCTTCAGCTGTCGAGCCGGAGCTAAATCAACTGATTAAACGCGGTGAATATTTAGCCCGTATTGCAGGATGCAATGACTGCCATACCACAGGTTATGCTCTCACCGCAGGTAATATTCCTAAAGATCAGTGGTTGATGGGTGATCAATTAGGCTGGCAAGGCCCATGGGGTACCACCTACCCCAGTAATTTGCGCCTGAGTATGGCTAAGCTGACCGAACAACAATGGCTGAATATGGCTAAAACTGCACAATTCAGACCCCCTATGCCCTGGTTTACACTGCGGGATATGGAGGAGCATGACTTAAAAGCCATTTACCATTTTGTCCAACACCTTGGCCCTGCAGGTCAGCCTGCTCCCGCTTATTTGCCACCAGGCCAAGCTGCCAAAGGACCAGTGATCAGCTTTCCTGCTCCTCCGCCTCAACCCTGACCACAACTCTTTGGATGCATTTTCGCCACATAAAAACTGCGGGTTATCTCGCAGTTTTTTTTTGCTTCTGGCAAAGTAGTTTTAAATTGATTTCAAAAGGTTTTTTCTGTTATGGATTTTTTGCTGCGTTTAGCTTTCTGGCGTAAGGTTCACCGTTATCTGGGCTGGGTGTTAGGGCTGCAACTGATCTGTTGGTTTGGCAGTGGTTTAGTGATGAGTGTATTGCCCATTACAGAAGTGCGGGGTGAACATTTACGCAAAACCTTTGTGGCACCGGACTGGAGTCAGACCATCTCCCCTGCGGCTCTGGCAGAACAACATCCGGAGCATCAACTGAAGCTCAGTCAGCAAGGTGCAATCCCTTTGTATCAATTCAGCAAAGATGAAGAGCAGCTGTATTATTCAGCCTTAACAGGTGGAGCTGTAGCGCCTCTGACTGAAGCACAGGTCAAAGACTTAGTCAGGTTACAGTATCAAGGTAACGCCGAAATAGCCCGGATCCAACGTCTACAGCAGGCACCTTTTGAGGTCAGGCATTTGACAACACCGTTATGGCTGGTGCAGTTTGCTGATGAAAGTGGCAGTAGTTTTTATCTGGAAGAGTACAGCGGCAAGTTGTTATCAGTGCGGACCAATCACTGGCGATTGTTTGATTTTGTCTGGATGCTACACATTATGGATTACGAGGACAGAGAGAATTTTAATCATCCACTTTTGATCATCTTTTCAGCCACGGCCTTATTTTTTACGCTGTCAGGTGCCTTGTTATTGCCATGGCGGCGGAAAAAACGTGCCGACTTACAACAAAGACAAGCCAATACCTGCAAATAACAACAAGCCACTGTAATGGTTATTTAAAAAGGCCTGAAAACAACCTGCCCTGCCCTGAGTTTTTGCTTGCCAGTGCTGGTGAATGAAACTCAGCAATACCAAAACCAAAGCGGCATAAAAAAATAGTCCAAGGCCATTTTGTTGACCTACCCAGGCCATCAGCATTAAAAACAGCAGTTGTAAGCCAGCAATAATCTGATGGCAATAACGACCAAATAATAAGGCTGTGGATTTGACCCCTATTCTCTGATCATCCTTTATATCCACCATGGCGTAAAAGGTGTCGTAAGCCACTGTCCACAGCAGATTTGCCAGATACAAGGCCCAGACCCACAAAGGCACAGATCCTGTTGTGGCCATAGCGGCCATAGGAATACCCCAACTATAAGCGGCACCTAATACAAACTGGGGCAGATAGGTAAAACGTTTCATAAAGGGATAAAGAATAGCCAGAGCAACGGCCACTACAGCCAATAACACAGTGGCGGAGTCCAAAAACAGCAGCAGGCTGGCGCTGCACAGCAGCAGTACAAAAAAAAGCTGTAAAGCTTCGTCACTACTGACCAGTCCGGCAGCCAGGGGGCGGGCTTTGGTGCGTTCCACATGACCATCAAAATTGCGGTCGGCGTAATCATTAATCACACAACCAGCAGAGCGCATCAGTACAACACCGGCGCTGAATACGGCTAACAAAGTTAAATCAGGCAAACCGGACGACAGCAGCCACAAGGCCCACCAGGTCGGCCACAGCAGTAAATAAATACCAATAGGCCTGTCCAGACGCATTAACTGGCGGTAATAAGGCCACTGCTGCCATTGCAACTGCCATCTCATAGCTCAAGCACTCCGGGTAAAAAGATTTCCTGCACCAATAATGGTTGCTGTTGCACTGAAAAGACAGAACGTCTGGCCCAAAGTTGTTTTTGCTCACCTACTACAGGCAATACCAATCCGCTTTCAAGTAAAGCCACTTCAATCACGCCACGTTCTAAACTGACATGCTGAAAAATATACTCTCCCAAAGGCTGTGCCCCCAAACGAGCTAAAGGCTCCATCTGCTCCAGAGTAGATTCAGGTAACCAGCTTTGTGCATAGACACAGGGTTTACCATCACACCAAAGGATCACATCGCGTTTTAAACCCACAGCTTGTTGCCATTGTTGCTGTAAAAAATCTGGCAGCCTTTGCCAATGCTCAGCCACCAATTCCAGCCTGAAACTCTGGCAATGACTTTTCAGTAGTGCTGTTAATGAACCCTGACATAACAACCAGGGTTCAAAAGCGGCGGGAAATGGCAGTTGTCCGGCGTTTTGCCACTCTGCATTCAATTGAAAAAGACTGTCTGTGCTGTGCATAAAATTAAACTGCAACTAAGTTGCCGCGCATCATAACAATTTTGCCATCGTATTGGTATTTAACCTGATTTAATGCCTTTGTGGCAGGAATTGATTACCATAAGCTTATTATTTTATTGATCATCTTTTGTTATGACTCATTACCACACTTTAATTGTCGGAGCAGGTTACGCTGGTTATAGCCTTGCCAAAGAACTGCGTAAACTAGACCCGGATCGCAGCATCTGCCTGATCAGCAGCGACAGCGCTGATTATTACTCCAAACCTTTGTTATCCAACGGCTTTAGCAAACAAAAAAATGCCAGCGACCTGGTCCAGAAAACCGCGGCCCAAATGGCAGCAGAGCTACATATTGAGGTATGGCCTTATTGTAGTGCAGAGCAAATTAAGCCGGAACTGCATCAGGTACTGACCAACAAAGGACTGATCCAGTATCAGCAACTGGTGCTGGCCACAGGAGCCAGCCCGGTGAAACTATTACTGCCAGCTGCAACTGAAGGCCTGGTCTGGTCAGTGAATGACTTAGCGGACTACCAACATTTTTTGCAACAAAGCCAGAACAAACAAAAAATTACAGTGTTAGGCGCAGGTTTAGTTGGCATTGAATATGCTAATGATTTAGCTGCAGCAGGTTTTCAGGTGTCAGTGATAGCGCTGGAGCATCAGCCTTTAGCCCAACTTCTGCCGCCTGCACTGGGTGAGCTTTTACAGCAGCAGTTAACAGCATTAGGGGTTGAATTTTATTGGGGAGCGTCGATAAAAGATGCTCAGCTTGCCCAACAGCAATTACACCTTCAGCTTACTGATGGCCGCAACCTGACCACAGAATTGATTTTATCTGCTGTGGGTAAAGCCAAAGCTGCAGCTTGCGATGCACGCAGGGATAGACTGCGGCAAAGGTATAAAAGTGGATCAGACTCTGGCAACTTCAGCCGCTGATATCTATGCTTTGGGCGACTGTGCAGAAATCTGTGGCTATAACCTGATGTATATTCAGCCTATTAGTTTATCTGCCAGAGCTTTAGCCCTGACTCTGACAGGCACAATCACAGCAGTGCAATTTCCTGTCATGCCGGTGATAGTTAAATCGCCAGCTTTGGCTGTTGTCAGTTGGCCTGCTGCAAAAGAACAACAAGGCGACTGGGTCTATGAAGGGCAAGGTATGGATTGGCTGGCAAGATTTCAGAGCCCATCAGGTCAGTTGCTTGGTTTCGCTCTGACCGGAAAAATGGTGGCGCAACGTTTGCGGCTGGCAAAAGAAATGCCAGCTTTGATAGCTTAACGTCGGACCTTCGGGTAAGATCCTTTTTTGAATGTTTGATAAAAATGAAAGAGTAAACCGGATGAAAAAAGCGCTGACTTGTTTTGTTTTTTTATTGTTAAGTCAAAGTCTCTGGGCTCAGAGTGCGGCCAATGCACCTATGAAAGTCAATTATGCTTATTTTGGTTTTGATCCGGATATAGTCACTAACTACATCACTCCCACTACTGAAAATCTGGGTTATGTACGGGTGACTATGGAGTTGATGATTATGGATAAAAAGTATCTGGATGTGATAGAGCATCACGAACCACTGATCCTGGATAAAATTGTGTTCGCTTTTGGTCGTGAAAATGGCGACACCATCCGTTCATTAACAGGGCGCGAAGAAATTCGCTTAAAAATTCTGAATCAGCTGCGCGATACCCTGAAAAAAGAGACAGGTCAGGATATTTTAAAAGACGTTTTGTTTACTAAATATCTGTACCACTAAGCACTTGTGTCTGGCTCACCGTACATTCAGCGCTGTACGGTGAGAACCTTGTTTGCTGCTACCAGTAAAACCGCACAAAACATGCCTGTCAGTAAGCCTGCTAAATGTGCCCAGTTTGCCATCGAAATCCACAGCAGATCAAAAAACCCAATCACCAGCCAAATCAGCATAAAACCTATTAAGCCAGTGCTGATCTGCAAACCCCAGTTCGGTTTTAACCAGCCACAGATCCAATAAAAACCAAATAAGCCATAGACCAGGCCTGACATGCCGCCAAAGTGAGCACCAACCATCACAAACTGTGCAAGGTTGGAAAACAACAACACCAACAAGGTCAGGCTAATAGCGACCACACGGCCTGACTTCAGCTCCAGTGGCCCCAACAGATACCAGACCCAGATCAGATTAAACACCAGATGAGAGCCGGAAAAATGCAACCAGCCCGGCGTAAACCAACGCCAGCCTTGTTCCAGACTAAGCCCCAATTCAGGTTTTAATTGCAAGGCAGCCAAAGCGGACCAGGGATCCACTTGTTGCCAGCCATACACCAGCAAGGCTGACAACCAGACCAGATGGCAAAACCAGCCACCATTAGCCCATAACTGTTGCCAATAACCGGATAAACCAGCTGAACCTGTCCCTGAGTCCACGACTTCTGCCCTGTCCCATGCCGCAGCCTGATAGCGGTCGGCATAAGGATTTAACAAAAAGCGTTCTAACTCGGCAACTACCAGTTCAGCATGTTCAGGTGCACACCAAAGCTCAGCCTGCTCAGCAGAATGCACCACCACACTGACATCCAGTTGCTGACTTTTACAATAATCAGCCAGACTCAAAGCCGCAGCGGAAGAGGCAAAGTCACCAATCTTAATCATGGGAATCTGTAACAAAAGGCAGTTGCTGACGCCAGGCTTCAAAACCGCCATCCATACTGAATACAGTTTCAAAACCTTGTTGTGCTAAGTACTGAGCAGCACCCTGACTGGAATTGCCGTGATAACAAACCACCACCACAGGAGTTTCAAACTCAGTTTGTTGGATAAACTGATTCAGACTGCCGTTGGTTAAATGGAAGGAGTCGGCAATATGGCCAGAGGCATAACTTTGCTCATCACGAATATCTACCACTACAGCTTTATGCTGTTCTATCTGCTGCAGCGCTGTGGCTACTGAAATACGACTGAATTCACTCATGGGTCACTCCGTTACTGCTCAAACTTCAGATTGATGCCGCTATAGTAGCCCAGCTGACACGCCTTGAGTACCATAGCTTATGCCGGATCCGCCGAACTGCAGGTATTTGACGAAGAAACAATCAGCCAAAGCAGCTAAATACCGCATTAAAACACCAAGTTAACAATTACAGCTTTAGCTCCAGCCCAAGCTTAGGTAAAATAGCGCGCCTTGTTGGTTTGGAAACAGAATACCCATGTCAGATAGTCCCTTGTATTTAATTTATGATCCTGCTTTTGATGATATGGACGCCGAAGGCTGCCCGGGATTTGGTTTTATACTGGTGTTTGACGAGCAGGATCTGGACAACTACCAATCCGGTGAAAACCCGCCTTTTCCGGCTGTCTCTATGTTATTTACCGATCATGCAGATGGCAGTATCAGCGGTGATTTATTAGGTTGGGCACAACTGGATGCGGAAATCTTCCAGCAGTTTCCTTTGGGTCAATTTTTCCAGTTGATGGAACAGGCGGCTCAGGTGGCTATCAACGCTTACCGTCAGGTGGGTCAGGTGCCGGATAAACTGATAGCTCAGTTATTGCCGGACGATGATTTAATTCAGTTTGATGTACAGTTTGCCACACTGGAATTAAAGGACGATGACGCAGAATCACAGCTGGCGACACAAATGATGTCAGGCCGGCCTTATCTGGATTCCTAACCGATCCTTTTCTCTGTCAGCTCCGTAGTCTGCTAAAACGGAGCTTGTATGACCCACCATAAATTACATCTGCCCCATAAAATCTGCGCTTGCTGTGGCTTAGCCTTCAGTTGGCTTCAATCATGGCAAAAAAACTGGCCTGAAGTGAAATATTGCTCAGAGCGCTGCCGCCGGAAAAAGTGACCTTCGGCCTATTGTAAATGCATACTCAACTCCTGTTAAATAAGGGTTAATCTTTATGACAGGAATTTTTATGAAAGCCTTGTATTTAATTGCCGCTTTAAGCAGCTTCCCCTTATTTGCCAGCGATGTCAGTTCCTATGATCTATTACTGGAGCGAGATAAATTCAGCCAGCTACAACAGCAACTGGGTCAGGCCCCTCAGTTGGCGAACAAAGAATTGCTGGTTTTGCAGCTGCAAACTATGTTGGGGTTACGGCAATCTGAACAAGCAGAGCAACTGGCCAATCAGGCGTTAAAGCACTATCCAAAAGATGCGGAACTGCTGCGTCTTGCGGCGTTAAATCAGTTTAATCTGGCACAGGACAGCAGTATTTTTTCCGCAGCCTCTTACGCCAAAGAAGGTTTAGCTTTGCTGAAAGAAGCCATGGCTGCAGCACCAGAAAATTTAGAAATCCAACACATCCTGATTGGCTTTTATCTGCAGGCCCCTTCGATAGCTGGTGGTGATACCAAAGAAGCAAAAAAACTGGCCAAAGCTATGGCAGAAAAACATCAGCCAGACGGCGCATTGGCGAGCATTGAAGTATTGATGGATGACGATAAACTACCAGAAGCCCTGAAACTCAGCGAACAACAGCTGCAACAGTATCCGGACCACCCGGCTTTATTAGCTGCCTATGGCAATTTGCTCAGCATAAACAAGGAACCGGCCAAAGCTTTTGTTCAATACCAAAAAGCTGCAGCGGCCACGACGGATTTAGCGGAGCAACAAAGTTACCTCTATCATCTGGGCCGTTTAGCTGCAACAGAGCAACAAAACCCACAAACTGGCCAGCAGGCGTTAGAGGGTTATTTAGCTTTTTATCAAGACAGTGATCATGCGAAAACGGGCTGGGCTCAGCTACGTTTGGCGCAAATTTATCTGCTGCAAAAGCAGCAAGCTAAAGCCCGGGAACTGCTGCCGCATATCAAGAATCAGTCACAAACTGATAAACGGTTGAAAAATGAATTAAAAGATCTGGAAAAACAACTGAAAAAGAGCTGATCCCTGCTCTGCCTGAGCGGGATCTGCGGATCCCGTTTTGCTTTTTACGCACAGGCCTCTTACTATATGCACTTTATTCCATCACTCAATACGCCGGAACCGCAGCATGGCAAAAGCAATTAATATGGCCGAGGTAGAAAAAGCATTAAGCGGCTTTACTATTCCTCCTCAGCCCACTGTTTTACTTAGTATCAAAGCAGAAATTGAAAGTGATGATCCCAATATCAAACGTATTGCTGAACTGATCAATCAAGATGTAGGCATAGCTGGCTTTACCCTCAAAGTGGTGAACTCGGTGTATTTTGGTTTACGCCGTAAAATCAGTTCAGTAGAACATGCCTGTAAGTTTTTAGGCTTAAACCGGGTGATTAAATTAGTCAGCTCAGTCGTGCTGCGTTTTACCTTAAGTGAAGGCCGGACGGACAGATTTACTGAAAGCCTGTGGCAAAGCGCGGCGAATGTAGCCAACGCAGCCACTTTGTTAGCTCAACAACTGCGTTATGGCACAGATTGCGCTGACGATGCCTACAGCTTAGGTTTATTCCATAACGCTGGCATGCTGCTGATCAGCAGTCAGTTTAAAGATTATGCCAAAGTGCTGAAACAAGCTCATTTGGCAGGTTACAGCATGTCAGACGCTGAAGATCAGAATTTTCAGACCACTCACGAATTACTGGGTTATATGATTGCTCAGTCCTGGGGCCTGGCGCCTGAACTAACCAATGTGATTGCGTATCACCATAGCCATGCCTTGATCCTGGCCTCTGATGATCTTTACGAAAAACGTTTATTTGCGCTGCTGAAACTGGCTGAGCATATGACAGATGAAAGCAAAATATTGCTGGATTTAGATATGGATCCGGAATGGGATCAGTATAAAGCCACCATTCTGGATATTCTGGAACTGGATGAACTGACGCTGCACGACTTAGGCGACTACCTGCAACAACAAGGTGTGCCGAATAGATACCATGCTTAATATCCCCTTCGTACTTGAAACCGCAGCTTTGTTGACTGCGCCACTCGCCCCAGTCACATAGGACTACTATGCTCCTGGGGTCTCGCTCGCTTGTCGCCTCCCTGCGAATTCAATTACTTTGGGTATAAGCAGCTATTTATTCAGAGGAATTTATCAAGATGCGTATTGTTTTAGCCCCAATGGAGGGCGTGGTGGACCATTTAATGCGGGATATGTTAACCCGTATTGGTGGTTTTGATTTATGCATCACTGAATTTGTCCGGGTCGTGGACCAACTGCTGCCAAGTCGGGTTTTTACCCGTATTTGTCCTGAGTTAAAACAAGGTGGGGTGACTCCAGCCGGTGTGCCGGTTCGGGTGCAGCTATTAGGCCAGGAACCGCATTGGCTTGCCGAAAACGCAGTGCGTGCAGTGCAATTGGGCTCTCCTGGTGTGGATTTGAATTTTGGCTGTCCGGCCAAAGCAGTCAATAAAAGCCGTGGTGGCGCTGTACTTTTAAAAGAAACCGAAACCCTGTACCAAATCATTAAAGCGGTGCGTGACGCTGTGCCAGCACAATTTCCGGTCACAGCAAAAATACGCTTAGGTTTTGACGATACCAGCTTAACTCTGGACAACGCCCGCGCTATTTATGAAGCAGGAGCAACTGAACTGACAGTGCATGCCCGCACCAAAAGTGATGGTTACAGACCGCCAGCTTACTGGCCATGGATCAAACAAATCCGCCAGACTATTCCTCTGAATGTCGTGGCTAATGGCGAAATCTGGACACCGGAAGACGCGACCTTGTGCTTGGAACAATCCGGCAGCACTGATTTAATGCTCGGCCGTGGCGCTTTAGCCAGCCCGGGTTTAGCCCGTGATATCAAGCAGCATTTTGCTACTGCTACTCATCAAAAAATGCCATGGCCACAAGTGCTGGAACTACTGTTGCAGTACTCGGACTATGAAATAGCAGGCGACAAAGGACTGTATTATTCCAACCGTATTAAACAATGGTTTAGTTACCTGAAACTGCAATACGTTGAAGCTGAAGTCTTATTCCAGCAACTACGTTTACAGCAAAAAGCACCGGATTTAGTAGCGACTTTGCGTGGGGCTTTAGATCACATTTCAGGCATCTCCGAACATTGACCTGCAAAGATTCAACTCTAACAGCTCGGTCAACTGCAACGCAGACACGCCGTAGATACATCCCTATAGGCTCCTGCACGCTACCGGGGTTTTGCAGAGCAAAACCCGTTCATTCGGCAGCAAGTCGGACGACTGACTTGCTGAAATCCCGCCTTCCCCCTGCTGGACAGCGTCTGCTAATGCAGTTGTCCTGTCGTTTCATCAGTTCGTCTGTATCGTCACTTTGTGCCAATAGCTAACATTTGCATTGTAGTTTTCAAAAATTAGCTTTTGATCCGTTGCTGACATTCATGCCTTATCAATCTAAACGTCGGTTGACACATTACAACCAAGGACGTGACATCGTTTCCATTCGCGCTTGAATGCGTTTGAACATGACGAGCTTTAGGTCTTCAAAACCAGCCACACTTTCAAAAGCCTTGTCCAAATTTTGCAACATCTTTTTAACCAAAGAATGGATCAATTTCTTAGCGGCCTTTTGGTCCAGCCCCAGTTGAGCGGCAAACGCAACAAAGTCATGTTCAGTGTAATAGCCGTAGTTGTCGTATGAACTGGTGCTTTTGGCGTCTTTTACCTCAGTTTCCATGAGCCAGATACTTAGCTCTGATCCGTCGTACTCTTTGTATGGCGCTACTGATACCATGTCATAGATTTTTGAAAATCCGGTCGCAGTATCACTATCGAGCGGCCTGACCAGGCTCAGGTTTTTCAGGTGTAAATCGTTATTCCCAACCAGGTACGCCATGAGCACCTGCAAAAAACCATCCCGAAGCACTTGAGCGTGGTAACCGCAGCTTGCATGGGCAACTTTCAATGCGTATTCGTAGGATAATGCCTCGCTACTTTTATTCCCGGGCGAAACATCCATAACAGAGGCCAAATCTTCGATGAATCCGATGTTTCTGCCAGCAGTGTCCAAATCAAACCGACCTGTCACGTAGGCCAGTTCACCACAGGAAAAGGGGACAAGAGCATGATCTGCTACATTGAACCCAACCAACTGGCATAGCCGCATAATGATAAATTCATTGACCGCTAAATGGGGCAAATCTCGTGGAGATGGTTTCACTATGTACGGACCCATACCTACACTTGCTGTCAATGTTTTCCTGGCGCCAGCTTTATGAGTGAGAAACATTTTAGGCTGAACACCTGAAATGGAAGCTCTGCCTAACGACCTGATGGCCACTTCATTAAATTCATCTCTGGCAAAGTCGATGGTGAAACCTTTTAGGTTTTTCTGTGGTTGCTCTGGTATACGGCCTGCTTCTTCATTTTTCAGCAGACCCGGAAGCACCCTGATCGGTCCGATAAGCTCTGCACCATGCGCAAGCAGAAGGCCAAATTTATCATCTACATCGAGTCTGGCCAGCTGTGCCTGATGGCGCTTTACCCACCCCTCGCTCATTAAATTGGTGAAAAATGCCGGGAGATGGTTTTTGCGCAATGGTGCGTCAGTCAGTGGGAGGTTGTTGCCTATCCTGGCGAGTCCGATTTGCAAGTAATTCGTATCATAACGAAATTCATATTCGTAACCAGCCTGAACCGAATACTCAGTGATAGTCCCCGCCAATCTATCATTGCAGTACACAAAACCTATTCTTGTGGGGGCGTCCATTATTTATTCCCCTGACGCTTGCCAATAAAAAGCTGCAAACCAACAGCACCGATCAGACTGTTGAGCTTGCCTACAGATACCACATCCACCCGCTGTATCGAGTTGTAATAGGTTTGCATCGATACACCAGCAAAAGCTACCAAATCAGAGATAGAAAGATCACCTCTGTGCGCCTCTATGCTGGATTGCACTGACTCGCTGCTCACCGGTCTATACCCGTCTATTGCTGACTGCTGCAATTTTGCCTGTATGCTTTCGTCCAAATGAGCCATTAGCTGCTGAAGCCTGATGCGCTCTTGAACGAGCTCTGGCAGTGATGCTGCGAGGGAATTTATATTATTTTTTGACATATTAACGCCTCATAAACTCATTCATAAAAGACATTATCACATTTTAGCTTACTTATTTAATTCACAGAACAACATTCTAATTAAATTAACTTTACAGATAAACTGGAAGTTATAAATTTTAAAAAATTAATCTATAGATAAATAACTGAGGCGAAAGGTCTGATGTCCTGACGATTTTAACGCGCAATTTTAGCTGGCCAACAGCGGATTTTCTGCAGTGTTCTCCCCTTAATGCCTGGTTAACTGATGTTGGTTTGGTAAAACATCCTTTAACCTTCGAAGCTCAAAAAAACGAATGTTTGCAAAAAGAGCAAAGCCGACATTCGTTTTTTTGAGACCCTCTGTTCTGGACAAGTGCAATTCGCTCTTAGCTGCCAATCAGAAAAGCCTATACCAACTAATGGCACCAGTCCCCCATTAGGGGGCGGTTCCGGTACTTCGCTGAGCTCAGTACGTCCATTCGGCGGCAAGCCAAATTGTTGGCTTACCGAAAGCCCGAATGAACCCAGAAAAAATTGGGGGTCCAAGGTTTTAAGGCTGGGACTGTTTGAATGAGGAGTCGTTAGCGACGAGCAAGTTACCCAGCCGCCCTGGACACACGATTTTGGGCTGGGCTTTATACTCACTTCGTTCGTACCCCTTCGGGGCCAGCTAAAGCTGTTCAACGCAAGCGTTGTCGCTGCGACCTGGGATCGCCTTTGGCGAAGCAAAAGAAAGTGGCTCGCCAAAAGCGAAAGCTTTAAATCTCAAGGTAGAGAGAACAGCCAGCAGGGAAAGGTTTTGCGGTATACATCAATGGCTGCTTGCAGCAGGTTCCAGACCTGTCGACTGCTCTGGTGATGACTCTTCAGATTGAATATCCGCACTCAGCACCAAAGCCGAAGTCGGCTGAATGCAACAAGCCAATACTTCGTCGGCACTGCAGCTGATACTGGGTTCCAGCACCTGCTGGTATTCCCCTTTGACAACCCGAACTTTACAAAGGCCACAAGAGCCACCTTTGCAGTCATAATTCAGCGGCACACGAGCGGCAAGAATAGCATCCAGTACTGATTTATGGCCCTGACTGTCAGCAAATACACCATTGATTTCAATAGGGAAACTTTGTTCACTTGCAGATGCACTAAAGAGCTCAGCATAGCAATACTGCGCACCTAAAATGCCTAAATCATAAATCAGCTGCTCTGTCATTTTGGCAGAAGCACAGAAGTAATACTGAGCCTGCGGGCCTGCCAGCTTGTATAAATATCCGGCATCAATACGGCCTTTAAAGCCTTGCCAATCGACTGGCGGTTGAGTGAGTGCAATACGAAGTTGTAAACGGGGTAAACGCCGCAGTAAAGGGTAAAATACGATATCTTCCAGACGGCGCGCCTGGTACACCAGAAACACCTGACGTTTTTGCCGGATAGCGGCATAAGCCATAGCCAGCATAGGGGTAATACCTACGCCGCCGGCCACCAGAACCAATGGCTGGCGCGAGCGGTTTAATAAAAAATGGCCACGTGGATAAGAGCTTTCAACCAGATCCCCCACTTTTAAATGCTGAAATAATGCCTGACTCAAACGGCCATCCGTTTCAGCTTTAATCACCAGTTGGTAATAACGTTGCTGACTGCAATCCTGCGCCAACGAATAAGCCCGACTGACAGGTTTGCCCTGTAAATCTTTGCCATAAAGCAAGATATGCTGACCTGCTTTGGCTTTGGGTAATAACAAGCCATCAGGGTGTTGCAGCCATAACTTCAGATACTGGCCCTGCCGTTTCACCCGCGCAAGTTTAAGCTGCAACCGCTTTTGTTGTTGCTGCTGCAGATAAATACGCCAGAAGCCGCTTGCGGTGAAATAAATCACCATAGCGGCTAACACAAGAGTAAGCCCTATCAGGCCGAACGACGCCACCACAGCCATATTCCTGTTACTGAAAACACAATCAAATAAAAACCCAGCAGATCCATCCAGATCCAGTCATATTTTCCCAATAAGGCCTCGCCTGTGTGCAAATGTTTCATCAGCTTGTTCAGATCATAAGCGCTTTTGCCTTTTTCCAGCGCAAGCTTCATTTGCCACTGCCCCCCCTGCTGCACCAACACACCTTGATCTTTTGCTAACAGCCATAATTGTCCATCCTGGCTGGCGACATCACTGATATCTTCACTGTACAACTGAGTCCAGTCACTGCCTTGCAGCTGATACAAACCCATTTTGGTGGCGGCATAAAGCTGACCATCCAGCTGGCGCACCGCTCTGACATCGATGTCTGGCAATACATGCTGTTGTTTTTCACCTGCACTGTTAAACAAGGTCAACCCATATTTGCCAGCAAGCCAATAGCCATCGGTAACAGGCAACAGAGCCTTGTAATCCATCTGTGCAGATGGCTCGCCAAACTTGATTTCCTTAGCACCCCATGCCTCACCATGAGCAATAAATAAAGTACTGACACCCACAATCAACATAGGCAAAGCTAATAAAATGCCGCCCCACAAATGTAATTTACGCCACATAGTTTTTCCTTTTAATTAGAACGGCATACTGACATTAAGCACCCACTCACGGGCACTTTGTTCCCACTCAGAATCCTGCTGTGTAATTGCACCAGCCAGATTATAAGTGCTTTTAGTTTTGCGTTTTTCCGGGTCATTCAGCCCTAAAGCCGACAAATTGACCCGTGCACCATTTTCAAACTGATAGCTGACATAAGCATCTAAAGTCGTCATGGCTTTTTCCATTTCAATGCTTTTTTGTGTTGCAGTCAGTTCAGTTTTTTCTGTTTTGTCCTGGAATCCTAAAGACAAACCGGCCTGCCAACTGGTTTCAGGCCGCCAGTCTAAGGTCATTTTCCCATACATTTGAGGAACTTGTTTAAACTCACTGCCACTGCTGCTGGCATCTATTTGTTGCCAGTCTACACTGACAGCTACCCAGAACTCGCTAATCAGTGGCACAGCCACACGGCTACCCCAGCCCTGGGTCTGGCCTGATTCTAAATTCGTTGGCTTTTGCACATAACGACCAGAGACTTCATCCAGAGCTGTATTGCTGATGATCAAATCATCCACCCATCTTTTGTTGGCGTAGATCTCCAGCTCTTTTTGCTCTTCGCGCCAGACCAAAGCTAAGTCAGCGCCCCAGGCTTGCTCTGGTTGCAAATCCGGATTTCCCATTTTGTCAGGATCGGTCAAAGTGCCAGATTTAGATTCCACAAAAGGCACCATATCGTCAAATTTTGGCCAGCGTACAGTGCGGCTACCTGATGCTCTGAGCTGGAAACCGTTGCCCAGCCCAAGTTGGTATTTCAGATTAGGCAACAGATCCCAGCCTGAGTCTGAACTGAAATCCTGTTCATTTAAGAAGGCGTCACGTTGCTGTTTTTCCGCACGTAAACCCATGCTCCATTTACCAAAGTCAGTTTTCAGATTGTAGCGACCGTACAAGGATAACTGCTGCTCATCAAAGTCATAGCTGTCTTTGTTGCCACTTAATACATCATTTTTATACTTCAGTCGGTATCTGTTACGCCATTGCTGTTCTACACCAAGCTGTAGCTCCTTGGCACCATACTTCAGGCCAACAGTGCGCAGTTGCTCGCGCTTTTCTTCCAGCTCGGTGTCACGTTTTTCTTTGCCTTTACTGTCCGTTTCGGTTTTTAGTTTATTTTTGTCTTCCTGCTGATCCCGATAACTGGTCTCAAGGCTAATTAAAGCCTCCCCCAATGCTCTGCTATAGCTGCTATCAAACCATTGGGCCACATTGTCTTTATCTTCCAATTCCACTGTTGTTTTATCTATAGCAGTCAGCTTATAGGTAACATTGGTTTTGTCTTTGGCTTCGTTCTTTTTGCTGTAGCGTCCCTGAACTTTGAATTGGGAATCATCGGCGAAGTTGTATTGCAAGTCGGTCGTTAAAGCTGTTCTTTTATCTGTACGATCTTCGTTTTCTTCAGTGGCACTTTGTTCACCTTTGGCATTAATACTCTGTTTTAACTTAAATTTATCTGCATCACCTTCCAGATAATCAATACCAACACGACCCGACAACTGGTCCAACTGAAACGCATGGCTTAATGAGCCGGCAGGCAGCACATCATTACCATCCAAACGACGGGCACTGAGTTGCACTTCGCTGTTGGATCTGTGATCTTTTAAAACTATATTCAGAGTCCCGCCTATACCTGCACCAGACACAGTGGCATCAGACGCGTGTAATACTTCGACGCGCTCAACCCATGCCAGAGGAATACTGCTTAAATCAAATTCGCGTTTTTCACCATTGCCTGGCACTGGCTTACCATTAATCAGAATTTGCGAATAGCCTTTATCCAGACCTTTTAAACGCAGATCTTTGCCTTTGCCTGGTGGGCCGCTCAGCAAAATACCTGGTTGACGGGATAAAGCTTCAGCCAGGGACTGATCACCATAACGCACTAAATCATCACGGGAAATCACACGCACATCAGGCTGCTGCGTTAGCTGATATTCCTGTTGCTTGCCCAATACTGTCATTACTTCATGACCGTCAACAACAGACATTAATGAAGCAGAAGATAAAAAAAGTACGCTTAACATCACAATTCTACGGCTGGCTAGATAATGAAGCGAATGATAACAGATCGTATTATCATTTTAAAATGAGATCTATTCCTATTTATAAAATGACTGGCAATTACGCTAGCATTTGTGTGTAAAACACTGATAACAGGAACAATAAAGAGAAACAGAGGCCATACAGGAGTTAAAACAAGAGGTTGAGCTAAGATGAAGACTGTAGAGGGTCAGAGCAAAGCTCTGACCCTGTAAAATTACCAGTTCAGGATCACTTTGCCGGACTGACCTGAGCACATAATCTCAAAACCTTCCTTGTAGTTTTCCATTGGCATTTCGTGGGTGACTATTGGGCTTAAATCCAGGCCTGACTGAATTAAGCTGGCCATTTTGTACCAGGTTTCAAACATTTCGCGACCATAAATACCCTTGATCACCAGGCCTTTAAAAATCACTTTGTTCCAGTCCACCGCCATATCTGAAGGTGGAATACCCAGCATGGCAATTTTGCCACCGTGGTTGATGGTGTCTAACATGCTACGAAAGGCCGAAGGCACACCGGACATTTCCAGACCTACGTCAAAACCTTCGGTCATACCAAGCTCTTTCATCACGTCTTTTAAATCTTCTTTGCTGACGTCCACTGCACGGGTAGCACCCATTTTACGGGCCAGCTCTAAGCGGTATGGGTTCACATCAGTGATCACAATATGACGGGCACCGACATGGCGCGCGACTGCGACGGCCATAATACCGATAGGGCCAGCGCCAGTGATTAATACGTCTTCACCTACTAAGTCAAAAGACAAAGCTGTGTGCACTGCGTTGCCAAATGGGTCGAAGATGGCAGCGATATTATCCGGAATATTGTCCGGAATTTTAAAGACGTTAAAAGCCGGGATAGACAGGTATTCAGCAAAAGAACCTTCACGGTTTACGCCCACACCTATGGTGTTGCGACATAAATGCACCCGACCAGCGCGGCAATTACGGCAGAAACCACAAACTAAATGGCCCTCACCTGATACACGGTCGCCTTTGGCAAAACCACGCACTTCAGAGCCCATATCTACTACTTCACCGACATATTCGTGACCCACCACCATGCCATGAGGAATAGTGTTTTGTGCCCATTCATCCCATTTGTAGATATGCACGTCTGTGCCACAAATAGCGGTTTTTTTGATTTTGATCAGAACATCATTCGGGCCTACTTTTGGCATTTCGACTTCGGTTTGCCAAATGCCAGGTTCTGCTTTTAATTTTGCTAATGCTTTCATCATGGCGTCCTCAGGCAATTACGCCCATTTCTTTACCAATACGGATAAAGGCGCTGATGGCTTTATCCAGATGTACTTTGTCGTGAGCAGCAGAGATCTGAGTGCGGATACGCGCCTGATCTTTTGGCACTACAGGGAAAGAGAATCCCACCACATAAATACCTTCAGCGAGCATTCGACGCGCCATTTCAGCTGCTACTTTGGCATCACCTAACATCACAGGAATAATAGCGTGATCTTTGCCTGCCAGCGTAAAACCAGCGGCTGACATTTTTTCGCGGAAGTAACTGACGTTGTCCCACAATTTAGCGCGCAGGGCGTCACCGTTTGCCAGTAAATCCAGTACTTTGATGGACGCTGTGACAATAGAAGGCGCTAAAGAATTAGAGAATAAATAAGGACGTGAACGCTGGCGTAACCATTCAATCACTTCTTTTTTGCCTGAGGTGTAACCACCTGATGCACCACCTAAAGCTTTGCCTAAAGTGCCGGTAATAATATCAACACGGTCCAGCACATCGCAGTATTCGTGAGTGCCACGGCCATTTTTACCAACAAAACCTACAGCATGGCTGTCATCGACCATCACCAGCGCATTGTATTTATCGGCTAAATCACAAATGGATTTTAAGTCAGCAATCACGCCATCCATAGAAAACACGCCGTCTGTGGCTATCAGTTTAAAACGGGCGCCATCTGCGTCTGCTTGTTTCAACTGAGCTTCTAATTCGGCCATATCGTTATTGGCATAACGGTAACGTTTGGCTTTACATAAACGCACACCGTCGATAATAGAGGCATGGTTTAACGAATCGGAAATCACCGCGTCTTCAGCACCTAAAATGGTTTCGAACAAACCACCGTTGGCATCAAAGCAAGAGGAATACAAAATAGTGTCTTCAGTGCCTAAAAAGCCGCTGATTTTTTGTTCCAGTTCTTTGTGAATATCCTGAGTACCACAGATAAAACGTACAGAAGCCACACCAAAACCGTGGGAATCCAGACCTTGCTGGGCGGCTTTAATCAGCTCCGGGTTATTGGCTAAACCTAAGTAGTTGTTGGCACAAAAATTTAAGACTTGTTCATGACCTACGGTCACTGTTGCTTGTTGCTGCGAGCTGATCACTCGTTCGGCTTTGTACAGGCCTTGCACTTTTACGTCTTCTATTTGTTGTTGTAAGTGTGCAAGGAAAGGAGTCGTTCGCATAACTTTCTCCAGAAAGGCTGAGGGCTTGGTAAAATCCGCCGTATTGTAATCACTATGTCGGGGCGATGCAGCGCTTTTCTGTCAGAAAAGGCTGCAGATCGGATTAGTTGCGTAGCAAATAGTTGCCAGCGGACCGTTAAATAGTCTGATCACCAGACAAAGCCTGATAGTGCTGCTGCAGTTTTTCGATACGAGGCAGAGCCTGAGCTGTGGCATAAGGCTTAAATAACAGCAGCACTTTTAATACCCCAAGATAAGCCTGTTCTTTACTCATCACAGTCTGCGGCTCCTGGGTTTTTAAGTAACTGATCCAGAAGGTCACCACGAGCTTGATGGTATGAGCGAAATTGGCAATATCGGCATCATCTATCGCAATCACATCTGCCTTTTTTAATGCACTGAGTACAGAAATCACTTTTGCTAACACCGCCTTTTGCACTGCCAGGTAATCCTGCTGCAAGGCTTGGTCCCGCGACAAAATATCTGGCAGGTTGGCGTAAAAAAAATGAAAACGCCACATCAGCTCAAATACCACATCCAGATACTGGGCCAACGAATCCAGGGCCTCTGATGGCTGACTGGGCGGTTGTAGCCTGCTATCCAGTAACTTGGCGTATTCGCGGAAAATATTCCGCACTATGTCTTCTTTGTTACGAAAGTGGTAATACAGATTACCAGGGCTGATACCCAAATGCGCCGCTATATGATTGGTGGTGATACAACGTTCACCCTGCTGATTAAATAACTCGATACTCGCCTGCAGTATCTTGTCTTTGGTTCTTAGCTTCTTATCCATCCGCGTATTTCTTTTTATTTATTTTTTATTAATTTGCTATAGTAACGCCAATTCGATTAAAAACTCTAGTCGTGTATTTAAGCAGCACAGGGATGACCATAAAACAATGAAAACCAAAGCGATTTATCCCGGCACTTTTGACCCTTTAACGAATGGGCACAGTGACTTAGTACAAAGGGCTGCACTTTTGTTTGATCAGGTCATAGTGGCTGTAGCTGCTAACCCCAGCAAGCAACCGCTGTTTACGCTCGCAGAACGGGTTCAACTGGCACAACAATGTTTTGCCGATCTGCCGAATGTAGCAGTAGTGGGTTTTTCCGGTTTACTGGCCGATTTTGCTAAACAGAATCAGGCTCAGGTGCTGTTGCGTGGTGTACGGGCTGTGGCCGACTTTGAATATGAGTTTCAGCTCGCCAGCATGAACCGTCAGCTCAACCCGGATTTAGACAGTTTATTTATGACACCTTCAGAAAAAAACACCTTTATCTCTTCCACTTTAGTGAAAGAAGTAGCCCGCCATGGTGGCGATGTCAGCCGTTTTGTCGCCTCTCATGTTGAACAGGCATTAAAGCAAAAGTTTACCGCAGTTTAATTTGATATACGGATTCTGGTCCTCATGAAAAAACTTAAGTACAGCACTTTTACTCTGGCTTTTCTGGCTTTGTCAGCACAAGCAACCCCCTGGATGGATACTCAGGACAACTACCTGCGCCAGTCACTGCAAACTTTGTCTCACGCAGGTTTAATCAGCGGCCCGGTTAATACCTATCCTTTGATGTGGAAGAATATTGCCAAAGATTTAGCACAAGCTCCGAACCGCCGCTACAGCGAAGAAGTGACTTTTGCACTTGCTCATGTGCGTAAAGCTCTGAATGTCAACGAAAGTGATAAAACTGCAGGTATTAAACTTAAAGCCAATTCAGAGCAAATGGGTATTCAGAGTTTTGGTGAAACCTATCAGGACCAAGCCAGTATCACAGCGTTCAGCGAGTTTCAGAATGATATCTTTGCTGGCCGCTCTGAAGTACGTTACCGCAAACGCCATGATGGCAGCACAGAACAGGATTTAACCTACGACAACAGCTATCTGGCGGCCTTGTTAGGAAACTGGGTATTGTCGGTCGATCAGATCAGTACCTGGTGGGGACCAGGCCAACAAAGCGCCTTGTTGCAAAGCAACAACGCCAGGCCATTACCTTCAATACGTTTAAGTCGCCATGGTTGGGACCCTATAGATTTGCCAGTATTGAACTGGTTAGGGCCATGGAGTTTCACTACTTTTATCGGCTTAGGTGAACACCAAAGTCCGATCAGTCAAACCCGCTACTGGGGTGGCCGTTTTAACTTCAGACCTGCTGCGGCTCTGGAATTGGGTATATCACGAGTCAGTCAATGGGGTGGCCAGGGAAAAAACAATGGCTTTGGTGACTGGTGGGATATGCTTATCAATAAAGACGAAGCTGCCGCAAACTCTGATCAAAGAGCCGCGCTAGACTTAAGTTACCACTTTAATCTGCTAAATCTGCCGCTGACGGCTTATATTGAACTGGCCGATGATGATAACGCAAAAGGTTTACCGGATAACCCTTTGCTGCTGGCTGGCATTCGCAGTTACTGGGGCAATAGCTCAGGCATCCACACCGTAAATATGGAGTATTCAGATACTTATATTGATTGTCCGGATACAGTAGTGAAAGGTAATTGTGCTTATCAGGGCGAGTTATACCCTCAGGGTTACAGCAGATACGGCCGTGTGATTGGCAGCGGTTATGGCAAAGACGCTCGCGTATTAAGTGCTGGTTATCATTACCAGACGTATGACGGCATCAGTTGGTCAGGCCATCTGTATCTGGCCAATTATTATGACGATGCGGGCAACAGCGAACAAAGCTGGCAAGCCAAAGCTGAACACAGACGGCCATTTTTTAATGGTTTGCTGAGTCTGCAGTTACGTTATCTGGATCAATCACCCGTATTGCCGGAAGGTGCTGACGAAGTGGCTGCAGCCACTACCTGGGAATACAGGTTTTAGTCAAATGGGGTCAGATCACATTGTTAACAGTTAACAATGTGATCTGACCCCGATTTATTCGCAACCATCCCTGGTGCTCACCCTCACGGGCCAATGCTTCGCATTGTTAAACATTGTTCCTGACAATGTTTTTTATAACTTAATGATTATATTGCGTTTATACAGCAGCAGTGACAGATACCAGAAGCCAATCACATGCAGCAGCGCAAACACAAAAGACGCCAGCCTGGCTGGGAACACTAAAGCTAATTGCTCAAAACCCCACTGATACAAAGAGACTGAACCAGCCTCTGCCTGTATAAAAATCAACTGGCCAATAAGCACAGCCCAGAGCCAGGACAAAATATAAATAAAGAGTGGATTAGTGCCGTAGACTTTTAAAGGTTCAGCCATGCCAGTCCAGCCTTTGATATCAATACACCAGACCAAAGCTGCTAACAGCAACAAAATTAAACCACTGCTCAGCGCCAGATAACTGCCGGACCATAAGGCTTTATTGATGGGCCAAAGCCAATGCCAAAGCAAAGCCAGAACCACCAGAACCAGACCAGCCAGTAATAACAGACGCAAGGCGTGGTGCTGCTGTTTGCCCTGTAAAAACGAGGCTGTACCAAAACCAATCAAGACAGCCACCACACAAGGCAGAGTGTTTAAGAAGCCTTCAGGATCAAAAGCCACACCAAAACCCTGATACAAATGAGCAGCACCAAAAATGGCTAAATCCCATTGCCGCACCAGATTGTGCTCCAGGCTATAAGGCAATTCACCACCACCCAGCACCAGCGCTAACCAATACAACAACACTAAAGCCACAGCAACAAAAGGCAGATAACTGCGTTTTACCGTCAATATCAACAGGGCAGCCAGCCAATAGGCTAAACCTATACGTTGCAATACACCGGGCAAACGTAATTCGGCCAGATCCACACTAAAAGGCACGTAGTTCAGCAACACACCAATACCAATTAACTTTAAGGCCCTGCTGCTGACCCGCCACAGGCTTTGTTTGGATAAGACTGCAGTTTTCAGCGAATAAAACATCGCTGCCCCCACCACAAACAAAAAGGTGGGGAAGACGATATCTGCAAAGGTAAAACCATCCCAGGGAGCATGCAAAAGTGGTGTATAGACATGCTGCCAGGATCCTGGAGTATTGACCAGGATCATCAAGGCAATGGCTAAGCCTCTTAACGCATCCAGCGCATAAAAACGTGGTGAAGACATAAAGGCGCCTTTAACAAATTAAGAGCTTTTCCAGCTGGTGAGCTTATGCCCCTTCAACGCATAAAACAGGATAAAGGCATAACAAGGCAACATCACCAGATAAGCGCCCTGCTGCCCTAAAGCTGTGCCGCTGGCAAGGCCCCAAAACAATGGACCAAAAGCGCCGCCAGCAATGCCCATAATCAGTAAAGCCGAACCAATACTGGTTAAAGTGCCAAGACCTGATAAAGCCAGAGGCCAGACCGCAGGCCAGACAATGGCATTGGCTAAACCCAGAATGGCGATAAATAACAAGGCGTCTGGCAAAGCTGTGCCGCCAAAAGGCACCAGCAGCGCATTCGCAATAAAGTAAGAGTTGGTATCGCCAAAGACTATAGCCAGAGTTAAAACTAAGCCTAAGACGGCGGAAACTGCCAAAGCTTTTTGCTGGGATAACACCCGGGGAATAAGAAGAATACCCAAAATGTAACCCACGACCATACAAGCCATAGTATAAGAAGTCATCACAGTGTAACGTTCAACACCAAGCGACAAGGCAAACAAACCTATGGTGTCGCCCGCTATCACTTCAACGGCCACATAAACAAATAACGACAGTACACCCAGCACTAAGGCTGGTTTAGCCAAAACAGCTTTTAACTGCTCGACACCAGTTCCTGTGCCTGACTCTTTTTCCAGTTCAGGCAAAGGTGAGTATTTTACAGCCAAACCCAATAAGCCTAAGAAGGCAGCCAATCCTAAATAAGGAAACACCAGGCTGGCGGCCATAGCGTCAATTTGTTCCGGGGTCAGAGCTGTATCTACAGGAGCGGTAAAACCACTGACAATCAAAGCCGTAAACACCAAAGGAGCCGCCACACCAGCAGTTTTGTTCAGAATCCCCATAATACTGATACGAACAGCTGCAGTTTCTTCAGGGCCAATTTTGACTACATAGGGATTCACCGCTGTTTGTAATAAGGTTTGGCCTGTACCAATCACCAATTGAGCCAGCAAAAACAAAGCAAAGGTTTGAGTTTGGGCGGCAGGAATATACAAAAGGCCCGCCAGCATCATTATAGCCATACCCAATGCCATACCATTTTTATAACCTACTTTGCGGATCAGCCAGGCTGATGGCAAAGCGGTAAAAGTAACGGCAATATAAAAGGAAAACAGCACCAGGGATGCCTGTAATGGCGTTAACTGCAGCATTTGTTTTAAATAGGGCATTAAAGAGCCATTAAGCCAGGTGGCAAAACCCAGCACAAAAAACAGCATGGCCACTATGACCATAGGCAAAACGCCACTACGCGCCTTGGGGGTATCGACTGTCATTTCCATA
The DNA here is from genome assembly GCF_031457405.1 of Rheinheimera soli. Classification (GTDB taxonomy): domain Bacteria; phylum Pseudomonadota; class Gammaproteobacteria; order Enterobacterales; family Alteromonadaceae; genus Pararheinheimera; species Pararheinheimera soli_A. Next base: position 210,322 of record NZ_JAVDWR010000004.1, on the reverse strand, counting down.
ATTCCTTCCTGTTGCTTTAATAATTATTATTGTGTTGAATTTATTGGGTATATTTGTAGCTTCTATTCGATAAAAGCCTGACCTTCCAGCCAGCACTGCTGCACCAGCCCTTGTTCATTGAGCAGTACCAGATCAGCTTTGGCTCCAACTTGAATGAATCCACGTTCAGAGCTGATGCCTAAAAACTCGGCTGGGTATAAAGACGCCATACGCACAGCTTCACCTTGTTCCAGACCTAACTCTTGGATGGCATAAGCCACAGCACTGGCCATATCCAGTACTGACCCGGCTAAATTGCCGTTTAAATTGGTTAATTTATTGCCGTCACGTATAACTTTGCCGTCAAAAAAATCAAATTCGGTCTGACTGGTGCCCACAGGCGACATCGCATCTGTCACTATCAGTAATTTGCCTTTGGGTTTAGCCGCTAAGGCCACTTTGACCGCCAGCGGATGCACATGAAAACCATCTAAAATAATGCCACACCAGCTGTGAGGATCGGCAAGAGCCGCCCCTACTACTCCCGGCTCACGCGAAGTTAAAGGCGACATTGCATTGTATAAATGAGTAAAACCAGTTGCTCCTGCCGCAAGAGCGGCTTGCACTGTGGCAGCATCTGCGTTGCTGTGACCTAAACATACAATCACATCAGCTTTCACTAACTCTTTAATTTGTTCAGGACTGATGTTCTCAGGTGCCACAGTGACCAGCTTAATACCCAGATCAGTGCGGCGGTAAATCGCCAGCTCAGCTTCTGATAAAGGCCGGATATGAGGTTCAGGGTGCACACCTTTTTTAGGAACAGATAAATGCGGGCCTTCAAAATGCACCCCTAAAATACCAGGCTCTTTAGTGGCGATAGCCTGAGCTATCACATCAGCAGCTTGTTGCATCACAGCAACTGAATCAGTGATTACTGTAGGTAAAAGTGTTGTGCTGCCAAACTGAGCATGGGCTTTAACCATAATGCGCAGCGCTTCGAGACTGGTATTCGTATTAAATAAAGCACCACCGCCACCATTGACCTGCACATCAATAAAACCCGGCACCAGAGCACCTTGCAGTACGGCACCATTGGCTGGTTGAATCGAGTGAATGCGGCCAGCTTCGATAGTTAAAGTGACATTTTGTTGCCAGTTCTGACCATCAAATAGCCGGGCTACTGAAATCTGCTGCATCAACACCTCATCAGACCGTTTTAGTGACTTTGTTCAGGCCAGGAGGCGCATCCGGATTGACACCACGGCTGCGTGCCACGGCTTCAACATCCAGATAAAAACGCTGTAATAAGGCCAGTGGTAATACCCGCGGATTAGATAACAAATCGGCATGATGCAAATGCACAATACGGGCACCACGGCTACGCACTTCAGCAATTTGTGCCTGATGAGCGGCATTGGCTTCATCTGCTACGCTGACGTCAACAATAGCAAACTGATCTTTCACTAAAGTCACAGGACCATGCAGGAACTCAGCGCTGGAAAAGGCTTCAGCATGAATGCCACAGACTTCTTTGAGTTTCAGCGCAATTTCACGGCTGATGGCATAACCAGGGCCACGGCCTAACACCACCAGATGTTTCACTCCGTCCAGAGATTCTGCGGTTAACTGAGCAGGTAATTCGATAGCCCGTTCCAGTAATTCAGGCAGGCTCACTACGGCATCCTGCAACTGGTTATTGCCAGACCATGCGGCAACCAACTGCAATAAAGCACTTAAAGTAGCTAAATAACTTTTTGTCGCTGCAACAGCTTTTTCAGCACCCACATTCAGTGGAATCACCTGATCGGCTTGTTCAGCTAAAGGTGAAGTTTCATCATTCACCAATGCAATGACTAAAGCACCAGCCGCCTTAGCCATGGCGACCTGAGCCAGAATATCCGGGCTTCTGCCTGATTGTGAAATCACCAGTACCAGAGCACCTGTTAAATCCAGTTGTTTGTTGTATACGCTGGCAATAGAAGGAGCAGCAGCTGCAACAGGTAAACCTATTTCAATTTCAATCAGATACTTGGCAAAGACACCGGCATGATCAGATGAACCACGACCTACCATATAGACATAACGTGGCTGCTTTTGCTTGATCAACCTTACTATGTCGGCAATGCGACTGGCGTTGGCCGCTAATTGTTCACGGATCCGGCTTGGTGCTTCCGCAGCTTCCTGCGCCATAATAGTTTGGGTCATCATTGGGTTACTCACTGCTTAAAGTTAAAATATTTGTTAATAAATAGCTAAGAAATACGTTGAGCTTTTTGCTGGCGCTGTTTAGCAAACCAGACGGCACCAAATTCTGGCGTAGCCAAAGCCGGTGTCACTTTTTGCTGCACTTCTGCCGCCAGATAAGGCTGTAACTTATGCGCCAAACCACCAATCAGGGATAAACGGGGTGGATTGATACCTAACAAACGTTGGGCTATAGCGCTGATATGAGCCGCTGCTTGCTGCACTATTTGCTGCGCCAAAACATCGCCCTGATCAGCGGCAGTAAATACCAGAGGAGCATATTTGGCATAAGTAGTTGGAGTGGCATGCATAAAGAAATCGACCAGAGCCAGGGTCTGACTGAGCTTTAATTCACTGCATAACAAATCAGTCAGCAGTGTTTGTGGGCCTAATAAGTCTTTGGCTAACAGCACATGATGCACCATTTGCAAACCTATCCAGGCACCACTGCCGTTATCGCCATAAGGAAAACCGTGGCCACCCACTTCAACCAACTGGCCTTTGACATCAGCCAGACCACAAGAGCCTGTGCCAGCAATAATCACAGCACCATCACCGCCCTGATGAGCACCAATACAGGCCACATGCAAATCGCTGGTTAAATGCAACTGTGCAAAAGGATGCTGCCATTCTGAGAAAATACGATAATATTCAGGCATATTGACGCCAGCCAAGCCGGCACCAACAATAAGTTTGGACATATCTTTAAAAGCCATACCAGCACAAGTCAAAGCTTGTTGGGTCGCGGCCAGAATAGAGTCGGTTGCGACTTTCATGCCACGTAACGGATTGGCCGGGCCAGATAAGCCCTCACCTATTACCTGATTGTCTTCTGTGACTATGATGACCCGACATTTACTGCCTCCACCATCTACACCTAAATAAAACGGGCCATCATAGCCTACTGCTGTAGTCATCCTACCAACCTCGTTGCATTGTCCGCTGGTCAGCTTTAATCCGATCCGATTAAGCTTTCACCTGTTGCTGTCCATTATTTCATCAAAAACCGAATTGACAGCGTTGTCATTTTTTCAATTCAGCATATAATAATTTTGACAAATAACAAGACCCTTGTTTAAAAATCGAGCTTAATTTTTCGAAATAAGCAAGAAATGAAATATATTTATATTTAAAATCAATCAATTAGAAGAGGTCCATCTTGTCATTGTTCTGTCACTTTGCGCGTCGGAAAGACACCAGATGCCAGAGTCATTTACATAAAATCCATCAGGGAATAGCCCGCGGTGATAGTGTACCGCTGTTTAGGGGAGCGTGCGATGAAGTATTTTTTACTACTATGGCTTTGTATTAGTTACTTTTTTAGCGGACAAGTTCAGGCTTTTACTCAGGCTGAACTTGCAGAATTTGCCAAAAATACTGAACTAAAGTTTGCGGTCAAAAGCAATTTTACGTCAGCTACAGTGCAAAAAAGTCAGGTTGAACTGATTCTGAGTAATAAGTCATCCCAGACTTTGAGTGCAGGAGCTGGCAATTGGGCACTGTATTTTCATGCCATCCGAAAACAGGAAGGCGCTGAGCAGCATGGTTTGATACTGCAGCATGTGCAAGGCGACTTACATAGCCTGAGCCCTGGCAAAAACTTTAAAGGTTTAAAACCGGGTGAACAGTTACGCCTTACTTTTTCTCCGTCTTCTTTTATGGTCAGTTACAGCGACTGGATGCCACGGGCTTTTATTACCGCCAAAGGCTTAAAACCCGAAATCTTTGCCAATACAGATACCGAAGATTTCAGCCGTTTTGTTGAAGCTTATACCAAACCAGAGCAGTTGCAGCGTTTTAATAACCCCTCGCCGGATTTATACCCTGTAGCCACCAGCCAAAGCCGTTTTGTGGCGAATCAGCAGCAACTGTCGGCTTTTAAAAAACCAGAACAATTATCTATAGTGCCCAGCCCACAACAAATCAGCTATCAGCGCGGCCAAACAAAACTTAGTGCTGACTGGGTGATTTATCACAGTGGCCGTTTAACCTCTGAAGCGACTTATTTACAGCAACAACTGCAGAAAATTTCAGGCTTATCACTTAGTTTAACCACCAAGGCGCCAGCCAAAAATCAGCCTCATATAGCGTTAGGTGTGAAGGCGGTGAAAGACAAAGCTGAAGGTTACCAGTTGGTGATCGACGATAAACAAATAAGCTTAAGTGGCAATGATAATGCAGGAGCTTTTTATGCAGTGCAAAGCTTGCTGGCATTGCTGCCGGTAGAGGGTGAACGTACTGTTTTACCGAATCTGACTATCACCGACTGGCCACGTTTTGGCTGGCGTGGTTTGCATTACGATATGGCGCGTAATTTCCACGGTAAAGAAGTGACATTACGTATGATCGATCAGCTGGCGCGTTATAAGTTAAATAAGCTGCATCTGCATTTAACTGAAGATGAAGGCTGGCGCATCGAGATCCCGGGCTTGCCTGAACTGACTCAGATAGGTGCAAATCGCTGTTTTGATTTATCCGAGCGCAACTGTCTGCTGACTCAGTTGGGTACTGGCCCTTTTACATCAGGCAACGGCAATGGCTATTACAGCACGGCAGACTTTATTGAGATCTTAAAATACGCAGCAGAGCGCCATATCGAAATCATTCCGGAAATTGATATGCCAGGACATGCCAGAGCTGCGGTAAAAGCTATGCAGGCCCGTTATCTGACACTGAAAGAACAAGGTAAAGAAGCTGAAGCGACACAGTATTTGTTGTCCGATCCGCAGGATCAGTCGAAATACATGACGGTGCAGTACTACAACGACAACTCTATCAATGTCTGCCTGCCCTCCACTTACGCTTTTGTAGACAAAGTCATTTATGAGCTGCAACAAATGTACCGTCAGGCCGGTTTAAAACTCAGCACCTTTCATATGGGTGGAGATGAAACTGGTGCAGGTTCATGGACTGCTTCTCCTGCCTGTGCTCAGCTGATAGCCACACCAGACAGTGGGGTTGCAGGTGTTGCCGATTTAAAACCTTATTTTGTGGCTAAAGTAGCGCAGCTGGCAGCCAACAGACAGCTGACCTTAGGTGGCTGGGAAGATGGTTTAATGTATGACGCTAAAAATCCCTTTAACCGTCAGCAATTTGCCAACGAAAATGTGTATGCCAATGTCTGGGATAATATCTGGGAATGGGGTGTAGGTGATCGCGCCCACCGTTTAGCCAATGCTGGTTATCAGGTGGTGTTGTCACACGGTACCCATTTGTATTTTGACCACCCTTACGAAGTGCATCCGGAGGAACGTGGTTACTACTGGGCCTCCCGCTTTACTGATGTGGCCAAGGTATTTGGTTATATGCCAGATCACTTATACGCCAATGCCGATAAAACCCGTGAGGGCCAGGTCATTGAAAATTTAGAGGTTTTGCTAGGTCAGGAACTGCCAGGCTTGGAAAAACCAGAAAATATTCTGGGTATTCAGGGCCAGATCTGGACTGAAACGATCAGGACAGCAGAACAATTAGAACAAATGCTGTATCCACGCTTGCTGGCACTGGCTGAGCGGGCCTGGCACAAAGCAAAGTGGGAAGCTGAAAAGCCTGACACAAAAGCCAGACAACAAGACTGGCAACGCTTCGGCTGGACCTTAACCCAAAAGGAATTACCCCGTTTAGCAGAAGCCGGTGTGGCTTTGTATCTGCCACCACCAGGTGCAGTGCTGCAGGATGGCTTATTGCTTGCCAACAGCGCCTGGCCTGGTTTAGTCATTGAATACAGCGAAGATCAGGGCCAAAGCTGGTTGCCTTATACTGAAGCAGTCAAGGTTAGCAGCAACTTACTGCTGCGGACTAAAGCGAAAAATGGTGCCACCAGCAGAGTAACTCAGCTGGATTAGCTACCTGAAAAAGGGGTCAGATCACATTGTTAACAGTTAACAATGTGATCTGACCCCAATATTTGTTCCATCATCCAGCTGGTTTTTAGCGCCGTGTTTCCTGTAGAAGGATGACCTGTACCATGCAGCAGATCCTGCACCATAGCCTGAATATGGTAAAACTGGATATTTTCCGGATGCGGTATATCCAAACTTAACTGCTGCTCTGTGCTAAACAGCTGTACTGGCTCATGTTCAAACACCGAAAACTCAATCCGGCCTTTGCTGCCATAAATCACGACTTTATCATTGCGCTCAGATGCGGCAAAGTTCCAGAACCCAGTGCCTAAACAACCCGATTGAAATTGCCAGACGGCAGCGACTGCATCTTCTGCAGCATAAAGCTTTTGCTGATTTGTACTGATACCTCGTACATCCGACACATCACCCAGCAGGTACAGCAATAAATCCAGGCCATGACTGGCTAAATCAATAAAATAACCACCACCAGCTTTTGCCGGATCGGTTCGCCAGTTGTACTGCCCTGCTAAATCAGCCGCATTTGGCATACGGCTGAAACTCCATTGCACCTGACGGGGTGTGCCAATCAGGTCCTGCTCCAGCCATTCTTTGATTTTTAAAAAACGTGGCAAAGAACGACGGTAATAAGCCACATACAAAGGCAGTTGTTTTTGTTCAAAAACATGGGTCATTTCAATACATTCTGCAGTATTTAAAGCCATAGGTTTTTCAACACAACAAATTTTCCCTGCCTCAGCTACCAGCAAAGCATAGTCTTTGTGGCTATCAGGTGGAGTAGCAATATACACAGCATCCACTTCGGGGTCGTTGATGAGCTGTATTGCATCGTCATACCAGCGTGGCACCTGATGACGTTTGGCATAGTCTTCAGCCTTGGCCGCATCGCGACGCATCACAGCAACCAGACTGGAGTGCCCTGCTTTATTAAAAGCCGGGCCACTTTTTAGCTCAGTGACATTGCCACAACCAATAATTCCCCAACGGATTTGTTTCATCTTTACCTGTCCTTCCACTGCATTTAACGCACTTTAAAGAAGCCATCAAGCTATTTCCAGTGCAACATGCTCCGACACAAAGCTAAAAAACACCAGGTCACAACCCAGATGGTGATCTGCACAGACTGCATACAAAAAAAAAGAGGATACTGCAGGCAGTATCCTCAAAGATCCCTTGGATAAGGATTGGCAAATAAAACACAACCTCCATGTCTGCTGGTGAACCCTGTTGACCAACTACCAATCAACATGACTCTGACGAGGGAGAAAACAACAATCAGACCCCAGCAAGCTTCTGATTGCCCCGTTCCTTACAACTTACTGCCGTCAGACAAAGACCACAGAAAAGTAACTCTTCACAAATATGACAACGCTGTCATAATCATATTATGTACTTTTTTTCGCCGAATCAAGCGTTTTTTACACAAAAACAACATTAATAGTAAAAAACTGAAATGTGGATAAACAGAAAAATAGTCAGCAGATAAACTAACGACAATTAAAGGGGGAGTTCAGGTAAACAACAAGCAGCACCTACTGTGCTGCTTGTTCAATGGGGCAGGATCAGGCTGTTTTAGCTACGGCTTTGTTGGCTCGTTCACCTAAACGCTGCACTTGCTGCAATGACATTAAATGTGCATAAATTGCTGGCATCAGACCACGTTTGTTTAAATCAAGTAACTGCTCATCAGACAATGAATTTAATTTTTTCTCGTCGACAATATAGATCCCAGATATTTCACGTGGCTTGCCTTCAAGCGTGATAGTTAAAGTCTGAGGAACTAACAATTCCATATCAGCCAAAACTTTGTTAAAAGCTCTGGTGTTTTGGGACTGCATAAAAAATTCGCGCATCGAATCAACACGGGATTTAAGGAAATCGGACTCGGTGCCGTCTTCGTTAAATAAAGCATGGCCTGTTTCAGTATTAACCATTGGGTTGGATTCAACCAAAGCAACAAGTAACTGCCCTTCTTTGCTTGGATCGTCAGCCAGAATTAACGGGTGATTCCACAACACTTTTGGTACATAAAAACCTTGCCATTGACCTTCTGCAACCATCAGGTTTTCGCCTGTTTTGAGTCCCAGCATAGCCACAACATCGAAACGCTCAGACGCAGAATCTTTAATAAAAACAATCGGCATTTCCGCGCCAATACGGACGAATTCCTGAACTACTACAGGCACAATATGCTGATCTTGTGCAAAGGCGAAAGCATTGGCAATGTTGATTTTTGTTTGGGCGTGTTTTTCTTTTTGTAGCGGAGCAATTTGCAGTGACATGAATGAAACCTCTTAACACATTCAACAATAAAAGCCTGACATGAGGCCGTGATAAATTTACCGCAATGAGTGCGTGTAAAACTGAGGCCTCAACTTACCTCAGAAATCCACCCGATACCAGATCCATCTGGCATCTCCACAAAAAACTTTCACCGCTGCAATTCGCACTGCACCACAACAGTAACAAATAAAGAAACCAGACAAACCGAAAAGGCAGCGGTTAGCAAAGCTCATCTTATGCAAATGAGCCACAGTTATAGTTTTGGCATGCCGTACTGATAGACCTTATCAATCAATTCCCTATGTGTAGGTAATTGTTGTCGCAGTACCGCAGTGGTGCGATCAATTTCAGCAAATAACTGTTGTGCGCTGTGTTTATCCGGATAACTGCTCAGGTTATGGCTGATGTCGGTATTAAACTTCATGCCATACAAAACAAACAAATAGCTGTCGAGTACAAAAGGTTCAAACGCATAATCAAAATCATACTTGCCAGGCGGGTGCAGTCGCCAATGAGCCAGGCGCTGCTGTAAGGATTGAGGAATTGAGCTGTCTGCACAGTTATCCACCCAATAAGCCGTATCACGGCGCTGACTGATACAATAGTGCAGTTTGATAAAATCGATGCTTTTATCCCAGCGTAACTTAAAGGTGTCGTTGAATTTTTTCTCGACGTAACCCAGTGCAGCACTGCTGCGAGGAAACTGATCTGCCAGCATATTTGCCGCGGCTTCAATCAAAAAAATAGCTGACGCTTCCAGTGGTTCTATAAAGGCAGCGGACATACCAATAGCCACACAGTTTTTGCGCCAAAACTGCTGCCGATAACCCAGGTTCAGTTTTATTTTTCTGGCCTCAAGCCCCTCTGCCTGCTCACCTACATGCTGTCGCAGTATCTGCTCAGCACGCTCATCTGTGCTGTGCGCGCTGGAGTAAACGTAACCCACACCACGTCTGTTATGTAAACCTATATCCCAGGTCCAACCTGCTTCATGTGCTGTAGCTATGGTATGGGTGGCTATTGGCCAATCTGCCGCTGGATAAGGCACTTGCATCGCCAGGGCGGTGTCATTAAAAATAATGTCGTTAATGCCATGCCAGCCCACACCCAGGGCTTCACCTAATAACAGTGCTTTACTACCAGTGCAATCAACAAAAAAGTCTCCCTTGATCTCACCCATGCTGTCGGTTAGTACACTGGCAATGGCACCACAAGTATGCATACGCACCTGCTGCACATTGGCAGAAATAAAACCTACTGACAGTTTCTCTGTGCAATGCTTTTTCATAAAAGCGGCAAACTTCACCGCATTAAAGTGATAAGCGTAATTTTGTAGTGCCGCATAAGCAGGAGTGGTAATTTTTTTTGGTGCCAGTCCAAGCTGACAAATACGGCTTTGCGATGCCACAGCTAAATCATAAGGTAATTCTGAAGCCCCCTGCAGCCAGTAAGGCGCCAGATTAAAGTCATAAGATGAGTGAAAAACTGCACTAAGCGGATGAAAATAGCTGTGTTTTTCGCCAGCAGCTGGTGTGTGTTGCCAGTTCACAAACTCAGCGCCCTGTTTGAAGGTGGCGTCGCATTCACGCATAAATTCACCTTCATCCACGCCAACACTCTGCAACGTAGTCCGCATGGTTGGCCAGGTGCCTTCGCCAACGCCGATAATAGGAATATCCGGCGATTCAATCACTGTGATCTGCACGCTGCCCTCCTTGCCGGCATTCAGCTTTTTCGCCAGAATAGCCGCCGTTAACCAACCTGCAGTGCCGCCACCTACAATAACAATGTCGTCCAGAGTTGACTTCAACATAAGGCTATTCCTTTATCATTGTGAGCGCGCAACCAAAGGCGACAACTGGTTCATCGACATCAATACTGCATGCACTGCCAGCAAGCTGTTATTCGCCCGCAGAGACAACCATTGTTGATCAGTTAATTGCGCCAGTCGTTGCTCATTAATCACATAGAGTCCGGTCAGGTCATAAGCTTCAGCGCCTTGCGGCGTCAAAGTCAGAGTTCTGGCAACCAGCAACTCAAGCTCAAGCAGACGCTGAATAAACTGCTGCGTAAGGTTGACACTTTGGGCCTGAGCTATGGCGGAGCGCGCTCTTTGCTGAAGGTAGTCAGTCCCTTTATCAGCGTCAAACAATGGATGACCCGATTGCTGGTTAAACAAGCTGCTTTGGGCATCAACCACAATAATATATTCAGCTGACGGCTTATCAGCCTGCACCGCCAGCAGCGGATAATTACGTAACGCCTGAGGTGTATAACCAGCCTGCCAGCCTGTTTCATGCCAATACAAATTTTGTCCGGGCCTGATGCCAGTCATCACGCAGGCGCGAAACTGACCTGTATTGCTGTCTTTGACAAAAACAATGGGGAGATGTGCTGCAGCTGCGGCAAATTCATTGACCTCCAGCGGTACTATATGGGCAGATTTCATATGCGAAAACAGCGTATCTTCTTGCAGTTTGTAGTGCTGATGTTGCTGGCTGTCCAGCGCTATAAGTTGAGTCATTGTTATTATTTCCGCTTCACATCTGCATCTAGAGCGCAGAAAAACCATACTGATAAATTTTTGCCAGCAGCTCCCGCTGAGCCGGCAGTTCCTGTTGCAGCTGCTTAGTCAACTGCTGCACCCGCTGAAAATACATAGCAGCCTTGTCGCCTTGCCGGTAACGTTGCGGGTCTGCCAATTGCTGTTTAAAGCCCATGCCATACAATACATATTGGTAACTTTCCATTGGGAAGGGTTCGTACACATGAGCAAAGTCATAAGCGCTGACGGGCTGAGTTTGCCAGCTTTGCAATACATCCTGAAGCGATTGGGGTATCAATTGCTTTGCCCTGGCAGCTTGCCAGAAGGGTTCTGTCCGGCCGGATAAAGCATAATGCAACTTAATGAAATCGATGGTCTTTTGCCAGCGGAACAAAAAAGACGTATTAAACTTATGCTCTGCCAGTGGCAGGTTCTGCTTCAAGGCTGGCAGCTGATCGGCCAGCATATTAGCCGCCGCTTCAATCAGAAAAATCGCCGATGCTTCCAGGGGCTCAACAAAAGCCGCAGACAAGCCTATTGCAACACAGTTTTTATGCCAGAACTTTTCGCGATAGCCGACCTGCATCGCAAGTTTTCTGGCAGCCAGTGCATCCGCTGCCGGGCCAATATAACGCCGCAAGCATTGTTCTGCTTCATCGTGAGACACATAGTCGCTGCTGTAGACATAACCCACACCACGGCGATTAGTTAAGCCTATATCCCAAATCCAACCAGCGGCCTGAGCAGTAGAGTGGGTGCAGGCGTTGACAGGCGAGTCGGGGGCCGGGTGCGGCACCTGAATAGTCACAGCATGATCAGTCAGCAGGGTATCAGCTACAGAGCAAAAGCCCACGCCCATCGCCTTACCCAGCAATACACTCTGGAAACCTGTGCAATCCACATAAAAGTCGGCCTGCTGTGTGCCAGCTCTGTCGGTAACAATTGCAGCTATGCTGCCATCAGTCGCCAGACTGACATCAAGCACATTGGCACTGATAAACTGCACGCCCAGCTTTTGCTGTGCATGGTTTTTCAACAGCTCCGCAAATTTACCTGCATCCAGGTGATAGGCGTAGTTAAGTACACCTTCATACGCTTTATTGGTGATCTTTTTCGGCGCCAGGCCAAGCTCTGCAATGACCCCCTGGGCGCTTACCGCGCTGGCATAAGGTATAGCGTCGCCAGCACTGCCCTGCAACCAATAAGGGGCCAGATTAAATTGTGTCGGGTCGCTGACAGAGGTAAACAAATGATGATAACTGGCTGGCAACTCACTGTGCTGCCAGTTCACAAATTTGGTGCCTTGTTTAAAAGTGGCATTGCAACTGCGTAAAAAGTCTTCTTCTTTTATACCCAGCTTTTGTAATGTTGCCCGCATAGTGGGCCAGGTGCCTTCACCCACCCCAATTGTAGGAATATCCGGAGATTCTATTAAGGTAACACGGATAGCGCCTTGCCCGGCACTGTGAAACGACTGCGCCAGATTAGCCGCAGTAAGCCAGCCGGCAGTACCACCGCCAACCACCAGCACTGAACGAATTGCTTCTGTTTGCATACTGCAACCTTTAAAAACGGAACTGTTTTACGTTACTACAAAGCAGAAAAAAAGGAAGGCAGATGCCTTCCTTTTTAGCTATGGATCAGAAGCGATAAGACGCTTTCAACGCATAGCGACGGCCATTTTCTGTAATAACCCGCACTGTTTCAGCACCAGTACTGTGGCGCTGATAAGTGATCTCGTTATTCAGATTAGTGCCTTCTAACGATACATCCAACTGGTCAGTTACTTTGAACACTAATGAGGCATCAAGGAAATCCTGGGCATCAAAAGAGTCACTGCTATTCCCCAAAGCTGTACCTTCTGCGAAGAATTGACTGCGGTTGGTATAGGCTAAACGAGCAGAGAACATATCATGCTCATAATAACCTGTAACGTTAAACTGATTGCGGGATGAACCCGGCAGAATAATTTTCTCGCCGTTATCCGTCTCGCCAGTTGCATCCACGTAGGTATAGTTAAACAAGGCACCAAAACCATTACCAAAGTTGGTTTGCCACTGGAACTCAGCCCCTTCAATTTTACCGCCACGGCCCTGATCTGGCACAGACACTTCATACTCGCCTGGCACTGGCACATCGACTAAATTTTCAATAATTTTTTTCGTGCTGATAAAAGACGCAATATCTTTATTGAATACGGCAAAAGACAGTAAGGATGATTCGTTGTAATACCACTCCAGACCAATATCCGTCTGTGAAGCACGGAAAGGATCTATAGCAGGGTTACCACGAGCAGCCTGCAAACGGCCGCTGCTTGGCGGAGTATCAGGTAAGCCCTTATAGCCCGGAGCCAATTGACTGTAACCGGCACGGGTCATTACTTTAGCGGCAGACATCCGTAAAATAAGATCGTCTGACAAATCAATCGCTAGGTTTAACGATGGCAGGAAGTCACTGTAATCGCCCTTAAAGGAGTCAATACCAGTCAGGTTGCCGTTATAAGCACGACCATCCGTTTCAGTTTTTACATAGCGCACGCCCACATTACCGCGGTAGTTGTCGCCAGAGAAATTGCCCTGAACATAAGCGGCATACACATCTTCAGTGACCGAACTGAAATTAGCACGTTGCTCATTCCAGGCCGTTACTGAGTTGTTCAACGCATTCCAATACGCTTTACCATCAATTTTGACAAAACTGGTTGGTGAACCTGACGCTAATACGCCATCAAAATCTTTTAATAAGCCATCTTCAAACTGGCTGATATTGGTAATGCCATGAGCACCTAATACAGCACCATAAGAATTGTAAGTAAATTCGTGAGAACGAACTTTAACACCCGTTTCGATACTCTGGATGGCACCGTAATCCACTTCCAGTTTCAAATCGGCCTGAGCATAGGTTTCTTCGTCTTTCAGCTTGGTCCGGGCTAAGGCACCATCCTGGAAATCTTGCCAGGAGGTGTCACTCAAACTTACGCCCTTAGGTGCAAGCAACATGGCATTGGCAAGATCCATATTGACATCAACAGTGATGCCGTTGGTACCATTTATAGGTTGGCCCCATAAACCGTTGGCATTGCCACCATTGCCGCCATCCGATGAAGTGGTACCAATAACACCAGATAAAGTGTAGTTCGACGCTTCATAGTCAACACGAAGGTCCAGCACATCACTGGTCATGACCGCATTACGGGTGTTGGTATCCTGTGCCAGCCAGCCAGCTCTTGTAACAGTGCCAGTTAAAGGTAAGCCGTTAGGCGCTACGCGACCACTGGTATTGGTCATAAAGGCAGGATCTGCACCTATCACCAAAAAGTTCTGGTTGGTATTAAATGCATCCAATTTGGTACGGAACGCATGTAAAGTGAAACCTAACTGCTCTGTTGCCTGGAACTGAGCTGTGATGTCGTAAGCATCGCGTTTACGGTCCTGGTCAAAACCCGCAATACCAGCAGCTGACCAGCCCTCTTCCCAATAGTTTTCAGCTTTACGACCACGACCAATCTGCTCCAGCGTCGAAATCATTCCGAGCAAACCAAAGGTCTCGTCGTCATTTTTCCAGCTATATAAAGCAGAAGCACCCAGGCCTGTCTCATCTGCCAGAGAGTTCTGATTCGCCTCGACAGAAGCAAATAAAGTGTTGCTGTCTAAATCCAGCGGCTTGCGGGTATGCAGAATGACTGTACCACCCACACCACCTTCATCCAGTGAAGCCACTGGCGATTTATAAACTTCAAGATCTGAAATCATCTCTGATGGCATCAAATCCATATTAAAACTACGTTTGTTGGCTCCCTGAGAAAACCAGGATGTAGAGGCAACAAACTGGCCGTTCATTTGTACCTGAGTCAGTGTCGGGTCCACACCACGAATAGATACTTCGGCACCTTCACCAACAAAACCGCGGTTAATAGCAACACCGGCTATACGCTGTAAGGACTCAGCGATATTTTTATCCGGAAACTTACCTATATCTTCCGATGTAATAGCGTCGACAGTGGCAACCGCATAACGCTTCACATTTAACGAAGCTTCCTGCGAGGCTTTAATACCACGGATCTGGATCACTTCAACCTGTTGTTCTTTTTTTGCGCTTTCTTCTGCAGCCTGATCAGCCATAGTTGGAAATGCTAATACAGCAGTTCCTACCATTAAACCTAATTTGACCGCTACGGCGCACTTATTCATTTTATTGTGCAGCATAAGCTTCTCTCCCATTCCTGATTTTTTTTGTGCGATGATTTTATTGTCCTGAAACAACAGATTTTCATGATTCCATCATGACAACGCTGTCATTGAAATTTAACATACACAAAAAAAATCAGCTTTGCAAACTCCTTTAGATGAAAATTTAAACGAATTTAAAAAGTCAGAAATGTCTCGTTAGAACTGTTTTTTATAACGAGCTGTTCAGACCAGTCACAGACATTGAGGAAAGCAAGAATCTATCTATCTGATTAATATCAATAAAATTTAATTTTGTTTTTTGAAATTAAAAAAAGATCATTTTTTAATCAAAAAATCTGGAATAAATGTTTGCCGTTTAGGCAAAAAAGAGTTATCCCTTAACTCAATCTTTGTTACAAAATGACCAGCGCTGTCATAAAGTTAGCTGGATCGGTAAAAAAATTAGCTTATTTATTTTCAGCATAAGGCCATTTGGTGTTGTGCTTTTTGGGATCCAGCAATGAAAGTGACCATTCATGACGTAGCCGCCAGAGCCGGTGTGTCAATCAAGACAGTGTCGCGGGTGATGAACAATGAGCCGTCGGTAAAACAAGCGACGATTGATAAAGTGAATCAGGCGATGCAAGAGCTGCATTATCAGCCAAGTGCTGCTGCCCGTAATCTTGCCAGTACTAAGTCGTACAGCATAGGCTACATCTACGACAATCCAAATGCCTATTATGTGATTGATATGCAAAGAGGCTTGTTGGATGCGTGCCGCCGTCACGGTTATGAATTGCTGATCCATCCTACCAACGCAAAATCACCTGGCATAGTACAGGAAGTGATTGATTTAGTGCAGCATTCCCGGTTGGCAGGTTTAGTATTAACGCCGCCCTTTTCCGAAATGCCGGAAATAGCTGAAGCGCTAAGCAGCATTAATGTTGATTTTGTCCGTATTATTTCCGGCTCTACGCCATCCCCCAAACAAACCAACTGTGTATTGGTCGACGATTTCACGGCGGCATTCAAAATCACCAATCATCTGTTGGAGTTGGGTCATAGCCAGATCGCATTTTTATGTGGAGATGACGAACACAGTTCAAGTGGCGAACGTTTGGCAGGCTTTAAGGCGGCATTAACCAAAAGAGGCATCAATGCCAATCCGAAGTTTATTGTGCCTGGTAGTTATTCGTTTGAATCTGGCGTGAAAGGTGCGACTCAGTTGCTGGCTTTACCCAACAAGCCAACTGCTATTTTTGCCTGTAATGATGAAATTGCAGCAGGTGCTTTATTTAGCGCGCGCTTGCAACATATTGAAATTCCTCAGCAGCTTTCTATAGTTGGCTTTGAAAACAGCCCGTTTTCGCGTCAAACCTGGCCACCATTAACCACAGCGCACCAGCCGAACAGCACCATAGCGCAAAGCGCAGCAGAATTATTGTTTAAACACACCAGACCTGGCAGCCATAGCCAGACCGAAGATCAGCCTGTGTTTATCCCCGAGCTTTTGGTTCGGGAGTCAACAGCTGTGGTTAACAGTTAAAAATTGGGCTCAGGCTTTACCAATTTCAATTTGTAAAGCCTGAGCCCAAAGCTACTACTTAAGTTGGAGTCGTAACATTAAGGTGCTACGTACTGCATCATTAAAGTCGATAAATAGGCACCATAGGTACCCAGTGCATAGCCCAGCACAGCCAGTAACACCCCCACAGGAGCGAGTGACGGATGAAAAGCTGCAGCTACTACAGGAGCTGAAGCCGCCCCCCCCACATTGGCTTGACTGCCTACCGCCATATAAAATACCGGCGCTTTAATTAGTTTCATCACAAGTAACATCAAAGCAGCATGAATGGAAATCCATACCAAACCTACCAAAAACATCACTGGATAATCCATTACAGCAGTTACATCCATATGCATGCCAATAGTAGCCACCAGGATATACACCATCACAGAACCAACTTTGGAAGCACCAGTGGCTTCCAAATGTCGAACTTTAGTGCCAGACAACAATAAACCGAAAGTAGTTGCCAGAACTACAAGCCAGAAAAAAGTGCTGGTCAGGCTATACATTGCCAGTTGTGGCGCATGTTGTTCAAGCCAGGGGGCAATAATATTCGCCAGAAAATGTGCAGCACCAGCCACACCAAAACCAATGGCGATCACCATCATCAAGTCATGAGTTTTTGGATTACGTGAGTTTTCTGCCTGATAGGTTTCTATTTTACTTTGTAAATGCTGTAAGGCTCTGGTGTCAGCACCTGTACTTTTATCGATGCGGGCCGCGTTAGCTGCCATCCATAACAAAGCTGCCGTCCAGATATTAGCCACTAGAACGTCCACTGTAATCATCACAGAAAAAATATCGCCGCCTACTTCGAATACTTCTTTCATCGCGGCCTGGTTGGCACTGCCACCAATCCAGCTGCCAGCAATAGTCGACATACCACGCCAGGCTGCGTTGGCTCCTTCTCCACCAAGCTGCTCCGGAAAAAACGGTCCAACCAGTGCTAGTGCTAAAGGCCCACCTAACATAATGCCAACTGTTCCAGTCAGAAACATAATAAGAGCTTTAGGCCCTAAACCCAGAATAGCGCGAAAATCGACACTCAAAGTAAGCAGCACTAAACAGGCAGGTAACAGATAACGGGATGCCATTTGATATAACTGCGAATGCTCGCCATCAATAATGCCGAAACTGTTGAACAATGACGGAATGAAGTAGCACAACAGTACAGACGGCACATAGCGATAGAATTTTTGCCAGAAAGGCGATGCACTGTGGCTAGTATGAAAAACAAAACCCAGTATCAGCACCAATAAACCCAGCACGACTGCATCGTTGGTGATCAGCGCAGTAGATTGTTCCATAATTTTTCCTTGGTTCTACCCTTATTACAGCGGGTATAGTTCTGAGCGGTTTTTACTAATGGCTATTATTTTCAGCGTTAATGCTATTTATTTGTGATAACAGATAAATACATCAGTTATCCGTGCCATTCCACTAACAGAACTTTATAGTTATTTTTTACGTGAAGCCTAAATCTATCACAGCTGGCGGGACGGTCAAAACAAAGTTGCTTGCTATGCCATAGTTCAGCAAAAAATAACGACTAAATCCCCTCACACACAAAATTGTCAGGCTATAGCACTAAAGTACCGTTGTGGTAAAAAATCAAAACTCTTAACCTGCCAGACAGAACAGTTTTAGCGGCGGAGTTGGCAATGAATGTACTAATCACAGGTGGCACAGGGGGTATTGGGTTTGCGGTAGCCGAACATTTTGGTGCTATGGGCCATCATGTCATTCTGGCTGATATCAACGCAGCCCAGTTAGACATCCGCCAGCAAGAATTAACAGCCGCAGGCTATAACGCAAGCAGCATACTGCTGAATTTAACCGAACAAGCGTCCATTGAAGCCTGCGCCCAGGCCTATCAAATCGATATCCTGATCAATAATGCCGGAGTACAGCATGTAGCGCGGCTGGAAGACTTTCCTGAAGAAAAATGGCAGCAATTACTACAGGTGATGCTGACAGGGCCGGCTATGCTGACCAAAGCTGTGTTACCTCGTATGCAGCAGCAAGGTTTTGGCCGGGTCATTAATATAGGCTCTATCCATGCGCTGGTGGCATCGCCTTTTAAATCCGCTTATGTGGCAGCCAAACATGGTTTATTGGGTTTTAGTAAAGTAGTGGCGTTAGAAAACGCTAACTTTGATTTTACGATAAACACCATTTGCCCAGCTTATGTCCGTACCCCTTTGGTCGATCAACAAATAGCAGCCCAGAGCAAAGAACATAACCTGACCGAACAGCAAGTGATAGACCAAATCATGCTGGCACCTATGCCACAAAAAGCTTTTATTGGTGTGGATGAAATTGCCAGCACAGCAGCTTTTTTGTGTGAACCTGCGGCCCGGCATATTACAGCTCAAACTCTGGTACTGGATGGCGGCTGGACGGCACGATAAATGCGCCTCTGCAAAAGTACAAAGGTGCAAAAAGCGCAAAGGTGCAAATACTGGACAGCTGATCCAACATCAGGGCAGAATAAAAATATGCTGTGGCCGTTGAAGTGATTATGACCTTACCTGCCAGCACCATTGGTTTGGGCACCATTGCTGCTTTGTCTTTGCTGTATTTACTGGTGTTATTGGGCGTTGGTGCTGTAGGCCGCAGGCTGCAGCGCCGTCATCCACTGTCGCCCTGGATTTTCAGCTTTGCTTTATCCATTTATTGCACCTCATGGGCTTTTTATGGTGTTACAGCTCAGGCTGCAGTGAATGGCTGGTGGATCCCCCCCACTTACATTGGCTCACTGATTTTATTCTGGTTTGCTTTTGGTTTAATAGGCCGTATTGCCATTGCCTGCCGTCGCTACCGTATTACCTCAGTCGCCGACTTTATTGCCACCCGTTATGGTCATTCCCGCTTACTGGCGATACTCACCACAGTGATAGTGCTGATCGCTATTATTCCTTATATTTCACTGCAGTTGCAGGCCATCAGCACCAGCATTCAGGCGCTGGTGGTGATGCAGGACAACAGGCCCTGGTATCAGGATACAGGGCTTTATGTCACGCTTTGGCTGGCAGTTTTTGCTCTTTTGTTTTCCGGACGCAGCGCCAAAGCGCATCAGCCGAATCCGGGTTTAATGGCGGCTATAGCTTTTGAATCTCTGGTGAAATTACTGGCGCTGATCGCCATAGGTATTTTTGTCTGTTGGGGCATGTTTGATGGCATCACTGATATTTTTAACAAAGCGGCTGAACACCAGGCTGTGCAAGATCTGCAGCAGCAAGGCCAACCTTCTTATGTGTATTGGGTGCATGTGTTATTGGGTTTTGTCGCCACTTTATGTTTACCCCGCCAGTTCCATGTCAGTTTTGTCGAAAACCAGCAGCTAAGTCACCTGCATCAGGCCCGCTGGATTTTCCCTGGCTATTTACTGCTGATGAGCTTTTTTACCCTGCCCTTAGCTTTAGCCGGCATTATGATGCTGGGGCCACAAGCTAATGTGGATTTAGTGGTGCTGCAACTGCCACTGGCTGCTAACCGCACCGACATTGCTTTGCTGGCCTATTTAGGCGGATTCTCTGCCGCCACCAGTATGGTGATAGTGGCCACTGTGGTGCTTGGTATTATGGTCACCAACGACTTACTCACTCCGCTGATTTACCGCAAACAACACAACGAAAGCCCGGGCCAGCAAAAAATCAAAGTAGTCACCTTACGACGCTGGTCTATGCTGGCCGTGCTGTTTCTGGGCTATTTGTATTACCGCTGGATAGGCACTGGTACTGGTTTGGCTCAGCTGGGTTTAATGGCTTTTGCCTTAATAGCCCAACTGGCACCACCGCTGATTTTAGGCTTATTCAGTCAGCGTATTAACCGTCAGGGCACAGTAGCGGCGCTTTGCAGTGGTCTTGCGATCTGGGCTTATATTTTATTGCTGCCTGAAGTCGCCAGAGCCGGTTTTATCAGCGGCGATTGGCTGACTGAAGGGCCTTTGGGTCTGAGCTGGCTTGCTCCTACTCAGCTGTTTGGTGGGCATCTCGACTCAGTCAGTGTAGGGGTAGTGCTGAGCTTAACAGTCAATACCCTGATGTTACTGCTGGTCAGTCACTTCAGCCAAACCAGATTAGGCGAATGGCTGGAAAGTTACCGTTTTTTACGTCGCCCGAGCCAGCAAAGTGCAAGCAGCCAAAACCCGGTTCTGAGCGTGCAGGATGGTTATTTATTAGTAAGGCGTTTTGCCGGAGAAAAAGAAGCCAAAAAACTACTGCAACGCTACAGCAAAACGACGGTGGAACCTGAACAATGGGCCAAACCGCAGTTTATGCAGGCGGTAGAACGCAGTCTGGCCGCTGTAGTAGGCGGCGCTTCTATGCGACTGTTGCTGCAAGCTTCAGGCAAACATGCCCAGTTACCTATTGAATCTGTCGCGCGTTTTGTTGACGAAGCCAGTCAGGTGTTTCAGTTTAATCAGGCTTTACTGCACGCCACCATCGACAATATCAGTATGGGCATCAGTGTGGTGGACGCAGATATGCGGGTTATAGCCTGGAATCAGCGTTACCTTGAGCTGTTTGACTACCCTCTGGGTTTAGTCGAAGTTGGCAGGCCGGTGGAAGAACTCATTCGTTATAACCTGCAGCGGGGTCTGGCAGGTCAGCCTTTATCCCAGGTGGAACTCAGCCAGGAAATACAAAAGCGGCTGAATTATTTACGTCAGGGCAGCAGCTATAAATTTCAGCGCCAGCAGCAGGATGGCCGTATTTTTGAAATGCTGGGCAACCCTTTGCCCGGTGGTGGTTTTGTCACGACGTACAGCGATGTCAGCTCCTTTATTGAAGTGCAGCGTGAGCTGGAACAAAGCAATGATACGCTGGAACAACGCGTCAAAAGCCGTACCGCAGAGCTTGAAGAATTGAACCGCCAACTGGAGCACACCAAACAGCAGCTGGAAGCCAATACAGCTGCCAAAACCCGTTTTTTTGCCGCCGCCAGTCATGATTTAATGCAACCTTTTAATGCCGCCGCCTTGTTTTGTGGCCTGATCCGCCAGCAAAGCCAACAGGATGAAGTAAAACAACTGGCACAAAATTTAAGCCACTCCCTGAATTCTGCGGAGGAATTACTGGCTGCCATACTGGAGCTGACCAAACTGGATGCTGGTGTCGTCAAAGCGCAGCCAGAACCTTTTGCCTTAGCTGAATTATTAGACCAAAGCGCCCGCGAAGCCGCTGTATTGGCGCAGAACAAAGGCTTAAGCTTCAGTTATATTCCAACCCGTCTTGGTACCTTAAGCGATGCCAAACTGTTAAAACGGGTGATCCAGAATTTATTAGCCAATGCCTTACGTTACACCCTCAGCGGCAAAATTCTGTTGGGAGTAAAACGACAAGGCAATCAGCTACAAATTTGTGTCTGCGATACAGGTATAGGTATCAGTGAATTGGATCAACAGAAAATCTTTGATGAATTCCAGCAAGGCAGTCAGGCCGATCAAAAAGGTTTAGGCATTGGCCTGGCGATCAGTCAGCGTATTTGCAGCTTGTTAGGCCATGAAGTTGGTTTCCGTTCTGCTGTCGGCACAGGCAGCTGTTTTTATATCAAAGTTCCGCTGGCCAGAGTCAGTCAGAGGGTATCGCCACAGCTTAAATCCAGCCAGCCCAGTG
Source organism: Rheinheimera soli (assembly GCF_031457405.1). GTDB lineage: Bacteria > Pseudomonadota > Gammaproteobacteria > Enterobacterales > Alteromonadaceae > Pararheinheimera > Pararheinheimera soli_A. Next base: position 188,048 of record NZ_JAVDWR010000004.1, on the reverse strand, counting down.
GTTTTGCCGGGCAACGTATTCTGCTGATGGATAACGAAGCCGTATTGCTACAAGCCGTGTCGCAATTGCTGCAAAGCTGGGATTGTGAAGTGCAGGCCGTCAATTCACCCAATGAAGCGCTGGCCGCTGTGCAACAAGGCTTTAAACCTGATTTGATGTTATTTGATTACCATCTGGATCATGGCGCGACCGGAGTTGAAGTGGCGATACAACTGGCGGAACATTTTGGCATCAGCGCTCCTGTTGTGATTAACTCAGCCGACCAAAGTGGTGATATTCGCCAGCACGCCCTGAATGCGGGTTTTCATTTTATGCTCAAGCCACTGAAAGAAGTGTCGCTAAAGCGGCTGTTGCAGCGTTTATTGAACTGACGGATTTGGATCAAGCCCCCGAAGACTGCAATTGATTGCTCACAATCTGCCGTATTAACTGGCTAACCAACTGTACGGCCGGATCATGCTGACGCCGGACATGGCTGGCCAGATGCAAAGGAAAAGGATCTAATGCAAGAGGAGGAGTAAAACACACAAAGTCCTGCTGCCAATTGGCTGGCAAACTACTCTCCGGCAACAATGAAATTAGTTCTGAATGACGCAATAAGTCCGGGATCAGTAAAAAGCTTGGCACCACCACAGCAACACGGCGTTTTAATCCCTGTTCAGCCAGTTTTTGATCCAGACTGCTGTAAGCCTGACCACGACCTGACACCATCAGGTGCGGATAACACAGCCACTGCTGCAGATCAAAATGTATTGCGGCCGGGTGGTCTTTACACATCACCACAAGATACTGCTGTTGCATCAGTTCAACAGAGGTAAAAGAAGGACTCAGGTCTGTAAATACCGAAACAGCCAGATCCAAATCGCCCTGTCGCAATGCATCCAGTGTCTGTTCCGAGCCATGCCAGGGCAAAATAAGCAGATCCAGTCCCGGAGCCTGCTCAGCCACTCGCTGATACAAGCTGCTGCAGATCAAACTGGCCACCGCATCCGACATACCCAACTTCACCTGTTGTTTCAGTACTGTCAGATCCGGCTGTTCTGGTAACACCAACTGCTGAATTTGAGCCAGATTGTTTTTGAGCAAAGGCCGCAATAACTGGGCTTTAGGGCTGAGTCTCATGCCTTCTTTACTGCGTTCCAGCAAAGGATCAGCAAATAGGATACGACAGCGTTCCAGCGCATTCGACATAGCCGGCTGAGATAAACCTAATCGGGTAGCAGCCCGGGTCACATGAGCTTCATCCAGCAGGGCATCCAGTATCACCAGCAGATTTAAATCCACAGCACGTAAATTCATGAAATCAATAATCAGCTATACAAAGTATCCATTAGATCTATATAGCATGAAATGGAAAACTAAGGCTGTCGATTTCAACAGGAGCCCAGCAATGCAAAACACCTTAGTTTTAGTATTTCACCCGAACTTAGCTCAATCCAAAGCCAATCAGCATTTGGTAAAACATCTTCAGCAGCAAAGTGACTATCAGATTATTGATATGTATCAGCTGTATCCGGATGGCATTGTTGATGTGGCGACAGAAACTCAAAGATTATTGTCATGCAGCCACCTGGTACTGCAATTTCCGGTGTTCTGGTATTCCACGCCACCGCTGTTAAAAGCATGGCAGGATGCGGTACTGACGCCTATGTATTATCTGAATTATGCGACTGAAGGAGCGTTACTGCAGGGCCTTCCTGTGCTGCTGGCGGCTACAGCGGGCAATACTATTGACGCCTACAGCCCACAAGGCAGTAACAGATATCCGCTGGAGGAATTATTTATTCCGCTGCAGGCCACAGCCCATCGCTGCGGCTGGGTCTGGCACAGCCCTTTTGTGTTGTATCATGCCCTTAAAACCACCCCCGCAATATTGGCTGGAGAAGGTGAGCGTTATCTTGATTACCTGCGGCAGTGGCACAACGCAGTTTAGCCTGTCGCAAACTGCTGCTGCAAAAACTGGATCACTACTTTTAAACCTGCCTTCATATGATGGCGGTTGGGGTACACCAGATGCAGCGGCAGAGGCTCTGGCATATAGTCCTGCATCAGTTCCACCAGATTGCCGTTTTGCAGCTCCTTTTCCACCTGATAACGGGTGACAAACAACAAGCCCATATCGGCCAAAGCCGCATGTTTCAGCGCCCTGTTGCTGTTACACAAGACCCGGCCAGTGGTCAGCACTTCAATGCGTTGATCCTGGTAACGAAAAAACCAGGTGCGATCGGCCACAGATGAACCAGAACTCAAACATTGGTGATGGCATAAATCAGCAGGGCTTTGTGGTGTACCAAAGGCTTGTAAATAACCTGGGGAAGCCGCCAGTGTGATAGGTAAACCCGGTAAAGAACGGGCTATTAAACTTGAATTGGCCAGTTGACCAAATCGGATGCCTAAGTCCATTTTCTCGGCAATCAAATCAATCACTTTGTCGTTTAAATCCAGCTCAATGCTCAGCTTAGGGTACTGTTTCAACAACTCTGGCAACAAAGGGGCAATTCGCAAAGTACCAAAAGTGACAGGCACACTGATACGAATTAAACCTGAGGGTTCATCGCGCAATTCAGATAAATGATGTTCAGCCTGATCGGCCTGCACGACCACCCGCTGACAATACTCAAAAAAGGCTTCGCCTTCCGAGGTTAAACTCAACTGACGGGTGGAACGTTGCAATAAACGCACGTTTAAATGTTGCTCTAAACGACTGATGGCTTTACTGACAGCACCTTTGGACATATCCAGCGCCACAGCAGCCTGAGTAAAACTACGACTTTCCACTACTTTGGCAAATGTAGCCATATCACTTAAACGTTGTAACAACGACATCCCTGCACCTTTTTTTATGCTGTTTTATGCTTGATTTTAACCGGATTTTTTCACTCTGACTGTTTCTTTTAGGAAACTGTCTGTCTTTGTTCGCCCCGCTAATCAAAGCCATAGCCAGTGTTTACACTGCTCAGCATTCAGACAGCAGAATTCAGATTAAAAAGGGGGAAGTCTTATGTTTAGCCAAAGTTTAGTTCAGGTGTTTAAAGGCTTAGCTGAGTTTCATGGTTATGTACCAACAGCCCCTGTACAGCAGACTGAATCTAACCAGGCCGCAACAACCTGCCCGGTAAAACCAGCTGCTGTACCACCGAATTCATGCATTAGTGTCACCAGTTCCTAGCTAAAAGGCGTTGCCGCCTCTTTTGCCCACCCAAGAGGTGGGCTTTTTTATGTACAGGAGGTACGGTACACCGAAAATGCAGGAGCATATTTTCGGTGACGCACAATGTTGCTGAGTCTATTGTCGAACCACTGTTAAAACATAAAAACTGCACCATACTTTGTACCTGTTATTTTTCAACGACAGGGAGAGCATCATGCTTTATCAGGTCAAAACCGGAGATACGTTAAACGCCATTGCCGCTCGTTTTTATGGTGACAGCAGTAAAGCAAGCTGGATAGCCAACCAGAATCAGTTGGCAAATGCCAATCTCATTTATCCGGGTCAACAACTGGAATTGCCGGACCTGCCAGCCAAAGAAGCAACATTAGTCAGTCCGGCTTTGCTGTCAGCCTTGTGCCCTGCTTTAAACGCCAGTGATCTGAGCTATTTCTGCAAAGCCTTGGATCTGGATTTGCCCAAAGCTCAAATTACCCCACCTTTATGTGTGGCGCATTTTATGGCGCAAACTGCCCATGAAAGTGCAGGCTTTTCCCAGCTCAGAGAGAACCTGAACTACAGTGCCTCAGCACTCACCTCTTTGTTTTCAAAATATTTTGTTGGTGCTGATGTGAATAATTACGCCCGCCAGCCGGAAAAAATCGCTAACCGTATTTATGCCAATCGGATGGGCAATGGTGATGAACAAAGTGGCGATGGCTGGGCTTACAGAGGCCGCGGCATTATTCAACTGACGGGCAAAGCCAACTATCAGGCTTTTAGCAGGGACTGGGGTATCGATGTGGTGAATCAACCCGATCTGGTTGCCGCAGATCCAGTGCTGGCCGTGGCGTCGGGTTGTTGGTATTGGCAACGTCACAATATTAATGCCGCCGCACAAGCGGATGACTTAACCAAAGTCACCAAACTGATTAATGGCGGCACCAACGGCATTGAGGACAGAGCGCATTTATTGGGCATTGCCAAACAACAAATGGGACTAAATTAACCACTGCCTGTCCATTAGGTTGAAATACCCGCCCAGCTCTCTGCAATTAATAGAGAGGCTGAGCGGGCGACCATAAAGGTCGCCCCTACGATTTCAATACCATTCAAGGAATAACGGGGATCAATTAAAACTCATCCGGTAGTTTTAGCTTTTCAAACAAAATACCGGCCAAAGTGCGGTTATTCACATTCAGTTTGCGTAATATTGCCGACACATGCTGCTTGATAGTGGTTTCCTGCACCTGCATTTCAAAGGCAATTTGTTTATTCAGTAAACCGTCGGCAATCATTTTCAGCACACGAAATTGCTGAGGTGTCAGTTGTTCCAGTCGACGGGCGAAATCCTGATCAATCAGATCTCTGGCTTTTTCCACGTCGTTCACCAGCTCAGCTGGCACCCAGGTTTCTCCAGCCACTACTTGTGCCACAGCTTCAGATAACAAATCCAAAGGCGCTGATTTAGGAATATAAGCCGAAGCCCCCAGTTGCAACGCCTGTTTAATCACCGCAGGATCTTCAATAGCAGACACCATTAAAATGGCAATATCAGGGTATTCAGTACGAAGTGAGGTTAAACCGGCAAAACCTTCGGCGTCCGGCAATTTTAAATCCAGGAAGATCAGTTCAGCATCAGGGTGTTGCAGTAATAAAGCCCATAACTGCGCCATGCTGTTGGCTTGCAGCAGCACAGCATCAGTGCCAAGAATTTGTTGGGAAGCCTGTGCCAGAGCGACACGGAATAACGGATGATCATCAGCAATAATTGCAATCATAACAGCGCAGTATCAACTCTTTAAAACCTCTTTTAAACATACTGAACCAGGGCTTTCGCCCCGGCAAGTAATTTTTAGCCTTCGTACTTGAAGCCGCAGCTTTGTTGACTGTGAGTTCTCGCCCCAGTCACATAGGTGAACTATGCTCCTGGGGTCTCAATCACTTGTCGCCTCGCTGCAACTCCAATTACTTTGGCTAATCTTTTACACCTTTAGCTGCTTAGAAACGATAACCCAAAGTTAAGCTGTAGGTTCTTGGGTCGCCGTAATAGGCCGTAATGGTTTGCTCACCGGCCAACAGCGGGAAGTTGTAACCGGCAATACGGGTTTCTTTATCACCTATATTACGCACCTGAGCCGATAGATCCCAGTGACCATCATTGGAGTACCAGATCGCGCCAGCGTTAAAGATGGTGTAACCACCAAAATCCAGCACAGAAGGCACTTCAAAAATTTGAGTGTCAGCACGGTACGAGCCCATAACGTTATAAACAATTTCACCTATACCTGCACTTTGAGTGTATTTCAGACCTAAAGTACCAGTCCATTCCGGTGTATTGGCAAAAGACCAGATATCAGACACATCTGTATTGGTTTGTGATACAGGGTCAAAAAATACCACTTCGTTAAACTTGGCATCTGTGTAGCCGAGAATACCGATAAATTCTAAGTTACTGGTCACCACAGAAATCATTTCAACTTCAAAACCACGGATATCTGCACTGGCGGCATTCAATACCTGAGAAGCCACTGTATTATTTACCGCACGCTGTACTGTCACCTGCATATCGTTATAGCTGGAACTAAAAGCGGCAGCATTTAAACGTATAGTGCGATTGTTCCATTCACTCTTAAAGCCAATTTCAAAGGTATCTACTGTTTCTTCCTGATACGGATCACCAGCATTCGGGTTAATAGACTGGTTGCCACGCATATCAAAGCCACCGGATTTAAAACCGTCGGTGTAAGAGCCATACCACATAAAATTGTCGGAACTTTGATATTCAAAACCTAAACGGGGAGAGAAATGACTGAAGCTTTCGCTACCATCAAAATCAGATTGCACCGCAATGGGTGTGCCATCAGCACGAGGTAATTTATACCCCAGATAAACAAAACGATACACATCAGCGTCTTTGTCATCTTCGGTATAACGACCACCTAAGGTAAAAGACAGCTTATCTGTAAACTGGTAACTGCCCTGCACATAAGCGGCCACGCTGTCCGTTTCTACACAACCACCGTTTTCAATAGTCAGCCCCAAGCCTTGCACCAGCACAGTACCAAAAGCACCACAGGCATCCCCTTTGAAATAATACAAACCTGATGCCATCTTCAGTTTGTCGCCGTTAAACAACAGTTGCAGTTCCTGCGATGTCTGTTCGTCTTCATAAAAGGCGGGGACGTCTAACGAAGGTAAGGCTGTGGCGTCAAAGTCGATATTAGTGTCTGTTACACCTTCACGTTTAGCTGTAATGGATTTTAAGGTCCAGTGATCATTGACATCCCAGGCAATAGTCAGTGATTGACCTTCAGTCACCACAGAGTTATCCGCCGGCATACTGGTATTGGAATCAAAAACGCTTTCTGGTGGTGTATCGCCAGTCACTAAACTTGGTGTTAAACGATGACCACCTTTCGAGTTGGAATCATCTTCAGTGCGGTCAGCCGCAAAACTGAAACGTAAATTGTCTGTGGCCTGATACTGCAAACTCACACGACCGGACAGGATCTCTTTATTGTAGTTTTCAGCGCCGGTATTGAGGTAAGTACCAAAACCATCTCTGTTTAAGGTGGCTAATGCTGCACCAAAAAACAGTTTGTCCGTTAATGCCGTCTGGCCTGCAATTTTGAAATCTTTTTGCCCGTAGTTGCCCACAGTCCCCCGTAAACTCAGCTCTGTATCACCACTTAAAGGTTTAGTGATGTATTTAACCGCACCGCCTATAGTGTTACGTCCATACAAAGTGCCCTGCGGGCCACGTAATACTTCAATACGTTCTACATCGTAGACGTCCAGAGCTGCACCTTGAGGGCGAGCCATATAGACGTCGTCAATATAAATACCGACCCCGGATTCAAAACCCCACAGCGGATCCTGCTGGCCTATACCACGGATATAAGCAGTTAAAGTACTGTTGGTGCCACGGGACACCTGCAAAGTGGTGTTGGGCGAATACGCCTGTACCGCAGTGATGTTTTCAATACCACGTTGAGCTAAAGCTTCAGCGCCTATAGAAGTCACAGCAACAGGAACCTGCTGCAGGTTTTCTGCAGTTTTACGGGCCGTGACCTGAATCACTTCCAGCGTTGCTTCTTCTTGTTCTGCGCTGTCTTCGCTGGCCTGTTCTGCCAGTGCCGGATTAAATAAAGCTGAGCCTATCAGCAGCGCTAATAAAGTCGGTTGGAATACAGTCTTCGTCTTCTTATTGTTATGGGCCATGTGCCTTCTCCTGCTAATTTGTCCAGTACCACTCTAGGCTGTCCTGCTGAAATGTTAAGCTGTACCTTAGTACTATACCCGCCACAAACTACACTCAAGCACATGAAAATAAAAGAATTAACCAACATCACGCCTTACAGACTGTACCTTAGTACTATGGTTTGCTGCTGTACTTTCCACCAGACTGGAAAAAAAACCACAAGGTTGTTTCTATGCTGAGTTTATTTGGTCTGTTGGCGGGACTGGTGTTATTGATAGTGCTGACCATGCGTGGCGTGAACCTGTTTATTCTGGCGCCACTCTGCGCTTTGTTTGTCGCTTTATTTAATGGCATCCCATTTTGGCTCGCCGACAATCCAGCCAATTTTGTCCAGGGTTATATGTCAGGTTTTGCTGGTTTTGTCTCGAGCTGGTTTTTAATGTTTTTGTTGGGTGCACTTTTTGGCAAGCTGATGGAACACACCGGAGCAGCTGACGCTGTGGCTTTGGCTATAGTGAAACGTATTGGCAAACAAAGGGCTGTTTTAGCTGTGGTACTGGCTTGTGCCGTGCTGACTTATGGTGGCGTCAGTATTTTTGTGGTGGCTTTTTCTGCTTACCCCATGGCGGTGAGTTTATTTAAAGACGCTAACCTGCCACGGCGCTTTATTCCTGCCACTTTAGGTTTAGGCTCTGTCACTTTTACTATGACATCAGCAGGTTCACCGGAAATCCAGAACTGGATCCCCATTCAATACCTGGGCACCAGCCCTTATGCTGGCTGGGAAGTCAGTATCATAGTCGCCATTTTTATGGCCATCATCGGCTACTGCTGGCTGATGAAGATGATAAAAAGCGCTATGGCCAAAGGAGAAAAATTTGAAGGCCGCGACTCGGACCCTGTAGTAGGAAACAAAGCTTTACCTCATCCAATGATGGGCATTTTGCCTTTGCTGGTGGTGTTAATTTTGTCTTACCTGCTGCACGATTCCATGCAACAAGCCGCCTTGATTGTGGCGCTGACCGGTGGTGTCACTACTTTGTATTTGTTAAATCGAAAATTTTTAACCTCTTTGGGCCAGACGCTGGATCAAGGCGCAACAGGGGCTTTAATAGCCATAGGCAACACAGCTGCTGTGGTAGGTTTTGGTTCTGTCGCTAAGTTAACGCCAGCTTTTGCCGCTGTAGTAGACACCATGACCCATTTACCAGGCTCTGAACTGATAGGTGCTGCGGTAGCGGTCAGTATTATTGCCGGTTTAACAGGTTCAGCATCAGGCGGTCAGGCCATAGCCTTGCCGGAAATAGCCCCTGTGTATTTAGAACGAGGCGTGGACGCTGAACAACTGCACCGTGTCGTTGCTATTTCATCCGGCGCTTTAGACTCATTGCCGCACAATGGTTATGTGGTCACTACCATTCGTGCTATCTGTGGTGAAAGCCATCAAAATGCCTACTGGCCTGTCGCTGCTGTCACAGTAGTGGTCCCCACTTTGGGTGTGATCATGGCTATTTTCCTGTTCCAATGGCTCTGAGCAAAGGCATTTAGAAGGACACACTGATGAAATTATGGTTTGGATTTATGTTGCTGTTCAGCAGCTTTTTAGCTGCGACAGAGCTGCCTTTAGTACAAAAACAGCAGTTGGAGCTGGAAAGTTTTACCACCCAAAGCGGTGTGGTATTAAGACAGGTGAAAGCCGGTTGGGAAGCTTATGGCAAGCTTAATGCTGATAAATCCAATGTCATTTTAATTACTCATTTCTTTTCCGGCACATCCCATGCCGCAGGCAAATACCGCGCTACAGATGCAGCACCAGGCTACTGGGACAGCATTATTGGCCCCGGCAAAGCCATAGATACCAACACATTTTATGTAGTAAGTGTCGATAGTCTGGCTAATCTGAATGCCTTTTCACCTGATGTGATTACCACAGGCCCTGCCAGCATCAACCCCGACACAGGCAAGGCTTATGGCTTAACTTTTCCAATCGTTACCATTCGTGATTTTGTGGAAGTGCAAAAAGCTTTGCTGGATCAACTCGGCATTGAAAAATTGTATGCGGTGATTGGCCCTTCCATGGGTTCTTTTCAGGCTATTGAATGGGCTGTCAGTTATCCGGATAAAGTAGAGCGTTTACTGCCGGTGATAGGCACAGCTTATATCGACAGTTTCAGTGCGGTGCGGCTGGAACGCTGGGCTCAGCCTATCAAACAGGACCCGGAGTGGAATAAAGGCGCTTATCCATCAACAGAACAACCTCAAGGTTTAACACGAGCTTTGGCTTATGTGATTCAGGACGCCCTGCACCCGGATTTATTTAACCAAAGCTACCCGGCGCCTGCTTTGGATAAAGCCATTCATCAGGATATTCAAAACGAATTACCTGCCTGGGATCAGTTGATGAAAGCGGCTACACAACGTTCAGCTCAAATGGATGCCAATTCGTTGCTGTACCTGGTCAGGGCTTCGCAGTTATGGCGCGCTGGTATGGGCGACAACTGGCAGCAAAAGCTGAAAAGCGTAAAAGCCAAAACCCTCTGGTTACCGGCCACAGGGGATTTATTGCTGACTCCGGCTATGGCAAAACAAAGCAAAGACCAGATGCCCAATGCGTTGTATGAAGAAATTTCCGGTCAGGCCGGGCATTTAGACGGGCTATTAAATATTCAGAGTAAAGCAGAACAAATCCGGCTGTTTTTAGCGCAGTAATTCTTCCATCACTATTTCTATCCACCCTGTTGAGGTTTGCCTTCCTCTGGTTCAGCTAAAGCTTATGCTTTAGCTGTTTTTTTCCGTGCAGAACTGGCCAGGATCTTGTTGCTCCGCTGAAACTACGCTCACCTCTGGATGGCACAGTTATTTGTTGCTGAAGAAGGAAAAACAATCTAATTTAGAGGCTTACAATGACAGAGCCAGTCAATAACAGGTAGCCAAAAGGGAATCGCGTGCCAGCTGGCAGAACCAGGCAAAGCGTGCCAGCGCAATATACAAATGTTAGAAGTCTCACGGAAGATCAGAGGAACACGATGTACTCTACGAAAGTATTGCTGCTTGCTGCTAAAGTTTCTTTCATTCATATGACTTGGCTTGTCTCAATTATCGGTGTGCCAATGCTCTACTTTGACAAAGATCTTCAATTAAGCGAAAAAGTTGGCTTGTTTGCATTTTTTCTTGTTTTTCTGTGGCTTATATACTTTCTGACGAACGTGTTATTTCATAGGCTTAGTTTAAGAAAGCCAGAAGCTCTCGAAGCCTTCTTGAGCAAAGATGAAGCTGCCAGGGGTAAGGAACTTGGCACACATTTGGAAGGCTGGTAATGGTAGAAACTTATAACAAGTTGCTTGATTTCGTTCCGGCCACAAACAGCGTGGCCTCCACTGGACTGCCTACGCTGCGGCAGCCAATTAGCAAAACCTTATGTGAATGTCTGAGTATTTAACTAAGATGGAATTAATCAAGCCTTGCTCGAGCCATATCGAAAATTTAATGAAATGGTTTTCTTGTGAACAAGAACTCAAAGATTGGACTGGGCCTAACTTTAGGTATCCTTACGATTTAGCTTCATTTAGTGCTGATCTTAATTTGGATTCATTGAAGGCATTCTCGCTCGTAGATGATAAATCCAATCTGTTAGCATTTGGTCAATATTATCTACGGTTAAATAGGTGCCATTTGGCTCGGCTGGCAGTAAACCCCAGTTGTCGAGGAAAAGGGATCGCCAAAGAATTAATGATGAGGCTTAGTGAAGTAGGTACTGCTGAATTAAAAGTTAATGCTTGTTCTCTATTTGTTCTAAAGCACAATAAATCTGCAATCAAAGCTTACGAAAAATTTGGGTTCTCAGAGAGTGATTATCCTGATAAGTTACCGATAGATAATTGTATATATATGATTAAACGTTAAATTCACATAACAAAGGCCAGTCAGCAACGGCCGTTGCTGGCAGCGTTATATTTTCACGGAGGAAGGCTTTGCGTCATATCATAATTACTCTAACGTTAATTTCACTTGCTGGCTGCGCAGCTGCACTCGTTCCATATACAAGCGATCCAAAGCAAAAAATAGCGGATGCTTATTGGCTATTTGATGAACAGTCAAGGGCGTTACCTGCCGAAAAGCTTATCCATGAAGCGATAGCTATATATCAAGAAAATAACAATAAAGCTGGACTGGCAGAAGGCTATACAGCATATGCTATATTTCTGCGCTCGGGTGCTGTTTCAAGGTACCGAGACAATTATGAAGATAACGGCTTTATTGATAAGTCTGTTACTTATCAAAACAGATTTTTTAAATCTATGGAGTATCTGCGTAAATCTGAGAGTATTTATCAACTCTTGGGTGAATACGATGACCTAACAAATACTTATCTCCATATGGCTTTTACCTCAATGGCCGCAGATGACAAGATAAATGCATGTAAGTATTACGATAAAAGCCTAGAGGCTAATGTAACTTTTATGAGCCGGAATCCTGATGCAAAAATATCTTTGGCTGGTTACAAATCTTATAAAGATTATATTAAACCTCTAAAAGTGGAGGCCGAGTGTTCAGCGTAATAAAATATAACAAGGCCAGCCAACAACGCCCACAAAAAAAGTGGGCTGGACTCACTTCGCTCGCCGTTGCTGGCAGCGTTATGTGCCAACCCAGCTACGAAGTAGCCAAGGAGTTTAGAAATTGCTAACTGCATTCTTATCGTTTCTGGGCGTTGTCATCGGTGCATCACTCCAGTATTTCTTTACCCGACATATTGAAAGTCAGCGTCATCTGCGAGATTTACGGTCAAAAGCTTACATGGACTATTTGAAATGTGTCTGTGAGCAGGCTCAGTTCCGGCCCAAAATTGGAACGCAAGAGCAAAAGGAACTGTTCTCCCGAACAGGGGACGCAAAAGCAAGGATCTGTCTGTACGGTTCAAAACAAGCCGTTGCTGCGTTCTCTCGATTTGAGGAATTAGGTGCGTCAATGGGTTCCAAAGAGCAGCGTGATGCTTTTACAAATATGGTCTCTATCATGCGCACTGACTCTGGCAGCGAAGTGTGCGCAAATAATATTGAGCTTCAAAATGTTTTACTTGGTGTCCATGAGTAAGCACATAACAAGCAAATTTTGTCGCCAGCAAACAGGCGCTGGCTGCGACGTCAACACACTGCACAGCTTTCCGCGCTAAATTTGGGCGTTAGACCGGTACTCTTTTCAGTCAGCTGTTTAGGAATCTTTTAACATGGAAAATTTCGTTTTAGGTTCAGCATCGTCGTTGTTCGCTGCATTTATAATTTATGCTTCGCGGAATACATTGAGCAAATGGTGGCATCTTTTGCTAGCTAAAAACTATCCCAGAATCTCCGGCAGATATCGCTTCGATTTTAAGCTAAGAGAAGGTAGTTACGTTTTTGGAGTAGTACATGCCACATTGCATAGTTGAACATTCATCATCATTAAACAGTGAAATTCTAGTGCCGCTGGTCTTTTCAGGAGCTTTGAAGTCAGAGCTATTTGAAGCTGATGGCATGGATATAAAAGTGAGAGCAATTGCCTATCAAAGTTATCTGACAGGGCTGGAAAAATCTGATTTTGTGCATGTTGTTTTGAAAATCCTCTCGGGTAGAACGCCTGAGCAGAAAAAAATGCTTTCAAAATCAGTCTTATCTGCACTTCAAAAGCTTGAGCTGCAAAACTGCTCATTAACAGTCGAGGTGATGGATATTGATCGCAGCAGTTATTCAAAAAGTGTAAGTTAAACATAACAAGGCGTGCCTGTCGCGACTTTTGGCGACAGGAATTCAAAGCTGCTGACACATTTTTCCGCCCCTGTGCTTTGTGCCAGGCCTTACAATTTTCACTGGGCCATGTATATGAACCTTGAAAACGAAATATTGAATACCGCCATAGCACTTGCCAGGAAGGCCGGATTAACTCTTCTGGAATCTAATGGCGATGTGCAGGTTCTGTCGAAGAAAGGTGACAATAGCAATATTGTTACCGCAGCTGATGCTGCGTCTGAGGCAATTATTGTGCATGGGGTCCGTCAAAAGTATCCTGATCATTCCATCATTGCGGAAGAAACTGGCTGTGATCTGCGGGGATCCGAATTCACCTGGGTTATAGATCCGCTGGACGGAACCTCAAATTATGCGGCCGGAATCCCCTGGTTTGGTGTACTGATAGCCGTGCTGCAAGGTAAAAAACCAGTGGCAGCCGTCATTCATATTCCGTCAACAGGAGATGTCTATTCGGCGCAAGCTGGACGTGGCGCTTTTAAGAATGACGAACCTATTTTTGTGGCTCACAACGATATGCTGGCAGATGTTCTTTGGGCTTACGGCATGGATGGTGGATCTACAGACGAGGAGGCAGAACGAAATACATACCTTCTGTCCAAACTGCTTCGCCGCGTAAGAAATATCCGGGCGACCAACAGCCTGATGGACCCTGCTTACACAGCGGAAGGTCGTCTTGGCGGCATGCTGAATCAAAGCACACGGCTTTGGGATATCGCCGCCCCCATGCTCATAGTCCAAGAAGCTGGAGGGCTCTATACAGATCTGACCGGACAGCAACTCGACTTAGACATATCTGAATCGGCTGCAGACAAAGAATACGCAGTACTCGCAGGTGCGCCTCAATTGCATAGCGAGGTTGCAGCCCTTGTGCGGGAAACCCGCCTTCACTGCAAAACCGATCATGCTGGCGGCGTTATAAGCTTTTATTAATTTAAGGGACCTATGGCAGTTTTAGACATTATAACGGCACCCGATCCGAGGCTTAAAGTAAAAGCACGACCTGTCACAAACATCGGTGCAGTTCAATTATTTATTGAAGATATGCTCGAAACAATGTACTCAACAAGTAACGGCATTGGTCTGGCCGCGCCACAAGTTGGCAGAAAAGAAGCAATAGTTGTTATTGATATTTCTGAAAACAGAGACGAGCCTTTAGTGCTTATAAATCCAGAAATTGTCAGTGGCGACAATAAAGCTATAGGGCAAGAAGGTTGTTTATCAGTACCTGATTATTACGCGGATGTAGAGCGATATACTTCGGTTGTTGTTTCTGCTTTAGATAGACAGGGGCAAGCGATAAAAATTGAAAATAATGATTTCCTTGCGATCGTCATGCAACATGAAATTGACCACTTGGCAGGGAATCTGTTTATCGATCATTTGTCTCCCTTAAAGCGGCAAATAGCACTAAAAAAATTGAAAAAACATGCCAATCTGGGCACAAAACAACGCTTATAACAAGCGCTGTCACACACGGCCAATGCGTGGCCTGGATCTCAACCGCAGCGCGGGTTTTGCTGCGTGCGTCAGAACTCAAAGGAAAATCTGTGCAAAACATTAAAGTTGGCCTGATAGGTGAGCGTGATGATACTGTTCCTGCGCATCAAGGTATCCCTCTTTCACTGCATGGAGCAGCAAAATCATTAGGTGTTTCTATTGCTTTTGAATGGCTTCCAACCGACCAGATCCTCAGTGTTGATTCACTTAGCGGATTCAATGGTATCTGGTGTGTGCCTGCTACGCCTTATCGAAGCATGGACGGCGCACTTCGTGCGATTCAATACGCCAGAGAAAAACAGCTGCCTTTCCTTGGTACATGTGGCGGGTTTCAGCACGCTATCATCGAGTATGCCCGCAATGTTCTTGGCTGGGCCAACGCCGATCATGCGGAATCATCTCCGGACACAACACTCCCGGTAATTTCACCACTTGCCTGCTCACTGGTTGAAACCACCGAAAAAGTAACTATTTTCCAGGGCAGTAACCTTGCCGAAATTTACGGCACCCTTGAAATAGTTGAAGGATATCGTTGCCGGTATGGACTGAATCCAGAATTCAGCCAAGCGCTTCTGAAAGGTCCCTTGAGGGGCGCTGCCGATGACTCGACTGGTGAGATACGTGCTGTAGAACTCAGCGGGCATCCTTTTTTCTTTGCCACTCTTTTCCAGCCGGAACGAGCTGCACTGAAGGGGACAGTATCACCTTTGGTTACAGCCTTTGTTCAGGCATGTATAGAATGAGTTCTGACAATCGCTATCAAAAATGGATACTTTCCCCTTCATTGAAGTCCTGGTGTTCAAACCGAACATAGAGAGAAAATAGACAATTTAATCAAATGATGAACTCTCAGGCTTTGTATGCTCTCTTTATCTGGTTGCGGTTAAAATCTGTGTTTTAGCTGCTTTTTCTAAACCGATTAAGTCTTGCCGCTTGTGTGTCATTCCTGTATAAATTTTACTTAAATACCGCTGATCGCATTCGCATGCTCAACGTATATCTGTAAATGACCTTGTACAGCAGCGTACCTGCGTTCCACTTTTTCCACTACAAACCGCACTGAGGTGAACCATGACTTTGGTTAGAAAACTTGTTTTTGCTTTTGCTGCTATTGTGGCTTTGGTCACTTTATCTACCTTAATTACCTTAAATCAGCTGACTAAAATGCAGCAAGCTGTAGAGCTGAATAACCATACCTTTGAAGTGATCCGCACTACCAACAGATTGTCAGAAGCTTTAGTGAACGTGGAAACGGGTCAGCGCGGTTTTGTGATTACCGGTGATGACAGTTCATTGCAACCTTACCATCTGGGTAAAGCTGAAGCCGAAAAAGATATAAAAGAACTGCTACAAAAAACCGCTGATAATCCGTTACAACAG
Organism: Rheinheimera soli; assembly: GCF_031457405.1. Taxonomy (GTDB): domain Bacteria; phylum Pseudomonadota; class Gammaproteobacteria; order Enterobacterales; family Alteromonadaceae; genus Pararheinheimera; species Pararheinheimera soli_A. The sequence goes on along the minus strand of NZ_JAVDWR010000004.1, from coordinate 172,033 downwards.
CAAAGCTTAAAAACCATTCAGAGCCTGTATAACGATTGGCTGACAAAAGCCATTGACCCCAGTATTAGCCAGATGAAAGCTGCAGGCACTGATGCTGCAGCTCGCTTGGCAGTGCGCGAGTTTGAACGCCAGGGTATAGGTCGGGACTATATGGATAAACTTCGTCTGCAAATGGACACTTTGCAGCAACGTGAACGTGAGTTGCTGGACAGCAGAAGCAAGGATGCAGCAGAAGCCAAAAGTTTTGTTTTCGCGACATCAATTACCGGCGGTTTGGTTATTTTAGTGTTCAGCGTTCTGATCGCCTTGTATTTAAAAAGTACCTTACAAAGCCGTCTGCAAGTGGCCAAAGATTTAGTCTCTTCGGTGGCCAGCGGCAAATTAAATAACCAGATTGACAGCAGTGGTGGCGATGAAGTGGCGGCATTGCTGCAGGCTTTGGGCAAAATGCAAACTCAGTTGCATCAGTTGATGAGCCAAATCAAATCTGCAGCTGCAGAGTTAAGCGGTGCAAGCTCAACCGTTGCCAGCACCACAGAACAACTGTCGGCTTCTGCAGAAGAACAATCACGGGCCTCTTCATCCATAGCTGCTGCAGTGGAAGAATTAAGTGTCAGTATCGATTCTGTTTCAGCCAATGCCAGCGAAGCTCAGACCATTGCAGGTAAATCAGGCCAGCAGGCGCAACAAAGCAGCAAAGTAATTAACGACACAGTGGCCAGTATGGAACGTATTGCCCAGGTCGTGCGCTCAGCTTCAGGCCGTATTGAGGAACTGGGTAAACAGTCCGAGCAAATATCTTCTATTGTCAATGTGATCAAAGGTATAGCTGATCAAACCAACTTATTGGCACTCAATGCAGCTATTGAGGCAGCACGGGCTGGTGAACAAGGCCGTGGTTTTGCGGTGGTCGCAGACGAAGTGCGTTTACTGGCGCAGCGCACCACTCAGTCCACTACTGAAATTTCCGGCATGATTGACGTCATACTGAACGGAACTGTTGATGCAGTAGGCCAGATGAGTACGGGTGTGGAACAGGTGAATATGGGGGTTGAACTGGCGGGCCAGGCAGGTCAGGCTATTGATATTATCCAGCGCAGTTTCCAGCAGGTGGTCAGCGTGATTGAGTCTATTTCACAGTCGTTACACGAGCAAAACTCAGCCAGTAACGAAGTGGCAGGCCATATTGAACGTATTGCCACTATGTCAGCGCAAAACAGTGAAGCCACCCGTCATAACAGCGAAGTGGCACATGAACTTCGCACTTTATCTAACGGGCTGAACAACGCTGTGGCCCGTTTTACTTTGTAAAACGGAACTGTCAGGCTCAGAGTGAATGACTCTGGGCCTGAAACAACACCAAATGATCCAGCTCCAGCTTAATACCAATGCGGCTTTGCAATTGATGATTATGGTGGCTCGGTGCTAAACAATACACCTGCTCTGCACCTTCTAATTCCAGACTATACAAAATATGCGAACCCCGAAACGACTTCCCTACCACTTTGGCGGTAAAACCACTTTCGTCGTCATGCACTATATCGTCCGGCCTGACCAACAGATCCACAGTTGCACCCGATGTAAATTCCGATTCTGTTTGGGTAAATATACCTAAAGCTGTGCACACCTGACCATCCGCCAGCACTTCGCCTTTTAACAAAGCGCCGTGGCCAACAAAGTCAGCGACAAACCTGTTAGCAGGCTGATGGTACAACTCGTAGGCACTGCCCCACTGCTGTAGTTTGCCATGTTGCATCACGCCTATCTGATCAGCCATGGCAAAAGCTTCAAACTGATCATGAGTCACCATTAAAGCACTGATGCCACGCTGTTTGATAATGCCACGAATATCCTGTGCCAAAGCTTCACGTAAGTCGGCATCCAGGCCGGAAAAAGGCTCATCCAGCAGCAAGACTTCAGGTTCTGGCGCTAATGCCCGGGCTAACGCCACCCGCTGCTGCTGACCACCAGAGAGCTGATGCACATAACGCTCACCTAAAGTGGGCAAACCGACCAAAGCCAACAGATCAGCCACTATTTGTTGTTGCTGTGCTTTTGGTTTTTTCTTTACACCAAAAGCTATATTTTGCGCCACAGTCAGGTGTGGAAAGAGCGCGAAATCCTGAAATACCATACCAATACGGCGCTGTTCGGGATTGATCAACTGGTCAGGTTTTGACAGAGCCACACCGGCCAACAGAACAGAGCCTGTTTGCACAGGTTCAAAACCCGCAATAGCACGTAATAAACTGGTTTTACCGCAGCCGGATGGCCCTAACAAACAGCCTATCTGGCCTTGTTGCAAAGTTAAGCTGACATCTTTGACCACAGTGGCCGGGCCATAAGCTATTGAAAGCTGTTGTAATACCAGCGTCATTGGGCACCTCTGTTTGAACGATCCAAAGCACGGGACAGCAGGATCACCGGAATTAAACCTATCAGTACTATGGCAAGGGCTGGCAAAGCCGCGTCGGCCAGCCGCTCGTCTGAAGCCAGCTCGTAAGTACGTACCGACAAGGTATTAAAGTTAAAAGGCCGCAGCAATAAAGTGGCGGGCAACTCTTTTAATACATCAACAAACACCAGCAATAAAGCACTGAGTACCGACGCGCGCAATAACGGCAGGTGAACACGTTTTAACACCCCAACCGGGCTTTCGCCTAAACTGCGGGCGGCGTTGTCCATTGAAGGCGTAATTTGCATCAGACCAGCCTCCACACTATGCAAAGCCACAGCAATAAAACGTACCGTATAAGCCAGCACCAGCGCCACTAAAGTGCCGGACAACAATAAACCAGTACGAATGCCAAATTGCTTTTCGGCCCATAAATCTATCGAGTTATCCACAGCCGCCAGCGGCAACATCACACCTATAGCTATCACTGTGCCCGGCAAGGCGTAACCCATAGAAGCAATACGTACAGGTAAGGCCAAGGACCAGTGGCCAGATAATCGTTTGGCATAAGCAAAACACAAAGCCAGACTGGCAGTGACCAGCGCTGTTAAGGCCGCCAAAGAAAAACTATTGATAAGAAGCTGAATAAAGTCAGGCGAGAACAACTGATTTAACCTGTCACTGGCCCAGCCCAGCAGCTGCAACCCAGGCAAGACAAAACCCAACAGCACAGGCAATAAACACAGCAACAACAAAGCTAATCCAGCCACACCTGTCAGCGGCTGACGAGTGGGTTCCTGCTGCTTTTGGCCTTGCTGATAAAACTTCAGTTTGCGTCTGGACCACTGCTCCAGATAGAGCAGCAACAACACAAAACTACACAACAGCGCCGACAATTGCGCCGCCCCTAACTGATTGCCCATACCAAACCAGGTGCGGAAAATACCAGTAGTAAAAGTGGTGACGCCAAAATACTGCACTGTGCCATAGTCGGCCAGAGCTTCCATCATCGCCAGCGCAGCTCCGGTTAATATGGCTGGGCGAGCCACAGGCAAAGCTACTTTCCAGAAATGCTGACGTGGAGTTAAACCTAAAGTGCGGCTGGCTTCAAGTAATGAGCCGGATTGCTGGCGAAAGGCAGTACGGGCCAGCATATAAACATAAGGATAAAGCACCAGCGACAGCATCAGAATAGCGCCGGGCAAAGAGCGGATTTCAGGGAAATAATAATCGCCGTACGACCAGTCAAACCACAACCGCAGCTGGCTTTGCACAGGCCCGGCAAAATCCAGTAAACCGGTATAACTGTACGCCATGATATATGCCGGAATAGCCATAGGCAGCAGCAATAACCACTGCACTACAGAGCGCCCGACAAACTGATAACGCGCCACAGTCCAGGCCATTAAAGTGCCGATGCCAGCGCTCAGCACACCCACACCCAAAGCCAATAGCAAAGAGTTAGTGACATAATCGGCCAGCACAGTATCAAACAAGTGTGCCCATAGTTCGGGCTGAGGAGTGAGCAAAGACCCAAGCACCACCAGCACGGGCACAGCCAATAGCAAGGCAAAAACTGTTACAGTCCGGCTAAACAACGGGCTCGTCAAACGAAAGGTGTCCTTCTCAAAAAAACGCGACTCTAAGAAAACGCAGGGGCGACCTTGATGGTCGCCCTTCTATAGCTATAACACTGAATACGCGGGGGAATTATTTCCAGCCAGCTTTGTCCATTACGGTGATAGCTTTGGCGTTCAATTCGCCTAAGGTCGACAATTGTAACTGGTCTGCCTTAAATTGCCCAAAAGATTCAAGTCGTTGGCTCCATTTTACGCCCTGCACTACAGGATACTCGTGGTTCACTTCTGCGTACCAGCTCTGAGCTTCAGGTTTTATCATATATTCCAGCAGTTTAACCGCTTCGGCTTTGTTAGGCGCATATTTAGCCACACCAGCGCCTGAGATATTGATATGAGCGCCACGGTCCTGCTGATTTGGCCAGAATACCTTCACAGCTTCAGCTGCAGCTTTGTCACCCGCCTCATCAAACATGCCACCTAAATAATAAGTGTTGGCAATGGCAATATCACAAACACCAGCAGCTGCTGCTTTGATCTGATCGCGGTCACCGCCTTTAGGTGGCTGAGCGAAGTTTTTGACAAAACCATTGGCCCAGGCCTGAGTTTTTTCTTCACCTAACTGAGCTAATAAAGAGGCAACCATCGATTGGTTATAAATATGATCAGAAGAGCGGATGCAAATTTTTCCTTTCCATTTTGGATCAGCCAAATCTTCAACTGTGCTTAACTGCTCTGGTTTTATTTTTCCCGGCACATAGATCACAGGGCGCGCGCGCATAGTTAAACCAAACCACTGCTGCTGTGGATCGCGTAAGCTGGCTGGAATAGCGTCGGTCAGTACTTTAGAATCCACCGCCTGCAATAAGCCCTGAGTTTCAGCACGGTATAGACGGCCTACGTCCGTACTGATCAACAAATCGGCCGGGCTGTTACGGCCTTCACTTTGCATCCGGCTGATCAGTTCATCCGGTTTACCGGTGATCAGGTTTACTTTAATGCCGGTTTCTTTGCTGAATTTATCCAGCATTGGCTTGATCAGTTCTTCCTGACGGCCAGAATACACATTCACTTCTGCTGCCTGAGCCAAAGCAGCTGCAGACAAAGCCACTGCAACTAAAGATTTTTGCCACAATTTCATCGGATACTCCGTTGAGGTTCACTGAAAGTTGCCGCAGTATAGCCACAAACAAGAACTATTCTCAAATAACAAAAGCAATTTTGCTGCAAATTGTCGCTTTAAAAGGTTAAAGCGTGGTCACTGGATCCGACATGTATACGTGGGGTTACAAAGAGCGGACTTTAAGCAGACACAGCTTGTAACATTAATTGTTAAAAGTTGAGCTGTGATTTGTTGCTGATGCAGGAAAACTATTCTAATTTAGGCGCTTCAGCTGGCAAGGCCAGACAAACTGCTGTTATTTATCATTCATCCGGAGCTGGTATGGCACCTGAAATACAAGCCAAATTTGCCACCTATCCTTTAGAGGCTCAAAGGCAGCTTGAATATGTTCGCGGCCTGATTTTTACTGTCGCAGCAGAAAATGCCCTGGGTACAGTGGAAGAAACTCTGAAATGGGGAGAAGCCAGCTACCTGGTCAAAGGTGGCAGCACAATCCGAATAGACTGGAAAGCAAAAAACCCGGCTGTGATCCACATCTATTTTCATTGCCAAACCAGCCTGGTTGAAACCTTCAGAGAGATATACCGGGATGAATTTAGCTATGAAGGAAACAGAGCACTAGTGCTGCCGTTAAATACGGCTATAAAGCAGGGGCCATTAAGCCATTGCCTGCAGTTGGCATTAAAATACCATAGCCTGAAACACCTTCCTCTCCTTGGGGCCTGATCAGGTAAAAAGCTATCACAATCAGCATTACAACAAGCCATCAGCGCTGAATTCGCAACAAGTTGCCCGCATTTGATGGCTGGGTTGGTTATTCAGGACAAAACACATTGAGTACATGGAAAAACAAAACTGAACTGGCAAACCCAATTGGATTTTGGTTATGCATAGGTGTTGCTACAGGCTCCGGATTAGGTGTCGCTGTCGGACATTTCGCCTTAGGTATAGGTGCTGGCATACTGGCAGGCGTTGTTATTGGTGTTTTGCAAAAGAAAAAACAGAACTGCACCGATACTGATAACTAATTAACCAACATAACCCCTTTTGTTTGGCCATACAGGACCTGAGAAATGAAAAAATACATGGTTATTGAGAAGTTTAAACCCGGTTGTATTGAGGCTAATTATCAAAGATATAACAGCCTGGGTCGTATGTTCCCTGAGGGCTTGCATTATCTGAATTCCTGGGTCAATAAAGAGCTGAATGTCTGCTACCAACTGATGGAGTCCAATGACAGTGAGCTTTTTTATCAGTGGTTTAAGAAATGGGACGACTTTGTTGATTTTGAATTAGTGCCGCTCGATTAATTCAGATCCCGGAAGTGATCCAACCCAAGCTGCTGCAGGCAGGGTTATGAAAACCAGCCAGATATTGGAGAATGTTGTTGAAAGACATTGGTAGTTCTATTTTGTTTTTGTCCGCTATTGTTGTTGGTGTTTCTTTGGCTTCTCAGGCCGGTGTGAATGCTCAATTAAGAACAGCTTTAGCCTCCCCTGTACAAGCTGCATTTCTGTCATTCCTGATCGGCACACTGGTGCTGGGTGCCATTATTCTGATCCAAAACGATAACTGGTTTTCTCCGGCAGAAGCACTCAACATTCCATGGTGGGCCTGGCTAGGTGGCTTTTTTGGTGCCTTTAATATTGTCATGTCCATTTATCTTGCACCAAAAGTGGGGGCTGTAGCACTGGCAATCTCAGTCGTCTGTGGTCAGGTTATAGCCTCAATTTTTTACGATCAACAGGGTTTGCTTGGCTATCCTAAAATTGAAATCTCAACCAACCGCATTATAGGTGCAGTGTTTTTAATTATTGGGGTCATTATGGTGTCGAAAAAATAGCGTGTTGCACATAGATCCGATCCGGCTCTGTGTGCCAGCTGAGTACGATTTTCATTGCTGTTGAAAACCCTGCTGCAGCGAAACATTTGGTTCAATCCGTTTTTGCTAAAGTTGAATGTCTGGAAATGCTCCCTGATTCTGGTCGAATTCCGGCAGAGCTTGAACATCTTAACTATCGTGAAGTACTAGCTAATCCTTACCTCATTTTTTATAAACACCTTGGTGAAAAAGTCTTTGTTTTGTATGTTATGTGTGAAGAGCGGGATTTACGTAAGTTTATGTTGAATAGCAAAAACGACTAACAAACACCATCGCGGGCTCTATAAATACCACACAGCATGCAGTCGTTGTGGCAACAATTACTCAGGCCGCAACTTCAGCACCAGCCGATATACATCCTGCGCTTGCTGATTGGGTAGTGCTGCCAGTGTGACTGTGCCATTGGCCTGTAAATTCAAAAGCATATCTGCATCATGGATCTCCCGGAAGCTAATGTACAAGTTGCAAATGGTTCAGGCTTGCGTCTACCAGCGCCAGCAATAGCTGCTGTGGCTTTTTTAAAATACGTATTGCAGCTATACAGGGATTCTCACTCCCCAACAATTCTTGTTCAATGCACAGCAGAAAGTTCCGAACCACCTGCTGGCTTCTGGCTAAGTCCAGATTGAGCGCTTCCGGGTGTCTTGTCATCTGGCGCTGTAATATGCTGAACGAGGTAGCTGAAAGCAGCTCAATTTTGTGGTACAAAAAACGCATTCTTACCCGCTGTTGCATCCGGCCGCGGCAATACCTGTGCCCAGCGCCCGTGCCTGTCCGGCCCACTCTGCCGCCTGCACTACTTCTTTCCAGGTACAAGGCAGATACTGCAGCTCAACCCGCCCACCAGTCAAATCCACCTCACTGGCCACATCTTCCATCAGGAAGATGGTGTTACGGATCATCAGGTGATGCTGCAGCAGATTGCTGCATGGAGGCTAAGCCGCAGCTCACTAAAAAAGAAGAACTGCGGCTTGTTGCCAAAGAAGGAAACCTGTTTTAATTTAGACTCTTAAGACGGCAAGAGCACAACACTAGTAAGCTGCCCGCACAACATACAAATGTCAGGCACATCTAAGGGCTGATTAGCAATGAACCAAAGCGACACTAAATCCCAGTTCAAAGAAAAACTGTGTAAACCTGCCACCCCGGGTGGTGATACTCAGTGGGCTTTTGTAGTTCTGCCTAAAAGCGCAAGCGCAAAGCTTCCCAGACGAGGAAGAACTACGGTAAAAGGTTCAGTCAACGGTCATAGCTTTCAGGCCACGCTTGAGCCGGATGGCCAGTTGAGTCATTGGTTGCGGCTAAACGAGGAACTACTCGAAACCGCAGGCCTGAACACAGGCGACATTGTTAGCATTGAAATTATGGCTGTGGAGGCAGAACCTGAACCTGAAATTCCAGCCGATCTGCATGAAGCCTTGCAGGCGGCTCCAGAGGCTCGGGCCGTTTGGGACAACACAACCACCATAGCGCGCCTGGACTGGATACATTGGATTACTTCAGCCAGGCAGTCTAAAACCCGGATCAAGCGGATCATTAATGCCTGCGACATGCTTGCGTCAGGCAAAAGCAGGGTTTGTTGTTTTGATCCATCAGGCTATTACAGTAAAGCCTTCAGCGCCCCCAAACCGGCTGATTAAGTAAACTTTTGTTTGAATTCGGATCGGGTAAGAATAAAGAGCTGGATCTGTGTTATCAGCTTATGGAATCCAATGACAGTGAGCTTTTTTATCAGTGGTTTAAAAAATGGGACGACTTTGTTGATTTTGAATTAGTGCCGCTCGATTAATTCAGGGGTTGAAACTAACTCAGGCCTTAACTCCAGCACCAGCCGATATAAATCCTGAGCTTGCTGATTGGGTAGTGCTGCCAGTGTGACTGTGCCATTGGCCGTACTGAATTTCACCTGCACCAGCTGTTGCCGGCGAAAAAACAAGGATTGCAGCAGCTGTACTTTTTGTACTTGCTGCAGCGGCAGTACCTGCCAGAACTGACCAAGGCCACCATGCCACAAGTACAACACCTGATCCTGCACACAGAATCCATGCCAACGACGGTAGGCCCACAGATCGGCCAACAGCCAAAGTACTGCAACCAACAGCACCAGAGCGCCCGTACTGAAAGCAACCACTTCAGTTTGCCACAGAACTACACACAGCAGACTAAGTAATACAGCAATGATGCCCCTGATCAGCAACAAGCGTTGGAAATAAGCGGGCACATAACGCTGTAAAGGGAGTCGCTGGATCTCAGACAGCGCTAAAAGCTGTTGCGCCTTTAATTGCTGATTAATGTCCTCACCGGTTTGCCCTAACAATATAAACTTACTTCTCTGTACCTGAGCATTGGTAAAACCATGGAAAATAAGTGAAAAATGACCAAAAATCCGCGCCAGCCACGGCTGGTTAACAGTCATCATCTGCACCCGTTTTGCATGGATCCGTTGGGATTTTTTTAATACAACGCCCTGGGTCAATTGCAGTTGTCGCTCATCACGTAAAAAACGCTGTGGATAGAGCCAAATCAAGGTCATCAGCAGCAACACCAAGCCAACCATCAGCAATACGCTCAGGCTTGCCGCTAGTTGCAGCGCAAAACTTTGCTGCAACCCTGACTCTTGCAGCACTTCACGGCCTTGTGCAAATAAGTGGTCAAACAACTTACCATCCAGCTGCGACTGCGCCGCTCCTAAAACTGCCACTAAGGGCAACCACAAATGTTTGTTGTATAAAGTAGCGAGCCAAACCCGCACAAATGGCGTCGAAGGCAATTCCTGCTCAAGCTGCACACCACCCTGCAACAAAACCAGTTGCTCTGACGTCACGCCGGTCAGATAAAACTCTTGTTGTTGGCTGCCAGCACTATCAAGACTAACAGTAAATAACCGCAACGGCCGGAAGTAGAAGGGTTGCTGAACTTGCAGCTCCTGAATGCGTGATTTTGCCAATAGCAGATGTTCTTTTTGCAGCACGCCGCGCCGTAACTCTACGCCCTGGGTTGACACCCGAAACAGGGTGTAGCGCCAGTTCAACAAAGCACTGCCAAGAACCAACAGAATCACCCCTGTAATCCAATAGGGAGCATAAGCCTGAAAGTTGCTACTGAAAGACAAATAAGCGCCACCAATGATCACACCAATCCATTGCACCACGGCTTTTACCAGCAGCGGCAACAGTGCCCAAACAGAGCTGCGCTGCCAATCTTCAGATAGTACCTGCTGTGCTGGTATCTCAGTGTCCGGCATCACTATCTCCACGCGGGATCAACAAACTAAGCTGCTCACTCAGCACCTGTGCTACGGCATAGTCAATATCAGCCAGCGCAGCTTCCGCTTCCATGCCACCGGCTGTATAGACTTTGAGAGTGGCCAGCCCAAAGCGTTTTTGCAGTGGCCCCTGGCTAATAGTGACATGTTGCACTCTATGCAAAGGGATCAGCACAGCTTTGCGCCAGAGCACGCCGGATTGCAGCAGAAAATCCTGAGTACGGAGTAAAAATCTGCTGTGCCTGATTTCCAGGGGTAACCAGAACCAACTGGTCAGAAAAAATAATGCGGTTAGAGCCCAACAGAGTGGAAACAGCCAAGATGCCCAGTCTGAGCCCCACCACCACTGCCCAATAAGCAATACGGCCACCACCACCAGCAAAGTCAGCAGCCAGTTGCAACGTCTTTTGATTAAAGCCTGCGCTGGTAACAACAACCACTGGTCGGGTAATGGGCCGGACAAGCACTGGTCGTGCAGAAATCCGGTATCAAGCAACTGATTGCTCATGGCAAAGCCTCCTGATTTTCAAAACGCCAGCATAACGCAAAGGCGTCAAGCAAGGCTAATCCCGGTTCTGACTAAATTTAAGTTTACATATGGAAAAACACATATAAACTAGTGCATATGGTTTTCCATATATACGAATTTCAATCATGCTACTTGAGCCTGTCACCTTTTTTAAAGCCTTATCAGACGAAACCAGATTACGTTGTTTGCTGCTTATTCAGCAGGAACAAGAGCTTTGTGTGTGCGAGCTGGTGGCTGCTTTAGCCGATAACCAGCCCAAAATATCCCGTCATTTAGCCCAGTTGCGCCGCGATGGCATTCTGCTCGACCGCAAACAAGGCTTGTGGGTCTATTACCGTTTAAATCCACAATTACCAGACTGGGCTCTGTTGTGTCTGCAACAGACAGCAGCCGCAAATTCTGGTTGGCTGGCATTAAACCAGCAACAACTTTGTCAGATGGGTGACAGGCCAGAGCGGCAAAAAGGCTGTTGTTAACTCAAACTACAGCATCAAAACGGAGCGACGTGAATGGGATTATTTGAACGCTATTTATCGGTTTGGGTTGGGCTTTGTATTCTGTTGGGTGTGGCTTTGGGCTCACTGATCCCAGAGCTGTTTAATGCCGTCGCCGCTTTAGAATATGCCAATGTAAATCTGGTGATAGCCCTGTTTATCTGGGTAATGATTTACCCCATGATGGTGCAAATTGATTTTTCTGCCATCAAACAAGTGGGCCGCGAACCTAAAGGTTTAGTGCTGACTTTAGTCATAAACTGGCTGATTAAACCTTTTAGCATGGCCTTACTTGGCTGGTTATTTTTCCGCGTGTTATTTGCTGACTGGGTGGATGCTCAAACGGCCACTGAATATATAGCGGGTATGATTTTACTTGGTGTTGCGCCCTGCACCGCCATGGTGTTTGTCTGGAGCCAACTGACCAAAGGGGATGCCAACTACACCTTAGTGCAAGTGTCGGTGAACGATCTGATCATGGTGTTTGCTTTTGCTCCTATTACGGCGCTGCTGTTGGGCGTATCAGATATCAGCGTGCCTTGGCCCACCTTAGTGTTATCTGTACTTCTGTATGTGGTACTGCCTTTAGTGGCAGGTGTATTGACCCGAAAAAAACTGCAACAAAACCTCAATACAGATGCTTTGCCGCAATTTTTGGCTCGTATTAAACCCTGGTCTGTACTGGGTTTACTGGCCACAGTAGTGCTGCTGTTTGGTTTACAGGCGCCGACTATTTTAAGCCAACCTGTCGCTATAGTGCTGATAGCTATACCGCTGTTGCTGCAAACTTACGGCATTTTTGCTTTAAGTTATTACAGTGCCTGTCGGCTGAAATTGCCTCACAACATAGCTGCACCAGCCAGCATGATAGGCGCTTCTAACTTTTTTGAACTGGCGGTTGCTGTGGCTATTTCCTTATTTGGCCTGCACTCAGGTGCTGCTTTAGCCACAGTGGTTGGTGTGCTGGTGGAAGTGCCAGTGATGTTATCTCTGGTGTGGTATGCCAATAAAACCCGCCGTTATTTTCCAAATTCAGACTTATCGAAGGACACTCAAGCATGACACACCCATTTGATTTATTACCGCTGGCCCAAGGCGGCGGCATCATCTTTACACCTTGCCCTGGTACTAAAGGCGTGGATTTAGCCAGCTCAGTACAGCAATTAAAAGCAGCTGGTACCCAGGTGCTATTGACCCTGATGCCAACAACTGAAATGCAACTGAATAATGCAGAACAACTGCCAGAGCTTTGTGCAGAGGCTGGCATTCAGTGGTTTCAACTGCCTATTGCCGATGATCATGCGCCAGAGCAAGACTTTCAGCAGAACTGGCCAGCAGCCTCCGCAGTGGTACTGCCGCTGTTACACGCAGGTGGCACAGTGGCTATTCATTGCAAAGGGGGTTCGGGCCGTACTGGTTTAGTTGCTGCTCAGCTGTTGCTGGAACTGGGTTATAGCAAAGCTGAAACATTGGCTTTAGTGCAGGCTTTGCGGCCTTACGCACTGACCTTAGCCCCCCATCAGGCGTATTTTCAAAGCCTTGCCGAATAATCGGCCTAAACGAATTTTTAGCGGAGACAAACAAGATGCAAAAAATTAAAGTTGGTATTAATGGCTTTGGCCGTATTGGTCGTTTGGCGTTACGTGCTTCTTTTGACTGGCCTGAATTTGAGTTTGTGCAAATCAACGACCCGGCCGGTGATGCCGCTACTTTTGCCCATTTACTGAATTTCGACTCAGTGCATGGTCGCTGGTTAAATCAGGCTGAATCTGAAGCTAATACAGTCATGATCAAAGGCCAGCGTATTGCAGTCACGCACAATAAAGCTATTGCAGACACCGATTGGTCGGGTTGCGATATAGTCATTGAATGTTCGGGCAAAATGAAAAACTCAGCCCAGCTGCAGGGCTATTTAGATCAAGGCGTAAAACGTGTTGTCGTCAGCGCTCCAGTCAAAGAAGCAGGCGTATTAAACGTGGTGATGGGTGTCAATCATCATCTGTTTAATGCTCTGACACATAAGATAGTCACAGCGGCCAGCTGCACCACCAACTGCCTGGCTCCTGTGGTGAAAGTGATCCACGAAAAGCTGGGTATTAAACACGGCTCTATCACCACTATTCACGACTTAACTAATACCCAGTCTATTCTGGACACACCGCATAAGGATTTACGCCGCGCCCGCGCTTGTGGCAGCAGCTTAATCCCAACCACCACAGGTTCAGCCACTGCTATTACTGAAATATTCCCTGAACTCAAAGGCCGCTTAAATGGTCATGCAGTGCGGGTACCTTTGGCCAATGCCTCACTTACCGACTGCGTCTTTGAAGTAGAACGTGCCACCACTGCTGAAGAAGTAAACGCCTTATTAAAAGCAGCTTCTGAACAGGAATTAAAAGATATTCTGGGTTATGAAGAACGGCCTCTGGTCTCTGTTGACTATAAAACCGACCCACGTTCCAGCATTATCGATGCGTTGTCGACTATGGTGATTAACGGCACCCAGGTAAAAATTTATGCCTGGTACGATAACGAATGGGGCTACGCTAACCGCACTGTGGAACTAGCAAAACTAGTTGGTTTATCCGACAAAGCTTAAACAAGGGTACTTGGGTTCTTAGCAAATAGGAAAAGTAAAATGCAGACGGCACTGAAGCAATATATGGTTGTCACAGGCAACTACTGGGCTTTTACCCTGACAGACGGCGCTTTGCGTATGCTGGTGCTGCTGCATTTTTATAAACTTGGTTACAGCCCTTTAGAAATTGCCTCGTTATTTGTGTTTTACGAGCTGTTTGGTGTGATCACTAACCTCTTTGGTGGCTGGCTGGGCGCTCGTATTGGTTTGAATAAAACCATGAATATAGGGCTGTTTTTACAAATAGCAGCGCTGTCGATGTTATTGGTTCCTGCAGAGTGGTTAATAGTACCCTGGGTAATGGCCGCTCAGGCGATGTCTGGTGTCGCCAAAGATTTAAATAAAATGAGCGCCAAAAGCTCAATTAAATTATTGGTGCCGCAGGACTCCCAAAGCAAACTTTATCAATGGGTTGCAGTGCTGACAGGTTCGAAAAATGCACTAAAAGGGGTTGGCTTTTTTATCGGCGGCTTTTTATTAACTCAATTAGGTTTTCAGGGCGCTGTAGCTGTGATGGCTGCTGCTTTAGCTTTGGTTTGGTTGCTAAGTTTAGTGCTGTTGAAAAAGGACTTAGGTAAAAGCAGTTACAAACCGAAATTTAAAGACATGCTGTCGAAAAGTGGCCCTATTAATTTGTTATCCGCCGCCCGGTTATTTTTATTTGGCGCGCGGGATTTATGGTTTGTTATAGCGCTGCCGCTGTTTTTAGCTCAGCAACTGGCCTGGAGCCAACAGGCCATAGGCACTTTTCTGGCCTTGTGGATTATTGGTTATGGAGTGGTGCAAAGCATGGCGCCATTCATTACAGGTAAAAAAGCAGGCAAAGTACCGGGCCGTTGGGCTGCTGTGGGCTGGGCTTTTGGGCTTTGTCTGATTCCAGCTGTGCTGGCGAAATTATTGCCCTTGCCTTTCCCAACTGAAACCTTGTTAGTGTCAGTACTGCTGCTATTTGGTGCTGTATTTGCCATCAACTCATCGCTTCACAGCTATCTGATTGTCAGCTATGCCAAATCTGATGGCGTATCGCTGGATGTTGGTTTTTATTATATGGCCAACGCCATGGGCCGCTTAATTGGCACTCTGTTGTCGGGCTACTTGTATCAAACCCAAGGCTTAGAAGCCTGCCTGTATTGGTCCAGCGGCTTTATTCTGGCAACTGTGCTGTTGTCCTGCTTTTTGCCTAAGGCGAAAGCTGAACAGAAAAACAATGATGCCATTTAGCCAAAGCTGGCACGCACATCAGCTATGGTGATAAAAAGCTTATGTTCAGCATCCTCAAAGGAGCGAAAGCCATACTTTTGATAAAAACCTTTGGCTCCGTCTTTTGCATCCACAATAATGACAGGGAAACCTACTGCATCACTGGCTTGCAGTAGTTTTTTAAGTGCGTCAATCAACAACCACTCACCTAATTTCTGACCTTTGTATCTTTCATCCACTGCAAGCCGTGCTATCAGGCCACCCGATGTTGCAGAATGGTGCTTTTTCTGCAGTGCCGCCGGAAGACTCTGCATATCTACCGGAGTCATGCTCAGGGTATAAAAACCGACAATGTGTTGGGAATTGGTTTTATCTTCAAGCACAAAAGTACGGGTATTGTCTTTTTTACTTTGCTGGCTTGCCATGACTTTTAAGTAATTGTTTAAAGCATCGATGCCACAATTAAATCGATTTCTGTCGTGTTTCGATTTATCCAGCAACAGGCTTTGCATTATTGAACTTTGCCTTCATAACGGGCAAATGCAGCCGCCAGATGAGTATGAACACTAGCCGGGTTATCAAGCGCTTCCATCAACAGTAAGGCGTCGCGTTCGGAAAGCTTCAGCTTTTGCTCACGCTCAATAATTTGTTTGGCTTTCTCAACTGCTGCGCTCAGCACAAAAGAATTTATGCTTGATACTCCTGTGATAGCCGCAGCTTTAGCTAGCAAGTTTTGGGTTTCACTATCAACTCTTGCTGTAATACGAGGTGGTGTAGTCGCCATTATTTAATCTCCCGTGCCAAAGTGGCACTTTGATAAATTATCTGCCTCTCCTGATGAAAGATCAAGCGGCGTGTCAAAGTGGCACCTTGTATGACAGAATCTACATAATTAGCGGAAACATTGCGCTCTTTCTACGTCGACCAATGACCAGGCTAAGAGGCCGTCATCGCACTGGTGATCACCTGTTGCAGATCCTGCAGTGGCAGCGGGTCTTTATCTTTAAAATTAATACAGCCTTTGCCACATTTGATACCTGGGTGTTTTTGCTGAAACTGCAGTAAATGCTCAGGCGAGCAGGTATACAGGGAAACATAACCTTTTTGGTTGGCCACAGCCACCCAACCTTGTTGCCACTGGTAAGTGGGCATGCTATACAACAAGCTTTCCTGCGCGTCCGGATAGAGCCGCTTGATTTCAGTGATCAGCACCTCCAGCCTGAGCCTGCGCTGTTCAGGTAAAGCGGCCAGATAATCAGCCAGGTCCATAGTCATACTCCTTTGTGCTTTTGCATCTATGGGTTAAACCTTAGCTTACAAACTACAAGCTAAGGCTTGCTCTGGCAATCGTTGCCAAAGCAGGAAAACTGCTCTAGTGTTGGATATGAAACACAGATTTTGCTTCGGCTCACCCAAGGATGGCAGATGAAAAAGATCAGTATTTACCGAACCCTTATTTTAGCCCTGTTAATTTTTACTGTGATTGGCTTAAAACTTAAAATTACAGAACCTGTCATTTTGTTGCTAACCTTATCGCCTTTTCTGACAGCACTTTTGTTGTCTTTGTCATCCGGCTTTTCAACACAACCGGCACGAATAGTGGCATTTAGCTTACCTTCGCTGCTGTTCTTCTTTTTTGCTTTTTATCCCTGGTTTGTCAGAAGAGAATATACTGTCGCTTCCTCTTCCACCTCAGTTTTAGATTTTATCCATTTCCCCATCACAGCTTGTGTTATTGGCTTTGCATCTCTTGCTTTATTTGAGATATTTACTGCCATAGTAAGCGAAGAGGCAGACAATACATGACAACAACCACCCATTTATCCACTATTGGCCAAATTGCTATTACCGTCAGCGATGTTGAAAAAGCGCTGTCGTTTTACCGTGATAGCCTTGGCCTGGAGTTTTTGTTCTCAGCAGGCCCGCAATTGGCGTTTCTGAATGCCGGCGGGGTTCGCCTGATGCTGAGCACAGCACAAGGCGCCGGAACTGTCGGTGCCAATTCTATTTTGTATTTTAAAGTGTCGGATATTGAAACTGTGTATACCAGTATTCTTAGTCGTGGTGCTACAGCCGAACGCTCACCTGCATTGGCGGCACAAATGCCGGATCATCAGCTCTGGACTGGTTTTGTCCGCGACCCGGATGGCAATTTAGTGGGTTTAATGGAAGAAAAACGCGAACAGGTTTTTTCTAAGGAATAGTATGTCACTGCTACACAACTTCTGTTTGCTTGCATCTTACAATCAACGGATGAATGCCACTTTGTATCAGCTGGCGTCAGCACTAAGCGCCGACGAGTGGTTTCAGCACAGAGGCGCATTTTTTGGCTCTGTCGCCGGTACTCTGAACCATTTGCTGGTGGCCGATTTAATCTGGCTGAACAGATATCAGCAACTTGCTAACCCACCCAGGGTACTGCAACAGCTCAGCAATTTCCCTGCCCCTGCGGCCCTTGACCAGATGTTGTATCCGGATTTTAATCAGCTGTATGAGAGCCGCCAACAACTGGACAGTCTGCTTTTAACCTTGTGTGCCGAACTGGATGAACAGCACCTGCAGCAGGTGTTGCCTTACACCAATATGAAAGGCGAGCTGATGCAAAAGAGGTTTTCGTCTTTACTGCAGCATTTGTTTAATCACCAAACTCACCACCGCGGCCAGTTAACCACTTTATTTTCCCAGATGGGCATAGAGGTTGGCGTGACAGATCTGTTGATGCTGATTGATAACGAACCAGCTGATGCTGCTCTCTAAGGCATAAATTCAAGTGAAGCACTATGCGCCGAACCAACCTTGATATTGCTCAGTGGTCAGAACTCATCTACCTTAAATGCTAAACAAGCCTTTGCAGAACCTCTATATGCTTAAACTACTCCGAAACTTGCTCGCGATCTTTGTAGGTATTGTGGCAGGTGCAGCGGCCAATATGCTGCTGGTCAGCATCAGCCCTATGCTTATTCCGCCTCCTGCTGGTGTTGATGTGAATAACGCTGAAAGCCTGAGCCTTGGCATACATCTGTTTGAACCCCAGCATTTTATTATGCCTTTTCTGGCGCATGCCCTTGGTACTCTGGTTGGCGCTTTAGTGGCTTATCTGATTGCGGCCAGTCATAAAAACCGTTTTGCTTATGGTATTGGGGTGTTTTTCCTCTGCGGTGGTATTGCCGCAAGTTATATGATCTCGGCTCCTGTCTGGTTTATCAGCCTGGATCTGCTGCTGGCTTATCTGCCGATGGCCTGGCTTGGTATCCTGCTTGGTAATAAGTTGCAGCCAAAACCCTCTATCGGAAGCTGAAGCGGCAGTAATAAAGAATTTTAGTGAGTTATTTCAAAGGAAAGCACCAATGAATCAGGATGGAAAACTAAACTACGTCGAATTCCCGGCCACAGACTTAGCAGCCACCAAAGCATTTTTTGGTGCGGCTTTTGACTGGAGTTTTACCGACTATGGCCCGGATTATATTGCCTTTTCCGATCAAGGCCTGGATGGCGGATTTTTCCGTTCAGAACAAAGCTCCAGCACGGCAACAGGTGCGGCTTTATTGGTGCTTTATAGTGCAGATATCAAGGCCACTTTAGCCAAAGTACAACAGCATGGCGGCACTGTGATTAAAGCTATTTTTGACTTCCCGGGCGGCTGCCGTTTCCACTTTACCGAACCCAGCGGCAATGAATTTGCGGTTTGGTCTGAAGGTCAGGTGTAACGCTCAGGATTTAATCAGCTTCACAATAGCTTCCATAGCCGGGTCCTTACCCGAAAAATACCGCTTAGAATCTAAAGTGACTGGCAGCTGAGGAGCCACCCAAATTCTATGGTCCTCAGCTTTTGACGCCTGATGGTATTGAGAAGAGATAATTCCAACTACACCGCTGTATGGCAATTGAAACCAGCCTGCTTCCCCCAAATGATTAGGCCTGCTGCCACTGGGTTCGCCAACAATAATAGCGTCAGTGAGCCGATTTAAATCAGCCAGCAATAAATGGGCGGCAGAAAAGGTGTTTCTGCCGACAATCACAAACAGTTTTGCCTCTGCACGCTGCTCTTTAAAATGAATTAAAGCCCGGGTTAATGGCGGCAAAATAGAGCCATTGCCACCACTATTATGTCGTAGATCAAGCACCAGATTATCGACTTCGCTTTTCGCCAGTTGCTGCCGAACTTCAGTACTAAAAGCTTCAAGCGATTGTGATTTGTCTTGCGCCACAGCATTAAATTGCAGATATAAATAGTTGTTTTCCTTGTCAGTTTTATACCAGTAGTTGCGGTTTTTGTTTTGCAAATACAATGGATTATCTGCTTGTTCTAACTGCGGTAAGGTAGGAAAACCGCTGAAGCTAAAAGGCTCACCTGTAAGGTTGACACTGCTATGTTGACCTGTTGTTGTGGTAAAAGTTAGCGGAACATTTTCTGCATTTTCAACCACGCCTATCCCAGCCAGCACGTCTGGTAAACCCAGGTAATAAGGGCCCAACCATAACTGCTGCATTTCATTATCTCTGGCATTGACACTGGCAAGTTTCGCCAACACCTGATCAACAGGGGTTTCAGCTACTTTAAGCAATTGCTGCCCAACTAAATGCTGATACGGCTCAGTCGCCTGCACTACATACACACCATCATGAAACCAATAAAACTGCAGAGGCAGCCTGACTAAAGAGGCTGTTTTGGCGCCGGTAGGCAGTATAAAATTATGGCCATTGCCCAAAGAACCCAACAACTGCATAAAACGAAACACCACTTGTGGACCGCTAAGTTGAGGTATGTCTTTTTTAATCAAATTCACATGCTGTTGCAGCTGGTCTTTGCTGATATGGTGATACGGGTTCACATGCAAGCGTTCGATTTCACTTAACAGGAAATCCAGGTCAGCCTGCCATCGCTCTGCTGATGCGAGATTCGACTGCGTAAACTCCCCTGTAATTTTGTGGAATTCGGTCAGGCCAGACAGATTTGCAAAAGCAGCGTTATTGATCAGCGATTTACGATCATCCCAGCGCGCCTGCAAAGCCTTATTCAGCCACAGCATCGCATTGGCCGAATCCTTCAGTGCTGCATAACTTTCTGCAATTTTCACCATAATATCGTTTGAAGGGGCCGAAGCCGATTTTACGCCTGTCAAAATAGTGCCTAATTGTAAAGCCTGTTTAAAAGCAGGGATCGCTTGCTGGTACTGTTTTGTCTGCAAATAAGCATGACCCAATAAAAACCAGCTATCGCCATCATCGTTGTACTGCAGTGTTACTTTTTCTAAAAGTGGTAAAACGGCAGACCATTCACCCTTTTTAGCTCCCTGAATAGCCTGATCTCTCATCTTCCAATAACTGACTGGATCAGCCGGGTAATTCTGGCCAGGATAAAAGCCGATAGCTGTATTTGTGGTGCTTGCTGCTTTAGAAAAAGCCTGAGCCAGAGCTACCTGGCAACACAAGAACGACAGTAAAAAGGCATAAAAAAATTTCATCGACTCACTCTTTATTGCTGTATTGGTTATTAATAATTGCTCAGGATCAACCACAACTCTTGTCCCAGACTGCGCCCGTTAATGGCTTGCTGGCGCAGCTCTTTCAGCTGTTCTTCGTTATACCAGCGACCAGATTTCATCACCGCATCAGGCTCACGCAATACTGATAACTCAATGATTGGGTTTTCTTTGCTGTAGATAAAATCTGCTTTATAGCCCGGACGAATTTGGCCTGCCTGCTCTGCCAAACCAAGCGCTTTTGCTGGTGCTATGGTGGCTGCATGCAATACAGCAAAGCTATCCAGACCAGCTTGTTGCAGCAACTGCATTTCGGTATGAGTGGCCAAACCATGGGGAGACAACAAGGCTCCGGCATCAGAACCAACCAGCAATGGCACTCCTTTTTCATGCAACTGACGGGTGATTTGTACTAAAAACTGCAACGTCTGACGATTATGTACCGCCATCTTATCTGTGCTTTGTAGCCAACGAGCAACCTGATTATGCCGCTCTTCAAAAGCGATCAGTGGAGAAATATAGCCCTGAGGTAAAGTAGCTAAAAATGCCTCTTTATCACGGCTGATAGCGGTCAACTGCCAGAAGATATTCAGGGTTGGAGTAACAGGTACCTGAAGTAGTTTCAGTTGTTCTATAACCTCTTGTAGCGCAGCTAAGTCCTGTTGGTAGTGCAAAGGCCCCTGATAAATATCTTCCACATGATCCAAAGATTGCATAGCAGCCAATTCCTGCCAGGGCAGAGCACCTGACGGATTCGGGCCATGTTTGGCTACAGGCATTCTCAACACAGCAGCTTCTGTTACAACAGCATTCAGGCTTTGTGCCGATAAATCGCCATAAGCTTTGATCAAGTCGTAACCTTCAGCATAAGCAGCACGCACAGCGGCTTTAGCCTCTGTTGCATCTGTAACTGAGATGGTAGTGGGTCTTTTAGTGGCGCTCAGAATAGGGCTACTGACCGTCATACTGCTGCCAAGCATTTCATTTTTCTCTATAGAGTCCCGCCACTTTAAAAGCTGCGGCAGGCCATGCATCACACGCAGATGAGTGACTCCATGCGATAAAGACAGCTGCAGCGCTGCTGGATCAGACAGATGCACATGCATATCAAAAAGGCCTGGCGTCAGGTAGCCATTTAAACCATCAATGACCACAGCATTTGCATCTTCAATGACGGTTCCGGCTGGGCGAATAGCAGAGATTCTGCCGTTTTTCAGCTCGACTTGTTGCTGCCTGAGCACCTGCCGGTTTTTAACATCAATCAGATTGATCTGATCAATCACCACCATACCGGCCACAGGTAAAGGTTTGATACTGCTGCAACCCGGGAATAAAAAACAAAATACGAGAAGGCTCAAGGCCAAGGTAAACAAAGCAGTTTTGGTTATCACAAGGTTTCTTAACATCACAGCTCAGCTCTGTAATTCGGGTCTGTTGATGCTGATGTTTTTTTCGCTGAAGGTCGTACAGGATCTTGTTTTTATCCTTGTGAAAACAAGATCCTGCACCTGAAGTCAGGTATTCAACTGTTGCTGCCGATAAGCCGAAGGGGTTAAACCAACCCACTGCCTGAAGCTGGTATTAAAACTGGATTTAGAGTTAAAACCAGCGTTCAGCGCCAGAGTAAGTAAAGGCGTATCAGGCTGTTGCAACATTTGCCGTTGCACCTGCTTAATTCTGAGTTGGTTAATGTAGTCATTAAAGTTAAGCCCTGCCACCAGATTAATAGCACGGGAGATATCTCTTGGGTTCAAACCTGTCAATTCGGATAACTGCTCCAAACTTAAACGAGGCTGGGTATACCATTGCTGCTGGCGAATTTGCTGATCCAGTTCAGTAAAAATACCGCTGTAGTCCGCAGCATTTTCACTGCGAATCAGAGAAGGCTCTGCTCCAGAACCTGCCGGGCTTTGCTCGTCTGAACTGTGTTCACTTTGCCAAACCAGACTTAAACTGGCTAAATCCACCGGGGTTTTGACCAGCTTCACAATCAGATAAGCCAATAAAACCAGAGTGATAGCAGTACTTAGCCCCTGCCCAATCTGGTTCAACAGCTGGCCCAAAGCGGGTTGCATATTAAGACGCAGCAAATCCAGCATACTGACCAGGGTCTGCACAGCTAATACCCAAGCAAACCAGCCAAAAGATAACTCCTCTGCGTCGGAGCGTTGCTGTCTGAGCAATTGGTTAAATTGCCAGACAAGGCGGAAGGTTAGCAGCGCATAGCCCAAACGCCATGCAGTACCAATGGCAATCACCCATTGGGGTTGCTGTTGAGCTAAAGGCAATAACGCCAGCATAGGTAAAAAATGCAGGGCCTCTTGCCATTCAAGCCTGCTGGTAAAAGCCGATTTAACCGCCAGATAAAAGGCTGGTGCTAAACCTAAAACAAAAACCGGCGTGACCAAATAAAAATCACGAGTCAGGTTGGTTTCTTCCAGCAGATTAAAAACACAGAGCAATACAACCAGCAGCAATAAGCAGATAAAGCCCTGATGCTGTTTTTTGCCACTGAGCAAACACAGGCCTAATAAAGCCACGGCCAGTAAAGCGGCCTGAATTAAATTCACCACTGAAATCACAACGTCTGCTCTCTTTCAGATGTAGCATACAAAAATAAACAGAGCAGATAATACGACTTAGCCCCAACTGTCGCTATCAAAAACCTCAGCTCACTACCGATAAGCGAAGGTCATTGCAGCTTAATAAACACCGGATTACTGTAAAACCACAAATCAAACCATGGGTTTTCGCCTTTGGCATCGGCTTCTGGCTCCAACTCGTTTTTATTGTTGGTGCCACGCAAACGTAAATACTGGCTTTTGCTTACTTTACCCAGTGGCAGCTCAAACTGGCTGTAGCCGTCTTTGTTAGCCCAGTCGGTTGCGTAAAAACGCTTGGTGACTTTTGTATCTGGTGCTTCGTCGTTGTTACGGTTTTGTACAGGGCCTGTGATAAGCCCCTGAATCACATCCACTCGTTGCACTTGGGGGTTAAAACCACCGCCGTTGTTGCTATTGGGGTCACGAAAACGCACGCGCAGCACCAGCTCGTCGTCAGGTTTTACAGTTAGCGTCTGGCCCGCTGTGGCGGTTTTAGTAGAGTTTTTGACTGCGACTTCAACAAACAATGCATCTATTAAATCACCAGTGGTGACAAAAACTTGCCCTGCTTTCAGTGCTGCAAAAATACTGTCGTAGTTTTTATCGGCGTAGACATAAGTTTTGGCGTATTGGCCAGGCCAGAAATCAGCCCAACCATCAGTGTAATGACCATGACTGTCTGATACGCCTGTCACCCACCAGTGCCGGCCTTCGCTTAATAAACTATCCCAAACCCCACCTAAACGGGCTGTCATCTGGTCGTAGCCGCCCATAGTCGGATAATGGGGGTATTCACCTCGAATGGCATTTGCATCTGTGCTGCCATCCGGATTTAAGGTCGCTGCCTGATGGCCTTCGGCCCCTGTCATACCAATGACTACATCCGGAGCTGTGTCCTGCCAGTCTCGTAGTTGCTCTGGAGTCACTTTGTTGTACTGCCGAAAACCAGTGGCTAAACGCGCCGGATGATTGACCAACAGCAGAGGTTTATCCGGTAGTTCGTTCATGGCTTTCAGCGCCTGCAGCATAAAAGCATCTTCAGCTTTTTCCGGCCCTGGTGGCACACCCTGACGGCCGTTGTAGCGGCTTTCTATCTGGTACAGCTGCTCTGCTTCTGTTGGGCTGTGCGGCATAATAAAACTGGCATGACGACCACCTGGGCTATTGCCAGGTACATCAAACTCCATACCGTAAAATTGCAGAATCTGCGGTAAAGCTTTACGCGAAGCTACAAGCTCAGGGTAAGCCTGCTCCAGCGCCAACTTGGCACGATTTGGCCCGCCGTGGTCTGTCACCACCATCCAGCTTAAACCATAATGTGCGGCCATTTGCGCATTCAATGCTGTTGAATATTTGGCATCTCCTCCAATGATGGGCGTGGGCGGAAACACAGAGTTATCCCATTTCACGCTGTAATGGGTATGCACATGGTGATCACCGGCCAGCCAGCTTTTGCCTTGCTCTGGTTTTTGTTCCAGTTGAATCTGCTGGCATGACGCCATGAGCAAAGTCACTACAGCAGCCAGGCCAATCTGCTTTTTATTTACGACAAAAGTTTTCACTCACTACACCTTACTACTAAGAAACCCGGGGTAAAGCAAAACCCTGACTCAACAGAATCAGGGCTTTTTTCTAACTAGATCAGAACTGTACAGTCACCCCCGCCATATAAGTCCGGCCACTAAAGGTGGTGTTGTACGCTCTGTCGTTGGAATCGCTGTACAACTCGTCACGCACATTGGTCAGGTTCATGGCTTCAATATTCAGTTTTACATGCTCGCTTAAGCGGTAAAACGCCGAGAAGTCCACGTGAGTTGTGGCATGGTAACCCCGTTCGTCATCGTCGATAGAACCACTTTCCACACCTGTGATGTAATCGCTGCGATACGCCGCTGCCACACGGCCACCCCACTGTTCTGTTTCATAATACAGCGTGAAGTTGTAGCTCTGCTTCGACAAACCAGCAAAAGGTTTGACTTGATCTTCACCTGAGTTTTCTACGTTGCGATACAAAGTATTGCCATCTGCCCAGGTGTAGTTAGCGATCACGCCCAGGTTATTAAAGGGCGCAGGCAGGAAATCCAGGTCGCGTTGCATCGCCAGTTCAAAACCTTTGATGCTGGATGAGTCAGAGTTTTGTGGCGACGATACGTTAAAAATATCATCCACAGTTTTACCTACAGGCAATAACTGTGCAGGCAGACCTAATTCGCTGTACACAATTTGCTGAGTTTCAGTCACGATAAAATTATCAATGTCTTTGTAAAACAGCGCCACTGAGGCCAGACCTATGTCTTCAAAATACCATTCAACTGCTGTATCAAAGTTATTGGATTCAAAAGGCTTCAGATGTGGGTTACCCACTGAAATCCGGCCTATATCATTTTCGCCTAAAGAGGTTTGGCTGACGTTGGCCGAAAACGCCATAGCGCCTAACGAAGGACGGGTCATGTTTTTGCTCAGGCCAGTACGCCAAATGACATCTTCAGCAAATTCGTAGGCAATGTTCAGGCTAGGCAAATAGTCTGAGTAATCACGCACCATCTCCGTTGGAATGCCTTTCGACAAACCTTTTGAGCTTAGCTCTGTAGTGAAGTAACGCACGCCTATATTGGCACGAAGCGGCATACCTGCCACATCATATTCGGTGTCGTACACCAGATAAGCGGCCTGGGTTTCTTCCGCTATATCATAGGCTGAGCTTTCTATTGTATGCTCATCCGTTAAGGCAAAATTCGTCAGGCCATAAAATGCCTGCAAAGCCGCCATATCACCTTGTAACCAGCTTTGATCCGGATGACCGCTAAATACCTGCACCTGCTCTGCCGTCAGTGTTTTTACGCCCTGATTTTGTGGTGTGGCTTTATTGGTCGGGAAATCCTGCGCCACCCGTTCAAAACCTGAGTTCGTAAATTTCTTATGATTCACACCAAAATGCAGGCTCGAGTTGTCAGTTAAGTGATACTCAAAATCCAGCTTGGCATTGTCAAAGTCGGAGTAAATAAAGTTCGACTGAAAGTACAGGTCTTTGACTGTGTAACCGTCCAGAGCGGCCACATCAAAGTCAGGTGAATAACTCTGACCATAAAAAGCGTCCTGAGTGAAATCAGTAATAATATTCACTTTTTTACTGGCTTCGATATTCAGTTTATTGACTCGTGGTTGCTCGTAATCTGACGAACTGTGACCAAGCATAGCGCTCATTGTTAAGTCGTCAGTTAAAGTCCAGTCGGCCGTTAAACTCAGCTGATTAAATACCGACTCGTTGCGATCCTGACGGTTTTCATTACGCCAGGTCGCATTTTTATAATCGGCATAAATCACTTCTTTGTCGCCGTTTTTCTCACGCCAGACTAAGTTGTTGACTACAGAGTTATCTTTTACCGCCATATGATGCTCAGACAACTGGTTTTCCAGTTTGCCGTGCATCAAATCCAGCACCAGACTGAAATCCTGACTGGGTTTGTACTGCAAAGCAGCAGTAATACCTAAACGATTTTGATCATTTTCCCAAACCGAATAACGGTGACCACGCGGAAACCATAATTCGCCTGAATCCAGCTCTGCCTGGAGTTCAGTATTAGTGGCATCGGCAGCTTTTTTGCCACCTTCACGGCGCCAGCGCGTGGTATTAGTGCCGTATTCGTTAGTGGCTCTGTCGCTGTACGCTACAGACACAAGCGCACCAAAATTCGACCAGGTTTGCGACAATAAAGCCGCGATACGAGGGTCTGTGCTGTCGGTATTGCTGTTGGTGCCAAGCTGAGCAGAAACAGCCGCCTGAGCGCCGTCATAATCAAAAGGTTTGGCGGTACGTAAATTGACAGTACCAGCTATGCCACCTTCCTCCTGATCGGCAGAAAAGGATTTTTTCACATCAATCTGGTTAAACAGCTCAGAAGCAAAAATATTAAAGTCAAAAGCCCGGGTACGGGACACAGCACCACGCGCATCCATAGGCGAAGACGACGTGCCTAAAGCCTCCATGCCGTTGACCTGAACACGGGTAAAATCAGGGCCTAAACCACGCAAAGAAATCTGCCGGCCTTCGCCACCTTCACGGGTAATAGTGACACCGGGCACACGTTGCAGTGAGTCAGCCAGGTTCAGATCAGGGAAATCCGCAATATCTTCCGCCACTATCGAATCCTGAGCGATCATGGCTTCACGCTTTAGATCTTTGGCTTTGATAATGGAGCTGCGAAAACCTTTGACTTCAATAACTTCAGTTTCTGCCGCTGCAGTTTCCGTAGCAGATTGAGCCAGCAATACAGGGCTGTAAAAAGCCGGAATTGCAGCCAGAACGGCCAAAGCCAGATGACTCTTGCGAAGATTCGTCTTCATAATTAATCCATTATTCCTGGTTAGTTAAGCTGATTAAGTAAATCTGCCAGGCGCAAATGCGCAGCAGTCCCCCTAAAGAGCAACGACCAGGGATTTATGGACAGAGAATTTTATGAAGGTTTTTTTACAGTGGGTGTGGCTCTGCTTTACACAACTGCTTTGAGGTAGCCAGTTAACGATCTTTTTCTACTTTTTCAGCAGATGCTGATTTTAAAGATAATTTGTCGATGTATTCATAAACTATACCTCTTACCGACAAATCACTACCTGGGGTGTAATTTAACTCATCAGAAAATTGGATGCTTTCAAGCCCATTTTCAGTAATAGAATCAACGATATTTAGTCTGATGATAGGACGCTTTTCTAAAAACTTTAATAATGCTGATACATAGTTAGGTTCAATTTTTTTATCCCCGACAATAAGCAAAGCGGCCTCATAAAACATAATACTATTTGCCACCATCGAGCGATCAATGATATGAATCGATGACTTTATCTGACGCGACCACAATGCTTCTTGCACTTCGGTAGCTATAGATGTGTGCACCGGCTCATCGAGTTGGTAGGTCACTATGACTATATTTATGCCTGTATATTCTTTTCTTTCTATAGCAGCTGGTGAAAGTTTCTCAGCAGAAAAAATAGCCTGAACAAATTGTTCAGCAAGAGGAGTTACTGCGCTCCCTTTAGCAGAGATGAAACCAAAATTTTTTAGCTTTTCAATTGTGAGAATCTTTAATGGATCTTTGGTTGATAATATGGTTTTAAGCTGTTGGTGAGTGCCACCTACGGTCATTAAATCATGCTTACTATTTATATAAATGGTCTGTAAGAAAGAGAGATCGGAATAGGTAAGCTCTTTGCACGATTTGATGAAATGTCGCCTCAGATCGCTTCCAAGCTCAGACTCAATAAGGTAATTCATTAACGACGAATAAATCTCAACCTTCTCTGTTTCAATATCCTGGATGCAAGAAGACAGCACTGCGTAATAATCATCTGGTTCAAATGGGCTTTTGAGGAAGTCTTCCCATTCATCTTGATCAGTTTTTCCCAAAAGTAACGCAGAATGAAAGTCTTCTATCCGCTTAGCCGTTCTATCTGAAAAATAGCTCTTCGCGTGATCGACCAAAACTTTAGCCGCATCATACATTAGCCCCCCACCTGGAATGATTACGGAAATACCTTCTTTCGCTAGTAATTCAGCAACAGTCGTCGCAGATTTTTTAGCTCTGGAAACACTTTTCTCTCGTTCCATGAAAAATCCTTTAAAAATATAAGAGACTCAGGGTCAGACTCTGCCATGAGCTAACAGCTTAACGTTAGCGACTGCGATTAAAAATCAACCAATCAAAAAAAGTAATCCATGTTCAAACCAAACTCAAATAAAGATTAAAGGAGCGAAAAAGTGAGGCAAATCTGCCTCACATCTTTACTGGATCTCAAACAATTCCACATCAAAAATCAGCACTGAACCTGGCGGAATTTTGCCTGCGCTGCGGTTGCCGTAACCCAAGCCTGATGGGATAAAAAAGCGGAATTTATCGCCAACTTTCATCAGTTGTAAACCTTCGGTCCAGCCAGGGATAACGCGGTTTAGTGGGAAAGAGATGGTTTCGTCGCGCTCAACTGATGAGTCGAACACTGAGCCATCGGTAAGCGTGCCGTGGTAATGCACTCGCACTGTGCTGCTGGCGGTTGGGTGGGTTTCGCCATTGCCACTTTGTAAAACCTCATACTGCAGGCCTGAAGCTGTAGTTTTTACACCCTCTTTTTTAGAGTTTTCAGCTAAAAATGCACTGCCTTTTTCATGGTTCAGCAGAGCGGCTTTTTTAGAACTGGCGCTGTTGTAGAAGTAATAAGCGACACAAGCGAGAACTAAAACAATTAAAGCAATTTTCATGGTGAGTCCGGTTAATTAAGCTAGGTAACAGCCATCTTATTGTTAATGTTGGTTTTGGTCAAAGATGAGGTGAAGTTGGATTGTGGGTTGTGGGTTGTGGGTTGTGGGTTGTGGATTGTTGCACTGCCGCTTCGCGGCGAGTGCAAGCTACTACACCTCGATAGAAACCGGCCTTAGGGCAAAAGTCTTCCATTTTTCTTTGTTTCTTTTTGTTTTTCTTTGTTTCTGGCCGCCGCTCTTGAGCCCACTGCTGGCTTTGCCTACAATGGCGCACGTTTTATTTATTACAGGCCAGAGCCATGACAGACACTACCACTCAAGACACAGCAGCACGCCCGGATTTACCGGATCGCCTTTGCACCAACCCACGTAGCCCGCATTATGTAGCGGCCATTTTTGAACACGACGTGGGTATTCGCCTGAATGGCAAACAGCGTTTTGATGTGGAAGAATATTGCATCAGCGAAGGTTGGGTGAAAGTGGCAGCAGCCAAAGCACTGGACCGTCGTGGCCAGCCGTTACTGATGACTTTAAAAGGCAAAGTAGAAGCTTTTTATACCGAGCCTGCTTAAAACCGCAGCTTTGTTGACTGTACAGCTCGCTCAGACTTTCGTGTGGACGCGAGACGGGCAGGGATAAACCCTGCCCCTACGTTTTGCGGCGAGTGCAACCTATAAGGTTTGCGCTAAAACTGCTTGGAGCAGAGCTACATAACAGCCTCACAATAGACACCCTGATGTCCATTTCAGCCAAATTTATGTGTTTTTGGACACCATAATGTCCATTTAACAAAAAACACTAAGCTCCACTGCAGCTCAAAACTCCGCCGTAACCCCAAACATATAAGTGCGGCCGCTGTAGGTGCTGTTGTAGGCTCTGTTGCTGGAGTCGCTGTACAACTCATCGCGCACATTGGTCAGGTTGATGGCTTCAAGGTTTAGTTTGATATGCTGGTTGAGCCGGTAATAGGCTGAAAAATCGAGATGGGTGGTGGCATGATAACCGCGTTCGTCATCGTCAATCGAGCCACTTTCCACTCCTGTGATGTACTTGTCTCTGTAGGCTGTCGCTATGCGTGCTCCCCAACCTTGGGTTTCGTAATACAACGTCAGGTTATAGCTTTGTTTCGACAGGCCCGGAAAAGCTTTTCGCTGATCTTCGCCTGAGTTCTCTACGTTTGGATACAAAGTGGTGCCATCAGCCCAGGTGTAGTTGGCTATGACGCCCAGCTGATCAAAAGGCGCAGGCAGGAAATCCAGATCACGTTGTAGCGCCAGTTCAAAACCCCGGATACTGGATGAGTCTGAGTTTTGCGGCGACGATACATTAAAGATATCGTTGACCGTTTTTCCCGCTGGCAATAAAGAAGCAGGCAGCCCAAGTTCGCTATATAACCTTTGCTGGGTTTTAGTCACAATAAAGTGATCAATGTTTTTGTAAAACACAGCTACAGATGCCAAACCTGCCTGTTCAAAATACCACTCCAGCGCCATATCGAAGTTGTCGGATCCATAGGGTTGCAGCTCTGGGTTACCTGTTGAAATTTGGCCTATATCCTTTTCGCCGAGCGAGGTTTGGCTAACATTGACCGAAAACGCCATAGCGCTTAAAGCCGGGCGAGTCATGTTTTTACTCAGGCCTGTGCGCCAAATCAGGTCGTCAGCGAACTCATAGGCTAAATCCAGGCTGGGTAAATAACCTGAATACCGCCGCTTGATGCCGGTGGGCTGCATTTCAGCAAAACCTTCTGAGCTCATTTGGGTGTCGAAAAAACGCAAGCCAAGGCTGGAGCGTAAAGCCGAACCGGCTAGCTGATAGTCACTGTGGTACAGCAGGTAAACTGCATTGGTTTGTTCTTTTAAATCATAAACCGAGCTGTTGATGGTATTAGCCTCTGTTAACACAAAATCGCTCAGGCCATAAAAACTCTGCACTGTAGCTATATTGCCTTGCAGCCAGCTTTGGCCCGGATGACCGCTGTAAAGCTGCACCCGCTCAGGCGTCAGGCTTAGAATGCCCTGATTGGCTGGTGTAGCACTGTTCAACGGAAAACCACTGGCTTCTTGCTCAAAACCTGAATTGCTGAACTTTTTATGATGCACACCAAAAAGCAGCGCTTTGCTGTCGCTTAAGCGGTAATCAACATTCAGCTTGGCATTGTCGAAGCTGGAATAGATAAAGTTCGATTGAAAAAACAGATCTCTTACTCTGTAGCCTTCGATAGCCGCTACGTCAAAATCCGGCGAATAACTACGTCCATAAAATGCGTCCTGAGTGAAGTCGGTAATGATGTTAGCTTTATGTTTTGCTTCGATATTCAGCTTCAAAAGGCGGGGCTGGCGGTAGTCGGATACACTATGCCCCAGCATAGCCTTGACGCTCAGATCAGCAGTTGCCGCCCATTCTGAGGCTAAGCTGATTTGATCAAACACTGACTCGTTATAATCTTCGCGGTTTTCATTACGCCAGCTGGCATTTTGGTAGCTGGCATACACCACTTCTTTATCTCCTGTCGCGCTTTCACGCCAGAACAGATGATTCACCAGGTTATTATCTTTCACCGCCATATGATGTTCAGACAACTGGTTTTTCAGTGTGCCGTGCATCCAGTCCAGCACCAGACTGAAATCCTGATTGGGTTTGTATTGCAAAGCGCCCGTGATCCCTAAGCGGTTTTGCTCATTTTCCCAGACCGAAAAACGCTGGCCACGCGGAAACCACAATTCGCCTGAATCCAGTAAGCTTTGAAGTTCCGTATTGCTGTTGTCTGTTGCTTGTTTACCGCTTTCGCGCCGCCAACGCGTGGTATTGCTGCCATATTCGTTGGTGGATCGAATGCTGTGCGTGACAGAAACCAAAGCGCCAACATCTGACCAGAGGTGCGAGAACAAGGCAGAAAAACGAGGATCTGTACTTTGGGTGTTGCTGTTGGTGCCCAGCTGAGCAGAAATACTGGTTTTTGCGCCGTCATAATCAAAAGGCTTGGCGGTGTGTAAATCAACAGTGCCAGCTATACCACCCTCTTCCTGATCCGCAGAAAAAGACTTTTTCACATCAATCTGGTTAAACAGCTCAGAGGCAAAAATATTAAAGTCAAAAGCCCTGGTTCTGGACACTGCACCACGCGCATCCATAGGTGAAGATGAAGTGCCTAAAGCTTCCATACCATTCACTTGCACGCGGGTAAAATCAGCACTCAAACCCCGCAAAGAAATTTGCCGGCCTTCGCCCCACTCTCTGTTGATGGTAATACCTGGGATCCGTAGTAATGAATTGGCTAAGTTCAGGGCGGGAAAGTGGGTAATGTCTTCTGCTACCAGAGAATCCTGCCGGACCATGGCTTGGCGTTTTAAAGTTTTAGCCGAGGGTAACAGCGTTGTAGCACAATCCTGTTGTTGCGCTAGTGAGCTGGCGCGTACAGCTATCACTTCTACAGGTGCTGCAGGGGCCTGGCTTGCAGTGACAGCAATTGGCGCTGCTACTTCAGCTTTCACTGTCACAGCTTTGGTTTTAATCAGCCAGCCTTTGGCGCGGGGAATGGCCTCTAAAGGGTGCTGCGCTAACAGCTGGTTTAATAGCTCTGTGGCTGAAAATTCACCCACCACAGCTGGAGCGGCCAGCCCTTCAAGCAGGGCCGGATCGTACACTAACGGCTGATTCACAGTGCGGGCAAATTGTAGCAAAGCAGCGGATAAAGGTTGGGTAGGAAGAGTGTAGAACTGATTCTGCTCAGGCTTCTGCTGTGCAGCACCAGCCCATGCCATAGGGCTTTGGCAACAGCACAGCAGCAAGAAAAACACCAGACAGAGTTCAGGTCGGAACCACACAACCCGCCCCCATTCTTATTGAAGTTGAGAGGGCGATCGGCTGAGCCGGATGCCACTGCTGTTTTGCTCTAGCGTCAAACCATAAGCTTCAGACAATGCCGACAAGGTTTGTTGGGTATTGGCCAGTTCAAAACGGCCAGCAACCCGTAAATTGGCTACCTCAGCACTGGCGCTTACAGGCACCAGAGCGGAACGATTGAGCCGATGCAGCAAATACGCCAAGGTTTCGTTTTCAATTTCAATCCAGCCAGAGCGCCAGTCGACTAGCTGCTGCAAATCCACTTTTTGCACTTCTGATAATTTATGCTGCTGAATACGAATTCGCTCGCCGCTTTTCAGCAGCACGCTTGGGCCAGCAGCAGTGGCTTGCACCTGCACAGCACCTTCGTACACTGTAATATCAATCAAATCAGGGTCGCGGTCAATATTAAATTCGGTGCCTACCGCGACCACACTGGCTTGATCCAGCCGTACTTCAAAAGGCCGTTGTTTGTCTTTGGTCACAGCAAAATAAGCCGCGCCCTGGCCTTGCAGCACCTGACGTTTATCAGCGGTAAAAAATACCGTGAGCTGACTGTCTGGCGCCATATCGACCACTGAGCCATCATCAAGGCCTTGTTGCATGCTATTGGCCTGAGCTGTTTTTAGCTCGTAAGGAGCAGCAGGTGCAAAAAAGTGGCTATCGCCAACATAGAACAGCATCACCAGCACTGAACTGAACGCCATAGCGACAGCAGCCATCTGCAATTTTGGCCGTTGAGGTAAAACACGTTTTAATGGCGAAGGCTGATAGGCCGCCAAAGCTTTAGTTAAAGCCGGGTCCTGCCAGGTTTCAACCATAGACTGCAGCAGCACAGGGTGTCTGGCATCGGCCTCCAGCCAATTACTGAAGCGCCTTTTACTCAGGCTGTCCAGCTCACCACTGGCGAGTTTCTCCACCCAACTGGCGGCTTGCAGATACAAATCCTGCTCTGCCTGTTCTTTTGCATTCAACTTTTCTTGTTCACTCAAAATAGGACTCACAAAACCTGGCTGATAAAACAGTATTTATAAAAGATTGCGCTGATCGATCAGACGCTGAATATCTGCCAGCGCTCTGCTGACATGCTTAGATACTGCATCCTCACTGATTTGCAGTAAAGCCGCAATATCGCTGCGGCTTTTGCCTTCCATCCGGAACAGCACAAAGACTTGTCGCCTTAATGTGGGCATAGCGGCTAAAGCCTGACTAAACAGATCAACGGTTTGCTGCATACTGGCCATTTCTTCCGGGTTAGCACTTTGGCACACCACTTCATCCGGCTCTTCAGCCTGGGCAGGTTTTAACCGCATCAGCATATGGCGGGCCACAGTAAAAGCATAAGCCAGAGGATTCAGAATAGGTCGTTGTTTCGCCTGTTCCAGCACGCGGGCAATAGACTCCTGAAAAATATCAGCGGCATCCGCACTACTGGCATTACGCTCCAGATAACGTGCCAGAGGCGCAGCATTTTTCAGTGCCTGATGCACATCCTGCTCCGGCTTTTCAGCTGTAGACATAAAGCCCCCATGTTTTCACTTAGGGGCAAACCATAACTGATAGATATGACAGTAGGTTGACAAGGATGTCAGAGGACTACCGGGCTATAGATCACCCCCAGCTTATCCAGTTCAGCTTCGGCACGACCATGAAAACCGCTGATTTGCCAGCCAGCAGGAGCCTGATAGCTGGTGCAATTCGACGTCTGACTGCCTCCGGCTAAACTGCGGCCAGCACTGGTTTGCATGCTGGTGTAAAAAATCCGCATAGCGCCATTGCGATTGC
Source organism: Rheinheimera soli (assembly GCF_031457405.1). Taxonomy (GTDB): domain Bacteria; phylum Pseudomonadota; class Gammaproteobacteria; order Enterobacterales; family Alteromonadaceae; genus Pararheinheimera; species Pararheinheimera soli_A. The sequence continues at coordinate 136,966 of NZ_JAVDWR010000004.1, read as the reverse complement.
CCTGACACAAAAAGACAGACTTCAGGTACTCACCGGCATTCAAGGTTAAGCTGTTCAGCGTACCGCCGTTCCCCCCATGGCTAAAGTTCTGGCCATTGCTCAATTGCAGCCCAACCTGATCCACTCGGGTACCGCTGCGCAACCTGATTTGACTTACTTTGGCCATAGTTGGTAACTGGCTGACGTTGTTAAAAGACAGGCCACCATCACCGCCAAACTGATCGCTCATTTTCCGGTTAACCGGGGTGCTGTAACTCCAGTTCGCTGACACTGGCGGATGGTCGGATAATTTCAGGCCTTGTGGAGTTTCATCATCCTGACGTACCTGATAATCCAGCAAGTTCAGGTTCAGATAACCATTGTCGCGGTACAGTATTTTATCGACAATTTCACAATTGGCCGCACTGATTTTTGGCTCACAAACTAAAGCTTCAGCGCCCAGCGCCGGAATATCACCAGAACGATACAACTCTACCCAGGTATCGCTAAAACCTAAACTCAATAACTCCCTAATATTGTCGCCTGTGCGGGTATAACGGGTGTTGGTATCCCCCATCACTATCACAGCATTCCCCACAGATTGAGTGCTGATGTATTGTTTTAACTGCAAAATATTATTACGGCGGGCGGTTAAATCGGCTGTTGCGACCTGAGCCTGAGCATGCATATTGTAAATATCGACATAAACGCCTTCAGCCAGCCGCACCTGCATCAGTGTAAAACCTTTAGGCGTCAGGCAATCGACGCCATTGCAATGGTTCCATTTCACTCTTTTGAGGCTGCTGAATGGCAAATGGCTCATGCTGTTTAAACCGCTGCCAAAGCCCATGCCGCCAGTAGTAGCAGAACGATAGCTATGGGTATTGCAGGTATCGTATAAAGCGGCGTGGTAGTTAAAATCTTCCTGCACATTAACAATATCAAAGTCATTCACATAACAGCTGATCTGCTCTGTGGCACTTTGCCTGTCACTTTCGGCGCTGGAAAACAGCTCCAGTAAGCCAGCGACATTGTAACTTAAGGTAGTAAAAGTGCCGGACTGCTGAGCCGTAGCAGGTGCTGCTACACAACAACTCAGGCCAACACAAAGCAGTACTGATTTGAAATTCATATCCTTCTCCGCATTTTTTCAGGTTAAAGAGTACTTTCATGAACCGGAAAACTGATGCTGAGCATTTCGCCAGACAACCACTCAACTTTCCTGATATCAAGAGCACTTCAAACCCAATTCCTGACAGAGATTTTATAATTTTTTTCAGCCGCTCCGGTAAAGCTCCGCCTAATTAAGCTTGAGCTATACAACACCAGCATCATTGGCTACTTGTTTTGTAAAACAAGAAAACGCTGACTCAAAGCATTTTACTTTTTTAAACTTGAGCTCTTTGAAAGCGCAATCCAAACAGCAAAAGAGCCGGTGGCCCCTTTGCTATTTGGACTAAAACTGCAGCTTAATTAGTGTTTTGCTGTAGGTATCACGCCCACTCTTTCTATGTTGGCATCTAATAAGTCCATAGCAAACTCCAGCCTCACCAACATGTCTTTATGCTCATGGCCTGTGGCCGCATACTGCCATTGCTCCAAGGCTGTGATACTGACTTTGTCAAAAGTGGCTTGGGGTACTGAACGTACAATACGCACATTACTGACTTTGCCTTCAGCTGAGATATCAAACTTAGCCTGTACATAACCTTCTATTTGTTGTTGTGCTGCCTGAACCGGATACTTAGGCTCAACCCGCATTACAGGTGCTGGCTCATTTTTCGCAGTGGTAGCACTGGCCGCCTGAGCGGGTTGTTGCAACCAAAGGCCAGCCACTAAAACTGCTGCTACTGCTGCTACCAAAGTAGTTTTGCTAAAACCCTGTTGATTTTGTAATTGCTGTAAACGTTGTTTCATTTGTTTTAAATCTCCATAGTGAGTAGTGATCCCCTGCCAGCTGACTGGCGTTGGCTCTGAGTTGCTTAGTAAAGCTTTACCGTAAGCAATTTTGTCGGCTTTGCATGCATTGGCTAACACCAGCGCATCACAAGCTAATTCCTGATCGTGTCTATAGGCGCGATACGCCAGCCAGCACAAAGGGTTAAACCAGAACAGCATCAACAAAGCCAGCGCCAGCAGGTTGCACAACAAATCGCCACGACGCCAGTGTGTCAGTTCATGCTGAATAATCAGTTGCTGTTGAGTGGGCGAAAAACGCTGAAAAAAGTCGGTAGGTAACAGAATTTCTGCTTTAAACAGCCCGCTGATATAAGGCCCCTGCGTTTTGTGGCTTAACAAACAAGGCAGGTCGGATTCCAATTGCACGGATTTGAGATCAACAGATTTGGCCGCTGCTTTTTCTTTATGAAGCTGCAACTGGCTGCGCAGTACAGCAATTGAAAACAGCAGAACTCCACATAGCCACAACCACAGCCACAAAGAGCCAGTACTAAACTGCTGTTCTGCCTGCTGTAAACCCACCTGATACACCTGCATGACTGCCGAAGTGGAGTTGCTGCTTAACTGCAATGGCAGAACAAAACACAGCAGCAATAAAGGTACCAGACACCACAAGGCGTATGAGGTGCGGGCTCCAAGCCGCGTTAACAAATAAGGCCGGAGCACCAGCAACGTCAGCACGACCAACGACAGCGGTAACAGTAACTCCAGCAGCAGACTAATCATTTTTATTCTCCAGCTCCCAACGGGCAATCAACTGCTTCAACTCAGCTATATCCTGCTCTGCCAGTTTGTCATGCTGGGCAAAGCCTGCGACTAAAGGTGCGATGCGGCCTGAAAAAACCCGCTGAATAAAGCTTTGGCTTTCTTTTAACTGATAATCGCTTTGTTGCAATACAGGGCTGTATAAGTAAGCTCTGCCGTCTTTTTCAAAAGACACAGCTCCTTTAGTCACCAGACGGTTCAACAGAGTTTTGACTGTTTTTTCATGCCACTGGCTGGCATCGGCCAAAGCTTCAACCACCTGATTTGCTGTTGCAGGGCTGTGTTGCCACAACACTTTTAACACTTCCAGCTCGGCCTGACTGATATCTTTCATTGCAGCTCACCTATCGATTACAGATGTAATACACAAACTATTACATCTGTAATCGATAAGCGCAAGTACAAAGTTAAAATAATGTGCGGGAAAATGAAGGAGAAGGAGAGCCAGGCTCCCCCTCACTTTGTGTACAAGAAAGACTTAAGGCTGTTGGTCCGACTCTTTATCCTCTGTTGGATAATGATGTAACTCGTCCGGCAGTATATAGCCGTTAAAACTCAAGAGTTGTACAAAGGTTTGCCAAAACTCACGGCTTAACATAAATACCTCCACTGCGTTGCTATGGCCCTTTAAGTATAGCTGCTTAGCCGCAGCAGGCTGCTTTCACCTTGGGTTTTGTACCACAACTGCTGTCAGCGCAAGTTGCCGGAGCGGTTTCCGCTGTTGTCGCACAACAGGAAGAAGCAACAGCTGGCACCACAAAGCCAGTGCTGCATACTCCGGTTTCCGGCAACTTCAGTTCAACCCTTTGTGCCGCCTCCATATCACCAGCCAGAGCCGCCACTATAGAACGTACTTGCTCATAACCCGTTAGCAATAAGAAGGTGGGAGCTCTGCCATAACTTTTAATGCCGGCACTGTAAAAGTTAGTTTCAGGATGGCTCAGCTCCAGATAGCCATGGGGCCGCACAGTGCCACAACTATGCTCGTTTGGATCAATCATAGGTGCCAGTGCTACCGGGCTTTGAGTGGCCGGATCCAGCGCTAAGCGTAGTTCAGACAAAATAGACAAATCCGGTCTGAACCCCGTGTTCACCACCAGTTGATCAATAGCTGGTAACGTCTGCTGAGCCGACGATAACAACAAACCTTCAGCAGAATCAGCAATACGGCGTAAACGGAATTCAGAGTGCAGGCTAATCAGCCCCTGCTGTAACCATTGGCCCACTAATAGCCCTAATGCGCCCCGCTCTTTTAACTGGTCGTTAGCGCCACCCCCTAAAATTTTATCTGGATTGGCTCCCCGGATAGCCCAGTGAATTTGTGTATCCGGGTACTGGCGTTTTAATGCGACCAGTTCCTGCAAACTGTTAAAGGCTGAGTGACCAGCACCTAAGACTAAAACCCGTTGATTGGCATAACGAGCCTGGTCTTTCTGCTGGTTGACAATGCCATAAGAAATCTGTGCCTGATGTTCCAACTCGCCCATAGCGGCTAAACCATGACTGCCTGCCGGGTTAGGGCTTTGATAAGTGCCAGTGCAATCAATAACGGCAGAGGCCATTAGTTCCTGTACTCCACAGGGAGTTTGCACAACCACGACAAAAGGTTGCTCTGCTCTGTGCCGATTTTTCAGCAGATCTGTATCTGACCTGCTGATACTCATCACTTTATGCGACAGGCGCAAATAAGGAGCGATTTGCGGCAAAGCGGCCAGGGGTTCAAGGTAGTTCTGCACCAGCTCAGCCCCCAGAGGGAACTGTTCTTCATTCGGCATGGCCCAGCCTTGTTGGCTTAAAAAAGCCTTGCTGACAGGGTCCAGGTTAAAACGCCAGGGCGAAAACATTTTGACATGACCCCAGTGCCTGATATTGGCCGCTACTTGATCAGCGGCCTCCAGCACTAAAAAGGACAAGCCACGTTGTGCCAGCTGAGCGGCGGCAGCTAAGCCGACAGGGCCAGCGCCTAATACCACTACAGGATAAAGCGAAATTAAGTCTTGAGTTTTCATTGCTGTTCTCCGTTTTGATTGGTTGGGATCAGGTATTCAACAACGGCTACATCCAGCCACTGCCCTTTGAGCTGTGCATGTTTTTCGTAAATACCCACCTCGCGAAAACCAGCTTTTTGGCATAAAGCACGGCTGGCTTTGTTAAAGGTGAAAATTCGGGATAATACTTTCCAAAAGCCTTGTTGCTGTGCTTGTTGCAGTAAGGCCTGCAGCAGTGGCAAACCATAGCCTTTGCCCTGCACTGTGGGGTCAAGGTAGATAGAAAATTCGGCAATACCCCGGTAACAGTCGCGACTGCGGTAGGGGCTCAGAGCCGCAAAGCCAGTGACTCTCCCCTGCTGCTCCAGCACCAGTACAGGGTACTGATCAAGCTGTTCCAGCCAGCTTTGCAGATCAGCTTCGGTACGCAGTCGGGTTTCAAAGGTTGCATTGCCGGAGCCAATGCCCTGATTGTAAATCTGGCAAATCGCCGGAAGATCTGCTGCTTGTAGTAAACGGATCTGCATACTCAACTCCTTTAGCATCTACTTGTTAAAATCAACTATTGTTAGTAACAACTAATTGTTTAAAATTTTTAGTCTGAACAGAGTCTGGTGCCACAGCTATTTGTGGCTCTTTGCTTCACTTGTGCGGTTAAAGCTCTAATCACTTCAATACTGGCTTGTCGCGTTTCCGGACTTAAATGGGCAATCAGTTGCTGCTCCTGCGCTATCAGCTCAGCACGGATTTGCTGATACAAAGCCACACCTTTATCAGTCACAGTTAAGGCCACAGCACGTCTGTCATTGATATCGGCAATACGGGTGACATACCCTTTTTTCACCAGACTATCCACGACCCTGCTGCTGGTACTTTTGTCCAGCAACATCAGCTCTGCTAACTGCTGCAAACGTAAAGAGCCATGTTCTGCCAAAAACTCCAGCGCATAACACTGAGTGACGGACACATCATGACAACAGATCAGATCACGGTCACGAAACTGATAAAAACGCACCAACTGGTTTACTGCTTCGTATAAAGCTGTTGCATCTTGTTGCAGTTGCAGATCTTGTTGTGGCATCAGTAAAAAACTCATTTGTTGTTAGTTGCAACCAATATAAAAGCCAATTGACGAAAGATCAAGCTTAATTTGTTGTTAGTTGCAACTAAATACATTAATCCTTTGTTTAGTGCCGTTCGTCAGGGTTTTATTTATAACGCCACTGGCCTATGCTAGCGTCAACTTATTGCTTTGACTGACCAAACGCGAGTGTGTATGAAATTTAGTTTTTCAGCCCTGATTATGATGGTGGCGGCAGGAGCTGCCAAGGCAGCTACTGAACCTTTAACAGCCCAGCATTTATGGCAGGTTGCCAGACCCGGCGCTTTAACTTTATCTCCAAATGGCCAACAACTGGCCCTGACAGTCACCCGTTATGATCTGGCGACAGATAAAGGCGATGCCGATATTCATATTCTGGATCTCCGTACCCAGCAACTGACCGCCTTAACCCAGCACCCGGATTCGGACAGTGCACCAGCCTGGAGCCCGGATGGTCGCCAGCTTGTGTTTTTATCCAAACGCGGCAATGAACATAATCAACTGTTTTTATTGCCTTTAACTGGCGGTGAAGCCAAAGCTTTAACTAAGTTACCTGTGGCTGTACAGCAGCCAAAATGGTTTCCGGACGGCCAGCGTATTTTGTTTCTGGCCAATGTGCCTAAAGGTTTTAATGGTGATTTTGCGGCTTTAGCCGAACAACTGAAACAACGAAAAGACAATAAAGTAACAGCCAAAGTGACGGAAAACAGAGTCTACCGGCACTGGGATCGCTGGTTAACCGACGACAGTTATCCGCATTTATTCAGTATCAATATTCATACAGGTGAAATTGCTGATTTAACCCCAGGCTGGGATCGCTGGTTTAGCTTAAATGGCGATGCTGAATTTGATATCTCGATGGATGGCCGTCAGATTGCCGTCAGTGCAGTGACCAGTGCGCCGCCTTTTGATCAAATTAATCACGATATTTTGATTGTTAAAACCGACGGCTCAGGTGAGTTTGTTAATATCACTGCTGATAACCCGGCCAGTGATAACAATCCTAAATTCAGCCCGGACGGTAAAAGCCTGGTCTATGGCGCCCAGCGCAGCACCTTTTTTACCGCAGATAATAACCAACTGATCCGTTTTGATTTTAAACCTCAACAAAAAACCAATTTAACCAAAGACTGGGATATTTCGGTAGATGACTGGGAATTTGGTCCAAACGGCACTTTGTATTTCCGCGCTGCAGACAAAGCAAAATCAGCGCTGTACAGCATGCCGCTGGCTGGTGGTCAGGTGCAGCAACTGTTGCGTCAGGCTGATATCAGTCAGCTGCAAGTGGGTCAACAGCAGCAGCTGTACATGGTGCAACACAACATGAACCAGATGCCGGAAGTCTATAGTCTGGATAACAAAGGCCGTACTTTAAAACAGCTCAGCAGGTTAAATCAGGAACTGCAGCAAAGCATCCATTGGGGTAAAACCGAAGATATCAGCTTTGCCGGAGCCGATGGCAAAATGGTGCAGGCTTACATTACCTATCCGCCCAACTTTGATGCTAGCAAAAAATGGCCTTTGCTGAACGTATTACACGGCGGACCACACAGTTACTCAGGCGACAGCTTTAGTTACCGCTGGAACTCACAGGTATTTGCTGCTGCTGGTTATGTGGTGATCCAACCCAACTTCCACGGTTCAACCAGCTTTGGTCAGGCTTTTGCTGAGTCTATTCATGGCGAACACCCAACTAAACCTTTTCTGGACAGTGAAGCCGCTGTGGATTATATGATTTCGCGTGGTTTTATTGACGCCACCCGTTTAGCTGCAGCAGGCGGCAGTTATGGTGGTTATCTGGTTAGCTGGATTGCAGGTCATACCGAACGCTATAAAGCGCTGATTAACCATGCAGGTGTGTATAACCTGATGGGCCAGTTTGCTTCAGATGGCACATCACACCGGGTGCATGCTTATGGTGGCGCGCCCTGGAGTGGGCTGGACACTATGTTGCAGTGGAGCCCGGCTATGTTTGCCGATAAGTTTGTCACCCCAATGCTGATTATGCATGGTGAGCAAGACTACCGCGTGCCTGTGACTCAGGGGCTGGAAATTTATGGCGTCTACAAAGGCAAAGGTCTGGATGCGCGTTTGGTGTATTTCCCGAATGAAAACCACTGGATTTTAAAACCCAACAACTCCATTTTCTGGTTTAACGAATTCACCAGTTGGTTAAAGCGTTATGTACCTGCTGGTCCAACAGATTGAGTTCAACTGCTTTAACCTCGCTTTATCAGCAACAGGTCCAGCAGGGCCTGTTGTTGTATGACGAGCCACAATATCAGGCGGTATTAGCACTGCAGCAGATTGCCGATCAGTTAGTTTGTGGCATGCCAACTTTGGGTTTATATCTGCATGGCCCTGTAGGTCGTGGCAAAACCATGCTGATGGATTTGTTTTATCAGCAGTTGCCTGTGGATGGCAAAATCCGGCTGCATTTTCATCATTTTATGGCGCGGGTGCATCAGGAATTAAAACAGCATCAGGGCGAAGCCGACCCCTTATTGCAGATAGCCCGGGATTGGGCGCTGCAGTACAAAGTGCTGTGTTTTGACGAGTTTTTTGTCAACGACATAGGAGATGCCATGCTATTGGGCACCTTATGGCGTTATTTGTTTCAATGCGGAGTAGTGCTGGTCACCACTTCTAATGCAGTACCGGAAGATCTGTATAAAAACGGTCTGCAACGTCAGCGCTTTTTACCCACTATTGATTTGCTGCGCCAACACTGCCGGGTTTTAGCACTGGATAACGGTGTAGATTACCGCCGCTTAAAACAAAGCCCGATGCGGTATTACCAGCAAGCTGGTACTGAAGCTGAGCTAAAACAGCAAGCAGAGCAGCTGTTTGGTAAAGTACAGCCCCTGCCCGATTTTGAACTCTTGGGTCGGAGTTTTCCGGCCTTGTGGAGTAACGAACAAATCATAGCTTTTGATTTTATGGCGCTCTGCTCCGGGCCACGTAGTCAGCTGGATTATATGCAGCTGGCAAGCCGTTACCAAGCCATAGCAGTGTTTGATGTACCGCAATTCAGCGCTGTGTCAGACACTGCCATTTTGCATGGTGTGGAAGACAGCTATCAGCGCGAGCATCAGGATATGTATATCAGTAAACTGGACAACGAAGCCCGGCGTTTTATAGCTTTAGTGGATGAATGTTATGACAGAGGCTGCTTGTTACTGCTGACCTCTGCTGTGGCTATTTCCGACTTGTATCAGGCGAAACAGCTGGAGTTTGCTTTTGCCCGCTGTGAGTCACGTTTATATGAAATGCAGCAGTGGCAAGCTGCTGCGGCTGGCCAAAGCCAAACCGCAGAAGCTGCATTTTCATAGTTTACAAATAACGTATCCAGGCCTGCTGGCTGCGTTTTTTATACAAAGAGAATTGCTTGGTTGGGTAATACAAAGCTGCGGCTAACAGCACGCTAGTCAGCCAGATCCAGCCCATGTGCTCCATCCCAAACCTGTCTCCCTGATTAGCGCCAAACAGCGTTAATAAACCCCAGTGCAGCGCCAACAGTACATACAAATGCAGTATGTAGAAAAACATAGGGGCAGAACCAAAGTTCACCAGAATTTGGCTCCACCAACCTTGTCGTTTCTCCAGCACACAAAGCAGTAAAAACATCAGACCTAAAGTCACCAGCAGGAAATTTAACGAAGGCGGATACTTGGTCAGATTCAATAGCGACATCAGACTGGTGATAAAGTCCGGATACCATTGCCAGTCCAAAGTTTCACCGTACAAGTTAAAACCGCGCAGCAGCATAAAAAGCACTAAACAGCTTGATCCTATCTGCAGCAATAAAGTGCCGCGACGTTCTGCAGACATAGTTTTACTGTATAAAGGCCCCGCCAGATAACCCAGAAGAATAACTCCTATCCAGGGTAATACCGGATAACTTGCTCTGATCTTAATAGCGCCCTCGCTGATCAGGTAATTGCGGTCATGCAAAATGGTCCAGAGCGTATAGCCCCATTCATCCGGCTGAAAATTGATAGGCGTCAGCAGGTTGTGCCCAAAGACTATGCCAAAACCCAACAGGGCCAACACAACCTTTGGCCACTGATTCACCAGCGCCAACACCACCATACTCACGCCAATGGCCCAAATCACCTGCAACCAAATAGTGTCATAGGTTCCCATCCAGGCAAGGGGCAACACTATCCATTCCAGTGCTATCAGGAAGAGCCCTCTTTTTAGCAAAAAGCTGCGCGGGGAACGCACAGGGCCGTTGGCTGGATTGGCATACAACCAGGCCGACAAACCTGTTAAAAACACAAAAACCGGCGCACATAAATGCGCAGCAAAACGGCTGAAAAACAGGCCCGCAGAGGTCATGTCGAGATCCATAGGATCAGACACCTGCAGATGATAAAAAAAACGCTCCCGCACATGGTCCAGCAGCATAATCAGCATCACCAGACCCCGCATCATATCGATGCTGTCGATGCGACTACGGATAAAGGCTTGATCAGAAGGCATAGGTCAGACTCACTTTGTACGAACGCGGCTCACCAGGCACTGTCCACAGCGCCGAATAAGAGTTATGGATATAGAACTTATCAAACAGGTTGTCGACATTCAGCTGGGCTTTCCAGTTCTGGTCCAGATCAGCAGCCCATGACAAAGCAAATAAGGTATGGGATGGCAGCATATAGCTATTGTCGACTGAATCACCTAATCGTTTCGCCACATGATTGACCCGCAGGCCTAAGCGGCTTTCAACAGCGCCTAAAACCAGAACCTGAGTCAGCATCAGGCTGGCATTGTGTTTAGGAATATTCACCAAACGGCTGCCCGCAGGCACATTTACCGCCCAATCGATGTTAATCATATCGGTCGTGGTTTGGGTATCTAAAAAGGCATAAGACAATTGAGCCGATAGCTGTTCTGTAAGCTGACCTTGTAAATCCAGTTCAATACCACGGCTGGTCGCTTCACCTAAGGTGGCAGCAAAACCTACATTGACTGGATCTGAAGTCAGAATATTAGATTTTTTTGCATCAAATAAAGCGACTGTGCCTGTGATACCTGCAGCTACAAATTTGGCCCCTACTTCAAAGGAGTCGCTTTGCTCAGGCTCAAAGGAATTACCCGCATAGTCGGTGCCGCTTAATGGCAGGAAGCCTTCAGAGTAGCTACTGTAGAAACTTAACTGCGGGTTTACTTCATAGACCAAACCGATACGTGGGCTGAGCTGAGAGCCTTTTTTATCAGACCGGCTCGCTTTTAACAGCTCCTGAATATCCTGCTGATAACTGTCAAAGCGTAAGCCCAGCAGCAACTTCCAGTGTTGGCTTAAATCCATTTGATCCTGCAGATAGATACCCCAGGCTTGTTGCGATTCCTTATTTTCATACAAAGGCGAAGGATCAGTCGCAGTGCCGCCGTAAACAGGGTTAAAAATATCTACAGCGTAAGTGCCTTTGGGCCCACGAAAACGCGACAATAAGGTATATAAGTCATAGTCGTAGGCGTCAGCTCCCATCAGCAGGTGATGCACAATACCAGCAGTATTCAGATGGCCACTCAGCTCAAACCGCACTGACGTATCTTCAGACTGATAATCGCGGTAGCGGCGCTGGCGGGTTAGGGTTTGCCCATCATCAAACAACGACTGACGCGCTGCGGCTAACTCAGCATCCGAAGAAAAGCCGTTCAGTGACGAATCGCGATACCCTAAACCTGCTAAAAAAGACCAGTCGTCGTTCAGGCTGGTTTCATAAGATAACTGATGACCTGTCGCTTCGATTTCTGTAGGACCATCGTCGGGTTCACCTAAGTAACGTGAACCTGGCACAGTATTAAAATCACCGTTTAACACCACTATACCCCGGTCAAATAACTGCTCTTGCTTCTGGTATTCAAATTCGTATAACAAGGCGGATTGGTCATCCAGATCAATACGCACTGAAGGGGTGAAGACTTGTTTTTTACTGCTGACATAATCGCGAAAACTGCCATAGTCCTGCACTGCACCATTGATACGAACAGCCACATTATCGCTGACGCCATTGCTGTAATCGGCTTCTACTCTGTGCTGATCAAAACGACCAGTAGAAAGTTGCAGATAACCCTCCTGCTCCTTTTGCGGTTTACGGGTCACCACATTGATGGTGCCACCAGGTTCTGAACGACCATAAAGTGCTGAACCTGGCCCTTTTAAAATTTCCACATATTCCACATTGGATAAATCACGGTGACCACTAAAACCGCGACCGCCGTTAAAACCATTGATTAAATAACCGGATGGCATATTTTCATTGCCCGGAAAGCCGCGTAACGAAAAGCTATCCCACAAACCACCGCCGTTATTCTGCCGGGAAATACTGGCTGAAAAATCCAGTGCATCCTGAAAACGCGTTAAGGCGTTATCTTGAAACAGACTTTTGTCGATGACGGTAATGGATTGAGGTAAAGACTGAGCTGGGATATCGCCACGATAAGCCTGGCGATACAGCACTTCGATACGTTCGATATCTTCCGCCTTTTCCGCCATAACGACAGGAACCCAGGCAATAAAGCCAAGAGATAACATAAGAAAACAAGGTTTAAAATTTGGCATTGGCATGATGGTTTGGGTCCGGTAGCAACAAAGAAGTGGGCTGAATCGATAAAGAAAGCGCCAAAATGATACAATATAACATCTCCATTCACCACCAGATTTATCTGATCTCTTTGTGGTTCTGGCGGCAAAGTTGCTTGAATATGCCCGCCTCAGCCCTGATACTGCCTTAATAAAGGCTTTTCTCAATCGATGTGAGTGCCAGATGGAACAATGGTTACAGCAGTTGCTGACTGACTATCAGGCTTATGCCCTGCTGATTTTATTTCTGCTGACTTTTGCGGAGTCTGTGGCTGTATTGGGTTTGTTAGTGCCTGGCACAGCGCTGATGTTTAGCTTTGGTGTACTGATTGGTGCTGAGCAAATGGAGTTCTGGACCGCCTGTCTGATTGCAGCAGTGGCGGGGTTGGTTGGAGATTCATTGTCTTATCTGGCAGGGCGCAAATTCAGACCTCAGTTGGAGGGCTGGAATTGGTTATCCCGCCAGCAAAACGAGCTGAATAAAATAGGCGGCGCTTTAGAAAACAATGTGTGGCTGGCGATAGTTGCAGGGCGTTTTATTGGCCCAAGCCGGCCTTTATTACCTCTGTTAGCAGGCATGTTAAAACTGCCAGCTTCGCGTTATTTCCCTGCGGCCACTCTGGCTTGTGTCTTATGGCCAGTGGTTTATTTCCTGCCGGGTATTCTGGCTGGTGTGGCGTGGCAACTCAAAGGCACCAACCTGACGTTGTTTTACAGCCTGTTAGCAGCTTCAGTGCTATTGGCTGTAGTGAGCAGTTATTTACTGAAAAAGTACTTACAACACAATGAGCAGGACCAGCCAAAACGCCACTGGTTCTGGGGCTCTTTAGTCAGTATCTTCCTGACGGCTTTTTTGTTTTTTGAATTAAGCCAGCATCCGGCTACACCTTTGTACTTAAAAGAGTTATCCGGGCTGATGTTCTGATCCTATGAGAATGATGCAATGCCACTACGTGGCGATTGCATCCTACTTTTGACGCCTTAGTCCCGACCTAATTTCGACAATAAATGCCGTCTGACTGTCGGCCATTCTGCGGCTATGATGGAATAGACGACAGTGTCACGCACTGAGCCGTCTTTTAAAATCATATGCTGGCGTAAGATACCATCCATTTTTGCACCTAAACGCTCTATGGCTTTGCGTGAAGTCTGATTAAAAAAGTGGGTGCGAAACTCCACTGCTATAGCACCATGCCGTTCAAATAAATTTTGTAATAACAGTAATTTAGCTTCGGTATTAATAGGAGTGCGCCGCACAGACTCTGCATACCAGGTGTAACCAATCAAAGCTCTTTTATTGGCCGCGTCGACCATATAATAACGACTGGTCCCTACAATCTGACCGGTGTTTTTGCTACGCACCACATAAGGTGCATCACCTTTAGCTTTACCTGCCAAAGCAGCCTGCACGTAAGCCGGCATCTCTTCGACTGTTGGCACCATGGCATACCAGAGTTTCCAGCTTTCGCCATCAGCAACGGCCTGTTGCAAATCTGCTACATGCCGTTCGGCCAGAGGCTCCAGTTTTACAAACTCACCTTCTAATACCTCGTTGTGTAACCATGTCATGCTGTTAGTCCTGTCATTTTTAGTTTTCTCCCTTTTAAGTGATCCTGTCTTCAGCCTTGCCAATACAACCGCAACTTTTGCACTAAAAACTCTGACAAGGCTTTGAGTATGGGGGATGAAGATAAACGCTGTACTGCCAGCAAATACAGAGGCGCCTGTTCGGTTTGATAATCAGGCAATAATTTCACCAAAGCGCCACTGCGCAAGTCAGACAGAATATCTAAACGGGATTTATAAGCAATACCTAAGCCCGCCACAGCCCAGCGCCGCACTACATCACCATCGTCTGCCACTAAAGCGCCACGTACCTGAACCTGCTGCAATTGCTCATCCAGCCAGAATTGCCATTTGCTATGCACAGCATCTCCCAGCACCAGCTGTAACACCTGATGAGAACCTAAATCTTCTGGTCGCTCTGGTGCACCAACACGGCGAATATACTCAGGGGAAGCACAAAGTACCCTGTGATTGTCCGGTACCAGAGGCATAGCAATCAACTGCGAATCTTTAGGTTCACCATAACGTAAAACCAGATCCACCGGCTGACGACCTAAATCTGCCAGCCTGTCACTGATACGAATTTTCAGCTGAAGTTTAGGATGTTGCTGTTGAAACTCAGCCAGCCATAACACCAGATTATTTCGACCAAAATCCGACGGCACAGACAAGGTCAATTCACCGGATAATTGCTCTTTGCCCAGTTGCAATAACTGCTGCCCTTGTCCTAACAGCTGGATCGCCTGTCGCGCATACTCCAGATAAACCATACCTGCAGTGGTCAGCCTTAAACTGCGGGTAGAACGTAAAATAAGCACAGTATTAAGCTGCTGTTCCAGCCGCTTTAACGCCACACTCGCCAGTGCAGGGGAAAGGCCCAGTTCACGCGCAGCAGCGGAGATAGAACCTAAGTCAGCTGTCAGCACAAAAAGTTGTAAATCGTCGGTTCTGAGCATCATTATCAAATATTTTTTGAAACTTAATCCAAATTTAGCATGTTTTTCTAGATAGTTAGTCCCTTTAAACTAGAGACATCAATCCAATGGAGCCTCCAGATGAAAGCCATAGTCTATAACCAGAATTTACCAGCCACAGACCCTTTGTCTTTATACGATACAGAGCTGCCGACCCCAACACCCGGTGAGAACGATTTGTTGATCGCAGTAGAGGCGGTTTCTGTAAATCCGGTTGATACCAAAATCCGTCGTAATGTTGATACAGAGGGTCAGCCAAAAGTCCTTGGCTGGGACGCTGCTGGAGTTGTGGTCTCAGTGGGTAGCGCAGTAACGGGCTTTGAGGCAGGTGATGAAGTCTGGTACGCAGGTGCTATTGATAAACCAGGCTCAAACAGCGAGTTTCAGTTGGTGGACCAACGTATCGTCAGCCACAAACCAAAGAGTTTAAGTTTTAGCGAAGCCGCAGCTTTACCTTTAACGGCCATTACTGCATGGGAGCTGTTATTCGACCGGCTGGAACTGCATGCCCACAACACCAAACACAAATCACTATTGGTGATTGGTGCTGCAGGGGGTGTAGGTTCAGTGCTGCTGCAACTGGCAAAGCATAAAACTCAGTTAACCATTATTGGCACTGCGTCCAGAGCAGAAAGCGCCGAATGGATCAAAACCTTAGGTGCAGATTTAGTACTGGATCATAAAAAGCCGATGGCTGCGCAGTTAAAAGAGCTGGGTCTGGCTGAAGTGGATTATGTGATCAGTCTGACTCATACCGATCATCACTTTAACGACATTCTGGAGCTGATCAAACCTCAGGGTAAACTGGCTTTGATTGACGATCCGGAACCTATAGATGTGCGACAACTGAAACGAAAAAGTATATCTCTGCACTGGGAACTGATGTTTACCCGTTCTTTGTATCAAACCGAAGATATGAATGCACAACAGCAGTTATTGCGGCAGGTTGCAGATATGGTAGATGCAGGCCAGTTAAAAACCACCTTAAACTCAGATTTTGGCAAGATTAATGCCGAAAACCTGCGCAGGGCTCATCAATTGATCGAAAGCCAACAAACTATAGGCAAACTGGTGTTAAGCGGTTTTTAAACCGCTTAACAGAGCTTAAGGCTGCGCTTGTTGCCTGGCCTTTTCAATCCGCTCTTTGGTATCCGGATGCGAACTTAAATACTCCAGCCAGGGCGACAGCTGTTCTTTTGGCTGGCCTTTGGTCAGAGCCAGCATAGCTTCAACAAAAGCATGAGGCGACTTGTTGAGTTTTACTAAAGCTTTAGTGGAAAAATAATCGGCCTGACGTTCCATATCTCTGGAAAAAGCAGATTGAACCAGTGAAGTACCAGTACCCAACACAGCTTCGGTGATCCCTTCCAGATCACTGAATAACACTGACATCACTATAGTACTGGCAGTCGCCTGAGCAGCCAGCGTCATACCATGTCGATGCTCTACATGCCCTACTTCATGCAGTAAAACAGCCAGAATAGCGTCCGGTTTTGTTTCCAGCCGCCTGACCAGTTCATCGGTAATAGTCAGGTAACCACCAGGTAAAGCAAAAGCATTGGCTCCCAGCGTTTTACTGGATCGAAAATGCAATTGATACTGATAGCCGCTGTTTAACTGCAGTTGCTCCACAGCCTGTTGCCACTGGCTGCGGATTGATTGCTGCAATTGCGGGCTGAGTTCAGAGTCAGATAACAAAGTACGGTCAAACACCTGCATACTTTGTTTACCAATACTTTCTTCAACAGCAACAGGGATGAATGGCACCATCGCTGTGGCTGCTTTGGGCAAACCTACTGCAGTTAACCACCAGATCAGTATCGGAACTGCTATCACTGACAACACAATAAGTGACTTATTGGTTTCCAGTTTGAGAGTCACATTCTGACGCCCCCCTTTAGGCCAACGCCAGTTGGAGTCATCCGGTGAGAATACGGCACCAGTATTAAACAACAACTCGGCAGGCAAGCCAGGCAACACTTCAGCCATTTGATACTGGTCTGCTGCGACTTCCATCAAAAGTGAGTTGTCTTGCTCAGCATACAGCTGAACAAGTCCCTGTTCGGTTAAATGCAACAGCGCCGCACAGTGTTCAGTACTGGCGGCTTGTTGAAGCTTTCCTTTAACAGTGATCATCTGCTGTTAAGTCAGGGATAAATCAACGTCAAACAGATCGGCAGCCTGTTCAGCAAAAACAGATGAATTCTGTTGCAACGGATCAGTCAGATTATCCATAGCCGGATAAACTGTGACTTCTGTGGCAGCCGCAAGTAAAGCGGTCATACGCACTTTTGTCCATGGATAAGCCAAACCTAAAGTAAACAACACCAACAGCATATTGGTCGTAGTCACCCAAACTAAATCAACGGCCTCTAAATTCGAATGCAGTTCAGCTGTTTGTGGTAAAAGGGTTGAGTTCAGCAAATGATTACGGATCATAGCGGTGTACACCGCACCTGCCAGCATAAAGATGCCAAAAAAAGCCACGTACAACAGGAACAGAGCCATACTGAAACCCGCTTCAGGCTCTGGCATAGCAAAACCAGCCACTGCAGCAGCAATACCACAGACAATGCCTAAACCAACAGCCACAGCAAAAGAGGTTAATGCAGCTTTGTAGTAAGTAGAAGTTCGGGTGCTGACCTCTAATTGCTTACCGCCAAAACTGATATTGCTGAAGATAAACTGATCCAACTTCTTCAATGCCCAAGGCATAGCAAGATACAAAGTGAAAACGCTTAAAATTGGCAATAACAGGTAATAAATACAGGCAGAACCATAAGTGCCGTGAAAACCAAAACGTACGTTGCGGTAGCTGGTCATCCGCAAACTAAATTTCATGCCTTGTACCAGTATCCAGGGCAACGCAATTAAAAACGCCAAAGCAGCCATCAAACCGAAGAAAGGACTAAAAGTGCTTAAAACAGAAATCAATGCAAAAACAGCAACAGCAATGATGCGGCCTTTCAGAATTTGAATAGGGGTCGCTAAATAACGGAAACTATGACCATCAACTTTGGTATGGCCATAAAAGTATTGGGTAGTTCGTACTTTTGCCCATGCACTGTAGATGCCAAGCGTGACTATAGTCAGCAGGATATTCACTATCCAGATACCAAAAAACTCAGCCCCACGACCAGAAAATTGGACAGTTGAACGACGTGCAGCAGCTACTGCGGATGCAGCAGCAGAATCCTGGATATCCATATGAAATTGTCCTTTAAATAAAAATTGCCGCTAGTTAAACCAAAATAGTAATTATTGTCAATATCCTGTAACTGCGAAGAAGTCGTTTTGATTAAGCCAACCTATTATTATGTTGAGAAAAGTCCGGCACAGTGCGCTGGTAGTTTTGCCCTGTCAGGCTGGAGGTCACAATAAAATCCGCTGTTGCTTTATTGCAGGCCACAGGGATATTCCAGACCACAGCTAAACGGATCAGCGCCTTTACATCAGGATCATGAGGCTGAGACGACAGTGGATCCCAAAAAAACACCAGCCAGTCAATTTTCTGTTCGGCAATTAGAGCACCAATTTGCTGGTCACCACCCAAAGGACCACTGGCGAGGCACATGACGTCTTTGTTTAAGGCTTCATTCAATAAACGACCTGTAGTGCCTGTTGCCACTAATTGTTTATCCTGAAAAAAATCAGCATGTGCTCTGACCCACTCCAGCAATTCAGCCTTTTTTCCATCATGTGCAACCAAGGCAATAGTCTTCATCCGTTTCCCCTTTTAATTTGCAGAATCCTTCAGAGCACGCCTGCACCAATCAGGTTTCTGGTCTGCCTAGAGGATATATGAAGACTCTGGTTCTGGCTACGCATCGCAACAGATGGATCAGGCTGAACGCCAGACCTTAAGAAAAAAATTATCTGATTTCGGTATTAATTTGTTCGAAATACTTGCGGTATATGCAAGCTGGATTAGACTCTTAGGGAATTTACAAAAACAGGTACAAACAAACTTATTCAGACGCTCGCATTGTTAAACTTCTGATTGATATATAAAAGTCTGAGTTCCCCCGCTCCAGGTGGTTGTGCTCGGTTTCTGTCAGAACAGGACGTCTGATGATGATTCACTCACATGGAGAGTACGATGGTCACACGCAGAACAATTCTTAAAGCAAGTCTGGCCCTGGGAGCCGCAGCAGTATTTTCAGGTGCTATAGGAGGTTTAAGCGCCTTCGCACAAAACACTCTGCGTGTAAGGCGCAGCCTGCATAATATGGCACTGAACGATCCGGATCTGTCGGCCTATCGCGATTTTGTTGGCATGATGCAGGCCAAAAATCAGAAAGACCCGGTAAGCTGGCTGCAGTATTCACTGATGCATGGGGCTTACAACGGAAATTACCGTTACTGTCCACACGGTGACTGGTATTTTTTACCCTGGCATCGCGAGTTTGTCATGATGTATGAGAATGCAGTTATAGCCCTTACCGGCAAAAAAGACTTTGCTATGCCGTATTGGGACTGGAGTATCGATCGGGTGATGCCAAAGGCTTTTACAGATCAAAGTTACGGTGGCAAACCCAACCCGCTTTATGTATCAGGACGCACACTCAATACACAGAACTGGCCTTTGCCTGATGCCTGGGTAGCCCCCGATGTTCTGGCGAAAAAAGTCTACGCTGAAACAAATTTTCAATTGTTTGGTACCAGCAAAAACCCCAATCAACGCGATCTGGACATGAGCTGGGTGGTCAAAGGCGGTGGCACCCAGGGTTTTCTGGAAGCTACCCCTCATAATCTGATCCACAACTCGATAGGTGCTTTTATGCCAACGGCGGGTTCGCCACGGGATCCAATATTTATGATGCACCACAGCAATATAGATAGGATCTGGGCGGTGTGGAATGCGTTGGGTCGTAGCAATACCGCAGATATGACGCCGTCGGATCGTAATTTGTGGCTGAATATGAACTTCAAAAATAATTACTTATCCCCGACAGGCCAGCTATATAGCGCTTATCCACGGGATCTGCAGGACACCAAAGCTCTTGGCTACACTTATCCCGGTCTGCCTAAACCAGACAATCTATTAGCGGATCCAGTGCGTGATGCCCGCCTGTTATCCTTGCTTGCTGCTGGCAGCACCAGCGACACCCTGGAAGTGTTGCGTGTCTTACCTGCAGCCAACAAAGATGCCGCGACATTAAAAGCTCCACTGGTGAAGAGCGTCCGGTTCTCTGCTTCCCTGCAAAATCAGGTGATGGCACAAGCAACTGAGTCAGCAACCCAGTCGGATGCAGCGGAAGTGTTCGCCATCATTCGTGATATGGCAGTAGGGCCAGATGTTTCTTCAGTGCGGGTTTTTGTTAATGCACCTGCATTGTCAGCCACCACCCCACTGGACAGCGCACATTTTGCGGGAGAAATAGGTTTCCTTGCACATCCAGACGCTGAGGGCGAGCATGCAGGTCATCAGAAAACGCCACCATCAGCCCTGATTGAACTGACAGACACTGTACGTGACTTAGCGAAGCGTGGCTTGTTAACCACAGACAACATCTCTGTACAGTTAGTGCCGGTGTTACGCGAAGGAGCAAAAGATGGCGCTGGAGCGACGATAATCCCGGCCTCCATAGAGATTGTCGTGGTCTGAGCACACCTCACGCACGCCCTTGAGCCATGCAATTGCAGGGTTCAAGGGCGTAGTTATCTGTCACCGCAAGGCTACTGCAGGTATATACTTACCCCAGACTATCCGTTGTTTGTCCTTTGGAGTAGATCCATGATGACCCGCCTTTTGTTCAGCACTCTGGTTGCTGTAGCATGCTGTAACTCTTGTTCCGCCTCAGACCAGAAGGTCGCAGCATTGCAAAATGCCCGCTTGCCGGCCACTTTATGTCTCGGGCTTGACCCTGCCACAGAAGCCGGAGTTTCAAAGGGCGATATCCGGCTGCAGATCCAAATACGTAATCAGCAGGCTTCAAACCGTTACAGTTCTGCGTTTCAGCTTTTCTTAGTGGGGGAAGATGGCGACCGTCTGTTGCTGCACAGCTTTGGTCTGCAGCCAGACAGACAGGAGCAGGGTTCTGTATTGCCTCAACAGGTCCAGTTGACACTGCAGGGCCAGCAACTGATCCCGGATAGCCAGGGTCGGGTCTGTTTTGAACTCATTCAGGAATCAGTGTCGGAGTCAGCAGAGCACCTGGTGCCAAAGGATGTTGCAATTCGCTGGAACCCAATTCAGATAAGTTCAGGGAGTTAACTCGTTAGCTGTTAAATATCAGTTAAAAAAAGCCCGGCAAAGCCGGGCAAACAACCAAGGTCCACGTAAAAACTCGGTACTTGGGGTTAATCTATCAACCGACGATTTTTTTCATCGCGGTCATATAGCCCCTTAACTTTTTGCCAACCAGCTCTACAGGGTGCTGGCGTATTGCTTCATTCACAGCAATCAGGCGAATATTGTCTACACCATTGGCAGCAGAGCTTAAGCCCTTGCCTACATAGTCAGTGCTTAAGGTGTTAACGAAATCACGTAACAACGGCACTGCAGCGTTACTGAACAGGTAATTACCGTATTCAGCAGTGTCTGAAATCACCACGTTCATTTCGTACAAACGTTTACGCGCTATGGTGTTGGCGATCAACGGCGTTTCATGCAATGACTCGTAGTAAGCCGATTCTTCGACAATACCCGCAGCAACCATGGTTTCAAACGCCAGCTCTACACCGGCTTTGACCATAGCGACAAACAAAATACCGCGGTCGAAGTAATCCTGTTCAGGAATTTGTTCACTGGATACTGGTGCATTCTCAAAACCAGATTGACGGGTTTCTTCACGCCAGCCAAACAGTTGCTTATCATCATTGGCCCAGTCGGCCATCATAGTGCGGGAGAATTCACCGCTGATGATATCGTCCATATGTTTTTCAAACAGCGGACGTAAAGTTACTTTTAACTCTTCAGCTAAATCATAAGCTTTGATTTTGGCCGGGTTCGACAAACGGTCCATCATATGAGTGATACCACCGTGTTTTAAAGCTTCAGTCACAGTCTCCCAGCCAAACTGGATTAACCTGGCTGCGTAACCTGCTTCCACACCTTCGGCGACTAACTTGTCGTACGCCAGAATAGAGCCGGTTTGCAACATGCCACATAAAATGGTTTGTTCGCCCATTAAATCCGACTTCACTTCGGCGACAAAAGACGATTCCAGAACACCGGCACGGTCGCCCCCTGTTGCAGAAGCATAGGCCTTGGCAATTTCTAAACCTAAACCTTTAGGGTCGTTTTCAGGGTGCACAGCAATCAATGTTGGAACACCAAAACCCCTTTTGTATTCTTCACGTACTTCAGTACCAGGACACTTAGGCGCCACCATCACTACTGTGATGTCTTTACGAATTTGTGTGCCTTCTTCAACAATGTTGAAACCGTGCGAATAAGCTAAAGTTGCACCTTGTTTCATCAGCGGCATCACAGCTTTAACCACTGACGTATGCTGCTTATCCGGTGTCAGGTTTAATACTAAATCTGCAGTGGGGATTAACTCTTCGTAAGTACCTACTTTAAAACCATTGTCAGAAGCATTCTGGAACGACTTACGTTTGGCGGCAATAGCTTCGGCACGTAAGGCATAAGAGATATCAATGCCTGAGTCACGCATATTCAGGCCCTGGTTTAAGCCCTGAGCGCCACAACCTACGATCACCACTTTCCAGCCTTTTAATAACTCAGAGCCTTTAGCAAACTCTTCTTTGGCCATAAAACGGCATTTACCTAACTGTTTTAACTGCTGACGCAAATTTAATGTATTGAAGTAGTTACTCATAACAAATCCTGACGAATTCTTTTAGCTGGCTATCTGTTGGGCTCAGCGTAACAGGGCAGAGAGGTCATGCACTGTTTTGATGCTACCGAGAATAAAACAGTGCAATGATTGCGTGAAGTGATATATTCACAATACAGTATTTCACTTTATGCAACACCAACTCTTTGCTACAGAGACTGACATGGATATTCGCAACGCTCAGCTTTTTTTGCATCTGGCCAGCAGCCTGAACTTCGCCCGCACCAGCGAACAAATGTATGTCAGCCCTTCCACCTTAAGCCGGGTGATCCAGCGAATGGAAGAAGAGTTAAGCGTCGAATTATTTCAACGCGATAACAGATCGGTGCGGCTGACCTTGGCGGGCCAAAAAGTGCAGAGTTTCGTGAAAAATTATTTAGAGCAATGGCATCAGCTGCAAATTGCTCTGAGTGAAACCAGTGCGTCGCTAAGCGGTGAAATCCGGCTGTTTTGCACTGTCACCGCCAGCTTCAGCCATCTGCCCGCTATATTGGATAAATTCCGGCTGGTGTGCCCTTTGGCAGAGATTAAGCTCATTACAGGAGACGCCTCTGCAGCTTTGGAGAAAGTAAAACAAGATGAAGCCGATATAGCTTTGGCTGTCTACCCGGAGCATTTTCCGCTGAATATGGCGTTTCGCAGTATCGCCAAAGTACCGCTGCAATTGATAGCACCGGTGATCCCCTGCAAAACCAACGATTTGCTCAATCAAAGCCCAATTCCCTGGGAGCAGGTGCCTTTTATTCTGCCTGAGCATGGTCCTGTGCGTAGTCGTTTTGAGTTGTGGCGCAAAGCCCGTATTACCGAGCCCAAAGTGGTCGCCAAAGTAGAAGGTCATGAAGCTATGGTCAGTATGGTGGCTTTAGGCACCGGCGTGGCTTTGGTGCCCGCTATAGTGGCGCAGCAAAGCCCGGCGCGGGACAGAGTGCGTTATTTAACTCAGGGCGATGAGTTCGCCCCTTTTGATTTAGGTTTGTGTATCTTATCGAAGCGGCTGCATGAGCCGCTGTTAAGAGCATTCTGGCAGGTCGCATCTGAGCTGATTTAACTCAGATGCTTATTTGATCACCCGAAGGTGAGACACTTTTTTGCCTTTATTTGGATCGGTCGGTTCGTCATCTGATCCATTCTGCAAGGCACTGTCCATGGCTTCGCCATCTGCTACAGAGTTCGGGTGATGCATATCTTCATCGCCATCATCTTCTGCATCAAACATGGTGCCTGCACCGTTTTCACGCGCATAAATAGCTAAAACAGCCTTGATGGGGACAGTCAGAGCAAAAGGTTTACCACCAAAACGGGCGTTAAAGGTAATCACATCATTACCCATCAACATATTACCTACTGCCGAAGGCAGAATATTCAGCACAATCTGGCCGTTCTGAATATGCTGGGTTGGTACTTTGCAGCCCTGAATACTGGTATTCACTACCAGATAAGGCGTTAAGTTGTTATCCACTATCCATTCGTAAAAAGCCCGGATTAAATAAGGCTTATTCGGGGTCATATCCATCAGTAACCACGCCCCCGACGGATTTCACGCTCGGCTTCAGTTAAAGATTGCTGAAAACCGTCGCGTTCAAAAATACGGGTCATATAAGTTTGCAATAACTTGCTGCCGGTTCCGGTCAGTTCAATATCGAGCAATGGCAAACGCCACAACAAAGCTGCCAGATAACAATCAATCAGGCTGTACTCTTCACTCATAAAATACGGATGCTCCTGGAACAAAGGTGCCATAGCCAGCAAACCTTCCCGCAGATCACGGCGCGCTATAGCAGCATCCGGAGCATTTTTCAGAATTTTGTCCGCTAAACCATACCAGTCTTTTTCGATGCGATGCATCATTAAACGGGCATTAGCACGGGCCACAGGATAGACAGGCATTAATGGTGGGTGTGGGAAACGCTCGTCCAGGTATTCGTTAATAATATCGGCTTTAAATAAAGCTAAATCTCTGTCCATCAAAGTGGGCAAAGAACCATAAGGATTAACCTCGTAGACATCTTCAGGCAGGCTATCTGTACTGACCTGAATAATATCAACTGTGACGCCTTTCTCCGCCAGTACCATTCTGACCTGATGACAGTACATGTCATTGGCTGTTGAAAACAAGGTCATTACAGCACGTCTGTTGGCAGAAATCGCCATAGGATCCTCCGGTTATAAGCAAAAATACAAAGGGGCCTCTCGGCCCCTTTAAAGGCTAACTCTCTTGTCCTTAGTGGACGTCTCTCCAGTATTCTTTCTTCAGCAGAAAAGCGAAGATAAAGAAAATACCTAAGAAGATCAGAACTTTAATACCTAAGCTACGCGATTCCAGTTTGGAAGGCTCACCTACGTATTCCAGATAGTTCACCAGATCAGCCATGGCACTGTCGTACTCTTCAGTGCTTAACTCACCAGAACCATCTGTTTTAATACCTACATAAACTTCTGTTGATACACCATCAACTAAACGTGTTTCAGTGGCTTTGTAAGGAATACCCTGCAGCTCCTGTAACACATGAGGCATACCGACCATAGGGAAAACTTCGTTGTTCACACCAAATGGACGGGTTGGATCTGCATAAAAAGAACGCATATAAGTGTACAACCAGTCTGGTCCACGCACACGGGCCACGTTGGTTAAATCTGGTGGTGCAGCACCAAACCAGTTTGCCAGATCCGCTTTAGGTGCAGCATTTTTAATATGGTCACCGACTTTATTGGCCGTGAAACCTAAAGTTTCCATACCAATATCTTCCGGAATACCTAAATCACGAAAGGTACGTGAATAACGCTGGTACTCCATTTGGTGACAACCCAGACAATAGTTCTGGAAGATGCGGGCACCACGTTGCAGCGACTCTTTGTCTGTCAAATCTATAGGTGCTTTATCCAGAGGCACTGTTGGACCTGCCGCCATAGCGGCGCTGGATGCGACCAGCGCTAATACAGTAAATAACTTTTTAATCATCAGGATAACCTCACTGGCAACGGCTTGGTTTTCTCATTTTTGCTGTAGAACCATAACAGGCCAAAGTAAGCAAAATAAGTGAAAGAGAAAATCTGCGCTAACAAGGTATAAAATGGAGTCGCTGGTAACACACCTAATACACCTAAGGCGACAAAGCTGATGCAGAACATGATCAGGTTTGCTTTGTGCAAAGTGCTGCGGTAACGGATAGAACGCACCGGGCAACGATCCAACCAAGGCAACAGAGCCAGGAACAGAATAGCCAGGAACATAAAGATCGCACCAAACAGCTGATCAGGCACAGCACGTAAAATGGCGTAGAAAGGCGTGAAGTACCAGACCGGCGCTATATGGTCAGGCGTTTTCATTGGGTTTGCCGGCTCAAAGTTTGGCGGCTCTAAGAAGTAACCACCACCTTCAGGTGCAAAGAAGATCACAAAACAGAAAATAAACAGGAAACCAACCACACCTACTATGTCTTTCACCGTGTAGTAAGGGTGGAAAGGAATAGCATCAACGATAATTTTTTTACCGCCTTTAGTGAAGTACTGATGAAAGGTAAACTTGTCTGAGACGTTGTTTTCGATTTTTTCGCCGTTATTCTCACGTTTTACATCTATACCATCAGGGTTGTTTGAACCCACTTCATGCAGAGCAATGATGTGCAGGAACACCAGAACAACCAGTACCAATGGTAATGCAATCACGTGTAAGGCAAAGAAACGGTTTAAAGTTGCACCGGAAATCACGTAGTCACCACGGATCCACAGCGTTAAATCATCACCAATCACCGGAATAACACCGAAGATCGAGATAATAACCTGAGCACCCCAGAATGACATCTGACCCCAGGGTAATAAATAACCCATAAAGGCTTCAGCCATTAAGACTAAGAAAATCAGCATACCGAAGATCCACAGCAGTTCCCTTGGTTTCTGGTAGGAGCCGTACATCATGCCACGCAGCATGTGCAGGTAAACAACAACAAAGAAGGCAGAAGCACCGGTAGAGTGCATGTAACGCAGCAGCCAGCCGTACTCCACATCACGCATGATGTATTCAACAGAAGCGAATGCGCCTTCGGCACTTGGCACGAAGTTCATCGTTAACCAGATACCAGTCAGGATTTGGTTCACCAGTACTAACATGGCTAAAGAACCAAAGAAGTACCAGAAGTTAAAGTTTTTTGGCGCCGGGTACTGCATCACATGGAGATTCATTTTCTCCATAAATGGCATACGGTACTCAATCCAGCTCATCAGGTTTTTAAACATTAAGCTGTCCCCTCATCTTCACCAATGATAATGGTGGTGTCATCGACAAACATATAAGGTGGGATCATCAGGTTTGTTGGTGCCGGAACACCGGAGAATACCCGTCCAGCCATATCATAAGTAGAACCGTGACATGGACAGAAGAAACCTGAAGGCATACCTTCAACCTGAGCCTCGAAGTCTTTCATAATGTAAGTTGGGGAACAACCCAGGTGAGTACAGATCCCCACAGCCACAAAAATTTCTGGCTTTTTCGAACGGTGAGTATTTTTTGCATAATCAGGCTGTTGTGGTTCTTCAGATGCAGGATCACGAAGCTTATCATCAAATTTAGTCAAAGTTTCCAGCATGGCTGGAGTCCGCTTGACTATCCATACCGGCTTGCCCCGCCACTCAACCCGAATTAACTGCCCGTCTTCGAGTTTGCTAATGTCAGCGGTGACTGCAGCACCAGCTTGTTTAGCTTTTTCACTCGGATTCCAGGAAGCAATAAAGGGAACAGCAGCTCCAATCGCACCAACCCCACCAACTACAGAAGTTGCTATGGTCAGAAAGCGACGGCGACCATGATCTACAGGCGCATTGCTCATCCACTCATCTCCACGTTAAACGCTTAAATACTGATATTTTAAGCGGCTGAATTACAGCGATTATTATAAGTTGAAAAATACGGCGGATCATAATGAAAAGCCCTGCTTTACACAAGGATTTAGCCGAATTCTCTTTGTTATGACACTAGTTTTTCGACGAAACACCGAACCAGAATAGTCAGTAAAACTTTGCATCACCATGTTTTAACCGGAAAAAGACATTTCTGTCATGATAAGACGCCGCTCAAATAACACTGGACAGAAGAAAATACGGAACCTGAAGAGATAAAACACTGGCAAGCTAACCTCTGATGTCATGAGTCTATACGCAGCATTGCACAACAGAAGTTTGTTCCGAACCAGTTATTTAAAATTTGAGAATAAAAAACCCGGTACAAGACCGGGTTCTTTGCAACAAAAAACGAATTAACGTTTTGAGTACTGTGGACGCTTACGAGCTTTATGCAGACCCACTTTCTTACGTTCAACTTTACGGGCGTCACGAGTGACGAAACCAGCTTTACGTAATGCAGGGCGCAGAGACTCGTCGAACTCCATCAGAGCGCGGGTGATACCGTGGCGGATTGCGCCAGCCTGACCAGAAATACCACCACCTTTCACAGTGACGTATAAGTCAAACTTGCCTACCATTTCCACTAACTCTAATGGTTGCATAACAACCATACGAGCAGTTTCACGACCGAAGTATTCAGTGATAGAGCGTTGGTTGATAACGATGTTACCTGAACCTGCTTTGATGAATACACGAGCTGTAGAGGTCTTACGACGACCAGTACCGTAATATTGATTAGTTGCCATGTTCTGCTCCGATTAGATATCTAAAACTTGCGGTTGCTGAGCAGCATGTTGATGCTCGGCGCCTGCATATACTTTTAACTTACGGAACATAGCGCGGCCCAGAGGACCTTTAGGCAACATACCTTTTACGGCTGCTTCCAATACCATCTCCGGCTTCTTCACAAGCAGTTTTTCAAAGTTAATTTCTTTGATACCACCTGGGAAACCACTGTGAGAGTAGTACATTTTGTTTTTTGCTTTGTTACCAGTGACAGTCACTTTATCAGCATTTACAACGATGATGTAATCACCGGTATCAACGTGTGGAGTGAACTCTGGTTTGTGCTTTCCGCGTAAACGAAGAGCGATCTCAGTTGCGATACGACCAAGTGTCTTACCTGTTGCATCAACAACGAACCAGTCACGTTGAACGCTTTCTGGCTTAGCAGTAAAAGTTTTCATCTAAAAACTACCCAAAAAAAATAACACTGTTACACCTAACACAATCTTCATTGTGTCGCTTATCGCACCCCTTCGAGTACATAAACTGCCAGGCTACGGCAATTTCAGGCTGTAACGTGGGCCGGGCGCGGATTATATAGTAACCAATGACAAAAAACAGCCATTTATGTAAAAAATTACGGTAAATGTTCGCTGGCCAGATAATCGTGCGACTGCATTTCCTGTAAACGGCTTAAACAACGTTTAAATTCAAAGGACAAAATACCTTCTGTATAGAGTTGTTCCATAGGCACAGAAGCCGAAATAATCAGTTTGACATGACGCTCGTAAAACTCGTCGACCAAAGCAATAAAGCGCCGGGCCACGTCATCCCGGGTCTGCCCCATCTGAGTGACATTCGACAGCAAGACAGTGTGGTAACACTTACTCAGCTCCATATAGTCATATTGACTACGGGCCGTTTCGCACAGCTCCGGAAAATCAAACCAGATAATGCCATCCGCTTCTTTGCGACTGGTGAGTATACGACCTGCTATTTCTATTTGTGCTTTATCCTGACGCGGATCCACCGACAAAGCCAAAAAGTATTCAGCCAGATTGCAGTCTGCTTTTTCATCCAGCGGCGAATGATAAATTTCCGCCTGAGTTAAAGTACGAAGCCGGTAGTCTATGCCACTGTCTACATTGACTATTTCCGTATGTTGTTTAATCAAAGCTATAGCGGGCAAAAACCGAGCGCGTTGCAGACCATTGCGGTACAAACCGTCAGGCTCTATGTTCGAAGTGGCCACCAGCGTAATACCGCGGGCAAAGAGCTCCTGCATCAGGGTGCCTAAAATCATCGCATCGGTGATGTCGGAGACAAAAAACTCGTCAAAACACAAAATATCGGTTTCGGCTTTAAACCTGTCGGCTACTACTTTTAACGGATCAGATACACCAGGCAGGGATTTTAGCTCCTGATGCACCTTGTGCATAAAGCGGTGAAAGTGGATTCGCAACTTGCGTGTAGTCGGCAGGCATTCATAAAAAGTGTCCACCAGATAGGTTTTACCCCGGCCTACCCCGCCCCAGAAATAAATGCCTTGCAGGGGTTCAGCTTCTGGCTTTTTGCCCAGAAGTTTATGCAGAAAACCTTGTTTCAAAGGCTTCTTTTGCACAAATTGCTGATACAGACGTTCCAGGTGCTGCACTGCATTTTGCTGAGCGGCATCAAACAGAAAATCATCACGTTGGAGGTCTTGTTGATATTTTTGCAGTGGTGTAGTCATGCCAGATATTGAAAAATAAGCCAATTAACCTTAAATAATGGTCGTAATAGTAACATGCCTTACCACTCTGGATAAGAAGATAGGTTAAACTATTGTTGAACTAACTAATTTTTCAGGAGTTGTTATGACTGTTACTTTTGCCTTGGCCTGGTTAGTAGCTGGCTTAGTGGTTGGCATAGTGGCAACCCGCTTGTATTGTTTGCGTCAATTTAATCAAAGCAAACTGCAGGTGGAGCTAAACGAAACCAAACAGCAGCTGCAGCAATACCGTAGCGATGTCACAGAACACGTGGAAACCACTCATCAACTGATGAGCCAGCTCCACGAAAACTATGAAAAAATTGCCCGCCATATGGCTCAGACCAAGATGCAGTTGATCGAAAGACCAACTTTTGACAACCGTAGCGAGCTGAATTATTTCGCAGCAGACACTACGGCACAAATACGCCAGTCGATCCATAAACTGGATGAGCGTCGCAAAGTGAAGGATGAACCATCCTACCAGCCATTGGATTATTCCAATACAGCCAGTGGCTTAATGAAAAATAAAACTGAGCGAAACTCATCGGACAACTGAACTTTTCGACTGGTAAAGCATTCTTAGTGACGTCATTTGTACAGTGGCGTCGTCCGTGTAAAGGAGCATTACCTATATGAAGTCGCAGTTATCTTTAGTTACTGTCAGTATTTTAACCGCCTTTCTGCTGGCGCAACCCGCGCCAGCCCAGGCCAAGCTGCCATTTTTTGGTGCTGGCGAGCAGGAAATGCCAAGTCTGGCCCCTATGCTGGAGAATGTCACTCCAGCTGTAGTCAATATCTCAGTAGCCGGCAGCCGTGAAGTTCGTCAACGTTTACCTGGTGGTTTAGAGCAATTCCTTGGCCGTCGGGGCGAGTTACGTCAAGAGCAACCTTTCCGTGGTTTGGGTTCAGGTGTCATCATCGATGCTAAAAAAGGTTATGTGGTGACTAACCACCACGTGATTAATGAAGCCTCTGATATTCAGGTGACCTTAAAAGACGGTCGTAGCTACAAAGCCAAAAAAATTGGTGAAGATCCGGAAAGCGATATAGCCCTGCTGCAAATTGAAGCGGAGGATCTGACCCAGGTCGAGCTGGCAGATTCGGATGTTTTGAGAGTGGGTGACTTTACCATAGCTATAGGCAACCCCTTTGGTTTAGGTCAAACCGTCACTTCAGGTATTGTCAGTGCTTTGGGCCGTGGTGGTTTAGGCATTGAAGGTTATGAAGACTTTATCCAAACCGATGCTGCCATCAACAGCGGTAACTCAGGCGGCGCTTTAGTCAACCTCAAAGGTCAGCTGATTGGTATCAACACAGCCATCATAGGCCCTAACGGAGGCAATATAGGCATAGGTTTTGCTATTCCTGCCAATATGATGAAAAACCTGGTCGCCCAGTTTATTGAATACGGTGAAGTGCGTCGTGGTGCTTTAGGTGTACGTGGCGGTGATTTAAACGCTGAAATTGCCAAGGCTATGAAAACCAAAACCAGTAAAGGCGGCTGGGTGCAAGAAGTGATACCAGGTTCAGCAGCCGATAAAGCTGGTCTGAAAAGTGGTGATATTATTACCCATCTGAACGGCAAGAAGGTTGAATCTTTTACTGAAGTTCGCGCAAAAATTGCAACTCTGGGCGTAGGCAAAGAAATAGCTTTGGGTATTTTACGTGATGATAAAGCGCTGACGGTGAAAGTGACGCTGGAAGCTGCAGGAGCCGCCACAGCAGAAGCCAAAGTACTGCATCCCATGCTTGAAGGCGCCAGTTTAACAGATGGCAAAACACCGGATGGTGAAAATGGCATCGTCATTGATGAAGTGGCCGCACGCTCTCCGGCTGCTGCATTAGGCCTGGAAAAAGGCGATGTGATTATTGGCGTGAGTCGCAGCAGAGTGAACAACACCAAAGAGCTGCGTGAGTTGTTAGGTAAAAGCTCCGGTATCATTGCACTGCAGGTTCAACGCGGTAATCGTATCCTTTATGTATTAATACGTTAACTTTTTGCAGTAGCAAGCCTGTGGCTTGCTACTGCAACTTCCTATTTAGTGTTATGCTTGCAGAATCTTTTGTTTCATAACTTCTCCCAGTGCCCAAACTTCTGATTAGTCTATTAAAAAGCGTTGCTTATGGTCTCGCACTTGCCATGCTGTGGTTGGTTTTTTTCAACCAGAATCAAGGATTAAACCTGAATTTCTGGCAGAAGAAAGAATCATTGCCAGCGCCTGTGTCCTATTCCCGAGCTGTTCGGGCCGCAGCACCGGCTGTTGTCAATGTCTACACCAAAAGCACAACTCAGGACCCGCGTTCTTACCAAAGCAGAACTATAGAGCGTCAGGAATTAGGTTCTGGCGTCATTATGAATGCTCAGGGCTATGTGCTGACTAATTATCATGTGGTATACGGAGCTGACCAGATTTCAGTGGCTTTGCAGGATGGCCGGGTCTTTGATGCAATACTGATTGGTCAGGATCAACTGACTGACTTAGCTGTGTTGTATGTCGAAGCCGACAACTTACCTGTGATCCCACAGGATGATAGCTTAGAGCCTCAGGTTGGAGATGTGGTACTGGCTATAGGTAACCCTTTTAATCTGGGTCAGGCCATCACTCAGGGTGTAATAAGCGCGACAGGCCGTGGTGGTTTGAGCCCGGCAAACGGTTATGCCGACTTTATGCAGATGGATGCTGCCATTAATGCAGGTAATTCAGGTGGTGCTTTGATTAACAGCAACGGCGTATTGGTGGGTATCAATACTGCGGCTTTTCAGCGCCAGCGTAATCAGGACATTCAGGGCATATTTTTTGCGGTGCCCTATCATCTGGCCAGTAATGTACTGCAGAAACTGATCCAGCATGGTCGGGTGATCCGTGGTTATTTAGGCGTCAGTGGTGACCCTGTGGTGAATCCTGCCGGCGATCCGATGATATCCACAGCCCAAACCTTATTTGGTGTAAAAATCACAGCCATAGAACCTTTAAGTCCGGCTGCTATAGCGGGTTTACAGGTCGGAGATATATTGCAGAAAATCAACGGCGAAACCCTGACCAGTGTGCATCATGCTTTGGATTTGATTGCAGAGACAGCCCCTGACACCTCCTTACAAATGTCGATTGAACGTAATGGCAAGGCTTTGACTGTGCCTGTGGTAATCAGAGAACTGAACTAACCATTCAAGCTGACATAAAAAAGCCAGTGACTAAGCACTGGCCTTTTTATTAGTCTTTAGCACCGGGCGTCAGGCCGGAGCATTGATCCGCTGAATATTAGCGCCTAAGCCTTTGAGTTTATGTTCGATTTGCTCATAACCCCGATCAATGTGATAGATACGATCCACCACAGTCTCACCTTCAGCCACTAAGCCCGCAATCACTAAGCTGGCAGAAGCTCTCAGGTCTGTTGCCATCACCTGAGCACCTGTCAGCTTGTCGCTGTGCTTAATCAGTGCTGTATTGCCTTCCAGCTGTATATCAGCACCCATACGTTGCAATTCTGGCACATGCATAAAACGATTTTCGAAAATCGTTTCTGTCACCATACCCACACCTTCTGCTACCACATTCAACACAGTAAACTGGGCTTGCATATCGGTAGGGAAACCAGGGTGAGGCACAGTTTTCACGTTGACTGATT
Source organism: Rheinheimera soli (assembly GCF_031457405.1). Taxonomy (GTDB): domain Bacteria; phylum Pseudomonadota; class Gammaproteobacteria; order Enterobacterales; family Alteromonadaceae; genus Pararheinheimera; species Pararheinheimera soli_A. The sequence goes on along the minus strand of NZ_JAVDWR010000004.1, from coordinate 103,237 downwards.
TTAACGCCCGGCCTGCCATATTCAGACGGATCCAATCCGTGCCTGTTGTCACTTCAGCACCTGCTTCACGCAGTTTCTCAAGTACAACTTCCAGTTCAGCAGGAGAAGCATTCAAACAAGTGACATCACCGCCTGTCACAGCAGCAGCCACTAAAAAAGTACCAGTTTCAATACGATCAGGTAACACAGTATGACAAGCACCCTGCAGCTTTTCTTTACCTGTAATACGGATAGTATCAGTGCCCGCGCCTTGAATATCAGCGCCCAAAGCTATCAGGTAACGAGCTAAATCTACTACTTCAGGTTCACGGGCAGCATTTTCTATAATGGTTAAACCATCAGCCAGCACTGCAGCCATCATCAGGTTTTCAGTGCCAGTTACACTAACCAGTTCCATAAAGATATGAGCACCATGCAAACGGCTTGCTTTGGCTTTGATATAACCGGCTTCTACCGTGATTTCAGCACCCATTTTACGCAGGCCGTCTATATGCAAATTCACCGGACGGGCGCCTATAGCGCAACCACCGGGTAAAGACACTTCGGCATGGCCAAAACGAGCCAGTAGAGGACCTAAAGCCAGAATAGAAGCGCGCATGGTTTTCACCAACTCGTAGGGCGCCATCTGACTGTGAATAGCTGTTGCATCCACTGTGACCTGATGCCCATCACGGCTGACTTCAGCGCCAAAAATGCGCAACAATTTGAAGGTGGTATCAATGTCTTTTAGTTCCGGGACATTGCTCAGCACTGAAGGCTGCTCTGCCAGAATAGTGGCAAATAAAATAGGAAGTGCGGCATTTTTAGCGCCGGAAATAACAACGTCACCTTTTAAGGTGGCGCCGCCTGAAACCAGAAATTGTTGCATCTTTAGCTACTATACAGGTGGGTTAAGTAATTTTTCACGACGCCATTGAGTCGGCGTGAAAGTTTTAATTGAAACTGCATGGATACTACCATCAGCAATAGCTGCCATCAAAGGGGCATAAATCATTTGTTGTTGTTTCACCCGGCTGATGCCATCAAAACAATCCCCTATTGCAGTCACAGCATAATGATTGCCTTCAGCTTTAACGTAAACTTCAGCCAGTTTCAGCTCTTCTGTTAACAGAAGCTCAATCTCATTACACTGCATTGCCTTTATCCTCTTCTACCAATGGCAACAAGGCCAAAACATCTGACAACTTAGCCAGAGAAATTAACTGCTCTGGCACATGACGCATTTGGATAGTTAATCCCAGTTTAGCAGCTTGTGCTACCTGATGGAGTAACCAGGCAAGCCCGGCAGTGTCAACCAATGCAAGCTCGCGAAAATCAAAGACGACAGTGCCACTTAATTTTTTTAATAGCTTAAATGGCCACTGCGTAGGTACTGTATCCCGGTCCAAAGCACCGGAAAATAGCAGTGTCTGTTGTTGTTGACTAATTTTTAGCATTGTTACCCTGCATAGGAGCTGTGATAGGAGCTTTTGATTTCTCCACTAACAATGCGGTCACGCTGGCTAAACCCTGTTGACGGATCATGTTGCCCAGCTCTGCTCTTTTGCTGTCTAACAAAGAGATGCCTTCAGCCACCATATCAAATACCTGCCAGTTTTCAGAATCTTTAGCCCGACGCAGTTTAAACTCGATATTGATGTCTGGTTTGCCTGGATCTATAACACGGGTTTTGATAGTGATGATATTTTGGTTACCCACAGCGCGGGCAGGCTCAAAAATCACTTTCTGATTTTTATACTGAGTTAAAGCACCAGCGTAAGTGGCTACCATATAATCTTTAAAGGCCACAACAAAAGCATCACGATCTTCTTCTTTAGTTTGTTTGATGTAGTTCCCAATAACACGGAAAGCCGCATAACGACTGTCGATGTAAGGCACTAATTCTTCGTTGACTATCACCCGTAAATGCTCGACATCTTTTTCGATCACAGGCTGATCGTTGGCAATACGCCGAAAAGCCTGATCGGCCACTGCTTCGATCATTTTGTACGGGTCGTTATAAGTTTTAACTTCCGCGGCTGATGCCTGGGCAATGAGGCCCAATGAAATCAATGCAGTAGCTGCAATTTTTACCAGCAAATTTTTCATGCTTAGTTACTTCCTCTGTTAAATAAGAACTGGCCGATTAATTCTTCCAGCACAATAGCGGACTTGGTGTCTTCAACATAATCGCCACTTTTAAGGATGGAGACGGTTTCATCAACAAAGCCAGGTTGTAATCCAAGATACTGCTCACCCAATAAACCAGAGGTCAAAATAGCGACCGAACTGGTTTCAGGAAAGTTGTTGTATTGACTGTCAATTTCCATAGCCACTACAGGAGAATATTCTTCGGTATCAAGATTGATGGAACGCACACGGCCAACCACCACTCCACCCACTTTAATGGGGGACCGAACTTTTAAACCGCCAATGTTTTCAAACTTGGCATACAACATATAGGTCTGGCCAGTGCCTGCCATACCGCTATTCGCTACTTTCAGGGATAACAACATAAAAGCTGCTATAGCCAGCGCAACAAACAAACCCACCAACACTTCGATTTTGCGAGATGTCATTTTTTATCCACCAAACATTACTGCTGTTAATATAAAGTCAAAACCTAAGACCGCCAGAGAAGATGTCACCACAGTTTGTGTGGTGGCCTGACTAATGCCTTCAGAGGTTGGCACCGCATCAAAGCCTTTATGTAAGGCTATCCAGGTCACAATCAAAGCAAACACAGCACTTTTAATCACGCCGTTCATAATATCCTGCTGGAAATCAACGTTGGCTTGCATAGCCGACCAATAACCGCCGCTATCCACACCTAACCAGTCTACCCCCACCAAATGGCCACCTAAGATGCCAACAGCAGTAAATATCATGGCCAGCAGTGGCATGCTGATCACGCCAGCCCAAAACCGGGGCGCGATAATACGGCGCAAGGGGTCAACCGCCATCATTTCCATACCTGATAACTGCTCAGTTGCTTTCATCAGACCAATTTCAGCTGTTAAAGCACTACCTGCCCGACCAGCAAACAATAAGGCTGTCACTACAGGACCCAGCTCACGCAACAAACTTAACGCCACCAAAGGGCCTAACATTTGTTCAGCGCCAAACTTTGACAGCACTGTGTAACCCTGAAGTGCCAGCACCATGCCGATAAACAAACCGGATACCAAAATGATCAGCAAAGACAACACACCAACCACATACAACTGCTTCAACAATAAAGGGAAGCTTTTGCGTGGTGTTGGCCAGGCGATTAAAGCACCAAACAACATGATAGTTGCCCGGCCCATGCCTTGAATTTTAGCAATACTCTTTTGTCCGAGTTGCTGTAACTTATCCACTATCACTTAGCTAACTCCATTAATTCCGTACTGTAACTGGCCGCTTTAAAGTGGAAAGGCACAGGACCATCAGACTCTCCCTGTAAAAATTGCTGCACTAACGCAGAGGGGTGAGCTCGCAGCTCTTCCGGTGTGCCCTGACCTATGACTTTTTGTTCAGCCACCACATAGACATAGTCAGCAATACTCATCACTTCATTGACGTCATGGGAGACCACAACCGAAGTTAAACCCAGCGCATTATTCAAAGAGCGGATCAGACGCACTATCACCCCCATTGAAATCGGGTCCTGACCAGCAAAAGGCTCATCGTACAGAATAAGTTGCGGATCTAAAGCGATAGCACGGGCTAACGCAGCACGACGCGCCATACCGCCAGAGAGTTCTGCCGGCATTAAATCACGGGCACCACGTAAACCAACAGCTTCCAGTTTCATCAACACCATCAAACGGATAATTTCTTCCGGCAGACGGGTATGCTCACGAATTGGAAAAGCGACATTGTCGTAGACCGACATATCACTGAACATAGCGCCGCTTTGAAACAGCATGCTCATTTTCTGCCGGGCTCTGTACAAATCTTTACGATTAAGCTGAGGTATATCCTGACCATTGACCAGAATTTTCCCTTGTTCAGGCTTTAACTGACCACCGATCAGGCGCAACAGAGTGGTTTTACCTATACCACTGGGCCCCATAATGGCGGTCACTTTGCCGCGCTGAAACTGCATGCTCATGTCATCATAGATCACACGGTCACCACGCTTAAACGTCAGGTGCTGAATGTCTACCAGAATATCTGACACGTTGATCCTCATTTAAAGACAATAGCGTTTATCGCTAAAATTAAAGGCGCGCAATATACCTATGCACAACAGCGACTTCAAGCCAAGCGGACTAGTAAAGGCCTGCTATTGTATAGGTTTTTCGCAACGACAACCTTATAAAAAATAGTAACAACTGATTGCAAAAACAGAATAATCAATTTGTTTTACGTAATCTTTTGCATTTAGGCCCAATAAACACGAAAATATCAGCCTTTACATGGCCGCAAAGTGTGCCGCGCTGAAAATGAATCGCAGCTTAATATGTGAGCTATCTCTATGATCTGACTGATTCTCTTACTGGATCCTTTCCAAAGAACTACAGATCCAAAAAAGCGGGCAATAACGAATTGAAGGGGATTTTTGCATGACATTGGACTTTCGCCCTCAGGCCCTGCAGGTGTTGCAGATTGAAGCTGCCGCTGTAACCCAGCTGGCCACCTATATAGACGAAAGTTTTAATCTGGCCTGTCAGATGATGTTTGACTGCAAAGGCCGGGTCATAGTGATTGGTATGGGTAAATCCGGCCATATCGCCAATAAAATTGCTGCCACCTTAGCCTCTACCGGCACCCCTTCTTTTTTTGTTCATCCGGCCGAAGCCAGTCATGGCGATTTAGGCATGATCACCACAGAGGATGTAGTGCTGGCCATTTCTAACTCGGGTGAAACTGCTGAAGTGCTCGCGATAGTGCCGGTATTAAAACGCCGTGGTATTAAAATGGTGGCTATGACAGGCCGGCCTGAATCTACTTTAGCTGCTTTATCCGATGTGCATTTATGTGTGCGGGTTGAACAGGAAGCCTGCCCCTTAGGCCTGGCCCCAACAGCCAGCACCACAGCTACCTTGGCGATGGGTGATGCCATTGCCGTTGCCCTTTTGGATGTACGTGGTTTTTCTGCGGATGATTTTGCTTTATCCCATCCGGGTGGCAGCCTGGGTCGTCGTTTATTATTACGCTTAGAAGATGTGATGCATTTTGGTGATGCCTTGCCAGTGGTGCACCAGCAAGTCAGTCTGAAAGAAGCTTTATTAGAGATATCCCGTAAAGGTTTAGGCATGACGTCTGTAGTGGATGATTCAGGTAAGCTGGCTGGCTTATTTACCGATGGAGATTTACGCCGGGTGCTGGATCAGCAAGTGGATTTACACAAAGCCAGCATTGCCAGCCTGATGACCAAAAACTGTATCACGGCCAAACCTGCTATGCTGGCAGCAGAAGCCCTGAAAATCATGGAACAACGCAAAATTAATGGTCTTATTGTAGTGAACGAACAACATGAACCTGTAGGTGCGTTAAATATGCACGACTTGCTAAAAGCCGGAGTGCTCTGATGTCTGTTTTATTTAGCCAAATGTATCAGGACATCAGCCCGGAACTGGAGCAAAAGGCTCAGCAGATCCGCCTGTTGATTTGTGATGTGGATGGCGTGTTTTCGGATGGCCGTATTTATTTAGGCAATCAGGGCGAAGAACTGAAAGCCTTTCATACCCGGGATGGTTACGGCATTAAAGCCTTACGCCACGCCGGTATTGAAGTGGCGGTGATCACGGGCCGTCGCTCAGAGATAGTGCAACAGCGTATGACGTCACTCACTGTGCCTTACATTTATCAGGGTCAGGAAAATAAACTCGCCGCTTTTGCTGAACTCCAACAAAAACTGGCACTCGAAGCCTCACAAATTGCCTTTATCGGCGATGATTTGGCGGACTGGGCAGTGATGCAACATTGTGGCTTAAGTGTGGCAGTTCAGGACGCTCACCCCTATCTTGCTTTGCATGCAGATTACCGTTGTAAATTACCAGGTGGTTTTGGTGCAGTGCGTGAGCTCTGTGATTTGCTATTGACCAGTCAGGGCAAATTTGCTGAATTTTCAGGAAGCAGTACATGATTCGTCAATTTCTGTGGTTAGTGCTTATTGTGGCCGCTGCCGCTGGTTTTTACAGCTGGCAGTTGCTGGACCAGGAGCAAAGTAGCACTCCGGGTAATCAGGACCATCAACCAGACTATGTGGCTGTCGACCTGACCCGGATGATTTACGATAAAGAAGGCCACTTGTCGGATCTGATCCGGGCTCAGCGTATGGAGCACTTTGAACGTTTTGGCTTTTTACAGTTTGATTTCCCTATCTACACTATTTATCAGGAAAAAGTGCCATTATGGCAAGTGACAAGCGAGCAGGCTGTGCTTTATCCTGATGACAAACTCATTCTTGAACACAGAGTGGAGTTGCGTAATATGTCGGCAGACCCACTCTTTACCCGAATAGAAACCAATGCAGTTGAGCTTCTGTTTAACACCAACAGCCTGCAATCGAATGAGCAGGTACGAATTTTTGGACTGGGCTTTCAAATCACAGGCAAAGGTATGCTGGCCGATTTGAACGAACAGAATATTGAGCTGAAACAGCACACAAAAACGGTTTATTACAATGAAAAGTAACATTATTTTACTCAGCGCCTTTATTGCCTTCAGCGGCTTTTGTCTGGCTGGGCCTGATGACTTTAAAAAAGAAATTCAGGTAGGTTCAGACCGTCAGTTTGGCTCTATTAAAGACAAAGTCATGACCTTTGTTGATAACGTCAAAGTAGAACAAGGCAGCCTGCTGATTGAAGCAGACAAACTCGAAGTGCTGGCCACTGCAGGTAAAGGCAAAGAGGTGTTTATTGCCTCAGGCCAACCTGCAACTTACTCTCAACTGCTCGATGGAGAGCGGCCTATCAAAGCCAGTGCCAATGAAATTCGCTACGATGTGGCCAACGGTACGCTAGTGCTGACAGGCAATGCTGAATTGAGTCAGAATGGCAGCATGGTGCAAGGCGCTATCATCAAATACAACCTTGAAAAACAAGAGCTGGAAGCTGAATCTGATGGTAAAAAAACCGAAAGAGTGACCACTGTGTTCAGCCCGGAAGGAAAAGAATAATGAAGTTAGTCGCGTCCCATCTGGCCAAAAGCTATAAAGGCCGTCAGGTGGTCAAAGACGTCAGTCTGGAAGTGAATGCGGGTCAGATTGTTGGCTTGTTAGGTCCAAATGGTGCAGGCAAAACCACCACCTTTTATATGATTGTTGGTCTGGTCCCATCAGACAAAGGCAGAATCACGCTGGATGACAAAGAGATCACCTTTGATCCTATCCATGCCCGCGCCCGCGCAGGTATTGGCTACTTACCACAGGAAAGCTCAATTTTCCGTAAATTGACGGTCTACGATAACCTGCTGGCCATTTTGCAGCACCGCAAAGATTTAACCGAAGAGCAGCGCGAAGAAAAAGCGGACGCCCTGCTGGATGAATTCCATATAGGCCATATCCGTAATAGCCTGGGCATGAGTTTGTCCGGTGGTGAACGTCGCAGAGTGGAAATAGCCAGAGCATTGGCTGCAGATCCGGCATTTATCCTGTTAGATGAACCTTTTGCTGGCGTTGATCCCATTTCAGTGTTAGATATTAAAAAAATTATTCAGCATCTGTGCCAACGGGGCATTGGCGTGCTGATCACAGACCACAATGTACGTGAAACGCTTGATGTCTGTGAAATTGCCTATATTGTAAGTCATGGAGAACTGATTGCTGCAGGTACACCGGCTGAGGTTTTAGCAAACCAACAAGTCCGCGATGTCTACCTTGGTGAGCAATTCAGGTTATAGTTTAAAACAACATCCGAATAGGGTTGTTTGGAGAAAATAAGAAGTACATGAAACCGTCTCTGCAACTTCGTCTTGGTCAGCAGCTCACAATGACTCCTCAATTGCAGCAAGCAATTAAATTGCTGCAACTGTCCACCATTGAACTGCAACAGGAAATTCAGGAAGCTCTGGATGCCAATCCATTGCTGGAAGCTGAAGATGACTATGCTGTATTTCAGGAACCTTCCTCCAAAGATTTAAATCACGGCGCTGAGTTTGACGCTCCAGACTATGACAGCAGCCATGATGAACATTATGAGCCTGAGGTAAAAGACAGCAGCGAAGCGATGTCCGAGCAAAACATCAAAGAAGACCTGCCGCTGGACAGCCATTGGGATGATTTAGTCAGCGCAGCCCCTGTGGCAGGTGCCAATAATTACAACGGGGATGAAGATACGGTATTTCAGGGTGAAACCAGCGAAACCCTGCAGGACTATTTACGCTGGCAAATGCAGCTGACGCCTTTTTCAGACACAGACCGTACCATTGCCGAAATCATTATCGAAGCCATAGACGAAAACGGCTTACTGACCATAGACACAGACGAAATTCTTGAGTCTTTGGGCATGCCCGATGTGGAAGCGGACGAAGTTGAAGCTGTGATTAAACGTATCCAGTTATTTGACCCTATAGGTGTTGGTGCCCGCACTATTCAGGAATGTTTATTGGTACAACTGCGCCAGTTTGACCCAAAAACACCTTATCTGACAGAAACACGGCATATTATTAAAGAATATACTGACTTTTTAGCGAACAGAGATTTCCGTTCTCTGATGCGTGTGACTAAACTCAAAGAAGACGACTTAAAAGAAGTGATGCGCCTGATCCACAGCCTGAACCCACGACCTGGGGCAGATGTGATTCGACAAGAACAGTCGTATGTGATCCCTGATGTATCGGTAGCGAAAATTAAAGGACGCTGGATGGTTGAGTTAAATCCTGATGCGATGCCAAAGATCAGAATTAACGAGCAATATGCTGCCATGTCACGTAATGCCCGTAACGCCTCCGATGGTCAGTTTATCCGCTCCCATTTGCAGGAAGCCAAATGGTTTTTAAAAAGTCTGGAAAGCCGCAACGAAACTTTACTCAAAGTCGCCAACTGCATAGTGCAGCAGCAGCAGGCGTTTTTTGAGCACGGCGAAGAAGCCATGAAACCCATGGTATTAAACGATGTAGCTGAAATGGTGGGAATGCATGAATCAACAATTTCCCGTGTTACGACGCAAAAATATATGCACACTCCCAGAGGAATATTTGAACTTAAGTTCTTTTTCTCCAGTCATGTAAGTACAGAGAGTGGCGGTGAATGTTCATCCACCGCAATCCGCGCCTTTATAAAAAAATTGGTGGCGGCGGAAAATCCTGCCAAACCTTTAAGTGATAGCAGGATGGCAGAAATACTGTCAGAACAAGGAATTAATGTCGCACGGCGAACCATTGCCAAGTACCGTGAAGCCTTGTTTATTCCGCCGTCTAATCAGCGCAAGAGCTTGCTTTAACAGCTCTACAAAGAAGGAAGAGTCTATGCAAATCAACTTAACTGGTCGTCATGTAGAAATCACTGAAGCACTGAAAGAGTACGTCGATAGCAAATTTTCCAAACTTGAACGTCATTTTGATCATATTAATAATGTACATGTAGTGCTGAACGTGGAAAAATTAAAACAGATTGCAGAGGCTAAGATGCACCTCAATGGAGGTGAAGTATTCGCTGTATCGGAAGACGAAAATATGTACGCTGCGATAGACCAGTTGATCGACAAACTGGATCGCCAAGTTATTAAACATAAAGAGAAAATTTCTCGTCATTGATTCTGAAACTATGAACCTGAGCTCAATGTTATCGGAGGACTGCACCAAGAGTGCGGTCCTTTTTAATAGTAAAAAACGCATTCTGGAATACATAGCTGAACTGGCACATCAGCGTTTACCGGAAATTCCTGAGTACAACATACTCGAAGCCCTGATGAGCCGTGAAAAGCTTGGCTCTACAGGTATTGGTGGTGGTATTGCTATTCCTCATGGCAAATTAAAAAGTGTCACCACGCCTATGCTGGTGTTTGTTGTCAGCAAAGATCCAATACAGTTTGATGCTATTGATAACCAGGCCGTGGATATTTTTTGTGCCATCCTGATCCCTGAAAACCAGTGTCAAACCCATTTATCCACCTTATCAGGTATAGCCCGGATGCTTAGCCAAAAAGACTTCACCAAAAAAATCCGTCATAGCGCAAACAGCCACGACTTATATCAGTTGCTGATGGCTGGCTCTGAACAGGTGATCGCAAAATGAAGTTACTGGTCGTCAGCGGTCGATCGGGTTCGGGCAAATCTGTTGCCCTGCGCGTGATGGAAGACCTGGGTTATTATTGTGTAGATAACATCCCCGTCAATTTGTTGCCCACTTTAGCTAATGCGGTGATGGGGCAATATGAACGGGTTGCGGTCAGTATAGATGTGCGGAATTTACCGCAGGACCCCGAAGAGCTCACAGATATCCTGTCTTATCTGCCGCACAAAGTTGACCTGACCATTCTTTACCTCGACGCCGACCATACCAGCTTAATTAAACGTTTCAGCGAAACCCGCCGCTTGCATCCTTTGTCACATCAGGCAATGTCACTAGATGAAGCGATACAACGCGAACAGCAGCTGCTGGACCCTATCTCCAGCCGTGCCGATTTATATCTGGATACCACAGAGCTGAACGTACATCAGCTGGCAGAACAGCTTAGGGAGCGGATCCTGGGGCAAAAAACTGGCCGGCTGGTTATTTTGTTTGAATCTTTTGGTTTTAAATACGGTATTCCTAAAGACGCCGACTATGTATTTGATGCGCGCTTTTTACCGAATCCACATTGGGAACCTGAACTGAAAATTCTGACGGGTCTGGATCAACCTGTGCAGGACTATCTGTCTTCACAAGCTGTAGTGGCTCAGTATATCTGGCAAATTAATCAGTTTATTGGCACCTGGCTGCCGCATTTAGAGCGCAATAACCGCAGCTACCTGACCATAGCTATTGGCTGCACCGGTGGCCAACACCGTTCTGTGTACATCGCTGAATCTCTGGCTGAAAGTTACCGTTTACAGCGCGAAGATGTACAAATTCGTCACCGAGAGCTAGTAAGACATCATGGCCGATAAATTTCAAAAAACAGTCACTATAGTCAATCAGCTGGGTTTACATGCCAGGGCAGCCACTAAGCTGGTGCAATTATGCCGTCAGTTTGATGCCAAAATAGAGTTACAACAGGAAGGCCAGATCGCAGATGCCAGTAGCGTGTTAGCGTTATTGATGCTGGCGAGCAGCAAAGGTAAAACTCTGGAAGTCTGCACCCAAGGTGCAGAGGCTCAGCAAGCCTTAACCGCTGTAGTGGCTTTAATCGAAAACGGCTTCGACGAAGAAAACTAACACCAGAGCAAGTACGCTACTCAGAGATCGGCGTTTTGTTTTCCTGAGGTGTGTGCAGAGGTCTTCAGTTTTAAATGCAGCGCCGCCTTCACCAGCATATGAGCGGTAATAGGTGCAGTAATAAATAAAAATAAAGCGATCAATAGCTGCTGTAAACTCAGCTCCCCTGTGACAAAGTTAAAATAGACGATAGAAGCCAAAACCAAAGCCCCTAAGCCCAGGGTTGTAGCTTTGGTTGGGCCATGCAAACGGGTATAAAAATCCGGTAGTTTCACCAAAGCCACAGAGCCTAACAACACAAATAAAGATCCTGCCACAGCCAACAGCGCCACCAGCCATTCAAGCCAACTCATATTTCGCTCCTTAGTCTTAGTGTTTTATTCAGCACTTTACTCAATGATATCGCCACGCAGCAGAAACTTACATACAGCCACAGTACTGACAAAACCCAGCATCGCAATCAGCAAAGCCACTTCAAAATTCAAGCTGGTTCCCAGATAAATACCGTACAGCAGCAACAAAGCTATGCTGTTGATATACATAGTATCAAGCGCCAATAAGCGGTCTATCACTGAAGGTCCACGAATAGCCGCATACAAATTCATTAATAAGGCGAGCCCCACCACACAGAAACAGCCTTGCAAAATCAGATCAAGCATTAAAATATCTCCTTTAATGGAGCTTCGTAACGCTGTTTGATCTGCTGGATTAATTCAGCCTCATCGGCTAAATCCAGCACATGCACCAGCAAATAACGTGGCTCATCCATACCTGCATTCAAAGGTAAAACCTCTGCACTGACTGTACCTGGCGTTAAAGAGACTGTGCTGGCCAAAAAAGTAATAGACAGATTATCTGTTAAGTCCAGCGGCACCTTAATAAAGGCAGGTCGCAAGCGTTTATTCGGCCCCACCACCAGCCGCACCACCTGCATATTAGCCACAACAATATCCCACAGCACCATCAGGCCATAACGTATAGCCGCACCAGGATTTTTCATACCAGGATGAACCAGACGGAACTTATGGATAAGCTGTGGAATTAACCAGGCCAATACCACTCCAAAAAACAAATGGAAAAACTCTACGCTGTTATTTAGTAACAGCCAGACCAAAAATAAAAACAGACTACGAATGGGGGTTGGCCACCACTTCTTTAGCGATTTCATCAGAAGGCTCCCGGAGTGAGATGCGCAAGAGCCTGCAACTGAGCCGCAGCAGCCTGACACCAGTCGGTTAAAGGCCCAGCAAACAGACTTAACAAAGGGCTCGCCAGCACCAACAGCACCAGGGCTGTACCGCGACGCCCACCCGCCATACGAGCTTCAGTATCAGTACCTGCGACCTGCCAGAATAAAATGCTGCCCGCTCTGCTCAATGCAATCAGCAACAACAGACTGCTGCCTAATAAGGCTGACCAGTACCACAACATGGCGCTGCCTTGTGGCACTGCTTGCAGCAGCAACAACTTACCAATAAAACCAGAAAATGGCGGCATGCCCACTATGCTCAGCGCCACCACAATAAAGGCGGAACCAAGCAGCACAGGCTGGGCAATTTTCCGGCCATTGACTAAACGGTCTCCGGCTTTGCCACGCTGATGAGCAATCAGATCGGCCAGTAAAAACAAGGCTGCTGTAGCCAGAGTTGAGTGCACCAGATAATACAACAGGGCCTGCACGGACTCAGGCGTGCCTAAGGACAGAATAGCGACTAAAGAGCCAACAGACACCACCACCAGATAACTGGCCATCTTGCGTAAATCTTCACTGGCTAAAACGCCCAGCACCCCCATAACAATAGTGGCCAACCCTGTCCACCAGAGCACAGGGAACACCCAACTTGCGACAAAACCAGCATCCTGTAGCACCATAGCAAAAACCCGCAACAGGCTGTAAATACCTACTTTGGTCATAATGGCAAACAAAGCAGCCACGGCTGGCGTGACCGAAGAGTAAGCACTGCCTAACCAGAAATGCAGTGGCATCACCGCGGCTTTTAAGCCAAACACCACGAGCAGCAGCGCCACTGCGGCTTGCAATAACTGCAGTTGAGTTTCGGACAAAGTCGCGACTTTAGCGCCTAAGTCCAGCATATTCAGTGTACCTGAAGCGCCATAGATCAACGCCAGTGCAAACAAAAATAAGGCGGACCCCACCAGATTCAGAACGACGTAATGCACAGCCGCTTTGGTTTTTGCTTTGCCGCCACCATGAATAAGCAAAGAGTAAGACGCAATCAGCAGCACTTCAAAAAATACAAAAAGGTTAAATAAATCTGCAGTTAAAAAAGCGCCGTTAATACCCATCAGCTGGAAATGCAGCAAAGAATGAAAGAAAAATCCCCCCTCATCTTCACCACTGCTGGCATATAAACTGGATGCGACTGCAAGTACAGCCGTCAGACACAACATCAGGCTACTGACCTGATCCAACAATAAACTGATGCCAAAAGGTGAAGCCCAATTGCCCAGTTGATAGAGCTGTGCCGGGTTGTTGGTGCTTTGTATCAGCAGCACAATACTGAATAACAACAACACAATGGAGCCACCAACACTCAGATAACGGCGCAATAACAAGCTGCGGTCAAAAGGAGGCAACAAGGTCAGCAAAGCCACCAGCAAAGGCCAAATGATCGGCAGAATAATCAGATGGTTCATGACGAAGCTCCCTGCCGGGTGTTTTTCGCTACGGGTAATTTACCATCCACATGATCATTACCTAAATCAGCACGGGCGCGGATAGACAACACCACCAGAAAAGCTGTCATCGCAAAACCAATCACAATAGCCGTCAGCACCAGAGCCTGCGGCAGCGGGTCGGCATATTCTTCAGTGGCGTTGAGCACAGCACCGGCCCCTATTTTTAATCCACCGCTGGAAAAAATGAATAAATTCACTGCATAGGACAACATGGTCAAGCCCAGCATCACAGCAAAGGTTCTGGCCCGTAAAATCAGAAACACAGCGCAACAGGTAAGCACACCTATAATAATAGCAACCAATAATTCCATTAGCTTTGCCCCCTAATTACAGGTCTGTGTTCAGTGGTCATTTTGCCTAAATTGGCCAAGATCATCAAAGTTGCCCCTACTACCGTCAGATAAACCCCTAAATCAAAAGCAATGGCACTGGCCAGTTCAATTTCACCAAAAAGTGGCAGTTGGAAATAATCAAACCAGGAGGTTAAAAAGGGTCGTCCAAAGGCCCAACTGGCGACACCAGTCAAGGTGGAGATCAGCACACCAGCCGCAACCAGACGATGATAGTCCAATGTTAAACGTTCACGTACCCAGTCCACCCCTTGTGCCACATACTGTAAAATAATGGCTATAGCCGTTATTAAACCTGCCACAAATCCGCCACCAGGTAAGTTGTGACCACGGAAGAAAATATAAACCGACACTAACAAGGCCAAAGGCAACAAAGCTTGTGACACCACAGCCAACAACATAGGGTGTTTATCCAGAGCCCATTGTCGCCCTTCCGCATCAGAGCTTGACCTGAATAAAGGCAAACGGGTCAGCAGTTTAAATATACCCAAAGCAGCAATACCCAAAACTGTAATTTCGCCCAGGGTATCAAAACCACGGAAGTCGACCAGGATCACATTGACTACGTTATAGCCGCCACCGCCAATTTTAGAATTGGCGAGGAAAAAGTCTGAAATACGTTGTTGCGGTTCCAGCATCAGGGCATAACTTAAACTGCCAATCACCACACCACAGATGGACGCTATAGCACCGTCTCGGATCAGCCGGCCTGCGTTGGATGCCCTATTGATTTTATGTGGCAGGAAAAAGAGCGCTAACATCAACAGCACTATAGTCACCACTTCCACCGACAACTGAGTTAAAGCCAGATCCGGTGCTGAGAAACGCACAAAAATGAGCGTGACCACTAAACCTACAATAGAAATCATCACTAAAGATAATAAGCGCTGACGCTGACATAACACAGTCGCTATGGCCGCTATAGCTGCGACAAAAGTGGCAGCAAACATCAGCGTATCAGGCTTTTGCATGGCGTTGTGTTGAGTAAATTGTCCCATTTGCTGCAAAGGCCAAATCAACAACATCGCCACTATCACAAACATCCACATTAAATAACGTTGCAGCGTCGCCGACTCAAACCGATGATGCCATTTTTTCGCAAAGCCTACTAAGGCATTAATTTTTACTTCAAAAAACTGCAGCGGGTTCAGCTCTGGCAGCTCAGCCTGAAAACGAAACAGATGCTTGCGGTTGAAATACAACAAAATACCCAGAGTCAGAGCCAATACACTCATCATTAAAGGTAAATTAATACCATGCCAAATCGACAAACTGTAGACAGGTAAAGGGCCAGCTAAGACTGCGGTGGACGCCACAGCTAATAAATCCCCTACTACATAGGCAGGAGCCAGTCCCACCAGAATACAAAGTGCAACCAGCACTTCAACCGGTACCCTCATATAACGAGGCGGCTCATGGGGAGTACGGGGCAACCCCTTGGGTTGACCGTTAAAAAACACATCGTGAATAAAGCGGGCTGAATATGCCACCGACAAAGTTGCAGCAACTGTAGCCAGCACAGGGATCAGCCAGGATAAAGCCCCCAATACTTCCTGATGCAGAGTTTCGGCAAAAAACATCTCTTTGGATAAGAAGCCATTGAGTAAAGGCACACCCGCCATTGACGCTGAAGCCACCATGGCAAGCGTGGCGGTCACGGGCATAAATTGCCAGAGGCCATTGAGTTTTCGCATATCACGCGAACCTGACTCATGGTCAATAATGCCCGCGGCCATAAACAGAGAGGCTTTAAAAATAGCGTGATTGATAATATGGAAAATAGCTGCGACCGCAGCCAGATCCGTGCCTAATCCAAAGAGTAACGTAATCAAACCTAAGTGGCTGATGGTGGAATACGCCAGCAAGCCTTTTAAATCATGCTGAAACAACGCCAGATAAGCACCTACCAGCAGCGTGGTCATGCCGGTGATAGTGACCATTAAAAACCATAAATCTGTACCAGCTAATAACGGATACATCCGGGCCAATAAAAAGATGCCCGCTTTCACCATAGTGGCTGAATGCAGGTAAGCGCTGACAGGGGTTGGTGCCGACATCGCATTGGGCAGCCAGAAGTGAAACGGAAACTGCGCTGATTTGGTAAAAGCGCCCAGCAAGACCAGTATTAAAATCACCGGATACAACGAATGCTGTTGCAACACTGCGGCCTGAGACAACACCACATCCAGCTCAAAACTACCTAAAACATTGCCAATTAATAAGATACCGGCAAGCAAGGCTAAACCACCAAAACCTGTGATCATCAACGCCATGCGGGCGCCTAAGCGTGCATCCGGTCTGTGCCACCAGAAACTGATTAACAAAAAGGAACTGATACTGGTCAGCTCCCAAAACACCCATAACTGCAGCAGGTTATTCGACAACACTATGCCCAGCATGGCCGTCATAAACAGCATTAAAAAGCCATAAAACCGCGCCATCGAATCTTTTTCAGACAAGTAATAACGGGCGTATAGGATGATCAGCAAACCAATGCCAAGGATCAAAAACAGAAACAGAAGTGACAGGCCATCCAGCCGAAAGCTTACAGACAAGCCCAAAGCTTCGACCCAAGGCAATCGGTAAAATAAAGTTTCACCAGCGAATACAGCTGGCGCAAGCTGCAATACTAAAGCTAAAGCGGCCAGGGGTAATAAAGCGGTAGCAAGGGCACTGTAACTGCGTGACCATCGCGCTGTCAGTACTGGCACTAAAGAGCCGATCAAAGGAAATAAGACTATCAACAAAAGCTCAATCATGTACTTACATCCTCTTAGCGGGCTGAGTTGTGTTCACTTGTAGTAGCAAAGAAAACACCCTGAGCAATTTGGCAAGCAACAAAAACGCCTTGCGCCTGACAGAGGGTTAAATGCCCTGAAAATTTTACATGCCGTACTTTATACCTGTCCGCATACCAGCTGTCCAGACGTTCTGGTCTGTGACAAGCTGAAGTGGATAAAAACAAGGATCAGAGGCATTATATCGCTGATCCATAACAACTTAATGCTTGCTCTGCACTAACAAAAATCTGGCCTGACTATGAAGTGTTACCACGCTGGTGAAGTGTGTTCCAGAGAGGCGCCTGAGCAGAAAATTAATGTATCAAACCAAAGCTATGGCAGAAGCTTTCATACGAAAGACTCAGGTGCAGAGTGTTGCTCATCGGATCTGGGTTTTGTTATTTACCATAGTTCAAATCTATGTAAAAGTGATGACAAGCACACAAAAATTATCAGTTAGTTCAGTTTGTTATACCAGTTTGGTATACATAGAGCCTGTTGTTTCTTTCCAGACAGGCGAGTGACAGAATAAAACGAAGATAATAAGTCAAAAGCCAGCATAGGTCTGATCACTAAATCCGACTATAAACTGACTGTTGTAAATGAAATACAATCTGGTGGGCATAAAACACAAAAAATTCGAAAAAAACACAAAATTAACAGCTACATCAGTTGTCACGCTGGAAAAAACTAAGTAAAACATCAGTGCTTGGTAAACTTTATTCACTAAAATAAAAATATCAGCTTAAATTAATTAAAATAATTACTGCAGGAACTCATTATGGCAATACTTAACGTTGCAGAAGTCGCCGCCTTTTTAGGTATTCAGGAGATCCGTGTTGAACGTCTGGCACGCGAAAATCTGTTAGTCGCCAACGGCAAGGATGATGAAGGCAAACCTCTGTTTGATGAAGAAGATGTAAAACGTTACAAAATTCTGGCCGAGCGTTTGGGCGGACTGTAAAACCCTAGCTCTGAACAAGCCGCTGTAAAAGCTGGTAACAGTCTGCTGCGGCTTGTTTGTGTCTGGGGTCCTGATTGTCCAGCTCTTCTTGCCAGTACCACAACCAACAAAAACCTGAATACACTATTTTCGCCAGCGCCACTTTTTCCAGTAACTGTACACTGCAGGCCGAACCTCTGACTGCTCTGTAACTGTCCAGTAGCAGCTGTTGTTCTGCCTCTGATAAATCAAACTGCACTGTCAAAGCCACTAAATCAAACACCACATCCGCCAACTGGCAGTATTCAAAATCAATCAGCCATAGTTTCTGTTGCCAGAGCAACAAATTTTGCCCATGCAAGTCCATATGACATAAACCTATGTCTGCCTGAAAATACTGTAAATCGCGGGCCGCGGTGATCAATGGCAACCAGATAGTTTGCGCTTCGGCCGTCCAATAGGGTTCCAGCTGGATTCTTAATTGCTGTAAATACAGCCAGGGATCCAGCACAGCAGTTTGTACTGGTAATTGATGTAAAGTGGCCAGCTTTTGGGCTAAAGCCGGAATATTCTGCCGAATATAAGCCACTGAAGGGCTTTGAGCTTCAGGCAGAAATTCGGTGATCAACATACGCTGATGGTTATTCAGGCACAAAGGTGCCGGCGCTAAACCAGCAGCAGCGGCCGCATGCTGACAACGTAACTCCTGCTGGCGGCACACTCCCAGAACCGAAGGACCATAATGTCGCAGCACATAATGGCCTCTGTTGGTGTGCACCTGATAGGAGCTGGTTCTTTTTCCTTGTGTCAGTTGCTTTAGCAACAACGGCTCGTGATCAGCAAAAAACTCCAGTTGCTGGCATAAATGCCAGATCAGGCGGGGTTCATCTGCTGTTGTTGCTGGTAACTGTTGCGCCATACAAAAAATCCGACCAAAGCGATAATGGTATAGAGTACAAAAAGTGCAGTCGTAAAATACAGATGTTTTTGTATATATACATAAATACAGATGGCGTCGATCACCACCCAATACAACCAGTTAGACACCACTTTACGCGCCACCAGATAGGTCGTCATGACGCTAAAGGCTGTCGTTTGTGCATCTATGTACGCAAAATCTGCATCAGTGTATTGCTCCATCAAATACCCCAGCAGCAATCCACAGATCGCTGTACCGCCAATTAAATTCAGATGGGTGCCAGCTGACCATTCAGTCATGCCCGACTGTCCGGCGGGCAGTTGTAGCTGTTGTTGCCGCCAGCTGTACCAGCCGTAAAGCGCCATACCAGCGTAATACACCTGCAGTAAGGCATCAGATAACAAAGCCGAATGCCACATAATATGGGTGTACAACAAAGTGCTGAGCAAAGCGGCTGGCCAACACCATAAGCTTTGTTTCATCGCCAGCAGCACATAAGCCAGCGCCAGCAAGGTAGCTGCAAGCTCAAGCTGAGTCAGCGTTTTCCAGCCGCTAAATACCTGCAGCCATGCGTCTAACATGGCCGTAAATCACCGTGCAAAAATTTCACCACAAACACCACTTTGCCATAGGTCTCAAAAGACCAGCGAATACCTTGTTGTAACAACGCCATCACTTCGTCGTAATCACCAAACACCTGAGTGCTTAATGTATTGGTGATCACCAGTACATTTGGATTGCTGTTCAGTAATTCGATAAAACCTTTTATAGGCTCTATATAGTCACTGGTTAGTGGGTACTTACTGATTTCAATAGATAATTTCATGATTCACCCTTTAAAACTGGTAGCTGGCGGTGATACCTATACGGCGTGGTTCACCCAATTGTTCATAAACTTTTTCTGTGCCATTGCTCCAACCATCCCGTGGATCGTTATCAAAGTAAAAGCCCCGTACTCCGTATTCTTCATCCAGAGCATTACGGCTCCATATAGCCAACTGAACTTGATCCCACTGGTACTGCAAACGTAAATTCACTAAGTGCATTTGCTCTGAACGCGCGTCGTGACTGTCGGAATAATAAAAAGCGGCTTTGCTTTGCAACCCCAGATTAAAACTTAAATCAGTCGTCAGTAACCACTCACTGTTGACACTGTATTGGTAGTGCGGCGCATGGGCCTGATCGCGACCGGTTTTATCTACACCCTCTTCAGTGATAAAACCACGGATTTCACTTTCAAGCCAGGCGGCATTGGCGAATAAAGTCCAGCTATCTGTCAGTTGAACACGGCTTTCCAATTCCAGCCCATGATTGCGGCCTGAAGCGGCATTATCAATAAAACCGACAAAAGACTGATCTCGTGTTACCCAGCTGTTCACCTGCATATCATCACGCCACATGGCAAATACCGCCACTCGACTGACAATAGTCTGATCCGCAGAGCTGCCTTTGACGCCAAATTCAGCATTCCACAAGGTTTCAGGCGAAAAATTAGCTTTACTGTTTAAGTAGTCTGACATTTCTTCAGAGCCACTGCCCAAAGCTTTGCCTAATGCTTCACCATTCACACCACCGGCTTTGTAACCTCGTGATCCCAGCAGATACAAACTGGTTGAATCCGTCAGCGCTAAGCTTAAACTGAGTTTTCCACCCCACATCAGCTCATTGTTTTGCTGGGTGATGCCATTGCTGTCACTGTACTCATCATCATAACGTTCAGCACGGGCGCCCGAAGTTAAACTCCAGCCATCACCTAAATCTGTGGACCACTCGCCAAACAATGCCAGGTTCTGGCGTTTAAAATCACTGAAAAACTGCGCGGCCTGCCATAAGTCCCAGTTCCAGAACTGGCGCTCCAGCTCAGTTTTCTGACCACTGGCATACCAGCCGGCAACCCAGTCCGTCTGATCTTTGCCTAAAAAGCGTTGCTCCAGACTCCACTGATCGCGTACCCGTAAATAGCGGTCTTCAGTGGCATAACCATCAGGATGAATACCTTCAAAGCTCCAGTCCTCATCAAAACCATAGTCAGTATCTGCCGTCAGACCGCTGAGTTGCGTATAGACATTGGCCCAATTGAGGCCCTGATAATCGGCTTTTATCGCTAAAGCCCGGCTTTGTTGTAAGTCCTGGCCAGGCTTATCCGATAAGGTGGAGCGGTTACGATCCAATGAAAACGCATCGTAGCCATTGTGGATATCGCGGTAGTGAGCAATAAAATCCAGCGTCAGATCTTTGCTTGCCAGATAACGCAGCGCAGCGCGGGCCGAGGTTTCGTCAATATGATTGGTATCGTCACGGTTTAAAAAGATATTGTCGATAAAACCATCTGAGCTTTGATGATCCACAGCCACCCGATAAGCCCACTGCTCGTTTATTGCAGTGCTGTAGGCGCCAGCTACTTGATAACTATCGTAATTTGCCAGGGTGGCATTGAGCTGGCCTTCGCTATTGAAGCTGGGTGCATTGGAGGTTAAATTCAGCATACCGGCCATCGCATTGGCACCAAAACGGGTCGCTTCCGGGCCACGGAAAATTTCAACTTGCTGCACATCAGCTAAAGAGCTGACACCTAAAGCCGAATAATCAATGCCGTCAATCAATACACCTACTGAAGGGTTGATGCTGTCGACAAACTCACTGCGCTCGCCTATACCACGAATTTGTAAAAAACGGCCACGGGAAGCACCAGCTGAAAAGTTCACATTGGCGGCTTGCTGCAATAAATCATCTAAATGCTGGGCATTCTGACGGCTGATATCCTGCTGACTCAGCACCAGAATACTGCCTGGCAGTTTTTGCAGTTGCTCTTGACGGAAATCGCCCTGCACCAGAATACGTTCGACAGCCTGTTCGGACGCAGGGTTCTCTTCAGCACTCACAGTTGTGGATAACGCGGCCAGAATGGCCAAAGACAAACAGGAAACTCGAGACATATGATTCTACTCCATATCGAAAAGTAGGATCACCAAAGCAAAAGGAATACAGAAGTACCATCCCTCCGCCGGTATGATCCGGATCAGGTTCGAAGGGTTCGCGTATGACGGCGTCTCAGCTAAAAGCACCCCTTGGTTCGCGGCGGAGTGTAACGGCTTTTTTTCAGACAGGCAATTGCCAGATCTGTAACTTTATACAGATCTGGCTTACGAATTAAACCAAAGCAGGTAAATACCAGCTGGCAATAGAGAAATAAATCACTACACCAGCCACATCGGCGATGGACGTAATAAGAGGTCCGCTGGCGGTTGCAGGGTCCATACCAAAACGGCTGAGTAAAAAGGGTAAAGACAAGCCAACTAAACTGCCCACCAACACCACAATCAGCATAGTGGCAGCGACCACTAGCGCTATGTCCAAACCACCACGCCAGTAACCCAGCGCGTAGACAGCTAGTGCCATAGTCATACCTAATAAACCAGCCACCAGTACTTCTTTACCCAGCATCTTGCCCCAGTGCCTTAATTTAATATCCCCAGTGGCTAAAGCCCGCACCATTAAAGTACCAGCCTGAGCACCGGCGTTACCGCTACTGGCAATAAGCAATGGCAGGAAAAACAACAGAGCTATATGTTCAGAAATAATCTGCTCAAAAGCAGCTAAACCTGCGCCTGAGAAAATATTGCCAAACACCAGCACCACCAGCCAGACCACACGTTTGCGGTATAACAAACTGATTTTGGCATCTTTTACACTGCCTTCCAGCTTGCCTATAGTGGCGGTTTTGTGAAAGTCTTCAGTGGCTTCAGCTGCGGCTACGTCCATTGCGTCATCGTGAGTGACAATACCTACTAACTGGCCTTGTGCATTCACCACCGGAATAGCTATCAAGTCATATTTAGCCACGAGCGTGGCCACTTCTTCCTGCGCCGTATCGACTTTGACATGAATAGGATCATGTTTCATCACGTCATCAACCAGCGCATAAGTAGGCGCCAGAATTAATTCACGTAAAGACAAAGCACCTATTAAAGTGCGGTCCTGATCCACCACATACGACAGGTAAATGGTTTCTTTATCCGGTGCTTCATTGCGAAGTACTTCAATAGCCGCACTCACGGTCAGCCGCGGCGACAGCATGGCGTAATCTGAGCTCATAATGGCACCTGCTGTGCCTTCAGAATACGCAGATAAACTCAATACATCATCACGCTCAGCTTGCGCCAAGGCGGGTAACAAGGCTTGTTTTTGTGCACCAGACAGCTGATTAAATAAGTCAGCTCTTTCATCTGATGACATCTGCCGGATCACGGGCATAAAATCCTGTCGGCTGACATTATGGGCCAGCTCAACTTGCTGATCTTCAGGTAAATAGCTGAATACATCGGCTTGTGTGCTTAACGGAAAACAGCTTAACAGTTGCCACAAATGCTCAGTGGAAAACTCAGCCAAAGCGCCAGCTAAATCAGCGGCGTGAGTATCAGCCAAACGAACGGACAACACAGATAAATCGCCACTTTCAAGAGCGGCACGTAATGTATGGATCAGAACTAAAGGTTCCATGGTATCACCTCGAACTACGGGCCGTAGTCGCAAGGTCAGGACAAACCAGCGGTCTACAGCAAAACTACAATGCTAAGTTATGTGTCAGGCCAGGCCTGTGACTGGGAAGGTCCATAAAAACGGAACTCTCCTTTCTTTTCATGATTAGGCAGGAATATCAGCTTAACTTATTGCTGATACAGTAAAAAACGCGCATCATTTTACTCCTGTAACCACTTAACCTCAACTTAATAGCGGTCATTAGTGCGCGATTAAATTCTGCCCGTACTCTTTCGCTGCAAGGATTGTGCATGTTTGCTGAAAATCAGGCGCTTTGGTGGCAACCCCAAACCCTGCTGAATGAACAAAGCTGTAAAATTTTGCTTGGACCTTTACAGATATTTTTGCAGCGTAAGGCCGGAGAGTGGCGGCTTGCTACAGAGCTGCTGACACAGGCAGAACATCAGCATGCGGAATCACAACTGCTGACCCAGTGGCCACAACATCGCCAGGCCAGCCGCTTTGTGTTTGAAAATGAGCCTGTGCAATTTTGTTTAAAACCCCTGCTGGCAGATCGGCCTGTGGTGGTCAGAACTCATCAGCCTGTCTATGTACCACCAGGTGAGCAAGTGACGTTTTACATCAGTAGCCCTGTCAGTATTCGTATTGAATTGCAGCAACCCACTTTGTTATTGAAGGAAGTACAGACATTACGTTTATCAGATACCTGGTTTGGCCCTAATACTCAGGTTGGTGAGTTATGTTATGCCGATAAAACTCAGGCCCGACAAAGCAAAGAAGAACTGCCAAAAAGAGTACACAGAGCTGTTACCCCTGTCTCAGTCAAAAATAATTCCAGCCAGATGATGAGTATCGAAAAACTCAGCTTACCTGTGCCTTATTTATCCTTATATGGCCTTATTGATGGCAGCTTGTGGACAGATCAGGTGATATTGGACCATCAGGACGATGCAGAGATGAGTAAATTACAAATCAGTAAAAAAATGCCAGCTGGTTCAGATGGTGCAGAGCGTTTGGCCAAACCTCGTTTGTATATGGAAAAACATGGCCTGTTCCGGGCTTTCAGTGACTTATTTAGCCATTCGGCGAGCAGGAGCGGCTCATGATAGAACAACTGATGAATTATCTGGGTTCTGAAAAGTTTTTTTCCCTGATGCAGGCTACAGTGCTGATCATTGTTGGTTTTTTAGTCGCAGGTATAGCAGCCCGTACCACATACAAAGTGTGCCTGAAGCGATTCAGTCAACACCATGCCACTTTAAACCGTCGCTTGGTGTACTGGCTGGTACTGGCCTTGTTTATTGCCAGCGCTTTAAAACAGTTGGGGTTTAACTTAGGGGTATTACTTGGTGCTGCCGGTGTTTTATCTGTCGCTATAGGTTTCGCCTCTCAAACCTCAGTATCAAACCTGATCAGTGGCTTATTTTTAATCGGTGAGCGGCCTTTTCAGATTGGCGATACCATTAAGGTAGGTAACACCACTGGCGAAATTTTATCGATAGACCTGCTATCCATTAAATTGCGTACCTTCGATAATCTTTTTGTCCGTATACCAAATGAAAGCCTGATCAAAACAGAAGTGACGAACTTAACCCGCTTTCCTATACGTCGGCTCGACATAAAAATTGGTGTAGCCTACAAAGAAGACATCAGCCAGGTACGGCAAGTGCTGTTGCAGATTGCAGAGCAAAACCCTTTAAGCCTGGATGAACCCATCCCTGTATTTCAGTTTTTAAGTTTTGCTGAATCCTCATTGGATTTACAGTTTTCTGTCTGGGCCAGAAAAGAAAATTATCGGGAGCTGCGTACTTCGTTACTGGGAGAAATCAAAATAGCTTTTGAGCAGCAGGGGATAGAAATACCTTTCCCACAGCGAGATCTTAACCTGAGCAAAGACACTGTAGAGCTGTTGCAGCAAAACCGACATGACAAAACCTAAGGATAAACTGGCAAAGTGCTGAAACTGTCCTAGAGTTAATCTGGCTTACCCACTAATTTGGTAAGTGTAGTTAAATCAAGGACTCATATGAAAAATATAAATAAAATTTGTGTTGCATTATTTTGCTTGGGAACAGCTTCTGCCACTGTAGCTGCAGAAGAAGTCGTCTATTCAACTGAAGGCTATTGTGTACTGGCCAATGAAGGTGTTGACAGCAGAATGTTAGACGCTTACGCCAAAAAGCTTGGAGATACTCCCTCTAAAAAAGTCTGCAATGCGTTTAAAGAAGTGGTAGCTGAAACACGACCAAAAGCCTGGGATTACCCTATGGGAAAACCTTATCCAGGTAGTGCCATCCGTTTGTCTGAAAAACAGATTGAAGCTATTAAAGCTGCTTCAAAATAAGCCTGTTTTCCTTGTTCAGACTGAGAACAACACTGTTCTCAGTCTTTTCTGCTCGCTCTTGCTGTAAATTGTGTCATGATAAAACTCAATCAACAGAAATGGATGTTGTAGTGTTGTCGATGCTGATGATGTATAGCCGTAATTTACACCCGCCAAAAACAGCAACTTTTGCTCTTTTTTCGCTGCTGTTCAGCAGTCATGCTCTGGCATCTGACTTGTGTACCGCAGTCACTCCAACCACAGATTTTAGTGCATATAAAGGGCAAACCATTGGGCAAGTGCTTTTTGTCCGCAACGACGTCTTTGATTTGGAACAACCAAACACCTACTGGTTTCACCGCTTCGCCAATCGCACTCATATAATCACGACCGAAACGACCCTGCAGGAAGATGTATTGTTTAAAGCCGGCGACCAGTTGGATGCCGAAAGTCTGGCAGAAACCGAGCGCTTATTAAGAACCAGAGGTTATTTACGTAAAGTTGAAGTTCGGGTAAGCCATCAGTGTCCGGATCAACAAGTCATAGTGACAGTCCATACCTGGGACAACTGGTCGCTTTTGCCAAAAATATCCCTGAGCCGTGAAGGTGGAGAAAGCCGCTCTACCTTTGGTTTAGCCGAAGACAACCTGTTTGGTACTGGTAATCAGGTCAATCTGGATTACGAACACGACAGTGAACGCACCAGTTACCTGATCAATTTCCGCTCGCCAAATATGTTTGGCAGCCATTGGGGCTTAAATACCCGTTACGCAGAAAAGTCAGATGGTGAATCTTATTTAATCGCCATCGAAAAACCATTTTATCGTCTGCATGCGCCCTGGTCTTTTGCCTTAACTCTGGATCAGGACAGTCAGGATATTAACGAATATCTGTTGGGTGAAGAAGCCAACGAATATCAAAAACAGAAAAACTACTTTGAAGTTCAAGGGGGGCTGAAACTGCTGTCCGATGAGAACTGGGTACAGCGGTTTTTTATCGGCGCCACCCACAATGATGTGCAATTCAAAGAAACACCGGACACATTGTTTGGTACACCAGAAAGACGCGATTTATCGCAGTTTTGGCTGGCGTGGCAGTATTTGCAAGCCAACTACCGCCAGATGTTTAATATTTACCAGTTTAACAGGGTAGAAGATATTAACCTGGGCTGGCAGGCTGATGTAAAGCTGGCTTATCTGGCGCCTATGCTCGGCGCAGATGACCATGGCTGGCAAGTGACAGCATCAGCCTACAAAGCCACTGAATTGACAGCGGATAACTACCTGCTGACCTCAGCATCGGCCAGTCAGCTGGAACAGGCAGAACTCAGCCAAACCTTGCTGAAGAGTCATTTAATGTGGGTTCACAAGCTGGATCCACAACATAGTCTGGTAGGCCAGCTCAGCTATCAATACGGCAATGATTTGTTCCGCGATGAGCGTTTAAGTTTGGGTGGAGATACAGGATTGCGGGCTTTCCCTCTGTATTATCAGACAGGTGAACGCCTGGCCCTTGCGACCATGGAATACCGTTACTACAGCAGTTTATCCATTGCACAGATTTTTGACGTAGGCTACGCCACTTTTGCTGATGTGGGCCGCACCTGGGGTGATAATCCGGATTTACCAGGCAGCTCAGGCGATCAAACCTTATATGGTATAGGCGCCGGTATACGACTACTGTCCAGTCACAGCAGCCGTGGCACCATGATCCATATCGACCTCACCAAAGCTTATGGCGGTGATGACGATTTATCCGGCGTTGAATGGCGGATATTGGCTAAACGCAGTTTCTAGTGCTCATTTTGGCATTGTGGGCAATAGACAGTGCTGCGCTGACCTAAACGTATTTCTTTCAGTTCAGTCTGGCAGCTGAAACACTCTTCACCACCCCGGCCATACACCAACAATTGCTGGGCGAAATAGCCCGGCTTACCATCGGTCTGACTGAAGTCTTTTAAGGTGGTTCCGCCTTGGGTAATAGCTTTCGCCAGAATGTGTTTTACCACTTGCACCAGCAGTTCTGCTTTTTCTGCCGTTAGTTGATTTGCAGGCATTTTGGGGTGAATACCAGCCTGAAATAAAGCTTCATTGGCATAAATATTCCCCACCCCCACCACCACATGATTGTCCATCAGTACCAGTTTGATCGCACTGCTACGCTTTTGACAGGCAAACAGCAGCATAGCTGCATGGAAATCGCCTAGCAGAGGCTCAGGGCCTAAGTTCGCCATCAGGGTATGCACTGTATCTTTTGGCTGCCACAGCACAGCCCCGAAGCGTCTGGTGTCATTTAAGCGCAGCAACAAACCGTTACTCAGGTAAATATCTACGTGATCATGTTTTCCTGCCGGAGTATGTTGTGGTACTACTTTCAGATGGCCTGACATGCCCAGATGGATAATCAATTCACCTTCAGGCAAGTGGATTAACAGGTATTTAGCCCTTCTTGTCACATCAAGCACTGGTTGTTGGTGAATGTCCAGCACTTGGTCCGGTATTAACCAGCGTAGCTGGCGTTGCCGCACTACGACCTTCTCAATACGCTGTTGCTGTAAATGCGGGCTGATGCCTAAACGGGAGACTTCTACTTCTGGTAATTCTGGCATAACAGCCTCAATGTAAAACTGATGGGAATAACAAGTCGGCCTGGCCTTGTGGCAAGCGATACCACAGATCTGCATCAACAGCTTTCAGCCAATGATTGTCATTTGCCTGATACAACTGCCAATGCTGCTGCGCCGGTTTGCCGGTCAGCCAGACGGATACTTCGGTGATCAGCACAGGGTTGACTGGATTTAACGGCGATTTATCCGGCAACACCGCGTGTTGCCATTGCTGCAATAAGGCCGTTAATTCTTCGTCTGTCAGCACAGCTGGTTGCACACGCCAGTTTGGCCCTGCCCGCTCAATTTGATGGGCTGGAAAATGCAAAGCCAACAGCGTCTGGTTTGCAGAAATAAGTTGCGGCTGAGGTTCGTTACTTCCTTGCTTAAAGTACTCAGGCAGACCAATAAACAGGGCGATTAAAATCACCACTGTATAAATCATGACGTTATTCCAGCCTTTTTGACTTAAACGGATCATAAAGATAAAAACCGGGATAGAAGAAAAACAGCAGTGTAAACCAGAGACAGGCAGAACAACCAGAGGAAATCTATAGGCAAAGCAGTGAGATGGACAGAGAGAAAGTTATGACTATTAAAAACCCGACTTGCGTCGGGTTTTTTAAGTTCAATTACTTGATTTTCGCTTCTTTGAAAATCACGTGCTTACGCACTTTAGGATCGAACTTTTTGATTTCCATTTTTTCTGGCATGGTGCGTTTGTTCTTCGTAGTTGTATAGAAGAAGCCAGTACCAGCAGAAGAAACTAAACGAATTTTATCGCGCATAATTTACTTCCTTAAACCTTCTGACCTTTAGCACGCAGATCGGCTAAAACAGTATCGATGCCATTTTTGTCGATAATACGCATACCACGAGTGGAGATACGTAAAGTCACAAAACGGTTTTCGCTTTCAACCCAGAAACGGTGAGTTTGCAGGTTAGGCAGGAAACGGCGCTTAGTTGCGTTGTTGGCGTGTGAACGACGGTTACCTACCATCGGACCCTTACCAGTGATTTGGCACACTCTAGACATGTCAATGTTTCTCCAAAATTACTTCAGCTCGAGCTTCGTTCATCCTTCTGGCCAAGAAGAATGCCCCGGATTTCTGAAAGGGCGCAATTTATACACGAAAGCCTGATCAAATTCAAGCAAATCTGTACGGTTCAGGCGATCGTTTGCACATCCAAACTTCAGACCTTTATAGCCAGCCGCGTTCCGCAAAGGAAATAACCTCTGCATCACCCACTACAAAATGATCCAGCAACTTAATGTCGACCAGAGACATGGCTTGAGTCAGGCGTTCCGTTATAACCCGATCGGCACGGCTCGGCTCTGCAACTCCGGATGGATGATTGTGAGCCAAAATAACGGCGGCGGCATTATGCGCTAAAGCACTCTGAACTACAATACGCGGATACACAGGACTGGCATCAATAGTGCCGAAAAATAACGGCTCGGCGCAAATTAGCCGGTGTTGGCTGTCTAAATACAGCAGCATAAAAACTTCGCGTTTTTGCGAAGCTAAACTTTGCTGCAAATAACGCTTCACCAAAGCGGGTTCAGTAAAGACAGTATCGCGTTGCAGGCTTTGCACTAAATAACGTCGACTTAACTCCATAACCGCTTGTAATTGCACATATTTTGCCTGCCCCAAACCATGACCTTTGCAGAAATCAGCCTGACTGGCCGCTAATAAAGGCCGTAAGCCACCAAACTGATGCAATAAAGTGCGGGACAATTCCACAGCATCCATACCAGCCACACCGGTACGTAAAAAAATAGCCAGCAATTCGCCGTCCGATAAATGTTCTGCGCCATGCGCCAGTAGTTTTTCTCTGGGCCTTTCACCTGCAGGCCAGCTTTTGATACTCATCTTCACCTCCTTGAGTTTTTGTTTTCCTTCATCTTTCCGTGTTATCTTAACGCCAACTTAACCCCTTTTTGCTGCGACAGACATGGCACTATTACTGGCAGGAAAACGCATTTTATTAGGCATCAGCGGCGGTATTGCCGCTTACAAAAGTGCCGACTTAATTCGCCGTCTGAAAGAACGTGGCGCTGAAGTACGGGTGATCCAAACCGACGCAGCGCGCGAATTTATTACACCTTTAACGTTGCAGGCCTTATCCGGTCATCCGGTGGCCAACAGCCTGCTCGACCCAGCTGCTGAAGCTGCTATGGGCCATATTGAGCTGGCGAAATGGGCCGATTTATTGTTAATAGCCCCGGCATCTGCTGATTTAATTGCCCGCTTAGCGCACGGCCTGGCCAACGACTTGCTCAGTACTTGTGTGCTGGCCACCGACGCTCCAGTGGCAGTGGCTCCTGCAATGAATCAGCAGATGTATAAAAATATAGCCACCAAACACAACATAGACACATTAAAGATACGTAATTTTTACATTTGGGGCCCTGCAGCAGGCGAACAAGCTTGTGGTGATGTGGGTATGGGCCGGATGTTAGAACCTTTGCAGCTGGTGGATTTAGTACTAGAGCATTTTGCGCCGCAAGTTCAACCTTTAGCTGGCGTATCGCTGGTGATTACCGCTGGCCCTACCCGCGAGCCTATAGATCCAGTGCGTTATATCTCTAATCACAGCTCGGGCAAAATGGGTTTTGCTTTGGCTGACGCTGCTGCGCGCTTAGGTGCCGATGTGACATTAATCGCAGGACCAGTGCAGCTTAAGACTCCTGATCAGGTAAAGCGTATTGATGTAGTCACAGCCGAAGAGATGTATCAGGCCGCATTAGAGCAGGCAATCAGCGCACAGATCTTTATTGGTTGCGCTGCGGTAGCAGATTATAAAGTGGCACAGGTCGCGACACAGAAACTGAAAAAAACCAGCGACGACAGCACCAGCCTGACCTTAGTGAAAAACCCCGACATTATTGCCGCAGTAGCCGCATTAACATCACAACGTCCTTTTACTGTAGGTTTTGCTGCTGAAACTCAGGATGTCGCCAATTATGCCAGGCAGAAACTGGCGAAGAAAAATCTGGATCTGATTTGCGCCAACGACGTATCTCTGTCGAACCAGGGCTTTAACAGCGAACACAATGCCCTCACTGTATTTTGGGCCGACGGCGAACAGCAGTTTGGCTTACAACCCAAATCAGAGCTGGCACACCAACTTCTTTTATTGATTAACGAGCGTTATCTGCATGAAAAAAGCCATTGATTTAAAAATTCTCGACCCACGTATCGGCACTGAATTCCCATTACCGGCTTATGCCACACCGGGCAGCGCTGGTTTAGATTTACGGGCTTGTCTGGATGCAGAAGTACAACTGGCTCCGGGCCAAACCATGCTGATCCCTACCGGCTTGGCTATTCATATTGGTGACGCAAATTTATGCGCCACTATACTGCCGCGTTCTGGTTTAGGTCATAAACACGGCATAGTGCTGGGTAACTTAGTGGGTTTAATCGACTCGGATTATCAGGGCCAGCTGATGGTGTCTATGTGGAACCGTTCACAGGAACACTTCGCTATTAACCCGGGCGATCGTATCGCTCAGTTGGTCTTTATGCCTGTAGTGCAGGCAGAATTTAACATAGTTTCAGATTTTGACGCTTCAGACAGAGGCGAAGGTGGATTTGGTCACTCTGGCCGGCAGTAATTTGTGACAAGGATATCCATGGCAACGACAAAACGTCCCAACCGCAAAGAAGATATTTTGCAGGCTCTGGCCGCTATGCTGCAAAGCCATGCTGGTCAGCGTATCACCACAGCAGCTTTGGCGGCTCATGTAGGTGTATCCGAAGCGGCTTTGTACCGGCATTTTCCCAGCAAAGCCCGGATGTTTGAAGGATTAATCGACTTTATCGAAGACACTTTGTTGTCTCGCATTAATGCGATAGTGCAGGAGCACAAACAAACCGAACAGCGTATTGAACTCATTATGCAATTATTGCTGATTTTCGCCGAGCGTAACCCCGGCATTTGCCGTATTCTGACTGGTGATGCCTTACAGGGTGAACAGGAGCGTTTGCAGGAGCGCATCAGCGCCTTGTATGAAAAGCTGGAAACTCAGCTGAAACAATGTTTACGCGAACGTAAGTTACGTGAAGGCAAAAGTTTTACTGTGGATGAAGGTGATTTAGCCAACTTGTTGCTGGGTATTTGCGAAGGCAAAATGCAGCAATTTGTACGTTCAGGTTTTGCCCGCTTGCCTACAGCTCAATGGCCAAACCAATGGGCTTTACTGCAAAAAACTTTGTTTGGTTAAATCCCTCAGCTCTCCACTCTAAGCTCAGTCTGAACCACTGAGCTTAGAGTCAGCTTGTTAAAGCGGCACCCTCAAACTAAGCCCAAACTGACGACCTGATCGGGCTGGAATAGTATTAATACTCTGACCCACAAATTCGGCCTGATAAATCTGCTGGTCCCAGAGGTTATAAACTGTAGTTTGTAACTGAGCGTTGTAGAAATCCGGCAAAGGCAGACGCCAGGACAAGTTCATCAGCCAATAAGCATCTGCTGTTGGATTCAGTAGTTGCCTGTTTGCATTTCGAACCAGAATATCTTCAGCTTCCCCAATGTATTGCAAAGCGGCATACACAGAACCCCAAACATCAGACAGCTGATAGGTCATTGCAGATTTCATCAGCCAGTGCGGCACAGTGGTAAAGTCTTTTGTCTCATTCACCTCATTTTGTTGCCAGGTGATGGCAAGGTCAGCCGTCAAACGTTTTGTCACTTGCCTGGACCATTCCAGTTCCACCCCATGCAGTCGCATTTCCCCCTGATTGACAAAATCAATCACCCTATCGGCAGCTCTTTGCCTGCTGATCAACTCATCCGCCTTGCTCTGGAACAAAGTCAGACTAAAACGCTCAGCTTCAGCCTGATAAAACAACTGCAGATCTGTCGTATTTACCTGCTCTGCTAACAAATCTGGATTACCACGCAAGCCACCTGTCACCTCGCCTGCCTGATTTCGCAAAATCAGATTAAAATTAGTTTCTACCCCATAAGGGTCACGATAAGCATTGGCATGTAAAAGCTTCACAGCCCAATCCGGGTTAGCTTGCCAAACCAGCGCCATGCGGGGCACCCATTCATTGCTTCCCAACTGACTGTTGTTGTATTGCAAACCAGCAGACAATTTCCAGTCGCTGTGAAAACTCCAGTCAGCCTGCACAAAAGCAGTATCTCTGCGATTTTTGGTCAAAGGCACAGGCCCATTGGCTAATCCGGCTTCAGTGCCAAAACGTTGCCACCACAAAGAGCCTCCCAGCTGCCAGCTCCATACCTTTGAAGGTTGCCAGTGCTGGTTCAACTCCAGATAACGTTCAGTGGAATAGGCATCATAGTTGTAATGGCTGAAATCCATACGGGCAACGCTGACTGCAGAAGCCAGCCATAACTGCTCAGATTGCTGCCACTTATGACTTAAAGCAGCATGATGCCTTTGGCTGTCGACCTTGCGATCCTCTGGTAACACAGTGCCGGACCAACTGGTACTGGCACCAAAAAAATCCTGAGTGCTGGATAAACTCATTAGATCCAGTTGCCAGCCCTGATAATGAAGACTACTAAACAGCCCTGCGTTGCGCTGCCCATAATCTATGCTGTTTTCCACTCCAGCATTATCAAAGGACCGGAAATCCCAACCATCCGACCAGCTGACTTTAGCGGCAAATAACAGCTTCAGTTCCTCTCCGCCACTGAGTAGTAAAGAACCTGATTGATAGCCCTGTTCGCCGATACTTAGTTGAATAGATTTACCAGCGGCCTCAGTCGTCACCAGATTAATAACGCCGCTGTAAGCATTAGAGCCATAGAGCACAGAACCAGGCCCGCGGATCACTTCAATCCGGCTTAAAGCCTGAACCGGAAAAGCATTATAAATCGCAAAATTAATACCGCCCGAGTAACTTTCCCGCAGAGGTTTGCCATTTAATAAAATCAGCACATGGTTATCGGCGTGAGTGAGTAAATCTCCGCGTACAGAAGATACATTATTAGGAAAGAAGTGAGAGCCCGTCATATAAAAACTGCTGACCTGCTCCAGTAATTGATATAAAGAATCTGCCCCTGAATTGCGAATTTGCTCAGCGCTGACAATGGTCATCACAGCAGCGGCTGATTTTAAATTCTCTTCATAACGGCTGGCGGTCACCACAGGAATATCCATCAGCTCTGTCAGGCTCATCTCAAACAAATCCTGTATTTCCTCCGCAACCAGAGGAAAAACAGCAGTCAGCATAAAAAAAACCGGAATTACAGAGCGCAAATGCGACATAACTGCCTTGTCTGACTAGAATAAGATCTTAACAGGAGTTTAGGAATCAGTATCTTAGATGGCAAGTAAGCGGAAAATTTATTTCTATCCTGCTTTTATCAGTCTGACGCTGACAGGCCTGTTGTCGGTGTTCGCATTCGGCTGGGTGGCGCCGGCCTCAGCCGCCATGGATGCAGCGCCTATGGACGACCAAAGATTTTCGGCTATGCAGGCCGCTTATATTTACAATATTGCCAAGTTTTTTGAATGGCCGGCCCAGCCCGGACAAAGTACTTTTGATATTTGTTTGCTGGGGGAAAAAAATGAAGTGTTGTTAAGTCAGTTACAAAAAGGCACCGAAAAAAGGCAGCTTCAACAATTACCCGTCAGGATACTGCAAATCGACAACTCAGGCAGCAGTACTGAGGCCAGCCAATGCAAAGTATTGTATTTTACTCAGACGCCTGAAGGTTCAGGCTTCACAGATTTACCCCAACTGCATCATCAACAAGTATTACGTATTTCCGCACCCTATGTCAGTGCAAGCCCATATTCTCAGGTTGATATGGAGCTTGAAGGCAACAGAATAGTGCTTTATGTCAAAGCTCAGGCCCTGACAGAATCTGGCCTGCAAGCCAAAGCGGCCTTTTTATCCATAGCGAAGCAGAGGTAAATCATGATGATCCTGCTCTCTTTTCGCTACCGGGTGTTTTTTTCTATTTTGCTACTCACCCTGCTGAGCCTGAGCATAGTGCTGGTGCCCTTATTCTGGACCAGCAGCGATCAGTACAAAGCTCAGTTGCAATCTTATACCAGCGCTCAGGCTCGTATTCTGGCTTCTATGAGTTCCGCAGCCATAGTCTTTGATCAGCCCGAAAGTGCCAGCACTATGCTGGACTCTTTAAAAGAGTCGCCGGATATAGTTTCTGCCAGCTTGCTGAAATACGATGAATTTAGCGACAGCCATCAGCTTTTTGCCAGTTATGGTACAGAGCCTGTCCCCCCTTCTTCAGAACAGTTAGAAGAACAACACATTTTTGATGCCGATTATTTGCATAGTGTTACCCCTGTGATGGTGGACAACAACTTGCTGGGGTATTTACGCCTGACCGTTAGCCTTACCCCACTGAAACAACAATTAGCTCAGTTAAAATGGGGGTTAGTCTTAACACTGCTACTCACTCTTGGCCTCGCCAGTTGGTTGGCACTGATAGCCAGCAGAAGTGCTTTGAGGCCCTTAGATCATTTGAAAAGGGTCACCAGCTCAATAGCAGATACCAAAGATTACAGCAGACGCGCCAGTAACTCCTCAGATCCTGATATTCAGGGCTTGATCCAGTCATTTAATGCCATGCTGGATGTGATTGAGCAAATTAACAGCGATCAACAGGACAAAGAGCAGGAAATTCTGGAACTGAATAAAACCCTGGAACAAAAAGTACAAAGCCGTACTGCTGAACTTCAGCGTAGCGTGCAGGAGCTGGATCAGACCTTACAGCATTTAAAAACCACTCAGACCAAGCTGGTTGAGCGGGAGAAGATGGCCTCTTTAGGCTGTCTGGTGGCTGGCGTAGCCCATGAAATTAATACCCCGGTGGGAGTTGCTGTAACAGCTGTAACTCACCTGAGTTTTTTAACCTCTGAGTTAAGCCATGCGGTTGAAAGTGGCTCTATCAGCAAATCTATGTTCAGCAAAATGACGGCAGAACTGAATGAAACTTCAGCCATTGTGTTAAAGAATCTGGAGCGGGCAGCAGAGCAAATCCGTAGCTTTAAAATGGTGGCCATTGATCAGTCCAGCGAAGAAGCTCGCGAGTTTAACTTGCTGGAATATATACAAAATATAGTCCTGTCTTTAAGGCCAAAATTGAAATACACCCAACATCAAATCAAACTGGAAATAGACCCAACAATCCGGCTTTATAGTTTTCCCGGAGTATATTCACAGATCTTTACCAACCTGATCATGAATTCACTGATCCATGGTTTTAAAGATATAGAAGCAGGCGAAGTGGTGATCCAGGCACAACAACAAGAAGGTTTTTTACAGCTGAATTATTACGACAATGGCAAAGGTATAGCCAAAGAAATTAAAACAAAAATATGGGATCCCTTTGTCACCACCAACAGACAAGCAGGTGGCAGTGGTTTAGGCACTTATATTTTGTATAACCTGATCACTCAGGGCCTGAATGGGCGTATTGATTTAGTAGACGATGTACAACAAGGTGTGCATTTTGCGATGTTAATTCCGCTGGTGAACGAACCTGCTCACCAGCGGAATGATCTTTAACTGAATTTCTGCCAGATAGCAGCAGCCCAGACTAAAGCCACAAAAACTAAAGCTGAAGTGACAGCTGCTGAACCCATATCTTTAGCCCGGCCTGATAATTCATGCCGTTCTAAACTGACACGGTCGGTTAAAGCTTCAATGGCAGAGTTGAGTAACTCCACAATAATCACCAGTAACCAGACGCCCATCAAAAGCGCAAAATGACCAAAATCAGCAGCCAGATACCAGGCAAATGGTATAGCAGCCAAAGTTAAACCCGCTTCCTGACGAAAGGCAGCCTCGTTCACCCAGGCTGCGGCAAAGCCTTTACGGCTACAATCTGCAGCTTTAATAATACGCCCAAAACCCGTGCCATTTGGCTTGTTCATAGCTTGTCCTTAAAACTGCATCACACTCGGGCTAACAGCTTAGCTCACACCATACTGGGCACGGTAAGCAGACACAGCTTCTAAATACTGGGCCAGCTCTGGTTTGCCTTGCAGGTAGTTGATTAAGTCGTTTAAACAAATGATAGAGATCACTTGAGTGCCAAAGTCACGTTCGACTTCCTGAATAGCTGAAAGTTCGCCCTGACCTTTTTCCTGACGATCAAGCGCAATCAGCACACCACTTAAACTGGCACCCTGTGCCTGGATAAGCTGCATTGATTCACGAATAGCAGTACCTGCTGTGATCACATCATCCACCAGCATCACTTTACCCTGTAAAGGCGAGCCCACTAAGTTGCCACCTTCACCATGGGTTTTGGCTTCTTTGCGGTTGAAGCAATAAGGCACATCTTTACCATACTGATCAAACAAAGCCACAGCCGTAGTAGTAGCTATAGGAATACCTTTGTAGGCAGGGCCAAACAACAGGTCAAACTCTACACCGGCATCTTCTAAAGCTGCCGCATAAAAACGACCTAAACGGGCTAAATCACCACCCGTATTAAATAAACCTGCGTTAAAAAAGTACGGGCTGGTACGGCCGGATTTCAGCGTAAAACTGCCAAACTTCAGCACCTGACGCGACAATGCAAATTCAATAAAGTCTTTTTGAAACTGTTTCATCTGAACCTCTTACGCCAGCACTCGTTTTTGTTCGTCGATAATTTCACGGATAGCGTGTTTGCCTAATTCCATCATCTGCTGCATTTCTTCAAAGCTGAATGGCGCTTCTTCGGCCGTGCCCTGAATTTCGATGATTTTGCCAGTTTCGGTCATGACGATATTCATATCGGTTTCAGCATTTGAATCTTCGGCATAGTCTAAATCGGCAACTGCTGTGCCTTTATAAACACCAACAGAAACCGCAGCGACCATAAAATTCAACGGGTTGGTTTTGATCAAACC
The DNA here is from genome assembly GCF_031457405.1 of Rheinheimera soli. Classification (GTDB taxonomy): domain Bacteria; phylum Pseudomonadota; class Gammaproteobacteria; order Enterobacterales; family Alteromonadaceae; genus Pararheinheimera; species Pararheinheimera soli_A. Next base: position 64,989 of record NZ_JAVDWR010000004.1, on the reverse strand, counting down.
TTTAGCGCGCATAAAATTCAACGCATCGACTAAAGCCACACAAGCACCAGTGATAGAAGCAGTGCGGGTGCCACCATCGGCCTGGATCACGTCACAGTCGATAGTAATAGTGTTTTCACCCAACAGCCTTAAATCCACAGCAGTACGCAAAGCGCGGCCAATCAAACGCTGAATTTCCATAGTACGGCCACCCTGTTTACCACGAGCCGCTTCACGGTCGTTACGGGTATGAGTTGCGCGTGGCAACATGCCATATTCAGCTGTGATCCAGCCTTTGCCCTGGCCTTTCATAAAACGTGGCACACCTTCAATCACGCTGGCAGTACAAATAACTTTGGTGTTACCAAACTCAACCAATACTGAACCTTCAGCATGAGCCGTAAATTGACGGGTGAAAGTAATAGGACGAATTTGACTCGCTGTTCTGCCGCTAGGACGCATGGTGAAGCCTCAACCTGATATTAAAAGTGCTTCATTATAGGGATTTCACCCTTGCAGTGCCATCTATACCCAAAGTAAATAGAATAAGAAAGATCTGCCCTAAGCAATTGGTGCTGCAGCAAGGCGACAAGTTATCGAGTCCCCATGAGCATAGTTGTCCTATGTGCAATTGGATTGAAGTGAGAACTCGCAGGTCATGCCAAGCGGATACTTTCAAAAATGATTGGGGTGAGAGAGCGCAGGTAACGCAGCTGTGGCTTCAAGTGCGACGGGCAGATTAGACGAATGATGATTGAACTGGGTATACTCGGAATTATTTTGTATTTCAGGACTTAATTATGATCCACAGTATGACCGCTTATGCCCGCCACGAAATTCGTGCCAGCTGGGGCAATGCCGTTTGGGAAATCCGCTCCGTTAACCAACGTTATCTGGAAAGCTATTTCCGCCTGCCAGAACAGTTTCGTTGCTTAGAAGGTTTATTACGCGACAAACTGCGGCAGAAACTGCACCGCGGTAAACTGGAAATCAACCTGAAATACAGCGCGTCAAACACAGCTGGCGAGTTAAAAATTAACGAAGCTTTGGCCAAACAACTGATGCAAAGTGCAAGTAGCCTAGCCGAGCAAAGCGGCAAAGCCCAGCTGAACGTGGTCGATATTCTGCGCTGGCCTGGTGTGATGGAAACTCAGGAAGAAGATATCGACAGCTTACAAGCCGAACTGATGGCCGCCTTTGACGCCGCCTTAGTAGACTTCGTTGCAGGCCGTGGCCGTGAAGGTGTCGCCATAGAGCAAATGATCCGCGACCGTCTGGATCAAATCTCCATTCATGTCAGCACCTTACGCACGCATTTACCGCAAGCTCTGCAATGGCAACGCGACAAAATGCTCAACCGCCTGCAGGAAGTAAAAGCCGAACTGGACCAAAACCGTCTTGAGCAGGAAATGGCCTTTTTAGCGCAAAAATCTGACGTGGCAGAAGAGCTGGACCGTTTAGACGCTCATATCAAAGAAACCCGACACAGCCTGAAACAAGGCGGAGCCATAGGCCGCCGCCTCGATTTTATGATGCAGGAATTCAACCGCGAAGCGAATACTTTGTCCTCCAAAGCTATTTCAACCGAGATTACTAATACAGCGGTGGAGCTGAAGGTTTTGATTGAACAGATGCGCGAGCAAATCCAAAATATCGAATAATGTTTTTCGATGTTTCCCACCAAACCACACATCACATAACCTACTGATATAAAATAATTTACTGTTTCACCTTGTATCATTCAGTACCACCTAGCACCTTAGTGTTTGGTGGCCTGAATGGTGGCTAATACCACTCTTGCATTCCACCAAAATGGTGGCTAAAGTTCAGCTATCAAACGCAGAACAGAGTGCAATATTTATGGCCCAAATCACAATCAAAGAACTTCAAAGTCTGGTAAAAACAGGCGAACCAATTCGCAAACCTATAGGAAGTGGACTCTACTTCAAGATCAATAATTCCGGTTCTGCTAGCTGGTTTTATCGCTACGCTATCAATGGTTCTCGTCGTGAATTCACCTTAGGTGAGTATCCAGAGGTTTCTCTCTCGGAAGCAAATCGGCTTGCAGCTGAAGCCAAGAATTTAGTGAAATCTGGGCTGGATCCAATTGAAGAGAGCAAACGTGAGTTTCGGCAAAAGACTATTACTTGTGATGCCTTGTTTGACGACTGGTTTCACAAGGACATAGCACCTCGTCTGAAGCATCCTAATATTCCCTACCGCATCTATACAAAGGACATTAGCCCTGTCATCGGTAAGCTTTCGCTACATACAGTCAGCCCAATTGATGTCCGCAGAGTATTGGAGAGAGTAAGAGAATCAGGCAGACCGACAATTGCTAACGATACGCTAATGTATATGAAGCAGTTATTCCGGCACGGCAGAAAACTAAACCTACTGTTAAACAATCCAGCTGAAGATTTTAATGATAGGGACGCTGGGGGCGAAGAAAAGTCAAGATCCAGACATCTTAGTGAGGAAGAGTTAGTAAAATCATTTGAAGTTTTTCGTCAGCATATCCGTAGTTTTGGTATCGATAACTACATCGCATGTAGCCTATTTGTGATGCTGGGAGTCCGGAAGTCAGAGTTATGCGAGGCGAAGTGGTCAGAGTTTGACTTAGAAAATGCTGTATGGGATTTGCCTTCAGGCCGCTCAAAAACAGGAGCGCCGATATCTATCCCACTTTCAACCCAAGCAACGGCTTTGTTCAGAACACTAAAAGTACGCGCAGGCTTTTCCGACTATGTTTTCCCTGCAAGACGAGCTAGTGGCAGCGAGCATATGGGGCCTGATACATTAAATCGCGCAATTTCAAAATGCTTTGGCAGAGAGCCAGGACGCAAAAAACAGCCACCGAATCTGATGGGAGATATCCCAGCGTTCAGTGTGCATGACCTGCGCAGAGCATTCAGAAGCTTGTGTGCAAAACTGCGGATCAGCGGTGAAGTGGCTGAGCGTTGCTTAAACCATAAACTTAAAGGTGTAGAGGGGATCTACAACCGCCATGATTATTTTGATGAACGTAGAGATGCACACCAGAAAGTTTCAGACTTTGTTGAGCCAATGCTACTGCTTAATAAAATACTGTAGCTATTACCTGAAAACCAAAGCTAGAGGTACTGCTTCAAGTTGTGCCACCTTATTGGACGTGTTACTGCGTCGAAAAACTCTTTACTCTTTGATTCATTCGTCTATAAGATGGGTAACGCCACTCCAAAATTACCAGTCATACAAACTTGTCTATGTGCAAGGTTTCAGATTGGTAATTGCAGAAAAATTGGAAAAAGTAAGGATAATTCTAAATTATCCTTACTTTTTCATGATGCGTCCCCTTACGTCTGCCAATGTCACTTTCTCTTTTAATAAGCTGTCGCTTACGTGTGTATAGATTTCTGTAGTTGATATGCTGCTATGTCCAAGTAGTCTTTGTACAAAGCGGATATCCAGGCCTGATTCCAGCAGTTCACAGGCGGCGCTGTGTCTGAGCATATGAGGTGTCACCTTATTTTTAGTGCTGGCTCGTGTTGCTATGTTTTTGATGAGTTTTCTTAAGAATTGTGTAGATGCTGGCGAGCCTCTGCTGTTCACCAGGAAGTTACTGTCTTGAGGCTCGACCATCTGCCTGGCTTTGATGTAAGCCCTGGCCAGTTCGCACAGGTCAGCATCAGGTAAATAGACGTAACGTTCTCTGGCACCTTTGCCCAGAATTTTGATCTTTCTCTCGTCTATATCGATATTCGATATACAAATACCGGCCAACTCCCCAACCCTCATACCTGTTGACAACATCAACTCCAACGCCATCAAAGTAGAAAGCTTATTCAGCGATTTTTTTGTCTCAATGCCAAGCAGCAGCTCTTCTTCCTGGTATGTCGCATGAGATGCCATACCTAAGTCTGATTTTCCGCACTGGATCATTTTATGTAGCTCAGATGCAGCAACGTTTTTAGGTAACTTTCTCGGTAGTTTTATTTCTGCTCTGAACTGATGAAAAGGGTTCAATTGAACAACTTCATCCAGTTCCAGCCAGCGAAACATAGCTCTGACACAGGCAATTTTTCTTTTAATGGAGCTTGGGGCTAATTCAAGTTCAACAAGCTTATGGTGAAAGTTCGCCAATTCAACTTTGGTGATACTGGCTATGCCCAAGTCGCTGCCGACTATTAATTCAAACTGTGCGAGATCCAGGCGATAAGCTTTTAACGTGTATTTGGACAGATTTTTTCTTTGCTCACAGATTTTCAGATAAAGGGAACAGATACTGCTGACATCAGTCATAACGGACACCTTATATAAAATAGCGCCGTATACTACTGTTTTATATAAGGTTTAAGTGAGGTTTTTATACAACATTGCCCAGAGATTCAGCATTTAACTCAAACAACCTGAAGTTGCGAAGAGCCAGCCAGTTGAGCGCAGCCCTGAGCTGCGACTTCAAATAAGCTGATCTAAACCATAAATGAGAAACTATCCGTCAGCAGCGGCTCTATGTCAGCCTTTCTCTGCACTTTCACACCATTCAGGTACCGTCGTGGGTCTAAAGTGACAAAGCCCCAAAACTGTAAAAAGCGCACCACAAAACGCGATTCAATCAGCATTCCCAACTGTTCTTCAGGTGAAGAGTAGCGTTTATCCGGCAGTTGCTGAAGCAAAGTAGGAAATGCGACACACACTTCCTCTATCAGCTTTTCGAGAGAAGCATGGCTTTGCAGGCGCCATAACATAAAAAGCCAGAAGGGTTGTAGGTGAACCTGCTCACTCCAGCCATCCAGATAAGCCCAGTTGTATTGCTTAATGGCAGCTTCCAACATGGGTAGAAAAAAAGCCCGAATCCCCTGCTGCTGGTATTGTTTTATCGCAGCTTTTTTAACATAAAAACTGCCGGTTTTTTTATAAATAATGCCGGCACATTCGGCCAATAGTCGGCTGTAGTGCAGAGCATTAAATTTATCTTCGTTGCTGCCCGTAAATTCGCTGATACTTTGCTCTGTTTCAAACCGGGCTACCGCAAACTCAGGTAACAGCTCACTGGCTTGTTTTACTAATTTGGCCGGAAGGTTACCTTTGGTTGTGGCTTTAAAGCTGCCATTTTGCTTTATGGCTTCATCCAGCATCAAAGTCAAATAACGCATCACAGGGCTGGCGGATAAATCAGCTGGTGTGGTGATGGTGACCAAAGCTAATTCACTCAAAGGCGCATACAGCCAGTTCTCTATTTGATTCGGTGAAAGGCCACAAAAATCAGCATGAGGCTTGTTATTACGCTCTGCCATTTTGTGCTGAGCCACCAGGTTTAATTCGTCCAAACTCAGGTTTGGGTTCATCGCCAGAGTTTGAGCTATATCATCAAACACTTCTGCATGTTGTTTTGATACCGCATTGATACAGCAGTGTTTATATTTTTTACCACTGCCACAAGGGCAAGGATCGTTACGGCCTGTTTTCATCTTGATATGCTCGGTACTATTTCTCAGTTAACTACAAAAGCAAAACAACACTGCCCTGAATAATACGGTGCTAAAGATTAAATGCCCCTTGCTTAGTGATTTGCTCACTTCGGCTGATCCCCAGTTTGGTTGCCACGGCTTGCCAATGCTTCACCTTGCTGAGTACTTCGTCATAAATAGCTGTAGCTTCAACCTCACTTAAACGGAAGAAATCTCTCACTTCAAAAGCCAGCTGGTAATCAAGAGCGTTAGAGTTATCGGTAATGTTCAGATGCAAACCTTGTTTGTCATGGCTTGGGTTTAAATCGTAGGCCGGAGAAAGTTTCCAGCCTTTTTCCGTCAATAAAAAACCGTGGTTTCGTAAGTGGTCGTCGGTATTCGACACTGCAATATTAAAGACTATTCGCCGCCATAACTGAGCAAGGTCTGCTTTAGTCTGGGCGCCGTTGTTACTCAGGAACTCTGCGATTTCTAAGTAGCTTGCTCCTGCTGAATGCTCACCATCATAGTATTGCAGCTGCGTCATAGCCGAGGAGAAGTGAATTCGTTGGTCGCCCACCCGATCAAAACGTTTGGTCAGAAAGGTGTGATGGGTGGAGGAAAAGCGCTGTACGCTGCAAGGAAACATTTCAATGCCAGAGGCTATCGCAAGTTCATGGCACAACATTTCCCAGGCCCCAACGTCGAAGTTATCGTTTTGATTAGGGAATTTGGCTATCCAAAGGTTGTTAGCCGCATCAGTCACACAAGCTTTGGGCCTGGCGCCGCCCAAGGATGAGCCTGGAGAAATTAACATCTTTAACCAGCGGTAGTATTCGTCACTGTCGATGTTTTCATCCTGCTCAATTTTCATAGCCGCATATTCAAGCTCTCTGAGTGATGTAATAGGTGGCGCAGCAAACTCGGCGTTGTTATCCAGAAAGTCTGGCGATCCGGCAGTTTTAAAGCGGATCCCACCCATTCGATAGGAATCATGCACACCTAACAGGTAATCCAGCTCTGTTAATCTGGCCGAAGCTCGAATGCCTTTACGATATTCAATCGCAGCCCGTCGTTGCATTAATAAACGCCCCCAACGGTCTGGCGATGAGTCTAAAAAGGCACGAAAGTTTTGATCGGGCGAGTCGTTATAAAGCTCACCGCTATGCAGCGCTAACAGTGGGTCGATTTGCAGACGATATTTAGAACTAAGAAAACTTTTATCGTAAGCAAAACTAAAAATGCCCCCTCTGGTTGTTTCAGCAAAGGTCAGTTGCCCTACCAGTAAGGGCTCTGCTATCGGCATCCATGCTGCATAAACGTCTACCAGAGTTCGGCTCATCGTGCTCGCTCCAACAGCTGGATGTTTTGCAGTTTGGTACCAACTTCATCATGTGCTGCCACTTCAGCAAAATTATCTTCCATACCCAGCACTGCCATGACCTTCAGATAGGCCCCTATGGAGACACCTGGATCTCCGGCAAATACTTTACTGACAGTTTTGTTATCAAAGCCTGTTCTGTCACAGATGGTTTGTTTATTAAAACCACGACGTCTGGTCGCAAGCAGCAAGTCTTCACCAAAAGTAGCGAGGATTTTTTGCTGCTTAGGAAATAACACTCTGTGCATATCGCGCTTTGACATAAAAACCATCCAAAATGGGACTATATTCCCTTTATTTGAGTTATATAGGGAATATAGTCCTGTTTATGGTTTATTTCAATCTAAGGTAGCGCCTGATTCGGAAAGTAAAATGGGACTATATTCCTATAAAAGCATAGCTTAGTAGGAATATAGTCCTATTCGAATAAATAGACCTGAGTGGATAAGCGCCATAGATGGCGGCTTCCAAATTCAGCATTAACACCCAAACCTACCTACAAAGTCCCCTCGGCAATAACCCAGCAGCTTTATACGCATCATCAATCAGTTGCATCTGATCTATAGCGTCGCGGCCTCCTGTCAGCGGCTTGGTTTCGCCTTTGATGCAGCTCAGAGTGTGTTCAAGCTGGTGGTCGTAGGTGGTGTCGCCGTTCATTTGGTAGTCGTGGGCTTCGCCGTATTTGGTGAGTCGTAACTGGTGGCCTTGATGTGGGGCGACCAGGTTAAAGACTTCCAGTTGGGCTTTGTCGCCTTCGAGGCACAAATAAGCGTCGTGTTGGCGGTTTAAATGTTCGCTCATAGCGCAGCCGACATAACACAAAGGGCCGTTCGGGAACTGCAGACGAAGTTCAAAAGCGCTGTCGAGTTGAGGTTTAGGGCAAATGGCACCGGCCCATAAAATTTGCGGTGTGCTGCCAAATAAAGTGCGTAACCAGTGCAGTGGGTAGCAGCCTAAATCCATTAAAGCACCACCACCTAATGGCACGTTATGGCGCAAAGAACCTGGTGTTTCGGTTATACGTACTGAAAAATTGCTGCGCACTGTGTGAATAGTGCCAAGCTCGCCACTGGCGACTACACGCTGTACTTCCGCAAACACCGGATGAAAGCGGTAGTGATAGCCTTCAATCAGTAAACAGCCACTGGTCTCTGCTGCCACCACCATGGCTTTGGCTTCTTCAGCGTCCATGGCAAAAGGCTTTTCACACAACACATGTTTGCCTTGTTGCAAAGCTTTAATAGACCACTCTGCATGCAAAGACGGCGGTAAAGCGTTGTAAATTAAGTCGATATCATCACGGGCCAATAGCCCGTCATAACTGCCCAAAGCCAGCTCTATATCAAACTGCCGGGCAAAAGCCTGAGCTTTTTCAAGATTCGATGCTGCCACTGCTGCTATGACTACATCAGAGCGCTTCGCGGCGGGCTGAATAATAGCCCGCTCAGCAATACGGGCTGCGCCTAATAAACCTATACGGATCATACTGTTCCCTCTGAAGTTATAACCGGCAATTGCAGCAGTAGCTGATAACTTTGGCCTGGCGTTATATTGCGCACCACCAACTCTGCCTGCTGAACACCGTCCAGCCAGAGTGTTGGCGCTGTAACATCAGCAACACGCTCAAAACGGATATGGAAGTCTGCGCCACGGAAACGACGTAACACAGAAGCTTTGCTCCAACTGGCCGGCAGTTGAGGCGCCAAAGTTAAACCTTGTTGGTCACCCTTCACACCAAACAAACCTTCGACTAAGCAGCGATATACCCAGTGCACAGTGCCTGTATTAAACAGCTGGCTGGAGCGGCCTGCGGTGCGCGGTAACGTCTGGTAAGCGCCACGGTAATAATTTGGAATAAATACCGGCAGCTGACCCCGTTGTAACTGATCCTGTGGATCGTCCGACGGCAGCATTTGTTTTAACACCTGATAGGCTTTGTCGGCTTGATTCACCTGATACAAAGCAAACAGATAAAAAGCCGCAGCATGATTATAGACCGAGCCATTTTCTGCCGACCCCGGGTATTTTTGTGTGACACGCCCTACGTCTTCACGCATGGCGGTATAAGCAGGCGCCAGCATTTGCACACCATAAGGCGTATGCAGTTGCTGCTCTACGGCTTTTAACAGTTGCTGCTGTTGTTCGCTGTTGGCAGCACCACTTAATAAAGCCCAGCTTTGTGGGTTCAGATAAATACGGCCTTCGGTATCTTTGCTGATGCCAAACACCACGTTATCGTCTGTGATACCACGGCCATACCAGTTGCCATCCCATAAATACTGATTTACGGCGGCGTTAAATTCACTGGCTTGTTGTTGATATAAAGCGGCTTGTTGGTGAAAATTTAAATCACGGCAAATTTGCGCCCAGACATTCAGTGCATAAGCTGCTGCTAAGCTCAGCCAGCCCGACACACCTTTGCCTTTGTAACCCACCATATTCATTGGGTCACACCAGTCGCCCTGCTCAATATAACTTAAGCAACGTTCGTCTTTTTTCAGCCATAACCAACCCATAGCACGATGGATATGTTCAGCCACAGTGTGTAGCTCGGCGGAATCTTTGTAGGCTACTTTTTCGCTTAGCAGCGCATAGTCGTTGGTTTCAGCCAGATAAGCACTGATACAAACAGGTAACCAGACACATTGGTCTGTATGAGGCACCTGATTGATGTATTTCAGTTCAGCATCTTTGTGCAACAAGATACCGTCCGGCATTTCACCCGACAGATGCTGCTGCGATAAAGCCGTTAAAAAAGCCTGACGTGCCACAGCAGGAGCCAGATAGCTCATGCCCATATTATCCTGCAGATAATTACGGCTTTGTGGATCTGTGGTTAAACGGTTCACATCGCCGTGGTAATACACCTGACGCGCCAGCCAGTGGTTCACATAGTTATTCAGCTCCTGGTCCGGCGTGTCGATTACTAAGCAAGGCACAGCCTGGGCTACATAAGCCGCATAAGCCTGTTGGATCTGGCCGAAGCTCTCTGGCGTGCCAAAAACTTGCTGACGAATTTGCGCTACTTCAGCTTTGTCATAAGCAGGACCAAACACAAAACGGTAGTGCTCTGTTTGGCCTGTGGCTAAAGAGACTCTGTACTGCATTACACAAGCTGGCGTTTCGTAGTCTGAATCACCACAGCCTAAAAACGGCTGTTGCACTGCAGAAGGCGCATGCAAACCGCCCTGCCCTTCGAAGTGTTGCTGGTTCACTTCCCAGAAATCCGGTGTGCGCTCGGCCAATAAGAAGGTTTTGTCTTTTAAGAACTTGTTTTTAAAGTAATCCGGGTACTTTTGATAAGGGGTGACTGAAGAGCAGATAATAGCCTTTAAATCCGCATCATAACGGCCAGACTGGTTCATCCAGGACATATAACCGACCGGGAAATACGGATATAAACTTAAAGACCGGCTTTGCGCTGAATCATTGCGCACCGTCAGTTGCCATAACTCCAGCGGTTGATCCGGCGTTAAGGTCAGTAACCATTCCACAGTTAAACCAGCGTCCAGCGTCAGCTGCCAGCGGATATCCGACTGGCCTGCTGAAAACACAAAGTTTTGGGCTTCTCTGCGTACCGGCTCGTACGGCACAGACCAGATTTCACCACTGTTTTCATCTTTGATATACACAAAACGGCCCGGATGATGAGCGTAATAGGGCTGCTCCGGCTGCATAAAAGTCTTCGCTTCTAAGTTCGGCGCATGGGCATATTTGGCAGGTTCTGGCTGCATAAACTGCGCTGTGGCGTAACCACGGCAGTTTTGCTGGATCATCATTACCTTGTTCCATAAAAAAGCTGCAGCCTGTGGCATCGCAGTGGCGCTGTACAATTCATAACGCTGGCCGTTTTCTGTGGCTTGCATCAACTTTTTCATAGTTACTCCGACACTCCGACTGCTTCATTTTTTACAAAGGGTGCTGATTTACGCTGGTCCAGTTCCTGTTGAATGGTCAGCAATTGTTTTTCATCTAAATGGTAAAACCGCATCACAAAAGCCGCCAAAAAGGCCACTAAGCCAGGGATCACCGAAACCATGAGTAAAATACCCATCTGTGAGCCCGCACTTTGTTCAGTGTTGGCGACATAACCTATCAGTGCCAATAACCAGCCAATCACAGCTGAGGCAATAGCACCACCGAATTTTTGTGAAAAGGTAGCTGCTGAAAAGGTCATAGCTGTGGCACGACGGCCAGTGCGCCATTCGTTGTAATCTGCAGTGTCGGCATACATAGAAAAAGCCAAAGGCGATTTAGGCCCCAATACAAAACCTATAGCCAGGTTGATGGCAAAAATTAAACCCACCTCGTCGGCTGGGACAAAAAACAGACTGATAGAAAATAATCCGGCCAGGCTCATTAGCAGCATCATCAGCGGCTTTTTATCCATAAACTTGGTCATTAAAGGCGTAGATGCAGCACCTAAAGCCAAAGCAAACATATAAGAGGATAAAAACTCGCCGACCAGCTCAGGCCGCTCCACATAGTATTTAAAGTAATACACGCCACTGCTGGCTCTCATAGTGATAGTGATCATAATGATCAGCGCCAGGCTAAACAGCACCAGCCAGGGTTTGTTGTTTTTTAAATCGAGTAAATCCTGTTTCACAGCGCTGTTGTTTTCACTAACAGGCTGAATACGTTCTTTGGTGCTGGCAAAAGTGAACATAAAGAGCAAAGCAGCTGCTATACCAAAGATACCCATGGTCAGCTGCCAGCCTAAGATTTCATCACCCTGGCCTAATAACACCACCAGTTTAGGGGTTAAATAAGTCACCAGAATACCGCCGGTAAAACCACCGATAAAACGGAAGCTAACTAAAGTGGTGCGTTCCTGGCTATTACGGGTCATCACACCAGACAAGGCTGAATAAGGAATATTGATAGCTGTGTAAGTCAGCATCAGCAGGCTGTACGTGCAATACGCCCATACCAGTTTGCCGCCAGGGCCTAAGTCAGGAGTGCTGTAGGTCAACACACCAGCACCAGCCAGAGGTAAAGCCAACCACAATAAATAAGGCCGGAATTTACCAAAACGGCTTTTGGTTCTGTCGGCTAAAGCGCCCATCATAGGGTCGGTAAAAGCATCAATGATTTTAGTGATCAGCATCATGGTACCGGCAGCCGCTGCTGAAATACCAAATACATCTGTGTAGAAAATCAATAAGAAGGCCGAGATATTAGCCCAGTAGAAGTTAAAACCCATATCGCCCAGACCATAACCGACTTTTTCGCGCAGCTTTAGCCTGTCTTGAGGTACCGCAGTTTCTGTTGTCACTTTGTCACCCTGTCGTTGTTCTGTTGTTTTAATTCGCAGATTTATTGATCATGCGCCAGCCACTAATGGCCAGTCGTGATCGCTTGTTATAGTCGTTGTTCTATTTTTAATACGACCTGCAGCATCAGTTCGTTGACGCTCTGGCTGATATCCAGACACAACACATCAGCTTCCTGCTCCACTGACTCCATAGTCGCCAGCTGGCTTTGCAGCATAGACACAGGCATAAAATGATTTTGTCGTTGTGCCAGCCGCTCAGCCAGTAATTCAGCGCTACCTTGTAAATAAATAAACTGTGGTTGAGGTGCGGCCTGGCGAATACGCTCACGATGCTTGCGGATTAAACCTGAATAACTCAATACCACAGCCTGTTGTTTGGCTGCGCATTCTTGCAAAGCAACACATAAACGGCCAACCCACTGGTCACGCATATCACAGCTGATAGGCGAGCCTGATGCCATCATTTGTTTGGCTTCAAGGCTGTGAAAATCATCCCCTTCGAGATAGTGCCAGCCCAGTTGCTCTGCAAGGCGCAAAGCCAGCGTAGATTTGCCGCTGCCGGCCACGCCCATAATGATCAGACTTTGGCAGCTTTTTAAATGAGGAGCATGGCAAACATTCTCTTCATTGCCTGAATTGCTTGCCTGCTGCCCTGTTGGATCCTGTTGCATCAGATACGATCACACCTTCCATAAAATGTGGCCTCAGCTTAATTCAGATAAAATGATAGCGCAACCATTTTGACTCAAACTAAGCTTTCAGTTATTGTTTTTTAAAAATAATGAGAATGGCGCGATGAATAAAAAACCTAACCTGAAAGATGTGGCAAAAGTAGCGGGTGTCAGTGCCATTACTGTGTCGCGCGTGCTAAGCAATCCGGAGAAAGTCTCAGAAAAACTGCGGACAAAAGTTGAACAGGCTGTGCATGAAATTGGTTATATCCGTAACCATGCTGCCAGTGCTTTGGCTTCGCGTCGCTCAGGTGTGATTGCGGTTATCATTCCATCATTATCTAACATAGTTTTTAATGACGTGCTGCAGGGCATTTATAGCGCTGTGAAACAACATCATCTGCAGGTAGTACTAGGGGATTGCCATTATTCGCCTTTGGAAGAAGAAAAACTGATCGCCACTTTACTTAGCCAGTCGCCTGAAGGTTTTATTTTAACCGGCACAGATCAAACCGATTACGCCCGCAAATTGCTGCAGCAATCCGGTATTCCTATAGTGCAACTGATGGAGTTAAGCGACTGCCCTATTGATATGAATATTGGCTTTTCGCATTTTAATGCAGGTGTCGATATCACCAACCATTTGCTGCAAAAAGGCTATCGCAAATTAGGCTTTTTGGGCGCCCGCATGGATACCCGTACTCAGCAACGTTTAGCTGGTTTTAAAAAGGCCATAGCGGACTTTAAACAACCTTGTCAGAGTTATGTGGTGACGACCACTCAGTCTTCATCAATACGTTTAGGTGGCCAGTTGTTGCAGGCCGTGATGGCGGAATCTCAGGGCCAGTGTGACGCAGTATTTTGCTGTAATGACGATTTAGCTTTGGGTGCTTTATTTGAAACCAAACGAATGAATCTGAAAGTACCAGCTGATATCGCCATTTGTGGTTTTAACGATTTAGAAGCTTCAGCTTTGGTAGAACCTTCAATCACCAGCGTCGCCTCACCGCGTTTTGAAATGGGCCAGCAAGCGGTTGAATTACTGATGACGGCTGCAGGCGAAGACAAAACCCATAAGCCACCTATAGATGTGGGTTATCGCATAGTGGAACGAGCTTCGACTTAAATCCCCTTCCTGCATGTCTGAATGGCTTAAGTGATACAGACTGAATGTTCGAAACTCCATCCATTCAACTCAAAAAAGTACCAGCCGAAGCTGGTACTGATACCCCAATAACCGGGAGAACCCGGACTCGCACAAGTCCGGGAGACAAGGGTAAAACATCAATAATGTTGGACGGTAATTATTCAAAAGCTACGTTAAAACGCACACCAAAGGTACGTGGTGATTGCCACATAAAGTTAGGTACTGCGTCACCGTGAGTACGGCCTTGATCGCTCTTAATATCGCGGTCAGTGACGTTGTTCACAAAAGCTTCGGCTGACCAGCTACCTGCTGAAGGTTCAAAGGCCAGGCTTAAATCCACTTTGGCATACGCATCCTGACGGTCGATATCAGCAGCGTAAGGCAGATTTCTGAAGCCATCAGGTCTGTCACCACGGTTGGCCGGGTCAAACCATACTTCGCTGGTGTAACCCAGGCGAACTCTTGGTTTTAAGGTAGCGCCGCTTTCCAGACCGACAAAATGTTCGTAGTTCACTGAAGCAGAAAATTCCGGTGCCATCACTAAATGATTACCACTGAAATCCAGCAGGTTAGGTAATGCCGGGTTACCTGCAGATGGGTTAAAAACTAAACCATCGCGGCCATATTTTGAGTCTGTCGTCAGGAATTCATCGTAGGTCGCATCCAGAATAGAGACTGAGCCACTTAACTCGCCGTTTTCAGTCACTAACCAGCGGCCTTCCAATTCCAGACCATTGATGGTGGCTTTACCTGCGTTTGTTTTACGCAGTAAGTCAGCACCTGTGTTGGTGACTACGTTACTGGTGACCTGTAAGTCGGTGTATTCAGTGCTGAACAGCGCAGCAAATAACTGCAAAGTACCGTCCAGGAATAAACCTTTCATCCCCAGTTCTATACTGGTGTTTTCTTCTGGTGCAACATAAGCGGCAGTACCGGCAGCTTCATTGTTATTGCCCGCGATAATGGCATCCAGATCAGCCTGCGTGAAAGGACCTGCGCCTTTATAGGTGCCGCCGTCCTGAATAGTGCCGGATTTAAAGCCAGTGGCGTAAGAGGTGTAAAACATCACATTGTCCGTCATGTCCCATTCCAGACGAGCCATACCTGTGGTTTTACTCCACTCAGGGCTGGTGTCGTTGTAGGTATCGACCCAACACTGACCTGGTTGCACCAAAAACTTGTTCGGAGCCAGACCGTTCAATATGCCATCCGGGTCCAATGCGCCTATGTAATCCTGATTTGGATCCCTCACTTCTGTACGTTTTTCGTCAGGACACATGATGTTACGACCACCTTTGTCCCAGCGTTTATCTTCGGTGTAACGTAAGCCGGCGCTGATACGCCAATCGTCTGTCAGTTTATAGGTAGACTGAGCATAAATACTGTTCGACTCTAAACCACGATCAGGCTGACGGTAGGTAGACCACAGATTTGGGTTAGGAGTATTACCGCCCTCGTAATCCACGTCTGGGTGCACTATGTCAAAAATAGTGTTGTTGTTCTCTTTAAAGTAGAAATAACCCACCATCCACTGAAAACGCTCTGAGTCATCATTTTTTAACTGCAATTCATGCTGAGTGGCCCGGTGATCACACTCAACACAGCCGCCCCATTCGTACTTAGTCGGGCTCCAGCTTCTGTCCCATACAGATTCACGGGACGTATCTGTGTAGCCGCCTATGTAAGACAATTGCAAGCCTGAATCAAAATTGTAGTTGGCTCTGGTGCGGAAACTGTCGCTGGTTGCATGGTTAAAACCTGGTTCCTGCACGAAAGAACTGCGATCTGAACCACCGGTAATAGTCGGGATATTGCCTGTGCCTTTATCAGTGAAGTTTTCATAAGATAAGGTGATATCAAACTTGTCAGATGGCTGGTAAAAAGCACTGAAACGAGAAGCGGCCAGATCAGTTGAACCGTATTTTTCGCCCATGGCTGAACCCGGCAGGAAATCCACTACACCTTCTGATTGATCCACTGCGGCTGCAACACGCACAGCTAAGGTATCGCTTAACGGCATATTAACCATGCCACGCATAGCGCGGCGGTCATAGTTGCCTAACGTGATTTCAGCGTTGGCATCAAAACCATCCAGACGGGCTTTGGCCGTGTGTAAGTTCACCACACCACCAGTGGCGTTACGGCCAAATAAAGTGCCTTGTGGGCCACGTAAAATCTCAGCACCTTCTAAATCAAACATCAACGCAGAAGCGCCCTGAGAGCGGGCTGAATAGACACCGTCAATGTGAAAAGCGACAGCAGGGTCGCCACTTTCGGTTTGGTCGGAAGAGCCAATACCACGCACATAGACCATAGGGGTATTTTGTGTGCCGTTTTGAGCAATTTGTAAACTGGGCACTATGCCCTGTAAATCATCCAGCTGGGCCACATGGTTTTTATCCAGAGTTTTCTGGTCAAAGGCTGTAACAGCAAGCGGAGTTTCACGTAAGGTGGTTACCCTTTTGGTCGCGGTGATCTGAATCACTTCAATAGCACGGCTTTCATCATCTTTGCCTTCGCCGGTATTTGTGGTTTCTGCAACTTGTGCCACCACACCAAAAGCGCTGCACAGCGCCAAGGTAGTGAGTAAGTACGACGGTTTTAATTTTAAGACTTTCACTTTGATTCCCCTATCCTGTCTGTTTATTCTTTTTGCCAGCATGACAGCGCTAACACCTGTTGATTTTTTTATGTGGTATCTGTTCAAGCGATCAGAAATCCATGGCATATCTCTGTTGGATTGCTGTTTGGATTGATTTCGTTCGCTTATTGGTAATACCAAGCCTAAGCCTGGGCGATAAATTAGCCTCAGAAAAATGATTGCGCAACCATTATTTGGATCTTTTTTATCAAAATAAGCTGGGAGCCGGATCTTTTACGACAGAATACGACTAAGGTCGCAGTTGAATTAACAGGCAGGTTTTGTATTTTATTTCATCAAAATGAAGTACGGCAGAGCAGTGGAAGCAAAAATGATAGCGCTATCAATTTTGTACGGGAAAGAATTTCGGTCAGAGTAAAGTTAAAGCTGATTGCTTCATTTCACTCTGACCGAAGTATTTATTTGGCTATTTGCTTTTTCTGCAAAAAGGCTTTATCCAAGGCGAGGAATACAACAGGAGTAGTTAATAAAGTCAGTACCTGGCTAAAAGCTAAACCGCCCACTACAGCCACACCTAAAGGCACCCGCAGTTCTGCGCCAGTACCAAAGCCCATCATTAAAGGCACAGCACCTAAAATAGCGGCCAGCGTGGTCATCATAATAGGACGGAACCTTACTAAGCAGGCCTGATGAATAGCCTCTTTTGCCGACAAGCCTTGCTCACGCTGGGCTTGCAACGCAAAGTCGACCATCAGAATGCCGTTTTTCTTCACTATCCCTATCAGCAAGATAATGCCGATCAGCGCCATAATAGAGAAATCCAGCTGCCAGACCCAGAGCAATAAAATAGCACCTATAGCAGCAGAGGGCAGCGTGGATAAAATTGTCAGAGGGTGAACAAAACTCTCGTACAACACGCCCAAAATGATATACACAGCTAACAAAGCAGTGAAAATCAGCAAGGGCTGAGTGGCCAGAGAATCCTGAAACGCCTGAGCTGCGCCCTGGAAAGAACCCGACACCGAAGCAGGCATTTGTAACCCGGTACGGGCTTGTTCCAGAACTTCAACAGCCTCACCCAATGAAATACCTGCTGCCAGATTAAAGGATAAATTGGCCGCAGGTTGCATGCCATTGTGGGCAATCACCACAGGGCCACTGGTCGCTGGCAGCACTTTGGCAAAAGCCAATAAAGGCACCATTTCTCCGGTAGTGGGGGAACGTAAGTGGAAATAATTAAGGCTTTCTGCTGTGCCACGTTGGGCCGGGTCCAGCTCCAATATCACGTTATATTGGTTGGTTTCAGTCTGATATTCGTTGATCTGGCGCTGACCAAAAGCATCGTACAAGGCCTGATCCAAATCTGCAGCAGCAAAACCTAAACGGGCCGCTTCCTGCCTGTCCAGTTCCAGCTTAATAATATTGGCATCCCACTGTAAGTCGTTAGATAAATCGGTAAAGATCGGGTTTTGCCGTAATTTAGCCGTTAACGCCTGAGTCCAGGTAGCTAACTCTTCACTGCTTAAGGCTTTTAACACATAACTATACTGAGCCCGGCCAGGACCAGCCCCCAGGTTAATATCCTGAGCTGCACGTAAAAACACCTGAAAACCAGGAATTTGCGCAAACTGTGGTCTTAAGCGGTCAATAATTTCACTGGCGCTGGCATCTCTGTCATCCGGATCGCTTAATACCACCCAGACCCGGCCTGAGCCTGTCGAGTTATTGCCACCCACAGCATGGTTAAAGCCCGTGATATCCGGATCATTTTTTAAGATCTGCTCCAGCTGTTTATGTTTGGCAATCATATCTTCGTACGGAATATCTGAAGCGGCCTGAGTCACACCTATAACAAAACCTGTGTCTTGCAGCGGAAAAAAGCCTTTAGGAATGGCCATAAAACTGGCGACACTGCCTGCCACTGTCAGAAAAAACACCCCAAGCATAATCTTCTGATGATCCAAAGCCCAGGTCAGCACTCTGTCATAACGTTTGACTAAGCGGTCAAAAAAGCCAGGATTTTCCGGGTCATGGGCTGGCGCTTTGTCCATAAAAATAGATGCTAAGGTTGGAGCTAAAGTTAAACACACGACAACAGATATCAGAATGGCCGCAGCAGCTGTTAACGAAAATTCCAGAAACAACTTGCCGATAATGCCGCCCATAAAGAGCAGCGGAATAAAAGCCGCCACCAAAGACACGCTGATCGACACCACGGTAAAACCGATTTCTTCTGCCCCTTTAAGCGCCGCCACTCTTTTGCTGTCGCCCGCTTCTAAGTGCCGGTGAATGTTTTCAATCACTACTATGGCATCATCAACAATAAAACCAACGGCTATAACTATCGCCACCAGCGTCAGGTTATTCAGGCTGAACCCTACCAGATACATAAAAGCACAGGTGCCAATCAAGGACACCCCAAGCACTGCAGAGACAATCAGGGTGGCCGACCACTGACGTAAAAACGCCGCCATCACAGCTATCACCAGCACCACGGCAATCGCCAGCGTCAGTTCTACTTCATGCAAAGAAGAACGAATAGTCCGGGTTCTGTCGTTAAAGACTTCTACTTTCACATCAGCAGGCAAAGCGGCGGTCAATTGAGGTAAGGCAGCCCTGATTCGATCCGCAGTGGCCACTATATTGGCGCCAGGCTGACGACGGATAATAAGCGCCACACCAGATTCACCATTAGGCCAGATTTGCACAAAATCGTTTTCAGCACCCAGTTTCACTGTGGCTACATCGCGTAAATACACAGGAGAACCATCGCTATAACTGACAATTAAATCGGCGTATTCCCCGGCAGAAAAAATTTGATCGTTCACCGCCAAAGTAGACACTCTGTTGTCGCCAAACAAAGCGCCTTTAGGCAGATTGACACTGGCTCTTTGCACTGCAATACGAATATCAGCAAGAGTTAAACCCGCAGCGGCTAAAACTTCAGGCCTGGCCTGAATACGAATAGCAGGTTTTTGCTGGCCGCCAATAAAAACTTCACCTACGCCGTTAATTTGTGTCATCTGGCGCGCCAGCACGGTTTCGGCCAAATCACTGATTTCCGTGCGGGACAATGTTTCAGAGGTTACACCAATAATCAGAATAGGACTGTCAGCAGGGTTCACCTTACGCCAGGTGGGTAAATTAGGCATATCAGGCAAACGCCCGGCCGCCTGATTCAGTGCGGCTTGCACTTCCTGAGCTGCACTGTCGATATCTTTTTCCAGTACAAACTGTAAAGTCACTTCCACCGAACCTAAAGCACTGGTTGACGTCATTTCGGTAATGCCTGGCACTGAACTTAATGCCACTTCCAACGGAGTGGCAACAGAAGAGGCCATAGTTTCGGCACTGGCACCGGGTAAACGGGCATTCACCTGAATAGTAGGAAAATCAGCTTCAGGCAAAGGCGCTATAGATAAACGTGGAAAGGCCAATATACCTAACAACACCAAAGCGAATGTCAGTAACACTGTGCCTATAGGGTGATCCATACACCAGGCATACAGACTACGGCTTTTCATGCTTAGTGCTCCGTAGCCGCAGTTTGAGGGGCATCAGTCAGAACTTTTAGCTCCGAACCTCTGCGTAACCGGCTTTGCCCATCCACTACCACCTGCTGCCCCGCAGTCACTCCTGTCACCACTACCTGATTTTTATCCTGCAGTACTACATCAACGGCTGCAGTCGCGGCTTTGCCTTGATCATCAAACCAGACAAAAGCGCCTTGTGGCCCTTGCTGCAAGGCTTTAGCCGGAATAGTTAAGGCGTTTTCTAACACCTTGCTTTGCAGAGCTATCACCACAGACTGACCTGGCCACAAAGCAGAATCCGGATTGGCAAAATCTGCTTTCACTCTGATAGTACCACTGGCAGAAGCCACCCTGTTATCCACTACAGTGAGCTTGCCCTGAGCCAATGGATCCGCTCCTTCTTTTAAATAAGCCAACACCGGCACTGTTTGTTTTTGCCTGATCTGTTGCATCAACAGCTGTAACTCGGCTAAACGCGACTGAGGTAAAGCAATTTCAATACTGATAGGGTCCAACTGAACCACAGAAAACAAACTGCTGGCATCACTGGTCCGCACATAGTTGCCAGCATCCACATTACGAATGCCGACCTGGCCTGCAAAAGGCGACAGAATTTGAGTAAAAGACAACTCCACTTGCTGTGCATGAATAGTGGCCTGCACACTACGAAGTTCAGCCTCTAACTGCTGCACTGTGGCCTGCTGCTGATCGGCCATTTGTGCCGATACCGCCTGATCTTTGCGTAGATTCTGATAACGTTTTAAATCCAGTCGCGCCACATCCAGCTGCGCCTGCACCACAGAAAGCTGAGCTTTAGCCTGTTCAAGCGCGGCTTTAATACTGCGATCATCAATTACGGCAAGTAAATCCCCGGCTTGCACCAACTGCCCCTCTTCCACCAAAATACGCTGCAACACACCATCGACCTGCGGGCGTATTTCGACACTTTGCTCAGCCTTCACCTGGCCTATAGCCCGGATCCAAACAGGCACAGCCTGCTGTTGCACCACAGCGGTTTTCACCGGCACAGCCGGGCTTTGTTGCGCAATAACAGTACAACTCAGCCAAAGGCCGGATAGCATCACTAGTTTTACCAATTTCATGCAAAAACTCCGCTTAATTCAGTGGCAATAAACAGCCTGTTCAGCCCACTTAGCATAGCCAGCGTTATCAGGAAATCGCAGGCTATTTCTTTAATTTATTCAGTATTTTGTATTGTCTAACCAAGCTAAACGATTTCGGTATGATAAAGGATCAGAGAATGCGTTCAGCTGCAAAAAAAAACAGACCAGCAGAGCCCGTTCATAGTCCTAAATTCATTCAGCTCAAAGCGCCAAAAATCAACTATAGTTATTTAACCCTTCATTAACAGGCGGAGTTCAGGATGAAACCGCTGTTGTTTATTGTATTCTGCTGCAGTTTTGCACTTTATGCCCAACCCCAATGGCCAGCAGCTGATTGCGCCAAAGCCACAAAAAAACTGCAGCAGCTGGAACAAAAAATCAGTTCAGGGTACAGCTTAAAAGAAGCAGAACAGCTCAACCTCGATCAGCGTTTGTTAGAAAAACAGCTGGATCAGTTTTGCCAAAAACCTGTCACACCGCAGATTAAACCAAAGAAAACCATCAAAGCACCAGCAACAGCGCCACTGAATGATATCGCCAAAGGCCCACAACTTTATGTCAGCTCGGTGTCGGTAAAAGCACCTTATCAGGGCAAAAAATTACAGGCATGGCTGGCTTATTACTCTGAGCCGAAGCAATGTTTTGGTGTACGCGACAGCAGACAAATGGTGTGGTGTGTTGAGCAGCGTCAGCAAGCCAAAGCGAATTTTGAGCGACATTGGCAGCAAAAAGTCGCACTATCGCCATCAGAATGATAAGCTCCGACCAGTTGAATTCTGGAGCATACTGATGAACGCACTCACTAAAGCCAACTGGCAACTCTGGTGGTTTGGATTTCGTTATATTCCGCTGATTGGTTTTTGTAAGCCAAAAATTCTGGAGTTAACTGACGCACGCACCGTCATTCGTATGCCACATCATCGCCATACCAAAAACCATTTGGGCAGTATTTATTTTGGCGCTTTGGCTATAGGTGCCGATTTAGCTGGTGCTTTTTTAGTCTTTTACAAAGCGCGGCAGAAGAAGCTGAATATCCATTTTGCCTTTAAAGATGTACAGGGTGAATTTTTAAAACGTCCGGAAGCTGCTATTCACTTCATCAGCAATGACGGCGCTTTAATAGACCAGATGATCCAACAGTCGCTGGATACCGGAGAGCGGATTAATCAGCCAGTGACTATTGATGTCACCTGCCCTTCGTTACATGGCGACGAGCTGATGGCCAAATTCACTTTAACTTTGTCGGTCAAAGCGAAAAAGAAATCCTGAACAAACACCAAGCCTTGTTTGCAGCACGGCAGCGATGCGGCTAAAATCCGCTTTTGATCAGAAGGTGGTACGGCATGCAGGACTTATTAGGTAACTTATTTATTATTTCAGCGCCAAGCGGGGCCGGAAAATCCACGCTGATCAACGCGCTGCTGCAACAACATGCCGATATGCAGCTCAGTGTTTCTCATACCACCCGCTCACCAAGGCCGGGCGAAAGCAATGGTGTGCAGTACCACTTCACTGATGTTCCAGCCTTTAAACAGCTGATTGAACAGGATCAGTTTATTGAATGGGCTGAAGTCTTTGGCAATTATTACGGTACCTCCAAAGCGGCTTTGGCCGATAAACTAGCGCAAGGTATAGATGTATTTCTGGATATTGACTGGCAAGGTGCCCGTCAAATTAAAGCCCAACTGCCTTTTGTCAGCACAATTTTTATTCTGCCGCCCAGTGTTGAAGCTTTAGAGCAGCGCCTGAATCAGCGTGGTCAGGATAGTGCAGAAGTGATAGCTGGCCGCATGGCCAAAGCCCGTGATGAAATTAGTCATGCCAGCGAATACGATTACTGGGTGGTGAATGATGATCTGGAACTGGCGTTACAGCAATTTTCCGGCATTATCCTTACCCAACGCTTAAAACAGCAAAAACAAGCGATACGGCAACAGAAGTTAATTTCTGGCCTGTTGGCGAACGAAACGAAATAGAGTAGACTATGCGGTCTTTATTCAGACCCAGATTAACCGGAGTGGCAGATGGCTCGCGTAACAGTTGAAGATGCAGTAAATAAAATTGGTAACCGCTTTGATTTAATTCTGGTGGCCTCACGTCGTGCCCGTCAGTTAGCTGTTGAAGGCAAAGAGCCAATGGTTGACCCGGAAAACGATAAGTCAACTGTGGTTGCTTTACGTGAAATCGAAAAAGGTTTTATCACTAACGGTATTCTGGACCAGCAGGAACGTCGTGAACAGTTACAGCAAGAAGCCTCTGAAATGGCTGCCGTCGCTGCAATTATCGGTTCTGACGAATAATCTGAGCTCGTACCCTCTGCCAACGGTATCCGGCCGTTGGCAATAGTTTGAAATCCACGTATATTCAAAGGAACACGCCAAAGCGTTGTGCGTATTGGGGAGTTTCGGATGTATTTGTTTGAAGGCCTGAAAAATCAAATCAGTGCTTACCTGCCAGCTGAGCAGGTCGTTCTGGTGCAACAGGCTTATGTTGTAGCCCGCGACGCGCACGCGCCACAAATTCGTTCCAGCGGCGAACCTTATATTACTCATCCTGTAGCAGTTGCCAGTATCCTCGCCGAAATGCGGATGGATTACGAGACCTTGATGGCTGCGTTATTACACGATGTGATTGAAGATACTCCTGTCAGTAAAGAAGACTTAACCCGTACTTTTGGTGAAACAGTAGCCGAGCTGGTACAGGGTGTCAGTAAACTCGATAAAGTAAAATTCAAAGATATCAAAGAGTTCGAAGTTACCAACCTGCAAAAAATGTTTATGGCGATGACGCAGGATATCCGCGTTATTCTGATTAAACTGGCCGACCGCACTCATAATATGCGCACCATAGGTGCTCTCAAACCAGAAAAACGCCGTCGTATTGCCCGTGAAACTTTAGAACTCTACGCCCCAATTGCCAACCGTTTAGGTATTCACAATATTAAAAACGAGCTGGAAAACTGGGGCTTCCGCGCTTTATACCCAATGCGCTATCGCGCTTTGGAAACTGCAGTGAAGCAGGCCCGGGGTAATCGCAAAGAAATTATTGAACGCATTCAGTCGGAAATAGAGCAGCGTATTAAAGCCGCCGGTATCGAAGCCGAAGTGGCAGGTCGTGAAAAACATCTGTATAGCATTTATCGTAAGATGAAAAGCAAAGAGCTAATGTTTAACGATGTAATGGATATTTACGGTTTCCGTGTACTGATTAACAGCATAGACAACTGCTACCGCGTTTTAGGTGTAGTGCATAACCTGTTTAAACCTATTGAAAGCCGTTTTAAAGACTATATCGCCATTCCAAAACAAAACGGTTACCAGTCCTTGCATACCTCTCTGATTGGACCACACGGTATTCCGGTGGAAATTCAGATGCGTACCCGTGAAATGGATGAAATGGCTGACAAAGGTATTGCCGCGCACTGGTCCTATAAAGGCGCTGGCGAAAACAAAAATACCACAGCGCAAATCCGGGCTCAGCGTTGGATGCAAAGTTTACTTGAATTGCAACAAAGCTCAGGTAACACCTACGAATTTGTAGAAAACGTCAAATCTGAACTCTATCCGGATGAGTTGTATGTATTCAGCCCTAAAGGCCAGATTGTTGAATTACCTATAGGTGCCAATGCGGTTGATTTTGCCTACACAGTGCATACCGACATAGGCAACAGATGTGTTGGTGCGCGGGTGGATCGTAAACCTTATCCGCTGAACAAACCTTTGGAAACAGGCCAGACGGTTGAAATTATTACCAGTCCTGGCGGTAAACCTAACGCCAATTGGCTGAACCATGTGGTGACCAGCCGGGCTATTTTAGGTATTCGTAACTATTTGAAAAAACAGCAGCTGAGTGAAGCTGTGGGCTTAGGCCGTCGTTTACTGACTTCAGCTTTGGGTGATGTCAAACTGGAAAATATTCCGCCAGAGCGTATTGAACAGGTACTGCAAAGCACGACGCAAAAATCGCTGGATGAACTGCTGGTCGAAATAGGTTTGGGTAATCAGTTGCCTATAGCTGTCGCTCGCCGTTTGATGGGTGGTTTTGATTCAGGCGAAGAAGCTTTGCCTGCTGAAAACCCGGCCAACCAAAAAGCCAAAGCTTTTATTATTGGCTCTGAAGGTATGTTGCTCACCTTCGCCAAATGTTGCCGCCCTATTCCTGGTGATGAAATTGCCGCTAATGCCACGCCGGGCAAGGGCCTGAACGTGCACCGTGTGGAATGCCGCAATATTCGTGGCTGGGAAAAAGAGCCGGGTAAATACTTCCCGGTGAAATGGGACAAAACCGGTGATAAACAGTTTTTATGTGATATCAGGGTATTTATTCTCAATCAGCCCGGTGTGCTGGCAAAACTGACTACAGTGATAGCGTCGCAGGATTCAAATATTCAGGACTTGTCGACCGACGACAGAGACACAGGTGAATACGTGGTGAAAATCACTTTATCTGTACGTGACCGCATTAATTTAGCTAACGTCATGCGCAAAATTCGTGTTGTGCCTGAGGTACTTAAAGTTTACAGAAGGAAATAGTTGTTATGTCAAAAGTGATCATCAGTACAGATAAAGCTCCTGCCGCTATTGGTACTTACAGTCAGGCCGTTAAAATTGGCACTACTGTGTATTTATCTGGCCAGATCCCTTTAGTGCCAGAGACTATGCAGATGGTGTCTGAAAATTTCGCTGAACAAACCCAGCAGGTGTTTGAAAACCTGGCTGCAGTTTGTCAGGCCGCTGGTGGCAGTTTAAATGATATGGTTAAGGTGAATATTTTCCTGACTGATTTGTCGAATTTCGCCACCGTCAATGAAATTATGAGCAAACACTTCAGCGCCCCTTACCCTGCTCGAGCTGCGGTTCAGGTCAGTGCTTTACCTCGTGGCGCTCAGGTTGAAATTGATGGTGTGATGGAAGTTCCTTCAACTAACTAGGGCACCTGCTGCTTCGGTCCTGCAAGGCGAACTGAGTGAACAAGATCCTGTGTTGTGTTTTGCTGCTGATACTCCCCCGTTTTGCAGCCGCTACAGAGACACCAGTGCTCACCTGGTGTCTGGATCATTTTTCGCGTTTTCATGCCTATGAAACAGGTAAGGCGCCTTATGGTCCTTCTGTAGACTTAATGCAGGAACTGGCGAAACGCGCTGGTTTCATATTGCAATTCAGCCCTAAAACTCCTTCAGCCCGTTGCTTTCGTCAAATGCAGACAGGCGAAGCAGATTTAATGAGTAATCTGAATTTTGCCGAAGAAAGGGCAGAATTTATTTATCTGATGCCTTATAACGAAAGAATTCCTGAATCTTTGTATTTAAAAGCTGTGGATCCACGGCAGATCCGCAATTTTAACCAACTGGCTTCTTTAACTTTGGCGACAGTGCGCAACTACACTTACCATCCAGGCCTGATGCCATTGATCAAAACCTCCAGACGCCATGTTGAAATAGACAGTATAGAAACAGGTTTTGAAATGCTGTTACGTGGCCGGGTGGATGGCTTAATAGTGCCCACTCAAAGCTCCCTGGATGTCATAGCCGACAAACAGGAGCTGCATTATCAGTTTAAAAGAGCACCTGTTGATTTTTCTGTAGTAGAAAAACGTTTTATCAATATTGGCTTGTCTAAAAAAAGCAAACATCTGGCACTAAAAAGCCGGATTGAACAGGCCATCGCCTCTATGGTGCAAGACGGCACAGTAAAAAAACTCTATGCTTTTAACCCGTTAGAACATGGCCCAACCTATCTGGCTGATTCAGAGCCGGACCAGAAAAACTAACCCTAAAACATTACCAAAACACATCTGCGGCTATGCCTCATTGCGATCACAGGTTAAACTGCCTGTTATCAGCCACTTAGCACGGTCTTTGTTTTGACAGTTACAGCACTGGATACCCTATCCGTCAGCCAGCTAAAAGGTGTTGGTGCCAAAGTCAGTGAACTGCTGCATAAGCTGGGTATTCAGAGTGTGCAGGATTTGTTGTTTCATCTGCCCTTACGTTACGAAGATCGTACCCGCCTTTACCCCATCGCCGACTTATGGCCGCAGCAAACAGCGACAGTACAAGGCGAAGTGATCAGCAGTGAAATTACCTTTGGTAAAAGACGCAGCTGGCTGGTGTCCATTCGCGACGGTTCAGGCCATCTGACCTTACGCTTTTTCCATTTTAATGCAGCGCAAAAAAATGCTGTCACGCCAGGTGTCACTTTAAGAGTGTTTGGTGAAGTAAAAAGGGGCATGCGTGGTTTTGAAATGATGCACCCCGAATACAAAGTTCTAAAAGACGGCGTTGATCAGGATGTAGCTGAAACTCTGACCCCTGTTTACCCCAGTACCGAAGGCTTGAAACAAAACAGCTGGCGTAATTTAACAGACGCCGCTTTGCAGGTATTACAGCGCAGCAGCCCGACCGAATACTTAGCACCTGTGCTGGGCCACAACAGCTGGTCTTTGTCTGATGCTTTATTTTATCTGCACAGACCGCCACCAGATGCGTCTTTGCAACTGCTGGAGCAAGGCCAACATCCGGCGCAACAGCGGCTGATCTTCGAAGAGTTAGTGGCACAACAGTTATCCATGCTGCAATTACGCCAACAATGCCGTGTCCAGCAAAGTCGCAGTTTTGTAGTGGAAGAGCAGCAAGATCAACAATTTTTAGCCGCTTTACCTTTTGCTCCTACAGCAGCGCAGCAACGCGTGATCAAAGAAATTCGCCATGATTTAGCTCAGACCGAACCTATGTTGCGTCTGGTGCAGGGTGATGTTGGTTCTGGCAAAACTTTAGTGGCCGCTTTGTCAGCTTTAACTGTATTAAGTCGTGGCGCTCAGGTGGCCTTGATGGCTCCGACTGAGCTGTTGGCAGAACAACACGCCAATACCTTCAGGGCCTGGCTGGAGCCTTTGGGTTATCAAATTGCCTGGCTGGCCGGTAAAGCCTCAGTCAAACAAAAGCAGTTACAGCTGAATGCTATTCAAACCGGTGAAGCCAAAATGGTGATTGGCACTCATGCATTGTTTCAGCAGCAGGTGCAGTTTCAACAACTGGCCCTGGTGATTATCGACGAGCAACACAGATTTGGTGTGCATCAGCGGCTGGAGTTGCGTGAAAAAGGTGCTGATACCGGCTTTTATCCACATCAACTGGTGATGACTGCCACACCTATACCCCGCACTTTAGCCATGACAGCTTATGCCGACTTAGATACCTCTGTCATAGACGAATTACCGCCAGGTCGTACCCCTGTCACTACAGTGGTGTTACCCGACAGCCGCCGTGGCGAAGTCACAGAACGGGTAAGGCAAGTCGTACAACAACAAGGCAGGCAGGCGTATTGGGTTTGTACTTTGATTGAAGAGTCGGAACAGTTGCAATGTCAGGCCGCAGAAATGACAGCGGTAGAGCTGACTGCTGCCTTACCGGATTTACGTATAGCTTTAGTGCATGGCCGCTTAAAAGCAGCGGAAAAACAACAGGTAATGGCCGCTTTTAAAGCCGGTGAACTGGATTTACTGGTGGCAACTACTGTGATTGAAGTAGGTGTTGATGTCCCCAACGCCAGCTTAATGATTATTGAAAACCCCGAACGTTTAGGTTTAGCTCAGCTGCATCAATTACGAGGCCGGGTCGGCCGGGGCAGCGCAGTGTCCCACTGTTTACTGTTGTATCACGCGCCTTTGTCACCCACAGCTCAGGCTCGTTTAGCGGTGCTTAGAGAAAGCAATGACGGTTTTGTCATAGCACAACGTGATTTGGAAATACGTGGACCAGGCGAACTGCTGGGTACCAAACAAACAGGCCAGGTGAGCTACCGCATCGCCGACTTAAGCCGGGACGCTCAGCTTATCCCAGCGGCCCAACAAGCTGCGGCTCTGCTCTGGCAACAGTATCACCCAAACTGTGCTCCTCTGATCCGCCGTTGGTTAGGTTTGAAAGAGATCTACGCTCAAGCCTGATTAGGTGTATATATACCTGACAACTCAATAAAGAGCGCGTGTTATGTTTCGTATTTTACAGTTAGATCATGTGGTGCTGCGGGTAAAAGACCTGCAGCTGATGCTGGATTTTTATCAGCAGGTGCTGGGCTGTAGCTTAGAGCGCAAGGAACCTGACTTAGGTTTGTATCAATTAAGGGCTGGCCATAGCCTGATTGATCTGGTGCCTGTGGATCAACCTTTAGGGCAACAAGGTGGTAAAGCACCTGGCCCTGAAGGGCACAATATGGACCACTTGTGTTTACGCATCGAACCTTTTGAAGCAGAAAGTCTGTGGCAGTATTTTCAAAGCAAAGGGGTAACGGCTGGCCCGGTTGAATCACGTTATGGCGCTGAAGGTCTGGGTCCTTCGATTTATATTCAGGACCCGGAGGGCAATACAGTCGAACTTAAAGGTCCGCTCTACTCTATAACCTGAACCGCCGGTCTTTTCCGCAGCGCCAAATAAGCATCCAGTGAATACACAATCAGTGCCAGCCAGATAAAACCGAAGGTCACCAGCTTCGCTGTAGTTAGGGTTTCGTTGTACAACCAAACCCCAAATACAAACATAAAACTTGGGCCTATGTATTGAAAAAAGCCCATGGTGGAGAGCTGTAAGCGTTTTGCGCCTGCAATAAAAAACAGCAAAGGCACTGTAGTGACAAAACCTGCAGCCACCAACCACAAGTTTAAACTCCAGCTGTTTTGGCTAAAATCAGCTGCACTGCTGTCAGCAAACTGCCACCAGTAATACAAAGCCAAAGGTAATAACAACAAGGATTCAACAAAAAGCCCGGTGATGGCATCAATCGCCAGCTTTTTACGAAACAGGCCATAAAGCGCAAAAGTACAGGCCAGAGTTAATGCTATCCAGGGCACAGAGCCAAAAGTAACCAACTGGATCAGCACCCCTGTAGCCGCCAGTGATAAAGCAAGCCACTGAAATTTACGTAACCGTTCACCGAGAAAAAACATACCCAGCAGCACATTCAATAAAGGGTTGATGTAATAGCCTAAACTGGCATCCAGCATATGATGATTATTCACAGCCCAGATAAACAAACCCCAGTTGCCACCTAAAATCAGTGAAGTACCTAACAAAGCCAATACCATTTTAGGCTGGGCTAATATTTGCTGCACTTTGCTCCATTGCTGCATCGCAAACACAATCAGCACCAACAATACAAAAGACCAGACAACTCTATGGATCAGAATTTCCTGCGCTGGCACAAAATCAATTTGTTTAAAATAAAGCGGAGCTATACCCCACAAGGTATAAGCACTGGCGGCAAAGGCGCCACCTATTTTTTGCGCCGGACTTAAAGACATAGTTACCACCACCTGCAGCAGCCGACCTATGTCGACTTAAGGCGCGCATTGTACGTGACCAGTGTCACAAAGGTAAGACAACCGCATTAAAACTGGCGCAATATCAGATAAATCTGGCTGAAAGCAGCTATTAGCCTACTAGATAAGTACCTGTTCCCAAAGCTATATGTATGCCTTGTTCGTTATGCAGCTCCATGCGACACACACAAACCTTATTGCCAGTGCGGATCACCTGGGCTGTAGCAATAAATTGCTGACCACGGCCTGGCCTTAAGTAATCGGTGCGAATATCTATAGTGCTCATTTTTCCAAGTTTTTCCGCCAATTCAGCATCTGCTATATCACCTAAACGGCTTAAAGCGCTGGATACGGCCATCAGGCCTCCCACTACATCCAGTACTGAAGCTATTACACCGCCATGTAAAATCTGCTGCACCGGATTGCCCACCAGCTGGCCTGCCCAGTCAAAGCGCACTTCAGCTTGTTGTTCATCAAAACGCGTGACTTTTAACCCCAACAATCTGTTAAAAGGCATCTGGTCAAAGGTATCGGCGATAAAAGGCAGTAACTGATCGGCGTGCATAAGGTTCTCAATGTGACTGGTAAGAGCAGTAAGGAATTTACCCCAGTACAGCCAATGACACAATGCCCAAGACAGCTCCGCCGCTTTTGGCTACAATGCGCCAGATTTTTCATAACGCAGTAACGCCTTTTGCCACAACTATTGTTCGACACCTTAAAACAAGCTTTTGGTTACAGCCAGTTCCGTCATGGACAACTGGAGGTGATCCAGGCTTGCCTGAGCGGTCAGGACACTTTTGTGCTGATGCCAACAGGGGGCGGAAAATCGCTGTGTTATCAGTTACCTGCTCTGCTGCTGCCTTATGTCACTGTAGTGGTATCACCTTTAATGTCGCTGATGAAAGATCAGGTCGACGCCTTGCAGGCCAATGGTATAGCGGCTGAATTTATTAACAGCAGCCAAAGCAGAGAAGAAATTCAGGATGTGATACGCCGTTTACGTAACCAGCAACTGAAGCTGTTGTATCTGGCGCCTGAGCGGTTATTGCAGGCTGATTTTATGTCGCGCCTGGCGGAAGTGGGTGTCAGTTTATTCGCCATAGACGAAGCTCACTGTATTTCGCAGTGGGGCCACGACTTCAGGCCTCACTACACTGAACTGGCGCAGTTAAAGCACTATTTCCCGCATGTGCCTATGATGGCTTTAACAGCCACAGCCGATCCAGCTACCCAAAAAGACATCAGCCGTCAGTTGAACTTGCAACAACCTTATGTATCAGTCGGCAGCTTTGACCGGCCTAATATCCGCTATACAGTGCAGGAGAAATTCCGCCCGCTGGAACAGGTGGTGAATTACCTGAAACTGCAGGAGCAACAAAGTGGCATTATTTATTGCGCTTCACGCCGTAAAGTCGACGAGCTGACTGAACAGCTGGCAGGCAAAGGCTTTCAGGTGGCGGCTTATCACGCAGGCTTAAGCAACGAGCAACGTAACTCGGTGCAGGAAGCCTTTAAAAAAGACCAAATCCAGCTGATTATCGCTACTGTGGCTTTTGGCATGGGCGTGAACAAATCCAATATACGTTTTGTCATCCACTTTGAATTACCCCGTACCATCGAAGCTTATTATCAGGAAACAGGCCGCGCAGGCCGTGATGGTGTGCCCGCTGAAGCTTTAATGCTGGTCGACCCTGCAGATATAGCCCGGATGCGCAGCTGGATCGAAAAAGATGAAAACAACAGCAGAACCGAAGTAGCATTGCAGCGTTTTAATCAAATGGCAGCTTTTGCTCAGGCGCAAACCTGCAGGCGTTTAGTGCTGCTGAACTATTTTGGTGAATCCAGCCAAAAACCCTGCGGCAACTGCGATATCTGTATAGACCCACCTAAACAGTTTGATGCCACTGAACTGGCGCGAAAGGCCTTGTCTTGTGTCTACAGAGTGAACCAAAGTTTTGGTATGAACCATGTCATCGACGTATTGCGTGGTAGTCAGACCAGTCGTATTCATGAACTGGGTCACGATAAACTGTCCACTTATGCGATAGGCAAAGATCAGTCTCACGACTACTGGCTGAGTATTTTGCGCCAATTGGTGCATTGTGGTTTATTGCAGCAAGACATCAGCCAGCACTCGGTATTAAAACTACAGGAAGCTGCCCGCGCTGTATTACGCGCCGAGCAAAGCCTGCAACTGGCTGTGCCACGTCTGGTGCAAACCAAAACCAGCAGCAGTAAAACTACAGCACCACAGAACTATGACCGCAAGCTGTTCGCCCGTTTAAAAGTGCTGCGTAAAGCCATAGCAGAGCGCGACGACGTGCCCCCTTTTGTGGTGTTCTCAGACGCAACACTGATAGAAATGGCGCAAGCCTGCCCCACCAATAGCGTGGCGTTTTTAGCCATCAGCGGTGTAGGCCAGACTAAACTGGGCCGTTATGGCGCTGATTTCCTTGATTTGATCAGCGATTATTTAGCAGGTGATTAACCCTGTATTGACACAAAAAACGTTCGGATTAACCTGTCGCCTCAACTACAGCTTTAGACCCATCACCCGGAAGCAAAGGAAAAGCTTATGCAAAAACATGGATTTGGTTTTATTGCCATTCTGGCAAGTGCAGTATTAATGACTGGATGCAGTAGCTACGATAAACATCAGGCTGCCCAATCTTTTCTGGATGGTATGGGAAATAGCGTTGAAGCCAGAGAAAAACAAGCAGAACAACTACACCAAAAGCCAGGTTCGTCTGTGCTTCCGGATGTGATCACAGGCGTTTTAAATGTAGGTTGGCAGTGGCTGGTTGCCCCAGAAGAGCCAGCAGATAAAAACTGATGTTTTACGTCAGGCTGCCGGTTGCGACAGCCGTTCTGTTACAACCCATCACTATTTGTTTGCAGGCAAAGCCGCAAAATAAGCCGCTAAATCCAGAATATCTGCATCAGACAAACCTGAAGCCATAGGTGACATCACCGCATGTTTACGTTGGCCATCACGGTAAGCTTTGATGGAGCTTTCCAGATACTTCACTTTTTGCCCTGCTAAGTTCGGGTAATCCGGAATAACAGACACCCCTTCTGCACCATGGCAAGCAGCACAAACTCCGGCTTTGGTTTTGCCAGCTGTTACATCTTGCGCCATAACTGGTGCAGCCAACCCGACCAAAACTAACACTATCAAAGATATAAATCGCATTATTGTCATTCTCCCTGAATATAGACTGTGGGTTTATTTTTTTAGATCTTTGGTCCATTAAAGACCTAAGCACTTGTTTATACAAGTCAGAGCGAAAAATACATCCAAAGAGCCGCTTCAACACCAGAAAGCACTTGAGCTAAGCAGATACAGCAACCACAATAGGCCATCGCAGTTTTGGGATTGGTTATGTCACTTATTTTAAGTTCCACTTACGCTTCAGGTTTGCCTGATTTAGTCAGCGCTGTTGCAGTGACTCCATTTGCAGAGCCCAAACTTTTAGCCTTTAGTGCTGATACAGCAGCTTTGTTGCAACTTCCCACAGCGTTTTTTAGCCAAACAGATGCCGCTGATTATTTAAGTGGTAAACAACTGTTTGCCGGCAGCATTCCTGTGGCACAAAAGTACGCAGGCCACCAATTTGGTCACTACAACCCGGAATTAGGCGATGGCCGGGGTTTGCTGTTGGGGGATATTCAGGGCCGCGATGGCCTGCGTTACGATTTACATTTAAAAGGCGCAGGCCGCACCCCTTATTCACGTTTTGGTGATGGCCGTGCTGTATTACGCTCCAGCATCCGTGAGTTTTTAGCCTCCGAAGCTATGCATCATTTAGGTATTCCGACAAGCAGAGCTTTAAGTCTGGTCGGCAGCACCGAGCCTGTGCAACGCGAAACTATAGAACAAGGCGCTATGGTAATACGGGTTTGCCCAAGCCATATCCGTTTTGGCCATTTTGAACACTGTTTTTACACCGGCGATAAGAACCAGCTACAGCGGCTGGTCGACTTTACAGTGCAGCAGCATTTCCCCGACTGTCTGAATGCCGCAAATCCTGCTTTGGCTATGTTGCAACAAGTCGTAGTACGTACAGCAGAGCTGATCAGCCAGTGGCAAGCCGTGGGATTTAACCATGGCGTGATGAACACAGACAATATGTCGATTTTAGGCCTGAGTTTTGATTATGGCCCTTATGCTTTTTTAGATGATTATCAACCGGGTTACATTTGCAATCATTCAGATCACAGCGGCCGCTATGCCTTTGATGAACAACCTGGTATAGGTTTGTGGAACCTCAACGCGCTGGCACATGCACTATCCCCTTTGATTGAAGTTGAAGACTTACGCTCAGCGCTTGGTTTGTATGAGCCGACTCTGGTTAACCATTACATGA
Source organism: Rheinheimera soli (assembly GCF_031457405.1). Classification (GTDB taxonomy): domain Bacteria; phylum Pseudomonadota; class Gammaproteobacteria; order Enterobacterales; family Alteromonadaceae; genus Pararheinheimera; species Pararheinheimera soli_A. The sequence continues at coordinate 30,163 of NZ_JAVDWR010000004.1, read as the reverse complement.
CGCTGATGGGAAAAAAGCTGGGTCTTAGCACACAACAGCCCACAGACAGAGCCTTAATAGGCCAATGGCTGGCGTTATTGCAGCAACAAAAGCAGGACTACAGTTTAAGTTTCCGCCGTCTGGCTGATTTTACCAATGACGCAACAGGCTCTTCTGTTCGTGATCATATGCTGGATGTCGCCGCTTTTGATCAATGGGCAGAATTGTATCGCGCTCGTCTGGCATTGGAACCTGCTTCAGCCGTCGAACGCAAAAGCCAGATGGACAGCATCAACCCTTTGTATGTATTGAGAAACTACTTAGCTCAACAAGTGATCACTGCGGCAGAACAAGGGGATACAGCGCCTTTGCATGAACTGATGCAAGTGTTACAAAGCCCTTATCAGCTACAGGCAGGTAAAGAAGCCTTTGCAGCTCCGCCACCGGATTGGGGTAAAGGCATGGATATCTCCTGCAGCAGTTAACGGAAACAGCATGAACAACAGAGTGATCAACGGTTTTATAGTGCAAATCGAACAAAAACAGCTGCTGCTGACCCCTTTATGGCCGATGCGGTTTGAACAGGTACAGCAGTGCAAGCTGTGGTTTGAACAAAGCTCAATACGAACCGGCACTTTATCTTACGGCGCAGACAGGGTCGAACTGGGTTTAAGTTTCGTTAATGAAACTTTCACACTTTGTTACGAAGACTACAGCGAAAGTTTTTGGGTGACGGCTGACAGTGCAGGCAGCGCTATGTTACTGTCAGAATTAGCAAAAGAATTCAGTAATTTGAGGATCGGATGAAGGAAAGACTTCAGCATGTATTAAAGCTATGGTGGCTGATGCTGCTGATGTTCTGCGGCAATGTTTTTGCTTTTCATGCTCAGGTGAATCACTTTGATAAACAGCTTAGCCGTCAGGAATTAGGGCCTGCGCTGTATTTTCAACAAAGCCACAGAGCCTTGCCGCTGGAAGAGCTGATATTTGACCCTGAGCGCCATCATGCCTTTCGTCTGGTGACCGAATACAAAAAGTCACTGCAAAGAGCCGATCAGTCCTTGTGGTTATTTACCCGTTTACACTACAAAGGCCAAACGCCTGTTCAGACTGTGCTGCATTATGATTTTCCGCTGGCGGATCTGGTGCAAGTGTATAGTTACAATAGAGAAAAAAATGATCTGCAACTGCTAAGCAGTACAGGCGCTTCGGTGCCTTTTGACCAGCGAGCTCTGGCTTACCGTAGTTTCGCATTTCCAATCAACTTTGAGCCAGATCAGGAACTTGATCTCTTTATCAAGGTTCAGGATGCAGCAGTGGCCCCAGTACAGCTGACTTTATGGCAGCACAACCATTTTGTGCTGGACCAGCTGTACAAAAACATTCTGGATGGCCTGTTGTGTGGTGTTTTATTGCTGATGGCTATCTACAACCTGTTTTTATTTTTTTCAGTGCAACAGCGGCTGTATTTGTATTATTCAGGCTTTTTTATCAATTGCGCTCTGGTGTTGGCCATTTTAAATGGCCTGGCTTTTGCTGTGCTTTGGCCCGACTATCCGGAAATTAATCAGGCTATTTTGTATGTGGCAGCCGGAGCAACCTACACTTGCCTGACCCTGTTCAGCTGGCATGTCCGTAAACAACAAGGTGGAATACTGGGGCGTTTTGGTTTTTATTTATGCTTAATCAGCGCCTTGTTATTACTTTTTAGCCCACTCTATGCCAATAACCAATTGCGCTTCTGGGGCTTATTGGTGGTCACTGCATTATGTTTAGGCGTAAACACCCTGTTTGCCTTGATGCACGCTATTAAAGGCGACCGTACCGCCAAAACTTTTGCCTTAGGCTGGGCATTTTTCTTTGGTTGCATAGTAGTGCTGGCGTTGTCCCAAATTGGTTATTTACCCACAGCTCAGGCCTGGCATTATCTGTTGTTAATGGCTGTGATGGGCAGCATGGCACTGATGAGCTTCAGCTTGCTGCAAAATATCAAAGGCACTCAACAACAAAGTCTGGATCATCAACGCCTGGCGAATGCGCATTTGCAGCAGTATTACGATATTTATCACAACGCTGTTGAAGGGATGTTTACCAGCACTCTGCAGGGCCAGTTGATCACAGCCAATCAGGCGTTGCTGACTATGCTGGGTTATCAAAATTTGCAGCAAATGCAGCAGGATGTCGCAAAATCCAGTATGGCGCGTTATTACGCTAATCCGGAAGACAGAGTTCAGATGCTGAAACAACTGCAGCTGGGTGACAATAAAAATTTTGAAATCAGAGGTTTACGCTCCGACGGTTCGGCGTTCTGGGCTTTAATGTCGGCCAGGCTGGCAGAAGGAGATGGCGTGCAAAGTGCTTATGTGCATGGCTCTATAGTCGATATCACAGCCCATAAACAAAATACTGAACAACTGGCTTATCTGGCCACTCACGACCCGCTGACTTCTTTGTACAACAGGCATTATTTTATAGAGCAGCTGGAACTGGCGTTGCGCTCTGAGTATAAAGCCACTTTGCTTTATCTGGACATAGACCAGTTTAAACTGATCAATACCACCTGCGATCACAGAGCAGGTGACGCTTTGTTATGCCAAATCAGCAATCAAATGCAAAGAGTACTGGATAACAGAGGTATTTTAGCCCGGCTGGAAAGTGACGAATTTGTGGTGTTGCTGCCGCATTTAACCAGCAATGAGGCTTTTACTATTGCCCGTCAGTTGCTGGACACAGTGAAAGAATTCCGTTTTATCTGGCAGGACAGCGTGTTTAGTATCAGTGTCAGTATTGGTCTGGCAGAAAACTCCGACGGCAATAAAAGTACTGAACATTGGTTAAAACAAGCAGACTCCGCCTGTTTTGTCGCCAAAGAAAAAGGCCGCAACCGTATTCATATGTTTAATGCCAATGACGAAGAGCTGCAACGGCATCAATCTGAAATTCAGTGGTTAAAAACCTTACGACAAGCACTGGAGCAAGATAATTTTGTGCTTTTTATGCAGCCTATAGCTGCAATTCAGCAAGATCAGCCGGGTTTGCATTATGAGCTGTTATTACGTTTATCTTTGCCGGATCAGGGGCTGATAGCACCGGGAAATTTCTTAAGCTCGGCAGAACGTTACGGCCTGATGCCACAAATAGACCGTTGGGTGATCCGCAACTACTTCCGTTGGCTGGCCCAACAACCTGCTCATCTGGCAGAACTGAATTTAGCCAATATCAATTTATCCGGCGCTTCATTAACAGATCCGTTATTTAAAGCTTATGTAGCGTCATTGTTTCGTGAATACCGAATTCCTTTTGCCAAGGTCTGCTTTGAAATCACCGAAAGTATGGCGATTTTAAACGTGCATCAGACACTGGATTTTATCTCCCATTTCCGCACTTTAGGCTGTAAGTTTGCTTTGGACGACTTTGGCAGTGGTTTTTCCTCTTATGGTTATCTGAAAAACTTCCCGGTTGACTTTGTTAAAATTGACGGCAGCTTTGTCCGCGACTTGCTGATCGACCCATTTGATTGCGCCATAGTACAGTCTATTCACGATATAGCCAGGGCTATGAAAATCCAAACCGTAGCCGAATACGTTGAAAACATGGAGATTTGTCACAAGCTGACAGAGATGGGAATAGACTTCGCCCAAGGCTACGGCATAGCCAAACCCCGCCCCTTATATCAACAAGAATAAAACCTGTAACTCTCCCCATTTTCAGCAGCCAAAGTATATTTTTTGCGCCCTATTGCTGAGTAGGATCTGCTGTCATTACAATAGCGCCCCGCCCCAGTGGGGTTTTGCTGTTTGTTCGGAGAACCTATGCAGCAGCTGCTTGCAGTCACTTCTGAGTTAATGATCCTCAACGACGAAATTGCTCAAACTTATAGTGGTTACCAGAACGATCGTAAGCTGTTTTGCCGCACTGGCTGTGGTGAATGTTGTCTGCATCCGGGCATTGAAGCCTCAGTGCTTGAAATGCTGCCTTTAGCACTTTATTTGCACGAGCAAGGCACAGCAGAAAGCACCCTCGAAGCCTTACAACAACACGAGCAGGATAGCTGCTTTTTTTATCAGCCCTCTTCCGCAGATCGTAAAAGCGGTCACTGTGGTATTTATGCCTACAGACCTGCGGTATGCCGTATGTTTGGTGCTGCAGGTTACCGTGGCCGTCAAGGTGAAGTCTTGCTGTCAATTTGCAAAGTGATACGTGCCGATGAACCAGCAGCTGTGGTGGCAGCAGAACTCAGTCTGACGATTGAAATTCCACCTATGATGATGAACCACAAAGCCCAAATTGCTCAGTTGGACTACGAACTCAGTAAACAGAATATGCCCATTAAAGATGCGGCCGCAGCAGCACTGGAAAAAGTGCTGACTAAAGCCTGGTATGCAGAGATGGCTGGTTTTTCAGAGCCGTTGTAAAAATTGTTTGGCGTACGTCAGGGCTGTATCTGTGTGGCTAAAATGTTGTGGCTTGTGGGAGTGTTGGTATTTCATTTCCAGCAGCTGCTGCTGTATAGGATTTAAGCCGACATAACAGCGCAATACGCAGCCGTGTTGGTCTTCCCATGCACTAAAATCAGTCATCAGACTGATCGCATCCGGGGTCGACAGCTCCCAGTTTTGCAGATCCATGACCCTGGCCCATTTTTTACCGATAAAACCCTGTACCAGGGATTTCAATTCCTCGATCAGCAGCTCTGAACCTTCTTTATTCCAGGCCCCCTGAATTTCGCATAACAGCACTTCACCATGAGGTGTAACACTGAATTTGCCATGGACAATAAAATCGGTCATAGCTGGCACTCCTTTTGGCTAACTACTTCAGTATAGACAGGATGGGTTAGTCATCACCCAAATCTGTCAGGCCGTAACGCTCAATTTTTTTCAGTAAACCCTGTCGCGAAATGCCTAAAACACGGGAAGCCTGGCTCTTATTGCCTTTATGTTGTGCCATAGCTTGCTGAATTAAACGGATCTCCAGCGCTTTTACCTGTTCATCCAGACTACTTAAATCAGCTCCAGGCAAGAGTTCGCTTTCTGTTGACGTGCTTTGATGCTCCAGATGCAGCAACTGAATATCTGCAACCCGGATCACCCCTTGCTGAGCTATAGCAGCGACACTTTCCAACGTATTCTTTAATTCACGCACATTACCTGGCCAGTGTTTTTGCAAAAACCAGCTGATAGCAGCCGACTCAAGTTGCAGCTTTTGGCCGTACTGCTGGCTTAGTTGCTCCAGAAAAAACTGGATCAGCAGTGGAATATCTTCCCGCCGCTCATCCAAAGCCACTGTTTCTATAGTGACCCCTTTAATGCGGTAATACAGATCTTCACGGAACTTACCTTGTTTGACTAAATCCGGCAGATTGGCGTTAGTGGCCGACACTAAACGGATATCAATTTTTTGCTGCTCACGGCCGCCGACCGGATAAAAAGTACCTTCCTGCAATACCCGCAGTAATTTCACCTGCATGGCCAACGGCATTTCACCAATTTCATCCAGAAATAAGGTGCCGCCATCGGCCAGTTTTAATAAACCCTGCCTGTCTTTATCTGCACCGGTAAAAGCCCCTTTGACATAACCAAACAGCTCACTTTCCAGCAGTTCAGCCGGAATAGCACCACAGTGCACTGAGACAAAAGCTTTGCCAGCCCGTGGGCTTAGCTCATGCAAAGCCCGTGAAATCACTTCTTTACCTGTACCGGATGGTCCTGTCACCAGCACCCGCACTTCAGTGGGCGCTATACGCTGCACTAAGGTACGAACTGTTTCCATATGCCGCGAATGACCAGCTAACTTCGGCAAAAAACTATGCTGCTGCAAACCTTGTTTTAACTGACTCAGCTCTTTTTCCAGCTGATGTTTAGTGATGGCGCGTTTTACCACTACAGCCAATAACTCCGGATCTATCGGCTTGGCAATAAAGTCCCATGCGCCCTGGGCTATAGCCTGCAACGCCAATTCCCGCTCAGCATGACCCGTTAAAATAATGACAGGTCTGCTGGAGAATTCAGGCACAGCAGCCAGCGTGTGAGCGGGATCAAACTGAGGAGGTAACGCCAGATCCAATAAAATTAAGTCTGCATCAAACTGCTGCAATTTAGTACGGGTTTCTTCCAGACTGGCAGCACCTGCCACCTGATAACCTTGTTGCTGTAAAAAACGTTCGGCTAATAAACGAAAGGCCGGTTCATCATCGACAATTAAAATGCGCGCCGGGTTTGGCGTTGTTGCGCTAAACATGAGGAGTATCCTTCGGAAACAAAAGTTCAAAACTGACAGGCCAGCCCAAATCAGTACGGAAACTGATCTGGCCCTGATGGGCGTCCATAATACGTTTCACTATGGCTAAACCTAAACCACTGCCACCGCTACGTTTGCTGATAAAAGGCCGGAATAATAGTTCAGTGGTTAAACTGGCATCCAAAGCCGGGCCATTGTTATGCACTCTAAGCTGAATGTGCTCGCTGGTCTGTGTCACTTCAATCAGTAAAGACGCATTGGCCTGATTACGTAAAAAAGCATTGGCGTTATCGAATAAGTTTAAAAACACCTGCTGCACTCTGTGCTGATCGGCCCGCAGCATCAGACCAGCTGGTACTTTCAGTTCCAGCTTTACCTGCTGCCAGTCAAACTGCTGCAACAAGCTTTGCAACAATGGCTCCAACTCAATCTGACTGTATTGCAGCTGCAACCGGCCTGAGTACACCAGCATATCGGAAATCAGGCGGTCTGCTCTTTTCAGTTGCTGCTGAATATGAGCACGCAGTTCAGCATCCACACCGGCGGACGCCATTGAAATAATATTCAGCGGGTTGCGTAGTTCATGTGCCATAGAAGCAGCTAAAGCGCCCATTTCGACCAGATGTTGTTGCGACAACTGCTGTTTTTCCGCTTCAGCCAGCTGCAACGACTGCGCCAGTAACTCACAGCTGCTGCCAAGCAAAGAGCCAAAGACTTCGGCCATTAAACGTATGCCAGGCGTCATATCGTCCCAGCCCACCAACTGCACTTGCCATTGACCTTGCTGCAGGTAACAGCGCAGTTTCAGCTGACTTTGCTCACCTGCAACAGCCGCAGCTAATTCCACCTGCACCTTTTGCGTCAGGGTCTGCGACAACAACTCAGCTGCGGTTTGACTCAGTTGGGTCCAGTTCTGACATTGCCCCAATTGCTGCCGCCAGGTACTGATCAACAGCTGATCTAAAATGGCTCCAGGGTAAATTAAGCGTTCAGCCAGTTTAGCCACAGGCCGGTAACAGGCTGCGGTTAACAACAACACCAGACTGGAATACAACCATAATTGCCAGCCAGGTACATTCGCCAGCGCCTGCATACCCAACTGACCAAAGATAGAGCTAACCAGTGCCATCAATAACAACAATAACAAGGACATCACCAGCCAGAGTAAGGCTCTGTTGGCCAGCGCATTCACCGCCAGCATCTGATAACGCACTACGCCATAAACCAGTAACACAGGATAGCTGGGCAGCAACAACATAGGATAAGGAAACCAGTCCAGCCCAAAGGAAGGGAAAACCACAGGGGTCGCCAGCAATAAACCCCAGCCGCCCGCCAAAAACATCGCCACTATAGAACGTTTTTTATTGCCCTGATGATAACGCCAGCCATACCACAAGACGGCATGGGCCAATACACCCAGAACCACTGTATAGAGCAGATTTAAAAAACCGTAGGAGTGAAAAACAAAAACCTGACCCAAAGCAACACTGTGCAGCACATCACCGGCATCAAGGCTCCAACTCAGCAAAACCACCAGAGCAGTCAGAAAATACAACCAGCCAATATGGCGGCGTGCCCAGCCCAGCCAGGGAGCTTTTACCTGATCCTGTTCAACAAAACGCAGGGCAAAATGCAGGAAAAAAGTCGGCATCAAGGGATTAGCTAATAATAAATAGCGGCCTAACTGCGGTTCATTATGTAATACAAAAATATGCCCCAGACACCAGAGCGCCATCATGGCACCAAAGCCAGCAAGGCCTGCCAGCGTGCGCTGATAACGCGAATGCCACCATAACCAACCCGACATCAGCGCAGCACAAGCACTGGTGACTAACATCATCAGCTCAAAAGCTAAAATCAAATCCACAGTTCACCGTCAACTTAGTTGTCACCGCTTTAACTTTAAATCGTAAATCAAGTTAACACCACCTGCAAACACTAAATTTTATTCATTTAAAATCATCACGTTATAAATATATGAAATTATGGCCTGATTCTGGCACTACAAAGCTAAGCAGCCTGAATGCTGCATAACTTGTCAACAAAGAGAACACTATGCCTGACCTGTCTATTTTTGCAGCCGAACTGCTGACCATGTTGCTGTTGTTATCCGTGGCCATAGCGCCTGCTGCGCTAAGCCGGATCAAAACGTCTAAAAACTGAGGTAGTTATGGAACTTGATGTCAGTATCCTATCCCGGCTCCAGTTTGCTTTTACGGTAAGCTTCCATATTATTTTTCCTTCTATCACCATAGGTTTAGCCACGCTGATCGCGATCTGGGAAGGCTTATGGCTGAAAACCGGTAACCCGCAGTATCTGCAACTGGCGAAATTCTGGATCAAACCTTTTGCCATTACCTTTGGGATGGGAGTGGTGTCCGGCATTGTTTTGTCTTATGAGTTTGGCACCAACTTCTCCAAATTTTCCGAAATGGCCGGTGCCGTGATTGGGCCTTTAATGGCGTATGAAGTGCTGACCGCCTTTTTCCTTGAGGCTGGCTTTTTAGGTGTGATGTTATTTGGCTGGCAACGTGTCAGCGCTAAAATGCACTTTTTCGCCACTGTCACAGTAGCAGTGGGAACCTGGATCTCTGCGTTCTGGATTATTGCGGCCAATTCCTGGATGCAAACCCCACAAGGGCATCAGTTTGTTGATGGTAAATTTGAAGTGGTCAGCTGGATGGAAGTGATTTTTAATCCTTCTATGCCTTACCGCTTTTTCCATATGTTATTAGCCGCTTTTATCACCGCCACTTTTGTGGTGATGGCCACTCATGCCTGGTATTTGCGTAAAGGCCAACATATAGATTTTGGCCGCAAAGGTTTGTCTATGACCTTATGGATAGCGTTGCTGTTGACCCCGCAGCAGGCCTGGGTGGGTGACTTACATGGCTTAAATGTGAAAGAACACCAACCAGTGAAACTGGCGGCTATGGAAGGAATTTGGGCAGAAAAAGAAGCCAATGTACCGCTGTTATTATTTGCCTTGCCTGATATGAAAGCTGAAAAAAATCACTATGAAATTGCAGTACCAGGATTGGCCAGCTTGATACTGACGCACAGCTGGGATGGCGAGTTGCAAGGCCTAAAATCAGTACCTGCAGCCGACAGACCTAATGTGCCTATGGTGTTTTTCAGCTTCCGCATTATGGTGGGTATTGGCATGTTGATGTTAGGCGTTGCGTTGCTGGGTGCTTATCTGCGCTGGCGTGGCACTTTGTATCAAAGCAACTGGTTCCTCTGGCCTGTCAGCTTTATGGCACCCACAGGAATTATTGCGGTGCTAGCAGGCTGGTATGTGGTTGAAATTGGCCGTCAGCCCTGGATTATTTATGGTTTGGTTCGTACCAGTGAAGTGGTCAGCCCCTTACCAGCAGAGCGGGTGCTGTTTTCGCTGACCTTGTTTGTGCTGACCTACAGCCTGCTGTTTGGCGTTTATCTGTACTTTATGCGTAAGCTGATCAAAAAAGGCCCGGCGCCTGTTGATCACCTGCAACAACAACGTATAGGCGTAAAAGCTTCAGGTTATGCGCTGTCATTTACCAAAACCTTAGCCACTGATGCCGAAACATCAAATTCCCCTGCCACTGATCCAAAAGGAGCCAACTAATGGAGCTGGAACTGAGTGTAAGCTTGTTTTATATGTTGCTGCTTGGCTTTGCCATTCTGATGTATGTGCTGCTGGATGGTTTTGATCTTGGTATGGGCATTTTGTATCCCTGGTTTAACAGTGACGCTGAACACGATCACCTGATGCGTTCTGTCGCTCATGTCTGGGATGGCAACGAAACCTGGCTGGTGTTTGGTGGAGTGATATTATTTGGTGCTTTTCCTGCCGCTTACGCCGCTATTGCCTCCACTTTTTATCTGCCGATAGTGCTAATGCTGATTGGCTTGATTTTCCGTGGTGTAGCTTTTGAATACCGATTTAAATCAGATACTTCAAAGAAATACTGGAACACAGCTTTTGCTATAGGTTCGAGCTTAGCCGCTTTTTGTCAGGGCCTGATGCTGGGCACTTTAGTACAAGGTGTACCAGCGGACTTTATTAATCAGTCCAGTTTCAGCTGGCTTAGCCCTTTCAGCTTATTTTGTGGTTTAGCCGTAATGGCGGGCTACGCCCTGTTGGCTTGTTGTTATCTGGTGATGAAAAGCCGTGGCGAGTTGCAGCACAAAGCAGCCCGTTATGGTCAGCGTTTAGTACTGATTGTGATGTTGTCCATGCTGCTGGTCAGCCTCTGGACTGTCTGGATTGAACCTCAAATAAGGGTTCGTTGGTTTGGCGGCTGGCACGCTTTATGGTTAATCCCACTGCCTCTGTTGTCGGTGCTTGCCGCCCGTTTATTATTCCGCGACTTAGGCCGGGTGAACCGCTGCCATAAAGCGGAAACAGCAGTGCAGCAACGTCATGAAGCCCGGCCGTTCTGGCTGGCTGCAGCCTTGTTCCTGCTGGCTTTTGTTGGTTTGCTGGTCAGCGTATTCCCTTACCTGTTGCCACGACAACTGACCTATCTGGAAGCCGCCGCGCCTGACAGCAGCCTGATGTTTATGCTGCCCGGCATCTTTATCTTTTTGCCTCTTATTTGTGCTTACACTTTATGGGGTTATAAAATTTTTGCCGGAAAAATTGAAGATTATCAGGAGGGCTACTGATGAAATGGCTGAATAAACTCTCTCAGGGCCAGTGGTTTGTGGTGTTGTACCTGACTGGTTTTTTAACTTTGCTGTTGATCGCCTGGCTGTTAAAACAGGGCATGAAGTTTTTATAAAGCGCTAAAAAAATCAACAGCTTTCACTTGCTCAGCAGCAGGCTTTTATTGATCTGACACAAGGAAAGTGTCGATCAATAGCTTCGACTTTATCACTTTTTTCATTTTTTTATTTGCATTTTAAAAAACAACGCTGCTATAGTCAGGCAAAGACCAAGCTGTATTGGTTCTTACCGGGCGCGAAAAATGAAGTATTTAAGTTTTATCGCAGTGTTGTTTTACCTGAGTTTGCTGTTTCCTTCAGCAGGCCATTCTGCATACAGCAGTTGGGTAGATTTGCAACAAGCGAATAAAAACTTCAGTGTGGCTCTGGTAGCCTCAGCTCCTCATTCCACTGCCGACTCAACAGAAATTTCAACTGATGACGATAAAAGCGCTGCTTGCCGGAATAGCTTTGTATTTCCTGTAGCTCAGAATCGTTTTTATCAACAACCAGATACCCACTTCAATAAAATACAGCAAAGCTGTTATGCCGCGCGCGCACCACCTTCGTACCTCTCCTGATCCATTGAAATAGTCAGAGTTTCAGGCTTCATTGCCATAGATCTGACGACATCCATTGTATTGATATCCGGTTCGCTGCCTCTGAGCGGACTGATGAGAGGTTTCCATGAAAAAGTTAAATTTATTCAACGTTGATGTAGTAGATCATTTAGTTCAGCCCGCTGAATTTGCCGAAGCAACTTTAAATTCAGCAGCACTGGATTTCCTGTCTGATTTTAAAACCAACAGCCCTATGATGATTGATGCTGGTACCTGTGCTGTCGAAGCAGAGGACATGATGAATCATGAGCATAGCAAGTTAAAACTGGTGATAGACGCCAATCAGGAACTAATTGGGTTAATCAGCTACGAACACTTGTCTATCCAGAATGTGTTGCAACGTTTAGGCAAAGGCGTGAATCGCACTGACTTAACAGTGGCCGATTTAATGCGTCCACGCGACAAAATCAAAGCCCTGGCTTATCAACAAGTGAAACACTGCTCTATCGGCGATGTGCTAACTACTCTGCAACACAATGGTGAGCAGTATTGTTTAGTCATTGATACCGAGTCTCACCATATCCGGGGAGTGATATCCGCCAGCGATATCGCCAGCCGTCTGCATATTCCGGTTCATATTGAAAAAGCTCCGACTTTTTTGAATATTTTTGATCGTATGTATGCCTGATCGACCTTTGCCGTGCCGCATTAGCAGCACGGCAAAAAATGTTTTCTTCTGGTTTTCCCCGTTTCGTATTCATTCCCGCGGAACGGGGTTTTGAAAGCCGCCACAGAGTATAGGTACCTCCAAAGACCTCCCCTCTGTCGGTTATTCCGATTCATGGCGGCATTTTCCTTTCCAACAGGCACAAGTACCTCCAAAGACCTGCTTCCACACTGTCAGTTATTCCGATTCATGGCGGCATTTTCCTTTCCAACAGGCACAAGTACCTCCAAAGACCTGCTTCCACACTGTCAGTTATTCCGATCCATGGCGGCACTTTCCTTTCCAACAGGCACAAGTACCTCCAAAGACCTGCTTCCACACTGTCAGTTATTCCGATCCATGGCGGCGTTTTCCTTACCAAACACTCATAGCAGAATCAGCAGCAAGGATTTCACTAAAGCTTTCCCGATCACAGCAGATATATAAGCATCAGGTTTAACTGCTTTTGAAGGGAGACACAAATGAACGAAGCCAGCCGCTTACAAAGAATGCGTGAACTTGGAGTAAGGCTCCAGGAATTGCGTTTGCTGCCTTCGCATTCTGTAAACTCTTATGCCGGAGCAGCTATTAACTTTTTGTTCCAGAACTATCAAATTGAAAAACCTGCAGGTGCGCCTTTAGATGTCACCTTACGAGCTTTAGCCGCAGGTTTGGCAGTAAAACATAAAATGATCAGCCGTCCTGATCCGGACAAAGTGATCGACTTTTTCTGCCGCCATTACCAGGTACATTAACCACACAAGCCAATTTCGATGAAAGCTGCTGAAAAGCAGCTTTTTGCGTTATATGTGCGGCTTTTGACCAAGGCTTGCTTTGCCAGAACCTTTTACACTGCAGCTCTTGTTTATGAGTTGAGTTCTACTGATGCGAAGCAACCTGGATTGGTTTCGTCATGCTTTTGCTTACGAATGCGGTGCTATTGGTTTACGCACGCTATGCACTATGGCTGTAGCAGATACAGCTTTTGGCAGCGCTTCGGCGTTTTCGTTGTTCAGTTCATTTACGGTATTTTTGCTGACCTTAACGCATACCAAAGTTTTTGATTTCTTTTTAGGGCGCGCCACAGGCTCTTTAGTCAAAACCGGCAAAGTACGGTTACTGCATTGTGTCAGCTATGAATTAGCAGGAGCTGCACTCAGTATTCCTTTAACCTTATGGCTGCTGGATTTTAGCCTGACTCAGGCTTTATGGCGCGAAGCCTTGATGTTTATTGTGTTTTTGTTGTACACCTACCTGTATAACTACAGCTACGATCGTTTATTTCCGGTGCCTGATGCTCAGCTTATCCATCCGCGCTTATAGTCCGGTTCTGCAAAGCCATAGCCATGATCATCATCAACTGGTATTGCCTTTAATCGGCCGGTTAAATTTACTGATCAATCATCAGCAGTTGCAGGTCGCTGCGACTGAATGTCTGGTGATACCGGCAGGCACAGAACATGGATTTTCTGCTACTGAACAATGCCGGTTTTTAGTTGTAGATTTAACGCATTTACCCACACATTTGCTGCAGTTAGCCCATCCGGTGTTTCAGCTTTCAGCGTTAATGCAACCTTATTTATTGTTACTGGAACAGCTGCTGCTACAACAGAATCTGCACCTATTGCCTGCTGCCCAGCAATTTTTTTTGCAATTGCTGGAAGCTGAACAACCAGCACCCGCAGTGGACAGGAGATTACGCCAGGCTCTGCTTTATATGCAGGACCATCTGGCAGAAGAGTTAGATTTAGTAATGCTCGCCAGCAAAGCCAGCCTGAGCCTGAGTCAGTTTAAACAGTTGTTTCGTCAGCAATTAGGTCACAGCCCAGGTCAGTATTTAACTCAGCTCCGAATGCAGCATAGCCGCACCTTATTGCTGTTCTCTGATTTATCAGTGCAACAAATAGCACTGAACGTGGGCTATCAGTCGGCTTCGGCTTTTAGCGCACGTTTTTTGCAACACTTTGGACAAAGTCCACAGCAGTACAGAGGACAACAACACAAAGGTATACTTAAAGTTTAATCAGCTCCACAGCACCACGTTTTTGCATAGTGACATACAGCAAGCCTGGGTCTTTTTGCGAAAAAGTGACGTTGGTCGGGAATTCACCTTTTAACTTGTATTCTTTCAGTAACTTGCCATCCGGACTCACTTTGGCAACCACACCTTTGCCATAACGGGCTATATAAAGATTACCTGCCGCATCACAGCGCATGCCATCTAAACCAAAATCAGGGAACTGGATCAGCAGCCTTTTATTGCTCGTTTGCAGTTTCTTATCCAGATCATAAACCCAGACTCTGCGCTGCGCGCTTTCATTGACATACAGCCTGGTCTGGTCAGGGCTGATTTCTACGCCATTGGTGGTGCCCATCTCTGTTTCGACCAGACTGGAGCTGCCGTCAGTTTCAATACGCCACAACTGGCCTTTGCGATTTTTCCAATCCGGGTCGCTGGCGAAAATCACACCGTTATTGGCTATGGTTAAATCGTTTGGCTGAAACATCAAAGGCTGATGAGCATGCAGCTGCAGCTGTTTTCCGTCGTAACGCCAGATATTGTGGCCTGTGTAATCGGCTATATACATCACACCTTTTTGATCAAAACGTATGCCGTTACCAATGCTGCCTTTAGGTAAAGTCAGAGCTAAGCTCACCTCACCTTTTGGGCTTACTTTGCCTATGGTGCCCTCAACGCCATAATTCACTGCATACAGATAGCCGTTTTTATCTGTGGCTGGGCCTTCTATAGCGGCATGAAAAACCCCATCAGTTACAAAATCTGTGCTGTCGATCTGATGTTCAGCCAACAGGCTAAAAGCTGGCAGAGTTAATGACAAAAATAGTAAATTCAATGTTTTACACTTCATTTTCTGATATCCCTCTTAGTTCAGGCTGGTGTGATGCCTTGAGCAAACCGCAGTAACTGCTGTGGATCGTAACGGCCTTTCAGTTGCTGTAGTTTGCTGTAATGACCAGCATAATAAGCATCAGACCAGTTTTTAAGCAAAGCGTCTGTGTAATTTAAATAAGCCCCGCCCGTGCTGTAAGGCCGCATTACAGTGCGCATCTGATTCACCCAAAGCGCGGCATTCTTCAATAAAGCGTCATCAGTACCCACAGGGTAACTCACCATATACTGAGCACAAAATACCGCATCTCTGTGCACAAAAGCGGTCTGTTCTGTGGCAACTGAACCAATAGCCCCGCCCATCAAGGTTAATAAAATACCGCCTGAAAGTCCTTGCTGCTGACGTAACTGCACCTGTTCCAGCAAAGCCGTTAAACCAGCCGGCTCAATAGACTGATTAAAAAAGTCCGAACTACCAGCCATAGCAGTGCGGTTGAGCTTGGCCTGCTCCGACTGATGTGGCAGTTTACATTCAGGCATCTCTAAACCATCACAATCACTGAGCATAAAATCCCGGTACGGATGCAAAGCCACTTCCTGGGTTAGCGGCTCTACTTTCAAAAGCTGCAACCAGTTTTGCCAGAGTTGCTGCGCCTGCTCAGCTAAACCCAAACTGGTAAGCCGTATTTGCACCACCAGTTCACGGCTTGTGTCGCCGCTCCACCATAAAGCAACTTGCGACCATAGCTGTTCCGGTAACTGCTGACTCCAGCCTTGCCAGGCTCTCAGCACAGCCAAAGCGTCTTTCAGCGCAAAAAAAGCCCTGCAAACTAAGATATCGCTGCTGGCAAAAGTTTGAAATTTAAAGCGGGTGACTATGCCAAACTGACCACCACCGCCGCCTTTTAAGCCCCAGAATAAATCGGTATTTTGCTTCGCGTTGCAACGCAGCACTTCGCCGCTCACTGTAACTACTTCTGCTTCCAGCACTGCATCACAGGTTAAACCGTACAAGCGGTCGGCAATACCAAAACCGCCGCCCTGAGTTAAACCTGCAACACCCACCCCAACACAACTACCAGCAGGAATAGAACGGCCTTTTTTACTAAGCTGGTCGTACACATCCCCTAATTTAACCCCGGCACCTATCCAGGCTGTGTTGTCTTCGGGCTGAAACTGAATATCGGCCATCAAAGCCAAATCCAGCAAAATACCCTGAGTACTGGAGTAACCCGCATAATTATGACCGCCACTACGGCCTGTAATGGGCAATTGATAACGGCGGGCAAAAGCTAAAACCAGCTGTACATCGGCCGTAGTGGCACAACGCGCTATCACAGCAGGAATAATTGAGTCGTAACGGGAATTGGCCGCTTTATAAAAACGATGGAAACCAGCATCTGAAGGAAACAATAACTGGCCGGAAAAATTAGCTTTTAGCTGCTGCCAGTCAGTAGCTTCAGGCAAAGCTACAGTCGGGCTGAACTGACAGCCAGAAACTGTTGTTACAGCAGCACCGCCGCTTAGGATTAAAAACTGACGTCTGTCCACAGGCAAGTCTTTTCAAAATGGCACACCGCAGGCAAATTAGCATAAATTGACTGGATCTTCTTGTGGCTGAGTTGAAATGATAAATAAAGGTTATAAAAATGACGGTTACTCCAATTAGACTTGTGATCTCCCCCCTGAATCGCCACTATTTTTTAGCCCGATTTAAACCTTCAGGCCAGGTGCTTCGACTAAGCTATTTTACTCTGGATAAAATTGATGAAAAAATTATTTATAATCAACGCATTGATTCTGACATCCACCATGGCTTGCGCTCAGCCTGAAATGGATTGCGACCTCTACCCTGACCAACAAAGTTCCCCTTATCTATTACCTTATCAGGTAGGTGAAGCCTTTCCTGTCGTAGTTTCAACTGGTCATTACCGGGCATCAAACCAGGGTGTTGGTCTTTATGCGATCGACTTTGATATGCCCATAGGCACAAAAATAGTAGCCTCAAGAGCGGGCGAAGTGGTTGCAGTACGGGAAACATTTCATGATGGCAACGGTAAAGATTTGGAAGAGAACTACGTTTTTATCCGACACAGTGACGGCACCATAGCGCGCTACTTCCACCTGACCCACAACGGTGCTTTAGTGAATGAAGGGGACAAAGTAAAAGCTGGCGACCTGATCGCCATCAGTGGTGATACGGGTCAGACATTAAGCCAGCATTTGCATTTTGATGTGCAGCAATGTGGCCCCAACCTGCCACCTGGCTATAACAAACTACCCTGCGGCCAAACCATACCCGTCACTTTTAAAAACACCAGCAGTCATAGTTGTGGTTTAGAGGAAGGTGTTAGCTACAAAGCCTTGTAGGTTTGGTGCGGTTGGACGCTTGGTCATCAGCGTCCATAAGCTGCGGCTCATTCCATGGAATAAACTGCGGGGCAAGGCAAGAGTTGCGTCCAGCTTTTCGCTTTAGCAATTCAGTGGGTGCAGAAAGACCCCTTTCTTTTTTGTAAAAAGAATATCTTTCAGTACATGCAATTTGCCATTAACAATCACTTTGATTTGCTCAATTTTAACCACGGCCGATTTCTTTTCCTGAACAATGAAACTCTCATGAAATGTTTCGTAGTCTTCCAGAGATGTGTTGTCCATCAGAGTTCCGACCGCATAGTCTTTTGTTATCAAGTCGCCGCTCTCTGCTCTTAGCCGACGAAAGCTTTTCACACTAAAGCTTGTTTTTAGATCATCGACATACAGCTCCACCAGTTGATCAGGCCAAGCAACAGTTCCTGACTCAGCGACTCTGAACTCAATCCCTAGATTGGTTTTACCGCTGTACTCCTTTATACGTAGCATCAATCTCACATTGTCGAATGTGTAAACAAGCTGATTGTCTGCACCAACCTTGCCTCGACATGATTCTTTCTCCACTTCAGCACCAACGGCTTGAGGATGAAAATACTCTTCAGATATAACTACGCAGGCACTTAAAAGGAAAGCTGCTAACAAAGGTAAAAATTTTATCATCATCTTTTCAATCCTGAGCCTTACTGGCTTGTTCAACAAGTTAACCCGATTCTAAAAAGTAAACTAACTCGCCTCCAAAGATTTCACTTTAGCCTTTGCTGCAACATTCTAAATCCGGCTAAACTTCCATCCCACATTTTGGGCAAAACTTGTACTCACCCTTAATTGACGAACCACAGCTTACACAAAAACGGGCGCTGCCGACTTTTGTCTGATGTTCAAACCCCATGAGTTGATTAAAAGGATCTGGTTCTTTATCCGGAGCTACTATGTCGAGTGTTGAAAATCTATTTTTCGCTAAAGCATTATAAATATGGTAAGCACCGCCAATTATCGAAGACACTATGATGAAGTAGCCAATCAGACTCCAGTATTCTGGACTGTCTTCTTTGCTGGTCGCGCTGATCCATATCAGGCCGAAGATGGTGCCACCGATAACTTCACTTAAGCCTTGGCCCAGAGAAGGCATTCTGCCAGTTTTTATAGAGGCTATATTTCCCTGTTCATCTGCCATCGACACTCTTTGAACTGCTTTATTTTTAGCTCTATCTCTAATCAGTAAGTCAATTTCGTTAGCTCGCTCAGGGTGAACTTCTCTGTCTATTTCCCGCTGACAATCGAGTAATTCCTCTAAGGTATATTTTGTATAATCAATTTCCGTCAAAGCATACTCCTTCTATAACCACTGGTGGCGGACAACACAGCAGATAACTTGTTCTATTTCTGGCCGCGAAACGGCGCTCGTTAGCCACTGATTAATAGCAAAAAAGTATGGATATAGCCCGGAAAATCAAAGGATATACCAAACAACTATCATAGCGGCTCGATCAAATACGAATCCACAAGCAAATGACCTAAAATGATAATTTCGAATATTTTATTTTCATCTGACTCACAATGGTGCTTTAGTAAGTGAAGGCGACAAAGTAAAAGCAAAAGCCAACAAAGTTAGCGTCTGGCTCGCGAACGACAAAAAGAGGTTCAATATTGATGAGTCTGCAAAAACTTAAACAACGTGCTTTAAATAACACTGAAGTGAAAGCCGAATACGAGCAGTTGGAGGCTGAATTTAACTTTATCGATCAACTCCTCTCGATGCGTACTAAAGCCGGGCTCACACAAGAACAGGTTGCGCAAAGGATGCAGACGCAAAAGAGCAATATCAGCCGTTTAGAAAAAGGTAATTCCAATCCAAGCTGGTCTACGCTGGTGAAATACGCCCATGCCTGTGGTTTTGAGCTTTCGATTAAGTCGCATAAGATCTGAGCTTTCAGATAAAACCTCAAAAAATGCCGCTTAAAGTAGCTGCACAATATCAAGGATCTCCTGACTTCACTTGCAAGTATGTGATCACTATTCCCAGCATAAAATTGTTATGTTTTATCGAATCTGGCACGTAGCTTTTCAGACACAAACTCCGCCCTTGCGGCTGAATTCATAGGTTTATGATGCTCTGCACACCACTTAAGCAGTTCATCGATATCTACATTTACCCTCAAGGCCGTCTTATCAGTTAAGCGGATTTGATGCATACCTGCATTCGCATTCTTTTTCCACTCATCATAACTGTCATCCATAGCGGCACTGTCATCTGCTATTTGCTTTAACCGCTCCCAATGTTCACGCTGATACCATGCTATACCAACCACGACTTGATCATTTTGCATTGATACCTCCTATCAGAAAAATCATTAGATTCAACAAACGGCATAACGGCTGTGGAGTGGACATTTTTTACACCTGCCCCTGATGTTCATTTACATCAAGCTAGATCTTATGTGCTTCTATTTCAAGAGTATTTTTTTAGATAGAAGGAATATTGAGTGAATTATCTTGTTGCACTGCCGCTTCGCAGCGAGTGCAACCTACAGCGCACATAGCTCAATCGTCTGCGGGTCGGGATAAACCCGACCCCTACAATTTTTTAGCCGCATTTGAGAAAGCTTTAAGTCAGTTGTTGCCACAAATTTGACCACAGAAAACACAAGGTCGCAACACGCCATTCACCAATTCCCCCTTGCCGCCTGGGGAAAAGCTGTTTATGCTGGCTGCACTTAGCTTGTCGGAGTGCTGCACAAACCTTGTTTGTCAGCTGAGACCGCCCTTGGGCGGAATCCGTGGAACCTGAACAGGATAATACCTGCGGAGGGAAACAAGAGCGCTAATAGCGGCGGTGATCCGTCTGCCTGTTGGCGCACTCATTCGGCTCATCTGTTGATGGCTGTCCACGCTTTTCCCAAGCTCTGTTGAAAATTAACTATTTAATTATTTCATCGGAGTTTATATGTCAGAAAATCAAAACCGTCGCGCCACCCGCGCTGCCGCCGAACAATTTATTCAGCAGTTTCAGGGCCAGCCTTATCCCGCCAGCCGCAAGGTGTATATTGAAGGCGACTTGCCCGGCGTGAAAGTGGGCATGCGTGAAATTGAACTACAGCCCAGTTTAATTGGCGGCACTAAAGACAATCCTTTATTTCAGCCCAATACCCCGGTTCGGGTGTACGACACATCAGGTCCTTATTCCTGCCCAGATGCCAAAATAGATATCCGTAAAGGTTTGCCAGCCCTTCGTACCGACTGGATCAAAGAGCGTGGTGACACGGATTTGATCACCGACTTTGGCTCTGTCTACAGCAAGGAGCAGTGGTTGGATGAAAGCCTGCAAAGCTTAAGATTTGAAAGTGTGAACCAAAGACGTAAAGCCAAAATAGGTGTGGCTGTAACTCAACTGGCTTACGCCCGCCGTGGCATCATCACGCCTGAAATGGAATACGTGGCTATCCGGGAAAACTTAAGCCGCGCTAATTTGGCTGCAGCCACAGAAGCCAGAACCCAACATCCGGGACAGAGCTTTGGCGCCAACTTACCCAAGCAAATTACCGCTGAATTTGTCCGGCAGGAAATAGCGGCAGGCCGTGCCATTTTGCCCGCAAATATCAATCATCCTGAAATTGAACCCATGATTATTGGCCGTAACTTTCTGGTGAAGGTGAACGCCAATATCGGCAACTCAGCCGTTAGTTCGTCCATTGAAGAAGAAGTGGAAAAGCTGCTGTGGGCCACGCGCTGGGGCGCAGATACTGTGATGGATTTATCCACTGGCCGTTATATTCATCAAACCCGCGAATGGATTATCCGCAACAGCCCGGTGCCTATTGGTACTGTGCCTTTGTATCAGGCGCTGGAAAAAGTAGGTGGCATAGCCGAAGACTTAAGCTGGGAATTATTCCGCGATACCTTAATTGAGCAGGCCGAACAAGGGGTGGATTATTTTACTATTCACGCCGGAGTGCGCTTAGCTTATGTGCCTATGACAGCCAAACGCCTGACCGGCATAGTCTCGCGTGGTGGCTCTATTATGGCCAAATGGTGTCTGGCGCATCATCAGGAAAACTTTTTATATCAACACTTTGACGATATCTGCGACATTATGCGCTCTTACGATATCAGTTTTAGTTTGGGTGATGGCCTGCGTCCTGGTTCTATAGCCGATGCCAATGACGAAGCACAATTTGCCGAGCTGAAAACCTTAGGCGAGTTGACACACCGCGCCTGGGCTAAAGATGTGCAGGTAATGGTAGAAGGCCCTGGCCATGTGCCTATGCAGTTGATCCGTGAAAATATGCAGTTGCAACTGGAATACTGCGCCGAAGCGCCTTTTTATACTTTAGGCCCGCTAACCACTGATATAGCACCGGGTTACGATCATCTGACGTCGGCCATTGGCGCTGCTCAGATTGGCTGGTATGGCTGCGCTATGCTTTGTTATGTCACGCCCAAAGAGCACTTGGGTTTACCTGATAAAAACGATGTCAAAGAAGGCATGATCGCCTACAAAATTGCCGCCCACGCTGCCGATTTAGCCAAAGGCCATCCTGGTGCACAAATTCGGGATGATGCTTTATCCAAAGCCCGTTTTGAGTTCCGCTGGCAGGATCAGTTTAATTTAAGTTTAGACCCCGAACGCGCCCGCTCTTACCATGATCAAACGCTGCCACAGGAATCCGGCAAAGTAGCGCACTTTTGTTCTATGTGTGGCCCTAAGTTTTGTTCGATGAAAATTAGTCAGGATGTGCGCGAGTACGCTGCAAGTATTGAAGTAAAGCAGCTGGATACTGAACAGCAACAAGCAGAAATGCAGAAAAAGGCGCAGCAGTTCCGCCAGTCTGGTGCAGAGCTTTATCACGGTTCGGATAAAACACTGGCTGACCAAATAACAGAAGAACCTACGCTATGAGCCCGACGCTGCTGATCCTCGGTGGCGGTTTAATGGGACGATTATGCGCTTTGGCCTTGTCCGAACCCGGACTGTGGCCAAAGCCAGCCCGTATTCGCCTGCTGGAAAAGGGTAGTTTCACTGCTACTCCAACGATGTATCAACATAGTGCAGCTTTTGCTGCTGCCGCTATGTTGTCGCCTTTGGCTGAGTCTGTGCTTTTGGATCAGGATTTAGTTGAGCTGGGCTATCGCAGCATGCCGCTCTGGCAACAGTTACAACAACAGTTGCCGGATTTTGGCCTGCAACAACAAGGGGCTTTGCTGCTGGCACACCCACAGCAACAGCACCTGTTATTGCATTTGGTCAGCCAAATTAAAGCTCAGCCTGAATACAAAGCTCAATGGCTGACTAAAACTGAACTGGCAGAACTTGAGCCTTCGTTAGCCGGGCGTTTTCAGCATGGCTGTTATTTACCGGGTGAAGGTCAGTTAGATAATCAGGCTTTTTTAGATCATTCCCTGCAGCTATTGCAACAAAGAGCTGTGTCGCTGGAAGCTCAGTCCACAACTGAATTTCAGGGTGATGAGCTTTGGTGTAATGGCAAGTTGCAACAAGCTGATCTGGTGATTGATTGCCGTGGTTTAGGGGCTTCAACCGAGTTGCCGCAGCTCAGATCTGTGCGGGGTGAAGTACTGAGAGTGAAAGCACCAGCAGTAAAATTAAGCCGCCCTGTGCGGTTATTCCATCCCCGTTATGCGCTTTATATAGCACCCAAAGGTGAAGGCATTTTTGTGGTGGGCGCTACAGAGCTGGAGTCGGCTGATCAATCCGGCCCTTCGGTGCGTTCGGCGCTTGAACTGTTATCGGCTTTGTATTCAGTAGACCCTGCTTTTGCCGATGCTGAAATTTTAAGCTTACAAGCCTCAGCACGCCCGGCTTTGCCAGATAACAGACCTGAAATACAGCAAAAGCCCGGCTTGATTCGGGTTAATGGTTTATATCGCCATGGGTATTTATTAGGCCCGGCTTTAGCTGAACAGGTCGCTCAGCTGGCTTTGCTGCAGTTCAGTGAAACTAAGGAGCTGTGTTATGGCTGAAGTGACTGATACCACAGTGAATATCTGGCTGAATGGCAAAACCGAAATCTTAAACTCCAGTCAATTAAGCGATTTATTGCCGCGTTTTAAAGCCCCTTTTGCTGTGGCTTTAAATGGCCGTTTTATTGCCGCAGCTCAGTATCCGGAGATTGCGCTTAAAGCTGGTGATCAACTGGATATTGTCAGCCCAATAGCCGGAGGTTAAGCATGCAACCCGAATTTAAGATTTACGGCCAAACACTTAACAGCAGGCTGATTTTAGGCAGCGCCTTATATCCAAACCCGGCTTTAATGCAGCAGGCATTGCAGCAAAGTGGCTGTGAAGCTGTGACTTTAAGCTTAAGGCGGCAGGCACCCGAGCAACAAGGGGGCGAGCAGTTCTGGCAGTTGATCCGCGACTTAAAACTCAGGCTGTTGCCTAATACGGCAGGCTGCCATTCAGTGCAACAAGCCGTGACTTTGGCGCAAATGTCGCGGGAGTTGTTTCAAACCAACTGGATCAAGCTGGAACTGATAGGAGACGACTACAACCTGCAGCCCGACCCCATTTTATTGCTGCAAGCGGCTGAGCAATTGCTGGCTGATGGCTTTGAAGTCTTGCCTTATTGCACTGACGATTTGGTGTTATGCAAAAGGCTGTATGAGTTGGGCTGCAAGGTGCTGATGCCTTGGGCTGCGCCTATAGGTTCGGGCTTGGGTGTGTTAAACCCTTATGCGCTGCGGACTTTAAGGGAACGTTTACCAGACGCCACTTTAATAGTGGATGCAGGTTTAGGTTTGCCCAGTCACGCCTGTCAGGTGATGGAAATGGGGTTTGATGGCGTATTACTGAATTCTGCCGTGGCTTTGGCCAAAGATCCTGTATTGATGGCTCAGGCTTTTTCACAGGCAGTAGCAGCGGGCCGTTCGGCATTTTTAGCTGGTGCTATGCCAAAACAGGATTTTGCCAGCCCTTCTACACCTGTGCTTGGTATGCCGTTTTGGTTACAGGAGGCGCAATGACTGATTCAGCAAATCGAGCCAATAAAACCACTGTGATTTGGAGTATTGCAGGCTCAGACAATAGCGCAGGTGCCGGTATTCAGGCCGACTTAAAAACCAGCCAGAGTTTTTCAACACCAGAGCAGCCCTTGCACTTATGCACTTTAGTTACAGCTATAACCGCCCAGCATAGTTCAGGCGTTGATAGCTGTATGGCTGTATCTGTGGCTATGCTGCACCAGCAGGCTATGGCTTTACTGAAAGATGCAAAACCCACTGTGATTAAAATTGGTTTGCTGGTGAATAAACTTCAGGTGCTTTGGTTAGCTGACTTTTTACAAGAACTCAGACAACAACAAACTGATCTGTTGGTGATTTACGACCCTGTAGCCATCAGCAGTTCGGGTTCAAGGATGGCGGACGCTGATTTATACCAGGCTGTGATGCAACACTTATTGCCACAACTCGACTTATTAACTCCCAATTTACCAGAGTTGGAAGCATTCACTAAAGCTGCTCCTGCTAAGCAAGCGGTGCAGCAATTGTTTGAGTTTGGCGTGAAGGCAGTATTAGTGAAAGGCGGCCACAACTTTGATACACAAAGCTGCACAGACGAGCTTTTTATCAGCCCACAGTTTAGTTTCCGTGGTTATCCAGCCTATAGCCATCAGATCAGCCTTCGCAGTCCACGCCAACAGCACCAGTTTAACCATGGCACAGGCTGTTGTTTTAGCAGCGCTTTGGCAGCAGCTTTGGCTTTAGGTTATGCGCTGGAAGATGCTTTTGTGGTGGCAAAAAGCTATATCAATCAGGGTTTAAGTCAGCCTGTTGCCATCACAGAGTGTTCTGGCACTTTAGGGCATTGGGGTTTTCCAGCCAAAGCAGATTATTTACCAGAGTTACTCACTGAGGATCTGCAACCGCCAGCCAAATCCTTTGCGCCTTTAAAAGCGCCTTTAGGTTTATATGTAATAGTGCCTTCAGTGGCAGAGCTACAAAGGGCTTTAGCGGCCGGAGTTAAAACCCTGCAACTGCGGATAAAAAGCACAGATCAGGTGCTATTGAGGCAAGAAATCCAGCAGGCAATCCAGCTCTGTCAGCAGCATGATATTCAGCTTTTTATTAACGATCACTGGCAATTAGCGCTGGAGTTGGGCGCTTATGGTGTGCATTTAGGTCAGGAAGATATCAACAGCGCCAACTTAGCAGCTTTGCGACAAGCCGGACTGCGGCTGGGTTTATCCAGCCATGGTTTTTATAAACTATTAAGAGCGCAGCAATTTCAGCCCAGTTATCTGGCAATAGGCGCTGTTTTTGCCACTCAAACCAAGGAGATGGGTGGCAAATTACAGGGGCTGCAAAAACTTGCTCGATACTCTGCCTTATTCCCCACTATTCCGCTGGTCGCTATTGGTGGCATTCATGAACACAATGCCCAAGCAGTGTTGGCCTGTGGCATCCAACATCTGGCGGTAGTACAGGCTTTTGCCAAAGCTGCAGAGCCCACACTATGGGTGCAACAAATGCAGCAGCTGATCGCCGGGGCCCAACTGGAGCAAAAGCCATGCTCAATGATTTAGAATTTATTCGCTATAGCCGCCAATTGATGTTGCCCGGTTTTGGCGAAGCAGCTCAGTTAAAACTGAAACAGACTAAGGTATTGCTGATAGGTTGTGGTGGTTTAGGCAATGCCGCCAGCCAGTATCTGGTGTCATCAGGTATAGGCCAACTGACGCTTGTCGATGGCGATAAAGTGGCACTGTCTAACCTGCAACGGCAAATTTTATTCCGCGACAGCGACAGAGGTTTTAATAAAGCCAAAATGGCAACGCGCCAGCTAAAACAGCTCAATCCGCATGTGCAAATCACAGCTATAGAGCAGCATTTTAGCGCTGACAATGCCAATAAATTATTAGCAAACACCGACTGGGTGCTGGACTGTACCGATAACTTCCAAAGCCGAAAACTAATTAACCAACTTTGTCAGCAGCGTCAAGTCAGCCTGATAAGCGCTGCCGCTATAGCCCAACAAGGCCAGTTGATGCTTTGGCCTTTTGCCCAAAGCCGCAGCCCTTGTTACCAATGCTTATTCCCGGATTTAACAGACCAATCCGGCAATTGCAGCAGCTTAGGCGTTTTAGCCCCTTTGCTTGGGATCATCGGCTCTATGCAAGCTATGTTACTAATCCAGCAAATTATTCAGCCAGATACGCAAGCTAAATTCTGGCAGTTTGAGGGGATGGGATTTAGGTTGGTGAGTTATCAGATTACAGCGTCAAAACAGTGTGGGACTTGCACTGTATAAGCAGTCATTTTCAGATAGCCAGCTCATTTTGATAATATGTTACCCCTTACCTCCCTCCTGCCAAATCAATAAAAGTGCCGGTGGCATAAGAGGCCTGATCGGATAATAGCCATAAAATCGCCTGTGCAACTTCTTCTGGCTGGCCACCTCGCTTCATTGGAATGGCATCTTTAATGCGATCAACCCGCCTAGGCTCACCGCCGCTGGCGTGAATATCTGTATAAATAAAACCTGGCCGGACTGAATTCACTCGAATGCCCTGATCAGCCACCTCTTTAGATAAACCTATAGTGAAGCTATCCAGAGCACCTTTGGATGCAGCGTAATCAATGTATTCTCCAGGCGCACCTAAAAGAGAGGCCACAGAAGATACATTTACAATAGCCCCGCCTGTGCCGCCAAATTTTACCGACATACGCTTTACAGCTTCACGCGCGCATAACATAGGGCCCATCACATTAGCTGCAAATACCCGTTGCAAACGGCTTTGATCCATATCCAACAAGCTACTTTGTTTCTCCAAAATACCAGCGTTATTTACCAATGCTGTCACGGGCCCCAACTCCAGATCAACACGATGAAATAAAGCTAAAACTTGAGCTTCAACAGAAAGATCCGCCTGCATCGCTATAGCTGTGCCACCTAAAGCCTGAATTTCTGCAACAACGGCATCTGCAGCTTGTTGATTACGCAGATAATTCACGCAAACCGCATAACCCTGAGTAGCAGCCAGTTTTGCAGTAGCAGCGCCAATACCGCGACTGCCTCCTGTAACAATCAGAACTTTTTTCATTTTATTTGTTTCATATAGCTATTCAAACCCGCTTAAACCCAATCCTGAATCCACCCCAATGCCGACCTTTGACCATAATGGGCACTGATAAATCATGCAGAATTTCGCCTGTGTCGCGTTTATAAGTTTGCAGCAGCATAGGCTGGGTGTTGCTGCCACAGCGGCTGCCGGTGCGGTCGCCAAAGATACGTTTGGTGCGGTTTTGCAGTAAGTCTTTCTCGTAGTTGCCTGTTAAGGTCTGGCTGTATTTTTTATTGTGGGTGGGGAAATAACCTTTACGGTCCACGCCACCAGCGTACAACACATTGCTATGACGCTCTAAAATAGGCTCCTGGATCTGCGGGAAAAACTGGTCAGTAAAACTGTCGTAAGCTGTATGGAATTTCTGTGGATTGGTATTAGCTATAGCCTTGTACTGCTCGGCAAATAATTGCTGCTCGGTCAGTTTGCCTTCGCTCAGGGCTTTTTCAAATAAAGCGCCTATGGCAGTAGCTGCTTGCTGAGCTTCTTTTAAAACAGGGTTAAAGAAACTCTGACTGGTGACAGTGCTGAGTTCGCGGTAAATACTTTCGGTTTCCACCGATAATTCAACGGCTTGTTCTGCCACTGTACTGCCTTTATGTTCTATTGCCGATAAGGCCTTATTAATACTCTGAATCGACTGGCCCAGTTGCTGGCTGGTATTTTCCAGACCAGTACTGACCTGCTCAATTTGCTCCAGCGCAGCAGATACCTGCCCTACTTCAGTATTGATGCCATTAAAACCTGAGGCGACGCTATGTAATTCCTGCTGCACATCCGCACTTAACTGCACAAGTTGTGTCATCACATCCGCAGTTTGTTCGCTTTGGCTGCGAATATCAGCCAGCATTTTGGCTATATCTTTAGTGGCTTCTGAGGTTTTGCCCGCCAAGGCCCGCACTTCATCTGCCACTACAGCAAAACCACGGCCTTGTTCGCCAGCCCGCGCCGCTTCAATAGCAGCGTTCAACGCTAATAAATTGGTTTGATTGGCCACGCCAGTGATCACTTCAGTAATACGCTGAATATCGTCAGCGCTGCCTTTGAGTTGCTCCAAACGGGCCGCTGCATCGCTCACCGCGTTAGCTAACTGGTTGATATTATCTACACTTTTCTGCAGGCGTTGATCGGCAGTGCTACAGGCATTGGCGGTATGGGTAATGCTATGGCTGATTTGTTGCAAATTATCTGTGAGTTGACCGCTGGTATCGGCCAAAGCTGAAGCGGCGCTGCCGATCTGACCACAATCGTCGCCACTGTGTTTGATATCTTTAATTAAACCATCGATATAAAAGGAAACTTCGGCTGCACCTATCGCCATTTTTGAAGTGGCTTCGGTAATATGATGGGCACTGTCAGCCAGCGCATTGGATTCATTTTGCGGCTGAGGTTCTGGTTGTTTTCGGCCGGCCCACAACAGGAAACCACCTACAGCAAACAGATTGAACAGCACCAGCAGCCAGCTATTCCAGTTCAGCCACAAGTACAGTATCTGCGCCAGCAGCCAGAACACCACAAAACCCAATGCAGCCCGTAGATTTTCCATAACGACTTCCCATCAACAGAGGCCAGAAGACAACATGGCAGAAAAAAACATCACAGAGTTGTGAACTCTGTAGCATTTCGGTTCTGGCAGTGTTTCTGTTCTGTCAGCGACTGTCAAACCATCCGCAGGGGATTGCGACTAAAGTCTAGGTCGCTTTGGTTGAACACGGCTTTATTACCTGACAGGAAAACCACTGTCGGCCCAAGCCTGCATACCACCAGCTATTGAGTATAAGTCACGAAAACCCATACGTTGCAGCGATTCCGCCGCTAAAGCCGAACGGGCTCCGGAACGGCAAATTAAATACAAAGGCTGATTCGCCAATTCAGTTAAAGCTTCAACTGCATCCTTATGCTGCGCGACAGCCGGATGCTGCGGCAATTGCATTTCCAGCACCCCACGCGGCATATTGACAGCAGTAGGTATATGGCCAGTGGCAAACTCTGCAGGTTCACGCACATCAATAATACGCGCCTGACTAGTCTGCAATAACGCAGCCAATTGCTGCACTGTCAGTTCCTGAATTTTTTCTTTAGCTTCGGCAACAAGCACGAGTCCTGTTTTCATAACGGCAGTCCTGTGTAGTGAGTTGGTTTTACTATATACCGAAATGGAAAAATCTCTAATCACTGCACCTATCGCAAGCGGATAACTCAAGATGTAATGTCTTTGAAACGCCTGATTTGATTGTCATGTATGTCACATACCCAATAGTCGTTCCAAAATTTTACCAAGAGAAATAATGTCATTTTTTACGTTAAGTGAATGCAGCAAAGTGTCTTCAGCCCACAACTGGGGATAATATTTATTATCATATTTAAAACCACAGAATCTTATTCCGGCGCGATTCTCAGCGAAATCTAACTGTGCATTGAGGTCAACAAGATCACGATGCTTAATCGTATTTACAAATGAATCAACATATTGAAAGGATTCAGAACGAATGACGACAAACAAACTAGTTTTTAGATCAGAGTCACACAATACCTTCATCACTTTTTTCAGCGAACAATCACGAACCGAGAATTGCCTGTTAAGGAGAACCTTGGAGAGTGTAAAAAAATCTGTGTAAGTGGCATTCTACCTAACTCCTTGGAAGGGATAAAGAATGCCAATTACAGACCAATTACTGGATCAGCTGTT
>NZ_JAVDWR010000003.1:0-345330 GCF_031457405.1 Rheinheimera soli | reverse complement strand
CGTTCTGCAGTTGCGCTTCACTTCGTTCACTGTAGCCAGCTTACGGCAGGACTTTCACCTGCAAGAATGCGCCCATGCTGGGCGCACAAGCAAAAGGCCACCGCAAGGTGGCCTTTTACTTTATTAAATCGCCAGCTCAGTCAACCAAAACCCTACTTCCCCTGCCCCAATAACCAGCCATAAATATCCCAGCCTTCGTACACTTGCCGCCAGGCGTCGTGTTCGGCTTGTTCCAGCATACTAAAGCGCACGTTGGTATGGCCTGACTGGCGCAGTTTCTCAATGCCCGGATAAAAGTTATCTTTATTAATAGCCGAATCACGGCCTGCAGCAATAACCCAAAGCGGTAGTTTAGCTGCAGCTATAGATGGCATTAAATCCGGATGCCCCCAGGCCACGACAGGAGCAGCTGCTGCAAATAACTCCGGGTGTTTGCTCGCCATATACCAGGTGCCAAAACCACCGTAGCTGATACCAGAGATATAAAGTCGTTTGGTATCTGTGTGGTAATTTTTTTGCACTGTGGCAAGCATAGCCAGCAAATCCTGCTCAGCCTTCTCCCAGCCATCTGGCAATAACACAGGCACTTTAGAGATATCAGTCACGGCCTTAGCTGGTTCTATCGCTTTATCCGATGAGAACATCGCAGGGCGTGCAGGTACACCTTCAGTCAAGCGCTTAGGTATATCCTCTTTGCTGCGGTTGGCAATATAAGGCAGCTTGTCCATATCAAACATATGCAATTGCGGCACGACCATAATAAAAGGCAGGTCGCGTTTTTGCACCCATGCCTCATATAAAGGGCCGTGAACCATGGTGTAATCCAGCTCATCCAGGCCATTGCCCCTTTCACCATTGCCATGCAAAAACAACAGTACAGGCCATTTTTGTGCAGCTTTTTGATCACAACCCGCAGGCAAATAGACAAAATACTGCCGCTTTAAGCCATCTACCGTGCTTTGATAATCTTGCCTTAACAGCTGCGCTTCTGACGCTTGCGCAACACTTACCAAAGACATCAGACATAAAAATAGAATTTTGCAGAACATAAAAACTCCCTTTGATACTAAGGCCGCAGGGCTGCTGCTCTGAGTCAGCCAGAATTCCCTGTATTTAAACCCCATGCTCGTCGACTTTGTTGTTTTTGTCATGTCACTTTGTCGAAATTTCAGCCAAAGCTACTGTAGTTTGAGTTATATGCAACAGCGCATTGCTTGCCACAGGAATCGCCGCATTTTCCTTTTGCTACAACAAGTCAGGCTAAACCCTGGTATGCACAACATAGTTTTGTATTTATTCCCGCATTAAAATGCTAAATACATGCTTTGTTTCTTCTTTTTGTTTAAAAGCTTCTAAATTTACAGTTACACTCAATTCATATCTATTGTCTGGAATTTGGTATGCGGGCAGCTTTTCCACCCAATGAAACACAACGTTTAACCACTCTGCATTCGTTGAACATTCTTGATACAGCGCCTGAGGCGGCCTTTGATGCACTGGTACAATTAGCCAGTCATATTTGCCAAACCCCTTATGCTGTGCTGACACTGGTGGATAAAGACAGGCAATGGTTTAAAGCCAAAATTGGTTTTGATCATCATCAAACCTCAAGAGATATTTCCTTTTGTGCCCACAGTATCTTAGAGCCAAATAGTCTGACTTATGTCTCAGATGCCAGCGCAGACCCTCGTTTTGCCGACAACCCTGATGTGCTGAAAACTGAAGGTATACGTTTATATGCGGCTACCCCGCTGACCTTAAGTGATGGAGCTGTGCTTGGTACTTTGTGTGTGGTGGACACCAAAATAAGGGAGCTGACGCCTGAGCAACAACACAGCCTGACATTACTTGGTATGCAGGCAGTGCAGCTATTAGAAGCACGGCAAAAGGCTGAACTTTATTATCGGCAACAACGTACTTTAACCACAGTGATAGAACATGCGCCCTTATTATTAGGCCAGGTTGACACCCAGTTTCGCTACCTGTTTTGTAACCACAAATATGCTGAATGGTTTGAGCTGGAACCCGGCGATATGTTGGGAAAAACTATTCTTGAAGTGTTTGGCGAAGCCCCTTTTGCCGAAGCAAAACCTTCGCTGGAGCTTTGCCTGACCGGAGAACAAGTACATTTTTATGCAAAACCGGACAGCGGTCAGGTTTTTGAAGTCAATTTTGTACCTCAAAAAAATAAACGTGCTGAAGTGGAAAGCATTTTGATTATTGCAGCCAATGTCACAGAAGTGCATCAGCAACAAGCTCAGATCAAGCAGGAACATGACCGGATGGACGCCATTATCAACGGCTCCAACCTTGGCACCTGGGAGTGGAATGTCCAAACCGGAACTACTGTTTATAATCAGCGCTGGTTTGAACTACTGGGCCTGCAACCACAAAGTTGCACTTCGGTTAGCTTGTGGGCTGAGCTCACCCATCCAGACGATTTACTTCAGTCACAACAGTTATTAAACCAGCATTTCGCCCAACAAAGCCCTTATTACGATACCAAATTCAGAATGAGGCATCAGGATGGGCACTGGGTATGGATCCATGCCATAGGTAAAGTGATGAGCTGGACCAGCGATGGTCAGCCGCTATTGATGTTTGGTGTACACACAGATGTCACGCAAGCATTAGAAAAAGAAACCGAAATTCTGCAAACCCGCTCCTGGCTTCAGGCCATTATTGACTCCTCCACTGAAGCAGCACTGATTTCTGTAGACCCAGGCGGCACCATTCAGCTGTTTAATACAGGGGCTGAACGTATGCTGGGCTACAGCGCAGACGAACTGGTGGGTCAGCATAGCCCTGCCTTGTTTCACGATCCGGCAGAAGTTGAAGCTCAGGGTCAGCTACTGAGTAAAAATCATCAGCAGAACATTCAGGGCTTCGACGTCTTTGTCTACCTGGCCAGGCAAGGTCAAAGCGAAACCAGGCAGTGGACTTACATTTGCAAAAATGGCGAACGAAAACAAGTACGGCTGAGTGTGTCGGCCATGCGCGACGAACAAAATAATATCCGCGGTTTTTTAGGTGTCGCTATTGATGTGACCCAGCTGGAGCACTTAAATCATGCCCTGCTGATGAGCGAACAACGTTACCGTTCTATGTTGGATAACTTGCCAGGTGTAGTCTACAGATGCCGTAACGACGCCAACTGGACCATGCTTTTTATCAGTGACGAAGTATTTGCACTGACGGGTTATAAAGCCCAGCAGCTCATCCGCAGCAAAGAGATGAATTTTGGCAAACTTTATCATCCGGACGATGCGGAAAGAACCAACGATTCTGTGCAGCAAGCTTTGGCCAATAAGCAACGTTTTAGTGTGGAATACCGGCTCTATCATAAAGATGGCAGCCTACGCTGGGTACAAGAGCTGGGTCAGGGGGTTTTCGATGAGCAGGGTGAACTGTTATATATAGATGGCTTTATCTGGGATGTATCTTCGCAACACGAAGCCTTACAAGCCTTAAGCTCGAGCCAGCAAAAGTTATCCTCTTTGTATCAGATGGCACCATTGGCGATAGTGCTGAACCGTTTCACCGATGGTGTTTTTCTTGAGGCAAACCCCGAGTTTTATCGCATGCTGGGTTATCAGACTATGGGGGACAGTAGTCAGAATCCATCATTTGTCGACTATGCCACTCTGGCAAACGAGCATATAGCGCAGCTGCAGCATTATGGCCGTTATGGGCCGCAAGAACATGAATTATTGCACTATGACGGGCACTTGGTGCCTGTGTCTGTCACTGGAGTACTGATCCAAAACCATGAAGGTGAACAACAAATCTGGTCCATTATTCAGGATATCACTGAGCGTCGCCGTATTGAGCAGATGAAAAACCAGTTTGTCTCCATGGTAAGCCATGAACTACGCACTCCACTGACTTCTATTTCCGGCTCTCTGGCATTGGTTACTGGAGGTGTGTTGGGTCCTGTGCCAGCCTCCGTGAGGCCTATGCTGGATATCGCCAAAGATAACAGCGCCAGACTCAGCCAGTTGATCAACGACTTGCTGGATATAGATAAACTGGTGGCAGGCAAAATGCATTTTGATATGAGCCTCTGTCTGATTTCAGATCTGCTGGACAAGGCTGTACAAAGTAATCAGCCTTATGCTGCTAAATACGAGGTTCAACTCCAACTGTCTGAGATGCAGGACGCCTTGGTGATGGTGGATGCGATGAGATTTCAGCAAATCATGGCGAATTTATTGTCCAATGCAGCCAAATTCTCCCCTGCAGGTTCAGTCGTTAAAGTACGGTCCATACTGGACGAAGATCAGGTTCGTATTGAGGTAGAAGACCAGGGGCCGGGCATCTCCGATGAATTTAAAGCTTTTATTTTTGAGAAGTTCTCACAAGCTGATGGTGCAGACAGCAGAAAAAGCGAAGGCACTGGTCTGGGTTTATCTATAGTCAAAGAGCTGACCGAACATATGGATGGCAAAGTGGGCTTTTATAACCTGAATAGAGGAGGCAGTTGCTTCTATCTGAGCTTTGCAGAGGCCAGACAAGCCAGCCTGAATCAGCCGAAAATACTGGTGGTGGAAGATGATCCCCATGTCGCTGGATTTATTATGCAACTGCTGCACAGTCAGGGTTATCAAAGCCGTTGTGCTGCAACCCTGAAAGAAGCAATAGCCGCTTTGGATCAGGACCAGTATCAGGCCATTACACTGGATCTGAACCTGCCCGATGGCCACGGTTCAGCTCTTTTTGCTGAACTGCGCAGCCGCAGCCAGTATCAAACCACTCCGGTGTTGATCGTCAGTTCAGAATCCAAAGACAACCATACTCAGTTACTAGGCGGCATCAATGCGCTGGATTGGCTGGATAAACCAGTGTCGCCCTCCTCGTTGTTAGGAAAACTGGAATTATTATTAGGGGCGGATAAAAAACACAGCACCCGGATTTTACATGTGGAAGATGATCCGCACTTAGGCCAAATACTGGCGATGCACCTGGCTGATTTTGCGTCCTCTGTGCAAGCTACCAGTGTTAAATCAGCCTTACAGCTGCTCAACAATCAAAGATTTGATTTAGTCATACTGGATATAGGTTTGCCAGATGGCTCAGGGTTGGAATTGCTGCCTGAATTAGCGGTTCGACAACCACAAATCCCAGTGGTGATTTGGTCGGCTCAGGAGTTAAATCAAGCGCAGCGGCATCAGGTGGACCTGGTGTTAGCCAAAAGCCGAATCGACTTACCTGCTTTATTACAGCAGTTAAAAAACTTACTGCCACCTGTGCAGTAGCACCTGGAGCTGAAACGCTGCATCTTGAGGATCACTTTAGGTAAGCTGCTGAGTTGGTGTTATGCAGGGGGTTGATACAGTTGAGTTTGATTTCGCCCTGCATGTTTAGCGGCGTATAAGGCTTTATCGGCCTGGTCGATCACTTGATCGGTCTGATCTGTGGCTGTCGCCTGGCAAATACCAGCACTGAAAGTACAGTGGAAATTCTGGTAGTCAAAACTAAAAGGCAAGCTGGCAAAAGATTGTCGTAATTGCTCAACCAGACCAAAAGCTTGCTGCTGATTACAGTCAGGTAAAATTAATAAAAACTCTTCGCCGCCATAACGACCAATAATGTCGGTTTTACGCAATTGCTGCTTCAGTAAGCTCGCTAAACTGCTGATCACCTGATCACCAGTCAGATGACCATAGTTATCATTCACCTTTTTAAAGTGGTCAATATCCAGCATCACCACACTTAAAGGCTCACCTGTACGTTCACTGCGTTGCAGCTCATGGCTCAGTCGTTCTTTTACTCTGGCGTGTTGTAATAAGCCGGTTAAGCTGTCTTTTGTCATCATATCGGCCAGTTGTCTGGCGCGTTGGGCTCTGGCAAAAACGGCCACTATTAACGCAGTGTCTGTGATAGGTTTAGTCAGGAAATCATCGCCCCCTTTCACTAACGCCGCCAGTTGGCGTTCACCATCTGTTTCTGAGGACAAATAAATAATAGGTACGCTGAGCCATTCATCCTGTAAACGGATCAGTTGAGCCAGTTCAGGGCCTGAACAACCGGGCATCAATACATCCAGCAAAATAACATCAGGGCGGAAACGGCTCAGGCCATCATAAATTTGTGAAGGGTCCAGCAAAATCTCAGCCCGCAGGCCAGCGCCTTGCAGCACTAAAGCATAATGTTCAGCCAACAGCTGATCATCATCTACTATCAGCACTCTGAAGGCCTCACGCCGCCTTACAGCCAATAAACGCTGTAAGCGGGCTTCCAGCGCTGTGGTATTTAAAGGCTTCACAAAGTAGCCCTGAGCGCCGATACGCACGGCCTGCAGGTGATGTTCAAAGCTGTCATGACTGGTTAATACCAGCACAGGTAAAGCTTCGGATAAACTCTGCTGAAATTCAGCAATATAATCCAGACCCGTTTGTTCTTCATCCGGCAAGGAGATATCAAGGATCAATGCATCAGGTAGCTTCGTTTTCAGCGCCTGATCCAATTCAGCAATGCGCCTGTAACTTTGGAGCTGATAGCCAAAAGTGGCTAAAGTCAGGGTCAGATGATTGGCTATCTCTTCGTCATCTTCCAGTACGTAAATGGTCGCCTTTTGCTCATGCAACAGATCCAGTTTGGCAGAAGTCAGGTTCATCACCTGATGCCCGCTTTGATGGGCGTACTGCACCTGCTGAAAAGTGGTCATAAAACTATTAATTTTGCCAAGATCCGGCACAGACTCGTCTTCCAGCCAGTCTTTTAGCTGCAATTCCAGATTTTTTGCCAGCTTGCCTAACTGCGGCAAACCAAAAGTACCGGCTGAACCCGCTAAAGTATGAAACTTATGTTTAAGCGCAAGCACCACAGAACGCCAGTCCGACTGAGCAGATAAGGTCACCAGGGTACCGACCTGAGAGGCTAAAACTGGAATATCGGCTTGTAACCGTTCCATATATTGATGGTGAAGCTTAGCCAGTTGTTGCTCTAATTTGGATTGCTCTGCAGTCATGCTCTGTCATTTTTCTATTGTAGATGCAGTTCTACTATAACAAATGATTAAACAAATCCCAGTGAGAAATACAAATTTGCCAGGAAATTTGTACGCTATGTGATTAAAACAACAACAAAATTTGGGCATAAACCAGAACGGATATGCCCAAATCAGTTACAACCTGACCATCAGCCCTGAAGCTAAAGCTCTGCGATACGCTAAAAAGGCCGGAATAGCACCCAACAATAAGGTCAGGCCAAGCACAGCTGCCAGTAACAATGCGGTTTGGTCATGCCATGGATTGATGCTGATAAAAAGCCCGTACTGACTGGCTAATAATTCACGGAAGCCCCAGAGACCAGCGACTAAAATAACAAAAGCAGAGCCTATGGATAATAACGCCATCAACAATAACTCCAGCTCGATCAGCAAAAATACAGTGGCAGCCGGAGCACCTACAGCACGTAATATGGCCATTTCACGCTGACGTTCTTTTAACCCTGCCAGCAAGGTTGTAACTATACCGACCAGAGTCGCCACTATGACTAATACAGTGATCAGCAGCAGCATATTTTCCACCATGCTGAGCATTTGCCACAGCTCGGCTAAAGCAACACCTGGCAAAATGGCGGACAGTGGTTCGCCTTTAAATTCATTCAACTGGCGTTGTACAGCAAAAGTTGCCATTTTAGATTTTAGCCCCAGCATATAAGCGGTAATGACTTTAGGCTCTAAATCCATAGCCAGGCTTTGTTCAGCACTGACACTCCGGCCTGGCGCAGGCATACCACCGCCTTGCCAGCCCAAATGAATAGCTTCAATGCCTTCAAGCGGTATATGCACACTCTGATCCACAGGAGTACCAGTGGGAGCCAGAATACCAACCACTTCAAAAGGCTTGTCTTTGTGCTGAGCAAAACTGACGCTGCCAACACCATGCGACAAAATAATTTGTTCGCCCAATGTATAACCGAGTTTTTGTGCGACTACAGAACCTAAAACCGCCTGATACACGCCAGCAAAAACTTTACCCTGCGCCAGTTTCAGTGGCTGCTTTTCACCATACTGATAAAACTTAAAGTAATCTTCGTTGGTGCCTATCACCCTATAACCCCGGTGAGAATCCCCTAAGGAAAGCGGAATACTCCAGGCCACCTGCGGATGAGTTTTTACCTGCAGATAATTCTTCCAGCCGATATTATTGGTGGCATTGCCAATACGAAACACTGAATACAACAACAAGTTCAGTTGGCTGGAACGGGCACCTACAATCAAATCTGTGCCTGATACTGTGCTGGTGAAACTGCTTTTGGCTTCATGACGAATATGATCGATGCCCAATAACAAGGCGATACTGATGGTTAACGAAATAACCGTCATCAGCACTGTGCCTTTGCGGTTCCATAAACTGGCTCTTGCCAACTGCATTAACATGGCTGAACTCCTTTATGTAACTGTTCCATATCCAATTCAAACTTAAAATACGAACGCAAAGCCGGGTCGTGACTGACAAATACCACTGTAGTGCCACACAATTCAGCTTCAGCAAGCATCAGCTGCATAAAGCCGTCTCTGTGTTTATGGTCCAAAGCTGAAGTAGGCTCATCGGCAATCAATAAAGCAGGCTGACTCAACAAAGCGCGAGCTATTGCCACCCTTTGTTGCTGGCCAACACTTAACTGATTGGCTGGCGCTTGCCACAACTGTTGCTCTAAGCCCAGCTTTTGTAACAAGTAACGGGCTCGTTGTTCTGCTTGCGGGATTTTTTTGGCAAAAGCACTGACCAATAATACGTTTTGCAATACCGACAAATATGGAATTAAGTTCAGTTGCTGAAACACTACCCCTATAGAAGAGGCACGTAATTGATCCCGTTTGGCCGCTGATGACGCAGCCATAGACTGACCGGCAATCAAAATATCACCGTACTTACAAGGGTAAATTCCGGCCAGCAAATTCAGTAAGGTGGTTTTGCCTGAACCGGATGAACCATAAATAAATAAATGCTGGCCCTGCTCTAATTGCAGTTTCGGTATATCCAATAAAGCGGCTTGACCCGGCCAACTGAACACTAAAGATTTGAGTTCAAGTGCCGGAATTTTCAGGTCTGTGTGCTCTGACATTACAATGCTCATGTTATGATACGGCTTCTTTTGAGACCTTATAACATAAGCAGAGGCTGAGGCTCCAATGGTTAAATCGTTATACATGGCGTTAATTCTGACTTTGGTCGCATTTACTGCGTTACCGGCAAAAGCTGAAGATTACAAGACATTGGAATGGACAGATTTATTACCGGAAGAAGATTTAAAAAAGATGGAACAACTGCCGGAAATCAGCCATGAAGGTGGCGAAGCTCCAGCGGGCAGTCCATTAAATCAGGCTTATGCTAATCAGGATCCGGCCGCAGCTGCATGGAATGAAGTGTTGATGTCTGCCAATGTAAAGGGCGAACTGAATAACAAAAAGGTGAGGGTTCCTGGTTTTATTGTGCCAGTAGAATACGACGCAGACCAAAACGTCACAGCCTTCTTCCTGGTACCTTATTTTGGCGCTTGTATTCACGTGCCACCACCACCACCAAACCAGATTATTTTTGTCACTAATAAGCAAAAAATTCAGGGTGACATGATTTATTCGCCGTTCTGGATCAGCGGTACTTTAACCACTGAAACCATGAGCCATGATTTGGCAAAATCGGCCTACTCAATGAAAGCCGATAAAATTGAAGAATATAGCTACGAGTAAGTGATTTCTTTCACCCAATAAAAAAATCGGCTTTTTGCCGATTTTTTATTGGGTGATTAATGCTCTGTTGACTTACTGCGACGTAAGAAACAAAGCGCCAGATCCCGCAGCCCAGTCCGCAGCCCCTTGTTCACCGTTCACTATCCACTGCACTGTTACTTTTTCCACTCCAGCAGCAATAGCAGCTAAGTCGAGCGTCAATGCCTGTAAACGTGCAGGATTCTGGCAAACCAGAGTGTAATTGGCATTTAAATCTGCGTGCTGCGGCTTAGTGGTACGTTCTGCTGTTAAATCTGAGCTGATGTCTGTACCGGTTACAGTGCAGTGAGCTTGCGCGTCAAAACTAAACCAGGTGGCGGCGGTAAAATCAGCAATCATTTTTTGCACCAGTTGTTGCTGCGCATCATCTTTAGCCTGATGTTCAAAACCTACCACGTTCGCCGTAGGAGTGGCAAAAGCCAACTCAGCTTCATTGCCTTCCAATACAAAAGTCAGAGTAGCCTGGCCATGAGTATGGCTGCCGTGTTCTTCATGATGATGTTCCTGCGCTGTAATTGCAGCGGCAAACAGACTGCTGGTAAGAAACAGCCCTGATAAGATTGTTTTAGTATTCACGCTTTTTGATTTCATCACAGCACACTCCGAAGCAAAAATTCTGCTTTATCATAACCGCAGCAGCGCCAGTATAAGCGGTCTGCACTGGCTTTTCGCCGCAGCTTTTTGTTCATCCAACGGTATCAGCCTTTTATAACACTCATTGATCTGATTGACAGCCCCTGCCGTATCAAAAAGCAAACTAAATGGCAAAGTCTATGGCGAAGTTAATACTGGTGTTGGGAGATCAGCTCAGCCCTGCACTGCCTTC
Source organism: Rheinheimera soli (assembly GCF_031457405.1). Taxonomy (GTDB): domain Bacteria; phylum Pseudomonadota; class Gammaproteobacteria; order Enterobacterales; family Alteromonadaceae; genus Pararheinheimera; species Pararheinheimera soli_A. The sequence goes on along the minus strand of NZ_JAVDWR010000003.1, from coordinate 334,765 downwards.
TTTACGTGACCTGCAACCGCAAGACAGAGTTTTAATGGCTGAAGTAGCCAGTGAAGCCAGTTACAGCCCTCACCACAAGCAAAAAATCATCTTGATCTTCAGTGCTATGCGCCATTTCGCTGCGGTACTGCAGCAACAAGGCATCAATGTCAGCTATATAGATTACCAGCAAAAAGTCAGCAGCCTGACCGAAGCTGTCGCCATTGAACTGGCGCGCTATCCACAGCTGGACCAGATTTGTATCACCGAATGTGGCGAATACAGGTTAGAACAGGAAATTTTAAGCTGGCAACAGCAGTTCCAACGCCCTTTACTGCTGCTGGAAGACGACAGATTTATTGCCACAAAAGCCATGTTTCAGCACTGGGCTCAAGGCAGAACACAATACAGAATGGAGTATTTTTATCGCGAAATGCGCCGCTATACCGGCCTTTTGATGCACAACAATCAGCCTGTTGGCGGTCAGTGGAATTTTGATGCCAGTAACAGAAAGGCCCTGTCCTCAAAACAACAGTTACCGAACATACTGAAGTTTGAGCCAGACGACATCACCATAGCGGTCATAGCTTTGGTTAAACAACAATTCGCCAGCAATATGGGTGATGCAGACAGCTTTAATTACGCTGTCACAGGCAAGCAGGCGCGCCAGGCCTTTTTGCATTTTGTTGAGCATCAGTTGCCACTCTTTGGTGATTATCAGGATGCAATGCAGCTGAATGAACCTTATTTGTTTCACAGCATTTGCTCTATGTACTTAAACTGCGGTCTGTTGGATGTGCGCTGGGTCTGCCAAAAAGTGGAGCTGGCTTATAAGGAAGGCAAAGTGCCGCTGAATGCTGCCGAAGGTTTTATTCGTCAATTGATTGGCTGGCGCGAATATGTGCGGGGTTTGTACTGGTTACTGATGCCAGAATACAAAGAGCGTAATTTTCTTCAGGCTCACACCGCTTTGCCATCCTATTATTGGACAGGCGACACCAAAATGCGCTGTATGCAACAAGCCATTGGCCACACGATAAAGTACGCCTACTCGCATCATATTCAACGGTTGATGATCACCGGCAACTTTGCACTTTTGGCAGGCTTGTCGGTAGATGAAATTTGTAACTGGTATCTGGCTGTGTATGCAGACGCCTATGAATGGGTTGAATTGCCAAACACCCTGGGCATGGCGCTTTTTGCGGATCAAGGCGTGTTGGCCTCCAAACCTTATGCCGCCAGCGGTAAATACATTCAGCGGATGAGCAATTACTGCAAAAGTTGTGTCTACGACGTTAGTGAAACCACAAGCCCCATGGCTTGCCCTTTTAATGCCTTGTACTGGAATTTTCTTGAACGGAATCAGACGCTGCTATCCGGCAACGCAAGAATGCAGCTGAGTTATCAGAACTGGTTTCGTAAATCGGCTGAAGAACGATTACAAATTACTGAAAAAGCTCAGCAGTTGCTAATCCATTTGGAGCAACTATGAGACGGGCTTTGGTGCTGTTTAACCAAGCCATGCGCTGGCATGACAATCTGCTGTTATCCGAACAGGCGGACTTTGACCAACGGATAGCTGTGGTACTGCTGGATCCTGACGAGTATTTGAGTACGCAATATGGCATGCCCCGTGCGAGCATCCAGCGCTTGCAAGCTCAGTTAAAACTGCTGCTGAACTGGCAACAGCAGTGGCAGCACAAGCGAAGGGTGCTGCATATACGTATTGGTCCAACAGCTTTTTGTTTGCAACAACTGGCAGAATTGTACGATGCAGACACTTTAATAGCAGCAGAACCCACAGCACCAGAGCAGTACCAACAGCTACAGCACTCAGGCCTAAAGCTGAAACTTTTTGATATCAACTCTTTATTGCAGCATCAGCTCAGGCCTGATTTAGCTACGCTGCCAAAAAGCTTTTCGGCATTCAGACGAGAACGTGAACCCAATCTTTGGGTACAGCCACCAGAACAGCATGCAGTTTCTGCACAGTTTTATGCAGACCCCAGCCTGGCTCTTGATACCACAGCTTTGGATTTTATCAGCCGTGATCATCAGCCAACAGCAGCACTTTTTAATGAAGCTGCAGGCTTAGAGCGCCTGATGCAATTTATTTGGCAACAACATGCCATCATTCGTTATAAACAAAACCGTAATGCATTGGATGGGGACTGGAACAGCAGTTTGTGGTCTTTTTATCTGGCTAATGGCACTTTATCCCCTTGTTATATCTGGCAACAAGTGCTGGAGTTTGAACAACAGCAGGTCGCTAATGAATCCACCTACTGGCTGCGTTTTGAATTGTTGTGGCGAGAGTATTTCCGCTGGCAAATGCGCCAGCATGGCCGGGCCTGGTTTAGCAAAAATGCCTTTCGGCCACCCCTGGATTTCTCTTCGCCTCAGGCCGATCCACGGTTTGAACTCTGGTGCAAAGGTGAAACTGGCCTGCCTTTTGTCGATGCCAATATCAAGATGCTGTTGCACACAGGCTGGATGTCAAACCGTGGCCGGCAAAATGTGGCCAGCTACCTTATTTTTGAATTGCAGCAGGACTGGCGTTTAGGGGCAGCCTTTTTTGAGCAGCACTTATTGGATTACGACTGCGCCAGCAATTGGTGCAACTGGGCTTATATCGCCGGAGTCGGCAATAGCAGCGCCCGGCAGTTTAATCAAATAAAACAAGCTCTGACTTATGATCCTAAAGGAGATTTTGTCCGGCATTGGTTACCGGGCAAAACTGCAACAGGCTCCTTAGTTCATCAACCAGAGCCACAGGTGCCTGTTCAAGAGTTTTGGTTGCCTTTTTTACAACAACTAAAAGTCAGCTCATGATCAGTCTGGTTTGGTTTAAACGGGATTTACGCATTGACGACCATGGCCCTCTGGCAGATGCAGCAAGGCACGGTGCTGTATTACCTGTTTATATTATTGAACCAGATTATTGGCAACAACCCGACACCTCAGTGCGGCAATGGCTCTTTATTGAACAAAGCTTGCAGCTTTTAAATCAGCAGTTAACAGCTTTAGGTCAGTCACTATTGGTACTAAAAGGCCCTGCTACCCAGGTGCTGCGACAGCTCTGTCAGGAGTTTCCGATAACTCAAGTACTCAGCCACGAAGAAACGGGCAATTTATGGACTTTTCAGCGGGATCTGGCAGTTAAGCAGCTACTCAAAGAGTTGGCTATTCCATGGCTGCAGTATCAACAACATGCGGTATTTCGGGCACTGAAAAACCGGGATCTGTGGGCTGAACAAGCTGATACTTATTTATCAGGTACTTTGTATCCAAAACCAACAGCCTTGCCCTTTCTTTGCCATAGCCGTCAGCCGCTGCAGCCTTTTCGACCACACAGAGCTTTGGATTTAATACCCTGCAGTTCGGCTCAGACTGCCTTTGTTTTGCCCGATACATTACAAAGCTTTTTTAATTACAGAGCCAAAGACTATAGCCGGCATATTTCGTTACCCGATAAAGCACAACACAGCAGTTCTCGCCTGAGCCCTTATCTGGCTTATGGACAACTCAGTTTAAGAGCCTTGCAGCAGCAAACCTTAAGGCAGATCAAACAACAAGCCGCGCTGAGCTTTGGCTTGTCATCTTTTTACAGCAGGTTACGCTGGCATTGTCATTTTATTCAGAAGCTTGAATCCGACCCGTTAATTGAAACCGAGGCCTTGCATCCGGGCTACGCCCGCTTGCGTAAGCAGGACTTTAATTCAGATTGGTTTTGGGCCTGGTCGAATGGATATACAGGCTATCCGCTGATTGATGCCTGCATGCGGTCGTTGCTGGCGACAGGCTGGTTGCATTTTCGTGCCAGGGCCATGTTAGTGGCTTTCGCCTGCTACCACTTATGGCTGGACTGGCGACCGGTTGCTTTACATCTGGCCCAGTGTTTTGTCGACTACGAACCAGGCATTCATTATCCACAAATTCAAATGCAAGCCGGCACCACGGGTATCAATCCAAACCGAATGTACAACCCTGTGCTACAAAGTCAGCAAAAAGATCCACAAGGGCATTTTATCAGACGCTGGTGCTCTGAGTTACGGCTGTTGCCAGACAGTTGGCTGCATCAACCCTGGCTCATGCCACTATCCTTGCAGCGCCAGTATGGATGCTTGTTGGGCACTGATTACCCTATGCCAGTGGTGGACTTGCAACAGGCAATGCGACTGGCCAAACAACGCATCACCGAATGCAAACAGCAGCAGGACTCAGAGTGGTGGCGTGAGCAAAAACATCAGGTAGTGCAACGCCATGCCAGCCGGAAAAGGCCGTCACGGCCTGGTGTTAAATCGGCAAGCTCAGCAGGACAACTTAGCTTAGATCTGAACGAATAGAACTTATACAAGTCTATTTAAGTTATGCTGAGTTCAGTTACCTTAAAAAGGATTTATTTATGACCATCACTGTCAGCCAACATACACCGGGGCAAATACGTCAGACCATCCAAATCAGCAGCCATCAGTTGAATGCAGATGTATCAGAAGCAGCCGGAGGCTCAGCGACAGGGCCGGATCCGCATGATTTATTTGATGCTGCACTCGCCACCTGCAAGGCCATGACGTTACAGCTTTACGCAAAACGCAAAAATATCCCGCTGCAAGAAGTAAAAGTTGAAATCAGTCGGGATGACAGTGCTGAAGCAAAAGGTCTGTACCAGTTGCATGTCCGTCTGGAGTTAATTGGTGAATTAACTACAGAGCAACGGGAGCAATTGCTGACTATTGCTGACAAATGCCCCATTCACAAGCTAATGACTCAAACCGAAGTGCAAGTGCACACCAGCCTGAAAGCTGAACCGGCACCAACAGGCCTGGCAGAACCTCTGATTATTCAGCCACAAGAACGTGATATTGGTTTTATCATCAAACGTTTGTTGCCTGCCAAAGCACAGCGCCGCGTTGGGCCCTTTATTTTTGTTGATCATATGGGCCCTGCTACTTTTACTCCAGACAGCACCGAAGGTGACGTGCGCCAGCATCCACATATTGGTCTGGCGACTGTGACCTACTTGTTTTCCGGTGCTATGCAGCATAGAGACACTCTTGGCAATAATCAGCGCATTGAGCCAGGTGCAGTCAACCTGATGCGTGCTGGTCGTGGCATCGCCCATTCCGAACGTATTCCTGCCGATATTCGTACTGAACAAGTGAAAGTTGAAGGCATGCAAATCTGGTTAATCTTGCCAGAAGACGAAGCAGAATCAGAACCAGCTTTCCAGCATTATCCTGCCGCATTATTTCCGGCAATTCAGGTGCCAGGCAGTGAGATACGAGTACTCTTAGGCGACTATTTTTCCCAGACCTCAGTCGTAAGTTTTCCAGCCCGCTGTTGTTATGCTGAACTGAAACTGACGCCATGCAGCAGCCTGAATTTGCCTAAATCTGAGCAACAGCTGGCCATTTATCTGGCTGCTGGTTCACTGAAAGAACCAGTACTGAGTGCAGGACAAATGCTGGTGATGACCGAAGATTTAACAGTGGTCGCTGGTGATGACGGTGCACATTTTATGGTGTTGGGAGGCGATGAGGTGGAAGATCCAGTATTGCTAAACTGGAACTTTGTAGCTCGTAGTCCGGAGCGTTTAGCCCAGGCTAAAGAAGAGTGGAACAGCGGTGCTTTCCCTCGCTTGGCTGACGATCCGGAGTGGATCCCAGCTCCTTAGCCTCTATCAGAGGAAGTTATTTAGTTTTTCGTGCCGCCTGATACCATTCAGGCGGTTGTCTGTCTAACCAGAGCACCACCTGACTCAGACTGTCAAACATCCGCTGCAAATAAGCAGGGTTAATTCTCTGCCAGTCATCCTGCGGCGTATGATAGTCTTTGTGCGAGTCGACCCCAAAAAACAAAAAAGGAATTCCGGCACGCCGAAAGGGTGCATGATCGCTGGCGTTAGCCCAGTCCAACTGATGCTTCCCTGTTAATCCTTTGCCTCTTTTACGCAATTTCAGCTTCACCGAAAACTCTTGAGTTTTTAAATAGTCCGCTACACCAGGCAAAGAAAATGCACCATACAGATACAACTGATTAGCCCGTTCTCCCCGACTGAGCATATCCAGATTGAGATTTAACACTATGTGCTGCAAGGCTACTGGTGGCGCAGCGACAAAAGCTTTTGCACCAAAAAGCCCCGACTCCTCTGCATCAGTGGCAACAAAAAGATAACTATAATGAGGGCAAGGCTGAGTTTTCAGCAGTTCTGCCAGCGCCAGCATAGCCGCTACTCCAGAGGCATTATCGTCAGCACCGTTGTATACTTTTCCAGCAACAATACCTAAGTGATCATAGTGAGCCGTCATCACAATGTAGGCATCAGGGTGAGTACAACCTTTTAGTTCAGCAATCAGATTAATACCTTCTTTGTCAGAAAAGCCGGACCTGTAACTAAAAGGATGCTGAAAATCTGCTTTTAATGCGGTTAAACCTAAATCAACAAAGCGCTGCTGAATATACTGTCGTGCAAGTTGTGCCCCTTCTGTGGCCGTTTTCCTCCCGCTCATACGATCATCAGATAACTGCTGAATATCATGCAATAAAGCCGATTGAGCCTGCAGAGCACAAGGCGCCAGAGTGCAGAAAAACAGCCAGATAAAATAAACAAAACGACACAGCACTGGCAGAAGTCTCTTAATGTTGCGCAGCCGCAGCTGTCAGCAGTTTTAGTTTGTATTGATAACGTTCACGTTCGCTGCGATTGGGAGCTGATTGTTCGGCCGACTGCAAGTACTGCTGAGCCTTGGCTTTTTGCCCTAGCGACAAGTGAGCTTTGGCCAGACCAAACATAGCCTCAGCTGATTTTTTATCTAAGGTAAGGCTCTTTTTGTAGTACTCAATAGCCTGCAGAGGCAGTCCTGAAGCTAAAGATTCGTGCCCCAGCATAATGTGATAATAGGGATTCAGTTCCCTTTTTGCAGCCACTATACGTTTTAAATGGGTAGCCTTATCTGTTTGTCCCATCACTTCGTAAAGCAAAGCAAGGTTTGCTCTGGAGTTAAGCTGGTCAGGGGCCATTTTCGCAGCTAGCAAATAAGCCTTTTCTGCCAGTTCAAAGTGTTGCTTCTGTCTGTATAGAACAGCAAGGTTATTCCAGCTTTCAGCAGCTTGGGGATCAACAGAAATTGCCGCTTTCAGATAGGCATATGCCAAATCATCTTTGCCATAAATCATAGCTTCAGCAGCCTTATTATTATAAAACATGCCAATGATCTGTGGCTGTTTCAGCGGCACTGACGGAAAATGGCTCTTATTACTTTGCACATCAAAATCAATCACATAATTAAACATATTGTAATTAATACTGCCATGTTTACCTATACTTCTGCCGCCCAAAATATTCAGGTTCACATGACCATTCAACAGGCTTTGACCATTGTTCTGGGTCCAGTATTCTGGGATCTTTATATCACGGAATTCAGTATTCAGGCCCATCTCCTGAGCCAGACTATAGGACAAAATAGTTAAAGATAAACAATTCGCCTGACGAGCGGCTAAGGTTTCTGCAGCAGTCAGGGTCGCATCGTTTTGATAAAGTAAACTGCTGCCTTTTTTTTCAAATAAATAGTTCAGCAACAAATCAGTTTTTACCCGAATGGACTGAGCTGAACCAGTTAAACCCTGAATTTCTGCTTTGGTTTGTTCTGGCAAAGCAAAAATTTGTTCCGGAGTTTCAATAGTCGCATCAACAGGGTTAAACAAATGGTCATTCAGCAGAGCGCCAGGCGCTATGGTTGGAATATTGTTTTGCTGGCATGCAGTTAAAAGCATAACCAAACCAATGCTCAGAAGAAGTTTCATGGCCGTCATCTGTCTTAGCTTTTCATTATTAAACTATAGGGCATTTTTACCAGTAGCGGCTTTTTTCGTATACAGCTCCCATCCCATTTTTTCACCCTTTGGCATAATTGATAAAATCAGTTTCCAAAACGGAAAATAACTTTGCATTTTTATCATATTTGCACTATTAATCAAATATTCGTTCTTGTTTATTTTTTAATCAGGGGTAGTTATCGATGGAACAGTCGTTACTTTCACCCGTGGTGCATGAAAAAATCCGCCACTTACATCCCGGCTCATTAGTGGATTTACAATTTTCACAGCCCAGTAGTTTAAGGATCCGAACTTCCCTGGTTGGTTATGAAAAAAACCGCTATTTGGTGCTCAAACTTCCACAACAAGTGATAGACGGTGCTTATAAAGAGGCATTTGTTGAAGGTAATATAACGGTAGTACGTTGCCTGCTTGAAGGTGACTTAGGTGAATGTATCGCCTTCAGAGCCAGCATTAAAACTATTTCTCATCATCCGGTTCATCTGCTGTTTCTGGAGTATCCGCAACAGATTGAAAACCGATCTTTGCGGGCAAAACAGCGGATCAGGGCTTTTATTCCGGCTTATGTGAACCCGGTGGAACAAGGAGCATTACCAGAGAACTTTTCACTTTATAATGGCTTTGTCATTGATATCTCGCCTTGTGGCTGCCGTTTTTCGATGAAAGTACATGCAGACTCCAGCCAGATCAATAAAGTATCAATAGTGCTGGAGTTACTGGTACCAGGAGAAGAAGAACGTATTCAGATCCCGGGCGAGATTATGAACTGCCATCTGGAATTACAGGAGCTGTCTTTAGGTATTAAGTTTGAACTACCGGAGCGACAAGTCGCTAAAATGCTGCAACGTTTTATCGTAGACACTGCTATCGCCAGCTAGTTGCAGGGTCAGAGCCTTGGCTCTGACCCACCTGTCTATCAGCCTAAATTCGGTGCCAACCAACTTTCCGCTTGTTCAGCACTCCAGCCTTTTTTCGCGGCGTATTCATCTTTTTGATCAATGCCAATTTTGCTGACGGCAAAATACTTGCTGTCCGGATGCCCAAAGTACCAGCCGCTGACAGCAGCGCCCGGCCACATGGCATAACTTTCAGTCAATTGGATGCCGGTTTGCGCTTCCACATCCAACAGCTGCCATAAAGTGCCTTTTTCAGTATGTTCAGGACAAGCCGGATAACCAGGCGCAGGTCTTATGCCTTGGTATAACTCACGAATCAGCTGCTCGTTATCCAGAGTTTCTTCCGGAGCATAACCCCAGAATTCACGTCGAACTTTCATATGCAGGTATTCAGCTAAGGCTTCGGCTAAACGGTCAGCAAGAGCTTTGACCATAATGCTGTTGTAGTCATCGTGCTGAGCTGCAAACTCAGCTGCCAGTTCATCAGCACCAAAACCAGTGCTGACAGCAAAACCACCTATATAGTCAGCAATGCCAGACCCAACCGGAGCCACAAAGTCAGCTAAACAGCAGTTTGGGTTGTCGTTACGCAGCTGTAACTGCTGACGCAAATTAAACAAGCGGCAACGCTCAACTGTTCTGCTTTCGTCTGTGTAAACAATAATGTCATCACCGGAGCTATTGGCAGGGAAAAAGCCAAATACAGCTTTGCCCTGCACTTTTTGCTGCTTAATCATTAAATCCAGAATAGCGTTGGCGTCTCTGTGCACCCGACGTGCTTCCATACCCACTTCAGGATGATTCAAAATGGCCGGGAATTTACCGGACAACTGCCAGGTCAGGAAAAATGGCGTCCAGTCGATATAATCACGCAGCTTTTCTAAATCAACATCCTGCCATAAATGGACACCAGGCTGTTTTGGCGCTGGTACCACTTTGGTTAAGTCCAGTTTGAATTGATTAGCCCGGGCTTGTTCCAGCGTCAGTAGTTTTTCACCTGGCCTGCTGCGGGCATGCTGCTCACGGGCTCTGGCGTATTCGTCATTCACCCGTTCCAGAAAGGCAGGTTTATGTTCTTTGCTAATCAGCGACTGCACCACAGACACACTGCGTGACGCATTAGGCACATAGACCACACCATGTTGGTAATTGTGTGCAATTTTTATCGCGGTATGAGCTTTGGATGTAGTAGCACCACCAATCAATAGCGGTATATCAAAACCTAAGCGGGTCATTTCTTTGGCTACATGCACCATCTCGTCCAAAGACGGCGTAATAAGGCCAGATAAACCAATAATATCGACATTCAGCTCTTTGGCTTTTTGCAGTAAAGTGGCGCAAGGCACCATCACACCAAGATCGATGACTTCATAGTTATTACACTGCAGCACCACGCCAACAATGTTTTTGCCTATGTCGTGCACGTCACCTTTGACTGTCGCCATCAGCACTTTGCCCTGAGCACGAGCGCCGGTGCCAGCTTTTTCCAGTTCGATAAAAGGCTGTAAATAGGCCACAGCTTTTTTCATCACACGGGCGGATTTGACCACCTGAGGTAAGAACATTTTGCCTTCACCAAATAAGTCACCGACCACGTTCATGCCGTCCATCAAAGGACCTTCAATCACATGCAAAGGCCGCTCTACCGTTAAGCGGGCTTCTTCGGTGTCCTGATCGATAAAGTCGGTAATACCTTTGACTAAAGCATGTTCAAGACGTTTATTCACAGGCCAGGCGCGCCAGGCTTCGTCTTCTTTTACGGCAACAGAGCCATCGCCTTTAAATTCAGCGGCAATATCCAGTAAGCGCTCTGTGGCGTCGTCGCGGCGGTTTAAGATCACATCCTCAACCCGCTCACGTAATAACTCTGGAATATCGTCATACACAGCCAACTGGCCTGCGTTGACTATGCCCATGTCCATACCAGCCCCAATGGCATGGTACAAAAACACCGAGTGCATGGCCTCACGCACCGGGTCGTTACCGCGGAACGAAAAAGAGATATTGGACACACCACCAGAGATTTTAGCGTAAGGGCATAAGCGTTTGATTTCACGGGTGGCTTCAATAAAGTCGACGGCGTAGTTGTTGTGTTCTTCTATACCTGTCGCCACGGCAAAAATATTAGGGTCGAAAATAATATCTTCCGGCGGAAAACCAATCTGATGAACCAGAATGTCGTAAGCACGCTGACAGATTTCAACTTTACGCGCTTTGGTATCGGCCTGACCTTTTTCATCAAAGGCCATCACCACCACTGCTGCACCATAACGGCGTAACAATTTAGCCTGATATAAAAACGGCTCTATGCCTTCTTTGAGCGAAATCGAATTGACGACAGGTTTACCCTGAATACATTTCAGCGCCGCTTCAATCACTTCCCACTTGGACGAGTCGACCATAATAGGCACACGGGAGATATCAGGCTCGGACGCCAGTAAATTCAGGTAACGCACCATGGCTGCCTTGCTGTCGAGCATGGCTTCGTCCATGTTGATATCAATGATCTGAGCGCCACTTTCGACTTGCTGACGGGCAACATCCAAAGCTTTTTCGTATTCGCCTTCTAATATCAGCTTTTTAAAACGGGCTGAGCCTGTGACGTTGGTACGTTCACCAACGTTAATAAAACGGGCTTGTTGTCGCATTACCACTCCAGACCAAAAGCTTCTAAACCAGACAAATGAAACTGATGTGTTTTTTCTTTCGGTTGACGTGCAGGTTTTCCTGCCACCACATCACTGATAGCCCTGATATGTTCAGGCGTGGTGCCACAACAACCACCGACAATATTTAAAAAACCCTGCTCTGCCCAATCCGCAATTTCTTTGGCCATCTCCACAGCGTCTAAGTCGTATTCACCAAACTCATTGGGTAAACCAGCGTTTGGATGCACTGAGACATAACATTCTGAAATGCCAGATAGAGTCTCCACATAAGGCCGTAATAAATCCGGGCCTAAAGCGCAGTTCAGGCCAAAGCTGACCGGCTCTACATGAGCTAATGAATGGTAAAAAGCTTCAGTGGTTTGGCCGGATAAAGTGCGGCCTGAGGCATCGGTAATAGTGCCGGAAATCATCACAGGTAAATTGAAACCCAGTTCATCAAATACTTTCAGTACAGCAAAAGCCGCAGCTTTAGCGTTGAGCGTATCAAAAATGGTTTCCAGCATGATGATGTCGGCCCCACCTTCAATCAGCGCATGAGTGGATTCACAATAGGCGGCAACTAAAGTATCAAAGTCGACATTACGATAACCCGGATCGTTTACATCAGGCGAAATAGAAGCAGTTCTGTTGGTGGGGCCTAATACACCAGCAACAAAACGTGGTTTATCTGCCGTGCTGAATTCATCACAAGCCTGACGGGCTAAAGCGGCCGACTCACGGTTGATGCGCGCAGATAAATGCGACATATCATAATCAGCCATGGCTATAGGCGTGGCGTTAAAGCTGTTGGTTTCCAGAATATCAGCACCAGCAGCTAAATACTGGCGATGAATATCCAGAATCAGTTCAGGTTTGGTCAGCACCAATAAGTCGTTATTACCTTTTAAATCAGTAGACCAATTGGCAAATTCAGTGCCACGATAATCGGCTTCCTGTAACTTAAACTGCTGGATCATAGTGCCCATAGCACCATCTAACACCAGAATACGTTCCGCCAACAGTGCACGAAGGGCATCTGGGGTTAACACACTGCGATTGGTCATGACTGCTGCCCTATCTGCTGAATATCAAAAGGTGTGGCCTGATACACATAATAATTCAGCCAGTTGCTGAATAATAAAAAGGCATGGCTTTGCCATAACTTATGTGGACCTTTGGCCGGATCATTTTGTTTATAGTAGTTCTCAGGAATTTTTGGCTCAAGACCTGCGGCCAGATCGCGCTGGTACTCATCATTCAAGGTGGTTAAATCATACTCAGGATGACCAGTGACAAAAACCCGGCTGCCGGTGCTGTTTTGCAGCAAATAAGCGCCTGTCGCATCAGCTTCTGCCAAGACATGCAAATCCGGATGATGTTGGTATTTTTGTTTTGGCACCTGGGCATAACGTGAATGGGGCACTAAAAACTCATCGTCAAAACCCCGAACCAAGGGGCTTAAAGGCTGAGAGACGTTTTGCCAATAGACACCAGATAATTTCTCCCCCCGGATTTCACGCTGCAAGCCATAGTAATGATACAAAGCCGCATGAGCAGCCCAGCATAAAAATAAAGTAGAAGTCACATGCCGGTCAGCCCAGGTCAGAATTTCTGAGAGCTGTGGCCAGTAACTGACATCTTCGTAATTGACTAAACCTAAAGGCGCACCTGTGATAATCAAGCCATCATAATTTTGCTGCTGTACATCCGAAAAATAGCGGTAAAAGCAGTCCAGATGATTTTGTGGTGTATTTTTGCTGACATGGTTGTCGAGTCTTATCAGCTCAACATCCACCTGCAGCGGGCTATTGGCCAATAAGCGCAGCAGCTGAATTTCAGTCGCGACTTTATTTGGCATTAAATTCAGAATAGCAATTTTCAGCGGCCGGATATCCTGCGATAAAGCCCGGCTTTCAGTCATGACAAACACGTTCTCTGCAGAAAGAGCTTCAACAGCAGGCAACTGATCAATGACTTTAATAGGCATAGCATCTCCGACAAGGCTGAAAAATGAGGTTACTCTGGCTCAAAGCTTTGGAAATGTCAACTTCTAAACGTTTAGACGTCTAAATTAAAAAAGTAAAAATCTGCTTTGACGTTTCCAACTGGCTTATTCCTGTTTATGCTTAAAAAATCTGTCACCAACAGGACATACTGATGCAAAAAACATGTTATCCGCTTTTGCTGTTATGTTGTTTGCTGTGGTGTTTTTCCGCTTTGGCAAAACCTATCACTATTTATATCCGAGATGATGTTTACCAGGATTATCTGGCTTTTCTGGATGGTCGTGATGTATTAGAACTGAAAGACTTCAGCGGCAGCTTTATGCGACGGGATGTAGCCGACATGGTATTGCTGCAACAGGCTCTGAAGCTGGGAGGTTTCCATAAAAATTTTCATTACCTGCCGGGTAAAGTGAATTTCCGTAATACCAAAATGCTGGAGAATGGCGAGCTGCTGCTGAGTTTTGATACCTACTGGCTTAGTGATGCCAACAAATTGTCCGATAAGGTCTATATATCCAGTCCTATCGTAAAACGTGGTCACTATATGGCTGGCATTTACGCCAGCCCGGACAATGCCAAAGTATTTGCGATAAAAGAGTTGAATGATCTGCAAAAACTGACCGCTGTGTCGACCCCCAAATGGCATACCGATTGGGCAACTTTATCTGCGTTACCATTAAAAGAGCTGATCAGAGAAGACGAATGGTTAAGTCAGGCCCGAATGGTGCATATGCAATGGGTTGATTTTATGTTGATGCCTTTTTATCCGTCCTCTGACGGCAGCTTTGTGCTGGAGCAAATTAAACTGCAACTGGTGCCAAATGTCGCTGTATTACTGGATGACAGCCGGCATTTTGTTATCAGCAAACAGCACCCGCAAGGCAAGCTGGCTTACACAGCTTTAAATAAAGGGCTGGCATTGCTGGAGCAACAAGGCCGCATTGAGCAACTTTATTCGCAAGCTGGTTTTTTTATCGACCAGAAAAAATACAAAGTGCTAAACCCTTCGCAGCAAAAGGCTAAGCAATAAAGGCAACAAGTAGCGCTATATCCCCGCCACATCATACTTCTGCATAAAAAAATGCACCAAAACAAAGCCGGTAAAAACAACAAACCCGACCTGAGCCGGGTTTGTTTTGCATTTCGTATTGATGTCAGCCTGAGCTACTGCAGCTTGAGCCAGTACAGCTTGAGCCAGTACAGCTTACAGATCCGCTTCTGCGTCAGCTGGCAACATACCAAAATCTTCTGCTGGTGATGGCGCGCCTTTAGAAGGTTCCAATAACAGCATTCGACGTAATTCGTTTTCAATTTCTTTGGCAACAGCAGGGTTTTCCTGCATGTACTTCATGGCGTTCGCTTTACCCTGACCAATTTTGTTGCCTTTATATGCGTACCAGGCACCAGCTTTGTCGATCAGTTTATGCAGTACACCTAAGTCGACTAATTCACCATCTTTGCTGATACCAGCGCCGTACATAATAATAAATTCGGCCTGTTTAAAGGGCGGTGCTACTTTGTTTTTCACCACTTTGACACGGGTTTCGTTACCCGTCACTTCATCGCCATCTTTGACAGAACCGGTACGACGAATATCTAAACGCACTGAAGCATAGAATTTTAATGCGTTACCGCCAGTCGTGGTTTCTGGTGAACCAAACATCACACCAATTTTCATCCGGATTTGGTTGATGAAAATACATAAAGTGTTTGAACGTTTAATATTACCTGTCAGTTTACGCAGCGCCTGAGACATTAAACGTGCCTGTAAACCTACATGGCTGTCACCCATATCGCCTTCAATTTCAGCGCGTGGTGTTAAAGCAGCCACTGAGTCTACAACAATCACGTCTACCGCAGCAGAACGGACTAACATGTCACAGATTTCCAGCGCCTGTTCACCCGTATCTGGCTGAGACACTAATAAATCATCGACGTTTACGCCTAACTTTTTCGCATATACAGGGTCCAGAGCATGTTCAGCATCGATAAAAGCACAGGTTTTACCCATGCGCTGAGCTTCAGCGACGACCTGTAAAGTTAAAGTCGTTTTACCTGAAGATTCAGGACCGTAGATCTCAACAATACGACCACAAGGCAAACCGCCTATGCCGAGCGCTATATCCAAACCTAACGAACCTGTAGGGATAAAGTCGATATCAAGCGCTGTGCTGTCGCCCAGACGCATAATTGAACCTTTACCAAACTGGCGTTCGATTTGACCTAAGGCTGCGGTCAGTGCTTTTTGTTTATTGTCGTCCATTGCTCTCTCCGGTGGATTCTTGGATGCACTCAAAGTGCTGTATGCTCATACAGTAGTCTTTTTGCTTTAGTCTGTCAATAACAAGATCAACTGCTGTAAGACAAAATCGATCGCCTGCTGGCGTACTGTCGCTCTGTCACCATCAAAGATGCGATGCGACAGTACCTGATTGCCCAAAATTTCAAAACAAAAATGCACAGTACCCACAGGCTTAGTGACAGATCCGCCATCAGGGCCTGCAATACCAGACACAGCAACCGCCACTTCAGCCCCGGCAGCTTTGGCTGCACCTACCGCCATTTCCAGTACAGTTTCTTTGCTGACAGCGCCATATTGCAACAAAGTTTCAGCTTTTACACCCAACAACTGTTGCTTGGATTTATTGCTATAAGTGACAAAAGAGCGGTCCAGATAAGCTGAACTACCTGGCACTGCGGTCAACACATAAGCAATACCACCGCCGGTGCAGGATTCTGCTGTGGTGATACTGAAGTTTTTCCGCAATAATAGCGCTCCGAGATCCGCCGCCAAATTGTAGGTGGTTACTGGAATTGTCATCTTTGGTCCAACGCAGGAATTATTAAGCCATTATGCCGCCAGAACAGAAAGACGGGCAAGCCCTAAGCCCGCACACTCCGATGATGCAACAGTACCTTGGCCTGAAGTGCCAGCATCCTGATATTTTGCTGTTTTATCGTATGGGTGATTTTTACGAGCTGTTTTACGATGACGCCAAAAAGGCCTCTGCCCTGTTAGATATTTCCCTGACCAAAAGAGGCCAGTCGGCAGGACAGCCTATTCCTATGGCAGGCGTGCCTTATCATTCGATTGAAGGTTATTTAGCCCGTTTAGTGCAACTGGGTGAATCCGCTGCTATTTGTGAACAAATTGGCGATCCGGCCTTAAGCAAGGGCCCGGTTGAACGTGCTGTGGTGCGTATTGTCACGCCAGGCACAGTCACAGACGAAGCACTGCTTAATGAACGCCAGGACACGCTGGTCTCGGCTTTGTATCAGCAAAAAGGCAGTTATGGTTTTGCTTATCTGGATTTAAGCAGCGGCCGTTTTTTAGTCAATGAAGTTACCCATCTGGATGACTTATTGGCGTTGTTGCAGCGCTTAAATCCGGCAGAAATTTTATATGCCGAAGAGCAGGACTGGCCGGATAGCGTCATTAACCGCAAAGGTGTACGCCGCCGCCCTGTCTGGGAATTTGAGTTAAGCAACGCCAAACGTTTACTGACCCAACAATTTGGCACCCGCGACTTACAAAGTTTTGGTGTGGAACAAGCCCCGGTTGCGCTGATGGCCGCAGGCTGTTTAATGGGGTATGTCAAAGACACCCAGCGCGCTCAGTTACCTCATATCCGCTCTATTGCCTTAGAACGCAATCAGGACTGCATAGTACTGGATGCAGCAACAAGGCGTAACTTAGAGCTGACCCAAACCCTGGCAGGCCAGTTTGATCACACCCTTGCGGCAGTACTCGATCAATGCCAGACCGCCATGGGCAGCCGTTTACTCAAACGTTGGATCCATGCGCCGCTGCGCGATCAGGCCTTGGTGTCAGGTCGTCATCAGGCTGTGGCTGAATTACAGCAACACCATCAAAGCCTGCAGCCACTGTTTAAACAAGTGGGTGACACAGAACGCGTTATCGCCCGTTTAGCACTGCGAAGCGCCCGGCCCCGTGATTTCTCCCGTTTACGCGCTGCATTGCAGTTATTGCCCGAGCTGTCACCTGAATTGAGCCAATTACAAAGCCCTTTATTGACGCAGCTCGCTGCTAAATGCCAGCCACTGCCAGAACTTTGTGATTTATTAGAGCGAGCAATAGTAGAAACCCCACCAATGCTTATTCGCGATGGCGGCGTGATAGCTTCAGGCTACAACGCAGCATTGGATCAATGGCGGGAACTGGCGACAGGTGCCACTGATTATCTGGAGCGACTGGAGCAACGCGAAAAAGAGCGTACTGGTATAGCGTCACTCAAAGTTGGTTTTAACAGAGTGGCGGGTTATTACATTGAAACCGGCCGCAGCGCTGCCGATCAGGTACCAGCGGACTATATTCGCCGCCAGACGTTAAAAAACAACGAACGTTTTATTATTCCTGAATTAAAAGAATACGAAGACAAAGTGCTTGGCAGTCAAAGCAAAGCTTTGGCTTTGGAAAAACAGCTGTATGAAGAGTTGTTTGATTTAACGGCGCCCTACCTCGCTGAATTACAGCAACTCTCAGCAGCATTGGCCGAACTGGATTTACTCACCAACTTTGCAGAACGGGCTGAACAACTGAACTACCATCAGCCAGAGCTGACGCCAGAGCCAGGTATACAGATTGAAGCAGGCCGTCACCCTGTGGTTGAACAGGTGATGACTGAACCTTTTATTGCCAACCCACTTAAGCTTTCACCAGAACGGCGCATGCTGATGATTACAGGCCCGAATATGGGCGGTAAATCGACTTATATGCGTCAGAACGCGCTGATCGTCCTGATGGCTTATATAGGTAGTTTTGTACCAGCAGAGCGCGCTGTCTTAGGCCCGGTCGACCGCATATTCACCCGTGTGGGTGCATCCGATGATTTGGCGTCTGGTCGTTCTACTTTTATGGTGGAAATGACAGAAACCGCCACTATTTTGCATCATGCCACAGCACAAAGTTTAGTGCTGATGGATGAAATAGGCCGTGGTACCAGTACTTATGATGGCTTGTCTTTAGCATGGGCTTGTGCTGAATATCTGGCGCAGCAACTGAAAGCCATGACCTTATTCGCCACCCATTATTTTGAATTAACTGAACTTGCATCGCAGTTACAGGGTTTAGCCAATATCCATCTGGATGCAGTAGAACACGATGAACATATTGTGTTTATGCATCAGGTGCAAGACGGCGCTGCCAGTAAAAGTTATGGTTTACAGGTGGCGCAACTGGCTGGTGTGCCGCGGGTGGTGATCCAAAAAGCCAAACAAAAACTGGCCCAATTGGAACAACAGTCAGTGGTCAGCGCCAAAGCACCAGTTGTAGCTAAAACAGCAGAGCCGTTGCAACAGCAATTATTTGTCGAAGCCGAACCTCATCCAATACTGGAGCAGCTGGCCAAACTGGATCCGGATCAGCTGTCAGCCCGTCAGGCTTTGGATTTGTTGTATCAGCTCAAAGCCAGCTTGTAAAAATGGGGTTGAAAAAGGAGTGTTGTTATTTCTGAACTTAGTTTGCCCCAAGCCGCCAGCTCTGCTCCGTTAGTCTGGGCTGGTCCTATTTTGCGCCGTCTGACGTCAGGCAGGATTTGCCTGTGGTTAGCTACTTGTGAACCAGTGGAATTGAAACTTGAGCTTCAGCCTGAACAAGGTGCAAGGCTCGAGTTTGACGCAAAACAGCTGCAACCCTTTGTGCAACAACTTCAGCTGGCCGGCAAATTGTATCTGGTTTTTCTGGATTTGGAACTGACAGAGACGCTGCCCACTGAACGCTGGATTAGTTATGACTTGCAACTAAAAACCAGCACAGGCGACTGGCAAAACTGGCGGCATTGGGCAGAGGATTTAGTTTATCCAGGGCGTGATTTACCTGGTTTTATTATCAAACCCAAAGTGCATTCGGTATTACATGGTTCCTGTCGTAAACCGCATTTTAGTGCTGATGATGGTTTAGTCCGTGCCGATCAGCAGTTAAAAGACACAACACCGGAGCAATGGCCGTCCTTACTGATGTTAAGTGGTGATCAGGTGTACACAGACGACGTGGCAGCACCTACGCTTTATGCTATTCATCAACTGATAGCCAAACTGGATTTTGCTGACGAAGAACTCCCCTGCTCTACCTTAAGTTCTGCTCACGAACTGCATAGCAAAACGCCCTTTTATTACCAACGCGAGAAACTTCTGCCGGCTACCGAGGCCAGCTATCAGGTATTAAAACAGCTGTTCCAAGGCGCAAAAAAGCCGGTATTTACCACAGACAGCGCTCACAACCATTTGATCTCTATGGCTGAAGTGTTTTCGATGTACCTGCTGGTCTGGTCACCTGCACCCTGGCAGGGCCTTGACTTGCAGATGCCGGAAGGGTTGCTGAAAAGTTTTAGTCCGGCGAGGCAAAAACGTTGTGCCAGCTACACTCAAAACCTGACAGAGTTTAAAGCAGGTTTAGGCCAGGTCAGACGTTTGATGGCTCACCTGCCAGTCGCCATGATATTTGATGATCATGATATTACCGACGACTGGAATTTAACTGCAGAATGGGAAAAAACCGCCTACGAACACCCTTTTTCTCGCCGCATTATTGGCAATGCGCTGATGGGTTATCTGCTATTTCAGGGCTGGGGCAATGCGCCAGAAAAAATACAAGAGCTGTTGCCTTTGTGTCAGCACGCTTTAAACCAACCCGGCACTGAAACGCATGATGAATGTATCAACAGCCTGCTCAAATTCTCTGAATGGCATTACAGCTGGCCGACCCAACCGCCATTGTTAGTACTCGATACGCGCACCCAGCGCTGGCGTTCAGAAACTTCTTTGGAAAAGCCTTCAGGTTTAATGGACTGGGAATCTATTACTGAATTGCAGCAACAACTGCTGGGCCATGACGCTGTATTGCTAGTCTCCCCTGCTCCTGTGTTTGGCGTCAAACTGATTGAAACTATTCAGCGTATGTTTACCAGCTTTGGCAAACCTCTGATGGTAGATGCTGAAAACTGGATGACCCATCCGGGCTCTGCTTATGCGCTATTGAATTTATTCCGCCATCCAAAAACACCACGCAACTTTGTCATTTTATCCGGCGATGTGCATTACAGCTTTGTATTTCAGGTAAAGCTTCGACACAAACAACAAAGCCCATCCATCTGGCAAGTGACCAGCAGTGGCCTGAAGAATGAATTCCCCCACCGGCTACTGGCCATTTTAGATACAGCCAACCGCTGGCTCTACGCCTCCAAATCGCCACTGAACTGGTTTACCAAAAGACGACGTATGAAAATCACTCACCACAAGCCCATAGGCGAAACTAAAGGCCGTCGTCTGGTTAATGCTGCTGGTATAGGGCTATTGGAGCTAACAACTGAAGGTGTGCCCTGCAAAATTCAGCAGCTGTGCTCTGATGGTGAAACCGTCAGTTTTGAGCTGGAAAAAGGCGATGATGAAATGGCGCTGGATTTAAGTTTGTAGAAAAGTTTGCAGAACATCAGCCAATCAGAGTCTTCAGATAAAACAGCTGCACCCGCTTAACGGCTGGGTGCAGCTATAAGCAGCTTAAATACCCTGCCCACCTGAGACTTCAATACGCTGGGCATTGACCCAACGCTGATCTTCCGACAATAAACTGGCCACCATAGGGCCTATATCATCAGCAACTCCGACCCGACCTAAAGCCGTCATATCCGCGAAGAACTTATTAAAGTCCGGCGTATCACGCACTGCACCACCAAAGAAGTCGGTTTCTATCGCACCTGGCGCTACCGTATTAACAGCTATACCACGGCCACCAAACTCTTTTGCCATATAGACGGTCAGCATTTCCACTGCGGCTTTGGCTGCAGCATAAGCAGCCCAGCCAGGAGCTGAAACCCGTGTTAAGCCAGTAGATAAATTCACAATACGGCCACCATCTGCCAGCAAAGGCAACAGTGTCTGCGTCAGGAAAAACACACCTTTAAAATGCACATTCACCAGTTGGTCAAATTGAGCTTCAGTGGTGTGCTCAATGAGCGCATAGTCACCGTGACCGGCATTATTTACCAAATGATCAAAGGTATCGCGTTGCCAGATATCAGTAAGCAAAGTGCGCAGCCGTGCTGCGAAGTTGGCAAAACCTGCAACAGCGCTTGTATCCAGTTGTAAAGCAACAGCTTTGCGTCCCATAGCGCGGATTTCTGTCACTACAGCTTGCGCCTCTTGCTCGCGACTCTGATAAGTGATGATGACATCTGCGCCACGACGGGCAATATTCAGTGCGGTATTACGGCCAAGCCCACGGCTGGCTCCTGTTACTAAGGCAATTTTAGTCATGCGGTTTCTCCTGTGGTTTAAGACCAGTGCATGCTAAAGAAAAGCTGCTTAAGGGTCTTTACCCGAAGATCCGCATTTTTTGCATAATTCTCCAAAGCTCTTGGCGACGTTAACTCCGATAGCCTAGAGTTACACCTATGAAAGATACGCTATTGAACACTGTGCGCCGTTATGTTGAGGCTTATGCCAACCCAAATGGACTTGCACAAACGCCCATTACCGGCCTGACCACTATTCGTTCGAATACCCCAAGCGGGCTCGAATATGCCATCTCGCGCCCACTGGTTTGTCTGGTGTTGCAGGGCCGTAAACAAGTGGTGATGGGCTCAGAGGTGTTTGATTTTAGTGCCGGTGATTCTTTGCTGATCAGTGCCGATGTACCAACCATCAGCCAAATTACAGAGGCAAGCCCTGATGCCCCTTATATCTCACTGGTGCTGGATTTGGATCTGAGTGTGATTGCTGAACTGACGGAACAAATGGTACAGCCCGGACCAGGTACAAAGCATCCGGTGCAGATTCAACCTACCGATCAGCAAGTAGCAGACGCTGCTTTTCGCCTGATGAACTTGTTAGACAGGCCAGAGGCGGTGCCAGTGCTGCACAAACAACTGGTGCGGGAAATGCACTACTGGTTGTTAGCAGGACGCCATGGCGCTGCCATTCAGCGACTTGGCTATCAGGACAGTCATATCAGACAAATAGCCAAAACCGTGGCTGTGCTCAGAGCCGATTTTCGTCAGCCACTGCAGATGGAACAACTGGCTGCTATTGCAGGCATGAGCCCTTCATCCTTTTATCAGCACTTTCGCGCTGTGACCTCTTTGTCACCGCTGCAATTTCAGAAGCAATTACGGTTGATAGAAGCACGGCGTTTAATGCGCGCAGAAGGTCTAAAAGCTGGCAGCGCTGCTTTTGCAGTAGGCTACGAGAGCGTGCCACAATTCACCCGTGAATACAGCAGGATGTTTGGCTTGACTCCGCAAAAAGATACGCTACAAGGAAAAACCAGCACAATTCAAACAGGCACTACATCCACTTCCACTTCTAACTGATGCACACCATGGCCTTGCAGCAAGCCCTTCAGTGGTACAACATCGGCGTAATCGCGGCCATAAGCAAGGGTGATATGACGTTCAGCCGGCATCAGATTATTGGTCGGGTCAAAATCGACCCAACCCAGTTCAGGATCGTACACAGCAAACCAGGCATGAGACGCATCAGCTCCTATTAAACGTGGCTGGCCGTCCGGCGGTGTGGTTTCCAGATATCCACTGACATATCTTGCTGGAATACCTAAGGCTCGCAAACAGCTGACCGCCAGTTGGGCGAAATCCTGACAGACACCTTTTTTATGCAGCAGCACTTCGGACACAGGCGTGACAACGGAGCTGAACTCAGGGTCGTATTCAAACTGCTGAAATATCAAATCAGTTAACTGCTGCGCCAGCTGCAATACGGTAAGCTTCGGGTCAGCGATGCTTTGGATCAGCGCTTTTGTTTCCTCAAGTACAGGGATCATCCGGCTTGGACCTGTGCATAACAGTGCTTTGAGTTGCTCTGACGAATAGCCTTGTTGCTGGCGGAAAAAAGCTGCGACTTCTGGCCAGGGCTGAGTTAAATCCAAAGCCAGACTGCGTTGGCGTGGTAATACTTCCACCACTGAAAAAGCGCTCACCGCCAGTTGCTGATGGGGTGGCTGTAAATGGATAAAATGCTGGGTATTACCAAAGGTATCAGTTCTGGCATAAACCGAAGAGGCTGTTGGCGACACCTGTAGCTCAAAACTGCATAGCTCCTGCGTCGGCAATTGCCGTGGTCGCAGGCAGGCTAAGTTGTAACTGTTGGCCACCGGATGCTGGTAGCAATAACGGGTCAGGTGGCGGATCTGGTACTTCATAAGTTCGGCCTTGTAGGGGCGGGGCTTGTCCCCGCCCGCCTGAAATTCAAATTAATGCCCATTTAAAAGCTCTGCCAGGATTTGCCCGCTTCCGCATGGCTGAAATAGGACAAGGTAATGCTGTCGGACAATTGCCTGAGCACAAGATGCAACTGCTGTAATAAATGACTCAGCTCTGGTGTAGCCTGCAACTGATCATCAAATAAGTGTTCAGGTTCAGCCAGTTGCAGTAAAGATACCAGTTCCACTGCCAGTTTTTGCTCACGGCTTAAAACTGCAGCTGCACCGGGTTTAGGCAGTTGCTGTATTTGACTGGCAAGCCTTGCACACTGATAACCCACTGAACGTGGTGTGCTGTCATCCAGCAGCAGCAAATCAATCACCGCCAGCGGATGCAGCTCGGTTTTATAACGACGTCTGTAGGTCATTAAGGTATCGGTCATACGCAATACAGACTCCATCAACGAAGCGCTGCAGTTACGGCCCTGATCAAAGACAAAGACTTCCTGTAATAAGGTGACACTTTGCAAAGCCCTTTCCATATGCTGACCCAAATCCATAAATCTTAAGGTTTGAGTACGACTCATGGTTTCGTTATTCAGACCATAAATAGCGGTCTGCAATAATATGACTTCATCCAGCAAACGCACCATTTGCTGTGGCTGCTGCCAGTTCAGTGGATTCGGCCATTGCGTCAGCGCCAGCTGTAATTTATCCAGCACATACCAGGTGTCTTCACTGAAGTATTCCCGCACCGACTGCGCATTAAACAATAAATTTTTTAATACCTGCGCCAAACCTGCCGGGTGCTGCAGTGAAAACAATTCACTTAAAGCCTGCTGTAAAGCGCTGGTTTGTTGCAACGAACTCAAAGCTGCACTACCCGGCATAGTGCCATTGGCCTGCAGGCAAAAACGGACTAAGGCTCTGCTGTCATTTTGTTGACCACCTGTCACCTGAAAGCTGGTTAAAAGCGGCACTGTGTAGCGTAAAGCACGGCAGACTAAATTCAGCCGCTCGTTATACCGTCCCAGCCAGAATAAGTGATCAGCGACACGGCTTGGCAGCAAGCCACTATGGCGGGATAACAATATGCGTTTTTGGGTATTTTGCAGCAAGCTGACTGCATGATCCTGATCAGCCAGCACCCAGACATCTTTCGCCACAAAGCCCATACCGTACTGATGTTGCAAACCTTTTGCATCAGGGCTGATGCGTGCCAAAGCACCTGGCATTACCGCAGGCGCATGTTGTTCAGACAATAAACCAAATAAACGCAACACCCCATACTGCTGATGCTGGCCTTGATTCGCGTTCCAGCACGGCACAGCGCTTAAGGGCAACAAGCGGATAGCAATAAAAAGTGTGGGTTCGGCCTCTAGTTGCTGCTGTAACTGCTGTTGTTGCAGCGGGTCCAGTTCAGCCCAAAGCCAGCTTTGGTTGGTGTCTATTCTGCGGAATCTATACTGTGCGGCATCTTGAAGTACATACTGCAACTGATCTGCTTTGCCACACCAGATAGCTGTTGTAGTGGGTAATAGTAATTCTTCATTTAATAGTGCGCGGCACAGCTCTGGTAAAAAAGGCAATAACACGCCAGAGTCCAGCAAGGCGGCTCCTGGCGGATTAGCACAAAACAACTGCTGCTGGCGAATACTTTGTAATAAACCTGCAGTGCCTGTTGAATCGGGATCCAATTCCAGCGCATCACAACGAGCATCAGGTAAATAACGCATCAGACTGTCGACTTGCTGTAAACCTGTGACTGTTTTTAGCCACAAAGCACCATCTTTAAACATCAGATCGGCACTGTGCATCAGGGCTATATCTAAATAATTGGCTAAAAAGGCATGTTCAAAATAAGCAGCATCGCGCTTGCCATGGGTCAATAAACCACAAAGCGGCCGCCGCCCCTCTGCGGTATGGCCTGTGCCCTGCGCAAACACCAGCTGCAATTTACGGAAAAAACCTGCCAACTGGCTTTTGCCAATACTGTGGTTCAGCTCCCCTATACAATGGTTAAATGCCAGCCTGTGCTCCAACACAAAACCTAAGCCTGCCGGCATCTGACTTTGATCGGCATACACACAAAAGGCACCACTCTCATCACGGCCAATATCGACCGCCAGCAAACTCAGCCACTGTTGATGAGTGGGTACCAACTGATGGCAAGGCAACAGGTAGTTTTTGTTCTGGAAAATCAGTTCAGCTGGCAACACTCCTTGTTGTATCAGTAACTGTGGGCCATATAAATCCTGCAGTACTAAAGCAAGCAACAATTGGCGCTGTTTTACGCCTGCCTGCAGCTGTTGCCACTGCACATCACTAATCAGCCATGGCATTAAATCCAGCTGACGTTGTTGCTCCAGCCAGGGGTCAAAAGTGGCACCATTTTCCCGCAACTGATGTTGCAAGTCGGTATGCAGCTGCACCAACTGATCCTGGCTTTGCTGCTGCCACCAGAGTTGCAACTGCTGCCACTGTGGCAAATCAACCCAGCACTGCGGTTCGTTAAACGCTTGGTTTTCTATCATTGTCAGGCCGACATTTGCTGGCTGAGCTCTGTGGAAAATTCCAAATTTGGCGTACTAATCACCTGATGCAATTCAATAATCCCTGTCTGAAATTGGTCAATCAGCTGATGCAGCTGCCCTGTAGTCAGTTCTGCTAAGCTTTGTGTTTTTAACAAGTCCTGCAACAACCAAACCCGCTGCAATATAGCAGCACTATGAGGTAAGCCTTTGGCTGAAGCCGCCACACGATGCAAACAGTAAGCGATGGAACGTGGAAAATCAGCGTAAGTCAGCAAGTAATCCACTGCATCCACCTCTGTGCTTTGATGCGCCAGATAATAGTGGTACGACTCTACGCCGCCTAACGCATTTAAAATTGAAGTCCAGCGAAAACGTGGCCGTTTGATATCCGTAGGCTGCAGCTGCTGCAATACCATCACATCCATAATACGGGTGGTCATATCGGCCCGCTCTAAGTGCCGGCCAATATTAAATAAATCAAAAGCGTCGCTACGCAGCATAGTGCCGTCCAATACGCCAACCACCATCTGGCAGCGACGGCTGACTTCAGTCATTAAGCGGTATCTGTGCTGACGTCCCTGCAACTGCTGGCAATGCTGCTGTAAAAACAAATCCAGTGAATTCAGCTCTTCCCACATATCACGTGGGATCAGCTGTCGCACTGTTCTGGCATTTTGTTTTAGCGCAGTGCAGGCCGAGCGGATAGACACTTCACTGTCGGCATCTGTGATTAAAAAGCCCATCACCTGCTGCTCAATCGTCAAATCGCTTTCGGGTAACTGGCTTAACAGTTCAGCACCATTTTGCCCTAACACATCCAGCAATAATGGCCAACTGAACTGGCTGTCTTTGTGGCTGTCGATCAGCAAATGGCTGGTGGCATTAATTAAGCGCGCCGTGTCGTCCAGCCGCTCCAGATAACGACCTAACCAGAACATATGATCCAAAGATTTTAATAACATAGATCAGACCTCATCGTTAATGATCCAGGTGTCTTTGCTACCGCCGCCTTGCGACGAGTTGACTACCAAAGAGCCTTTTTTCAGCGCCACCCGGCTTAGCCCACCAGTGGTGCAATACAAATCTCTGCCCTGCAAAATAAAGGGCCGCAAATCCAGATGCCGGGGCTCCAGCACACCATCACATAAGGTAGGAGCTGTGGATAACGCCAGAGTGGGCTGAGCAATAAAATTACGTGGATTGGCTTTAATGGCTTGTGCCATTTGTTGTTGCTCTTCTTTGGTCGAACGAGGGCCTATTAAAATGCCGTAACCACCAGATTCATTCGCAGGTTTCACCACCAGTTGGTCCAGATTGGCCAATACGTACTCGCGCTGTTTTTTATCCAGACACAAATAGGTAGGAACATTGTCGATCAGTGGCTGTTCACCCAGATAATAATTGATGATTTCTGGCACATAAGCGTAAATCACTTTATCGTCGGCTACACCCGAGCCAGGTGCGTTAGCAATAGACACATTGCCTTTGGCCCAAGCTTTGATCAAACCCGGAATACCTAAAACTGAGTCTGGCCTAAAGGCTTCTGGGTCGATAAAAATATCGTCGACCCGGCGGTAAATGACGTCCACCCGCTGCAGGCCGTGCAAGGTTTTCAGATAAACAATGTCGTCCTGCACCAGTAAATCGGTATTTTCTGCCAACTCTATTCCCATCTGTTGGGCTAAAAAGCTGTGCTCAAAATAGGCAGAGTTATAAACACCAGGCGTCAACAGCACTATGCAAGGCACATCACCCGGGCGAGGCGATAAAGACGCCAGCATACGCCACAGCTGATGCGGGTAGTCGTCTACAGGGTAGATAAAGGAGTCGGCGAATAATTCCGGAAATACCCTTTTCATCACAGTGCGGTTTTCCAGCATATAAGACACACCGGATGGCACCCGCAAGTTATCTTCTAATACTAAAAACTGACCAGAGCCATCCCGCACCAGATCGGTCCCGCAGATATTAGCCCACACCCCATAACGGGGCGAAATGCCCTTACATGGTGCAAGGTAGTTGCGTGAATCCAGCACTAAGTCAGCTGGCACTATTCCCTCTTTGAGAATGCGTTGATCATGGTACAAGTCGTCAATAAACAGGTTCAAAGCGGCTAAGCGTTGCTTCAGGCCAGCACTGGTTTTTTGCCATTCAGAGCTTGGGATGGTCCGAGGCATCACATCTAAAGGCCAGCAGCGATCGATATTGTTGCCATCTGAATACAAGGTAAAACAAACACCCATAGCGCTAATTGTTTGATTTAACTGCTCTTGTCTTTGAATTAACTCAGCAGAACCGTGGCGGTCGATAAAACGGGCTATAGCCGCAGCTGGTGGTCGTATTTGTCCGTCCGCCTGCACCAGCTCATCAAAACACTGGTCAATTTGTTGATAGTGCCCAAAACTTTTTGCACCCATTGGCGACTCCTTCCCGTCCGATACAAGCCGAACATCATCAGTTCAAGGCCTGTTTTTTTTAGTTCTGTATCAGAAAAGAGCAAGGGTTATGCCAGCACAAAAACAAAAGGGGCTTGCGTCACAGATCTTGTGCGATCAGTGACGCAAACCCCCTTTAGCAGAGAGCGTTATTCCTGGAATAGAGTTTCGATATTCAGCCCCTGGTGAGTGACAATTTCACGCAGGCGACGTAATGCCTCCACCTGAATTTGCCGCACTCGTTCACGGGTTAAACCTATCTCTTTACCTACATCTTCCAGCGTAGAGGGTTCATAACCTAATAAGCCAAAACGGCGGGCTAATACTTCGCGCTGTTTAGGATTCAGCTCGTCCAGCCATATCACCAGATGCTGACGAATATCGGCATCCTGTAATTCGGTCTCAGGGCCCAGCTCTTTTTCATCAGCCAATACGTCAAGTAATTGCTTTTCTGAAGATCCTGCAACAGGAGTATCAACTGAAGTTATTTTTTCATTCAGTTTCAACATCTTGCGTACTTCTTCGACAGGCCTGTCCAATGCTGCTGCAATTTCTTCAGGTGTAGGTTCATGGTCCAGTCGCTGT
This sequence comes from Rheinheimera soli, assembly GCF_031457405.1. Lineage (GTDB taxonomy): Bacteria > Pseudomonadota > Gammaproteobacteria > Enterobacterales > Alteromonadaceae > Pararheinheimera > Pararheinheimera soli_A. The sequence goes on along the minus strand of NZ_JAVDWR010000003.1, from coordinate 305,675 downwards.
GATAACTCACGGGCAGCCCGCAGGTAAATATTCAGCTCTTTCACTACATGAATAGGCAAACGAATAGTACGGGTTTGATTCATAATGGCCCGCTCTATAGTTTGGCGGATCCACCAGGTGGCGTAAGTTGAAAAACGAAAACCACGTTCAGGATCAAATTTTTCCACAGCCCGAATTAAGCCTAAATTGCCTTCCTCGATCAGATCCAGCAAAGCCAAACCACGGTTGATATAACGGCGGGCAATTTTCACCACTAAACGTAAGTTACTTTCAATCATACGTTTACGGGCAGCTTTGTCGCCCTTGAGCGCAAGACGGGAAAAATACACTTCTTCTTCGGCGGATAATAACGGGGAAAAACCAATTTCACCCAGATAAATCTGAGTAGCGTCCATAGCTCGCGCGCTATCATTGGCGGTAAATACGTCGTCTGGGGTATTGTCTTCTTCCGCAGCTAAAGCGGCTAAATCGGGTTCAGCGTTATCGTCATCGGCTAAACTAACGTCATCCGTCAATTCAGCTTCTTTGAATTCGATTACATCATCTTCATCTTTATGGCCCATTTCCTTCTCCCACTTCTACAAGCTTTGGGTATCACCTGAACTGCCTGGTTTCCTTACCTCTTCGCCCTTCCGGGGTGATATTTTTATTATTGTATTTAATTATTTTAAGTATCGTGTTGGATCAACGGACTTACCACGGAAACGGATTTCAAAGTGCAACCGGACAGAGGGTGCATCTGTGTTGCCCATTTCAGCTATAGTTTGCCCGCTTACAACAGTATCACGCTCTTTCACCAGCAATTTACGGTTATGCGCATAAGCACTTAAGAAGTCGTCATTGTGCCGGATAATCACCAGATTGCCGTAGCCTCTTAATGCGTTACCCGCGTAAACCACTTCACCAGCTGCTGCTGCTTTTATAGGAGTACCTGCTTTCCCCCCTATATCTAACCCTTTGTTTCCATGTTCAGCGTTGGAGAACCCTGCCAATATAGGTCCACGAACTGGCCAGGCCCACCGCACTTTAGAACTGGAAACAGAATTTGTTGCTGAAGTTGCATTTTCCTTTACTGTCTGCTTCTGAACATAACCCGTTTGATTGTTGCGCGCAACCGCTTTGTTAGCAGTTGTTAATTTACTTTGGCTTTGTTTTGCTGTTTCTACAGTACTGGTCGTACTTTTCTGGCTCTTTACCGCCGAAACAGGTCTTTCAGGCGCGGAAGATGATAATGGAATGTTATTAAAATGTATCTTTTGACCAACTAAAATACGGTAAGGTGGCGCAATATTGTTTAATTTTGCCAGTTGCCGGTAGTCCATACCTGCACGAAATGCAATGGAGTATAAGGTATCGCCCGGCTGCACTGTATGCACAGAACCAGACTGACCTTGAGGGTATTTTTTATAATAATTTTTGATGTCATTTAGTGTGGTGACGGGTGCTGGCGATTGCCTTGAGCTACAAGCGCTTAACACCAAAACCAGACAACACAGACTAAAGAGTTTCATCAGTTAGCGATACACCAGATATAAAACACCGCCCAAAGCTACGGTACCCCAGCCCAGCCAGTCCACTATATCGCGCAATTTTTGCTGCATTTTTTCACCACCCCAATACATTAATCCTGCTACCAGAAAAAACCGGCTGGCACGACCCACAAAAGAAGCGATCACAAAAGGAAAAAATGCCATGCTCATCAGGCCGGCACCTACAGTAAATAACTTATAGGGGATAGGTGAAAAACCAGCGATAAACACTACCCACACGCCGTAAGTCGTAAACCAATGTTCTACTTTAGCAAAAGTCTCCTGGTAACCCAGATACTCAACCACAGGCACTACAACGGGTTCATATAACCATAACCCAAGGAAGTAACCACAGATGCCGCCTAGTACTGAAAACAAGCTGGTGACCCAGGCAAAACGCCAGGCTTTCTCTGGCTGGGCTAATGCCATAGGCGCCAGCATCACATCAGGTGGAATAGGAAAAATGACGGATTCAGTAAAACTTAGCCCCGCTAAGTAACGTTCGGCGTGTCGATGTCTGGCCCAGACTAAAGCTTTGTCGTACATCCACTGAAAAATTTTCAACTACATTGTCCTTTTAATCAAGCCAGTTCGCCCGGCACTAATGGCACAAAACGTACCGCCTCGACATCTTTTTGTTCAAACTCATCACCCATACGGGTAAAAACTCTTAATACCTGTTCCTGAGCACCCACTGGGATCACCAGACGGCCACCTTCAGCAAGCTGCTGTAATAAGGCTTGTGGCACCTCATGAGGCGCAGCTGTGACTATGATGCAATCAAAAGGGGCTTTGGTGGCCCAACCCAGCCAGCCATCGCCATGTTTCATCGACACATTATGTAAATCCAGCTGTTGCAGGCGGCGTTTGGCCTGAAACTGCAATGACTTTATCCGCTCAACACTACAAACCTGTGAAAACAAACGAGCAAGCACAGCGGTTTGATAACCAGAGCCAGTACCAATTTCAAGCACCTTCTGACACTGCTGGGATTGCAGTAACAGCTCGGTCATTTTTGCCACTATATAAGGCTGGGATATCGTCTGGCCCTGGCCTATAGGCAAAGCCGTATTTTCATAGGCTTTGTGAGCCAATACAGCCTCGACAAATAAATGTCGTGGAGTTTGTGCAATAGCAGACAAAACCCGACTGTCCTGAATACCATCCTGCTGAAGTTTTTGTGCCAAAACTGCGGCACTACGATGAGTGACTACTGCCATAACTTAACACTCAATTCCATCTAACCAGTCCGTTAATAATTCCATGCTGCGATAGGCTGTCATATCCACGTGCAAAGGTGTGATAGAAGCATAACCCTGAGCTATGGCGTAAAAGTCTGTGCCAGGACCTGCATCAAGCTCCGGTCCTAAGGAGCCATACCAATAAATAGGTCTGCCCCAAGGGTCGTTTGAACTTTGCATAGTTTCAGCTTTATGCCGCCGCCCCAAACGAGTGACCTGAATACCACGAAGTTGATCTAAGGGCACTGCGGGCACATTAATATTTAAAATCTGGTCCGCAGGCAGCGGATGGGATTTTAATTTTTTAATCACCTGTACTGTAACATAAGCTGCAGTCGCAAAATGCTGTTCATCACGCCCGGCTAAAGACACCGCAATAGCAGGCAAACCTAAATGCCGGCCTTCAGTGGCGGCCGCCACTGTGCCTGAATACAGCACATCGTCGCCTAAATTAGCACCGTGGTTGATACCAGCCACTACCAAATCAGGAGCATCGGTCATTAGCTGACTGATGGCTAAATGCACACAGTCTGTGGGGGTGCCATTGACTGCAATAAAACCGTTGTCCAATAGCTGAGTACGCAAAGGATTCAACAGCGTTAGCGAGTTACTGGCACCGCTGCAATTGCGATCAGGTCCTACTGTGGTCACCTCTGCAATTTCTGCCAGGGCTTTGTGCAAAACCTGTATGCCTTTGGCGTAAACGCCATCATCATTACTTAATAAAATCCGCATTGTTCATCCGCCTTCGCCTAAAAATCACTTAATCCAGTGTGGCGTAATTACGTTGTACGTCCTGGTAATTCACCAGCTCCCGTAATACGGAAGTGGCAAAACAACCGGAATAAAGTTTAAAGCTAACTTTTACATTCTGATCTTGTACTTCGGCTTTCAATTCTGCCGGTAACACCCGGATGGAGCGCCGTTCGGCTCTGACATTCAGTTGTGCCAGCTTGTCGACCCAATGTTGCCACAGCTGCAGGCTTTGTTGCTCAAAAGCCAGTGCGTCCGCTGTGATTAATGGCTCACCCAAACCAGGCAAGCCTGCTGTTGGATGAATATCAGCTTCTGACAAACGTTGACGCAGAGTATCATCCACTTCCGGTACTTTGAAAATGGAGCCTGACCCATCCAGTTGTACCACTTCGCCAGTCAAAATCTGATTAAAAGTACCAGCTTTGACCCGTGCATCGACCTGCAGATTAAACAAAAAAGAACGGCTGGCCGACAGCGCTAAGCCACGTATTTTCCGATCTTCAATGCCACCGCCAGAAAACAGCTGTTCGGCTAAAGCTAAATTACCACCCTGAATACCAAAACGTTGTTCGCCGTAATAATTAGGTACACCTTGTTTCACCAGCTCTAAGCGCTGCAATAATGCCGGAATATCGCTGACATCCCGTAAGGTCAGACTAAATTCGTTGTATTTTATCGAGCCTAACTTTAACCGGCGCTGATGGCGGATAGTATCGAGGATTTTAACGCCCTCAATGTTCCATTCCTGCCAGTTCAGCTGTTGCTTGATTGGTACTGGTACACAAAACCACTGACGGGTTACAGCGTGCCTGTCTTTTAAACCTGCATAACTGACCTGACGGGCTTTACAGCCGACTAACTCTGCCAGCAGCTTAGCGACATACTGGGTATTCTGACCAATTTTTTCCACCAGCAACAGCATATGCTCGCCTGCGCCAGTGGGTGTAAAACTGAGCTCCTCAACCACAATAAAGTCATCAGGTTGTACACGCAATAAGGCTGTAGTTTCAGGCTGGCCGTATAAATAACTTAGTTTTGGCAGCTCCACTTTTTTTTGCATCAGGACTTCACCAACAGCACTACAGCTTCTACGGCTATGCCTTCTTTACGACCGACAAAACCCAGTTTTTCAGTGGTGGTGGCTTTGACATTGACCTGCGATAAACCACAAACTAAATCTTCCGCAATACAGGCACGCATTGAATAGACATAAGGAGCCATTTTTGGCGCCTGCGCCATAATAGTCACATCCAGATTGCCGACTTCGTAACCCAAAGCTTTGACATCAGCAAAGACTTTGCGCAATAAAATACGGCTGTCTATGTCTTTAAAGGCTGCGTCTGTGTCAGGGAAATGATGGCCTATATCACCTAAGGCCATGGCGCCTAATAACGCATCTGATACGGCATGCAGCACTACATCACCGTCAGAGTGCGCCAGCAAACCTTGCTGATAAGGGATTTTTACGCCCCCCAAAGTAACAGGGCCTTCGCCACCAAAAGCGTGCACGTCAAAACCGTGGCCAATACGAAACGGCATCATACAGAATGCTCCAGATAAAAAGCGGCCAAAGCTAAATCTTCAGCCTGAGTAATTTTGATATTGTCAGCATGCCCCTGCACTAGAAGCACAGGCAGTCCAGCCCATTCCATAGCGCTGGCTTCATCAGTGATAGCCACAGCCTGAGCTAAAGCCTGCTGCAGTGCATCCCTGAGTAAAGCGGTGGGAAATAATTGAGGGGTATAAGCATGCCATAAACCGGTTCGATCTACAGTGTGCTCTACAGTCTGCTCTGCAGTGTCAGAGGCTCGTTTCATCGTATCCCGCACCGGCGTAGCTAAAATGCCACCCTGACCAGCTTCGATACAGCTATCAATTAAAAGTTCGATATCGCTGACCCGCACCACAGGACGGGCAGCGTCATGTACCAGCACCCAGGGATAGGCTTTGGCATCAATTTGAAGTAAAGCATTAAGCACTGAATTAGCGCGCTCCGCACCACCTTCCACTCGTTGGATCTGTGGGTCAGCAGCTACAGATAATTCAGGAAAATAAGGATCGTCCGGGCTTAACGCCAGAAAAAATTGTTGCAGCGCAGGAACTTGTTTCAGCCGATGCAGAGTTTGCTCCAGCACAGTCAGACCACAAAGCGGCAAGTACTGTTTGGGCTTATCCGCCTTCATTCGTTTGCCAACACCAGCGGCCGGGATCACAGTCGCAATAGCAGGAACAGCGGTCATTTTTTATCCAGAGGGGTAATGATCCGGAAAAATACTTCGTCATGTCGGATCAAACCCAATTCATTGCGGGCTCGCTCTTCAATAGCATCCAAACCTATTTGCAGATCGGTGACGTCCGCTTTGAGTAATTTATTACGTTTGGTCAGTACTTCATTTTGTTGTTCCATTTTAGCCAATTCAGTTTTATGTGCCCAATACTCCATCACGCTGTGCTGGCCAAGCCATAAGCGGTATTGAAGTGCTGCAAGCAGCGTAAGTAGCAATAAAACTAACAGGCGCATAACGAACCAAAAAATAAAGAGATAAAGGTATTATGAAGCTTATCGGCCAGACTGGAAAGCCCTAATAAAGCCGAAAACAAAGGCTTGCTGTGGAAAAATGCGGCTTAAGGTTGAAAAGGCTTAGCAAAGTTCTGCCAATTCAGCCGGCTGGCCAGCAATAACTCTCTTAAACTCAGCACTCGTGGTATTTTGCGCTCGCTGTTGAGCCACTGATGACCACAACAAGCAGCTGTCATTAAGCTTTTGGTTGGCTTAAGCAGGAATTTATCGCTGTTTTCGTCGGTGAGTGGCGTGCCATTAAAACTAAACCAGCCATGTTCGTTGCAGTGCAGTCGTTGTCCAGCCAGATCAATTTCATCCACTGAATCCAGCCAAACTGTCTCCAGAGACTGCTGATTCTGATACACAGGCACTATCAAAGCCAATTTTTTGTGTTTTAAATAAAACTGCTCAATTTGTTCAATACCCTGCTCTTTGGCCGGACACTGTGGGCTCTGACGTCCCATCCAACTGGCATTCTGGCTATCAATTTCAAGTGGGGATTTATGTGACAAAATACTGCTGGCAGCGCGACGGATATAAAAAGGTAAACTGGCTAAACGTTTTTGCAGACTGGCGAAAAATTCGGGCGGCATTTTGGCATAACGCATTAATTCCCGTTCATACAAAGCATTACAAAGCTCTGTATAATTCAGGTCCTGCGCCGGGCCATGCCACAGCTGATGTTGATCGGCTGAATGTTTTTTCATCCGTTGATGGTAATCAAGGGAGTAAAACCAATCAAGGGGTCAGTTGACCCCTTGTTCAGTTTATCTGACCTGGCTTACGCCTGGCCTTTAATTTCTACACGGCCACGGTACGGAGCCTTAGCGCCTAATTCCTGCTCTATACGCAGTAACTGGTTGTACTTAGACACGCGGTCTGAGCGGCATAAAGAACCTGTTTTGATTTGACCAGCAGCTGTACCTACAGCTAAGTCAGCAATAAAGGAATCTTCAGTTTCGCCTGAACGGTGTGAAATAACTGCTGTGAAACCTGCATCTTTCGCCATTTTAATAGCGGCTAAGGTTTCAGTTAAGCTACCGATTTGGTTAAATTTGATCAGGATAGAGTTACCAATGCCCTGCTCAATACCACGGGTCAGAATCTTCGTGTTGGTGACGAATAAATCGTCGCCCACCAGCTGGATTTTATCGCCCATTTTATTGGTCATGTCTTTCCAGCCATCCCAATCAGACTCGTCTAAACCGTCTTCAATAGAAATGATAGGGAAACGTGTGGCTAAACCAGCCAGGAAGTCGTTGAATTCATAAGAAGTGAATTCTTTGCCTTCGCCAGACAGCTTGTATTTGCCATCGACATAAAATTCAGATGCTGCGCAGTCTAAAGCTAAAGTGATGTCTTTGTTCAGCTCGTAACCTGCTGAAGCCACAGCTTTAGAAATCACAGTTAAAGCTTCTTCGTTTGATTTCAGATCAGGAGCAAAACCACCTTCATCACCTACAGCTGTATTTAAGCCCTGGCTGTGCAGTTCTTTTTTCAGTTGGTGGAAAATCTCAGCACCCATACGCAGAGCTTCAGCGAAAGTTTTAGCGCCAACAGGCTGCACCATAAACTCCTGAATATCGACGTTGTTATCCGCATGCTCACCACCGTTGATGATGTTCATCATAGGTACTGGCATGGAGTACACACCTGGTGTGCCGTTTAAGTCGGCAATGTGCTGATACAGTGGGATTTTTTTGTCAGCAGCAGCTGCGCGGGCTACAGCTAAAGACACAGCCAGAATAGCGTTAGCGCCTAATTTAGATTTAGACTCAGTGCCGTCCAGATCGATCATGATCTGATCCACTTCTGCTTGCTGATAGGCATTTTTGCCGACTAAAGCGGCTTTGATTGGGCCATCGATATTGGCCACTGCAGTACGTACGCCTTTACCTAAATAACGGCTTTTGTCACCATCACGCAGTTCTAAAGCTTCACGGGTACCGGTAGAAGCACCTGATGGCGCGCAACCACGACCCATAGCACCACTGGCCAGGAAAACGTCGGCTTCTACTGTTGGGTTACCGCGTGAATCCATGATTTCACGGGCGATGATATTGACGATCTCAGACATGTAAATCCCCTTCTGTTTGTCGCATAAAAAAGCCGGACTGATAGCCCGGCTGCAACTGGTTAAACGAGTTGCTGTTTCTGATATTTATAAGCGGCGGCCACGAAGCCCTGGAATAACGGATGTCCGTCACGTGGTGTTGAGTTAAATTCCGGATGGAACTGACCCGCCACAAACCATGGGTGTGTAGGTATTTCAATCATTTCAACCAGCTGGTTGTCCGCCGACAAACCAGAGATCTTTAAGCCAGCCTCTTCGAGCTGAGCAACAAAGTTGTTGTTCACTTCGTATCTGTGGCGGTGACGTTCGGCGACGATGTCCTTGCCATAGATCTCGCGGGCTTTTGTATTGGCTTTGAGGTTACAGTTTTGACTGCCCAGACGCATAGTGCCGCCCATATCAGACTTGTCAGTCCGTTGTTCGACTTTACCATCTGAGTCCAGCCATTCTGTGATGAGACCCACCACAGGGTAAGGCGTGTTCTTATTAAATTCGGTCGAGTGCGCGTCTTTCATAGCAGCGACATTGCGGGCATATTCAATCAGCGCCACTTGCATACCTAAACAAATGCCGAGGTAAGGCACTTTGTTTTCACGGGCATAACGGGCGGCCATAATTTTGCCTTCCACGCCACGCTCACCAAAACCACCTGGTACCAGGATCGCATCCACAGTAGAGAGAATATCTGTGCCTTTGCTTTCTACGTCCTGTGAGTCGATGTATTTGATATGCACAGTTAAACGGTTTTTTAAACCTGCATGGTTTAAGGCTTCGTTCACTGATTTGTAAGCGTCCGGCAGCTCAACATATTTGCCTACCATACCCACAGTGATTTCACCTGTAGGGTTGGACTCCTGATACAGCACCTGTTCCCATTCGGTCAGATCTGCTTCAGGGCAAGTAATATGGAAACGACGTACCACTAATTCATCCAGACCCTGTGATTTTAACAGCGCAGGAATTTGATAAATGCTGGATACATCTTTTAACGAAATAACAGCACGTTCTTCCACGTTGGTGAAGAGTGCAATCTTGGCGCGTTCGTTCGATGGTATAGCACGGTCAGAACGACAGACCAGAATATCCGGCTGAATACCAATAGAACGCAGCTCTTTGACAGAATGCTGAGTAGGTTTGGTTTTGATTTCACCGGCAGTGCCCAGGTACGGCACCAACGTCAGGTGCATATACATGGCGCGTTCGCGGCCAAGTTCAGTACCTAACTGACGAATAGCTTCCAAAAATGGTAAGGATTCGATATCGCCTACAGTGCCACCAATTTCAACGATAGCAATGTCATAACCTTCAGCACCAGCAATCACACGACTTTTGATTTCGTTGGTGATATGAGGAATAACCTGAATAGTGGCACCTAAATAATCACCACGGCGCTCACGACGTAATACGTCTGAGTAAATACGGCCTTGGGTGAAGTTATTACGTTTGGTCATTTTAGTGCGAATAAACCGCTCATAGTGACCTAAATCGAGGTCGGTTTCTGCGCCGTCTTCTGTGACGTACACTTCACCGTGCTGAATTGGGCTCATGGTGCCCGGATCCAGGTTGATGTACGGATCCAGTTTAAGGATGGTCACTTTCAGGCCACGGGCTTCTAAAATAGCTGCTAACGATGCAGCAGCAATGCCTTTACCTAAGGATGAGACAACCCCACCCGTCACGAAGATGTATCTTGTAGTCATGAGACCCCTGAGACGCCATTGGCAATAAAGAATTTACGAACTTAGGACGGGGGAAAATTATAACAAAGGGCGGCTGACTGCTCAATCAAAAGGCTGGATAAAAAAATAATAAATCTGCAAAGCACTGGAATGAGTTCAGGTTTGGGCTTAAAACAGAAGAATTGCTTAATTCCCCCCTGTTTACAATAGACACATGGATAACACTAAAAATATTTATCCTGAAGCTGTTTCACAAATTTTGCTTCGGAAAGGTTAGCTTGAGTAGTCACGTCAAGAGCTTCTTGCAGATAAGCTTTAGCATTAAGTCGATCTTCTGGCTTCCCCCTAACCATCCATAATTTAGCGATTTTAGCTTTGCTTAACGCTAAATAAATACTATCTCCTAGTTTTTCAAATGCAGGAACACAAGTATCTAAATATATATGCAGCGCTTCACTTAACTCGCCACGAGCAGCCAGAATATCTGCGACTTTACTTTGTACTATTACAAATTCTCTAGAATCCCCCAGTTCTTTAAATGCTGGAAGTTCTTTTTCAATGCGAATAGATAATTCCGCTTCATAATTTTTTTGCATATGTAAAATATCGGCAACGCGGCCATAAGCAAGAGCAACATCTCGTGCATCACCAAATTGCTGGAAACCAGGGATACTGTCATTCGACAAAATATCTAAAGCAGTATCTATTTTACCAAGTGCTATATAAGCATCAGCAATTTTGAGCTGAGTCATCGCAACTCCACGTTTATCACCAAGCTTCTGATGAACTGGCAATTCAAGCTTCAACCTTATATCTAAGGCCTCATTTAAATCTCCACGAGATTCTTTAATATCAGCGATGCAACTGTATGTAACAGCTATAGAATGAACATCATCCAGTTTGGTGAACAACGGCAAACATTGAGACTCATAAACGGATAAAGCATCATCTAAGTATCCCATTTGATGATACAGACACCCCATCTCCAATGCCAAAGGTGCTGCTATTTCAGGCTCAGTATTTTCATATTGAGCCAACCAGCTTCGAAGCTCGGCTATACGGGCAGCTGCCTTAGCTTTGCTTAAGTTCAGCCTGCTCACATGATCAAAGTTAGGCTGAGGTGGGCTTAGCCCAACCTCATGCTCAGCGCTAAATGTATAAACCCCGCTGCGCCATGCCCACCAATCCGGTGCCTGGTTAATCATTTGGTTGATTGCCGTTTCATCCAGCCATAACACTAATTTGCAGTTTACTGACTGGGCAATATTTTCCCGCAGCAAATTAAATTCTTGCCAGCGTTTTCCATCAGGAACAACGTTAAACCATGCTGCTGCCTGTGTTAGCTGAATTAACTGGTGTGACACAGCTAACTGTTGCAGCCGTTGTTGCAGTTCAAATACATCGGGGATATCAGCACTAAGTGACAGCTGGTTCTCTGCAAAACCAGCCTTTTGACAGACTGCACTTAAAAGCTTTTGTAATTGTTGTTGTAACAATTGGTCGCGACAATCAACCAGCAGCAATTGAAAATCAGGACCATACACTACTTTTTTGCACAAACGACTGAAGCTTTCAAAATGAGCAGGAGTTAAAACGCTGGCACTTTCAAGTACCAATTGATCCACTGCAAATTTTTGCGAAGTCATAATTTAGCCAGCCGACGCTGCGGTATAACCATCCAGCAAACGTACTACAGGATGACTGCGACGCCAGCTGCCGTCGTTGTATTCCATCAATGCCAGTTTATACAACAGATTTTGAATTTGAGTACTAGTGCCTTGATGGCTGTTTTCTGCATCTATTTGCACCAGCAATTGATAATCTTCTGCCGTTAAAAAGCGCCGATAATCAGAAGCCAACTGGTAAGTGGCTTTTTTAAGGTCGTCCATACCAATACGTTCATCGGCAAATTCACAGCACAGCTGTAATAGCCGCAACATTTCACGGGGATGGCCGCCGCTTTTTTTTACTAATTCAGCAATCACTGCTTCATCGGTAAATAAGGAAGGGTCCACACGGCGTATCAGTAGCTCCCTCATTACGCTCAGACCTAAATTACAATCGCTATTGTCGCGCTCCTGCAATTTAATCATAGGCAACACAATATCCTGCAATTTGCCGACTAAATTGCCCTGATATTTTAAGTACAAAGGCGCTGTGTAAATGACAAAAGTCTCAATAGCCAATAGTTGCTCAGCGTCCTGCACAAAAAACCGTTCTGTATCTTCGCTGCGCATTTTATCTGTGCCATCAAGCAAAAATACAATACGCTCAGCACGGCCTTGTTGTTTTAACGCTTGCTCAGCCTCACGCAACAAATGGTTAAATGCATCCGCCAATTGACTGAATCTGTTGCGAACTTCTTCACGCCAGGCAGTTTTGCGATTTGAGCCGGTTTTTGCCGTACTGGTAATTTTACTTAAGAGTTTAAATAAACCAGGTAAACCTGCCTGAACAGAGACTTCACCGCTAATACTGGCGGAAAGCTCGTGAGCTTCCTCTTTGCGGTGTTTTATCTGGCTAAACCACTCAATCACGGGTCTCAGTGCTTCGTCAGTGACAGTGTAGCCATCCGATGTGAGCTGCTCAGCCAGACGTTCGGCCATTGCCAGCATAGTTTCGCTGTACTGCAGGTTATTGCGGTCAAGCTTACTCATCACATCGACTTCAACTACGTAGTATTTTTTAGTCTCATTTAACTGACTGGCGTACTGACGTAACTCGGTGGTTTTACCACTGCCTACATGACCAAAAAGCAACAAATGTACATTAGCCGGAGGCATAAAAACTTTGGATGCAGGGTTAAAACCAAATTTTTTGGCTAATCTCTGATAGGTCTGCTGACTACCCCGGGCTTCCTGAGTTTCCACATAACGTGGATCATCTGCGGTTAATGCCTCTTCATATTGAATTTGCTGCATTACTTCCATCAGATCTTTAGGTGCTTGATAAGTCATGTTCAGTGTTAAACCCTGGTTGATATAAGCAGATAGTAACCTGCCCACTGCGATAGCTCAAGAAACGGCTCGGGACAGCAAGTTAAAACGCTAAGAAATGACAAAGGGCTGTATCAGACAGCCCTTTGTTTAGTTACCAAAGCATTACACTTATGAACCGTGTTTATCTGTATGACGCATATGCGGGAACAGGATCACGTCGCGGATGCTTGGCGCGTCAGCCAGTAACATCACCAGACGGTCGATACCAATACCCTGACCTGCTGTTGGTGGTAAACCATGTTCAAGTGCTGTGACGAAATCTTCGTCGTAAAACATGGCTTCATCATCACCGGCTTCTTTTTGCGCAACCTGTTCACGGAAACGTTCAGCCTGATCTTCGGCGTCGTTTAATTCGCTGAAACCATTGCCTAATTCACGACCACCGATAAAGAACTCAAAACGGTCAGTGATTTCCGGATTGTGGTCGTTACGACGGGCCAGCGGAGAAATCTCTGCCGGGTATTCAGTGATAAAAGTAGGTTGTTGCAGCTTGGTTTCGACCAGCTCATCAAAAACTTCCATCAGAATACGGCCATGGCCATAGTTGGCTTTGACTTCAATACCTAACGACTTAGCCAATTCAGCTACCGCTTCACGGGTCGTTAACTGCTCGATTTTCAGTTCAGGGTTGTAGTGCAGAATAGATTCAGTCACCGACATACGGGCAAAAGGTTTACCAAAGTCAAACAGGTTGCCTTGATAAGGAACTTCAGTAGTACCCAGCACAGACTGCGCCAAACCACGGAATAACTCTTCAGTGATATCCATTAAATCGTTGTAATCGGCATAAGCCCAGTAGAATTCCAGCATAGTGAATTCCGGGTTATGACGGGTGGAAACGCCTTCGTTACGGAAGTTACGGTTCAGCTCAAATACTTTTTCAAAACCACCGACCACTAAACGCTTTAAATACAGCTCTGGTGCAATACGCAGGAACATTTGCATATCCAGCGCATTGTGGTGAGTCTCGAACGGACGAGCCGAAGCACCACCTGGAATGCTTTGCAGCATTGGGGTTTCTACTTCTAAAAAGCCTTTGCTGTTAAAAAACTGACGGATATAAGCCACAGTTTTTGAACGGATTAAAAAGGTTTTGCGTGACTGATCGTTCACAATCAAATCTAAATAACGCTGACGGTAACAAGCTTCCTGATCGGTTAAACCGTGGAATTTATCCGGCAAAGGACGCAGCGCTTTGGTCAGCAAACGGATGTCGTCTAACCATACGGTCAGCTCACCGGTCTGAGTTTTAAACAACACGCCGCTACCGCCAACTATGTCACCTAAATCCCACTTTTTAAAACCTTCGTTGTAGACATTTTCTGCCAGACTATCGCGTGCTACATACAACTGCAGCTTGCCGCCCACGTCCTGAATAGTAGTAAAGCTAGCTTTACCCATAATGCGGCGCAGCATCATACGGCCAGCCACAGTAACCCGGACTTTTTTCTCTTCCAGCTCTTCTTTGCTCAGATGCTCGTACTGAGCATGGATCTGATCCGAAGTGGCATCACGGCGAAAGTCATTTGGAAAAGGGTTACCCAGTTCACGTAAGCCAGCCAGCTTATGTTTACGCTCAGCAATCAGTTTATTAACGTCCTGATGTTCTTCAATTGGATTGTTCTGTTCAGACATAGTAAGTTCCTGATAGTAAGCTAAATTACAAACCGGCTTTTAAGCTGGCTTCAATAAATTTGTCTAAGTCGCCGTCCAATACCGCCTGGGTATTGCGGGTTTCCACGCCTGTGCGTAAGTCTTTAATACGCGAGTCATCCAGCACATAGGAGCGGATTTGACTGCCCCAGCCGATATCTGACTTGGTGTCTTCCAGTGCTTGTTTTTCGGCATTTTGTTTTTGCAGTTCAAACTCATACAGCTTGGCGCGTAACTGTTTGTAGGCGTTATCGCGGTTTTTATGCTGTGATCTGTCGTTCTGACACTGCACCACAATATTGGTTGGTAAGTGAGTAATACGGACCGCTGAGTCGGTTCTGTTGACGTGCTGACCACCAGCGCCTGAAGCACGGTAAGTATCTATACGTAAGTCGGCCGGGTTGATTTCGATTTCAATATCGTCATCCACTTCAGGCGACACAAAGACTGAGGCAAAAGACGTATGGCGACGGTTGCCTGAGTCAAAGGGGCTTTTACGCACTAAACGGTGTACACCGGTTTCAGTGCGTAACCAACCATAGGCATATTCGCCGGTAAATTTAATGGTGCAGCCTTTAATGCCTGCGACGTCGCCGTCAGTCACTTCGTACAATTCAGGTTTAAAGCCTTTGGCTTCGCCCCAACGCAGATACATACGCATTAAAATACTGGCCCAGTCCTGAGCTTCAGTACCACCAGAACCAGATTGAATATCCAGGTAACAATCGGCCGGATCACTTTGACCGGAAAACATACGACGAAATTCCAGCTTAGCCAGCTGAGTTTCTAAACCCGCCAGTTCGGTCTGAGCTTCGATAAAGGTGTCTTCGTCTTCGGCTTCAACAGCCAGCTCCACTAAGCCGGCCACATCTTCCAAACCCTGATCCAGCTTGTCTATGGTACCGACAATCTGCTCCAGCGCTGAACGTTCTTTACCTAAAGCCTGAGCATATTCAGGCTTATTCCACACACCTGAATCTTCCAGCTCGCGGCTGACTTCTTCTAGCTTTTCTTTTTTGGCGTCGTAGTCAAAGATACCCCCGAAGCACGTTAGTGCGTTCAGTCAGATCTTTAATGGCGTTGTATACCGGATTTACTTCAAACATGATTTAAGGCGCTTAGGAAAAAATTGGTGGCGATTGTAGCAATTTTTCTACAGACATGCAGCCATCCCGACAATTTTCTAGTGAGGATTCTGCAGAGGTTTATTTAAAAACCCCTGCAAAACCTGCTTTTCAGGCAACTAGCCGATTTTTTCAATCAACCGCACAATTAACTGCACCGATTGTTGGTCACGGTAATCGTTGATATCGAGCTGATAGGCGACGCGGATCTTTTTTACATTCGCATCTGGCCAGGCTTTGTTATCGGCATTAAACCAGATGGCATCCACCAGAACGCCATCACTGGATTCCAGCATCAGTTTGAGGTGTTTATCCGCCAATAAACGCTGTTGACGGATCACAAAGCCACCTTCAAATACAGGTTCAGGGAAAGCCTGTCCCCAGGGGCCAGCTTGCTGCAACAACTGTGCAAAAGGCACTGACAAGCAATCACTGCCCAAATCACCGTCGGTATAAAGCACTGCGGTCAAAAGCTCTGGCGTCAGGTACTTTTTCGCAACAAAGTTCAGCGCCAGCTTAAAGGTATCAAAACGCTCTTCGGCAATAGTTAAACCCGCCGCCATAGCATGGCCGCCAAACTTTTTAATCAGACCAGGGTATTGAGTGGAGACTTCATCCAATAAATCGCGGATATGTAAACCAGGAATAGAACGGGCAGAACCTTTCAGCTCGCCTGCATCACCTTGAGCAAACACCAACACTGGTCTGTGGTATTGCTCTTTAATACGACCAGCCAGAATTCCTATCACGCCCTGATGCCAGTCGCTCTGGTACAAACACAACACATCCGGCAATTCATCAGAGGCGAAAGACAAAAGCTGCAGATAAGCCTGAGCTTCCTGTTGCATGCCCTGCTCTATTTCACGGCGTTCTACGTTTAAGCTGTCGAGCTCTGCCGCATACATACGGGCACGGGGTAAATCGGGCGCTAATAAACAGCTGATGCCAAGGCTCATATCGTCTAATCGCCCTGCTGCATTTAAGCGCGGCGCTAAGGCAAAACCAAAATCCTGCGCTGTCAGCTTTTCCGCTTTACGGTTGGCGATATCAATTAAGGCCTGAATGCCTGGCCGGGCTTTGCCACTGCGGATACGCTGCAGGCCCTGATGCACCAGAATTCTGTTATTGGTATCCAGTGGCACTACATCTGCTACTGTGCCTAAGGCCACTAAATCCAGCAGATCCGCTAAATTAGGCGCAGGCTGGGTTTCAGTAAAATAGCCTTGGGTCCGAAGTTCAGCGCGAAGCGCCAATAACAAATAAAACGCCACTCCCACACCGGCCAGTTGTTTGCTGGGGAAATCACAATCGGGCTGGTTTGGATTGACAATAGCGTCAGCGTCCGGCAGTTCGTTGCCCGGCAAATGGTGGTCTGTGACCAGCACTTTGACGCCCATTTTTTTCGCCAGCGCTATGCCGTCAATAGCTGAAATACCGTTGTCGACTGTGACTATCAACTGAGCGCCCTGAGCGACCGCAATTTCTGCCATCTCTACAGATAAGCCATAACCGTATTCAAAACGGTTAGGCACCAGATACTCCACATGCTTAAAACCCAGGCTTTTTAAGCCCGTCAGCAAAGTAGCAGTACTGGTGGCACCATCGGCGTCAAAATCGCCGACTATGACAATATGCTGTTGTTGCTGCAAAGCCTCAATCAACAAAGCTACAGCTGCAGATATGCCTTTGAGTAAGGTAAAAGGCAACAACTGAGCTGCGCCTCGCGCCAGTTGCAGCGAGCTTTCAATACCCCGGCTGGCGTAAATTTGCTGGATCACCGGATGGTATTGCGAGAGTTCCGACGAAATAGCCGGCACAGGCCGGCACTGAATTGTTTTGCTGATACTCAAACTGAAACCTGCTTAGGGCGCATCTTGACTCAAGGTGGCAGCTAAAGTTGCTGCTGGCTGGTAACCAGGAATTAAACGGCCATCCGGTAAAATGAGTGCAGGAGTACCATTGATGCCAAAACTTTGGCCTAACTCATACTGCTGAGCCACAGTGTTTTTACAACTGGCTTGTTTTACTGCTTTACCTGCTTTACCGTCAGTCATCGCCTGTTGGGTATCTTTAGCACACCAAATCGACTGCAGTTCATCATAAGTTGCAGACTGTACACCTCCTCGTGGGAAGGCCAGATAACGCACTGTGATACCGGCTTTATTAAAATCGGCCATTTCGTTATGCAACTTGCGGCAATAACCACAGCTGGTGTCCGTAAATATATGCACCACGTATTTTTCATCAGCGGCTTTAAACTCGATGACTGAGTCGTTAAATTCTTTGACACCCGCTTTACGGATATCTTTCAGAATGTCTTCATTGACCAGTTTTTTGTTTTTTAAGTCGTAAATATTGCCTTCAAACAGATACTGCTTATTTTCCGACATAAAAAATAAGCCTTTGTCGGTTTGTACCTGCAACATGCCTGGCACTGTCGAATCCGCTACAGCTTTGACATTTAAACCCACTTCAGAAAAGGCTTTGTTCACTTCAGGCAAACTGACCTGAGCTGTTAATCCGGTACTTAAAAAGGCAGCCATAACGGCGAGATAACTAAACTTCTTCATCTGTATTTCCTGCACCCAAAGTCAGCCTCTGGGATGATGTTGTTGATGTAAACTTTGCAGACGCGCCTGCGCCACATGAGTATAAATTTGGGTGGTCGATAAATCGCTATGCCCTAATAACAACTGTACGACCCTTAAATCTGCACCATGATTCAATAAATGAGTGGCAAAAGCATGCCGTACCGTATGCGGTGACAACTCTGCACTAATGCCCGCCACTTTGGCATAAAATTTAATCCGGTGCCAGAAAGTTTGTCGGGTCATTTGTTGTCCCCTGTTGCTGGGAAAGACTACGTCACTCTGACCATCGAGCAACAAACCACGGCCTTGCTTCAGGTAATTGTCCAGCCATTCCACTGCAGTTTCACCCAAAGGCACCAGCCGTTCTTTTTTACCTTTGCCTGTGACACGCACTAAACCCTGACGCAAGTTGATTTGTTGCAAGGTTAAACCGACCAGCTCCGATACCCGAAGACCGGCCGCATAGAGAATTTCTAACATCACTTTGTCGCGAAACTGAATTAAATCACTGACATCCGGAGCTGACAGCAATAAATCCACATCCTGCTCGGATAAAGTTTTAGGCAAAGAGCGACCAATCTTCGGGTTGAAGACGTCCGACAGCGGGTTTTCTGTGATCTGTCTGGTTTTATGCAAATGACGATAAAAACGTCGCAAACTGCTTAAAGTTCTGGAAGTGCTGCGGGGACTAAAACCTTGATCCACCCGAAACGCCAGGTAGCTATTGAGCAGCATCTGATCAACAGAGCTCAGTTGCTGGCCCTGTTGCTGCAAAAATAATGCGAATTTAGTCAAGTCTGTGCCATAAGCACTTAAAGTGTGTTCACTGACACCTTTGTCCAGCCAGAGCTGATCTAAAAAGGCTTTAATCAGCTGTTGTTCTGAAACGGCCAACACTAATGCCACTTACCTGCTCCCGGGTTAATTTACCTTGTCTGACTTTGTTGGTTTCGACGCTTCTGCTACACTGCTGCCCACAGAAAATGCTGAGTCCCGTCAGATGAAAATTGGTCTTTTTTACGGCTCTACCACCTGCTACACAGAGATAGTGGCAGAAAAAATTCAGGTGCTTTTAAGCACCGACCCAAGCCTGCCGGATGGCAGCAGTGTAACACTTCATAATATTAAAGATCAGCCTCTGACGCTGATGGCTGACTATGATCTGCTTATTTTAGGCATTTCAACCTGGGATTTTGGTGAGCTGCAGGAAGACTGGGAAGCCCATTGGGATGATATCGCTGAAGTGGATTTAAGCGGCAAAATTGTGGCTATTTATGGCATGGGCGATCAGCTGGGCTATGCCGAGTGGTTCCAGGATGCTGTAGGTATGTTGCATCAGGCCATAGCGCCACAAGACTGTATTCGTATTGGTTTCTGGCCTGTTGAGGGTTATGACTTTATTGCTTCCAAAGCAGTCACAGAAGACGGTGAGTGGTTTTATGGCTTAGCTTTGGATGAAGAGAATCAGTACGATTTAACCGACCAGCGCCTGAATCAATGGCTGACTCAACTGATGAATGAGCTGATAGCCCTTTAACATCAAGAGCTTAAAAGCGACTGGTCATTACGTTCTGAAACAGCTGAGTTTTTTGTACTTCAAGATGAGCCTGCTGCAGCTTTTTCACCAGCTCAGCGTCAGTGTTTTTGCTGGCGGCCAGATAAGTTTGTTGCTCCAGTTGCGGAATAGCCAATACAAAAGTTGTGATGCCGGCAGGCAGGGTTAATTGCTGCTCCATTGAAGACAATGCAGCTTGGTCATCGATCACGTAGTCTACTTTGCCTTTGAGCAGTAAACGCCAGGACTCCAGAATATCAGCCGATAAATGCAACTCTTTGCCTTCTTTCATGCCTTGCTGTTTAAGCCATTGGCCCGAAAAGTCCCCTCGTTGCACAGCAATCACAGACGAACCTAAATCTTTAATATGGTTTGGGTTTAAATCTGTGCGGTCCGTTAACCGCACCAACCCAAACCGGTATTTAGCCACAGGTCCAATCCAATGGAACTCGTTTTCCCTCTGCGGTGTTCTGGCCATATTGTAAATCAGTACATTGGGTGTGGAACTGGCGATATAAAAAGCTCTGGCCCAGGGATAAACTTCAATACGGCTTTGCAGTCCGGCTTGTTTTAATGTCGCCTCTACAATCCGAGTACTAAGCCCATCCACTTTGCCCTCGATAATCGTCTGATGAGGGGGCGATAATTCAGTCACAACTCTTAATGCAGTTTGTGCCAAAACAACGGGTGCAAACAACAGCACCGAAACTATACAAAACCGAAAGGTAAGATACATAAGGGGTACAACTCACAGCTTTGATTAACCTCTGATTTTAATCTAGCTTACTCTGCTGCACTGCGCATGACAACGTCAGATACAAGGCTGTCAAAGCATCATAAAACACAGTTTAAGTCCCCTTATTGGAAATATTCAGAGTCTTTGCCTACACTGCTGACTCTGTTCCAGAAACAAACTCTTTGTTTTATTTTCAATCAACACAAGGACTTGACCATGTCACCACAGCACTCAGCACTGACCGAACTTGACTATGACCAGCGTTTAAAAGAGATCTGGCGCTACAGCCAACGAGGTTTGGTGTATCCGGCACCTGAAGCAATTTTCAGCACCTTCTGGTTGTCAGGCCCCATCAGTCGCCTCATGTTAAAAGAACTGATGGCGGAAATTCGTACACAAATTCATCAACAGGCCGGGCTCAAAGATGCCAACACCAGCGTAATTCTTGGAGTGTCTTCAGAACAGTGGCGCCGTATCTGTGCAGAAGAAGCTTTATCTCTGCCTAAAGGATTAGCATTCAACTTTCCAAAGCAGGACAATCCAGCTCACAGTGCCTTATTTGATGGTTCCATAGGAGCTTTTCAGGACTCCGAAGGCGACTTGTGGTTTCATATCAAAAGTGACAAAGCCAAAGCCTGCGAATTAGTGCTGGATTTAATCAGCGAAAGCTTAGCTTCTGTGACAAAATTTCAGATCTCCCAGGCTGCCGCATCCAAATCAGAACGGCAAGATGGCTTAAAAGGCAAAGTACTGGGTTGTCGTTTTTCAGAAAACCTGAATAACCCTGCCGATCCTGTGTCTGTCTCTAAACATTGTATTACCGGCTTTGATGATATAGAGCACCTGGGATCCTCTTATGTACTGGCCCAGCGTTTTATCATCAACTGGGATCAAATCAATGCTATGTCTGAAGATCAGATTGAAGATCTGATAGGCCGTAAAACCAACGACACTATTATTCCGGACAGAGACACCCGCTCCCATATTAAATCAGCCCGGATGCAAGATACTCAAGGCAATACCACGCCCGTATTACGTTTGGGGTTGCCTTTTGGCAAAGCCAGTTTGGTAGGCCAAAGCAGCCGCAGCCCCAAAGGAGCAACTGTCGCCGATGAGCAGGGTATTTATTTTGCCGGTTTCACCAAATCTTTTGCCATTCTGGAAAACATCATGCAAAACCAGATAGGCGCTGTCGCTGGTTTTATGAATGATCGGCTGTTTAACCATGTGAAATCGGATCTGGGTGGGTTCTTTTATATTCCCAGTCTGGCCGATTTAGGTTTACTGGATGAGCCCCGTTATCACAATGATTTCAGCGCCTTGCACCAAAACGACTGGAGCCGCTTCCCCGGAGTCGACTGGTCCAGACTGGACCGGCATTTTGAAGCCGCATCGCCGAACGGTTTAATGTATTACAACCATAAAAACTATCTGTACAAAATGGCGACTATGCCGGAGCAGGAACGTCTGAAATACAATCCACCTTCAGCCCGGATATTGAGTTTGCTGGAGAACATTTTTTCGCTTTGGCAGGACAACTGGTACATCAACAGAAAACAGCAAGAAATAGCTCATGACATTGCCTATTACCTTAAGCAGTATCAAGGCGAAGACACTCCCGCTGATATCTGGCAGGAATCTGTGATGGTGCGTAAAGGCTGGGCTATCCGGTTAACTCTGCATTTATTGGCCAGCCCTGATTATGGTTTCAGAGGCCGTAGAGTGCGTTTGCCGGATGGCAGTCTGGCGCCTTTTTGTGGTCATGCCAATCAAAGAGGTGATGTAGTCTATGGCTCTGATACGTACCGTATTTCAGCCGAAGAAATTATTGTTGGCGCTATGCCGAACCTGTCACTGGGTGAAGGCCGTTATGTGATGAAATACCTGACGGATCAGGAAAGGCAGGATGGTTTTCTGGCCAATTTAAGCGAAGCGTCAGGGGTGGGTCATGTGATCCCTGACTACGAACAGGCTTTGCTTTTAGGGCTGGACGGCATGCTGCAGCAGATCCGGCACTATCTGCAAAACGCAACCAGTGACGCGCAACGCGACTTATATCAATCCAGCCTGCTGGCACTGCAGGGAGTCAGCGAATACTGCCTGCGTTACGCCGCGCTGGCCACAGAAATGGCAGAGCAAATGAGTGCCGGTCAGCAACTGGAAAAACAGAATCTGCTGCAAATAGCCGGGCGGATGCAGAAATTATCTAAAGCCAGGCCTGATACTTTTGTTGAAGCTGTGCAGTTTATTTTTACCTTGCATACCTGCTTGCATCTAAACGGAGAGCCTACTGCTTTGGGCCGGTTGGATCAGTTACTACAGCCATTTTTCGACAAGGACAGTATCAGTCTGCAGCAAGCTCAGGAAGTGATAGATGCGTTTTATATTAAGCTGGATGAAAAAGTGCAGCAAAACCGGATCTTTATGGAAGATCATCAGCCTTTTGGTAATCTGGCGATGGGCGGCAGTTCAGGGCCTTATCCTCAGGGCGCATCTTTAGGGCAATGGATCCAGCAACTGACAGTAGGTGGCACTGTGGCCGATGGTTCTGCGCCTTTCAGTGCCACCAAAGCCGCTTACAATGACATGACCAAGGTATTTATCCGCTCCTCACGTCGTTTGCCGTTAAACGCCCCTTGCCTGTCGTTGCGGACCCGTAAAGATATTCCGCAAGATATATTGGAAGAAGCCGCCATGGCGATCTTATCCGGCGGTGCCCATCCTATTTTGTTAAACGATGAGAAAATCATAGCCGGACTCTATCAGAGCGGCGATCAGGTCGGCGGTGATTTAGACTCAGACCCAAGTGGCGTCTGGCGTTCAAAAGTCAGCCTGCCATCGGCTCAGAACTACGCTTGTGATGGCTGCTACGAGCCTCAGTTCCCGGGTGAAAACTGGTTTTCATTAGGTGGATTTTCGACTTTGCAGCCATTGGAATGTGCCATCAATCAGGGCCGTACTTATTCCTCGGCAGGCCAGAGCTATTTATATGGCCAAATGATTTCAATGACCACCAAAGCACCGGATCTGATTGAGTCTTTTGACGAATTATTGGATTTGTATTTCCTGCATTTTGATTTACTGAACCGCAAAGCCATCAATGGCCAACTGATGGGTTATGGCGCCAATACCGCGTTTTGCCCTTCCCCTTTACTTAATGTGCTGATGAAAGACTGCCTCGCCAAAGGCAAGGATTTTTACAGTGGCGGCACCAGATACAATGTGTATGGCCCTTGTTACATAGCTTTAGGTTCTACTATTAACTCTTTGTATGCCATCAAAAAAATGGTGTTTGATGATAAAGAGGCAGTGACTACTTTAGCTGAATTACTGGAGTGTTTGTGCTGTGACTGGGGCTATAAGATGACGGAACCTTTTATCAGCCAACTGGCGGGGGAAGGCCGTATTGCCGCCCGTTCAGACCGCTTTAAACGTTTGCGTCAAACCGCTTTGGCGATGCCAAAGTATGGCCGCGGTAACGCCGGGGTCGATGAACTGGGCAATTTTGTCATTAGTCGTATTGCCGATATAGCGGTCGAAACTTTTACTCAGCCTTTAGCCCAAACCAAGGCGACTATGCAAAGATTAGCTCAACAGTTTGGCAGCAAAGAATTTCCTTTTGGTCTGCAAATTCAGCCTGGCGTTGGTACTTTTGAAAATCATGTTGAAATGGGTGCATGGAATGGAGCCAGCGCTGATGGCCGTCGTGTTGGCACGACTATAGCCTCAGATATGAGCGCTACCCCTAGTCCGGCCGATTTAGCTGTGGACCATCAATGGGCTGGTTTTGGTCAGGCTCTGGCAGGTTTTGCCGGTTTAGGTGCTGAGAAAATGAGTGATGGTGCGCCCACAGACTTTAATATCAAAGAAGATTTCCCGCTGGAAGCCTTAACCGCTGTACTGCGGCAATTTGCCGATGGTCAGTCGTCTAATATTCTGACGGTCACAGTCGCCAATCCTGACACTTTCAGTGCTGCTGTGACTCAGCCAGAACAATATGATTTACTGCGGGTGAGAACCGGCGGCTGGACGAACTTCTTTACATCCGTCTTCCCGGTGATCCAGCAGCAGCACCAAAGACGGCCATTATCAGCACCGGATGCCAAATGTCCTTTTCATAAAAGTTAAAGAATAAAACGGCTGAAAATAACAAGGGCGACTGATGTCGCCCCTGGTTTATTTGTAGCTTGCATGAAAGCGTGGGAAATCAGGGATTAACCTTTTAACACTTGTGCCATGGCTTTAGCGAAATAATCTATATTGCTGTGATTTAAACCTGCAATACTGACGCGGCTGGAGCCAACCATATAGATGCTATAGTCCTTACGCAGACGTTCAATCTGTTCCTTGTTAATGCCCAGGAAAGAGAACATACCGTGTTGTTTGGTAATAAAACTGAAGTCCCGCGTGATGCCTTCAGCAGCAAATTTATCGATGATCAACTGGCGGTAGTCGTTGATACGATTACGCATCACAGCCAGTTCCTGATGCCATAAAGCCGTTAATTCCTGACTATCCAGAATATGACTGACTACAATAGCGCCATGGGCAGGCGGCATAGAATAAATACTGCGCACTACACTTAACAGCACTGATTTAGCAATGTCTGCCGTTTTGCTGTCGGCTGCCACTATGCTGCAGGCTCCAATACGTTCACGGTATAAACCAAAGTTTTTTGAGCACGAGCTGCACAGGAGCATTTCTTCAACCTGATCCGCTAAATAACGTAAGCCCTGGGTGTCTTCATCCAAACCTAAACCAAAGCCCTGATAGGCCATGTCCACCAGCGGTGTAAAACCTTTTTCTTTGGCCAAATCAGCAAACTGTTTCCACTGCTCAAAGTTTAAATCCATACCACTTGGGTTATGGCAACAGGCATGCACTAATACCACATCACCGGCAGGAACTTGCGCCAGTTCAGTCATCATGGCATCAAATTTTAAACCTTTGGTTTCCCAGTCGTAGTAAGCATATTCTTTTACTGTCAGACCAGCCGCCTGAAACAAGGAGATATGGTTAGCCCAGGTTGGGTTAGTAACCCAGACTGTAGCGTCCGGATTGGCTTTTTTTATAAATTCAGCAGCCACCCGTAAAGCACCAGTGCCACCTGGAGTATGAGCTGTAGTGACACGGCCTGATAACAGTACTTTGTGCTGACCAAAGGCCAGCTTTTCGATATGGCTGTTAAAAGATAAATCACCAGCCATGCCAATATAGGTTTTACTGTCTTCGTTTTTTAAACGCAGTGCTTCGGCTTTTTTCACACAATCCAGCACAGCCGTATGACCTTGCTCGTCTTTGTAGACACCAACCCCAAGGTCCACTTTTAATGGATTTGGATCTTCTTTATAAGCGGCCATTAAACCTAAAATTGGATCTATAGGGGTTGGCTGTAAGTGCGAAAACATAGTTATTACCTGTTAGTTGCGGTGTGAATCGGTCTGTTTCAATTTATCTTATCATGCGGGCAACAGCCCTGGCAGCACAAGACAGATGGCGACTAAGCGGACCAGCGCATCTGTATGGTAGGCCTGACGTTTAAAGGCCTCGGCGTCAATAATACCTGCCAGTTCACCTTTGCCGTTAAATAAAGGCAAACAAGCTTCGGATAAGACCTTTGGATCGCAGGTGTAATACTCACCACCCGCTGTTAAATAAGCTGTGACATCGTTGATCACTTTGGCTTTGCCAGTAAGCCCAACATTACTGTTATTGCTGATGGCTGCAAATTCTGCAGTTAAAGGAAACTCAGCACGGGAAGCGGCACCAAAATAGGCCAGTTTCACCAGTACAGTGTCACCTTGAGGGTTCTGACGTTTTTGGTAAATACCAAACCAGTCGCTGTCATTGGTTTGCTGATAGCTCTGCACTACTGCAGTGAGCTGAGTTAAAGCTGCTGTTGTTGCTTCGTTTTGGCCCAGAGTAGCCGCCAGATCATAAGGTTCATCTGCCAACTGACCAAATAAAGAACAAGCACCGCCTTCACCTAATTCAGGCACCTGATAAGACCAGATTACGGCTGGAGCCGCTGCAACAGAGAGTTGTTTTTTTAATGCGATAACAGCCTGCTCTATAGCCGTCTCTTGCCCTTGCAATACTGCCGCTAACCCAGACTGTTCCAAATACAAGTTAATAGACACTTCAGCCATCCAGATTTCTAAAATTAGCCGTAGTTTACCAGAAGCCTTTTATTTGCCAATGGCTTTTTTTACAGCTTTCATTTCAAACTTGCTGTTTGTTAGTAACTTGTTTATCGTGCGCTTTCTGACGACTTACACAGATTGTTTTATGAGTGGCAAAAAAATCTCGTTAGCCGACTGGCAACAACAATTGGGGCGACCTGCCGAAGCGGCTACAGCAGCAAAAGCAGACGACTTGGTCTACAGTACAGATTCAGGCCGTATTGATAAACCCAAACAGCAAAAAGCTGTGGCTCAAAGTTTTACGGATGGCCATGCACGTTTAAAACGTGAAACCAAAGGCCGCAATGGCAAAGCTGTCATCACTATTTCTGGCCTTGCTGAAAGCACAGAAAAACTGACAGAAATAGCAGCTTTATTAAAGAAAAAGTGTGGTTGTGGTGGTTCGGTCAAGGATGGCGTGATTGAAATTCAGGGCGATCAACGCGAACTGGTGCAACAAGAGCTAACCAGGTTAGGTTACAAACATAAGTGGGCTGGTGGTTAAGCCGCCCCATTTATACCCAAGTCTATTAAGCGAGTGTCTGATGCAACAACTCTGTCCTTCCGATTTATCTATTCTGTTGATTGAACCTTCTGATGTTCAACGCAAAATTATTATTAAACAGCTGGCCGAAGAAGGCGCCACCCAGGTCAGCACAGCCGACAGTATTGCCACTGCTATGGTGCAGCTAAAGCAACATAAAGCCGATCTGGTGATCAGCAGTTTGTATTTTGAACAAGGTACCAGCCTGGAACTGCTGGCAAAGCTAAAAAACGACGCTGATTTAGCGGATGTGCCTTTTGTATTAATTTCTTCTGAAACAAAAAAGGCGCAACTGGAACAGTTTAAGCAATCCGGTGTGGTAGCCATTTTACCTAAACCTTTTAATTCTATTCAGTTAGGCAAAGCCTTAAATGCAGCCATCGATTTATTAAGTCCAGCCGAGCTGGAACTGAGTTTATTTGATGTACATGATGTGCGGGTTTTGGTGGTCGACGACAGCCGTCTGGCCCGTAACCATATTAAACGTGTACTGCAAAATCTGGGCATTCAGCACTTAACTGAAGCCGAGGATGGTCAACAGGCTATTGAGCTTTTGAAAAACAACATGTTTGATTTGGTAGTGACGGATTTTAATATGCCGGAAGTGAATGGTCAGGAGCTGACGCAGTATATTCGTGAACAGAGCCAGCAAAGCCATATTCCGGTCTTGATGGTGACCAGCGAAGCTAATGAATCTCATCTGGCTAATATTGCACAGTCTGGTGTCAATGCCTTGTGTGATAAACCTTTTGAACCAGAAACAGTACGGGCTTTATTAAGCCGTATTATGGAACACTAAAAAGAAGACGGGTCAGAGCACGAGCTCTGACCCGTATCAACTACTTCTGTCTGTTATAGTCTTTACCAAAAATCTTGCCAAAGAAACTGTCTTTTAACCAGACAGGCCGCTGTGGATTATTGGCGACTTCAGTGGTAATACCGAAGTTAATATCCGCAAACACAGCACCTGCATCATAACGGATGGCACCAAAGTCAGCCGTTAAACCTGCAATATCATCTGTAGGTTTGTGGTAATGCTTAGCAAAAAACTTACCCCAGACTTCGCCGCCTTTTTGTTTTGGATCTTTGGATGTAAAGCCTGTCATCAGGAAAACAGAGGGCACACCTTGTTGCACCAAAGTGTAATGATCTGAACGGGTGAATATCGCCTGTTCAGGCATTGGATCCGGGCTTTGCGTGATACCCACTGCAGCTGCCGCTGTGTCGACTGTAGCCCCTAAACTGGAATGATTGGCACCAAATGCAACTATGTCGGCAAAAGGATACAACAACACCGGCATGTCGATATTGACGTTGGCCACCAGCTTATCGATAGGACGGGTTGGGTAATGAGCAAAATAGTCAGCACCTAACAAGCCTTTTTCTTCTCCTGTCACCGCCAGGAACAAAATAGAACGTTTTGGTCGTTCTGCTTGCTGCGCAAACAAACGTGCAGTCTCCAGCATAATACCCACACCTGCTGCATTATCCATCAGGCCATTGTTAATTTTATCTTTGCTACGCACATCGTTAGAGAAACCAATGTGATCTGAGTGGGCCGTTACCACCACATACTCATCTTTAAGCACCGGATCAGAACCTGGCAATACTGCAACCACGTTCGGGCTGCTGATATCTTCCATAGTGGATTCACGCTTTAAATTGATGCTGCCTTCTAAAGCAAAACCTGTGGGCACTTTTTCTGCAGCTAAATCCGCAAAAATATCGTCCAGAGAACGGCTGGCCCCTTCAAATAAGTTTTTGGCGGCGTCCGGATGTAAGTAAGCACCACCCAATAAAGACTCAAATTCACCTTCTGCTTTCCCGTCTTTATGCAACCAGCGCATACGAGGGCTGGTTAAATACATCAGGCTATTGGCATAAGGCCGCACTTTTTCTTCTGCAGGAGTATGCAGGGTAATGACACCTACAGCACCACGTTCAGCCGCGTTTTCTGCTTTTAAACTTTGGATATGAGCCGCTTCTTCACTGGGTAAAAATTTAGGGCGACCACTGAGCATCACCACTATTTTGCCTTTCACATCCAGATTGGCGTAGTCATCCAGACTAAACTCTTTAGACACTAAGCCATAGCCGACAAAGACCAATGGCGCTGTGACATCGGCTTTCGCATGCAAAGTGCTGGGGCCCGTAAAAAACTGTTTTGGATAATCAAAGTCTGTGGTTTTGCCATCTTTAGTCAGCGACATTTTGGCACTGCTTTGCACCAGCATGGCTTTGCGTAAAGGCACAGACTGAAAATAGCCCTGCTCACCGGCTGGCGCTAAACCTAAAGCGGCCAATTGAGTGGCAATATAATTCGACGCAATTTGATGACCACGGCTACCGGTATCCCGGCCTTCCAGGCTGTCATCGCCTAAAAACGTCATATGAGCTTCAATGGCTTTAGCACTGGCTTTTGGCAAGGTTGCTACAGAAGAAGGTGTTGGGGTACTTTGACAACCCGCCAGCACCAGCATGACGGATAAAGCACTGATTGACATCAGTTTCATAGTGTTTCCTTAAAAAAGTCAGGGGCTTTCGCCCCTGACTACTCAGTTTTTAGCCTGATAACGCTGCTGATATTTATCATGTAACTGTTTGTGCCTGTTGTTTAAATCAACAGAACGGCCATCAATCCACATGTAACGCACTTTGTGTCCCAGATAGTCAAAAATATCACCATCAGACACCACCAGAGTGGCAGCCTTACCCACTTCGATGCTACCGATTTTATCAGCCACACCAGCAATTGCCGCTGCATCAAGTGTAACAGAACGTAACGCCTGCTCCGGGCTTAAGCCATAGCTGATCGCCTGGCCTGCAGCAAATACCACGTTGCGGGTATCCCAGTAGCCATCCAGTGACAACGCAAATTTCACCCCTGCTTTCGCCAACTGAGCCGGAGTCTGGAATGACTGGCTGCTGGCTTCATCTGCACGTTCAGGAATGCCATAAGGCGAGGTATAAATCACAGAGACATTAGCGGCAGCAAGTTGGGGGGCAATACGCCAGGAGTCCCGGCCACCCACTATGGTCAGAGCAAAACCATAGTGCTTGGCAAACTTCATGGCTTGTTCAATTTGACGCTCGTCATTGGCATGTACAAACACAGGTAATTCGCCTTTGAAAACCGGGATCATCGCCTGCCAGCGCGAATCCACCGGCAGTTTCACCCCATCGCCCACAGCTTCTGCATAAGCTTTGGCTGTTTTGAAGTAGCCTTCCAGTTCAGCCACCGCTTTTTGATTGGCTTTACGAATATCCTCTGTTTTTTGCGGGCGCCGTGGATTAGAGATCACGTCAGCCCGTGGCCATTTGATATGTAAAGCCACTGCTTCCACCACTGTGGCATCTTTCCAGTTCCAGGCATCCAATTGCATAAAAGCGGATTGGCCCATAATTAAAGATCCATTTGGATACACCAGAGTGTAACTAAACCCATTGGCACGGATGGTAGGTACTACTTCAGAATCCGCGTTGTAGGCGACCTGAGCTTTGATATCCGGGTTGGTTTGAGTCACTTCAGTGCTGTCGTCCGTGGCCCGCACTGCTTCAATTTCAGTTAAACCCAGCTGATTCGCCAAAGCAATCAAGCCCGGATACAAGTGTTTGCCTTGCAAAGACAGCACTTCTGCGCCAGCTGGCACAGCCAGATCTGTGCCTATAGCACTGATTTTTCCGTCGACCAGTAACACATCTGTGTCTTTTAATACGCCCTTTGTCACTGTATGCACTGTGGCATCCTGTAACAAAATGGGGGTGCTTTGTTTAGGTGCCGGCACTATATCGTTCGCTTGCGCTGTCAGACTCAGCGCTGCGGTCACCAGTAAAAAAAGTTTTGTGTGTTTCATTGATGACTCCATTAGTGCTGGTGATCAAAAGCCAGGGATAACACATCATGGTTATCTTCACAGTGCCAAACCGGGTTATTGGCTTTGTACGACGCGCCAGAACCTGCTTTTTCGCTGTCAGAAGCCTGTAACACTTTCTGGATCAGCTGTTGTTTTTCGCTTTTGACCTGCTGTTGTAACTGTTCGTCTGCAGTCAACTGATAATAAGGTGCTCCTTCAATCCAGGTTTGCTGAGCACGGGCGTACACAGACAATGGATGAGCAGACCACAATACGAAGTCAGCTTGTTTACCTTCTTCCACTGAACCTACTTTTGAGTCAATTTTCAGCTGTATGGCCGGGTTAATAGTGACCATATTCAAAGCTTGTTGCTCATCCATACCACAGTACACCACAGCTTTAGCTGCTTCCTGGTTCAGGCGGCGCTGCAAATCCGGACTGTCAGAGTTGATGCTCACCAACACACCTTGTTGCTGCATTAAACAGACATTGCCTGGAATAGCATCCTGCACTTCCATTTTATAAGCCCACCAGTCGGCAAAACTCGAAGCGCTGGCACCATGAGCTTTCATCTCGTCTGCTACTTTATAGCCTTCCAGAATGTGCGTAAAAGTGGTGATATTAAAGCCCATTTCGTCAGCTAATTTGATGATCATCAGAATTTCAGAGGCCACATAAGAGTGAATATGGATAAAGCGTTCTTTGTCTAAAATCTCGACCAAAGTTTTGATGCGGTAATCCACCCGAGGCGGTGCAGTTTTTGCGCGCTCTGAGCTGGATAAATCTTCATACTCAGCCCACTGCGCTTTGTATTCTTTAGCTGCCTGGAAGGCATCACGAATAATGGTATCGACACCACTGCGGGTTTGTGGGTAACGGCTGACAAAATCTTCACCCCAGTTGGATTGTTTGACGTTTTCACCCAAAGCAAGCTTGATGCTTTCTGGTGCACCTTTGAATTTCAGTTGTTCTGAGCTATCCCCCCAACGCAGCTGAATAATTTGAGCCTGGCCGCCAATAGGATTGGCGCTGCCATGCAATAACTGAGCTGTAGTAGTGCCACCAGCTAAACCGCGGTAAATATTAATATCATCGGCGTCTAACACATCGGCAATTCGCACTTCAGAGGTCACAGCATCTGAGCCTTCGTTAACGCCCTGATCAATAGCGATATGCGAGTGTTCATCGATAATACCAGCAGTCAGGTGCATGCCAGTCGCATCAATGGCTTGATAACCTGAAGGCGTAGACAAGTTTTTGCCAATTTTGACAAACTTGCCATCCTTCACCAGTAGGTCCGTATTTTCTAACTTACCAGCCTTAGCTGAAGTCCAGACTGTGGCATTTTTAATATGCACATTTTGCCGCTTTGCTTGTTGTGTCACACCAAAAGCGCGGTTAGGCATAGTCAGCTTTGACAGCAACACAGGTTGTTCTGTGGCTTTTTTCTCATCAGCTTTAGCCACCAAAGGTTGTTGCAGGCTGCTGATGGCAACTATAGCGCCCTCTGCAGTGACTAACTTTCCTTGCAAGGTTTTGCCTTTGAGCTCACCACTAAACTGTGCAACTCCAGAACCTTGTCCCAACGCCTTTAAATCCACCGCAAATTGCAGCTGATTTTTTTGCACAGCCACATGATCCAGTTTGCTGGTTTTATCGCCCAGTTTGACCGAGCCTTCGACTGAGCCTTTTTTATCTGTCAGTTCCAGCGGCAAGCTGCTGCCATTGATACTCAAAGAATAAGTACCGGCAAAGGCTGGTAAGTCCATAGCTGTAAATTCTTGCTGCTGACCACGAACCCAGGTTGCCACTATTTCGCCATCAGCAAATAAATCACCTTTACTGACCACTAAGTCAGCCTGATAACCTTCTGCAATTTTGCCAATCTGCGTATCCAGACCCAGCCATTTCGCAGGTTCAGTGGTCAGCGCCGCCAAGGCTTTTTGCTGACTTAAGCCATAAGACACAGCTTTACGTAAGTTCGGCCAGAACTGCTCTGGTTTCTCCAGCTTGTGCAGGGTCAAAGCAAAGGGAATTTTCGCCTGTTCTAACACAGCAGCGTTAGACGGAGCTCTTTCCCAGTGCCTTAACTGGGCCAGTTCCACATCCAGTTGATCATTCAGTTGTTGCACGGCAGGAGCTGCCGGAAAGGCCAGCGGTAAAATCAGCGGACGTCCCGTCGCTTTGACCTGTTCAATACGACTGTATTCATAGCCAGAAGCCACCAGCGTCGCTTTATCCAATCCAAATTCTTTTAACAGCTTATCAGCGCGTAACAAAGCCTGATCGTCCGTGGCTTCAAACACCACCCCCTGAGTTTTCAGCTGAGCTAAAGCGGCTAAATCAGCATTAAACTCAATAGACTGATTGTAAAAACGCCAGTTGCTTTTACCATAAGCCTGGCTGTACCAATTGGCATCGGCCAGGGTCTGACGGATCAGGGCTATGCTGCCCATCAAAGAAGATGGATAACTTTGAACTGAAGTACCTTTACCAAACGCCATAAACTGATTGGCCTGGGCGCGTAAAACTGCCTCGTTCGGCAAGCCAGAGACCAGGGACGCAACCAAAGCCTGACCGCGAAAGATGCCATCAAAACGCGCGGATTGAACTGTAGTAAAGCCCTGCTGCTGGTAACTTTTTGCTTGTTCAGCATCAGGTTTAAATTCATTGACCCACAGCTTACGGGCATGAATAGCTGCATTACTGGCATTGCCGCCTTTGCGGTCATTTCTGTAGTTCGGCTTACGGCCAAATTCAAAGCCATTACCTTTTCCAGCTTTAGGCAAACCATATTGACTGTATAAATCGATAAAACCCGGATAAATAAAATAACCAGTGGCATCTATGGTCTGATAGCCAGCTGGCACAGCAGCTTTATTTTGAATTTTGCTGATAGTGCCGTTGCTGATCAGTACAGTGGCATTGTCCAGACGTTTGCCTGGTTCAGTGATCACAGTGGCGTTGGTTAAAGCGTAAAGTTGTGGCGATTTATCACGTATGCCTTGAACAGGCGTAGTTTGGTCCGCCGAAGCAGCAGGCAATAAAGCGCAAAGCATTGCCGTACTGCACAAGGACAGTCTTAGTTTGATCATGGATCTTTCCTGGTTGTAGTGGGGCTTTACCCAGAAAAATGCAGCAGGAAAAACAAAGCACAAGGCTGGCTTATTCCCAACAACAGCTTAGAGTTCAGCAGCCCCTATTAGTAATGGTTGATAGCTCAGGTTATATAAGTCCTGCTCTGCCCTTGGCATGCTGAAGTAATAACCTTGCACCAGATAGCAAGCATTGTTTTTTAAGAATTCGATCTGTTCTATAGTCTCAACGCCTTCAGCTACGACCCGCAGGTTCATTTTTTGCGCCATAGCGATAATGGCCGCCACTATGTCCATGTCGTTGGTGTCTGCCGGAATATCTTTAACAAAAGAACGGTCTATTTTCAGCTCGTCTACCGGGAACCGCTTTAAATAACTCAGCGATGAATAGCCTGTACCAAAGTCGTCAATAGATAAAGTCACCCCCAGTCCTTTTAACTCATTTAACTGGGCAATAGCCGCATCAGTGTCGCCCATCAGCATCGACTCGGTAATTTCAAATATCAGTTTGTCAGCGCGGGCGCCGGTGCGTTGCAGTACCCTTTCAACAACTTCGGCCAGGTTTTGATCGGTAAATTGCCGTGCCGAAAGGTTGATAGAAATAGTCACATCATGGCCTCTGGATTGCTGACGACTGATAAAACGACAGGCCTCCCAGATAATCCATTCGCCTATTTCCACAATCAAACCTGTGCTTTCTGCCACCGGAATAAACCGCAGTGGCGGGATCATAGAACCATCAGGCCGGACCCAGCGTAATAAAGCTTCATAACCAATCACCACATTAGTGCGAATATCGATTTTTGGCTGGTAATACAACACAAACTGATGTTCACGTATGGCTTCGCGCAGATGGTTTTCTATTTGCAGTTTTTCTTTGGCGGCGTCGTTTAAATCCTGACTGAAAAAATGGTAGGTATTACGGCCACGGGCCTTGGCTTCATACATAGCCAAATCAGCATGTTTGAGCAACAGCTCTTCATCGGCCGCATCTTCAGGCGCTATGGTAATGCCTATACTGGCACTGATAGCGACTTCCTGGCCTGTCAGTTTGACCGGAGCTGCAAAACTTTGCTGCAGATTTTCTGCGATCAAGGCCGCATGGGCTCTGTCTTTAATACCACTTAAAATCACTGCAAATTCATCGCCGCCCAAACGCGCTATCGTATCTTCTTCACGTAAACGGCTGATGAGCCTTCGCGCTACCTCTTTCAGCAGCTCATCCCCGGCATCATGGCCTAAGGTATCGTTAATACGCTTAAATTCGTCCAGATCAAAATACAACAAGGCAAAATGGTAATAACCACGGGACGACATAGCGATGGCTTTGCGTAACTGGTCACGAAAATAGCTGCGATTTGCCAGGCCAGTTAACATATCGTAATAGGCTAGTTGCTCCATCTTGCGCTGGCTTTCTTTGATAAAAGAAATATCCTGCATAGCACAGACATAGTTGCTGATATCGCCTTTTTCATCCCGTATTGGTGCTATCGCCAGTGACACCCAGAGTTTTCGCAACACATGTTGCAGCAACATATCACCACGCCAATGGTGGCGCTCTTTCAGAGTTTGGCTTATTTCTTCGCCGACAAAAAACATCTCAGCGGCAAATAAAGAGGATAACGGCTTCTGCATCATATGTTCGGCGGTGCACCCCATCAGCTCCAGCATAAAAGGGTTTACATATTCGATATGCAACTCTTTATCTGTCAGTAAAATACCAGAACTGGAAAAGGCGACAGCTTTTGTCAATTTACGGGTGGCTCGTTCGGCTTCTTCTTTTTCGCCTATACGGGTATTTAAGCCTGAGATCAGTTGGTGGATTTCTTCAGCCATGCCATTAAAAGCGCGATTGAGCATACCAATTTCATCGTCATTCTGATCCAGAGTAATTTGCTGTAAATCGCCCCTGCTGATCCGTTGCACCGCAGAAGATAAACGGGTTAAACGCTTTAAAATAAACTGGTAAATGAAAAACTGCAGAGACAAAGCCACGACAACAGCAACAGCTAAAAATATCAGCATCACCTTGTCCCGAAAATCCTGCAAACCGCTGACAACCACCTGCTTATCCTGATACAAGGTCAGGTACCAGTCTAAACGTTGTACTTTGGCCGCTGACACCAGATAGTTAGCTAAATCGGCCTGCAGCAGTTCCGACGCTGTTGGATTTGTGGTCACTTGCTGAATAAAAGCGGCCAGTTCCGGCTTCCGTGGCGCCACTGAGCTGTATCGGGCATCAAAGTTTTGTTGACCGCTGTTTTGCAGTGGTACAGGTTTTTTGCCATCCAGTAACAAGTTGCCCTGAGGATCAAACAACATACTGCGCAAACCTTCGGACGATTGTTCAATGCTGGCTAAATCAAGAAACAATTCATCCAGAATATAGTCACTGCCTGTGACCCCTAAAAACTCATCTGCGGCATACACAGGGATCACCAGGCTGGTCATCCATTTTTGCCAGATAGGATCGTAATAAATAGGAGTCCAACGCGGTAAACGGCTGGGGTTTTGTTCAGGGGTCGCAATATCAAAGAAGATATCTTTGGTGAAATCATGAGTAACAGGCACTTCTAAGGCCCAGTCTGCCGGCGCAATACGGATCAAACCTTGTTTAGAAATAAAGTAAAAGTTAAAAAACTCTTCCAGCATCAAAGGTGCCAGTTGCTGCCATAGCTCTTCACTTTGAACTAACCAGGCGGTTTGCTGCGGATCTAATTTTGACTGCGGAATAAAAGCTGCTGACAAATCATCCTGAATACGTACACTGCCATCCGGCTGAGCAGTGGGTAAAGCCGGAGAAGAGGCTGTGGTTTTGCTGAGATACCGCACCACAATGTTGTTGGCACTAATAGCCTTTTTTTCACGGGTTAAAAAACCGGCATCCAATTCGCGGGCATATTTTTCAGACTGCCGTTTTAATTCGTGCTTTTCCTGTTCAATGAGCACATTTTGTTGCAGCATCAGCACCGCATAAGCGATAGCCGCACTGGCGACTACAGTCAGCATAAACACCAGTAGCGCAAACTTGATGCTAAGGGAATTCATACCTGTAGGTTTGTGAAAATTAACTTCCTTCACATGATTTCCTGAGTTGA
Source organism: Rheinheimera soli (assembly GCF_031457405.1). GTDB lineage: Bacteria > Pseudomonadota > Gammaproteobacteria > Enterobacterales > Alteromonadaceae > Pararheinheimera > Pararheinheimera soli_A. Next base: position 268,402 of record NZ_JAVDWR010000003.1, on the reverse strand, counting down.
CAGCGACGGGGTTCAGTTGTAATGCTATTGTGACATACAACAACATCAAACCATTATTGCATCAAAATCAAACAAATGAGAATTAAGCCAATGAAAAATCTGTTCATCTTACTGTCTTTGGGATTGTCTTCTGCTTGCGCTATGGCGGGCAGCGCTTTTACCGACGCTGAAGACGCTGTCACTTATCGCCAGCATAGCTTTCAATTAATACGGCATAATTTCGTCGATTTGGGTGACATGATGCGTGGCAAAGTGCCTTTTGACGCCAAACGTGCGGAAAAACGAGCAGACGCTCTGGCAAGCCTGACCACCTTACCCTGGGAAGCTTTTGAAGTGCCAGGCGCTGATAAAGTAAAAAGTGAGGCAAAAGCAGACATCTGGAAAAACCTGCAGGATTTTCAGCAAAAAGCCCAGCAATTCCAAACTGATGCTTTAGCGCTACAGACTGCGGCTAAATCAGGCGACCAGGCGACTATTAAACCAGCTTTTGGCAATTTCGCCAAAAACTGCAAAGCCTGTCACGACCAATATAAAGCCGACTGATCTCCTTTGTAGCGGGCGGGGACAAGCCCCGCTCCTACGGCGCATTACCATTGTTGATACAAAGACAGTCCTTGCCAGAGCGCAAAAAATCCGGCAAAAACCAGCACCAGCAGCAGATACCACCGCGATGACTTGATTGCGGGTTGTTGTGCTTCAGCATTCAGTTTGCCATGCAACATAGCGCCTAAGACCCCATCTTTTTTCAGCCCGTGAAAAAGCGCTGCAACCACATGCACAGCAATCAGTATCAGCAACAAATCAAAGTTATTGTGATGAAACCAGGACGCAAAAGAAGACCAGTCAGACGACACTGAACCGTATAGTGGCCCTTCGGTCATCACATCATCAGTGGTCATTAATCCAGAGATAAACTGCAATAAAATCAGCGTCATTAAAGCCAGGCTCATATAACCTGACAAGCCTCTGTGGCCTATACCATGCTTAGCTTTATTCCACATCCGCACTAACTCAAGCGGGCTTTGCAGAAAATGACTGAAACGTGCGGTCTCGCTGCCCACAAAACCCCAGATCAAGCGGCTGAGTAGAATAGCAGCAAGTGAATACGCCAGAACCTGATGCACCACGAGATAGCCCTGATCAGCGGTAAACCATAAGCCAGCCAATAACAACAGCTGACTCCAGTGGTAAAATCGTATGGCTTTATCCCATAACTGAATCACTTTCATCTTTTCTCAGTCCTCTATTATGATAAGTTATTGATTTTAACCCATTGGAAGCAAAAACCTATGCTTTGGTTCAAACGGATTTCTATTGCCTTACTGATGCTGATCCTGCTGGTCGCTGGTTTTTTATATTTTGCCCTGCGCAGCACCTTGCCGGCTTATGAAGGCGAATTGCCTGCCGATGTCAGACAACAGGTTGAAATCAGCCGGGATGCACAAGGTTATGCCAGCATCAAAGGACAAAATCGCAATGACGTCGCTTATGCTCTGGGTTTTGTCCATGCTCAGGAGCGATTTTTCCAGATGGATTTATTGCGCCGAAATGCAGCCGGAGAGCTGTCCGAACTTTTTGGTGAAATGGCGCTGGATTTGGATAAAAAACGCCGCATCCACAGATTCAGAGCCAAAGCGCAACGGGGCTTTGCGAAGTTACCAGCTGACCAGAAGCAGTTGCTTCAACGTTATACAGCAGGAGTCAATGCAGGGTTGGCCGCATTAGGCTGGCCGCCCTTTGAATACGCTTTATTAGCACAGGCACCACGCAGTTGGGTCGAAGCTGATTCCTTTTTAGCGCTCTACAGCATGTATCTGGATTTACAGGGCTCTGAAGGCAAAGACGAGCTGGCCATGGGCCTGATGCTACAAAAACTGCCACAAGACTGGTACGACTTTTTATTCCAACACAGCCCGGAGTGGCAGGCCGCCATGGATAACAGCAAAGTCAGCTTTATCCCTATGCCAAAATCAACCTACCCGGCGCTGCTGGCAGGACAAAAAACAGCATGCACTGACTGTACCTTGCATGACAGTGCCGATATCGGCAGCAATAATTTTGCCGTGTCCGGTCAAAGAACCAAAGATGGCCGTGCTATTTTGGCCGACGATATGCATTTAGGGATCCGTGTACCGGGCACCTGGTTTAAAGCTCAGCTGAAATGGACAGAAAACGATCAGGCTTTTGAAGTTGCAGGGGTCAGCTTACCTGGCACTCCAGCCATAGTAGCTGGCAGCAATGGCCATATAGCCTGGGGTTTTACCAACAGCACAGCAGACTGGTCTGATGTCATAGCCTTGAAGCTGGATGAAAAAGGTGAAAAGTACCAAACTGCTGATGGCTGGCAGGAATTCAGTTACCAGAATGAAGTATTTAAAGTCAAAGGCCAGCCGGATGAGCTGGTGCTGCAAAAAGAAACCATCTGGGGCCCTGTGTTGTCACCGCCTTTCCAGAATTATGCCTATCGTTGGGTGGCTCATGATGTGGAAGGTGCCAACTTTAATTTATTAACTCTGGAAAAAAGTCAGGGCGTACGTGAAAGCTTAAAACTGGCGGCACAGATTGGAGTTCCAACCCAAAACTTACTGGTAGCAGATAAAGACGGTGCCATCGGCTGGACTCTGATGGGTGCTTTGCCAGAACGTAAAGTACAGCATATGGATACGCCTCAGGACTGGAGTAATGGCCAGAATCACTGGACAGGGTATTTGTCACAAAGCCGTTACCCACAAATTTACCAGCCCCAATCCGGCCAGCTCTGGACAGCCAACAGCAGAATGATAGGCGGCAAAGACTTAGCATTAATTGGTAATGGCGGTTACGACTTAGGCGCCCGGGGCCAGCAGATCCGTGATGCTTTAACAGCAACAGCACAGCATAGCGAGCAAAGCCTGCATGATATTCAGTTGGATCACCGCGCCTTAATGCTGGCCCGCTGGCAACAGCTGTTATTGGACACAGTGCTGACCAAAGAATTTGTCGCAGAACATAACTTAGAGTCTTATCTGGACTATGTAATGAAAGATGCCAGCCATGCCAGTATAGGTTCAGTAGGCTACTCACTGTTGCGGGCCTTTCGGGCCAAAACACTGGAGCTGACCTTTGCCCCTTTAACGTCCCTGCTGGAAGAAAACAACTTATCAGGCAGGGACCTGAAATTCTCTCTGGAGACTGCGGGCTGGGAAATGCTGCAACAACAGCGTACCGACACTCTGCCTGCCGCATTCAATTCCTGGCGCACCTTATTGCAACAGGCCGTTCTGCAAAGTAAAAAAAAGCTGGAAACAGATTATGGCAGTTTAGCCAACGCCAGTTGGGGTACTATCAATCAGAGCGCTATAGTGCATCCACTGTCAGCTGCAGTGCCTTTTTTCGGCGACTGGCTGAATATGCCAGCAATGCCAATGAATGGTGATAGCCATATGCCCAGAGTACAACACAAAGTGCATGGGCAGTCACAACGTATGGTGGTGTCACCGGGCAAAGAAGCCGAAGGCATTTTAGTCATACCGGCAGGCCAGTCGGGTCATCCGTTATCCCCTTTTTATGATGCCGACCACGATTTCTGGTTAAAGGAGCAGGCTTTAGGCTTTTTACCTGGTGAGCAAAAATACTTGCTGAAGTTACAACCTAAAGCTTGACTTTAGACGTCCAGACTTACTATTGTGGTGGCCATGAAACCAATTCAGATCGCTCGCTTTTTTCGCCTCTTTACCACCCCAACGGGGAGGCGGTAAGTCGCGCGCGCGTGATAAACCAAAAAACCTCCCAGCATCGGGAGGTTTTTTTTTAGCCCAAAGGACGCTTTTATGAGCATAGATTTAGACCACATTCGCCAGCAGATCAGCAGTACAGATAAAGACTTGCTGCAGTTACTGGCCAGCAGACGTCAGCTCGCATTAAGCGTAGCTGATGCAAAACTGGCACAAAACAAACCTATTCGTGATCAAAAGCGCGAAGAAGAGTTGTTGGTGTCACTGATTGAACGCGGCAAGGTACTGGGCTTAGACGCACAGTACGTCACCAAAATTTACCATGTGATTATTGAAGACTCAGTGCTGCAGCAGCAAGCCAAAGTACAAGGCCAACTGAATGGCGACAATGGCCCTGTTTGCCGGGTTGCCTTTTTGGGCCGTCAGGGTTCATACAGTTACTGGGCTACACAAAAGTATTTCACCCGCCGTGCGGAGAAGCTGATTGAAATTGGCTGCGACAGCTTTAACGAAATAGTGCAAGCGGTAGAAACAGGCCATGCCGACTATGCTGTGCTGCCTATTGAAAATACATCGTCCGGCAGTATCAACGAAGTGTACGACTTATTGCAGCATACCCGTTTGTCGATCGTCGGCGAACTGACCCACCCTATCGAACACTGTTTGTTGGGTGTGGAAGGCACTGAGCTGAGTAAAATTCGCCAGATTTGCGCTCATCCTCAGGTAATAGCTCAATGCAGTAACTATTTACAGGGTTTATCCAACGTCAAAATTGAATACTGTGATGCCTCTTCCGATGCCTTTGAGCGGGTACGTAAAGCTCAGGATAAATCTGTGGTCGCCATTGGCGGTGAAGAAGGTGGCAAGCTCTATGGCCTGGAAGTATTAGGCCGTGGTTTAGCTAATCAAAAAGACAACGCCAGCCGTTTTATTGTAGTGGCGCGTAAAGCTATTAATGTGGCAAAAGCCATACCAGCCAAAACCACTTTTATTATGTACACAGGCCAGCAACCAGGCGCTTTGGTGGATGCCTTAACAGTGTTAAAACAACATGGCATCAGCATGGGTAAACTCGAGTCCCGCCCTATTCCGGGCAATCCATGGGAAGAGATGTTTTATGTGGATGTATTCGCCAATCTGGACGATTACGCTATGACCAGAGCCCTGGATGAACTGAACCGCATTACACGTTTTGTCAAGGTGCTGGGCTGTTATCCAAGCGAGGATGTCAGCCCAACCCTGATCACTCAGCAACCTTCATAGTTTGATCTGCTCACCTTTTTCGGCAATTTGGCAATGCAGACCGTAGTCCAGCATACGGCTCTGCAATGCCAGCTGAGCTTTAGGTTCACCATGCACCAGATAAAAGCGTGGCTGACCGCCAATCATTCTGGCCCAGCCTAATAACTCATCCTGACCTGCATGAGCGGAAAAACCACCTATGGTGTGTATGGCGGCTTTAACAGCTACATTTTGACCAAACAATTTCACCCGTTTTTCGCCATCCACCAAACGACGGCCCAGCGTGCCTTTCGCCTGAAAACCAACAAAAATCAGATGATTGCTGCTTTTCCATAAGTTGTGTTTTAAATGATGCACAATACGGCCGCCGTTACACATGCCTGAACCTGCGATGACAATAGCGCCGCCACTGATACGGTTCATGGCCATAGACTCTTCCATACTGGATGCCAGTCGTAATATAGGTAAAAAGGACTGCAAATCACGGGCGCCATAGCCATGCAGCACTTTGGTGTCTTTGCGGTCAAACTCAGCCATCAGCTCACTGTAGATTTTAGTGATCTCTATCGCCATAGGGCTGTCCAGCACCACCATCTTTTGTTTCAACCGGCCCTGATGGTACAAAAGCCCGAGGTAATACAAAATCTCCTGACTACGACCTAAAGCGAAAGCCGGAATAAATACATTGCCGCCTGCTTTGTGGGCTTCATCCAGCGCATTCGCAAACTCTTCCAGCGTATTTTGCAATGGCTGGTGATTGCGATCGCCATAGGTACTTTCCATCAGCACAAGATCGGCAGTCTTTACCGGGCTGGGGTCTGGCATCAGCACTGTAGCCGGGTTGCCTAAATCACCGGAAAACACCAACTGGCGCATCGCCTTACCTTGCTTAACTGCAAGTTGCACTATGGCAGAACCCAGAATATGGCCGGCATCCAGAAACTCCAGTTCCAGACCTTCACAGACCGTTACTTTTTGCTTGTAACCAACAGGCTGACAGTACTCCAGCACTTGCTCCACATCCTGCACTGCCATGACTGGATCCAGCAGCTTTTTACCTTGCCGGGCCAGGTGCTTATTTTGCCAATCTAAATCTTTTAAATACAAATGCACTGAATCTTTTAACAGCACACCAAGCAACAAAGCTGTGCCCTGAGTACAATAAATTTTGCCCTGAAACCCCTTAGCGACCAACAAAGGCAATAAGCCACTGTGATCTATATGAGCGTGCGATAAAATCACGTAGTCGATATCTTTAGGACGAAAAGCAAAACGGAATTTATTCCATTCTGTGATTTGGTTTTCGCCCTGGGTCATGCCACAGTCGAGCAGAATTTGTGTGTTTGGCAGCTTTAACAGATAACAGGACCCTGTCACCTGCTCGGCGGCTCCTAAAAAGGTTAAACTGGCATCTAAAGGCATTGGGTACACTCCGACTTTCTTCTTGGCTGTGGTGATGCTATGTCCATGTTATAACTGAACTGAAGTGTTAAAAGATTAGTCTATATCAAACAAGATGTTAGTTTATTCAGCTTTCCTTTGTATGGAGCTCTTTTATGTCCGCTGATAACCCCTTATACCAACGCCACCTGAGTTCAGCCCGTGAAGCAACGGAGCAACAAAGTCAGGATTTACTCGAACACCCGTCCTATCGACTGGCTTTTGCTGATAATGATTTTTTAATGCAGGACGAATTACGCCATGTGCGTTTGCAACTGGAGTATTTAAAACCTCAGCTGATCCTTGAACAACATCAGGTGAAAGCGACTGTCGTTGTCTTTGGCAGTGCCCGTTTTGTTTCACGACAACAAGCTGAACTTCTGGTCACACAAGCGCAGGATCAACTGGCTTTGGCGCCCGCCGACGCACAACTGCAACAACAATTAAAAACAGCAGAACGTCAGTTAAAAAACAGCTGCTATTACGAAGCTGCTGCCGAGTTTTCGCGACTGGTGACAGAACACAGCCAAAGCTGTCCTGAAACAGCCTTGATGATCATCAGTGGTGGCGGACCCGGCATTATGGAAGCGGCCAATAAAGGCGCTTATGAAACAGGGGGCCAAAGTATAGGTTTGAACATAGTTCTGCCACACGAACAAAAACCAAACCCCTATATCACTCCGGAGTTTTGTTTCCGCTTTCATTATTTTGCCATTCGTAAAATGCACTTTTTACAACGTGCGCGGGCTTTAGTGGCTTTTCCCGGCGGTTTTGGCACTTTAGATGAACTCTTTGAAACTCTGACTTTATTGCAAACCGGCAAAGCCAATACAGTGCCTGTGATCCTGTATGACAAAAATTTCTGGAGCCGTTTGATTAACTTTGATCTGCTGGTCGAGGAAGGATTGATTAAAGCTGAAGATATGCAACTGATCCAGTTTGTCGATACACCGGAACAAGCCTGGCAAGCCATTTGCCATTGTTATCAATTGTAGGGGTCAGAGTAAAATTAATGACCTGGCTATTAATTTTACTCTGACCCCAATTTCAGCTTATTGAGCTTTTACGCAGTCAACAAAGTATTCTTTTTTACCGTTACGTTCTTCACAGACTAAGCCATGGATATAGGTCTCAAAGCCTGGGAAAGCACCGTTAAATTCGCGGGCGAATTTCAGGTAATCTACAATGATGGTATTAAAGACTTCACCCGGCACCAGTAGCGGAATTCCTGGTGGATAAGGCGTTAACATCACAGCTGTAATGCGGCCTATCAGATTATCCAGTGGCACCCTGTCGAGTTCTTTATGTGCCATAGCAGCAAAAGCTTTGGACGGTTTCATCGCTGGTACCAGCTCAGATAAATACATTTCAGTAGTCATCTTAGCGACGTTGTTTTCACGGTAAATCTGGTGAATTTGATCACATAAATCTTTTAAACCAATGCGTTCATATTGCGGATATTTAGCAATAAACTCCGGCAATACCCGCCACAAAGGCGCGTTTTTGTCGTAATCGTCTTTAAACTGCTGCAGCGCTGTCACCATAGTATTCCAGCGGCCTTTGGTTATGCCTATGGTAAACATAATAAAAAACGAATAAAGGCCAGTTTTTTCAATGACTACACCGTGTTCAGACAGATACTTAGCCACAATAGCGGCCGGAATACCCGACTCATCAAAGTCGCCGTCTACGTTTAAACCAGGGGTTAAAATAGTGGCCTTGATAGGGTCGAGCAGGTTAAAGCCTTCAGCTATATCACCAAAACCATGCCAGCTTTCGCCTGCTTTTAACATCCAGGCATCACGGTGATCCAGACCTTCGTCTGTTAAATCATCCGGTCCCCAGACTTTAAACCACCAGTCATCACCGTATTCATCGTCCACTTTACGCATAGCACGGCGGAACTCCAGAGCTTCGTCCAGCGACTCTTCTACCAAAGCTGTACCACCAGGCGCTTCCATCATGGCAGCAGCCACGTCGCAGGAGGCAATAATGGCGTACTGTGGACTGGTTGAGGTATGCATCAGGTAGGCTTCGTTAAACAAATGCTGATCCAGCTTGTTCTGCTTTGCGTCCTGCACCAGAATTTGTGAAGCCTGTGAAATACCAGCCAACAGTTTGTGTGTTGATTGAGTAGAAAACACCATAGAGGTTTCACAACGTGGACGGCCTTCACCTATCGCATGGTAATCCCCATAGAAATCATGGAAAGCTGCATGGGGTAACCAGGCTTCATCAAAATGCAGAGTTTCGATTTCACCATCGAGCATAGACTTAATTTCTTCGACGTTATACAAAACACCATCATAAGTCGACTGGGTAATAGTCAGAACCCGTGGTTTAACATCTGGATTTTGTTCCAGCTTTTCACGGCAGAATGGGTTTGCCATCATCTTCTTACGGATAGTGGCAGGTTCAAACTCGCTACGAGGAATAGGACCAATAATGCCGTAATGGTTGCGTGTTGGCATCAGGAAGACCGGCACAGCACCTGTCATCATAATGGCGTGCAAAATAGATTTATGGCAGTTACGGTCAACCACAACTATATCACCCGGAGCTACAGTGGAGTTCCAGACAATTTTGTTGGAGGTTGAAGTACCGTTGGTCACAAAAAACAAATGGTCGGCGTTAAAAATACGAGCTGCATTACGCTCAGACGCTGCCACTGGACCTGTGTGATCCAATAGCTGCCCCAATTCATCGACCGCGTTACAAACGTCGGCACGTAACATGTTTTCACCAAAAAATTGGTGGAACATCTGGCCTACAGGCGATTTTAAAAATGCCACACCACCTGAGTGCCCAGGGCAGTGCCATGAGTAGGAACCATCCTGTGCATAGTTGGTTAAAGCGCGGAAAAACGGTGGCGCCAAGGTATCTAAATAGCTTTTTGCTTCACGGATAATATGCCGCGCCACAAACTCTGGCGTGTCTTCATGCATATGAATAAAGCCATGCAGTTCACGCAAAATAGCATTAGGAATATGACGTGAAGTCCGGGTTTCACCGTACAGATAAATTGGAATATCCGGGTTGCGATGACGGATTTTATCGACAAAACCTTTTAAGTTTGCCAGCACTGAGTGGCTGTCTTCTGCTGAGCCACCACCAAATTCTTCGTCATCAATAGACAAAATAAAACCAGCAGCCCGGCTTTGTTGCTGAGCAAAAGAGGTCAGGTCGCCATAACTGGTGTAACCCACTACATCCATGCCTTCGGCTTCAATGGCTGCAGCCAGTTCACGAATGCCTGAACCACTGGTATTTTCGGTTCTGAAATCTTCATCTATGATGATCAGAGGAAAGTAAAAACGCATGGAGTACCCCAAGCCGGTTAAAAGTGGGCAAAGGATACTTTATTTTGCAGAAAATTCCTCTAATCCGACCTGTTTTTCCTGCAGAAAAATCGCAAATCAGCCGAATTTGAGCTGAAACCACAATTTGAATACGTATTCACAGTGACGGAAGTGGCTATTGTCACAGAACTGACACAGATATTGGCCATCTTAACTACGGCTGCAGCAAGACGTAGCTCTATTCCTGTTCTATACCCAGACATTCAGGGACTGCATGCAGTCCCTGCTTTTTTGCATTTTTATACCGACAAAACCCAGCTTAAACTCAGCAGTGTTCTGAATTAGCCAGCTCCGCATGTTGTTCAGGGGTATAACCGGCTTCAAGCAGCAAATCCACCAGCTCTTCTTCACAGACACCAACAAAACGCAAATGCTGTTCTGCCTCTTCTATAGGTTGACCTTGCTGTAAACCGGCCCGGATAGTTTTTATATGCACAGAGCGCATAAATTCAGATGTTCTTTTGCCCATGATTAAACTCCGCTTCAACTCTTCAGTTGCGCCGGATCCTAAACAGCCTGAGCAAAGTTTGCATCGAAAAAGCGTTAAAAATCAGAAATCTTCATCGAACAGTCATACCTGAGTCATAAAAAAGTCACACTTGTTTAATTATCAGCTAAACGTTGTTCTATAGGGGCCAACTGTCCCATTTGCTTTAAAATCCATTGCTGGCGTTTATACACGTAAGGGGAAGGGTCTTGCACTTTAAAACGCAGTGGATTGGGCAAAACAGCGGCTAACAGCGCTGCCTGATGACGACTCAGCTTACTGGCTGGCCGCTTGAAAAACTTCTGTGCTGCAGCTTCCACCCCAAAGACCCCTGGACCAAACTCCACACTGTTTAAATACACTTCCAGAATTCGTTCTTTGCCCCATACCAACTCAATCAGGCCGGTAAAGACCAACTCCAGCCCTTTGCGAAACCAGCTGCGGCCCGTCCATAAAAATACATTTTTTGCCGTTTGCTGACTGATGGTAGAAGCGCCTCGCACTTTCTGTCCCCTGCTGTTATAGGCCAGCGCTTTTTCAATTGCTTCGGTATCAAAGCCATAATGATCCGGAAATTTTTGATCTTCAGCAGCCACTACCGCTTGTTTCATCGCTGAAGAAATGTGCTCAAAAGCGACCCACTTGTGCTGTAAATCAAAGTTTTTCTGTGAGCTCCACATGGCTTGAATATGCCGTTCTATCATCACGCCAGTGACAGGGACTGGCACAAAAGCAAAGATCAGCACCAAGCTTAAAGCCAGAATAATCAGGTATTTAATAAGTTTTAGAAATTTACCAAACCAAAGTGAAATCAATGACTTTCCATACAGATAAAAGTTTTCATCAGGTTTGAGTGTAAAGCGGCATAACAAAATGAGCCAGCTTTAGTTGCTGGCTCTTTCGGAGTAGTTCGTGTTTGAACAGCGTGACACTTTAGCTGCGCTCGTCTGACGCTTTTTGTAACAAACGACGGCTTTCCTGCAGGAATTGTTCGGCTAAGGGTCCAAAAAATTGTTGGCCTTTGGCAAACTCCGCCATTAAACCTGCTTTGTCACCCGCAGCTAATAAATGCGATAGCTGATTAAATCTGTGCTGATACCGTTGCAACAAACCAGTGACTGCGCTGGAAGACAACATAATATCTGCATACAGCTCCGCATTTTGTGCAAACAAACGCCCTACCATCGCCAACTCCAGCCGGTAAATAGGTGAACTTAACTCCAGCAATTGCTGCAAATCAGCCTGTTCTTCTGCCAGATGCACACCGTACACCAAAGAGCTGAAGTGGCGCATTGCCTGGATCAGCTGCATCAATTCATCATGTTGCTGCGCTGATTTTTCAGTCAGTACAGCGCCCCACACCTTGAGTTGCTGTATCAGCCATTGATAGTTTTCTAAGTCGCGGCCATGACTAACGACAACCACTTGTTTGGCGATATTACTGATATCAGGGCCAAACATAGGATGTAAACCCACTACAGCACCGCTGTGTGTTTTCAGCATAGCATTCAGAGGCCCGGTTTTGGTGCTGGTTAAGTCAGCCAGCACAGTATCCGCATCCAATTCAGGCAATTGCGCTATCACCTGTTCAGTGACAGCAATAGGCACAGCTATTAATACCAAAGCAGCGCCCTTGACCATAGCCTGAGCCTGATGCCAGTTGTCTTGTTCCAGCACTTCAACCTGAAAACCAGAACGCTGAAATAAACTGACAAAACGTTTGCCTAAAGCACCGGCACCACCCACTACCACCACTTTATCGCCGCTTTGGCGACAGCAAACAAAACCAGCTTCCTGAGTCTGGTACGATTCACGCATTACACGGCGTAATACATCTTCAGTCAGATCAGCAGAAACACCTGCTTCTTCAGCTTGCTGACGGCGGGCTTTAATTAAGGCTTGTTCACGTTCTGGCACATATAAAGGTAAAGCATACTGCTGCTTCACCCGCCCTACTTCAGCAGTCACTGCCGCTCTTTTGGCCAATAACTCCACCAGTTGGCTATCCAGCTCGTCGATTTGCTGACGCAGCGGCAGCAGAGCTGCCATCGGATCGTCTTTCGCTGATTTACTCACAACGTCATTCATCTGTAACTCTCAGGCTGCAACTTCACGTGAGGATTCTTCTGACAATTCTTGTGACGATAGCTGTTGATCCAGATCAGCCAATAAGCCAGCTGTACTTGCCCAGTCGATACAAGCGTCTGTCACTGACACGCCATAGAGTTCAGCTTTACCTTCGACTAAATCCTGGCGGCCTGCATGAATATGGCTCTCAAGCATAATACCTATAATAGCTTTGTTGCCTTTGAGGCGTTGTTCAATCACTGACTGAGCCACAATGCCTTGTCTGTTGTGATCTTTACTGGAGTTGCCATGACTGCAGTCAATCACCAAAGCTTCAGGTAAACGGTGTTTACGCAGCGCTGTTAAAGCTGCCTGCACACTGTCTTCGTCATAGTTAGGTTTAACGCCACCCCGTAAAATGACATGACCGTCCGGGTTACCTGCAGTTTGCACCAGAGACACCTGACCTTTTTGGTTGATACCAATAAAGCTGTGGCCACTGGCGGCTGATTGCAGCGCATTCAGTGCAATATTTAAATTACCATCAGTGCCATTTTTAAAACCAACAGGCATCGACAAACCACTGGCCATTTCACGGTGAGTTTGTGATTCCACAGTACGGGCACCTACGGCTGCCCAGCTGATTAAATCAGACAGGTACTGTGGGCTGATAGGATCCAAAGCTTCAGTCGCGGCTGGTAGCTCCATCTCAACTAAATCCAACAGTAAACGGCGACCTTTGGTTAAGCCCGTTTCCAGATCAAAAGAATCATCCAGATGAGGATCGTTGATAAAACCTTTCCAGCCAACAGTAGTGCGCGGTTTTTCAAAGTACACCCGCATCACAATGTACAGAGTATCTTTGAATTGCAGTTGCAGCTGTTTCAGGCGGCGGGCGTAATCCATAGCTGACACAGGATCATGAATAGAACAAGGACCAGTGATCACCAGTAACCGTGGATCGCGGCCATGTATTATGTCGGCAATGTCCTGACGGGATTTTTGAATAAAGTCAGAACCTGCGCCAGATAAAGGTAGAGCCTGCTTTAACACGGCTGGCGGGCTTAATAACTGCTCAGAGACTATACGTAAATCATCAACAATCTTGCTCATTTTTATGCTCCTGTTTGCATCATGCGTTGCCAAAGCGCCGGTTTTTACTTGATAAATGCAAGCAGAACACCAGTAAACTTATATTTACAACACGTATTTAATTAATTACGAATGCAGGCATATTAAAAACCAAACACACACAAGTCAACCTTTAAAGCCAAACAAATTAAGGAAAGCAAGCAAGATCAACAAAAACAAAATTCGTATAACTATCGTTACATCGATGTCATTTAATCAATTTAGCCCAGATCAAACTTTGTGTTTAGTGCTAAAACCACAGGAACAACGGTCAGAACTGGATGGTCTACACTAAAACTTAACCCACTCTCACTCTGTGTAGGCTAGCTTATGGCTGCTCCCCCTTTTTCACCGCTGCCCGCTTTTGATGAGTTACTCAGCATGGCAAAACAGAACCCGACCGCACTGGATGAGTTACAGAAAAAATTGAATCAGGAGCTTATTGATGCGCAAAGTGACGATAGAGGGAAAAAAGCCATTCAACAAACCTTGTTCAGGCTACAGTCAGAACAGCTGAGATATAAAGCCCCTCTGGTCCGGCTAACCAGAGCCTATCAATTAATGTTGTCGGAAATGAACCGGATGCAGGATGCCCTGGAGCAGTTATGCACGACGCAAAAACCGCCGCAAAAGCCCTGTGCTACCATTTTGCCTTTCAGGTCAAAGGGTCAGGAGTGATAAGTGAAAAAAAAGCGGTTGAAAATCACAAAAAATAAAGTGACAGCGACCTGTGTTCTCGTCTAGAATTGATAAAAATACAAAATATGATACCCATTAACCTGTATGAACAAAAGTAAACACACAGAACCTTTATTGTCGACTCAACAAGCTGCTGATTTACTTGGTGTTTCTTTACGCACCGTGCAGTTGTGGGTTGAGAAAGGTGCTCTGGACGCCTGGAAAACTCCTGGTGGTCATCGTCGTGTCACCCAATCTTCTGTCGAACGCCTTCTGCTGAAAAATCAGACCCAACCTGTTGATAATTCAGTTCGCATTCTATTGGCAGAAGATGATGAGCTACTGAAACAACTTTACAGCCTGCAAATTGAATCCTGGGGTTTACCTATCAGTTTGCAGTCAGTCACCAACGGTATAGCTGGTTTATTAAAAATTGGCGAATGGGCACCACAAATTCTGATCTCAGATTTGCAGATGCCTGAACTGGATGGTTTTCAGATGATCCGTGAACTGAAGTTATCTCCACGCCACGAGAATATGAAAATCATTGTAGTGACTGCTTTAACGGATGCAGAAATTACAGCTGGTGGCGGTTTACCCGACACTGTGCAGTTGATGCGTAAGCCGCTGCTATTCAGCGACTTAAAAGACCGCCTAGAGAAGCTGTTACAAGAGCTGCGTTAATCGCAGCTTATGTCCATGGAGGGACTGTATGTCGCAACTGTCCGGAACGTTATTGCGACGATGTCCATGGAGGGACTGTATGTCGCAACTGTCGGGAACGTTGTTGCGACGCACTTCCACAACAAACCTCACTACAAGGCCTTTCTCGGCGGTAATGCGACATTCGCAAAAATAAACCCAGCCACTAATGACATAAAAATCAAAAAGGTTTGCTGACCTAATTGTTCAGTGGACACCATTTGTTGCCCTGAAACAAAAGCATTTAAACCCATATAAGTTTTACTGCCTGGCACCAGCACTATCATGCCCTGCAAAGAGACGATGCTGGCCGGTGCATTCATCAGCCGGTTAAATAAGTTACCGTATAAACCTACAGCAAAAGCACCGACAAAAGCTCCCAATGCCAGTCCTAGGTAATAAGCGCCCCATATGCTGGCTGCATAGGCGATAAAGCCAGAGGCTAATCCCCAAAGCGCATGTTTCAGCCTGGCTTTAAATACCACCACTAAGCTGCCGCATAAAATAGCGACGGCCAGCCAACTGGTCCATTCTGGCACTGAAGGTGCGATTTGCGGAGGGATCTGGCCAAATAACACCTGACCTAAAGCGACCCCTAAAAAGCCACCAAAATATAGCTTAAACAGCAGCATAACTGCATCCATCACCCTGGCTGTACCTGACACCAAATGCCGGGCCGCCAACTCTGCTAATCCCAGGGTTAAAGCCAGACCTGGAATAAATACAATAATGGAAGACAATACCACCAGGGGTACATTGATCATCGGGTCAATATAGACAGCAACAGCAGTAGCCAACAATGCTGAAATTAGCGCCACCAGTGGTTCCAGCATATGGGCAACACGGCGTGACTTCATCGACCAGAGCACAAATAAATAGACGATAAGACTCAGCACTGTGGCCCAGAAAACATCGTGCCAGCTGGCGCGCATTAGCATAGCAAAAGCACCACCTGCAGCACCAAAAGCAGCAAAAGTGGCCCAGCGGGAATAGGGATTTGGCGCTGCAGCTATTTGATCCAGTCGCAGATTGACATCCTGTAAGGTGAGTTTACTGCTGGCGAGCGCATCCACCAGTTCATCCGTATAAGATAAAGCACCTAAATCCAGTTCGCCTGGAGTCACCCGGGAGATATGGGTGTATTCATTCTCATCGCCAGGGATCCAGAGCACAAAAGTCAGCACTGTAGGCGTAATAGCAAAAGAGCCACCAATTTTCAGCAGCTGTGCCACTTCCTGTAAGTGCGCCTCCAAACGATAAGCAGGTGTACCAAACTTATGCAGCATTTTGCCAAGCTTGACGATAAAACGGCGTTTTTCAATAAAACTGGCGGAATCCACTGTTGGGTCCTTTGTCGCGTTGCAACACAATACAGCTATTGTAGTGGGCTTTATCAACTAAGCATAGAAGTTGATAAGGCTAAGTAGTTGATTAACCCTAAGTTAACCAGGCTAGTCAAACCTGGATTCAGGATGAAAATTCAGCCAGCAACCATTGGTATTCCTGTTGCAGCAGTTGAAAAGCCGCAGCATCGCCGCCTTTATCCGGGTGCAAACGCAGTGCCTGTTGCCGGTAGTTTTTTTTCAGCTGAGCCACTGAATAAGGCTGAGTTAACTGCCATTTTTGTTGAAGCGTGCTAGTGTCGAGCGTTTTGTTCTGCTGGTACAACGCCAGCTTTTTCCAGAATTCATCCAATACAGCCTGCAGTTTATCACCCGTCATAGCCCGCATATTTTGCCAATCCAGATAATAAGCGGCTTTGTCCTGTTGTTCCTGCCATAACGCCAGCGCATTGTCAGGCAAAGCTGTGACTGTATAGACCACAACCTTGGCAAAACCAATATGTAATAAAGCTACTTGCTCCTGCTGCCACTGCGCCTGCAATACAAACAAATGGTGATAAAGAATAAAGTGTTGCTGGAATAACAAGGAGTCGACAGCGAGGCTACGAGGTTCGGGGAAAAAGGCTTTTAATTGATGCAGCAACTCCTGCTCGCTGATCTCTCCTTGTCTGGCTAACAGGAAAGCTTCGAGTGCGGCAACTAAATCGGCTTGCAGTTCGGTATGCATAGTCACATTACAGACCAAAAAATTGTCAGGATCAATTTTTAACAATGCGAAGCGTTGGCCCAAAGGGTGAGCGCCAGGGATGGCTGCGAATAAAAAAAAGGCTGACACAAGGTCAGCCTTTCCAGTCGCTTAGTTAAGCTTTTCGCGGATACGCGCTGATTTACCTGAACGATCGCGTAAGTAGTAAAGCTTGGCACGGCGAACTGCGCCACGGCGTTTCAGCGTAATGCTGTCAATCATAGGGCTGTGCGTCTGGAATACACGCTCAACACCTTCGCCGTTGGAAATTTTACGAACTGTGAAAGCTGAATGCAGACCACGGTTACGTTTGGCGATAACTACACCTTCGTAAGCCTGCAGACGGGTTTTGTCACCTTCTTTCACTTTAACCTGAACAACTACAGTGTCACCTGGGCCAAATGCTGGCACGTCAGTTTTTAACTGTTCGTCTTCAAGTTGCTTGATAATGTTTTGGCTAACTTTGCTCATAACAATCTCACTTTACCTGGAATTAACTATCGTGTTGCTGCAACGCCTGGTGTTCCAATTGGAATTCATCCAGTAATTTGCGTTGCTCCTTAGTCAGAGCCAGGGCATTTAACATATCCGGCCGTCTTAACCAGGTTCTACCAAGAGCCTGCTTCAGACGCCAGCGTCGTATATTTTCATGGTGTCCACTCAGCAACACCGGTGGAACCTCTTTGTCTGCTAACACCGCAGGTCTGGTGTAGTGTGGGCAGTCTAACAAACCAGTTGCAAACGAATCCTGTTCTGCCGACTCTTCGTGCCCCAGTACGCCTGGTACCAGTCGCGATACCGCATCAATCAGCGTCATCGCAGGCAACTCGCCTCCACTCAGCACGTAATCCCCAATTGACCATTCTTCGTCAATTTCGGTTTCAATTACGCGTTCATCAATGCCTTCGTAACGGCCTGCCACTAACAGCAGTTTCGGGTAACGTGAAAGTTCCTGTACACCTTTCTGATCTAATTTGCGGCCTTGCGGCGACAAATACACCGTATGTACATTTCCTCCGGCAGCTTGCTTGGCGGCGCGAATAGCGTCAGTCAGCGGCTGCACCATCATCAGCATTCCGGGACCACCACCAAAGGGGCGATCATCGACGGTATTGTGTTTATCGCAGGTATAATCCCGCGGATTCCAACACTCCACCTGTAACAACCCTTGCTTTACAGCACGGCTTGTTACACCAAACTTTGTAATAGCATCAAACATCTGCGGGAACAGAGTAATAACCCCAACCCACAAACCAACTTGCTGCGACATTAAAAGTCCGGATCCCAGTCTACTAAGATACGTCTTTGCGCGTTATTCACATCCTTAATGACAGAGTCAATCAGGAAAGGGAGTAAACGCTCCGTCTTGCCAAATGCATCGGATTTATTGGCTTTCACAACGAGAACGTCGTTTGAGCCTGTTTCCATCATGTCGACCACTTCACCTAAGTGATAACCAGCCTCGTTCACTACAGACATGCCCATCAGGTCACGCCAATAGAAATCACCCTCAGCAAGCTGGGGTAATGCAGAACGCTCTACTGCGATATCCGCATTGACGTAGAGTTGAGCCTGGTCGCGGTCAGCCACGTCTGCCAGTTTTACGATAAGGCCGTTGCCATGTCGTTTTTTACCGGAGATTTGCATTTGACGCCAGTTACCCTGCACTTGAATTTGCCAGGGTGTGTAATCAAAAATCCCTTCCGGGATATCGGTATAGGAGTTTACTTTTAGCCACCCGTTGATGCCGTAAACAGCACCAAACTTACCTAAGACAACTAAATCTTTACCGTTCAAGGTGAAACTCCGACCTTTATTTATTTTAGCTATTAAGCAGCAGTTTTCTTAGCAGCTTTCACCAATGAAGCAACGCGGTCGCTTAAAGAAGCGCCTTGCGATACCCAGTGGTTGATACGCTCTAAGTCAATACGCGTTTGCTCTTCAGTACCGCTAGCGATTGGGTTGAAAAAACCCACGCGCTCAATGAAGCGGCCATCACGGGCAAAACGGCTGTCCGCTACCACAACTTGGTAAAATGGACGCTTTTTCGCGCCACCACGTTGTAAACGAATAGTTACCATACCGTCCTCTAATAATCGTTCAGGATTTAAAAAAATAACAAACCCCGCGGTCAGACCGTGGGGTCGGTGAATTGTACGGATTTTTACCTGCATTGCAAGGTTTTTCGGGCTTTGGCCGCATATTTCAGCTTTTGCCAAAACCCAACAGTCATAGGGCAGAAAAGGGCTTAACGTGGAGGTAACAGACCTGGTGGTAACTTGCCCCCCATACCCCGCATCATCTTCATTAAGCCGCCTTTACCTGACATCTGCTTCATCATTTTCTGCATTTGGGTAAATTGTTTCAGCAGCTGGTTTACATCCTGCACTTGTGTGCCAGAGCCGGCAGCTATGCGCTTTTTGCGTGAGCCTTTAATCAAATCCGGAAATAAACGTTCTTTTTTAGTCATGGAATTGATGATGGCTTCCATTTTATTGAACTGTTTATTGCCCATCTGATCCATAGCACCAGCAGGTAAGTTTTTCATGCCGGGTAATTTATCCAGCATTGACATCATGCCGCCCATACCACGCATCTGCACTAACTGGTCACGGAAGTCTTCCAGGCTAAAGCCCTGCCCTTTCATCACTTTGGCAGCAACTTTAGCAGCTTGTTCTTTGTCGACCTTCTGCTCGATTTGCTCAATCAGGCTCATCACATCGCCCATACCCAGAATACGGGAGGCGATACGATCCGGATGGAATGGCTCTAAAGCGTCAGTTTTTTCGCCCATACCGATAAACTTAATCGGCTTGCCAGTGATATGGCGGATAGATAAAGCAGCACCACCGCGGGCGTCACCATCGGCTTTGGTCAGGATCACGCCAGTCAAAGGCAAAGCTTCATTAAAAGCTTTAGCCGTATTGGCAGCATCCTGACCTGTCATGGCATCGACCACAAACAGTGTTTCGACAGGGTTGACCGCGGCATGCAGGGCTTTAATTTCGCCCATCATCTCTTCATCAACATGCAGACGACCTGCAGTATCGACGAGCAACACATCAAAAATTTGTAAGCGGGCGTGAGCTATAGCAGCGTTAACTATATCTATAGGTTTCTGACCTACATCGCTTGGGAAAAACTCAACGCCCACTTCTTTGGCTAAAGTTTCTAACTGTTTAATAGCTGCAGGGCGATAGATGTCAGCAGAAACCACTAATACTTTTTTCTTCTTACGCTCTTTTAAGAATTTCGCCAGTTTAGCCACAGAGGTGGTTTTACCCGCACCTTGTAAACCCGCCATTAAAACAACGGCTGGCGGCTGAACATTGAGCGCCAACTCTTCGTTGGCTTCGCCCATCGCATCTTCTAAGGCTTTACGGACGATTTTCAGAAATTCCTGACCAGGTGTCAGGCTTTTGCTGACTTCAATGCCAACAGAACGTTCTTTGACCTGATTGACAAAGTCACGCACCACAGGCAAAGCAACGTCAGCTTCTAATAAAGCCATACGTACTTCACGTAAGGTTTCTTTGATATTATCTTCAGTTAAACGACCACGACCGCTGATGTTCTTCAGCGTTTTGGTTAGGCGGTCCGACAGGTTTTCAAACATAACTTAACACCTGAGATACAATATGGCCGGATTATACCCCAGAGCGAGTAAGGAGTCAGCCGCCATCTTAGCTGAAACTGTCACGCCAATTAGGTGAGCTTGAGCTGTCAAATGCGAGTAATTTGCAATAGAATGTTAAATCTTCACGAATCAACAGGATCTGATTTATGGTAGTTGAGCTGTTACCCGGTGTGGCATTGGTTGGTTATTTGCTGGCAACCGGCATGCTATTGTCTCGTCTGGTGCATCCACAAGGCCCTAACTATAAATTGATGTTCAGCGCCGCTTTGTTGGCTATTGTTTGCCATATGCTGTTTCTGGCTGATTCTATTTTTGCCGACGCTGGTCAGAACTTCAGCCTGCTGAATGTCATTTCACTGGTATGCTGGTTGATCAGCACTGCTATTACTATTACGGCGCTGCGCACTCCAACAGTACTGCTGCTGCCCATTGTCTATGGTTTCTCAGCCCTGACTCAGTTGGCTGTTTTAGTTTTACCTGCTGAAGTGCAAATGCAGCATTTTGAACAGAGCCCAATTTTGCTGATGCATATTATTGTCGCTTTTGTCGCTTACACCTTATTAATAGTGGCCACTTTGCATTCACTGCAAGTGAACTACATCAGCAAAAAGCTGAAACAAAAAGATTTTATGTTAGGTAATCAATTTTTACCCCCATTACTTCAGGTTGAGCAGTTGCAGTTCAGAGTACTGCTGCTTGGTACTTTGTTGTTGGGTTTAACCTTATTCAGTGGCGCCGCTTTTACTGATAACTGGCTGGACGCACAAAACCTGCATAAAAACATACTGAGCTCAGCGGCTTTTCTGGTCTTTGTGCTGTTATTATGGGGTCATGCTCAGTTAGGCTGGCGTGGTCGTCTGGCGATAGCCTTAACCTTTACCGGCAGCATTTTGTTGACGCTGGCTTATTTTGGCAGCCGTTTTGTCCGTGAAGTGATGTTAGACAGGCTCGGATAACAGCTTTTTGCCGCGATAGCCCATTAATTCTTGACTTGATGGGCTGTTCGTAATATCAAATAACTTCGATTAGCCCTACAGGTAAACTACTTTTGGACGATATCTCAACCAGCACCCTTTTTATTGTCTTGGGCTTGCTGGTGTTGTGTTCTGCATTTTTCTCAGCTTCTGAAACCAGCATGATGTCGCTGAACCCCTACAAGCTTAAACACCTGGCCAATGAGCAGCATAAATCGGCTATACGTGTGACCGCTATGCTGGAACGTCGTGACCGGTTAATTGGTTTAATTCTGGTTGGCAACAATCTGGTGAATATAGCCGCATCAGCCACAGCGACAGTGCTGGGGATGAGACTATACGGTGATTTCGGTATAGCCATTGCGACCGTAGCTCTGACTGTGGTTATTCTGATATTCGGTGAAGTCACCCCAAAAACTCTGGCCGCTTTGCATCCTGAAAAAGTAGCCTTCCCAAGTTCAGTGATTTTAAAACCATTGATGAAGCTGTTGTACCCTGCCGTATGGTTACTGAATAAAATCTGCAATACCTTGTTAGGCTGGCTTGGCGTCAGTGCTGAGCAACATCATGGCAATAGCTTAAGTAGCGAAGAATTACGCACCGTAGTCTATGAAGCTGGCGCACTGATCCCGGAACACAACCAAAGTATGCTGGTGGGCGTGCTGGATTTAGAAAAAGCGACAGTAGAAGATATTATGATCCCACGCAACGAATTGGTTGGCATTGATATCAACGACGAATGGAAAGACATAGTGCGTCAGTTGTCCAACAGCCAGCACAACCGTATTTTGTTGTACCGCGACAGTGTGGATGATGCTTTAGGTTTTATTCATAGCCGCGATCTGGCACGTCTGGCGTTAAAAGAACAACTGAACAAAGCATCTCTGTTGCGCTCGGTACGGGAAATTTATTTTATTCCGGAAAATACCCCACTCAATACCCAACTGCACAAGTTTCAAAGCTCCAAAGAGCGTATAGGCCTGGTGGTAGACGAATACGGCGATATTCAGGGCCTGGTGACGTTAGAGGATATACTCGAAGAAGTGGTAGGTAACTTTACGACAGATATAGCAGATAACCAGAATGAAGAAATTCAACCTCAGGTTGATGGCAGTTTTCTGGTGGACGGAGGTATCAACCTGCGCGATTTAAACAGAGATATGCAGCTAAACTTCCCTACAGACGGACCTAAAACTTTAAATGGTCTGGTACTGGAATATCTAGAGGAAATTCCGGAAGCCAGCTTAGGTTTAACTCTGGCGGGATGCCCAATGGAAATTGTCGAAGTGCAGGATAATATGATTAAAACAGTGCGCTTAATGCCCCATTTGCAAAAAAGTTAAAAGCAAAAGGGCGCCTTGAGGCGCCCTTGTTACATCTGTTCTTGTGCGGTTAACCAAACAAACCAAAAAACCAGCCGCGTTTAAATTCATCTTCGCAGCTTTGTAATTGTTGCTGATACATAGTCGCTCGTTGCTGCACCTTACGGGCCGTTTCCATCAGCCAGCGTTTTTTATAATAAGTACCACGTTTATAGCCGCCCCAGCCTTCGTGATAATTCAGATACTGGGCATAGGCATCTGATTTAGCCACTTTATTGATTTTAGTGCTTTTATTCATATACCAGCCCATAAAATCCAGCGCATCATCAAAGTTCGAGCGGGCAGCAAAATAGCGGCCGGTTTCCCGGCCATAGTCTTCCCATGTCTCATCTTTGACCTGAGCATAACCATAAGCCGTACTGGCTCTGCCTACAGGAATAAATCCAAACCAATATTCCATAGGTGGCTGAGCATTATGTTTAAAGCTGCTTTCCTGATACATCATCGCCATAGGCACATGAATAGGCACATCCCATTTGTCCCGCATATCGGATGCCGCATCATACCAGTCACCATGCTCGCGGAAAATTTCACATAAATTAGAACTGTTCTTCGGGGGGGCTGTAGCACAACCTGTTACTACAGTAGCGAGCGATAAGAAGAGTAAAGTTTTTTTAATTTTTTTCATCTGACGCTGAACTTTTTAAAACACAACCAAGACTAACCCAATGAACGGATTCAACCAAGTTTTTGTTTTTCATCCCTGGATTATCCTTATCCTTAGTTTTCACGGCCAGCTTGCTGGCCGTTTTTTTTAAATCCTTTATAGATCTGCAAAATACTGTTCAAGGTACTGATCAAAATTAAGCTCATCGGCCTGTTCAATTTTTTGTTGATCCAGCAAGGATAGCTCCGCCATCTGTTTAAACTCTGCTTCGGTATAAAGCTGATAGTCCATTGCTGCCAATTGTTGTCTGTATTGCTCAGCTAAAGCCAGAGCATAATAAGGACTATCCTGCTGCTGAGCTATTAAGCGGCTTAATAACTTGCCTGAATAGGTTTGATTCGGGTCTAACAAGCCTAAGTAAAACTCTTTGATAGCAGCGCTGTACGAATCACCGCTGTGAGCTGCGTCCATCCAGTTGGCTATAGGCATCAGATCAGCAAACAGCTGTTCAGCCCAGTCCAGCATTAAACGGGGCTGACCATTCTCATTCAGATCTAAATTCCGCTTACGGCCTTCAGTCACCACTTTACGCAGGTTTTGTTCTGTCACCGTCTGTTCATCAGCCGATAAATCCGGGCTTTTTTCCAGTAAACAGTAAATTAAGAACAAATCCAGAAAACGCATTTGTTCGGCATTGATACCCACAGCGCTGAACGGATTCACATCCAAAGCCCGCACTTCAATATATTCGACACCCCGGCGTTTTAAAGCGCAGGTTGGGCGTTCACCGCTTTGAGTGGTGCGTTTAGGTCTTATGGTCGAATAAAACTCGTTTTCAATTTGCAGAATATTGCTGTTGAGCTGTTTGTACTGCCCATCCACTTTGACGCCTATAGAAGCATATTCAGCAGAAGGCGTTGAAATGGCCTGGCGCAAACCTTCGATATAATCCGGCAGATTGTTGTAGCTGATATTCAAACTGGACTGAGCGCTGTTGGTATAGCCCAAGTCACTCATTCGTAAAGAGGTCGCATAAGGTAAGTATAAAGAGCCTTTGCCCAACGTCTGGAACTTGTATTTAGGTTCACGGCCTTGTAAAAATGAGCTGCACATAGCAGGGGATGCGCCAAACAAATACACCACCAGCCAGACATATCTCTTGTAGTTCCGGATAAGGTGCAGGTACTGAGCAGAAATAAAATCCTGCAAGGGACCAGTATCGCCAAGCAATTGCTGATATTCCTGCCAGAAAGCTTCTGGAATAGAGAAATTAAAATGCACACCGCTGATGGCCTGCATCATACTGCCATAACGGTTTTTCAGGCCCTGACGATAGGCAGTTTTCATAGTTCCAACGTTGGAGCTACCATACTGCGCCAGTTGGATTTCATCCTGACGCTCTATAAAACAAGGCATAGAGCCAGCCCAAAGCCGTTCTTCGCCTATATGGGATAAAGCAAACTTATGAATATCAGTCAGTTGCTTTAAAGTCACATCAATATCAGTGTGTGCCGGGGTAATAAACTCCAGCAAAGACTCTGAAAAATCTGTCGTAATTAAAGGGTGAGTTAAAGCCGAACCCAAAGCTTTTGCATGACCAGTTTGCGCCAGTTGACCGTCCGGATTGATCCGTAATGTCTCCCGCTCAATACCCCGTCTGATCCCTTTAATTGCCGTTTGAAATGACGTGGTGCCAAGCGCAGCCAGACGTTGTTCGAGGAAATGACTCAAGCTGATCCCTTATTCTGATAAAAATCAAACTTTAAAATGGGGTGACTCAAATTAAAAAACAAGAGTGACCAAAGATTAAGTTTCTCTGACACTAAATGAGATGATTATTCTACTCTTCTTCTTGCGCAGCGCCATAGGCCAATCTGCTTTTACGGGCCGCCTGCAACACCACCACCCGCATAATATCTTTCCAGGATACTATGCCGATAGCTACATTGTCCTGATCAGTCACAGGCAAACAACCTATATTATGTTTGAGCAATAAAGCTGCAGCTTTAACCACTGGATAATCCTCTGGCACTGAAATAACGGGGCTACTCATCACATGTTTGATTTTGCGGCTGGTGACAAAAATATCTAAGGTTTTTTCAGAGGCTGAGTCCATCACTGGTGCCAGAGCTTTGAAATAATCTTTGACGGAAACTATACCTACCAGGCGTCGCCCGGCGTCAATCACTGGCACATGTTGAAATTTGGACTGGTTAAAAATGCTTTTTAAGGCAGATAAACTCATATCCGGGTCAACCATCGTCAATTTTCTGGTCATAATGGCAGATACTTGCATAATGCTCCTAAGCTCGCTTATCAGAGAGATCTTTGAAATAATGCTGTAGCTTTGATCCAGATTAACTGAATGATAAATAAAAAGGAAATATGCATGAACCGCCGCAACCAGCAGCTTGTTGACCAGGAAGTTCAGTTCGACGCCGGACAGGAGTTAGTTTCTACTACAGACACACGTGGCGTAATCACTTATGCCAACCCGGCTTTTTGTCAGGTAGCAGGCTACACAGAAGATGAACTGTTAGGTAAAAATCATAATCTGGTGCGCCACCCGGATATGCCGGCCGCTGCTTTTGCCGATCTGTGGACTCACTTAAAACAAGGACAATCCTGGCGTGGCATGGTGAAAAACCGCTGCAAAGACGGCCGTTATTATTGGGTTGATGCTTTTGTCACCCCTATTTATCAACAACAGCAACTGGTGGGCTACCAGTCTGTGCGGGTCAAAGCCAGTTCCGACCTGATCCAAAAAGCCGATCAATGTTACAGAGCAATCAACTCAGGCAAGTCTGTCAGCCAGTGGAGCGGTAACAGCAATTTACGCCGCCTTATTGCGCTTTGCAGCAGTTTTATTTTGATAACAGCAGGCGCATTGTTATGGTCACATGCTTTATGGCTGGCCTTGTTGATCCCGGCACTATTCTTTGTGCTGATGTATGACGAATTAGTGGATATTCCAGCTCAGTTAAACAAAATGCGTCAGGACTTCGACTCTGTATCCCGTTATGTCTACAGCGGAAAAACTGCGTTTTCGGTGGCCGATTTCAGAAACCAAATGCAACAAGCCCGTTTACGTACTGTATTAGGCCGCACTAAAGACAGCACCAATAAACTCACCAGTATCGCCGATACACTGGAAGAAGCAGTGCATTTAACCGAACGTGGCATTCACCAGCAAAGCCAGGAGCTGGTCTCTATTGCAACAGCGACTCAGCAATTAAGCAGTACAGTGCTGGATATAGCTGAACGCACAGGTGAAACCAATCAGAAAGTGGGCGAAGCTCAACAAATTTGCCAACAAGCTGAACAAGTGATGCAACTAACAGCCAACACAGTAAAAAAACTGGCGGTTGAGGTACAAGGCGCAGCCAGCACTGCAGATAACTTAGCGGTGGAAGCTGAACGCATTGGTGCTGTGATGACAGAAATTCAGGGCATTGCCAATCAAACCAACTTACTGGCGTTAAACGCTGCTATTGAAGCAGCTCGGGCTGGTGAACATGGCCGTGGTTTTGCTGTGGTTGCCGATGAAGTAAGGGCCTTATCATCCCGCACTCATAAAGCCACAGAGCAGATCCAACGTTCTA
The DNA here is from genome assembly GCF_031457405.1 of Rheinheimera soli. Lineage (GTDB taxonomy): Bacteria > Pseudomonadota > Gammaproteobacteria > Enterobacterales > Alteromonadaceae > Pararheinheimera > Pararheinheimera soli_A. The sequence goes on along the minus strand of NZ_JAVDWR010000003.1, from coordinate 241,293 downwards.
TTGGTGAGATTCAGCAAACTTTATTGAGCTGGGGTAAAACCATGACCCAAAGCCGCGAGCAAGTGGAAGAGTGTGTGACTCAAACCAGCCACAGCACAGAACAGTTGTCGCAAATTGTCGCTATGGTCAACACCATCGATCATTTATCGTCACAAATTGCGACTGCTGCGACTCAGCAAGGCCAGGTTGCCAGCGAAGTAGCCAGCAATGTGCAAAATATTCAGCATATTGCCGATGAGAACTTAACCAACATGCAACTGGTGGCCGACAATAATAAACGTCTGCACCAGCAAGCTGCTGAGATTGCCAATTTAAGTAAAACGTTCAGCCATTAATCGGCCACTAACAGGCCGTGCAAAAAAAGCCCGCAGCTGCGGGCTTTTATATTTTTCACAGAGGTTAATGTGGGTGGGACGAACCTATCACAAATTTCCCTTCAGCGGCATCCACTGTCACTACTGAGTTCGGCTTAATCTGGCCTTTCAGTAAAGTCTGGGCCAGTGGGTTTTCAATATAGTGCTGAATAGCCCGTTTTAATGGCCGGGCACCAAAGACTGCATCAAAACCTGCTGCTGCCAGCAGATCCAAAGCAGCATCTGTCACCGACAAAGCAAAACCTTTATCCTGCAAACGCAAACGTAAACGCTGCAACTGAATAGACGCAATATGGCGGATATGAGCACTGTCCAGCGGGTGAAATACCACAGTCTCATCCAGTCGGTTTAAAAACTCAGGCCTGAACTGTTTACTCAACACTTCCATCAGCATATCTTTCATTTGCTGATAATCCTGATGCTGGTAATGCTCCTGAATAAGGTCTGATCCTAAGTTCGAGGTCATAATGATCACAGTGTTTTTAAAGTCGACTGTACGGCCCTGCCCGTCTGTTAAACGGCCATCGTCCAGCACTTGCAGCAAAATATTAAACACATCTGGATGTGCTTTTTCCACTTCATCCAATAACACCACAGAATAAGGTTTACGCCGCACTGCTTCAGTTAAATAGCCACCCTCTTCATAGCCGACATAGCCAGGAGGAGCACCGACTAAACGTGATACAGTGTGTTTTTCCATAAACTCCGACATATCAATGCGAATTAACGCATCTTCGGTATCAAACAGAAACTGCGCCAGGGCTTTGGTCAGTTCAGTTTTACCTACCCCAGTAGGGCCTAAAAACAGGAAGGAACCTATAGGCTTATTCGGATCAGCCAAACCTGCACGGGAACGGCGGATGGAGTTGGACACGGCTTCCAGGGCTTCAGCCTGGCCTACCACCCGTTTTTGCAGGTCCTGCTCCATACGCAGCAGTTTATCGCGCTCTCCTTCCAGCATTTTGCTGACAGGAATACCAGTGGCTTTGGATAACACATCAGCAATTTCCTGCTCAGTCACTTTGTTCCTGAGCAGCGTCATTTCATGCATTTCCACTTGTGAGGCTAAATCCAGTCGTTTTTCCAAGGCAGGAATACGTTCGTATTTCAGCTGCGACATCCGGTTTAAATCACCGGCACGGCGCGCGACTTCCATATCCAGCCTGGCTTGTTCTAAGTCCGCTTTGATATTCTGAGTACCTTGCAAGGCGGCTTTTTCTGAAGACCAGACTTCATCAAGCTCGTTGTATTTCAAATCCAGCTCACGAATTTGTTCCTGGATCATGTCACGACGTTTTTTCGTCGCTTCGTCTGTTTCTTTTGCCAGCGCATTGTCTTCCAGCTTCAGCTGAATAATACGACGCTCTAATCTGTCCAGCTCTTCGGGCTTGGAGTCCATTTGCATCCGGATACTGGATGCTGCTTCGTCAATTAAATCAATGGCTTTATCAGGCAGTTGCCTGTCGCTGACATAACGATGCGATAAAGTGGCAGCAGCTACTATGGCCGGATCGGTAATTTCTACCGCATGGTGCAGCTCATAACGCTCTTTTAAGCCCCGCAAAATAGCAATAGTGTCTTCGACTGAAGGCTCATCCACTAATACTTTCTGGAAACGCCGCTCCAAAGCTGCATCTTTTTCAATGTACTTGCGGTATTCATCCAAAGTGGTGGCGCCTAAGCAATGCAGTTCCCCCCGAGCCAGGGCAGGTTTAAGCATATTGCCGGCATCCATAGCACCGTCGGCTTTGCCTGCACCGACCATGGTATGAATTTCGTCAATAAACAGAATAACCCGGCCTTCTTCTTTAGAAAGCTCGTTCAGTACTGCTTTTAAACGCTCTTCAAATTCACCACGATACTTAGCACCCGCCAATAAAGAGCCCATGTCCAAAGACAAGACACGTTTATCTTTTAAGCCTTCAGGCACTTCTTTATTGATAATACGCAGCGCTAAACCTTCGACTATGGCGGTTTTACCCACACCAGGTTCACCAATCAGCACAGGGTTATTTTTAGTGCGGCGCTGCAATACCTGAATACAACGGCGGATTTCTTCATCACGGCCTATCACTGGATCTAACTTGCCGGCTTCAGCCCGTGCCGTTAAATCGACAGTGTACTTAGTGAGTGCCTGGCGACTTTCTTCGGCATTGGGATCATCAACATTCTGGCCGCCACGAATTTGTTCTATGGCTTTTTCAACTACGGCTTTGTCTACACCTAAGAGTCGTAATAAATGGCCTAACTCAGATTTGTCTTCACAGGCGGCTAAAACAAATAACTCGCTGGAAATATACTGATCTTTACGTTTTTGCGCGTATTTGTCGCATAAATTCAGCAAATTAATAGTGGCGGCTGACAGCTGCACATTGGCATCTGCACCTTCCACTTTAGGCACGCGCTCTAAGGCCTGGGATAATTTGGAGCGCAGTTCGTTGGTATTGACACCAATTTTACTGAACAGATCTTTGGTGGAGCCACCTTCCTGATTCAGCAAGGCAAATAGCAAATGAATGGGTTCAATAAACTGATGATCACGGCCTAACGCCATAGACTGAGCTTCGGCTATTGCCAATTGGAATTTACTGGTAAATCTGTCAAGTCTCATAACTTCTCCGCATACATCAAACTGCTGTTGGCATTAAGATGGGGCAGAGCCGGTTAATTATCAAGCGATAAACGTCAAAAATTTGACTTAGATCAGTCCAGCCAGATACAGGACGCCATCCGGCCCGTTTGACCATCCCGACGGTAGGAGTAAAAACGTTCTTTGTCGCTGTAGGTGCAAAAGCCGCCACCATAAACGCCTGACACACCTGAAGCATTTAAACGTAAAGCAGCCAGCTGATATAAATCAGCCAGCCATTTATCGGTTTTATCTGGCACAGCAATAAAAGCTGCGGCGGCTTTGGCATCTTTTTGAATAAAAGCCAAACGCACTTCGTTCCCCACTTCAAACGCCGTGGGGCCTATTGCCGGGCCTAACCAGGCCATCACTGTCCTGGGGTCGGCAAACTGTGCCAGGGTTTGTTCCAGCACACCATCCACTAAACCCCGCCAGCCGGCATGAGCGGCGGCCACCTGAGTACCAGCCGCATCACAAAACAATACAGGCAGGCAATCCGCAGTGAGAACCACTGACACCACACCTTTGATTTTGGTTGTACTGGCATCGGCAGCAAAAGGACCCACTGAAAAATCAGTCTGTTCCAGCACCACACAATCTGTGCCATGCACCTGATTGAGCCAACATGGCTCTGCCGGCATCTTTGCCCCTTGCCTGAACAGCTGACGGTTCAGCAGCACAGCTTCATGCATGTCGTTGACATGACTGCCTAAGTTCAGGCCATCGTAAGGGGGCAAAGAAACCCCACCTGCTCTGGTGCTGACAGCAGTTTGTACATGTGAAGGTGCAGGCCAGTCAGCGTGGAACATCAGGCAAAGTCCAGACCGTGAATATCAGTATCTACACGTAAGGCCATTGTCAACTCGACCATATCGTCAGGGATTGGCGCATGCCATTCCATAATTTCACTGGTGATAGGGTGAGCTAAACGCAACATAGCTGCATGTAAAGCCTGGCGTTTAAAGCCACGCAATACAGTTAATAAGGCTTCATCGGCTTTACGTGGTGGACGTGGACGGCCTGCATACACTGGGTCTCCGACCAACGGATAGTTGATATAGGTCATATGCACACGAATTTGATGAGTACGGCCTGATTCCAGACGTAAACGCAAACGAGTGTGAGCACGGAATTTTTCCATGACACGATAGTGAGTGACTGCCGGACGACCTGAGCTGGTCACTGCCATATGAGTACGTTTGGTTGGGTGGCGGCCAATAGGCTCATCCACTGTACCACCCGCTGTCATAGTGCCGTGGCAAATCGCTTCGTATTCACGGGTAATTTCCCGCTCCTGCATAGCTTCGACTAAATGAGTCTGAGCAGGAATAGTTTTAGCTATCACCATTAAACCTGTGGTGTCTTTATCAAGACGATGCACTATGCCAGCACGTGGCACTTCAGCTATCGAAGGACAGTGATGCAATAAGGCATTTAACAAAGTACCATCCGCGTTACCTGCCCCCGGGTGCACCACTAAACCCGCAGGTTTATTGATCACCATAATATGTTCGTCTTCGTAAACAATATTCAGGTCTATAGGTTCAGCTTCAAAACGCTCGTCATCCGGTAACTCGGCCTGGATCAATACAGACTCCCCACCCAGCAATTTTTCTCTGGGTGTGTTACACAGCTGACCATTGATTTGAACCCAATCGGCTAAAATCCATTCTTTTATTCTGGAACGCGAATAGTCTGGGAACATTTCGGCCAATACCTGATCTAAGCGTTTACCAAATAAATGGTCAGGTACAATTTCTGCAAGTTTTATCTGTTTTGTCATGTCGGAACCAGTTATCCTGTGTGCATACCCGAACAGTCTGGGTTAGAATCGGGCCTTAAAAGGTTATTTTAACGGTTTTACTCCAGACTAAATAGCCAATAGGTTTAAGTAGTAGCGGATTTTTAAATGAAAGTGAATTTTTTAGCCATAATCGCCCTAGCTTTAACACTAACCGCCTGTGCGGGGAACAAAAAAGCTGAAGAAGAACTGGTCAATACGAACCAGTCTGCTCAGCAAATGTATGAAGAAGCCAAAAATGTGCTGGATTCTGGCCTGTATAACAGAGCTATAGAATTACTCAGAATGATGGAAAGCCGTTATCCATTTGGTCCTTTGTCCCGTCAGGTGCAATTGGATCTGATATACGCTTATTACCAAAGCGGTAATACCACGCAATCTTTAGCCAGCATAGACCGTTTTATCCGTCTGAATCCAAACCATCCGGACTTAGACTATGCCTACTACATGCGTGGTTTGAGTAACGTAAAAGTTGATGAAAATGCTTTTCAGGAATTTGTTGGTATAGACCGTGCGGACCGTGATATGTCCAGCACCAAACAGGGTTTTGAAGACTTCAAAATACTGGTCAGCACTTACCCGAACAGCAAATACGCCAACGATGCCAGAAAACGTATGTTTGCCATTAAAGAAAGACTGGTGCGTTACGAATTGCTGGTTGCTGATTATTACACCCGCCGTGGCGCTCATTTAGCGGCAGCCAACCGTTGTAAATACATTGTCGAGTACTACCGTGATTCGCCTCAGGTAGAGCAGGCGTTGCTGATTATGGTTGATAGTTACGACAAATTAGGTTTAGTGAAATTACGTGATGACGCCAAAGCTGTATTGTTACTGAATTTTCCTAACGCTCTGAACTAATATCCCCGTCGTACTATGACTTAGGGAATAAAGACAGAAATAAAAAAAACGGCTTTTATGCCGTTTTTTTTATTTCTGTCTGTGGGTAACTTTGCGGTTACAACGCATCCAAAGCTTCAGATAATTTACTGACCGCTACTACTGTCATTCCCGGAATTGCTTCTTTAGGTGCATTGGCCACTGGCACTATGGCGCGTTTGAAGCCATGTTTTGCCGCTTCTTTTAAACGCTCCTGACCACTGGGTACAGGACGGATTTCACCGGACAGGCCCACTTCACCAAAGACCACCAACTCATTTGGTAAGGCTTTATTTTTAAAACTCGACACCAGCGCCAATAAAGTGGCTAAGTCAGCGCTGGTTTCATTGACCTTAACACCGCCCACCACGTTGACGAATACATCCTGATCGGCCATTTGAATGCCCGCGTGCCGATGCAATACAGCCAGCAACATCGAAATACGGTTTTGTTCCATACCCAAAGTAACCCGGCGAGGATTATTTAATGGTGAATAGTCAACCAGACCCTGAATTTCGACCAACAAAGGTCGGGTACCTTCCCACAACACCATCACAATAGAGCCTGGCGTATCTTCTTTGCCACGGCTTAAAAAAATCGCTGACGGGTTTTTTACTTCCCGCATGCCCTGGCCAGTCATCGCAAAAACACCCAGCTCATTGACAGCACCAAAGCGGTTTTTATTGCCGCGCAGAGTACGGAATCTGTTGTCGGTATCGCCATCCAATAAAATAGAGCAGTCGATGCAATGCTCCAGCACCTTAGGGCCAGCCAGAGAGCCATCCTTAGTGACATGACCGACCATAATGACAGCTACATTATGTTGTTTAGCAAAACGGGTTAAGTAAGCTGCGCTTTCCCGCACCTGAGATACGCTGCCAGGGGCAGACTGAATATCAGACATTTGCATCACCTGAATCGAGTCGATGACCATAATGCGTGGTTTTTCCTGCTGCGCCAGCTGGCAAATAGTTTCAACGTTAGTTTCAGCCAGCATCATTAAATTCTGAGTCGGTAAACCTAATCTGTTGGCTCGCAAGGCCACTTGCTGCAAGGACTCTTCACCTGTGACATACAAAGCTTTGTCTGTCACAGCCAGTCCACACATGATTTGCAGCAGCAAGGTACTTTTACCAGCACCAGGACTACCACCAATCAATATCGCTGAACCCGGCACTATACCGCCACCCAACACCCGGTCAAATTCAGCGAAACCTGAGCTAAAACGGGGTACATCCTGCAAGTCGACCTGATCCAGCCGGATCACTTTAGCCGCAGTAGCTCCGGCATAACCGTCAAAACGCTGTTGTTTTGTTACACTGGGTAAACGTACTTCGCTGATACTATTCCAGGTGCCGCACTCTGTGCATTGGCCCTGCCAGCGCACAAAGTCTGCGCCACAGTCATTGCAGACGTACGCGCTCTTGGTTTTAGCCATTTTTTATCTCATTTAATTAAAAGGCACGATTATTGCTTTTACATCGTACTGGTTTTACTCTAACCCAAATTATTCATACAGGGCTTGCCACTGCCCTGTAAGTGTTTAAGCGAGCATGACAACAAACGACTTACAAGCTTATAGCAGCGTCCTGGAACGTCTGAAACCCCTTATCAACACCCAGTTGTTTGATGAGGAGTTTCGGCTATTGACCGGGGACTTAGCCAAATCGCAGCAATTTCTGATCAAAATGGAATTAAAGCGTCTGGCGCAGCCGTGCACCTATTATATCGATTTACGTGGCAGGGTCGACGGCGAAGTGCGTCCCTTTGAGCATAAAGGCCAAACCCATTATCTGGATGAAGTTGCAATCCAAACCTTTGAAAATGGTTTAAAGCAGTACGGCCAATACACTATTGGCATTTTTGAGGATGTCACCAATACCAATAACAACTTCAGAGTACGACATCAGCAGGAAACCAATAAAAGACTGCAGGACGTATTATCTGGGGAGACGTCGGACAAAACAGTCAACTTAGCAACACTGCCGTCGGATATGGACTCAACGGCCAATGACTATAAAGCCGCTCAACTGATCCGCTTTGCCGGCTATAGCGTTCGCCGTGAAGAGCGAATGAATTTTTCCATTGATATTGAAGTGGTGTTGCAGGATGAAGAACGTTTTCCCGCCAGCACCAGTGACCTGTCAGTATCTGGCTGTAAAATCAAAATCCCGCTGGCGATAGAAATGACAGCCGGGCAAAAAGTTGCCATATTTTTCCGCGGCTTAGAGCAGGAGTTTGCCCTTGGGATCAATAACGGCATCCCTTATCAGGTAATTGATGTAGAGCCAGCAGACAAAGGTTATTACGTGCGGTTAAAACGTTTGCCTTTGGCTGACGAAAAAGGGTTCTCGGAATTTCTGCAAAATTTTATTCACGGCAATAAAAGACGTTACAAAGTGAATCTGGATAACACCTACGAAGCGGTGTTTATTAAAGGTTATGAGCAATTTTATTTACCCCGTATCAGCTCTTTACCTGTGTTTCTGGCAGTCAACGACGGCAAAGCAACCCCATCCTGTGTTTTAACCACAGAAAATAACAGGCACCTGATGCATTATTTTCAGGATGAACGTCAACAGAATGTCTTGTCACAACTGCTGCACGTACGCAGGTTAAAACAATGTCTGGCCAAAGAGGCTAATGAAAACAGCACCGTACTTTATACTTTTACCCATGCGGCCAAAGGCAGATTGTTTTTTTATTCGGCCACAACAGAAGAATTGCTGCAACACCCTGAACTGAAAGCGGTGTTTTTTGGTTTTGGTGCAGCCAAACCCAGCTTCCGGGCATTCCGTATGTCGGTATTACGCACTGTGCCTGCTCATGCTCATATTCCGCTGTCCTTACCCACTACAGCCGATCAGGAAGTACAAAAGCTAAATCAGCCGCCTACACCTTTGATCGCAAATTTTATTCGTAACTTACGCTATATAGTGGCACTGACGGATATCAGCACGGCCCAAAGCAACAGCTTGTATAAAGCTATTACTTACGATGCGGCTTTGCTGAATCAGTTAAAAGTGTTTGGGCATGCCAAACTTGAGCAAATACCTCCTATTGAAAGCGCCTCGGTACAGTATGTGAATTTGCGTTCTGAAAGCCGGTTTTTATACAAAACCACTGTATTGCTGGAGCGCGACAAAGGTGGCGATATTCAGGCCTTTAGCCGTGACTTCTCCAGTAAAGGCATTCAGTTGGAATGTGCTGAACCTGTTGAATTTGCTAAAGGTGATACAGTGCAAATCAGTTTGCCTGAACTGCAAAAGATTACTACTAAACATCAGTTATCGGCTTTACCTTATGAAGTGATGGCGGTCAGTAAAAACAAACTGATTATGAATATGAGAGTGATAGATCCAACCAACGATCATCCAGGCAAAATATTTTTTCAGCAGTTGATTAATAACAACAGAAGCAAACTAACGATGGCTGAGGAAACACCTAAATTCCCTGGTCTTGGCCCTGCTTTACGTAATATGTATATCAAAGCTTTGGATACCTTTGCTTTTTATGTGCACCGTCAGGGCGTTCGTTACAATCTGGATGTAGTAGCACTGGGTGCTAAACCTAATGCTTTACATAAGTTACTGGCTCAGTTCAGTGATGGGCCTGACTCTATAACAATGTTGCCGCTGCTGAAAAACAATGCCACCAATTTGCAGTTTGCTAATCAGCTGAAAAAAATGAAGCGTCAGGAAATCCCCTTTAGCTATGAAGTCTTTTTGCGTTTTACGCCGGATCAGGACAACACAGAACATAGCTTTGAAACAAAGTTTGATTTTGATTTCCAGCTCCATAGCGCGAAAAAAGCTTTTGTGGATGACGTGGTGAATAAAGATTTACTCTTTGCTTTTAAGATTTTTTTATCGCGCACAGGCCGCCCTGATACAGAACATATTGCCAAAGAATTGGGCTATGTCAGTACTTATGCCATCCATAAAGCCAAAGTACTGGAAGAAGAACTCTGGAGTGTGGTGGGCGTGGGTGATGTAGTGGATATCACAGATGAAGTGCTGCTGCGTTTTAACTTAAGCAATGAACAAATAGCAGAGCAGCAGAAAAAACGGCTGACCCTGCTGGCCGGTATCAAACAACCTGTTTAGCTCTGTTTAAGCCACACAGCCAGTTCGGCAAAATGATCCGCACTGGCGCTGGGGTGAGTCAGCATCGAAATATGGTCATAGTCCTGCTGGTGACCATACCTTTTACCCAGCACAGTGTAACGCCCTGAGTTTAACCCTGTTTCTGCCAGAAAGGCCTGCACATCCTGCGGATGGCCTAACAGCTGATCCTTGATGGCAGCAAAATGCCAGCTCTGAGGCCAGCTTATATCTACGCAGGCTGAGGCATAATCAAAACCATCAGTTTGATCGACAAAAGCCCCACCGCGGATCCAGGGAATAGTATCCAGTAAATACTGAGCGGGTTCATTATCAGCACCAAAACGCCATTGTTTTGCCGGTAAATAGCCATAGAAATGACAAAGCAGCGGCGAAAGCCGATTCCAGACCAGATCAATATGCAAACGTTTTTTCAAGCCTCTGACGCTGATTACTCTTTTGCTGCCAAAAGTCACTATGGTTTTAACCTTAGGCAAAAGTTCAGGAAAACGTACTAAACTGGCCGCCAACACCACACCTGCCCAGGAATGCGCCATCACAATGACAGGCTGCTGATGTTGCTGGTACAGATGATTGACTAAAGCCGGAATATCCAGACAAATCAGTTGTTGCTGGCTGTGATTAAAACGCCTGCTGGCTTTAGGGCTGGATAAACCTCGACCCGCGAAATCAGCACAAGCGACCTCAAAACCCCGATCGGCCAGAAAACAGCCTAAACCACGGCCTTTTTCATTGTAAAAGATCCGGCTGTTTTCAATAGCGCCATGCAGCATCAGTATTGGATAAGCTGAATCTGCTTTATCCGGTGTCAACTGCCGCAAATGCAGCTGATAATCGGCGACATTAAGCCAGGTTGAGCTTTGCTGGTGTTGCATCAGCTTTCCAGTAAATACAGCAGTTGCAATAACGAGCCCTGACGTATCGCTGCTTTGGCCTGAGCCTGTACCTTAGGTTTGGCGTGAAAAGCCACACCAAGGCCAGCGACTGCCAGCATAGGCAAGTCGTTCGCGCCATCACCAATAGCCACAGTCTGACTGGCAGGGATCTGATACTGACGGGCAATCTGTTGCACTACATCAGCTTTGGTCTGAGCGTCAACTACAGCTCCCAACACCTGCCCCGTCAGCTTGCCATCGACAATCTCCAGTTGGTTGGCAAAAGTAGCTGTCAGTTTTAAGCGCTGCTTTAAGGCTTCGGTAAAATAAGTGAAGCCACCTGATGCAATCACCACCAGCCATTGATGCTGTTGTAAAAATGCGACTAAAGCTTCTAAACCCGGCATCAGTGGCACAGCATCCAGCACTTGTTTCAGCACTGTATCAGGGGCGTCTTTTAAGGTGGCTACACGCTGACGTAAGCTTTGCGCAAAATCCAACTCACCATTCATAGCGCGGGCAGTCACTGCTGCCACCTGCTCACCTACACCAGCCAGCTTGGCAATTTCATCAATGCATTCAATCTGAATAGCAGTGGAATCCATATCCATCACCAGAACACCTGGTTGCTGCAAAAACACCGGAGCAGGCAAATACACCAGTTCGACAGTCCAATCTTCACTTAACAGGCGTAAGGCCTGAATTTGTTCTGCATTTAAGGCTAAAGGAAAATCGATGCGTACTGCCAAGGCTAAATCTGCATGAGGACGATTCAAACTTAAAGAATAAGCTGCATCAGCAGGTAACAATTGCAGCACAGCAAAAAGCTGCTGCAACGTTATTGTGCCGGAAAAAATCCGCAGACTGGCGGTACTTTGCCCTGTCACTAATCCAGACCAGAATTCTGGTGCTCTGAGGTGATCTGCTGCTTTTTGTTCGCTTTGATAAAAGCCTGAAGCATGCATTAACACAGCGCTACCCGCAGTGCTGGCAGCTGCGCCTTGTGCAGTTAACCACTGAATTAAACTAATGTCGGCAAAGGAGTTTGGGTCAATCTTATAATAAAAGCTCAAAGGGCCACCTGTACTTCATTCTGTTGCCGTGGCATTCTACCGACATTTTTAAAGCATTGTCAGTGTAAAAATCAGGCGAATTGATGCAATTCAGCGGACACCACAGCGGTAAAAACTCAAAATACTTCCGGCTAGCCCAGCTATTGCTGGCACTGCTGGGTATTTGGGTGCTGTCGCAATGGTGGTGGAACAGTAACCAGCAAGGCGAACTTTTGTTCCAGCAACAAAGTACTGAACTGATGCGCTCAACTTTGGTGGCTTTATCTCATACTGCAGCTTATCTGATTGATAACGACCAACTGGAAAGCTTAAATCAACTGACCACTCATATTGCCGCCACGCCTTATTTGCAGGATGTGGTGGTTTATGACGCTAATGGCGTGAAATTATCGGCCTCAGAAGGCACAGCCGCAGCTCAGTTGTTGTATGCGCCTCAGCATGAACAAGCGCTGCTTGCTATGGTGCAGGAGATCACTCAGCAAGACAGGGTGATTGGCTATATCAAAATCAGTATGAAACTGGACGCCAGCTTATTGCCTGTAACTCAAGCCTGGCAACAGCTGATGCGACAAGTATTCTGGATGTTATTACTCTCAGGTGTAGTCGCCTTTATGTTACGCGGCAGTTGGAGCAAAATTGTGCATCAGTGGCAAAAATGGCGAAAAAGCAAACAGGCGGATGCGGCGAATTTGCTTTAGGCAAGATAAGGAGTATTGCTATTTATGAGACTATTCAAATTCAGGCAAGGAAATAGCGATGATTTGAAAGCTCTTGAAAACAGCCAACTGTGGTTTGCCAAAATAGACACTCTAAATGACGAAGAAGAATTCAGTTGGGTGCTCGATAAGAATGTGTCAGATGCTGAATGGGTAAACTTGCTGTGTGAATTTTATCAACGACGTCTCGCCAGATCCAATACGCCAGTGCAGCTTGACGATATGATCAAGACTGTTATTCGTATGCAACAGCCAAAAGCAGAAATAAACGACATACCCCATATTTTTCTGAAAGGTATTGACTCGTTTTTGCATGATATAAAAAACTCCATAGGGATCTGTTCTATGGCAATGGCTTCTGAAGAGCATATTTATCCCTACCCTTTGACAAACCCAGATATTTGGAAAGAATACGCGAAGCATACTGAAGGCACAGCGACTTCTAAATGTTATTGCCTAGAATATGACAGCACAGTTTTGGATAGTTTTTTTGATTCTGGGGAAGATGGCAAATTTACCCATGGTAGGGTTCAATACTCAGAGAACAACAAAGTCATCATCACCGTATCAGATTATGCAGCATACTTGAAAAATGAGCGTAGTTCGGATTTATTGCGTAAAACTAGTAAGGCAGCATTTACAAAAAAATCCAAATGGATGGATGAAGTAGAATACCGTTTTATTTCAGGACGTGTAGGACTGCAATCAATCCCTGTTGAGGCGCTAAAAGCTATTTATGTGCCTAACACGCTTGAAGAAAAACTAAGAGACAAACTATTCGGCATAGTAGAGCGCCAGTACCCTAGTGCGGAAAAAATCGAGTTAACATTGGAAACTCCTTCCGTTGGATTTAGAAAGTTATAACTGGTATTGGAACAGCTGAACAGTGTTGTTATAAAGCACTTGTGCAATTTGCTGCTGATTTTCGTCTCTTAATTCTGCCAGCTCTTTCAGCACCAAAGGCAACTGAGCTGGTGTATTGATCTCGCCCTGAAAACCATTTAGCGGCATAGAAGGTGAATCAGTTTCCAGCACCAACGCGGTAAGCGGAAACTGTTTTACTGCATTGCGGGTTTTCTCTGCCCGCTCATAGGTAATAGTGCCGCCTATCCCGAGTTTAAAGCCGAGATCAATAAAAGCCATGCCTTGTTGGAAACTGCCGGAAAACGCATGCAAAATGCCGCCTTGGGTAAATTGTTGCTGTTTGATGATCTGCAGTAATTCATTCTGTGATTTGCGGTGGTGCAAAATTACTGGCTTTTTTAATTTGCCTGCCAGTTGCAGCTGAAACTCAAAACACTGTTGTTGCAGAGCAAAACTCTGTGCATCCAGCGCAAAATCCAGCCCTGTTTCACCTATGGCGTTTACTTCGGGTAAAGCCGCTAAAGCCTCAAGTCCCTCCAGAGCATCCAGCTGTGTTTGACTTGCCCACCAGGGATGTATACCCAGAGCTATATAAAAACCATAACGTTGTTTTAGTTCCAGCAAAGGCAACCAGGCTGAAGATTGCACTGCAGGCACTAAAAAGCCTTCAACGCCCACAGCTTTGGCCTTGGCCAGATGCAACTCAAGTTCAGGCAATAACTCTGGTAAATCCAGATGGCAGTGGCTATCAAATAATACAGGCCGCATATCGGCGGCCTGTAAAGGAGGGACTATGGACATAAACGCTCTATGGCCCAGCTGCTGCCTGCTTGCTGCTTATACATAAAGCGGTCATGCAGCCGGTGCTCACCGCCTTGCCAGAATTCAATCTGATGGGGTTTGACTAAATAGCCGCCCCAAAAAGATGGAACCGGCACTTCGCCTTGCTCAAATTTATGTTTAATTTCAGCAAATTTTTGCATCAACACCTGACGGGTGGAGACAGGACGACTTTGCTCTGAAGCCCATGCCGCCAGCTGGCTTTCTTTAGGTCTGGATAAGAAATAACTCATCACCTGACTGGTCGGAACCCGCTCTGCCGTGCCATAGACTATCACCTGACGCTCCAATGGATGCCATGGGAAATGCAGACAAACTTTAGGGTTTTGCTCCAGCTCAGAGGCCTTACGGCTACCTAAGTTGGTGTAAAACACAAAACCTTTGCTACTGACATCTTTCAGTAAAACCAGACGTTGTGACGGCTGACCTGACGCATCCACTGTGGCTACACACATAGCTGTTGGGTCTGGTAATTCTGCAGCTACTGCGTCTTTCAGCCAGGCTTCAAACTGCAGAAAAGGATCGGCATTGAGTTTATCCAGATCCAGTTTATCCATGCTGTAACTACGGCGAATATCTGCGATTTTCATCAGTTTGTCCTTTTACACCAAAGGTCTGTATGAAGCGACTGGAGCAAAGCGGATTACATCCGCTCCATTACCTCAATACCTAATAAGTCTAAGCCTTGTTTTAAAGTACGGGCCACCAGAATACTCAGCATTAAACGGCTGTTTTTCAGGTCTGGTTCAATGCCTTCTTTTAATATAGGGCAAGCTTCGTAGAAACTCATAAACTGGCTGGATAACTCGTATAAGTAGTTACACAGCAAGTTCGGCACCGCATCTTTCATCACGGCCTGTAAGGTTTCTTCTAAGCGTAACAGTTTGACGGCTAACTGCTTTTCCTGCTCTTCCAGAAGTTGCAGCGGAGCAACAAAGCTCTCATCTATACCGGCACGGCGCAAAATACCGCTAACTCGGGTATAAGCGTATTGCAGGTAAGGGGCTGTGGCACCTTCAAAACTTAACATGGCATCCCAGCTAAACACATAATCGCTGGTGCGGTTTTTCGATAAGTCAGCAAACTTCACCGCACCTATACCTACTTTACGCGCCACTTCAGCCATTTCTTCAGCGCTTAAGTCTGATGATTTTTGCTCTACGACGGCCTGAGCACGCACTACGGCTTCTTCTAACAATTCAGCCAGTTTAACAGTGCCACCGGTACGGGTTTTAAATGGCTTACCGTCTTCACCCATCATGGTGCCAAAGGGGCAGTGATCATAAGCCACATGATCTTTTAATAAACCCGCTTTACGGGCCACTAATTCCACTTGTTTAAAGTGCAGCGCCTGACGGGCATCGGTAAAAATCACAATGCGATCGGCAGCTAAATCAACACTACGGTACTGGCAGGCCGCTAAATCTGTAGTAGCGTACAGGAAGCCACCACCGGTTTTTTGCACGATAAAAGGTGAAGGATTACCTTCTTTATCAGCCAGCTCCTGCAAAAACACCACTAAAGCGCCTTCACTTTCCACAGCTAAACCCTGCTGTTTTAAGCTATCCACTATAGGCTGCAGCATAGAGTTGTAGGCACTTTCAGGCTTGATATGCTCATGGCCTAAAGTCACTTTTAAGGTTTTGTACACTTCGTCGCTGTGTTTAATGGAGGTGTCGATAAACAGCTGCCATAACTTCTGGCAATGCGCATCGCCACTTTGTAGTTTCACTACATAGTCACGCGACTTATCAGCAAAACCTGCTTCATCGTCAAAACGTTTTTTCGCTTCGCGGTAGAAATCTTCCAGATCGGCTAAAGCCACTTGCTCTAAGTCGATACCAGCGGCCAGTTTGTCTTCCAGATGCGCAATCAACATACCAAACTGCGTACCCCAGTCGCCCATATGGTTCTGACGAATGACTTTGTCACCCCAAAATTCCAGACAGCGCACTACTGCATCCCCAATAATGGTGGAACGCAAATGGCCAACGTGCATCTCTTTGGCCAGGTTTGGCGCTGAATAATCCACTACTACAGTTTGAGGAGCCGGATTAGCGCTTAAGGTTAAACGTGGGTTTTGTGAAGCACCCACCAACTGTGCCGCTAACCAGTCTTTGCGTAAAGTGACGTTAATAAAACCTGGGCCTGCAATCTCTACTTTTTCAGCCATATCGGCTAAATCCAGTAGTTGCACCAGCTGCTGCGCCAAAGCACGCGGATTGGTTTTTAATAACTTGGCAGCCGCCATAGCACCGTTGATCTGGTAATCACCAAATTCAACTTTAGTGCTGATGGTGACAGCAGTATTGGTATCGGCAGGTAAACCCAAAGCCAGCATAGCGGCTTGGGTTTTGGCGGATAATAATTCTTTGATATTCATAAAAAACCTTTGTTCGAGCCTGAATTAATGTTCACGGGTCTTATGGAATTTGATCTTCGGATAACGCTCTATCGACAAATTCAGGTTGACCATAGTAGGTGCCAGATAGGTCAGGTTATCACCGCCGTCCAGTGCCAGGTTCATGCTGGCTTTGCTCTTTAATTCGGTCATTGCTTTATGATCGTCGCTATAGACCCAGCGTGCTGTCGTCACGTTGACGCTTTCGTAAATCGCATCCACGCTGTATTCAGAACGTAAGCGATGCACTACTACGTCAAACTGCAGCACACCCACAGCGCCTACGATCAAATCGTTGTTATCCAGCGGACGGAATACCTGCACTGCACCTTCTTCCGACAACTGCACTAAACCTTTGAGCAGTTGCTTTTGTTTTAACGGGTCGCGCAAACGGATACGGCGGAATAATTCAGGCGCAAAGTTTGGAATACCTGTGAAGTTAAACTTCTCACCTGAAGTGAATGTATCACCAATCTGAATAGTGCCATGGTTATGTAAACCTATGATATCGCCGGGAAACGCTTGTTCCACATGTTCACGATCGCCGGCTAAAAAGGTTAAAGCCTGTGGCACCAGCATATCTTTGCCAATACGCACATGGTGCATTTTCATGCCCTTTTCATATTTACCTGAACAGATGCGTAAAAAGGCGACACGGTCACGGTGTTTCGGGTCCATATTGGCCTGAATTTTAAAGACAAAACCGGTAAAGGCTGGTTCTGACGGCTCAATAACACGAGTGGTGGTAGCACGGTGTTGTGGTGCAGGCGCCCATTCGGTTAAACCATCCAGCATATGATCCACACCAAAGTTACCTAAGGCTGTACCAAAAAACACTGGGGTGAGTTCACCTTTACGGAACAGTTCTAAATCAAACTCGTGGCTTGCGCCTTTGACCAGTTCCATTTCTTCACGTAACTGATCGGCGTAATAACCAACTCGTTTATCCAGTTCAGGGTTATTGATGCCTTTGATCACATCCAGTTCCTGGATGGTATGGCCCATACCTGATTTGTATAAAATAATTTCATCACGGTAAATGTGATACACACCTTTGAACTCTTTACCTGAAGCTATTGGCCAGGTGATAGGAGCACAGGCGATTTTTAATACACTTTCTACTTCATCTAATAAATCAACAGGATCACGAATATCGCGGTCCATTTTGTTCATAAAAGTGATGATTGGCGTGTCACGTAAACGGGTAACTTCCATCAATTTAATGGTACGGTCTTCAACACCTTTGGCGCCGTCAATTACCATTAAACAAGAGTCTACTGCCGTTAAAGTACGGTAGGTATCTTCCGAGAAGTCTTCGTGACCCGGTGTATCCAGTAAGTTGACCAGACAATCCGCATAAGGGAACTGCATCACAGAAGTGGTCACCGAGATGCCCCGCTCTTTCTCCATTTCCATCCAGTCGGAGGTGGCGTATTGACCAGACTTTTTACCTTTGACCGTACCTGCTTTTTGGATCAACTGTCCAAACAACAACACTTTTTCAGTGATAGTGGTTTTACCGGCATCCGGGTGAGAGATGATCGCAAAAGTGCGGCGTTTGTTAATTTCTTCTAAAAACAGTTCGGTAGTCATGCCATCCAACTTGATCAATAAACGAAGCCCACAACATAGCCAAGAAGCAGAGTGGGCTTGGGTTACTTGGGTATAAAGGGAAATTTCGCGCGATTATAACAGCAACCAAAGCGCAGGCACAGAATTTAGCCACTTCAGGCCGGTAAATTATCTGCCTGAGCAGATGATGCGGCTTTAACCTAAAGGCAAAGCCATTAAAATTGCGTCTTCGCGGCCTGTGGCCGTTGGGTAATAACTGGGGCGTAAACCGGTTTGGATAAAACCGCATTTTTCGTACAACTTGATAGCATTGGCATTGGACTGACGTACTTCCAGCCAGCAATCCAGTGATCCCAAGTCTTGTGCCTGCGCAATAAAGTGCTGTAGCAGTTGCTGGCCATAACCTTTGCCCTGAGCTTCGGGAAGCAGTCCTATATTAAATAAACTGGCTTCCATTACGACTTTTTCACCTATGTAAAAGCCGATCACTTCGTCGTTATCATCCATCAACACTGCATTAAAATAACGTTCGCTAAAGCAGGTGCTAAAGGTGCCTTCCGACCAGGGATGGCTGTTGGCGGCTTGTTCTATCTGCAGCATCGCTGGGATATCGGCAGGGGTGGCACTACGTATTAACGGCATGCATCAGCTCTCTTGCTGGAGGCACAACCAGAGCAGCTTTTTCTGCTGAGCTGACTGCAATAATTCAATCGAAGGTGTTACTAAGAGTCCGTTTTGCAACATAGGTTCAGTACAGGCAGGGTTTAACCGCCACTGCAGATCGGGTTGATACTCACTGAGCGCCACTAACACGTCTTTGGCAAAAGTCAGTTCCGGGTTCGGTTCAGAGTAGGATTCAGTATAAACAGGCTCTGCTGGCTGAGCTGTTTCAATCCCAACAGAGATCTCAGCAACTGGTTCGGCCAAAGCTACAACTTCAGCTTCAGGCATTTTAGCCATAGCAGAAAACTCTTGATGTAATTCAAGTGGTTGTATCTGGAGTAAATGCAGCAGTTGCTGCTTAGAAGATAAAGAATTCATATCAGAATGAAGTGGCAGGGGCAGAGGGATTCGAACCCCCAACCATCGGTTTTGGAGACCGCTGTTCTACCAATTGGAACTATGCCCCTAGCGTTGGAGGCGCCATTATACAAAAGAGAGTTCAAAGGTAAAGCAAAAATCTGTCTGCACTGATTTAACTGCACATAAAACATACGTTTCATTCCTTCAAGACCCCTTCCCTGCTTGTTATCCAGTTTTCTAATCAAAAATTACGATACTGGCAAGCTTATTAATTCGTTTTCACCGAAGCATTTATCGGGCTTATGCTGCTTCCATCGCTTCAAAGGAGAAAAGCCATGAGCAAAGTACAAGATATATTCCAACGTGAATTTCCGCGCCTGCAACAAGACGATACGATAGTTCAGGCTGTGCAGCAACTACGACAGTTTAACCTGACTGGCGCACCAGTGTTTAATAAAGAAAATAACCTGGTCGGTTATTTGTCTGAGCAAGACTGTTTAGCCGCTATGTTACACGCCAGCTATTTCTGCAGCCTGCACAATACAATAGCTCAAGTGATGAGTAAAAAGGTGGTCACTGTGCTGACGTCCGATAGCGTTGTAGATAGTGCAGTGATCTTTACCAGCCTGCATTTGCATCAGTTGCCTGTGCTGGAGAATGGTCTGGTGGTTGGGGTACTGAATAGAGGTCAAGTGGTTAGAGCTCTTGAGGCGTCGCTTTGGGACTGTTATGGGGGTGAGAGAGCGGCTTAGGGTTTGGGGCAACCACTTATTTCGTTGGTGAAAGCTTAAAAAGCTTCACCAACTACTGAAGGAACTCAGATTACTTGCCAAGTATTGCTTCAACCGTAATTTGACTAGCGCTGGATGGATACGTGATGCTCTCACCATAGCAATAGCGTTCAGTGATTTTCTTTAAATCGATGATGTCAGCTTCGTATAAAGTAATTCGCATACTTTTTCTGTTGTATTGTGCTTCTGGCTGAGTAACCAACTCGAACTCAAAAAAGAATTCTCCCTTTTTCCAAATAAAATTTTTCTCAAATAATCTCTTAAAAGGAACAACTTTATCTTCAACTGCTATTTTGGGAGGTGGAGGCGCAGTAGAGCTCCATGGCTGATAAAGCTCTTTTTGAAGCTCCTCTTGAGCTCGTTTATAGTCAATTTCATCATCCCGGTCTAGATAGTTCCAAAAACACAAAGTTTGCCCCCAATTTGTGTCCTTTTTTAAATGGAAGGGATAAAACTGTCTTGTAACTAATGGGCTACTTGGATTGTTTGAAGATTCATAGAACAAGTTTGCATTCAAAGTAACTAAATGATTTTTCTGATTTCTGATATGTAGAAACAGTTTTGTTATTTTTACATCATGATGCCCGAGATTCTTAATGCTGACATAGGTCACAACACTAGGATTACCGATCAAGTGTGAAATTGTAATACGCTCATGTATGTCTATTTCTAGTTCTGGTTTTGAAAGGAAAGATCTTATAAGAGGTAATTGGGTCAGTGCCAACGCAAGCAGAGCAAGCATTGTGTTCCAAAAATCCCAATCTAAATAAAGAGGACTAGCTGTTGATTCCATCAAAAATTCTTCCTTTTCCCAGATTCTATCCGAACTATATATGTTAGCTATCTGTATAGACAAGATTTTTAGACGTATCACAAAAGTAGAAGTGCTTGAGAGTATATTTTGCTGTAAAAAAATTACTCAATTACCTGAGCATAGAAATGTAACGGCACCAATGAAGCTTTCTACTTGCCGAATGCAAAAGTTCGCGGCAGGAGGATTGCGTTTGCCGTCCTGGCAAACGTCCCTGCGGGACCGCGCGGAGCGCGTCCAAAATCGTTCCTGACGATTTTGTCGAACCTTGCGGAGGATCTCATCCGCCTGTGTCCACCATCGCCGATCTATTTAGCTGAATTTTAGGCACAAAAAAACCTGCATTTAGCAGGTTTAGTTGTGGTGGACGCAGGAGGATTCGAACCTCCGACCGCTCGGTTCGTAGCCGAGTACTCTATCCAGCTGAGCTATGCATCCATCTGGTACTTTCTTTTTTGCTTCGTCGTTGTAGTTAAGTGGTGGACGCAGGAGGATTCGAACCTCCGACCGCTCGGTTCGTAGCCGAGTACTCTATCCAGCTGAGCTATGCATCCAATCTTAACAGTACAACTGGCGGAGAAGGAGGGATTCGAACCCTCGATAGAGTTTCCCCTATACACCCTTAGCAGGGGTGCGCCTTCAGCCACTCGGCCACTTCTCCGCACTACGTTGCGGCGTGTATATTAATGTCTCAGGAAAATAAGTCAAACAATTTTTGGAGCTGGAAAGCGTGTTTGCTGACCTTTTAAACAATTCGACTAAATATTCGCTACAAAGGCTTAAAAATATACAACTTCTAAAAATGCTAACTATTAAAACTTATTGATCGTCATCGCCGCTAAAGCCACCAGGAGTGCCTTTTTCAGCCTGAATGCGCATATAAATCTCTTCTCTGTGCACTGAAACTTCTTTTGGTGCATTCACACCGATACGAACCTGATTTCCTTTAACACCTAAAACTGTGACTGTGACTTCATCACCAATCATCAGTGTCTCACCAACACGACGCGTTAAAATAAGCATTCTTTGCTCCTTTTGTATGATCCCAGCTTCCAATGGTCACGCTTGTTGTAATCACACTGCGTATACCTGTCCGCTTTATGATAACTCAGCTGACAAATTTATGAAAACCTTGAAGTTAATTAACTGAACCTAATAAAGCAGAGTGTAAAGCGACCGCCACTTTATTCAATTCAGCTTCTGGCACTACGATAGATAATTTAATTTCAGCACAACTGACAGCAACTACCTGCACTGCTAATAACTGCAATTGTTCAAATACTGTCGCCGTAATGACAGGATTTGATTTCAACCCTATCCCTACTATAGATAATTTGCCCAAAGACTTCCTGCTTTGCAGCGTAAAATTTTGCTTCTTTTTCAGTTCATTACAAATATCTTCTACAGTATTCAGATCGTTTTGGTTCAAACTGAATTGCATCTGCACTAAACCGGACGGCGCATACTGCACCTTTAACATGTCGGTCTCAATGGCTAAACGGGCGAACTCCTTCAGCAATGCGATATGTAGCTCGCTACTGAGCTCATTCAGCTCCAACCAGACCTCTCCGGTCTGGCATGCAAGTCCTGTAACTGCAGGCACACTCATGTTCTGGTCCTCATAACAGACTAAAGTTCCCTGATCGGGCCTGAAGCTGGATAACACCCTTACCGGCACCTGATGCATAGCTGCATATTCGACAGAGCGGGAGTGCAATACTTTGGCACCTAAGCTTGCCAGCTCCAGCATACTAGAGGCATCCACATAAGGCAGCCGGAACGCATCAGCACAAATACGCGGGTCCATGCTGTAAATACCGTCGACATCAGTAAATATCTGACATTCGTCGGCTTTTAAGGCCGCAGCTAAAGCCACTGCTGTGGTATCAGAACCGCCACGACCTAAAGTAGTGATATTGCCTTCAATATCTCTGCCCTGAAAACCAGCAGCTATCACAATATGGCCCTGCTCCAGCTCTTGCCATAAACGTTCAGTACCCACAGATAAAATACGGGCGCGGCTGAATTTATTGTCAGTCAGAATTCCTATTTGGTCTGCTAATAAAGAAACCGCAGGATGACCCCGTTTAATCAGCGCCATCGCCAGTAACGCAATACTGACCTGTTCACCACTGGCGGCGAGCATATCGAGCTCACGAGTCGCAGGGCGGTTGTCAATCTGATGCGCCAGCCCAAGCAGCCTGTTGGTTTCCCCTGCCATAGCAGACACCACCACTACTACTTTATGACCAGCATGCACGGTTTGAATGACCTGCTCTGCCACAGCTTCGATACGTTCGGGGGTACCCACTGAGGTACCCCCGAATTTTTGTACATATAAAGCCACTGAGCTTTACAGCTTAGCCGCAATATAGTCTGCAGCAGCTTTCAGCACGCCAGGTAAAGCAGCCACATCAGTGCCACCTGCCTGAGCTAAGTCCGGCTTACCACCGCCTTTACCACCTACTTGTTCTGCAGCCCAGCCAATCAGCTGCCCAGCTTGAACTTTGCCAGTTAAGTCAGAAGTGACACCAGCAATTAAACTGACTTTGCCTTCAGCAGCTGTGGCCAGCAACAAAATACCTGAACCTAATTTGTTTTTCAGCTCATCCACCATAGTGCGGAAAGCTTTTGGATCAGCGCCCTTAAGCTCTGCAATCAGCACTTTCACACCGTTAATAACCTGCACCTGCTCCAGTAATGAAGCACCGGCAGCGCTGGCTAACTTAGCTTTTAATTGCTCCAGCTCTTTCTCTAAAGCTTTGCGGCTGTCCATCGCCTGTTGTACTTTGTCAGCAATAGAAAATACATCGCCCTTCAGCATCGAAGCCACAGTTTGAGCCTGTTGTTCCAGCTTATGCACAAAAGCTAAAGCGCCTTCGCCAGTTACAGCTTCAATACGGCGAATACCTGCCGCTATACCGCTTTCGACGACAATTTTAAATAGGCCGATATCACCGGTGCGCGACACATGAGTACCACCACAGAGTTCAATCGAGAAGTCGCCCATACTCAGTACACGCACTTCGTCATCGTATTTTTCACCAAACAGCGCCATAGCGCCTGCAGCTTTGGCCTCATCGACATTCATCAGACGAGTCAGCACTTCGTGGTTTTGTTGCACCTGCTCGTTGACTAGTTGTTCGATACGGCGGATTTCATCCGCTTTTACCGCTTCAAAATGCGAGAAGTCAAAACGTAAACGCTCTGAACCTACTAAAGATCCTTTCTGCGTCACATGCTCACCTAATACGGTGCGCAGCGCTGCGTGTAATAAATGGGTGGCTGAGTGGTTTTTACGAATAGCTTCACGACGGGCATTGTCGATGGCTGCATCCACTAGATCGCCAAGAGCCAAAGCGCCTTTTAAACTGCCTTTATGGGCAAAAGCTTTACCTACTTTAATGGTATCAGCCACAGTAAACACAGCACCATTGGCCAGGGTTAATACACCAGCATCACCGGATTGACCACCTGACTCGGCGTAAAATGGCGTCTGATCCAGAATCACCAAGGCTTGCTGTCCATCCGTCAGTGTATTGACTGCATTGCCTTCCAGCAGAATTTCGACCACTTTGGCTTTGCCCTGAATTTGGCTGTAACCGGTAAAGTCGGTGCACTGGGCAGAAGTTAAGGCCTGATTGTAATCAGCACCAAAGTTAGAGGCTTGCTGAGCACGTTTACGCTGTGCTTCCATTGCCGCTTCAAAACCGGCCTGATCCACAGTTAAACCACGCTCACGCGCCACATCACTGGTTAAATCCAGCGGGAAACCGTAAGTGTCATACAGCTTAAAGGCTACTTCGCCCGGGATCACAGTACTGCCATGAAGCTCTGCCAAAGCCTCTTCCAGAATACCCAGACCACGCTCTAAAGTTTTACCAAACTGCTCTTCTTCCAGCGCCAGCACTTTTTCAATCACGGCCCGCTTTTCAATTAGTTCAGGGTAAGCTTCACCCATTTGTTCGGCCAAAGCGCCCACCAATTTACTGAAGAACACACCTTTAGCACCCAGCTTGTTGCCATGACGGATAGCGCGGCGAATAATACGGCGCAGCACATAACCACGGCCTTCGTTGGATGGCATCACGCCATCGGCCACTAAAAATGAACAGCTGCGTATATGGTCAGCCACTACACGTAACGACTTGTCGTTTAAATCAGTTGCGCCTGTGATGGCTGCAGTGGCTTTAATCAAAGCAGCAAAGGTATCGATTTCGTAGTTGCTGTGTACGTTTTGCAAAATAGCTGCAATACGCTCCAGGCCCATGCCAGTGTCCACGCTTGGTTTTGGCAGGGGTTCCATCCGGCCATCGGCATGACGGTTGAACTGCATAAAAACGTTGTTCCAGATCTCAATAAAACGGTCGCCATCTTCTTCCGGAGAACCTGGTGGGCCACCCCAGATATGGTCGCCGTGATCGTAGAAAATTTCAGTACAAGGACCACAAGGCCCTGTGTCACCCATAGCCCAGAAATTGTCTGAGGCGTAAGGTGCACCTTTGTTATCACCAATGCGGATAGCACGCTCAGCTGGCACACCAATATGTTTGGTCCAGATATCAAAAGCTTCGTCGTCTGTGGCGTAGACAGTGATCCAGAGTTTTTCTTTTGGCAGCTTGACTACTTCAGTCAAAAATTCCCAGGCGTATTGAATAGCGTCCTGTTTGAAGTAATCACCGAAGCTGAAGTTACCCAGCATTTCAAAGAAGGTATGGTGACGGGCTGTATAGCCTACGTTTTCTAAATCGTTGTGTTTACCACCGGCACGTAAACAACGTTGTGCTGTCACAGCGCGGTTGTAGCTGCGTTTGTCCTGACCTAAAAACACATCTTTAAACTGCACCATACCTGCGTTGGTGAAAAGTAAAGTCGGGTCATTGCCCGGGATCAGTGAACTGCTGCTAACGATTTGGTGGCCTTTACTGGCAAAAAAGTCCAGGAAAGCGCGGCGAAGTTGTGCCGAAGTCATATACATATCTTACTCTTCTTTAAGCTCTGCAAATACAAGTTGGATAGTGTCACTGCCAAAGCCCCGGCTTTGTAAGTAACGCATCCGTTTAAGTTTGTCCTGATAATCCGCTATGGGTTTATCCGCATATTTTTTCCGGTAGGCTATCGTTGCTACCTCAAACCAGTCGATATCCAGTTCTTCCAGCAGTTGCTGTTGTAGTTCTTTTTTAATGCCCTGCTGTGCACAAAACTGGCTAATGTAAAACCATCCATAGCCTTTATGCAACTTTGCATTGACCTGCATACGGGCATAACGTAATTCATTTTGGTAATCCCGTTGCTGTGCCCAGTCCAGCAGTTCAGTAATTTGCTCAGCATCAGCGCCTTTTTGCTTTAACTTTTGCTTCAGCTCCAGCGCGCCGTATTCACGGCGTGATAACAAGCCCAACAGCCATTGCCGCAATTCCTGCTCTGTCTGAGGCTTTGGTTCTTGCGAAGGCTGAGACTCTGTCATGCTTATACTTCCAGCACAGAAGGTGCGGAGTCATCCAGCTGCAAAGCAAAAAAGGCGCTGAACGATAAAAAGAAGGCGATTTGCAACACAGGAATGATCACAATAAAAGCGAAACCAAAAGTAACAATACCTAACATGCCCAGTGCTACAGCCATACTACCAAATAAGGTTAAGGCACCAACATTACGCCAACAGGCTGTCAGGCTTGCAGTTAAAATGGCCTGCAAACGTTGTTCATTCAGGAAATAAGCTATAGCTACTGCATAAGCAAATAACATAAACACCAGACTCAGTACTACAACCAATAAAAACATAGTGGCTGGGTCTGCAATCCCTGCCTGAGTTTGTTCCATCACTTTTGCGGCTAACAGCATCAAAGGAATATTCGCCAGTAAATTAGCACCAGCCAACCGGATAAAAGTGCGACGGTAACGGGCTTCACTAAACACACTAAAAATGAGCTGAAAACTCACTTCTTTTTGCTGTTGCAGCAGTACTATGCTTTTGTAGAAACCAGCAGTTAAAAATGGATTTGCCAGCACCAGCAAGACAGCAAGTACAGGATGCAACTGAGCCACTAAACTCAGCACCGTCATAAAGGCAACCATAGCTATCATAGTGGACGGCGCCAGACGGAATAATTCCCAGGCTTTGGTCAGCCATGAAAGAGCGGCCTGCATGGGCACCCGGCGTATGATTAGTTTTACCTGAACTTTCTGATCCACGAACTATAACCCTTCTGTCACTTCTGCAGCCGCAACCCAGATGGTCACGAAATGAGGTGTATCTTACTGCAAAAGCAGGGTTACTAAGAATAGCTGGAGCAGAAAAAGGCGGTTTTAGCTGTGGATTCTGTGAATTAACAGCAAGTGCCATCAATCTGCAACCAAAACAGCTTTCCAGAGTCATTACAGCGTATAGTGCGGCAGCATAAATTCAAACCGCCGCAGAAGGACAGGAATGAATACTGTTGGGGGTTTGATGAATAGAATAAGCAGTGTTTTTGTCTGGATTATTGAGTTAACAAAAAAATACTCCGGCCTGATGGCCTTATTTGGTTTTTGCACCGGCTTATTCAGCTTATGGCAGATGGAGCAGCGAGAGCAGTTTGCCCAGTTTTTTGCCATCTTAATGGTGATAAGTTGGTTATGGCTGACAGGTGAATATTGGCTGCGTAAAGGCTTATTGAAAAAATTTGGGGTGAGTTTATCCAAAGACTTAACCTGCTTTGTGACCCAGTTACTGCATCAGGAAAGTTTGTTTTTTGCGCTGCCCTTCTTTCTGGCGGCCACCGATTGGGACCAACCCCAGGCACTTTTTACCTCGTTACTCTTGTTCTGCGCTGTAGTAGCCGTAATTGACCCGGTGTACAACAAATTACTGATGAGACGACGTGCTTTATTTCTGGTCTACCACTGCTTTTCTTTATTTGCCGTCTTGATGGTGATATTGCCCCTATTGTTTTTTATGACCACCACTCAAAGCCTGGGGCTGGCTTTGCTGATTTCGGCTGTACTTAGTCTTCCCAGTATCCGTCCTTTACTGACTCAGCCAGGACGCTGGCGTGTGCCTGTGTTGATGCTGCTGTTAGTTGCCATGACTACTGGCATCTGGTTTGGCCGCAGCTTGATCCCTGCTCCTGTGTTGCGCTTAAACGACATTCAATTGAGCCAACAGCTGGATTATGAGCAACGTTTACCTGGTTCAGCTTTTACAGAGCTGACACTGGCACAATTGCAAACAGGCGTATATGCCTATACCTCAGTGCGGGCACCACGGGGTCTGAAAGAGCAGATTTATCATGAATGGGTGCACAATGGTGAGTCAGTTGAACGTATTCGGCTGGATATTTCCGGCGGGCGGGAACAAGGCTACAGAGCCTGGACCCGTAAACAACATTTTCCGAAAAATGCTGTGGGTGAGTGGAAAATTCGTGTGGTGACAGACTCGGGGCAATTGCTTGGGGCTATTAGTTTTACTGTGGCGCCTTAAAGCAACAGTCCCCGGTTTTGATTTGAATTTGAGACGGGCGGGTTGTAGGGGCCGCGGCTTGTCCCGGCCCTTCCATCTGTACCGCGGTGTCGTCTAGACGGGCGGGGACAAGCCCCTACAGGGCTATTCTTTAACTATTGTCATTTCTTTCAGAAGGTTAGTAGCACCATCTACTTTCTCCATCTGCCACAGCATATAACGGCTGTCGACGTGGATAGAGCGGTTGGTGGCCGGGTCGTAGTCCCAGTTGCCTATTATGCCTTCAATCACCCCATCAAATAACAAACCCACTAGTTCAGCTTTGCCATTCAGTGTGGGTGAACCTGAGTTTCCACCTGTGGTATCCACTGTGCTTAAGAAATTCACCGGCAGATTGTTATACACAGCATCTTTGTAGATGCCAAAGTCACCTTCTTTTAAGGCTTTAACCTGAGCTGCTGGCGCATCAAAAGGGTCTATGCCGGTTTGCTTTTGCAAAATACCAGCAGCTGTTGTAAATGGCTGATAAGACACCGCATCTTTTGGCTGGTAACCTTTGATAGATCCATAAGTGACACGTAAAGTGCTGTTGGCATCGGCATACACCGCCTTACCGTTGGCTTTATTAAAAGCAATAATGGCTTCCATCACTTGCGGACGGGCCACCGCCAGTTTACCTTTGTGTTCTTTATCTGCAGTTTCCAAAGCCATATCAGTGTCGTACATAGCCACAGCGTATTGGATCAATGGGTCTTCGCTGGCTTTAAAATCATCCACAGATTTACCCATCCAGGCTAAACGTTCCACTTCATCCGACAAAGTTGTAGCCTGATACACCCCTTCGAGCTTAGTGCGAAGTGCTGCAACATCCAGCTCACCAGAACCTATAGCAAAATAGCCATCCAGAGCTTTTAACCGCTGATCTTTGGGTAGTTTGGCGTAATGTTGCAGGAAATGCAGCATCAACTCCTGCTCTACTTTGGCATCGAAGCTGCGGGATAAACGTTTCATGCTGGCAGAAAAACGTTCTAAATCACGCTCTTGATAACCCATTTCACGTTCTGCATCTGGTTTTTGCTGTTCATGAGCTAAGCGGTATAAACGTTTGGCCGTGTTAAACAACTGACCATAACTTAAATAACTCAAAATCAGATCACGTTGCTGCTTCTCCTGCTCTTCTGCCAGTAATTGCTGCAGGCTGCGCACTGCAGGTGCATATTTTGCCTGACGAGCCGGGCTGGATTTGATCCACAGGTTCAGTCCTTTATCAAACAGGTCTTTACGCTGCTGGATATCACCGGTTTTGTAGCTGTGGATCATACCTTCAAAGTTTTTTGCATAGTTCGCCAAAGACGCCAGAATGCTTTCGTATTTAATTCGCTCTTCTGAACCTTCAGCCGAATGCTGTTTGATCACTGCAATAGCTTCTTCACGGTAGGCTTTGGATAGCGGCAGCACTTGAGTGAACTGGTTTTCTACTTCGGCTGCAGTGTTGTATCTGTTAGTCCGGCCCGGATAGCCTACCACCATCACAAAATCATTTTCTTTCAGTGGCTTGGCTGACACCTTTAAATAAGAAGGTGGTGTAAAAGGAATATTCTCAGCGTCGAAATCTGCCGGCTGACCGTCTTTACCTACATAAGCGCGATAAAACGCATAGTCCCCTGTATGACGTGGCCACATCCAGTTGTCGATATCACCACCAAATTTACCTACACCTGCAGCTGGCGCATGCACCAGGCGCACATCGCGAATTTCCATTTGTTTGATCAGGTAATATTCCAGCCCACCGTGAAAACTATAGACATCACAGCGATAACCCGGCGTTTCACAAGCGGCAATTTGCTCTTTACGCAACTGGCTGATCCGTTCAAAACGCTCTTTGCCTTTAAGCTGGGGGCTTAACTCCTGATTAATCTGAGCTGTGATATTGGTCACTTCCTGAGTGACGAATACCTTAGAGCCTGGTGCAGCCGGTAATTCTTCGTTTAAATCTTTGGCTAAAAAGCCTTTCGCCAGCAGGTTGTTGGTCGCAGTGCTGTTGTGCTGAATACTGCCATAAGCACAGTGATGGTTAGTAACAACTAAGCCCTGATTAGAGACAAAAGACGCAGTACAGCCGCCCAAACTAATGACTGCATTCATTGGAAAAGCGGTTAATTGGGCGATACTTTTGACATCAATTTCCAAACCTTTTTCTTTAAGGAGTTGTTCAAGTTCAGGTAATTGATGAGGTTGCCACATGCCTTCATCGGCATGAGAGAAAGTGGCGATGGACAAAGCCAGCGCAAGCAGAGTTTTTTTCATTCGGAAGTTCCTTGGCATAGAGGCCCAGACAAACTAACAGCATCAGGAAAAAACGCCGATGCTGTTGCGGGTAACGGCGCTCATTGTGCGATATTTTACAAAAAAGTAAAACGGCCAGAGGCTTGAATTTCTGTAGTATTTGCCCCATAAAATGGAGTCGCGAATCAGACAGGAGTACGAATGGAACAGCTAATAGAAAAAACAATGTATGCCACCCGCTGGTTAATGGCCCCCATTTATCTTGGGCTGAGTTTAGCGTTGCTGGCTCTGGGTATTAAGTTTTTCCAGGAAGTGCTGCATATTGTGCCTGTCATTTTCAGCATGAAAGAAGTGGATCTGATTTTAGTGGTACTGTCTTTAATAGACATCTCGCTGGTTGGTGGCTTATTAGTGATGGTGATGTTTTCAGGCTATGAAAACTTTGTCTCCCGAATGGATATTGATGACAATGGCGACAAACTAGGCTGGTTAGGTAAGCTTGACTCCAACTCACTGAAAAACAAAGTAGCAGCTTCTATAGTAGCTATTTCATCTATTCATTTGCTGAAAGTATTTATGGATACCCAAAATATCCCGAATGATAAAATTATGTGGTATTTGCTGATCCACCTGACTTTTGTTTTATCCGCTTTTGCTATGGGTTATCTGGATAAAATCACCAAAGACGCAAGTAAAAAAGATAACTTTTAAAACCTGAAGGATCCCGCCCACTGAACCGGAGTTTTCGTATTCAGGCAACAACAACCTTATGTTCTGGTTTTGCACTATCTGGCTGGAACTGACCCATTCTTTAGCTAAGCTTAACGGACAGCAGCCAACGGAGCTGTCCGATGTTTTCAGCGTTCAGACGTCATAAAATCCTTTGGTTCACACTGCTGCTCTGCCTGCTCTTCGGCCTGCTTTATGTCAGCAGTTTAAGTCCTGGACAACGTTGGCGGGAGCCCAACCCTGTATTGGCCACAGCGCCAGCACAAGCTGGACTCTTGCTGCCAGTATCCAGACATCTGGCTTTTAGCCCACGCCCGGCTGAAACCTTTACTTTCCCTATCGCAGTGGGAGGCACTGGCCCCACTATGCCGCTTTATGCTGGTGGTTTGCACTACCCGCTTTACTGCGGCTATCTGCAGCAAGGCATAACCCAGCCCCAACCAGACAATCAGGCGGGTTGGGGTATTGCCCTTTACAACGACAATGGCAGCCTTAGCGGCTACAGTAAAGACTGCCAGCATCCAACACAACTGTACTTTTATGTACTGGACAGCACTGGACAGCTGGCGACCTATCAGGGCGGCGCCATAGCCGCAGACAGCCTGCTGCTGCGGCTGGAGCTGGGTACAATCAACCGTTTTTTTTATTACATTATTATGCCCATCAGTACGGCAGAGTACGGTTCACAACAAGGCGCATCAGAATGGAATGGCAAACTGATTTATCAGTTTCATGGCGGTGTAGGTATAGGCTATCGACAGGGACATTTAAGCACCACAAGGTTGATCAGGGACCGACAGGAAGAACTGCGTTCAGGTTTCGCCATACTCAGCTCCAGCGTCAATAAGACCAGCCATACCTATAACTTTTTATTGGCAGAAGATACAGCCCGACGGGTCAAGCGGCAGTTTGTTTCTTTGTATGGTGCACCTGAGTATACGCTCGGTATTGGCGGCTCAGGTGGCGGCATAGCTCAGTACTTGTTGTTACAAAACAGCGAGGATCTGCTCGACGGCGGTATTGCCTTATATAGCTACCCCGATATGTTAAGCCAGACGCTGTACGCACTGGATTGTGACTTACTGCACAACTATTACTACTTCAACGCCAGCGATAAACAACACTGGCGACAAGGCGTCAACCGACAGTTGCTGGAAGGGTTAAGTTATTCATCTGATTCCAGCAGCAAATACAGTGCCCAAATCAGCCTGGCGCAGTTGCTCAGCGGCCTGTGGCCAAGCCCTATGTATGGAGCAAGCCAGTGTTTAAATGCCTGGGTCGGTTTGTCTTCATTAGTGCATAACCCTCAGCAAGGCAGGTTGAAGCGTTTTGTCCGTGACGAGCTGCTGAGTCAGGTGAACTGGAGTTACTGGGCTGATCTGCATAGTCTGTTCGGCACAGACGAGCAGGGTGTTGCACATAGCCTCTGGGATAATCAGGGTGTGCAATATGGCCTTCAGGCGCTTAAAAGTGGCGCGCTCAGTGTTGCAGATTTTATTGAAGTGAATGCCGCAGTTGGCAGTTGGCGCCCGCAAAGTAAGATGCAGGCTGAACAGATTTTTTATGACCCTGTCACTGACAGCCCGATGCTGTTATCCGTCTTTGGCAAACATAATATTACCCCCTTGCAACGCATCAGCACTGCAGAGCCTGTCGCAGCGCGTTACAGAGCGAACCTGCACGCAACAGAAAGAGCTTATCGATATGGTCAGTTGTTTCTTGGTATGACCAACAAACCTATCATCGACTTACGTCATTATCTCGATCCAAAACTGGATATGCATCATCTTCAGCCGTCATTTTCAGCCAGACAACGTTTAAAGCTTCGTAACGGGCATGCCGATAATCAGCTGATTTGGGTCAGTCACCCTGACTATACACCTCTGCCAGAAGCTTTAGCTTTAATGGATCAATGGCTGACTCAGGCAGCCAAACCGTCGCAAGCCCAGGATCAATGTTTTACCTCTGAGGGGTCAGTGATAGCAAAAGGAGGCAATGTCTGGCAGCCAGATGGTCAGTGTGCAGCCGTTTATCCGACACTGAGCAACAGCAGGTTGCAGGCCGGTGCGCCGGAGCATGGCTTAATGTTCCATTGTGCTTTAATCAGTGTGGCAGACGCCATCAGCCGGGGTGACTATCTGCCCGCACAGATGCAAGGTTACCAGGCCGAACTGGAGGCCATATTTCCAGCCGGAGTTTGTGACTACAGCCAACGAGATCAGGCCTTACCTGCAGATTTAGACTTCGTGTATTGATAAGCCTATGTTGCTCAGGTGCACAGGAGACTAGATTTAAACACCTGCCAACGGTTCAAAGATGAGCGTCTTTATCTCTGGCCAGCATTGCTTTCCAGCCTGGATAGGCCTTGAGCACAGCCTCAGCATGAGATTGATACCAGCCATAGCCTTGTTGTCGCTCTATCGACAATTCAGCCATGCTGCTGACCACTGTTCCGTCACGATCAACAAAAAGCGGCTGCTGTTTGTCTAAATCATAAAATCTGGCCCACAAAGCTTGAGCCCCGGCTTTTTGCACAAAACGGACGCCCTTGTCACTGCGTTGCATTTCAGTGTTATTGATTTGCTTTTGCCGAAACCAGGCAACCGCCGCCTCTACACTTTGGATCACTGCAGTTGAAGGCTCTGGCAGCTGCATCAGCAACAAGGTGACTTCCGCACTTTCACTACTGACCAAAGCTGGTAATTCATAAGCTCTGGCTTGAACTGCATCAAGAGTCAACGGATGATGTTGGGCAGCCCAAACGGTCAATGTGCCATTCAGCCTGATTTGAGCTTTTAATAACAGCGCTATGCCAAGCTCAAACTGACGTTTTGCCTGATGCCTGAGCCCGGCCTGAACAAAAGCAAACTGCGGCTCTGTGGCAACCTTATTTAATAAGCTTAACAGTTCTGTCATCACATGATCGTTCAGCGTAATGGCATCGTGGTAACCACCACGTAGCGGGTAGGTCTGAGCAAAACCACCATTGGGGTATTGGGCCCTTAATACAAAACGGATAGCACCTTCAATAGCTTGTTGCAGCTCTGGCCTCATTTGTTCAGGGGCATAAGGCAAAAAAGCAGCTAACCAGAGAATTTGTGTGCTGGTGGCCTCATTATCAAAGGTAGGAATATAGTTGGCTTCTGTGCCATACAACTGACCCGGCTGGCGAGCTTGAGTAGCCATATCTGTTCTTTTACTCCAGCCGCCCGACGGCGTTTGAAAAGACACAATCACCTTCGCGATACGGCGGGCTTCTTCGGATAACCAGAACGCTTCGTCAGGCTCAGTCGGAAAGCCAAATTTCAGATGCCTGATTGGTAAGGTGGGGACTGTTTGGGGCAACTGACTCAATTCATGATCCAGTTGTTGCTGATCCAGCAGTTGTAACTGCTTTGAACGTGAAAAATACTGCTGCCACTCTGGTTCCGCCGTCAGTTGTTCCCGCCAGGAGTTACTAAGTGGTTCTGCTGCAAAGACTTCTGCAACAAGACTCAAAGCCACTACCGCCATGTGCAGTCTAAACATACTAAGTCTGATTCAAAACCGCGCCACGACGACACAGCTGCAATGCCAGCCCCCAGGGATCGCGCAGCATCAATAGCAAAGAGCCGTCCGGTAAATTCACTTCATCGACTTGTTGCGCGCCAGCCTGTTGCAGCCTGCAGCTGTCGGCATAAGGATCGGAGCTGACCAAGGCAAGATGCAATAACAAGGGATGCATTTTTGGATAATCCGGCACCTGTTCGGCAGGATTGCAATAAACCTCCAGCATCATCTGATCGCCATCATCGACCAGAAAATGGGTCTGAGCTTCGTCAGCTAAAGCACGCCGGACTCTAATACCTGTCTGCCATCGCTTTAGGTTCGGCGAAATTTAGCGCCACATGCTCAAATCTCATCGTGTTTTTCCACTCTATTAAAACAGAAAATCTGTGGCTAAAAACTGCGATGAACCTTGCTTGATCATCTCTTTCATCAGCGTTATTTGTTCAGGGTTGTATTTACAGGCCACTAAGGTGGGAATAGAAAACTGCAGCAAGGCATCTTCCACCGACAAAGTGCCTTCGGCTGAGTTTTTCCGTCCGGTAAAAGGGAAACTGTCCGGGCTGCGCTGACATTGGTTGTTGATATTAATACGGCCCACCTGATTGGCGAACAGATCCACCAACTCACCTATTTGTTGTGCGTCCTGACCAAAAATACTCAGCTGCTGGCCGTAGTCTGAGTGGATCACATAGTGGATCACTTCGCTGATATCGTCATAGGGCACCACAGGCACTAAAGGTCCAAACTGCTCTTCCTGATACAACCTCATCTGACTGTTGACCGGATACAACAAAGCAGGACGCATTAACGAGCCAGCGCTTTGGCCACCTTCAGGATTTATCACTTTAGCGCCATGCTCTATGGCATTGGCGATTAAGCCTTTGAGAAAGTCAACTTTGCCAGGTTCAGGCAAAGGCGTAATTTGCACTTGGTTTGTCCAGGGTAAACCCAGCTGCAATGCACTGATAGCGTCCGACAATTGCTGGACAAAAGCGTCTGCAATGGTTCGCTGCACAAAAAAGATTTTTAGTGCTGTGCAGCGCTGGCCATTAAAGGACAAAGCACCGGCAACAGCTTCTTTGACTGTTAAATTTAAATCTGCATCCGGCAGTACTATGGCCGGATTTTTTGCGTCCAGCCCAAGTACTGCACGCAGGCGATGTGGCCTTGGGTGCAGTTTTTTTAAATCACTGGCGCCTTTATTGGTGCCGATAAAAGCAAATAAGTCGACACTGCCACTTTCCATTAAAGCTCCCACAGTTTCCCGACCACGGCCGTAAATCACGTTAATAACACCGGGCGGAAAAGACTCTGCAAAAGCTTTTAATAAAGGTTGTATTAATAACACACCATATTTAGCAGGTTTAAAAATAACAGTGTTGCCCATAATCAAGGCGGGGATCAAAGTGGTAAAAGTTTCGTTGAGCGGGTAGTTAAAAGTCCCCATACAAAGTGCCACACCTACAGCAACCCGGCGTATTTTGCCTAAAGTGCCCTGCTCTATGACAAAGTGGCTGGCACTGCGGTCTTGCTGTTTTAAGGCCTGAATAGTGTCGCGAATATAGTCGCAGGTGCGGTCAAACTCTTTGGCTGCGTCCGGCAAAGGTTTACCAATTTCCCACATCAATAAACGGATCACGGCGTCACGTTGCAGCAGCATAGCGGCAAGGAATTTCTCTACCGCCACCACACGTTCCATCACTGCCATCGAAGGCCAAACCCCACGGCCTAAATCATAAGCTTTTAAGGCGGCATCCAAAGCAGCTTTGGCGGCGGCTTCATCCATTAAAGGAGTCGCGCCTAATAAAGTGGGTGTCAGTTCGCCTGCACTGTTACGAAGCGCGACCGGGCTATAGACAGGAGCTAAATCGCCCTGCCATTGACAGAGGGTGCCGTTGAGTAAGTAGTCACGCTGCTCAATCAGACCTGTGAGTTGCCATTGAACAGGGATCTCAGCCGGCGTTGGAAAATACAAAAACAGATCAGCGGACATACACACTCCCCTTAACTAAATGTACTCAAATTAAAACGGCCGGAAAAACTACGGAATTGCTCTTTGCTGACAATAGCGCCAGTGTGTTCAACCACAAAGCTGGCTAACGCCGCAGCGTATTGGCAAGAAGCCAAAGGCGATAAGCCATTGAGTCGGCCTGACAAATAACCACCATTAAAGGAATCTCCTGCTGCTGTGGTATCTATTACTTTTTTAACAGGCACTGCAGGGCTCTGGAAACTTTTGCCATCGCTATAACCCAACACACCTGCCGGGCCATTTTTGACGATGATTTCTTTGACACCCAACTTCTGTAGTTGCGCCAATACATCGGCGGCAGTGGCACTGCCATACAAGACTTTATGGTCGTCCAGCCCAGGCAAGGCCAGATCCGACAAGGCATAGGCTTTGTCAAAATTAGCGCGGCAAAGGTCGGCATCAGGCCAGAGTGCTGGCCTGTAGTTTGGATCAAATACGATCTGCACGCCGTTTTGTTTTAACTCTTTAATTAAATCAAACAGATAGGTACGGTCTTCAGGCGATAAAATCGCCAGACTAATACCAGAAAAATAAAATACATCTGCAGGTAACAACTGCGCCACAGAGCCCTGCTGACGAAATAAGGCCAGGCTTTGTTTGGCCGCTGAGCTGTCGCGCCAGTAGACAAAACTACGTTCGCCAAAACAGTCGGTATTGATCATATACAAGCCTGGGCGGGCTGTTTTGCTGCGAAACACCAAGGAGCTATCGAGTTTTTCCTGCTCCAGCTGGGCGATCAGTTTGTCGCTGACTAAGTCAGTGCCCACTGCAGATAAAAACTTCAGATTCAGTTGCTGTGCTGCGCTGCGCTTGCAGTACACAGCTGTGTTGTAAACATCGCCGGCAAAAGCCTGATGGTAAACGTTATCCACCAACTGGAATAACTCGACCATACATTCGCCAAAAATTATGACTTGTTTCATGGATTTATCCTTTCTTTCAGCCTCAGGCAACGCGGCTATGCTGCACCCGGCTTTGTTCTGCTACAGCAACAGACTGGCGGGTTAATTCAGTAATGGCTGCCCAGTTTTGTTGTTGCACTAAATCTTTAGGCGACAACCAGGAACCACCAGCGACAAACACATTAGGTAAAGCTAAAAACTCTGCCAGATTATTTAAGTGCACGCCACCGGTCGGACAAAATTTAACCTGCTGAAATATACCAGCCAGAGCTTTCAGCATCTCTATGCCGCCAGCTAAATGCGCCGGGAAAAACTTTAATTCTGTTAAACCTAATTCCAGCGCCATCGCCATTTCAGAAGGCGTAGCCACGCCTGGTGCTAAGGCCAGTTCGGTATTCATCATGGCTTTGAGTAAATCGGACGTACTGGCAGGGCTGACCAAAAACTGCGCACCAGCAGCTTTGGCATTATTAGCATCTTTAGCCGATAAAATAGTACCAGCGCCAGTTAAAAGTTCCGGCACTTCAGCACGAATAGCACTGATGCAATCCAGGGCTGCTGCAGTGCGTAACACCACTTCCACAGCTGTGACACCGCCTTGTTGCATCGCCTTTGCAACAGCTACAGCCTGAGCTGGTTGCTCAGCCTGAATAATGGGCAACAACAAGCCACCTTTGAGTAAGGAAGATAAAGAGGTCATTCAACAAGGTCCTGTAAAAAAGCGGCAACATCAGTGCCTTTGGGTAATAAAAGTAAGGGGCAAAGCTGCTGGTAAGCAGTAGTTAATTCAGCTTTAAAAGCATCTGATTGCTGCAATGCAGGAGGAAACACCTGCCTTAACGCCAAAAACAACGCAGTGTCAGTGTCCGCATTACCAGTACAAGCCGCTGCACAATCCAATAAAGGTGCAGCAAACGGATCAACCAAAGCAGTATCGGGTTGCTGTTGATACCTTAGCCTGATAAACAACAGCCAGCTGGCAACCACCAGACTTAATAACTTGATGGAACGACCAGTGGCTAAGTTATCCAGAATGATTGGAAATACCCGCATCGGCAGTTTTTGTGAACCATCCCAGGCAATTTGAGCCAGCAAATGCCGGATAGCCGGGTTGTCAAAACGCTGGAAAATATCAGTGCTGTACTCTGCCGGGTTTAATTCAGCAGGCGCATGAAAAGAGCCAATAATTTCGTCCTGCGCCAGCTTTTGTACAAATTTGCGTAACGCAAGTTGCTGCATCGCATCAAACACAGTTTCCAAGGCACACAAAGAGCCTAAATAAGCCAAAGCCGAATGGGGTGCGTTGAGTAACCGCAGTTTGGCTTTTTCAAAAGCTTTGACGTCCTGAGTGTAAGTCACACCCACCTGATGCCAGGCCGGTCTGTTGGCGGGCAGAATATCTTCGATCACCCACTGACAGAATTTTTCGCGTTTAATAGGCCAGTTATCCTGATACCCCAGTTCTGCCGCCAGCTGTTTTGGCAGTTCTTCATCTGTGGCAGGGGTAATACTGTCGACCATAGTGCAAGGGCACAACAGTTGCTGTTCCAGCCAGTTGGCTAAAGCAGGTTGTTTTTGCCGGGCAAAGGTCAGCAAGGCATGACGTAATTTATGGCCATTGTCGGTCAGGTTATCGCAGCTCAGCACGACAAAAGGAGGTACATTGGCAGCGTACCGCAAAGCCAACGCCTGCACTAATAAACCTATAGCAGAGCGGGCTTTCACGTTAGTTTCTAAATCATGCTGAATATCGGCATGAGTTAAATCCAGCTCACCCAATGTATTTAAGCAGTAGCCTTTTTCGGTGATGGTTAAGGTGACATAAAAGCTGGTTGGCGCTGCTAAACGCTGCAACACCTGCTCGTACTGCTCAGCCGCGACCAACAGCTCACGGATAGACCCCACCACCTGATACTCTGTTTTTTTATCCAGCAATACCAGACTGTATAAACCCTGCTGCGGAGTTAAGGCTTTAGCTAAATCGTTTGACCGCATCGACACCACAGAAATGCCCCAGTCACCACCGTACTTCAGCGCGAGGTCTGTGTACCAGGCCTGATGTGCCCGAAAAAATGCACCTGGGCCTATATGCACTATGCCAATGCCAGTGGCGGACGGGTCATAAGCTGGCAGCTTGAGTTTGCCTTGCAGCTGTTCCAGCAAGGCTGGCTGTAAACCTGGAATATCAATACTCATGCTTTGTCCTTTTAATCCAACTGATAGGCTTGTTTCACCAGCTGATAGGTCAGCTGCTGCGCCAGTTCATGCGCTTCATCTTCGTTTAAGCGATGTTCAGCCACTAAACCTGCTAAAAAACGACAGTCAATACGGCGCGCTACATCATGACGGGCCGG
Organism: Rheinheimera soli; assembly: GCF_031457405.1. Lineage (GTDB taxonomy): Bacteria > Pseudomonadota > Gammaproteobacteria > Enterobacterales > Alteromonadaceae > Pararheinheimera > Pararheinheimera soli_A. The sequence goes on along the minus strand of NZ_JAVDWR010000003.1, from coordinate 201,230 downwards.
AATAGACAAAAACGCACGGGTATCATCGTTAAAGCCTACTGTGTTGTAAAAACCTGCGGTTTCCGTGACCTGATGCCTGAAACGCAACATACCTTCAGGGCTGTCATGGAACCACCAGGCAGGACCGAGTTTTAACGCCGGATAATGCCCAGCCAAAGGCGCCAGTTCACGGGCATAAGTAGTTTCATCCAGGGTGAACAGAATAATTTTCAGCGCAGCATTGTTACCGTATTTATCCAGCAGAGGTTTTAAGTTGCTGACAAATTCAGTAGGGCTTGGAATATCCGCGCCTTTATCAGCACCAAAACGCTCAAAAATAGACGGGTTATGGTTACGGAAGGCACCAGGGTGAATTTGCATCGTCATGCCATCTTCACTACTCATACCGGCCATTTCCGTCAGCATCTGGCCACGGAATAACTCGGTTTGCTCTTTACTGGCCCTACCGGATAAACACAGCTGAAACAAAGCGCTGGCTTCATACTCTGATAAATTCGCTGTTTTGGCTGTTGGATGACCGTGATCTGTGGCTGTAGCACCATGATCGCGGAAAAACTGCCGGCGAATACGCAGCGCCTGTAAATAACCTTGCCAGTTGTGCGTGTCTTCACCTGTTTGATCAGAAAGCTTCTGGATATTGGCCAGAAAATCAGCACGGTCAGCGTCTATCACGTCGTCTGGTCTGAAGGTGGTGATCACGCGTTTTTCATAACCAGTGCCTTTTAAAGCGGCATGGTGTTTCAGCGAATTGACTGCGCCTTCGGTCGTCGCAATCAGTTCGATATTAAATTTATCCAGCAAAGCACGGGGCTTAAATTCAGGTTTGACCAACTGTTCGTTGATGCTGTCGTAATACAAATCGGCGGTGTCCCTGTTTAACGCATGCTCTAAACCAAAGACGTCATGAAATACGCTGTCGAGCCAAATGCGGGAAGGCGTGCCACGGAACAAGTGATAATTTTTGGCAAAAGTGTGGAAAATTTTGCGGTAATCCGTTTCGACCGGCGTACCGTCTTTGCTGCGGATACCCAAAGATTCCAGCGAGATACCCTGGCTGTATAACATGCGAAACACATAATGATCTGGCAGCAGCAGTAAGCTGGTGGCATTGTCAAAATTAGCGTTGCTAGCGAACCAGCTTGGGTCGGTATGACCATGTGGGCTGACAATAGGCAAGTCTTTAATGCCGGCATACAAACGTCTGGCTATGGCGCGAACTGTTGGATCGGCCGGAAATAATCTGTCTTGATCAAGTACTAAAGGTTTAAAGTTGGCCATATTAAGTCCTTACAGGGTCACGCCATTTTTCCAAATGGCAATTTCTTTGTTGTCTGATAATTCGTTTTGCGTCTGCTTGCCTGAGGCGATATCAATCAGGTAGCGGAAAAACTGGTAAGAAAAATCCTGCGCATTCTGGCCTTGTTGCAACAAAGCGCCGGCATCAAAATCTATCCACTGCGGTTTACGTTTGGCTAAATCGCTGTTGGAGGAAATTTTTACTGTAGGCACAGGAAAACCCAGAGGGGTGCCACGGCCTGTGGTAAACAGCAGCATGGTGGCGCCACTGGCCGCTAAAGCAGTGGACGACACCGCATCATTGCCTGGGCCTTGCAGCAAAGTTAAGCCTTGCTGCTGCACTAAAGCACCATAAGGAATAACCTGCGTCACTTTGGCAGAGCCACCTTTTTGAATAGCACCTAAGGACTTTTCTTCCAGCGTGGTTAAACCACCGGCTTTATTGCCAGGGCTTGGGTTTTCGTAAACGGGCTGTTTGTTGTCGATAAAGTACTGCTTAAAGTCGTTCACCAGAGTCACTATGTCGGAAAACACAGCTTCATTGACAGCACGGCTCATCAGCACTTGCTCAGCACCAAACATTTCAGGGGTTTCAGTCAGCACTACTTTGCCGCCTGCAGCACAGACTAAATCTGCAATACGGCCCACCAGCGGATTCGCCGTTAAACCACTTAAACCATCTGAGCCACCACATTTCATGCCGACCACTAAATCGGACACAGGGCATGCTGTACGTTTGTCTTGTTGCATCAGTTGAATAAGTTCAGCTGCAGCCTCAAGGCCTTGCTCTAACTCATCTTCTACTTGCTGGGCATTAAAAGAGCGTAAACGGTTTTGGTCCAATTCAGGGCAGGCTTTAAGTAAAGCTGCCAGCTGATTGTTTTCGCAGCCTAAACCCAAAACCAGCACAGCACCGGCATTGGGGTTTTGCATCAGCCCAGCCAAGACAGCGCGGGTATGGTTTAAATCATCACCTAACTGAGAACAGCCAAAAGGATGGGTATAAGCAAAGACACCGTCTGTTAAACCAGCAAATTGTTGATTGGCTTTTTCAGCGATTTTCATCGCAGCACGATTGACACAACCTACGGTGTTTAAGATCCACAGCTCGTTACGGGTCCCTACTCTGCCATTGGCGCGGCGATAGCCCATAAAATGCGTAGGTAATTCGGTTGGGAAAGTTAAATCCTCGGCGTTACAGCCCTGATACTGATAGTCAATCTGATCAGACAATAAGGTTTTCAGATTATGTGAATGCACCCAGCAGCCTGCAGGAATATCGTCCTGCGCAAGGCCTATGGCATACCCATACTTGATCACGGCTTCGCCTTTTTTAATCAGCTTCAGCGCCACTTTATGACCTGGCTGAATATCTTCTTTTGCCTGTACATCTTGCCAGGGTTCAATCAAAGCCTGACCAGAAGCTAAAGGCTGCAACACCACCAATACATTGTCGCGTGGATGCACCTGTAACAGGCTCAGCTGAATAGCCGCTGGGTCGGCAATATTTGGGCTACAACCTTTTGTTTGTTCTGTCATGTTTAACCTGCTAAATAGCTTGTCTATCGGTGGCAAATTGAATTTAAAAAAACACTAGCTGCTCTGCTTTAACAGAGCGGCAGTGAGTGCTTTACCATTCAGACTGACGTTTTCCAGTTTAAAATCACTGCTATGCTCCAATACACCTAAGCTTGCTTGCTCAAAGTTGACATCCGTCATCTGAATACCGCTGATACCAGCACGGGGTAAGCCACGAATTTCAAAAGCACGCTGGGCCTTTTTCACTCTGAAATTGCTGATCTTCAGATCTTTGACTTGAGGTAAGAAGTTCCCGGCATCGCCTTCTTCGTAGTAAAAGTTAATCACAATGGCGTCTTTCACTTCACCAATTTCAATATCATCTACCGCAATTTGTTCAATTAAACCGCCGCGCACTGAGTTGGTTTTAATGCGTAAACCCCGCTCCAGATTTGGACTACTCATGCGGCAACGGCGGGCAAATATTTGTTTAGCTCCGCCGGAGATTTCACTGCCAATCACCACCCCACCGTGGCCGGATTTCATCAGGCAATCCTGAATAACCACTTGCTGCACAGGAGTCGCTAAACGACGGCCATCGGCATTGCGGCCAGACTTTAAGGCGATGCAATCATCACCCGTATCAAACAGGCAATTTTCAATCAGTACCCTCTGACAGGATTCAGGGTCGCAACCATCAGAATTGGGGCCAAAACTGATACAGTTAACACCACGGATCACCACGTCTTTACACAGCACAGGGTTGATCAGCCAAAACGGCGAATTACGAATAGTCACGCCTTCAATCAATACCCTTTCACAGCCATAAGGCTGAATAAAAGGTGGCCTTAATCTGTTATTGTCCAGAACACGTTTTTCAACCGGCACACCAGCTTCAGCCATAGCAAACAGCTGATCACGACCTGGTTTTTGGTCCGTTGCAGGGTCCAGCTTCCATGGCGTATGTTTCCATACCCCTTTCCAGGGCCACCAGTTTTCACCACTGGCATTGCCTTCCAGAATGCCTTCACCTGTCACCGCTATATTCTGTTGCTGATAAGCATAAATTAACGGTGAAAACCCCATCAGTTCCACCCCTTCCCAGCGGGTAAAGACTTCCGGTAAATAAGCTTGTGGATCGGTGACAAAAGACAAGACGGCATTTTTTTGCAGATGTAAATTCACGTTAGATTTTAAATGCACGGGACCAGTGGACCAAACCCCTTCAGGCACCACCACACGGCCGCCACCTGCTTTATGGCAAGCGGCAATTGCTTTTTTAATGGCTGAATCACAACGTTGATTTTTTTCAGCACCAAAGGCCGTGATAACAAAATCCCGCTGCGGAAAGGATGTAAGTTTTATATCCCGCAGTATTTGTTCAGCCATAGCCCAGACAGGGTCCACAACTTTAGGCGCAGCAGCCGTCACTTTAAAACTTAACAAAGGTTGCAGTACCGCCGAAGCAGCACAAGCTTTGAGTAAAAAACGTTTTTTCAGATCAGGTATCAGCATTAGTTTTCCCTTTTTCTGCATAAAGCTATGGGTTTTCTGCTGCTTTATGCTTATTTAAAAAGCATAATAACGCATTTGCCACCGGTAGCAATAGCTTAACAAAAAATTTTGCCACCGATGGCAACTGGTCAGAGAACTTCAAAGGAAAGATTCCATTATTGAACTCAAAAGCAGAGAAAACGAGCTGAAATCAGGCAGCGCAGACGCGATTCCGACCTTGTTGTTTAGCCTGATACAAAGCCTGATCGGCCAAAAACAGCAGTTGTTTGGCATCATTCAGTTCATCACTGATAGCAATACCAATACTGACCGTAATACTGATGCCTTCAGCTATCTCCAGCCAGTCCAAAGCCATAATCTCCAGTCGCAAACGTTCACACACCAGCTGCGCTTGTTCCAGACTGGTGGAGGGCATCAATAACGCAAACTCTTCACCCCCCCAGCGGGCAGCACAGTCTACAGAACGGGAATGCTGACGGATTTTTTCCGCTATGGCCACCAATGCCAAATCACCGGCATTATGAGACCATGTATCGTTGATTTGTTTAAAATGATCGACATCAATAAAAGCTAAAGCCAGTGGCTGCTTTACACGTTGCGAACGCATAAATTCTTTACTTAACACTTCATCAAAAGCGCGGCGATTGGCAAGACCAGTCAAACCATCCTGCCTGGCCTGCAAAGCTAAAGCTAAAGTCTGCTGATGCAACTGAGCTAACAATATTGATTTTTCTTCATCTGCCGCCTGCAAACTGTTGGCTTTTTGCTGCAGTTCTGCCGTTTTTTCCGCCACCTGACGCTTTAAACGTTGCTCAGAATTCCTCAGGCTGGACATACGCCAATACAATAACAGCAACAGCACAGCGACAAAACCTAAGCTCCCCAGCCACTGAAATTGGCGGGTTTGCCACCAGTACGGATGTTTAATCAATTCGATGCGCGCCGATTCACTCCATGGACCACCCGAATTTGCCGCCTGCACCAAAAACTCATAACGACCCGGCGCCAGATTGGTGTATTCAGCAAAGTTCTGTTTGCCTCTGTCCAGCCAGTGGGCATCAAAGCCTACTAAACGGCTTCGATACTGAATACGTTCTGGCATCACATAACCTAAACCTGCAAAATGCAACTCCACCCTGTCACTGTCCGGTGGTAATTCAATACTGCCACTAATTTTTTTTGCTACCCCATTCACCAGCAGCTCTTCCAGAACCACAGGAGGTATAGCTTCAGCAAATGCAGCCAAACGGCTCGGCTGTACCCTGCTGACGCCCGAAGCCGTGGCAAACCATAAAGCGCCATCCGCTGCCATCATAGCGGCAGGGTTTGAGCCGCCATTGGCCTGAGCGCTGAGCATACCGTCGCTTTCACCAAACAAATCAAAAGGAATACCCGCCAGGGTGCCATCAGCTACCGCATTAGCGTCCTCGCGGCTGATCCGCAAAATACCTCTGTTACTGCTCAACCAAAAGTTGCCATGCAAATCAGCCTGCACCTGAAAAAATTTATCAAAGGGCATACCGGCTTTACGCCCCACCATCGCCAGTTCTGCCGTGTCTAATCGATAGCGCACTAAACCCCGGTCTGTCGCCAGCCACAGTAAGTTTTTTTCCGGTTGTTCATAAAAATCAAAAGCGTATTCAGCCTGATCGAACTTCGATAAAGATAAGGACTCAAATTGGCCATTCACCAGACGGGTGACCCCAGTGCCGGTCCCCACCCATAACACATCATTTGTTTTGTGCAGTGCTATCACAAAATCTGCGGGCAAGCCTTCGCGAGTGGTGTAACTGCGGATTTTTTGATGCTGATAATGATTCAGGCCCTGTGCTGTCCCGAGCCAAATATCCCCTTCAGGTAAAGGTAAAATAGCCCTGACTTCGTTGGATAATAAACCTGAGTTGCGATCCAGCAGTTTGGTTATCTTGCCTTGGCTATAGTGAAAGACTCCGGACGAGTAAGTTCCTATCAGCACATCGCCCTTTGTCATTTCAGCAAGACTTAACACCGACTGTTCCGGCAGCAGGTTAGCCGCAGCGAGCAATTGGCCGTCTTTGTAACGTGCCACACCTCGTGCTGTACCAATCCAGACACTGCCATCCGAATGCTGTAATACAGTGCGGACAAAATTATCAGGCAGGCCCTGCTCAGTACTTAAAGTGGTAAAAGGCGCATCCCGTAAACGAAATAAACCACCGTTTGTACCAAGCCAGATGCTGTGTTCATTGTCTTCATAAATAGCCAGCACTCTGTTATTTGGCATACCGTGCTGAGCTGTCAGTTGCTCCAGGCCATAATTACTCAGACGGAACACACCTTCCTCAACAGTGCCTATCCATAAATCGCCCTGATGATCGACTAATAATCTGGAGATGGCGGTTTGATGCAGTTCAGGCTGCACTAATACAAAGTCGTTTCCTTGTTGCTGATACAAACCTCGTTCAGTGCCGAGATAAAGCTTTCCCTGATAATAAACCAAAGCGAAGACTGGTAGTTTTGGGCTATTGGCCACAGTGCTTAGTTTGCCCTGATGCAAATAAGCTAAGCCTTCAGCTGTGCCAACCCAAAGCCCTTCGTTATCATCATGCAACAGGCTGTACAGAGTATTGCTGGGTAAACCATGATGCCGGGTCCATTGCTGACGAGAGCCGTCCGTTTGCAGGCAAAACAAACCTCCGCCTTCAGTGCCAACCCAAAGCTGGCCTTTGGCATCTCCCCGAACTTCATTGACTAAAGAAGATACGGCATCCACTGGACGCCATTGCTGATCCTGCAACAAAGCCAAACCACCACGGGATCCACCGATCAGCAAACGTCCTTTGGGATCCAAATGCAAAGCTCTGATGCCGGAGTCTGGCAAACCAGTTTGTTGTTCACGGCCAAAGACTTTAAATTCGCGACCATTGTAACGAGCCACACCTTCCCAGGTAGCAAACCAAAGGTAACCGTCCGGAGTCTGGCTGATACTGTTTATGGTGTTATGAGGTAAGCCCTGGCGGGTATTCCAGCTTTCGCGAAAGTAATCCGTTAAAGCCGCTGTTGCTGCAGTGGCAGAAAATGGCAAAGCCAAAAAAAGCTGCAGCAAAAGTGCAGTGACAATCACACTGAAATTTTTGTTATTTAATAATTTGATAAATTCTGCAAAAATAAACATCAGCGTCATCCCAGTCAGCAGATGGTTTCATTTTTTCTAATAAAACCACTTTACTCTATTTATCAGACCGGGAAAACTAAAAAACAAAAATTCTGCTGAGCTTAGGAAGGAAGTGCCGTCGCAGCCTTGGCTGTGGATTCCCGCACCACCAGGGTAGGCGCTACTTTAGCCGCCACTTGTTGAGCCGCTTTGTCATTTTGTTCAATCACCATAATCATTTTGGTGGTTGCCAGCTGCGCCATTTGCCGCACTGGTCGCCTTATAGTTGTTAATGCTGGTATCACTCTGGATGCCAGTAAGTTGTCATCAAAACCAGCCACCGACAATTGCTCTGGAATAGCTATACCCATTTGATGCGCCACTTTTAGCACGCCAGCGGCCATCTGATCGTTATTGGCAAAAATTGCCGTAGGTAAAGGGCTTTGACTCAACAGACTGCGGGCACATTCAATACCTGTTTCATAGGTATTATTTCCTTCCAAAACACGTTCGGCTTTCAGAGCTATGCCATAAGCAGATAAACCTAATTTAAATCCTTCCATCCGCTCGGTAGAGGATTTATAACGCTGAGGACCACTGATAAAGGCAATATCCTGATGGCCTAACTGAGCAAAATAACGCGCCATTTCCGCAGCAGCGGATCTATCGTCCGACACTACTATATGTTTAGCTTCGTCAATAGCCACAGAAGTCAGTCGTACATAAGGTCGTCCGGCGTCTTTCAGCGCTTCAGCCAAAGACTCCAGCTCAGAAACCGGAGGCAATACAATGACACCATCCAGTTTGGATCTGTTAATAAAGTTCAGGCAGTCCTGCACCAGGGTTTCACTGCGATAACGACAAGGATGCACCACCAGTTCATACCCCAGAGTAGAACAAATTTCCAGCACGCCTCGTTGCACGTCATCTAAGTACAAAGCATCCGGGTTATCGTAAATCAAACCTAATAAATAAGAACGGCTGGAAGCCAGGCCACGAGCCTGAGTATTTGGCGAATAATTCAGTTCAGCGATAATTTTCTCGACCCGGACTCTGGTGCTGTCACCCACACTCAAAGAGCCATTGATCACCCGCGACACTGTGCGTTTTGATACACCAGCCAGTCGGGCAACATCATTAATGGTCGAACTTTTTTGTATCATCCACTTGTCCTGTTATTTATCATTGGCCAGCAAAGCCGGCCTGTAGCACGCCAGACTAATATCGATAGCAGCTTGTTTTACAGCGGCAACCAACAGCGGTAAACGTTGTTTGCATAAAATACTGCTTAAGCCTGTCACCCCAACAGAAGCAACCACTGATCCCTGTGCATTGCGGATAGGCACAGCAATACAACGCACGTTGGCTTGATACTCCTGATCGTCCAGCGCATAACCCCGACCTAAAACGCTTTGCAATTCTACCCGCAAGCGACTGAGATCGGTAATGCTTTGTGCTGTTCTGGCGCTCATTTGCTGCAATCCGGGTAAAGTAGCCAGTTGATCAAAGTAGTTAAAAGCTAAAAACACTTTGCCACCGGCAGAACAATGCAGATCGGCCAAAAAACCTGGTCTGGCAGCCAGATGACTGGGATTAGGGCTGTCACAGACTTCGGCAATTAAAGCACCGTCTGGTCGCGGTAACGCCAGATGACTGGTGAGGCCAGTGCTGATCGTCAATTTATGCAGCACAGGCACAGCCAACTGATGCAAATGATGGTGCTGCAATAAATCCAGTCCCATCTTGTACAAACTGCTGCCCACCCGGTATTTTTTGCCTTCTTTAAACAACATTTGTTGCTGACAAAGGGTTTGTAAAATACGAAAAGCACTGGTTCGGGGCACCGCCAGTTGTTGTTCCAACTGGGATAAAGTTAAACCCGAACCAGAAGCCGCCATTAACTCCATCATACGACAGGCATTGGCAAGATTTGGGATCAAATAACTGGTCATAACAGCTCCTAAAGCCCAAACAAATTAGGCAAAAATTCACTGATAGCCGGCACATAAGTCACCAGCAATAAAACCGCCACCATGGCCAGATACATAGGTAATAGCGGCTTGATCAAGGATTCCAGTTTAGTTTTGGCCACAGCACAAGCGACAAAGAGCACACTGCCGACAGGAGGTGAAACTAAACCGATAGACAGGTTCAAAATCAGCATAATGCCAAAATGCAGTGGGCTCATGCCCAACTCCACCGCCACTGGCAGAAAGATAGGGGTGAAAATCAGCACTGCTGGTGTCATATCCATAAAGGCCCCGACCACCAGTAAAATGATATTGATTAATAACAAAATCAGCAGCGGATTTTCGCTTAAGGTTAATAACCCCTGGCTGACAGTTTGTGGAATGTTTTCATAAGATAATATCCAGGACATAGCAGCGGAGGTGGCGATTAGCGCCATCACTATGGCTGTAGTTTCAGCCGATTTCAGTAAAATAGCCGGCAGCTCTTTAACTTTTACTTCGCGATACACACAGACAGCCAGGACAAAGGAATAGACCACAGCAATAGCACCAGCTTCTGTTGCGGTAAAAGCACCGCTGATAATGCCGCCTATCACCAGCACTATCATCAACAAACTTGGAATAGCTGCGGCCAGCTTTTGGAAAGTTAAAGACAAAGGCAAGCGGGCAGCCAGCGGATAACCTTTCATTTTGGCGTAGCCAGCACAAACCAGCATTAAAGCAGTACCTAACAAAATGCCAGGCAAATAACCAGCCACAAATAAAGCGGCAATAGAGACACCACCACTGGCGATGGCGTAAACGATCATAATATTGCTGGGGGGGATCAACATGCCTGTGGTTGCCGCCGCTGCAGTGACTGCAGCGCTGTAGTTGACGTCATAGCCTTGCTTTTTCATCTCCGGCACCATAAAGCTGCCTATAGCAGAAGTCGCTGCAACTGCCGAACCTGAAATAGCACCAAATAACATACAGGACAATACATTCACCAGTGCCAGGCCACCCGGCAAGCTGCCTACCAAAGCCATAGCAGCTTCAATTAATCGTTTGGCGATACCGCCCCGCCCCATCAACAGCCCTGATAACACAAAAAACGGGATAGCCAGCAAGGCAAAGCTATTTAAACCACCCGCCATGCGCTGCGCCAGCGTAGTGACAGCTGGCAATAAATCCATCGACAGCAACATGGTGCATAAAGTGGCTAAACCAATACAAAAGGAAATAGGCACGTTCAATAACAACAAGGTAAAAAATACCGAAATTAAAATAAGTACAGACCATTCCATTATTCAGCCTCCTCTGCCGGGACTAATTGAATTTTTGCCGCCAGACAGCGCAACTGACACACCCCATAAAAAGCGATCAAGAGCCCGGCCAAAGGCAAGACCAGATAGATCCAGGCTATGCGGATCCCAAGTGCTGCTGACATTTGATTCAGCTCCCAGGTTAGCCACACAAGTTCGCCACCTCCCCACACCATCACAATGGACGCAAACACCACCACAGCAGCAGTCAACACAAAAGCGATACGGTGCTGCCACAAAGGCGGCATCCGGCTGGTGACAATATCCAGACCTAAATGCTGGCCTGTACGATAGGCATAAGCTGCACCTAACATGGCAATCCACAATAATAAACAGCGGGCAATTTCTTCGGTCATTGAACTGGGATTGGTCAGTAAAAAACGTGACAACACCTGCCAGCACACCACCAGCACTATGCTGGCCATCAGCAGCATTAAACTGCGCTTTAATAGCCAATCGACCCACAACACTAATTTAGTCATTGGATGCTCCTGCAGTTTCAGCCTGGATCAACGCAATTTCTGCCATCAAATCGCCCACTTCAGTACCCTGCAGCGACTGATGCAGTGGCTTTACTGCCGCGGCAAAAGCGGCTTTATCCGGATAAATCACTTCCACACCAGCAGCTTTGACTTTCGCTAAGGCATCATCACTGGCCTCTTGCCACAATTCACGCTGATAGCGCACTGAATCATTCATGGCTTGTTGAACCCAGCCTTGCTGCTGTGTATTCAGACTTTCCCAAACAGGTAAACTCATTAAAATCACGTCCGGCACTGAGGTGTGTTCGTCCAGACTGTAGTATTTGGATAATTCGTAATGACGGGATAAATAGAAACTGGGTGGATTGTTTTCGGCACCATCCACTACCCCTTGTTGTAAGGCAGTGTAGAGCTCACCCCAGTCGACGGGAGTCGCAGCGCCCCCCAAGGTTTGTACCATCTGCACAGCAGTCTGGCTGTTAGGTACGCGGAACTTTAAACCTTTTAAATCAGCAGGCTGATGCACAGCTTTGTTGGTGGTATAAAAACTGCGGCTGCCTGCATCGTAATAACCCAAACCATGCAAGCGGGCCTTTTGCATCGAATTGAGTAAATCCTGGCCTATGGCGCCATTCAGCACAGCCCATAAATGCGCGCTGTCCCTGAACACATAAGGCACACTGAACACCTGCATCTTAGGCACAAAACCTTCCAGCGGACTGGCCGACACTTTAGTTAAAGCCAGGCTGCCAATCTGCAACAGTTCTATCAGTTCACGCTCTGAGCCAAGCTGCCCACCACTGTAAATCTGAATATGCATCTGGCCTGCAGAATAATGCTCCAGCCGCTCCGCCATATAAACCATAGCTTTGTGAACCACATGCTCCTGATCCAGCGTATGGGCCATGCGTAAGGTGATCTGCTCTTGCTGGCGCTGACAGCCCACCGTAAACAGCAGCGTCACCAAACTGCAGCACAGCAGTACGCCGCGCAGTGTAGTAATGTTCATCGTCTAACCTGCCTGTTGTCTCTTTTATAAGTCAGCGCTCGTACTACTGGCGCTGTCGAAGGGCTACTGTCTGTCGCAGCAATTACGCCCGTATCATTAAACGAAGCCCTCCCCAGAGCCCCGTGCCCTTTATCTCAATTGATCAGGGCCAAATTTATCCATATCGTGATAATCCAGATTCTCACCCGCCATACCCCAGATAAAGGCGTAGCTGCCAGTGCCGACGCCACTGTGAATAGACCAGGGTGGAGAGACCACAGCCTGCTCATTACCCATCCACAAGTGACGGGTTTCATCAGGTTGGCCCATAAAGTGACAGACAGCCTGACCTGGTGTCAGATCAAAATAAAAATAAGCTTCCATTCGTCTGTCGTGCTGATGGGCTGGCATGGTATTCCAGACACTGCCCTGACTCAGCACAGTTAAACCCATTTGTAACTGACAGCTTTGCACTACTTCTTTAATCATTAACTGGTAAATAATGCGTTCGTTACTGGTGGCTAAAGCACCCATTTCCAGCTTTTTACAATCCGTCATCCGCACATGCTGTATCGGATAAGCATGATGAGCGGGAGTGGAATTTAAATAGAATTTGGCCGGAGTTTCGCTGTTCAGGCTATGGAAACAGACATCTTTACAACCCATGCCCAGATACAAAGCTTCTTTGTTCGCAAGCTCGTATTTATTGCCATCCACTTCAACGAAGCCAGTGCCACCTACATTGATCACACCCAGTTCGCGGCGCTGCAGAAAAAACTCAGCTTTTAGTGCATCCACTGTTTGCAACAAGACGGGAGCCCGAACAGGCACTGCACTGCCGACAATCAAACGTTCGTAGTGGGTGTAACACAACACCAGTTGATCGGCCTGCATCAGATTGTCGATCAAAAAGTTCTGCCGCAGCTTTTCAGTGTCATAGTGCTTGACATCATCGGGCGCTGTGGCAAAACGGTTTTCAAAAATTACATTCATTCTATTCTCCTGCAAATACTGGCGTTAATTAGCCCTACCGGGCCAGCCAGCCTCCATCTACAGCCAACACATGGCCATTGACATAATTACTGGCGCTGCTTGCTAAAAATACAGCTGCGCCTGCTAAATCTTCAGGCTCACCCCAACGACCTGCCGGGATGCGCGCTAATATCGCCTGATTACGAACTTCATCCTGCTGCAAAGCAAAGGTATTGTCGGTACGGAAATAACCCGGTGCTATGGCATTGATATTTAAACCAGAAGTGGCCCATTCATTCGCCAAAGCTTTGGTTAAACCTGTAATGGCGTGTTTACTGGCGGTGTAAGCTGGTACCGTAATACCGCCGCTGTACGACAACATAGATGCAATATTGATAATTTTACCTTGCCCACGTTTAAGCATTTGTGCGCCAAGCAACTGGCTTAATAAAAAAGCCGAATCCAGATTCACCCGCATCACGGTCTGCCACTCTTGCATCGGGTAATCCACCGCAGGAGCACGGAAAATAGTGCCACCGCAGTTCACCAGTATATGTATCTGGCCCAAAGCTAAGGCTTGCTCTGCCAATAAACGCACCTGATCCAAATCAGACAAATCAGCCGCCAGCGCATAAGCCTGACCACCTTGAGCTTCAATCTGACTGGCTGTGGCGCTGGCCCCTTCTACTTGAGAGCTGCAGCAAATCACAGAAGCACCGGCTTCTGCCAATGCCTGTGCAATAGCTTTACCTAAGCCACGGCTGGCACCTGTGACTAAAGCCCTTTGCCCTTTTAACGAAAATAAAGCCGACATTGTTTGACTCCTTTTTTTGTCTGAATCACTGCTCTTTGTTATTGCACTGTTATCGCACAGTCAGGATAGATTTAATGCTCAAAATGCCCGTGAAGTTCAGTCCAATCAGAATTAATTTCATATCTGGAACAAAACCTATTTTATCTGGCGCCAAACTATGCAACATTACCGATACAAAACAACAAGTTAACCATCATCTCCACATAAAACCTCAGGACATGGCTGATTTTTTTTTGTGCGACATTTGACAGTAATCTAAGCTTGGTGTTAGCTTTTTGCCATCGGTGGCACAAAATTGCAAGCATTTTTTGCCACCGGTAGACAAATCAACAGGGAGTCGCACAAAGCGTCTTCCATTATTAAAAATACAGCTGGCATGTACTGGCTGAACGCTTTGAACCAGACAGGACGAGGTAGAGATCATGGCCAAAACCAACACGCCATTTCACCCGAATAAAGTTGCTTTAGCTTTGGCTATTGCAGGTTGTACTTCACTATTTTCTGTATCGGCCCAAGAAACAGCTGAAACTGCACAAGCAGAACAAAGAATTGAAGTGATCGAAGTGAAAGGCAGTTTCCGCGATTCGTTATCCAACGCTTTAAATCAAAAACGCCAGTCGGATGGCGCTATCGACACTATTCTGGCTGAAGATATTGCCGACTTCCCGGATTTAAACCTGGCTGAATCCTTACAGCGTATTCCAGGTATTGCTATTTCGCGTGCAGCAGGTGAAGGCCGCCAGATTTCAGTACGGGGCCTGGGCCCTGAATTTACCCGTGTTCGTATTAACGGTATGGAAGCAGTATCCACCAGTGGTGGTACAGACCAGATTGGTGGTGCCAACCGTGGCCGTGGTTTTGACTTCAATACCTTTTCTTCCGATTTATTCAGCTCTTTGACAGTACGTAAAACCGCATCAGCTGATGTTGAAGAGGGTTCATTAGGAGCAACTGTTGATTTAAGAGCCGCACAGCCTTTTGACTACGACGGTTTTACTTTTGCAGCCTCAGGCCAGATGGGTTACAACGACTTGTCTGAGAAATCGGATCCTAAAACCTCATTTTTAGTCAGTAACATTTTTGCAGATGGTAAGCTAGGCGCTTTATTTTCCGCCTCTTATTCAGAACGCCAAATTAAAGATCAGGGCTCCAGCACAGTACGCTGGAACAGTGTCAACGACTTTGGTTTTTACCAGGGCAATGCTACAGCGCCTGAATTGGAAGAAATTAACGCCGCAGCCAGACCACGCTTACCACGTTACGATTCCTACACTCATAATCTGGACCGTTTAGGTTTAAGTTCATCTTTTCAGTTCAGACCTAATGACGATACAAAAATTGATTTAGATATTTTGTATGCAAAAACAGATGCGACCCGTAATGAAGTATTTTTACAGGGTATTTTAAACGCTGGGGCAAACAGACCAACCACAGCTACTGCAGCCTCTGGTAATACAGGTGTGATGAATGTTGTCGATTATTTTATCGATAATACCAATACCATGACCTACGGCAGTTTTGAAAATGCCACTATCCGTGCCGAAAACCGTTTTGATGAGCTAGGTACTGAGTTTTTGCAGTACAACCTGAGGCTGAAGCAACACCTGACCGATAACCTGAGTATGGATGCCATGATAGGCACAGCCACATCAGAGTTTGATAACCCGGTGCAAACTACTTTGGTAGCAGAAAAACGTGGGGTTGAATTTGCCTATGATTATCGCGGCGCCAACAGAGAAAACCCTGATTTAACTTTTGGTGCCGGTGTCTTTGATCCTAATGACTGGACCTCCAACAGCCTACGATTACGTCCGCTGGGCGCAGAAAATACCTTTGATACCGCAGAGCTTAATTTCACCTATCTGCTCACCGACAATATGACTTTAAAAGCAGGTTTACATTACAAAGACTTTAGTTTTGAAACCTACGAAGCCCGTCGTCAAGCCGAAAACGGCGCAGGTATTGTTTATACGCCAGATATGCTAATGCAATATGATTCAGGTTTAGGCAGCCAGCCTGTTTGGTTAGTGCCTGATTTTGCTGCCATAGATGCTCAGTATGGTATTTACAGCAACACAGGTGCTTTTGCTGTTAGTGCAGACTTCCGCCGTCCTGATAACTATTCAGCCAATGAAAAAAGCTTAGGCGCTTACCTGCAATTGGGTTTTGATACTGACATCAACGATATGCCTCTGCGTGGTAATGTCGGTGTACGTCATGTCAAATCAGACCAGACCTCTACAGCCTGGGCTACTATTGCCGCCAGCCCGACTCAGATCACTGCCGAACATGATTACAATGAAGTCTTGCCGTCACTGAACCTGGCGTTAGAGCCATGGGACGATGTGATCATACGTTTTGGTGCAGCAGAAGTAATGGCTCGCGCTGGTTTGGGTGCTATTCGTCCTGATGTATCTGTTTCTGTATCAGGTGGCAGCCGCACTGTAGGTGGTGGTAACCCACAACTGGAGCCAACCAAAGCCCGCACTTACGATTTAGGTTTTGAATTCTACTTCTCTGACGAGTCGATGTTAGGTGTAGCGTTTTTCTTTAAAGATATTGACAGCCATGTCCAGACTTTACGTGAAACCAAAGCTTTTACTGCAACTGGTTTACCTATCCAGGCAGCTATCGACGCCTGTACAGCTGGTCCTGGTTACAATGCTGATTGTAATGAAAATGTGGACTGGCAGGTGACTACGCCACTGAATGGCCCTGGTGGTGATTTAAAAGGTGTGGAAGTCAGCTATCAGTTGCCTTTTACCTTCTTACCAGAGTTCTGGAACAGATTTGGTTTTATCGGAAACTACACTTATGTTGATGCACAGATGGACTATGTCAGTGCTGCTGGTGTAGTGCAAGCCACCCGTGACTTAAATGGTTTGTCAAAAAACACCTCTGCCGCCACTATTTACTACGAGCATGAGGCGTTAAATGCCCGTGTCTCAATGGCGAAACGTGGTAAATACCTGACCACAGCTATAGGTCGTGATAACAACGATATGGAAGGCACCAACGCCACCACTAACGTAGACGCCTCCATCTCTTATTCCATCAACGACAACTGGAAAATCAGTTTTGAGGCATTAAACCTGACTGATGAAGTCGATGATCAATGGGTCGACTCAGCGGGTGACCGCCTGACCTATTACCATGAAACAGGCCGCCAGTACTACTTAGGCGCTCAATACAAGTTCTAATCTTTTTTGGATAAATAAAACTGGCTTAGCCAAGGATGGCGGCTTTGGCGTGACTTGTGATGTTCTGCTGCAAGTCACGATTTTGTTTTTACTTTCACAATAGGTATTAGCCGTGAGCTATGTTTTAAAGCGACCATTACTGATCTCCTGCCTCACCTTAAGTTTTTTAGCAGCCTGCGGTAAACCAACCCCAGCACCGGAACAACAGGCCGTGGTTGCTCAGGCAGCCACCACCACATCTGTCGCCACCTTAAGCATTCATAACCCCTCTGGTTTCGCCAGAGTGCAAGAAGCCATCTATGTTTCTGCTGCAGATTTAGGTTTAACAGAAAGCGCAGTACAGAATTCAGCTTTTATCGCGACCACAGCACAAGGCCAATTGCCATCCCAGTGGATTGACCGCAACGCTGATGGTCAAAAAGATACCTTAGTGTTAAGCCCTACTCTGAGTGCTGGTGAAACTTTAGCACTGCAAATCACTGCAGGCACAGCCACAGAGTTGCCAAAACAAACTCAGGCTGAAGTTTCGCAAAAAACCGGTGGACAGTGGCAGGACAAAAAATATGTCGGTGGCCATTTTGAAAATGTAAAGCACCTGACTCCGCCCCCCCAATACACAGATCACAGTGAATTTATCCGTTACGACGGCCCTGGTATTGAATCCGATAAAGTGGCTTACCGTATTTATCTCGACTGGCGTAACGGTTTTGATATTTTTGGCAATAAAACCGGTCAGCCTGTGTTAAATCAAATAGGTCAGGATGGTTACAGCTCCTACCATGAAGCTGCTGACTGGGGCATGGATGTGCTGAAAGTTGGCAAAGCTGTGGGCGCCGGTGGTTTTGGCTATTGGGATGGGTCTCAGGTAGAGCGAGTCTCTAAACTGGACGGCCACAGCGTTAATATTATCGAAAATGGCGCTTTGTATTCCGCCCTGACTATCGACTACAAAAACTGGCAAATTGCCGGTAAAACTCTGGACATCAGAGCACATTTGTCGATGACAGCTGGCAGCCGTTTGCTGCAAAATCGCCTGACCTTAAGCCAGCCACTGGATAATCTGGCGCTTGGCATAGTGAAACTCCCTGACACTAAGTTGTTAACAGGCACACTGGAAAGCAGCGGCCATACTTACACTTACCTGGCGACTTATGGCAAACAAAGCCTGGATGGCGCCAATTTAGGCATGGCGATTTTATTTAAACGCGGCAAGCTCAAGGAGTTAACCACAGACGAACATAACCATGTGGCTGTAATGAATGTGTCAGGACAGCATCTGGACTATTACCTGTTAGGTGCCTGGCGACATGAGCTGAATGGCATCACGAATGAACAGCAATTTGTGGAGTATCTGCAGCAGGAAGTGGAGCGTTTAACGTTAACACCACGTTTGAGCTTAAAAACAGCATTCACTAACACACAAACCAATCAGCCTCTGACCAGCGAACGGGCTTTATACTGGAGCCAGCAACTGGCTAACTCTGAGCTGAATCGCCAGGCTGGCCAGTATTATTGGGGCGGTTGGGACACTGAACGGGATAGGCCTGTCAGCTTTGAATACACCACAGGCTTATTGATCCAGGCTTTTGATGATTTAAATAAATACGCCGCAGATCCGGCTTATCAGGCCGTGATCAATAAAATGGCAGATACCTTTGTCACCGAAGACGGCAGCATTCACAGCTATGACGCCAGCAAATTTAATATCGACAGTATCAATAGCGGCAACCTGCTGCTGCGGGTATTTGAACAAACAAAAGAGCCCAAATATCAACTGGCAGCTCAAGCCTTACGTGAGCAATTAAAGCATCATCCTAAAACCTCAAACGGCGCTTTCTGGCATAAAAATATTTATCCGCATCAGTTGTGGTTAGATGGGGTTTATATGGGCATGCCGTTTTTAGCATATTACAGCAGCCTGTTTGAGCAAGGTGCCAGCCTGGATCAAGCCGTGCATGAGTTTGTCGTGACCCGGGAGCAGTTACGCGATGATAAAACAGGCCTGTATTTCCATGCCTGGGATGAGTCCAAACAAATGGATTGGGCTGATAAAGAAACAGGTCGCTCGGCTTACTTCTGGGGCCGTGCTATTGGCTGGTTAGCTATGGCGCTGGTGGATGTGTTGGATTATATACCAGCGGATAACACCGAATTACGCCAGCCACTGCTGAATATGGTAACCGAACTGGCAGCAGATTTAGCCAGGTATCAGGATGCCGAAACGGGCGTCTGGTATCAGATTATGGATAAAGCTGGTGAGCGTGGTAATTATCTGGAATCGAGCGGCAGCAGCATGTTTGTTTACTTTTATGCCAAAGCCATCAATAAAGGTTATTTGCCGAAAGAGCAGTATCTGGATGTCAGTAAAAAAGCCTGGCAAGGCCTTTTAAATGAATTTGTACTGGTGCATCCGGATGGCAGTATCAGCCTGACCACTATGGTACAGGTTGCAGGTTTAGGTGCAGGTCGGGATGGCAGCTATCACTACTACATGAGTGAGCCTGTCTACCGCAACGACAGCAAAGGCACAGGGCCTTTTATTATGGCTGGTGTGCAAATGGCACAGTTGTTAAAAGACTAAGCTGATGCGATTTCTGTTTATCAGGCTGAGTATGATTATATTCAGCCTGTTTTGCCTGAATCTGCACGCCAGTGAGCAACCACTGCGCGTGCAGGTCGCCTTAGATGGCTCAGCGCCTTTTAGCTCTATTCAGCAAGCGCTGGACTCCTTACCTTCGACCAAAGAATGGGCTTTGATTGAAATTGGCCCTGGTATTTATAAAGAAAAGCTCTACCTCAATCGCGACAAAGTGGTTTTGGCTGGCAGCGGTAAAACCAGCACCACCATTGAGTTTGCTGAACTTCGTAAAAACTATTTAAAACAGCAACCTGACGACTGGGGCTCTGCTGTGGTGAATATTAAAGCCTCGGATATAGTGCTGCTGGATTTAACCGTATTTAACAGTTATGGCTCTTTGTATGGCGACCACGACCATCAGTTTGCCATTCGTGGTTTTGAGCAGGCCAGCCGTATTATCACCGACCAATGCCGGGTGATAGCAGGTGGCGCCGACAGTTTAAGTTTGTGGAATAAAACCGGACTGTATTACCACAGCAACTGTTATTTTGAAGGCCATGTCGATTATGTTTGCCCACGCGGCACTGCATGGATAAAACAGAGCCAGTTTTATAGTCAGGCCACTGAAGCCTCACTCTGGCATGACGGTGAACTGGATCAAAATACGAAGTTAGTGGTCACAGACTCGAAACTCTCCGGTATTCAGGGCTTTTTATTAGCTCGCCGTCATTATGACGCCCAGTTTTACCTGCAAAATAATCAGTATTCACCTTTGATGGCAGATAAGCCGATATTCCGTAAAACCTATCCGGATGAACCCAACCGCGACAGAGCCAACTTATGGGGCGAGCGTAGCTATTTTAGTGGGTCCAGTGGTGCCAATTACAGCTGGATAAAAGATAACTGGCCCAAAAACACACCAAAAATCAATGCAGACTGGGTCTATCAGGGCCAGTGGCAGCCTGAACAGCAGTTAAACACCATTCGTAGCTGGTTAAAAGCCAAAGCCCATACTCCGCCAGCCAGACTCTATCTGGTGGGCGATTCCACTATGTCGGATAAAACCAATTTGGCATATCCGGAGCGCGGTTGGGGTCAGTTATTGCCTGAATTTATGCTGCCGCAACTGCAAGTGATTAATTTAGCAGCCAATGGCCGCAGTACTCTTCGTTTTTTAAATGAAGGCCGCTTGCAAATGCTGCTTGATGAATTACAAGCGGGTGATTATGTACTGATCCAATTTGGTCATAACGATCAAAAACAAGACGACCCCAAACGTTATGCCGAAGTGAATACGCGTTACCCAGAGTTGCTGCAGCAGTTTATCCGCGAGGTAAAAGCCAAAGCCGCTATTCCACTACTTGCCAGCTCGATCTGCAGGCGAAATTTTACAGGCAACAGCTTAAAGCGGGATTTAGCCGCTTATGCAGCCCAAGCCAAACAGCAGGCCGAATTGGCTCAAATCGACTTTTTTGATTTACAGAAGCAAAGCTGCGATTTCTGGCAAAAGTCAGGACCGCAAGGCAGTCAGCCGTATTTTATTCAGGTACCAGCTGCTTTGTATCAGAAGTTTCCGGATGGCAAAACCGACAATACCCATTTATCGGTGCAGGGGGCTTCAAAAGTTGCTCAGCTTTTTGTACTTGAGCTTCAGAGACAACAGCATGCTTTGGCGAAGTACATCTACCGAACCAAGCTTTAACCGATAAGCCAGTCGTGAATTTTTGCACTGGCTTTGACCAGTTGCCAGCTTTCACAACCATTAAAAAAGGCATATTCCAGCACAGCTTTGGTCAAAGCCGCTTTTAATGCGTCCGTCAATTTCACTTGCTCATTTAATACTAAATGCTGCAACAATAAGGTTTTGCTGGCTCTGTCTGCTTTGACATCGACCTGGCCTATAAACTGATCTTTATACAATACAGGCAGGCTGTAATAACCTATCTGACGTTTGGCCGCTGGCACATAAACTTCGATCTGATAATCAAAATTAAATAGCTGCTTTAACCTGTCACGCTGGATCACTAAGTTATCAAAAGGCGACAACAGCCAGACTTTATTGGGCAGTTTTTGGGAGATATTGTGAGTAAGCGCTAACTGGGGCCTGTAGTAATATGTCTTTCCATCCAGCAGAAAAGTCTGCAGCCTGCCCTGCTCCAGCTGTTGGTTTAGCTGCTGCTTGAGTGCCAACTGCATATTCTTACGCAGGTAACCTATCTGCTGCATTGTCGCCACAGCCTGACTTTGCAGGCAACGCTCTATTAAATAATCAGCAAACTCAGAGTCTGTAGGTGGCAGATGTTGATGATGATCAGGCCAGACCCGTTCCGCCAGATCATAGACTTTCTGGAACTTATCCCGCCGCGCCACCATCAACTTGCCTTGCATAAAGAGCTGTTCCAGCGCCTGCTTGGCTGGTTGCCAGTCCCACCAGGCACCGTTTTTCTTGCCCGCATTTCCATTTTCACTGGCAAAATCACTGGCCTTCAGTGGTCCTTCGGCTTCAATACGGGCCAGCACTTCATTCATCAGTTGCTGCTCAGGATTAAACCAGTGATTGTTGCCGTTTTGCAGTAACAGCTTTCGCTGCAAACTAAAACGATAATCCTCCGATGGTAAAAATGCAGCGGCGTGCGACCAGTATTCAAAACTCTGTTTTTGCTCCAGCGCCTTGTCTAATAGCTTCGGCTGATAGTTTTTTACTCTGTTATACAGCACATGATGATGTGCCCGTTCCACTACATAAATCGAATCCAGTTGCACATAACTGATTTGCTTTAACACCTCTGCCACAGCCTCTTTACCGGACGCTGGTTTTAGCAAGCCCTGGTGCTGCAACACCAACTGGCGTAACTCTTTTGGGCTAAAGGGGCTGGAAGCGGTCATCAATTAAAACCTTAAATAAAAATCGGCCAGCAGTGTGCGATACTCATCACTGTACTGGCCCGGGCTTTGCTGTATCAAGAGTTCTGTGTGTTCACTCTGGCCAGTTTCGGCACCGGCACTAAAATCCAGTAACTGCAATTTAGCTGCTTTATGAGCAGCGGTTTTGACCAGACAACGCCGCTGTAAAGTCCAGCCCGCCAGTTCTGCCACGGAGATAAAATCAACATCCGCAGGCAAAACCAGACAAAAATGAGCATTCGTAGTAGCCAGCTTTTTAGCAACCACTGCTAAGTCCGTAAAAGATAAGCTATCGGTATGGCGGGCCTGATGCCTTTTTGAGTCAACAGCAGCTAAACTTTGCTGAAAATAAGGCGGATTGCTGATAATCAGCTCAAATCTATGCTCTGGTTGGTTATCCGTCGCCGCATAGGTTAGAATATCGGCCTGAATGACTTGGATTTGTGCCGCCCAGCGACTGGCCGCCACATTATCCTGCGCCTGTATGGCCGCATCCTGGTCCAGCTCAACCGCATAAACCAAAGGGTTCAGCCCTGATTTTTGCATTCGCTGCGCCAGCATCAGAGACAAAATGCCACTACCCGCGCCTATATCCAGCGCTGGGCCTGCCTTGGGTAAAGTTGCCCATGCGCCCAGCAGGAAGGCGTCCGTGCCGACTTTCATCGCACAGCGGTCGTGGCCAACAAAAAATTCTTTACACCGAAAGCCGCTCACTACTGTCCTTACTGACTAAGGCCAAAAGAGTGGCAGTGTATAAGAAGCTGTTTTGTATGTCAGTACAGAACATCATCTTATTAAACGTGATTTAAACAGAAGGTAAGAACAGCGTGAGCGAAATTAACACTGCACAGGAAAAAATGACCTTTGCTGAGTTTCAACTGGATGAGAGCTTAGAGAAAACCCTGAGTAAAGCGGGTTTCAAAGAAGCGACCAGCATTCAGAAACTGGCTATTCCTGTGGCTTTGGAAGGCCGCGACATACTGGCCAGTGCGCCTACAGGCACAGGCAAAACTCTGGCGTTTTTATTGCCGGCTATTCAGTACCTGCTGGATTTTCCGCGTCGTGATCCGGGTTTCGCCCGCGTATTGATCATGACGCCAACCCGTGAACTGGCCTATCAGATTTTTGAACAGGTGCAACAGCTGATTATGCTGACTGACCTGCATGCTGGTGTGATCACAGGTGGAATTAACTATGGCAGTCATAAAGAAACCTTAGAAAAAAATAACGATATTCTGGTAGCGACACCGGGTCGTTTAATTGAGTATCTGGATAACGAAAGTTTCCATGCTGACGAAGTGGAAGTACTGATCCTCGACGAAGCCGACCGTATGCTGGATATGGGTTTTGTCGGTGAAATGAACCGCATTATTCTGGAAGCTAAACGTCGCCGTCAGACCATGTTGTTCTCAGCCACTCTGGAAGGTAATGGCGTCAATAAGTTTTCTGAACGCGCCTTACGTGAGCCTGTGCTGGTTGAAGCCACACCTCCACGTCGTGAAAAAGCCAAAATTCTGCAGTGGATGCACGCAGCGGACGACGCTGATCATAAGCTGGCTTTACTTATTCATATTCTGAAACAGGAAGATGTCAGCAAAGTCATAGTTTTTGTGAAAACCCGTGAGCGTTTAGCCACCTTAACAGGTCAGCTGGAAGCCGCAGGCTTAAAATGCTGCTGGTTACAGGGTGAAATGGCACAGGACAAACGTCAGTTGGCTTTAGCCCGTTTCAGTAACAATCAGGTGCGTATTCTGGTCGCGACCGATATAGCGGCCCGTGGTCTGGATATCGACGATATCACTCATGTGATTAACTACGATATGCCGCGTACTGCTGATGTCTATGTGCACCGCATTGGTCGTACTGGCCGAGCAGGTAAAAAAGGCACAGCTATTTCGTTAGTGGAAGCCCATGATATTGGTGTGGTGGGTAAGGTAGAACGTTACACAGAGCAGCCATTAAAACGCCGTTTTATTGAAGGCATGCGTCCTAAACATAAAGAAGCTAAAGCGCCAACCAAGCAGAAAAAACCTAAAACCGCAGCCAAGAAAAAAGCGCTTAAAAAAGCTGCCAGAGCCAAAGGTTAATTCTCTATTCCATGGTCACAGAGTTCGCGGTAAAACGCAGCGAACTCTGTGACTTCAATCAAAGCTCTGCTTAGTCCTAATCTCCCAGCATCAGCCTGTTATAGTTCTGCACAAAGTCTTGTCGCCGCTCTGTCGGTACTGTTTTTAAATGCAAGTCCAGATAGGCTTGAGTACCAGCCAGTGAATCAATACTTTGATTCAACTGGTCGATAATAGCTTGTCCTGTTTCACTTTTATTGCAGGCGAAATAGGCCAATTGCAAAGGTTGTGCCTCCGCCACATTGTAACCTTCCAGTTTACTGGCATCCGTAGTCGCCAACATAAAAGGATACTCCAGTACAGCTGAAACTCTGTATTGCTGTAGCATAGGCCAAAGCTGAGCTATCTGTGCGCCACTTTGTTTAAAGTATAAATTACGGCTGACGGCATTCTCTTTGAACAACAGATCTAAATCCGAGCCATAAGAGCGCTCCATATCCAGCCCTATGATAAAGTCTGGTTCAGTCAGCAATAACTCACGCAATCTGACTTTACCGCCCCATTGCTTTAACTTGGTTTGTAGTCGCGGATGGAACAAGCTGTCTGCAGGCAAATAGAGTTTCAGCCCTTCAATGGCAGAAAATGGTTTACTGAACAAAAACTCTGCTTCACGTTGTGGATTTTTCAGAATGCTGGCCATGCAGCTATTGGATGAAGTTCGGGTCAATTCACTGGCTTTGGTATGGTTAACCAACGCAAAATCCGGGCGTAATCCAGAGTTATGCGCGAAAATCAGCCGCATTAAACTCAACTCTAAACTTTCGTTGCCAGCTGGCTCCTGGGCTAGCCAATCCGGGGGCATTTTACTTTGAAACTGTACATCCAAAGGTTCTGCTACGGCAAAAAAACTCAAACAACTTAGCAATATAACCTGCTGCCACACAGTATGTACCGGGTTTAGAACTCATAACCGCAGCATAGAAGCTTCTGGACCTTGCTGTAAAGCACTATGTTACATCAGGCCCAACCTGCTACAACCAGCCTGAAACCTCATCAACGCAGAGCTTTGATAAGGTTTCAGGCTGGTCAGTTCATGCTGATATTTTTACGCAGCATCAGACCTTTGTTATCTGTCCCAGTAGCTTTCTTCCAGAGAGTCTTCTTTTTCCGGTAAACCTTTGGATAAACGGGGTGCGTTTTGCACCAGAATAGCGTAGCTAACGCGGTTGGCGTATTTACAGATCTGAGCAAAGGACGAATACGCCAGATAAGGCTGTTCGTGTTTACTGGATAAAGGCAAAGTTTGACGGTGAAAATGATTGGCGGCTATATCATGCAAAATAGCAGCTAAAGCGCCATCGCCTGCTCCATTAGTATTTTTAATCCGCTCAGGCCCACCTAAATAAGGGTCGATGTGCGAGTAAACTTTCACTGGCTGCTGGCAGTCTTTTCTCTGCATAGGGCGGCTGAATTCGAATTCGTTGTAATCAGCCAAAGCACCGGATTTAATTGGATTGGTGGTTTCGCGTTTGACTGATGCGTCTGTGTATCCACATAAATACAAACCCTCAGGGCCTGCGGTTAACAGCACCATATCGACATAATCCAACGCCGCTTCTGCTGCTAACAAAGGATCAGCAAAACCAGTTAAAGCTTCAGCTTCCAGTTCATTCATCGCCAGCACATTGACATACTGTGCCAGAGTTTGCTGGATCACGACCTGATGTTCTTCCACTAAATGTTTAGTACCTAAGCTCATCACTACAGGTACATCAGCAGCTTTGGCATCAGATAAAGTTTTGACCATGGCTTGTTGGATGGGCTGGTCGGTCGCACGCAGCGGATAAGCACTGACCACTACGGCAGCAGCTTTGGAGATAATATCTGTTGGAATATAAGCAGCTGTCAGCTCATCCATATCACCCGGGTCAATCACAAAAGTGCGTTCGCCATCCGGAGTGATCAGAGTAATACCACGACCTATATCACCTGGCACACCTTGCAGATGGTTCATATCCACTTTGCTGCTGGTATGGCATAAGTAGTGATAGGCAGGAGAACCCAATTGGATATTGGACGACATCACACCCAATAACACAGATTTATCGTCGGCCAGTACTGAATAGTTGTGCACTGTGTTGCCAATAGTGCCGCCAGCAAAGTGATCAGAAATAGCATTGGAGCCTACCAGTTCCTGATAAATCAGATCGGCTTTGCCATGTTCGACTAAATTCGATAAGCCTTTGCCTATGCCGTACTTTTGCAGAAATTCATCGCTGACGTTGGCTATTACATCCACTATGGTTTGGTCCAAACCCACAATATAAGTGTCCAGTTCTGGCCGCACTTCGTAGCTGGGTAAAGTCAGCTTAGGCTGAGACACAGGAAAATAATGTTTGAGTTTACGACGACCAGGGAATTTCATAGGGCAACACTCAGATCAATAGAGCCGCGCATTTTAGCAAAAGCCAATTAAAAAAGCGCAACAAAAAGCCGCAGTTTTATGCGGCTTTTTCAGCTTACTTCGCCTAAAAACGGCGAAGTATTAGTTTTGTTGTTGCATCCGTGTAAACACCAGTTTGTCAGCTTTGGAGTCGGCACTGCTAAACTGATAACCGGCACTGTTAAATTGCTTTAAACCATCCAACTGATCAACTTGGTGTTCAATCACATAACGCGCCATCAGGCCTCGGGCTTTTTTCGCAAAAAAACTGATGATTTTATACTGACCATTTTTGAAGTCTTTAAATTCTACATTCACTACTTTGGCCTTCAGCGCCTTTTTATCCACAGCTTTAAAGTATTCCTGAGAAGCCAGATTCAACAAAGTTTGTGAATTTAGCTGTTCGAGTTGCTGGTTTAGTTCAGTACTGATGCGGTCGCCCCAGAACTGGTAAAGATTCTTGCCACGGCCATTTTCTAACGAAGTGCCCATTTCAAGACGGTAAGGTTGCATCAAATCCAGCGGCCTTAATACACCATATAACCCACTTAAAATACGCAAATGCTGCTGAGCATACTCAAGATCTTTTTGTTTCAGGCTGGACGCTTGCAAGCCCTGATACACATCACCATTAAAAGCAAAGACAGCCTGACGGGCGTTGTCCGGTGTAAAAGGCGTGGACCACTCTGCAAACCGCGCCGCATTAAGGCCCGCCAGTTTGTCACTGATATGCATCAGGCTGGACAGCTGAGCAGGTGTCAGATCGCGGCAATAAGGCATCAGTTCAAGGCTTTGATCCAGCAAAGCCGGTTGGCTGAATGCCTGGACTGGTAATGGGCTTTGATAATCTAAATCTTTGGCGGGTGATATCACCATCAACATGGGTTTTGGCTTCCTGTACAACTAAGGTTAGAGACTATATCAAAACATCAGCTTTGATTCGACAATAAAACTCAATACGGACGCGGCTTTGCCATGGTTTTTACTTTTTTTAATGTTAAGCTCAGGTTAACATGAAAGGCGCATGCTCCCTGCATTGCAACAGCTGTATCAGCACCCATTCGAAATGTCGGAAACTTGCCATAAAAGCAGGTTTTTATGTTGTAATTTTCCTACATTTATTTAGTATAAAACTTAATATCACGAAGTTGTGATCAGAAAAACGGTAATAAAACAATATGAGCACATTACTAGAACAGCTAAAAGCAGTGACTACTGTAGTAGTCGATAGTGGCGACTTAGGTGCCATTGAACAGTTCCGCCCTGTAGATGCCACCACTAACCCTTCTTTGTTATTAAACGCCAGTCAGTTGGAGTTTTCTACGCCTTTATTGGCTCAGGCTGTGGCTTACGCCAAAAGCAAAAGCTCAGATCTGGCGACACAAGTCAGCATCGCCAGTGATAAGTTTGCGGTTGATATTGGTACTCAGATCAGCAAGTTAGTTCCAGGTCGTGTTTCTACTGAAGTGGATGCCCGCTTGTCTTTTGATACCCAGGCCAGCATCACTAAAGCGCTGCAACTGGTCGCTTTGTATGAAGAAAATGGCATCAGCAAAGATCGGATTCTGATCAAAATAGCTTCGACCTGGGAAGGCATTCAGGCGGCCCGCCAACTGGAACTACAAGGTATTCAATGTAACCTGACGCTGCTCTTCCATATGGCGCAGGCCCGTGCTTGTGCTGAAGCTGGTGTGTTTTTAATTTCACCTTTTGTTGGCCGTATTCTGGACTGGTACAAAGCAGCCACCAAACAAGATTACACGGCAGAAACCGATCCTGGTGTAGTTTCTGTGCGCGAAATTTACCGTTATTTCAAAACTTATGGCCATAAAACCGTGGTGATGGGCGCCAGTTTCCGCAATATTGGCGAAGTTTTAGCTTTAGCAGGCTGTGACCGTTTAACCATCAGCCCTGGATTACTGGAAGAATTGAGTCAGCAGCAAGGCGATTTAACAGTTCATCTGAAAGATACAGGTGCTACCACACAAGAAGCTGCGGCTTTAACTGAAACAGAATTCCGCTGGGCACTGAATGAAGATGCGATGGCGACAGAAAAGCTGTCGGAAGGTATTCGTAAATTTGCCATTGATCAGCGCAAGCTGGAAAGTCTGATTCAGGCCCAATTACAGGCCTAGTTACAGGCCTGGTTACAAGCTTAATATTTTCACCACAGTGAACACTACAGGAGTTTATATGATGTCGTCTGCAGTCTGGGCTGAATTAAAACAGCTGGCGCAACAGCCTTTGTCCTTGCGTCAGGAGTTTGCCGCAGATCCAAAACGTGCTGAAAAATTTCAGGTTAATGCCTGTGGTATTCACCTGGATTTTGCCAAAAACCTGATCACAGATAGCATCTGGCAAAAGCTGCTGGAGTTGGCAAAACAAAGCCAGATCCAAAGCAAAATGCAGCAGATGCTTAACGGCGACAAAATTAACAACACTGAGCAACGTGCGGTCTGGCACATGGCGTTACGTGCAGATTCAAAAACTCCTTTAGTGTTAGATGGTGTTGATTTGCAACCAGAAATTCAGGCCTGCCATGCACGAATGGCGGAGCTGATTGGCCAGTTGCATCAGGGTGAATACAAAGGTTATCAGGGAGATGCCATCACGGATCTGATCTGGATTGGCATTGGAGGCTCTTTATTGGGCCCACAAATGGCCTGTGAAGCTTTAGCGCCTTTTAACCAAAGCCCGGTGCGTATTCACTTTGCCGGCAATATAGACGGCGCCGTTGTTTCTGATGTGGTGAAAAATTTAGACCCTGCAACGACTCTGGTCTTTGTTGCTTCCAAGTCTTTTGGTACCGAAGAAACCAAACAAAATGCCTTGGCTGTACGTCAGTGGTTCACTGATAAAGGCGCAGACAAAGCCGCTATAGCTCAGCATTTCTGGGCTACTTCGTCCAATATCAAAGCCGCAGCGGAGTTTGGTATAGTGGCTGAACATATTCTGCCGATGTGGGACTGGGTGGGTGGTCGTTATTCATTGTGGTCTGCCATAGGTTTCCCTGTAGCGTTGCAATTGGGCATGCAGCAGTTTCAGCAACTGCTCAAAGGCGCCCGTGATATGGACCAGCATTTTATCCATGCCCCACTTGAGCAAAATATGCCGGTGATTTTGGCCTTGCTTGGCGTCTGGTATATCAATGCCAAAGGTTGTCAGGCTCAGGCTTTGTTGCCGTACAGCCATTATTTACGTTTCCTGCCCTCTTATGTGCAGCAACTGGATATGGAAAGTAACGGCAAAGGAGTGGATGTCGATGGCAAGCCACTCACCGACGCCACAGCTCCGGTAATTTGGGGGGATGCAGGTACTAATGGTCAGCACGCTTACCATCAGTTATTGCATCAAAGTGTATTGGCTGTGCCGTCAGACTTTATTCTGCCAGCCAAAGTCAGCCACGAGCTAAAAGATCACCACCACAGATTAGCTGCTCATTGCTTTGCCCAGACTCAGGCCTTGATGCAGGGTAAAACCTTTGATGAAGCCAAAGCCGAAGTTTTGGCCACTGGTGCGTCAGAAGCTGAAGCTATTGCTTTGGCACCACATAAAGTGTCGCCAGGGAATAAGCCAAGCAACACTTTATTACTGCCGGAATTATCACCTTATTATTTAGGCGCCTTAATTGCGCTTTATGAGCAGAAGGTGTTTTGTCAGGGTGTATTGTGGAATATTAACTCTTTTGATCAGTGGGGTGTAGAGCTGGGTAAGCAGTTATCAACGCCTATTTATCAGGTGTTATCTGATCAACAAAAAAACAGCTTTGATGCGTCCACACAAGCACTTATCGCAAAATTTAAGCAGTTGAACCTGGGCTAAGCCGTTGAATGAACGAAAAACATTCATTTTTCGTTCATATTTGTGTCAAAGAGTTATTTTATTTTTAGACAAAGTGTGGTACTAATTTGTTGAAAATAACAACAACTCAGAGGGGCAACCATGGAAAGCTTCGAAGACTTACTGAATATGTTGGAGCGTCCTGCGACCAAGAGCCGTGCAGTAAAACGCAAGTGGCGCGAAATTGAAGCAGTCAAAGAACGCCAGCGCTTAAAACGAGAACTGGAAGACATAGACTGGACCATAGAGCCTGAGTTAGTTGACATCGAATTAAGTTAATAAAAAGCCCCGGCAGCAATGTCGGGGCTTTTTATTTGGCTGTAATTCAGGCCCAATTCTAATCAGGGTACCTCTGGTTACACCTGCCAGCAGATTGGTTGTTTGCCTTGTTGCTGCAGCAATTCATTTGCTTTGGCAAAATGTCCACAGCCCAAAAAGCCACGATGCGCTGACAAAGGTGATGGATGAGGTGCTGTCAGAATATGATGTTTTGTCTGGTCTATCAGCTGTGATTTTTTAATCGCATGGCTGCCCCATAACAAAAAGACGATGCCTTCAGCATTAGCACTGATAGCGCGGATCACCTGATCGGTAAACTGCTCCCAGCCTAAATTGCGGTGTGAATTGGCTTCATTCGCCACCACAGTCAAGGCGGTATTGAGTAACAACACGCCCTGCTCTGCCCAGCTTTCCAGACAACCATGTTTGGGCACCTGAAAATCCACATACTCCAGCGCCAACTCTTTGTAGATATTACGCAAAGAAGGTGGAATAGCGACTCCTGCAGGCACAGAAAAACTTAAACCATGGGCCTGATTGGGACCATGGTAAGGATCCTGCCCTATCACTACTACTTTCATCTTTGCAAAAGGCGTCAGCTTAAAAGCGTTAAACACCAGTGCCTCAGGTGGATAAATCACTTGCCCGGCGGCACGTTGTTGCTTTAAGTAATCCATAGTTTGCAGAAAATAGGGCTGATTTTTTTCAGCCCCAATCACGTCTTGCCAGTGTAAAGACACAGTTTATTTATCCAGAGTCAGTAAGAATTGGCGTAATTGTACAAAATCCGGCGCCATATCTGCACTTAAACTTGTCTCAGATGCCACAGCAGCTAACTCAGGTGGTAAGGCAATAGGACTGCCAAGGATGTTTTCGACCTGTTCTTTAAATTTCGCCGGATGCGCAGTGCCTAAGAAAATACCAAATTCACCGTCCTGCAAACTGCGTTTTAACGCTTTGTAGGCAATAGCAGCATGAGGTTCGCTGACATAACCTAAATGCGCCAATAAACGCATAGAGACCTGGGTATCTTCTTCGTCCACCATCACAGCTTCTAAATCGTCGCGTGAAATTTTACCTTGCGCCAATAAAGCTTCAACCCGTGGCCAGTTATTCGGCGCACTGACGTCCATCGCATTGGATAAGGTTGCCACAGTTTTGTTCGGTGCCCACTGGCCATCTTTCCAGTAACGCGGCACAGTGTCGTTTAAGTTAGTAGCAGCTATCATACGCTTGATAGGTAAACCTAATACCTTGGCAATCAAACCAGCGGTCAGGTTACCAAAGTTACCACTGGGCACAGCAATGACGATTTGATCACGTTTATCTTTTGGCACCTGAGCCACAGCTTCAAAGTAATAACAAATCTGGGCAAATAAACGGCTGATATTAATAGAGTTCGCTGAGTTAATATTTAGCTGTTTGACTAAATCGCGGTCGTTAAATACCTCTTTAACTAAAGCCTGACATTGATCAAAGTCAGCTTCTACCGCCAATGTGTGAATGTTATGGCCTAAAGTAGTAAACAACTTCTCTTGCAGTGGGCTGATTTTTCCTTTGGGAAATAAAATCACCACATCCACACCTGCCTGTTGATAAAAAGCATGAGCTACAGCTGCACCTGTATCACCCGAAGTGGCAGTGACAATAGTAGTTTTACTGACATTCTGCTGCTTTTGCGCCTGAATTAAAGCCTGTGCCATAAAACGGCCACCAAAGTCTTTAAAGGCTAAAGTTGGGCCATGGAATAACTCTAAACAAGCCACATCCTCTGTCACTTGCGCTAAAGGGGCCGGAAACTGAAAAGCGTTACTTACCATCTGATGAATTTGTTCAGCTGAAAGCTCATCACCTATTAAAGCGTGTAGCACTTTGGCGCTGCGCTCAACAAAAGGCAGCTCTAATAAAGCTTCTATATCCAGAGTTGGCCACTGGGTTGGGAAAAACAGACCTTGCTGCTCACCTAAACCAATACGCACTGCGTCCAAAAAACTAACTTGTTGTGAAGCGACTTTCGTATTTGTTAATTGCATTTTTACATCCTACAGCGCACGTGCGCCTTGTCTCGCCAGACGACAAACTGTAGTCATGGCATCTGAGTTTTTAGCGTAATGCTGTTGTAAATAATCATCGGCAAATTTGGCCTGAGTGTCATTTTGACAAACCGCAAAAATAGTAGGGCCAGCGCCGGAAATACCTACATGCCCTATACCCTGAGCTGTTAACTTTTCGCGTATTGGTGCAAGTTCAGGCATCAGATGCTGACGGGCAGGTTCTGCCACTAAGTCCTGCAAAGCAGCAAAAGCTTCGCTTTCATCTTTGGCATACAAAGCGCTGATAAAACGGCTTAACATGCCGGCAAAAGCTATGCTGTGTTTCAGCGTCAATTGCTGTGGCAATACAGCCCGGGCTTCTTTGGTCGACAGCACAGTACCCGGATAACAAAGCACCACTTGCCAGTGTTCAAACCAGGGCAAAGCCCGGCACAACAAAGGGCTGTCCGGCAACATCAATAACAAGCCACCGTAAAAGGATGGAGCCACATTATCGTAATGCACTGAACCACTGACGCCCCCTTCCAACTGCGCCATCAGCTGCAATAGCTGATAGTCATCCAGAGGTTTACCAAAGTAGTCATTAAAGGCATAACAGGCGACCACTATAGAGCAGGCACTGGAGCCTAAACCACTGCCTACCGGCAGGTTTTTCACCAGCTCCAGTTGCAGTCGCGGCAAAGTTCGGCCTATTGCCTTTTCAAAGGCATAAAAACACTTCAGCACTAAGTTATGGTCCGTGTCTTTTGGCAACTGATGCACATAACGGCCAGTCAGGCTTAAGCTCAGCTCTGCCTGCTCACTATGAATACGCAGTTCGTCACCAAACAAAGAGCCGTCCACAGGCTCAAAAGCAGCGCCTAATAAATCAAAGCCAACAGAAAAATTCCCTGTGGATGCAGGCGCAAAATACGACTTCATATTACATCTCCTGCTGCCAGGACAAAGTCCGCATCACATCACTGAACACACCAGCTGCGGTGACCGCAGCACCAGCACCATAACCACGTAACACAAAAGGAATAGGCTGGTAATACCGGGTATGAATAGCCAGCGCATTTTCACCGTCTTTCACTTTGGCCAATGGGTGATCCAGATCCAAAGCTTTGATGGCTACTTTGCAGCGACCTTCATTGATTTCGCCTATATACCTCAGCACCTGGCCTCTGGCTTTCGCTTCTGCAATGCGCTCTGCAAAGGCGTGATCAAGCTGTGGCAACTGCTGCATAAAAGTGGCTACATCTGTGCCAGGGGCAAAGTCATTGGGTAACACACCTTCTACTTCTACATCAGCTAAATTCAGCATCAGACCCGATTCACGAGCCATAATCAGTAACTTACGCGCCACATCCATACCGGATAAATCATCGCGAGGATCCGGTTCGGTAAAACCTAAATCACGGGCCTGAGTGGTTACTTGTGATAAAGCAACACCCTGCTCCAGCAAACCAAAAATATACGACAAAGAGCCGGATAAAATCCCTTCAAAAGCCACCAGCTCGTCACCGGCATTAAACAAGCCCTGTAAGGTGTCGATCACCGGCAAACCAGCGCCTACAGTGGTTTCATACAGGAAACGACGACGGTGCTGCTGTGCCACCTGACGCAACTGATGGTAATAGTCCAAAGAGCCCGTATTGGCTTTTTTGTTTGGTGTCACTACATGAAAACCGGCTTTTAAGAAATCAACATACAAATTAGCCACAGGTTCTGCGCTGCTGCAATCAATCAAAACCGGATTAGTTAAATGCTGCTCCTGCACAAAACGGCTTAAATCTGCCACAGAAAACTGCGCTTTGGCTTGCTGCATTTGCTGTTGCCACTGGCTTAACTCTATACCCTTTTCATCCAGCAACAAGGCCTTAGAGTTAGCAATACCATAGACTTTCAGCTTAACGTTACGTTGCTGTAAGAACTGCTGCTGACGCTGGAACTGCGCCAGTAATTCACTGCCCACCACACCACAACCGACCAGAAATACATCGATGCTTGGGATATGGCTGAAGAAGTTCTCGTGACAGACCTTCACCGCATTCTGACAGGCCTTTTGTTCTACCACAGCTGAGATAGAACGCTCGCTGCTGTCTTGCGCTATAGCCACTACGTTGACCCGTGCTTGCGCTAAAGACGCAAAAAACTTAGCAGCCACACCGCGATGCTGACGCATACCGTCACCTACCAGGCTCACGATCGCCATATCGGATAAGATTTGCAGTGGTCTTAATAACTTGCCTTGTAATTCCAGTTCAAACTCAGCTTCCAGCGCTTTTTTCGCAGCGGCTAAATCCAGTTGTGCCACACAGAAGCTGATACTAAATTCAGAAGACGACTGAGTAATTAAACTGACCGATACCTGCTCACGCGCCATAGTGGCAAACACACGCGAGGCCATACCGACCACACCTTTGAGTCCTGGGCCAGAGACAGTGATCAGCGCCAGATGCTCAAGGCTGGAAATGCCTTTAACCAGCGAATCACCATTATTATTTGCATCAATGCAGGTGCCCGAAGCTGCCAGATTTAAGGTATTTTTGATATAACAAGGAATTTGAAAACGAGCTAGAGGCCCAATGGTTTTTGGATGCAGCACTTTGGCACCAAAGTACGACAGCTCCATAGCTTCATCATAAGATAAATGGTCAATCAGTTT
Organism: Rheinheimera soli; assembly: GCF_031457405.1. Lineage (GTDB taxonomy): Bacteria > Pseudomonadota > Gammaproteobacteria > Enterobacterales > Alteromonadaceae > Pararheinheimera > Pararheinheimera soli_A. The sequence continues at coordinate 165,224 of NZ_JAVDWR010000003.1, read as the reverse complement.
GGCTTGTTTCACCTGACGTGGGTCGGCGCTGTAGACGCCATCTACATCAGTCCATATCTCACAGACTGATGCTTTGACCGCAGCAGCGACAATAGCAGCTGAGTAGTCAGAGCCATTGCGGCCTAATAAACACAGCTCACCCTGCGCATTGCTGGAGACAAAACCGGCCATTACATAGACCTGCGCCGATTGTTTAGCCAAAGCTGCAGCAAAAGTTTGTTCAGAAGCAGGAATATCTGCCACCGCATTTAAATAATCGCCCTGACTTTTCACCAAAGCCACAGAGTCCAGCAGCACCACATCAACCTGACGGGATTTAAACAGAGCTGTCATCAGACAGACACTAAACTGCTCTCCCATCCCTAAAATTTGCGCCTTGATATGATCAGGGCAATAACTCAATAAGCTGATGCCTTGCAAACGTTCAGTCAGCTTTTGCTCTTGTTCGTCCGCCAGTTGCTGCACTGCTTTTAGCTGTTCGCTACTGACCCGCAAAGCAGCTTCTGCTATTAACTGTGCCAGACGCTGCTTCCATTGCAGCAGTAAAGGCTGATAATCCGAGCCTAAAAAAGCCAGATCTGTCAGTTCCACCAGTAAGTTGGTGACACCTTGAGGCGCAGACAACACCAGACCAACGCTCTGGTTACCCACTTGTTGTTGCACTATATCCGCCACCTCGAGGAAGCGGGTTACCGACGCCAGAGACGAACCACCAAACTTAAGCACCCTCATGTTTTACTCCTTGCTAAACGAAAAAGGCCCGTGACAGGGAGGTCACGGGCCTTTTTGAAAACAATACGCCGCCGACCTCCTACCCCGCAGGGTTGGTGGTAATAATAATGGTGAGTGTATTGCGGATTTGTGTCTTTTTCATACTCTCTATATGCTCAAAGTTTTAGACGTCTGTCAATCTAAATGTTTAGATTATTCTAAAATTCACTACGGCTTAATTCGCCTTCAGCAGAAATTCCGTTTCACCCGCACTAAAGACCACCACTCTGTTGCGACCATCTCTTTTGGCGTTATAAAGTGCTATATCAGCTTGACCTATCAGTACTTCGTGCGCTCTGTCACCCACAGCATCCAGTTGCGCCACACCTATACTGACTGATGTTGCTATAGATTGCTCATGGAATGTGACAGCTGTGCTGTTGACCGCCAGACAAACACGTTCAGCCACTTCCAAAGCACCAGCCAAAGCTGTATTGGTCAGTACTATGCCAAACTCCTCACCACCGTAACGGCCAAACCAGTCGGTATCACGTAACAAAACTCTGACCCGTGCCGTTAGCTCAATCAAGACACAATCACCACCTAAATGACCATACTGATCATTGAGCTGCTTAAATTTATCCAGGTCAAACAATAACAGCGACAAAGGCTGCTGATAACGCTGAGCTCGTTGCACTTCCAGTTTTAACTGCTCTTCCCAATAGCGCCGGTTTAAAGCCTGGGTTAAACCATCAATGCGGTTACTTAGTTCCAGTTTTTGTAAGGTGGTTTGTAAATGTTGCTGGTAGACAAAAGCATCAGTCGCGTCTTCAATCAACAGACAAACATAACGTCGGCCCTCTGGATCCTTCAGCGGCAGCATAGTGCAATTTTGCGCCATATATTGACTGGAACTGGTGACAGGTCTCAGATGCGGCAACTTAATAATATACTGCCGTTGCTCCCAACTGCTAAAGGATGGGCTTTGTAATTCGAGCACTGATGCAAACTTACGTCTGAGCCAGGCTTCAGGTACATCAGTGAATACCTGAAATAAGCTTTTCCCTTTAGCATCAGAAAGTTGTACTGAACTATGGCGTTGCAAAAAACTATTCAGATACACCAGTTTTAACTGTTCGTCTACCACCAGCACGCCACTATTTAATTGCTCCAATACAGGGCCGGTTAACCAGTCTTCAGACATCAATACTCTTCCAAAATCCGCTCAAGAATTTTCTGGATATTTAACACAGCTTCTCCTGGTATTAATAGCAACATATCGCAATTAAAAGAATGATCGACCAGTTGATAACTGATGTCTACCTTTAATGCCAGTTCCCAGTGAAAGGCGGTTTCCTGCAAAGCCTCTGAGACATTGTTTTGGCGGGATGACAACACCCTTGGAGCACTGTAGGACAAACTATTGTCAATTTGATCCGCCAGCCCATTTAAAAAAGTAGTGGTTAAAATAGAGCTGATGTCAGTGAGCATTTCAAGCTCAGAAGCACTGTCCGTGTCATAACCTAACAAAGCGGCAATACGATGCGCGTTGTCCAGTTGATACAAGACGATAGCCTCCCCTCTCAAGCCATCATTACCTAAAAAGCCCTGACTGACTAAGGCTGCTTCGGTATTGCTGTAACGGGCTTCAAATTGAGCAGGAATTTGAGCTGAGTTTACCAGCTCGATGGCAGGTACCTGTAAATGCACAAAGGTATTTAAAAAACGGGCAAGTTTGTCGCTGGCCAGGCCCATAGCAACATTGATCAGCTCCTGCAAACAATCCCTTTGTTCTTCAGAGAATACTGTACTCATATCAGTCCATATTGTTTCAAAATGACGACAAGTTTTTCCGGATTAACAGGTTTGTGGACAAAAGCCAAAGCCCCCAGTTCTGTCACCCGTTTTTGCATTTCCGGCTGAATATCAGCAGAAATCACAATAACAAAACAATCCAGACCATCCTGCTTAATAGCTTCAAGCACTCCTATGCCATCCAGCTCAGGCATGGTCAGATCTAAAAACACTAAACCAATCTCCTGACTACGCAGAATAGCCAAAGCCTCCACGCCATTGCCAGCAGTCAGAATATCGGCGTCAAAAGACTCAGGTAAAGATTTACGCACTTGTTTTCGTGCCAGTAAAGAGTCGTCACAAATTAATACAGGTAACGCCATTAACACAGCCTCGTTATTATGGTTTTATTTGTTTTCACGTCTATGCGTTCAATTATTGGACACTGATACCATACTGAATGCAACTGCAATTGAACACCATTAAATGCGTCTTTTGCCCTAATCTAACAATTTACTGCAGCGTATTGCCAAAGCAGCTCTTGTTGCCTAGTCTCTAAGTTATTTATTACATATAGTATTTTCATTTAAACAGATCTTCTATAAGTTAGTGTTTCAATGGTATTCATCATTAAGCCGAATCAAACAAGGTTGTTTCATGCAGCAGAAAAGTTTATCGCGTAAGCTGCTGACTAAAGTTTTGTCAGTGTATTTTATCCTGACCTTTATTGTGACTTTAGGCCAGATTGTTGCGGAGTACTTCAACACCAAAGATCATATCAACGGTGAATTGGCGACATTACAACAGACCTTTTCCGGCAGTCTGACCCGCGCTATTTGGGAGCTAAACACCCAACAAGCACTGATTATCGCTGACGGTTTGCTGGCGATCCCCGCCATCGAAGGCATTATAGTAAGGGATGATAGTGGCGCTGTTATTACACAACTGGGCCGTTACATAGATATCAGCGAACGTTACAGCAATCAACTGGTGCAGGAAGGTATTCGATTAACAGAACAAAACTCTGGTTTATTTGGTTATACCTTTCCGCTTATTTTTGAATTCTCCGGCCGTGCCACTCAGGTAGGCGATGTCACTCTGTTCTCCAGCCGCGCTGTGGTATTGGATCGGATAAAAATTGGTATTTATTTTCTGGTCGGTAATGCGATGTTAAAAACCACCTTTTTAATTATCCTGTTCTTACTGGCCTTCCGTAGTCAACTGACTTTACCCCTGAGTGAACTGACGCAACAAATTGAAGACCTGGAACTGGATCATCTGGAAGGCACTAAAGTTGAAGTCCGGCATGATGAAGCCAATGAACTCAGCGTGATGGCAGATGCCTTTAACCGCCTGATCGCCAGAGTCCAGGATTATAAAGTTCAGTTAGAAAGCACCCAGAAACAACTGCTGCATTCCAATGAGAAACTTGATCAGCACAACTTATTGCTGGAACAGGAAGTGGCCCGTAAAACCTCAGGCTTAAGTCAGGCCATGATGGATTTACAACAGCAAAAACAAGAGCTGGAAGTTAAACAACAAGCCTTACGGGAAGAAATAGAGCGCCGCCGCCATAGTGAAGAAGCTTTACGTGGTAAACAAAGCGAGCTGGAAAAAACTGTGGATGATTTAAAGCAAGCTCAGGATCGCTTAGTGCAGTCGGAAAAAATGGCAGCTTTGGGTGGTTTTGTCGCAGGCATTACCCATGAAGTAAATACCCCAGTGGGTATAGGCGTCACAGCCACCAGCTTTCTGGCAGAAAAACTGGCGGCGCTGGATCTGGCTTATAAAGATAAAACCTTGTCTCCTAAAGTGCTTGAGCATTTTATTGAAGAAGCCAAACAAAGCACCTCTTTACTGCAATCCAACCTGACACGTGCCTCTGAGCTGATTGCCAGCTTTAAACAAATAGCAGTAGACCAAACCAGTGATGCCATTCGTACTATTAATCTGGCCGAATATCTGCACGAAGTGATCCGGTCTTTACAGCCAAACTTTAAAAAAACCCGCCATCATATTGATGTGAACTGCCCCGAAAGCCTGATGTTGAGTTGCCCTGCCGGAGCCATTTCACAGATTTTCACTAACCTTTTAATGAACTCACTTATTCATGGTTTTGAAGAGCTGGAAGAAGGTTATATCCGCATTACCGTACTGGATGAAGGCCAGATGGTTGATATTACCTACTCTGACAATGGCCGTGGCTTGACTCAGGAGCAACTGGAAAAACTCTTCCATCCGTTTTTCACCACAAAACGTGATCAGGGCGGCAGCGGTTTAGGCACTCATATTACCTATAATCTGGTCCGTCAGACGCTGGGCGGTTCAATTCAGGTGAGCAGCGAACCTGGTCATGGCCTGAGCTACCATATTCGTTTCCCGAAAAATTTAAAACGTAATTCCTCAAGCTGATCCAAAGCCCGGTCTTGTGCACCGGGCTTTATTATTTTCAACGGAAAAAGTCAAAATCCTGCAGTTGAACTCTGTATACTAAGCCGCAATTCTTCAAGCTAGAGTAGTGAAATTATGTGGTTTAAAAATTTACGTTTATATCAGGTCACCGAAAACCTGAACACAGATCAGGACCAATTAGAGCAGGCCTTAGCTGCATTCAAATTTACCCCTTGCACCTCGCAGGAAGCCATTAAAATGGGCTTCACCAGCCCTTTGCATCCAAGCCTGAAACAGTATTGCCACCAGACCAATGACGTGATGTTGTTTGCGGTAAAACGTCAGGAAAAAGTGCTGCCAGGTTCAGTCGTCAACGAAGAGCTGGCACCAAAAATTGATGCGATGGAGCAGGAAAAAGGCCGTCCTTTAAGCCGTAAAGAAAAACAGGCGTTAAAAGAAGAACTGATCCAAACCCTGCTACCCCGTGCCTTCAGTAAATCCAGCGTGACGACCGCTTTGTATGACAAACAACAAGGCTGGTTATTAGTGGACACCAGCAGCGCCAGCAGAGCAGAAGAGTTACTTGCTTTGTTGCGTAAGGCTTTTGGCTCTTTACCTGCAATGCCACTTTTGGATAACCATCAGCTCAATCAGCAGCTGCATTTCTGGTTGCAAGGCAAAGAATTACCGGAAGGGTTTCAGTTAGGCGCTGAGGCCGAATTAAAAGCTCCGGATGAAGAAGGCGCTAAAGTACGTTTTATCAATCACTTACTCAGTGCTGACGAAGTGCAAAGCCATCTGCAGGATAAACTGGTAACTAAGCTGGCATTAGAGCAAGACGAAAAAGTCACCTTTTTGATCTGTGAAGACGGCAGTATTAAACGTCTGAAATTCCATGACTTGCTGTCAGGTTCTAACGAAGAAATGGGTTGGGATGATCTGATAGGTCGCTTAGATGCCGACTTATTGCTGATGACTGACGCCTTACGCCACGCATTGCTGCCACTAAAAGCCAATATTGCAGTTCAGTAAAACCTAATGTGAAAAGCCCTGCGTCACTGCAGGGCTTGATTCAAGTTTTTTTACTAGCTAAATAAAGCTTTTACTTCCTGAGAAATCAGACGAATTTCTGCGATGTCCATAAAGTTAGCGTCCGGCACTATATTGCGCTCAATATAAGGCTGAAACGCCTGCAAACGGGCTGTCCCTTCCAACGGACTCTGCACCAGAGCTCCCAGCCGGATAAAGTCGATATAACAAACCTGGTCAAGCTGATAGGACGAATTGTTCCAGTTCAGCACTATCTGTACGTAGGTATCTGAAAAATCCCAGGCACGCATAATGCTGGACCCTATCTGGCCAGATAAAGTGTTGAGGGCATTTTCTAAAAATTGTGGATCACCAAACACAGTTTGATAACGCTCAGCTTCAGTCAAAATGGGTAAAGCGCCAATCAGGTGCATCAAACCTGCCAGTGTCATCACGTCCAGATTTAAATTGCAATGTTTGTTCTCTGCCAGATAACGCTTTAAACAAGCCAGGGCTATGCTGGTGACATTGACGCTGTCACGCCAGACTTGTGACATCCTTTCTTTGATTTGCTCGTGCTGAGAGACAAAAAGTTGCTCCATCGCCATAGCAGTAGCAATATTTTTTACCTGACTTAAACCTATACGGGTAATGGCCTGATTCAGCGAGTTCACTTTAATAGAGCGCCCCATAAAAGCGCTGTTGGCTACTTTGATCATACGGGCGGCTAAAGCGGGATCCTGTGCTATCACATCCGTCATCATCTGCAGGTTACTGTCCGGATCGTCCGCTGTTCTCCTGACCCGAATAGCCATTTCTGGTAAAGTTGGCAGCACCAGCATATCTGTGCGGATCTTCTCAACCAATATGGTCAATAAGGCATTTTCAGCCGACATAACAAGGTTCCTTACAACAATAAATTTCAGACAATCAAGGCCTAATGCTAACTCAGATGCACCACAAAGAAAGTGGTAATTCTACTAGTTTAGGCCGAAACCATCATAAGGGTAGGGTTAATAACGCCAGCTTTTGTTTTAATTGCTGCAAGGCAGCTTCAGTATAAGCTCTGGCTGGTACTTTACCCCAGACAGGAGCGGGCCAGGCCAAATCATTCTCATAACGCACTATATGGTGCAGATGTAATTGCGGCACCATATTGCCAAGCGCAGCCAGGTTCAGTTTTTTGGCCTTAAAGGTTGATTTCAGGAAGACTGACAAATAAGCACTTTCCCGCCATAGCTGGTTCTGATCTTCCTGCGTTAAATCAATAATTTCAACCATGCCCGGACGTCTTGGGATCAAAATAAACCAGGGATAATTGGCATCGTTTTGCACGCGCAACTGGCACAAAGGCCAGTCGGCTAACCAGATACTATCGCGCTCGATCTCCGGCGCCAGCTCAAACCTATTATGACTCACTACTCACCTCCTGCTCTGTCCCTTGTTCTGCTGACACCAGAGCCACAAATTCAGCGATCAAAAGGCTAATCCGCTCAGTATCCGCACTTTTTGCCGCTTGCTCCAGTGTTGACATCAGTTCGGTTAACTGTGGATACCCCATACTGCCGGCACTGCCTTTGACACTATGAGCTTCATATTGCATACGACTCCAGTTGGCTGAAGACAACCACAGCTGGAAGTCGTGCAGCATGGCGGGCAGCGCCAGTTTAAAGTCTTGTTTGAGCTGTATGATGACAGGATCAGAGGCTAATTGTGCCTCCAATTGTTCATCCAGTGTAGTGCCTGCCTGACAAAACTTTTGTATCACAGCTAAGAAATCTTTTTGCACTATAGGTTTGGATAAAACCGCCTGACAGCCAGCTTTGAGATAACGGCTTTGATCTTCACTCATCACGTTGGCAGTCAGAGCCACTATAGGTAAGTCCATACCAGCATGACGTATCAAGGCTGTGGCTTCTTCTCCACCCATTTCCGGCATCTGCATATCCATCAAGACCAGATCAAAACTTTCCAGTAGCACCCGTTCAACGGCCTTATGGCCATTCTCCACAATCACAGCCTGAATACCTAACTTCTGCAACAACACCTGAATAAGCAGCTGATTGTCTGGGTTGTCTTCAGCCACCAGCAATTTGAGCTTGTGGTAATCTGTTGGCACTGCAAGCTCCAAAGCTTCCTCAGCAGGGCGCTGATAGCTGTGCACCAGACTAATATGCTGATGTTCACAAGCCATAATGATCTCAAAACAACTGCCAATACCTTTGACACTTTCCACCTGAATGTCACCCTGCATCTGTTCCATCAGTTTTTTTGAAATACAAAGGCCAAGCCCTGAACCACCAAAATTACGGGTGACGGCTGCATCAGCTTGCACAAAAGGCTGAAACAGCTTGCTAAGCTCTTGATCGGTAATACCTATGCCGGTGTCTTTAATTTTGATCCGCAGCACTTCTTCCGGGGTTTGATAGGAAACATGGATCACCACCTTGCCTTTCTGTGTAAACTTGACAGCATTTGAGGTCAGATTCAGCAGCACCTGACGAAATCTTAAGGTGTCGGTATAGATAAATTGAGGTAAGGGATAATTTAATTCCAGCAAACATTGCAGGCCTTTTTGTTCGGCCTGCTGTTTGGTCAGCTGATAAATATCATCCACTATGGCTAACAGATTGACCTGCTCGGTCAGCAACTCTAACTTATCGGCTTCTATTTTAGATAAGTCGAGAATATCGTTAATCAGTGCCAGCAAGTGATCGCCGCTACGCAGTACCCGACTCAAATAGTCCAACTGACGGTGAGGATCATTTTCATGGATAGCCTGCTCACTAAAACCAATAATGGCAGTCAGAGGAGTGCGAATTTCATGGCTCATATTAGCCAGGAACACGCTTTTTAGACGGTTAGCCTGCTCAGCCACTTCGCGTGCCAGAATCAATTGCTGATTGGCATCTTCCAACTGCTGATTGGCATTGGCTAAATCCTGAGTTCTGGCAGCCACTTTGTCTTCTAACTGCAGTTGATAAGCCCTCTCTCGTTCACGATACACTCGCAGTTGTCGTACCATGACGTTAAAAGCAGCAAACATATCACCTAACTCGTCCTGCTTTTTGACCGTCAATACAGTGGATAAATCCCCTCGCCCTACCGCAGTTTTAGCCACTGTGAGTTCCCGTATTGGCGTCAATACAAAACGGGCCAGCACCCTGTAAATCAATACGGGCAAACCTATACAAAACAGCACACAAAACAAGGCAATTAATGAGGGTTTATAGGCCATACTTTTGTCTAACAATGCAGGTTGAACCCCCATCACTAGTTGGTATGGGCCGGCTAAAGACACACCTGTTACCAACATGGATTGGCCAAGCAACAAGGTCGGAACAAACTGATGTTGGTCAACGCTGGCCTGAAGTTCAGTGAAATGCACCGGAGAAAACGCACTCCCCATCAGCAAGGCATTTTCAGCGAAGGTTATAGTTGCAGCCTGGCTAACCACTAAAGGAGCACGCAGATCCCCTGCTAACTGGCTTATTGCATGTTGAAAAAGTTGTGGTTTGATCACCAGAACCAGATAACCCCAAAGGCGTTTGATATCGCCGGCAGACTGTCCGGATAAATAGACTTTTTGTGCAACATACAAGTTGTTCTGACTGGAGCCTTGTTCACTGGACAGAAAAAAGCCGTTATCGTCCATCATCGACTGCAACGCAGAAAAATACTGGTTTCTAAATCTGCTGGTCTCAGCCGTCTTTTTCTGCAAAGGGATAGTTAACTGATAATCGCCATTTAAGCGAACAAACTTCACTGCACTAATGTCGGGATAAACACTGCGGTAGCGCTCAAATGTCTGCACTACTTCTGGTGCAAGCTGCAATTCGCCAGCGATAAAACGATCAACCAAAGGTTGAGCAGATAAAATCTGCAAGCTTTGTTGGTAAGAAGATAATGTAAGCCGTATATCTTGTTGCCTTTGTACCAGCTCATTTTTAATTTGCAAAAAAAGCTGTTGTTCGTAATAGCGGGCACTGAAGTGATAAGACAAATAACCCAGACATAATAAAGGCAAGACCAGGATAGGTAGCATGTAGACTACTAAAGTTTCACGTAACCTCATGAAGATCCTGGTTTATGCCCTAAAAGCGCTCTGGTATGTGGCAAAGCATAACCAGAGCGCTGAGGAACTACAAGACTAAGCTTTAAATAGCGTACGGATCCAACGTTCTTCGGTAATAAAGTTCCAGCTCCAGCTTTTCCATTGTGCTGACAAACCTTGCGTTACTATTTGGTCTTCAGTTTTGCCTTCCGCTTTCATCGCATTCACTTCAGCCAGTGTCTGCTCCATCATAGTTAAAAAGCGCTGTAAGCCGGCCTTATCCATTAAATCACCGTGGCCAGGGATTAACCTGGTCTTATCGTCGATTTGTCCCAGCAGGGTTTTGACGTTGTTTATGTAGCCAGCTACGTCGCCGCCACTGTTCAGATCGATAAAAGGGAAACGGTCAGCAAAAAACAGATCGCCCATATGCAGTACATTGGCTTCTTTAAACCACACCACAAGATCGCCATCCGTATGACTGACGGGCATAGTCACCAGCTGTAAATCAACTCCATTCAGCGACAGCTGTTTTTCACCAACAAAAGTCTCTGTGGGTAAGCCAGCAACCGGGAATTTGTTGTCGGCTTTTAACCGGGTTAATACATTGGTATGAGCAATAATCTGAGCGCCAGAGGCTAAAGCCGCATTGCCATTGACATGATCACCATGAAAATGGGTATTGATAAGAGTCTTGATCTGCACCCCGGCTTCTTTGCTTTCAAGCTCAGCCTTGATTTGAGGCACCATATGCTCGTACTGTGAATCCACCACCAGCGCACCTTCTGGCCCCACCACAGCGGCAATATTACCTCCAGCGCCTTTAATCATATATAAGTGAGGTGCCAACTGAGTGCTTGTGACCTGTACTTTATCCTGAGCTATTGCCGTAGCAGACAACAACAAAGCGAATAACACTGTAACTTTTTTCATACCCTTCCTTATGCAAAGAAAAATTTCGCAGCAAAGACAGCTGTTAATACCCAGACACTCAAGGTCGTTTTTGACAAACGCCCTGTGACCAAACACAGCACCGCGTAAGTAATAAAGCCCATACCTATGCCATCGGCAATTGAAAACGTCAGCGGCATCATCACCAGAACTACGACTACAGGTACGGATTCGATCAGATCATCCCACTCTACATGCTGCAAACTGCTCAGCATCAAAGTGGCCACATAAAGTAATGCCCCGGCCGTAGCATAAGCTGGCACCATGGCAGCCAAAGGGGATAACCAAAGCGCGGCTAAAAAGGCCAGCCCAACCACTATTGCAGTTAACCCAGTACGCCCTCCTGCACTGACACCAGCTGTACTTTCCACATAACTGGTAGTGGTGGACGTACCCAATAAAGATCCAGCTATAGTGGCGGAACTGTCAGCCAATAAAGCCCCTTTTAAACGGGGGATTTCCCCATTCGATTTCAACAAGCCAGCTCTTTGACTGACTGCCACCAAAGTACCACTGGTATCAAACAAATCTAAAAATAATAAACTCAAAATCACAGGCAACATGGCCCATTGTAAAGCCGCAGCAAAATCCAGCTGCAAAAAAGTAGGAGCTAAAGAGGGGGGCATAGCCACTATGCCATTAAATTCTGTATCACCCCGCCACCAACCAATAGCAGTGATCACTAAAATGCTGATAAATACTGCGGCATGTTGTTTACGGTGCGCCAGTGCAAAAATCAAAAAGAAACCTGCGATTGCCAGCAGTACTTTAGGGTCGTGCAAATTGCCCAAAGTCACTAAAGTAGCAGGGCTGGCCACTATGATATTGGCAGTTTTTAATGCAATCAGCGCCAGAAACATGCCTATACCAGCAGCTATGCCCATCTTTAACGCAAAAGGAATACTCTGGATAATCCATTCACGAATTTTAAAAATACTCAGCAGTAAAAATAAAACACCGGAGCAAAATACTGCGGCTAAAGCCGTCTGCCAGCTATGACCTTGTTCCAGCACTATCACATAAGTAAAAAAAGCATTAAGCCCCATACCCGGAGCCAAAGCCACGGGTAAATTCGCCAGCATACCCATTGCAATAGAACCAAAAGCTGCTGCCAGACAAGTGGCAACAAAAACAGCGCCGTGATCCATGCCGGTTTGCGCCAGCATACTGGGGTTCACAAAGAGGATATAACTCATCGCCATAAAAGTGGTTAAACCTGCGATCAGCTCTTTTTTGATACTGGTCTGGCGCGCCGTCAGCTCAAAATAACGATCTATAAAATTCATAAAGAATTATCCATTTGTGAAAAACCAATCTGTCACTTGCCTATGTGCCATGATCTATAGAGCAAAAACCCGAAGCATAGCCCCGGGTCTTTAAACAGCCAAGCAAATTTTAGTTTAGAGGCAGTAGTAAGCGGCCAAAGCAGCCACTGGTGCGGCTGATGGTTTACCATGTTGCCAGTCGCCGCCGTCCACACCACTGCCCGCTATATCTATATGACAATAAGGCAGTGGCTGTTCTGTGTTTAATGCATGCTGATCCAAACCAGCAGCGGCCACTAAAAAAGCCATAGGGAATTGATGTCCACGTGGCGTTACAGAAGAAGGTGCGTTGTTGCAGCTTAATAAGTCATCGGCAGAAGTGCGGCCTTTGATAAAGCTGAAATCTTCCCGACGACTGCGGGATATTTCACTTGGATCGGCCCACAAATCACCAGTCATAGCCAAATCGGCAGACAAACCTATACGACGGGCGGCCCCATTTTCTACCAAAGCAGTGTAAGGGCCAACAGCACGGGCAGCATGACCAGTTAAAGTGGCAATCGAATACAAAGTTGGATTGACAGCGGTTTTAGCGTCTTCACGTAAATGCGATAACAAATCGGCCAGTACCAGACGGCCTTCGGCGTCTGTATTACCGATACGTACCCGCACACCGGCATGGCTGGTAATAATTTCATCCGGCACAAAAGCGTCTGCGCCAATGCTGTTACGCACAGCGCCAATTTCAGCAATGATTTTTAAACCTTTGGGCTTGAGCACAGCCACAGTTTTCAGAAAACCAGCCACAGCTGCAGCACCGCCCTTGTCGCGGCTCATACCGGCCATACCGCCGCCGATTTTTAAGTCGGCACCCCCAGTGTCATAAACCAGACCTTTGCCGGCAAACAATAAGGTGTGTTCAATCTGACCTTCACCCTGATATTCCAGCCGGATCACTGCAGGTTTATGACGGTCCACCTGCAAAGAACAGCGCGCCACCGCCATCAACAATGGATACTCTTTTTGCAGCACGTCAACTTTGGTTTCTACCGATACCTGAACATCAGTGCCAGCAAAAGTTTCAACACAATAATCAGCAAAACGTCGTGGTGCCATGCGCTCAGGTTCAGTGCCACATAAATCACGGGCTACACGTTTCCCGGCTTCAACAGCACTCATATAACTGGCCTGCTGTTCCGACACTGCAATCACCCCAATCGCAATAACAGGTTCTATGGTGGCTTCACCGCGGGCTTCACGGCCCTCTAATGGCTGCCACAAGGCCTGACAAGCACCTAAATAAGCCACTTCAGCTGCATATTGATAAGCATCAGAATCTGGCGCTATCACATATAAAGCAGGAGATTTAGCACCTGCAGCTTTGGCCTGACTGATACCTTGTTTAGCAGCATCATAAAAACCACGGACATCATCATAATCTCTGTCCAGCGGGCCTGTAGGTGACAGCACCAAACGTTGTCCCGGCGCTTTGCCTGACAGCAACAACACTGTTTCTTTACCTATACGATGGTCGACAGCTGCAGCAGCGTCTATTTCTTGCTGTAACTCTGTCACAGCAGTAAAACTGGACGCGACAATAATAAGTGCATCCCATTGAGAGTCATTCAGTGCAGCCTGAACAGAAGAAACCGCGATAGCAACCGGATAAGACATAAAGGTGACCTCAGGAAAAAAATGAGCTGCATTATTGAATAAGCGGCGCTTTGAGGCAAGAGAACGAAATGAAGTCAGGTACAAGGCCTGTAGCTAAAAACTGACAAGCCAGCAGAAGCTGGCTTGATGGTCGTTCAAAAGTGCAAAGAAGTACTATCAAATAATTTTATTCTGCTGCCATTCCTGCTCTTTTTTCATCCGCTCTTTACGTTTCTCACAAGGCGTATCGCAATCACAGGCTTTTTCTATGCCTAAAGCACCTAAACCACCACAGCTGCCTGCTATGGTTTTACGTTGCACCATGTAACCTATAGCCATAGCAGCAACTACAACTATCAGGATGACAAAAGTAAAAATAAAAACTTCCATAGCAACCTCATCAAACTTAGAAGCATTGAACAAACAGTCTGCCTGCTTGCTCTGTAAAGGCGGCTATTGTAACAAGTTTCGACCACAATCCCTATGCAAAAACAAACTGCTGACAAATAAAAATGGGGTCCCAGGGACCCCATTTTCAATTTGCTTTGGCTTAACCGCCGAAGTCGTCCAACAGTATGTTGTCGTCTTCTACGCCTAAGTCTTTCAGCATGTTGATCACCGCTTTGTTCATCATCGGTGGACCACACATATAGAACTCACAGTCTTCCGGAGCTTTGTGGTTTTTCAGGTAATTTTCAAACAATACGTTGTGAATAAAACCTGTGTAACCAGTCCAGTTATCTTCCGGCTGCGGATCAGACAGCGCTGTATGCCAGACAAAGTTTTCATTTTCGGCAGCCAGCATGTCGAAGTCTTCAACATAAAACATTTCACGCTTGGAACGGGCACCGTACCAGAAGCTCATCTTACGTTTGGATTTCAGACGACGTAACTGGTCAAAAATGTGCGAACGCATTGGGGCCATACCAGCACCACCACCTACGAATACCATTTCTGCTTCAGTTTGTTTCGCGAAGAATTCACCGAATGGACCGGAAATCGTCACTTTATCGCCAGCTTTTAAGCTCCAGATGTACGAAGACATTTTACCGCAAGGTAAGCTCAGGTTATTTGGCGGCGGAGACGCGATCCGCACGTTTAACATGATAATGCCTTCTTCTTCCGGATAGTTCGCCATAGAGTAAGCACGAATAGTTTCTTCGTCTACTTTGGACTCCAGCGTAAAGAACTTAAAGCGTTCCCAGTCACCACGGTATTCAGCCGGAATATCAAAATCAGCGTACTTCACATGGTGCGCAGGCGCTTCAATCTGAATGTAACCACCGGCGCGGAAAGGCACTGATTCGCCATCAGGAATAGCCAGCTTCAACTCTTTGATAAAGGTTGCTTTGTTATCGTTAGAGATAACTGAACATTCCCATTTTTTAATACCAAAGATTTCAGGTTCAACTTCAATTTCCATGTCAGTTTTCACACTGACCTGACAAGCTAAACGACAACCTTCACGACGATCACCTTTAGTCAGGTGGCCCATTTCAACAGGTAAAACGTCGCCGCCACCTGCATGAACATGAACACGACACTGACCACAAGAACCACCGCCACCACAAGCTGACGACAGGAAAATACCTTTATCAGCTAAAGCGTTCAGTAATTTGCCGCCGGCTTTTGTCTGAATGGCTAACTTAGGGTCGCCATTCACTCCAATGGTAATGTCACCTGAAGACACCAGTTTGGCTTTCGCTGCTAAAATCATAACAACTAAAGCTACAACCAGCAGGGTGAACATCCCAACGCCAAGATATATCTCTTGCATTGTTCTTTCCTTTTACAGCTATTGCTTACAGTGAAACGCCTGAGAAGGACATAAAGCCCAAGCCCATTAAACCAACCATGATAAAACGTGAACCTAAACCACGCACGCCAGCTGGCATGTCGGCATATTTCAGTTTTTCACTGACGGCGGCCATTAAAGTGATAGCCAGAGTCCAGCCAATACCACTACCTATACTAAAAACTACGCTTTCACCAAAGCTATAATCGCGCTCAACCATAAAGGCGACAGCACCAAAAATAGCGCAGTTTACGGTGATCAAAGGTAAGAAAATACCTAAGGCGTTGTACAAAGCAGGAACGTACTTGTCTAAGAACATCTCTACGATTTGTACCAAAGCCGCGATCACACCAATGTAGGTGATAAAGCCAAGGAAACTTAAGTCTGTATCAGGAAAACCTGCCCAGGCTAAAGCACCAGGAGCCAACAGGTTGTGGTAAACCAAATTGTTCACAGGCACAGACAAGGCCAATACGAAAGTCACTGCCAAACCTAAGCTAAAGGCTGTTTTGACTTGTTTTGACACAGCAATAAAAGTACACATACCGAGGAAAAAGGCCAAAGCCAGGTTCTCGATAAAGACTGCACGGACAAATAAACTAATGTAATGTTCCATTTATAGCCCCTTATGCCTTCTCAACTTGCTCTGGACGGAAAGCCCGCAGAACCCAGATTAACAAGCCAATAATGATAAACGCACTAGGTGCAATCAACATCATACCCATTGGCTGATACCAGCCACCAGCGCTGACTAAAGGCAGAACTTCAACACCAAATAAAGTACCAGAACCAAACAGCTCACGTATAAAGGCAACAATCAGCAACAGCACAGAGTAACCCAGACCATTACCAATACCGTCCAGGAAACTCATACCTGGGCCAGTTTTCATTGCATAAGCTTCAGCGCGGCCCATAACGATACAGTTGGTAATAATCAAACCAACGAATACCGACAGCTCTTTCGCCACGTCGTAAGCAAAAGCTTTTAATACCTGATCTACCACGATAACCAGGGACGCAATAATAGTCATCTGAACTATGATACGAACGCTGGAAGGTATGTGGTTACGGATCAAGGAAATAAACAGGTTAGAGAATGCGGCTACCACAGTAAGCGCAATACCCATCACCAAAGCTTTTTCCATTTTGGTTGTTACTGCTAACGCAGAACAAATACCCAACACCTGCAAAGCAATAGGGTTGTTGGCAAAAATGGGGCCAAACAGAACGGTTTTAATTTCTTTTGCACTAGCCATTGTTTAATGCTCCGTCACGAACTTTGGTCAGGAAAGGTGCAAAACCTTTGGCTCCTGCCCAGAAATCGAAAGTATTCTGTACACCATTGCTGGTTAAAGTGGCACCTGACAGACCATCCACTTCATAAGCTGAAGTTGGGTTGGCGTTGCCTGGTTTCATCACTTTAATGGCTGGGGCACCAGATTCATCTAACAACTTTTTACCGACGAACTGAGCTGTCCACTTTGGATTCTGCACTTCACCACCTAAACCAGCTGTTTCGCCTTGTTCATAGTAGTTAATGCCTTTGATGGTATTTCCATCATTATCCAGAGCTAAAAAGGCATGCATAGTCGACCACAAGCCATACCCATGAACAGGTAAAACTATGGCAGATAAGTTGCCTGACTCAACGCCATCGTTGTAGGCAAAGTAGACAGGAGCTACATTGGCACGGCTTTTAATCGAAGCCATATCGTCTGCACCTGCCAGTCTGATACTGGTATCAGGTGCTTTCATGGCTCTGCGGTAGTCATAGCTTGCAGGGGCCATATCAACGAATTCACCTGTATTCAGGTCAACTAAACGTTCCTGAATATGTTTGGTGTATAACTCTTTGATATTGCCTTCTGTTAACAAACCCGTAACTGCCAAGACGTTTTTCTGACTGTCCAGCAACTTGTTTTCAATTTGTTTTGGACGCAATTGTACAGCAGCAGTAGCTACTAAAATCGCACAAACCAAACATAAAGCAATCACCACAAAAAAGGTTTTGCCAATACTATCGTTATTACTAAACATTACGGGCAAGCCTCCGTTTGATATTCCCCTGGGCCACCATGTAGTCAAACAATGGTGAGAATAAGTTAGCGAACAAAATTGCTAACATCATACCTTCAGGATAAGCAGGGTTGACCACACGGACCATCACCACCATAAAGCCAATCAGGAAACCATAAGCCCATTTGCCCGGGTTGGTAAATGAGGCTGATACAGGGTCTGTGGCCATAAAGAACATACCAATAGCAAAACCACCCAGAACTATGTGCCAGTACCAAGGCATAGCAAACATAGCGTTTGTTTCTGAACCTATCATATTGAACATAGTGGCAAACACAGCTGTACCAGCTAACACGCCAAGCACAATACGCCATGAAGCAATACGGAAATAGATTAAGGCTAAACCACCAATCATCAGAGCTAAGAAGGATGTCTCACCGACTGAACCCGGGATAAAACCATAAAAAGCATCCCACCACTGGGCATTGATTGACCAGTCAGCTACTTCACCGTTGGCCGCTTTGGACAACCAGGTTGCACCTGAAAAACCATCAGCCACTGTCCATACTTTGTCACCTGAAATCTCTGCCGGATAAGCAAAAAACAGGAAAGCACGACCAGCTAAAGCAGGGTTTAAGAAATTACGGCCTGTACCACCAAAGACTTCTTTTGCTACAACCACACCAAAAGTGATACCTAAAGCGGCTTGCCACAGAGGGATAGAGGCTGGAAGAATTAAAGCGAACAGGATAGAGGTGACAAAGAAGCCTTCGTTGACTTCATGCTTACGCACTGAAGCAAATAATACTTCCCAGAAACCACCTACGATAAATACAGTGGCATAAATAGGCAGGAACCAAACGGCACCGTACCACATTTTACTACCCCAGCCCGATTCCGCACTCAGCTCACCACCGAGTAACTGGAACAAAGCCACCTGCCAGGTATCAGGCGTACCAAAACCAGCCTGCAGCGCGATAACCGCCTGATGACCGATATTGAACATGCCAAAAAACAATGCAGGGAATAACATTAACCAGACAAAAATCATGATACGTTTCAGATCGATACTGTCACGCACGTGAGTACCCGCTTTGGTCACAAGACCTGGAGTATACAGAACTGTAGCTACGGCTTCGTATAAAGCGTACCACTTCTCGTACTTACCGCCTTTCTCGAACTGCGGCTCAATACTTTCTAAAAAATGCTTTAAACCCATTTTTAGCCTTCCTTCTGGATCGTCGTCAGGCACTCACGCAATGCTACGCCATAGTCATATTTACCAGGGCAAACAAAGGTACATAATGCCAAATCTTCTTCATCCAGCTCTAAACAACCTAAAGAGACTGCACCATCTGAATCACCAACCAACAGGTCACGTAATAACAGAGTAGGCAGAATATCCAGTGGCATCACACGTTCATAGTTTCCAATAGGAACCATAGCCCGAGATGAACCATTGGTAGTAGTGGTCATGTTAAACAGACGCTTTGGATTTAAATGCGATAAATAAGCACGGGTGACTGAGAATTTTTCAGAACCAGGCATAACCCAGCCTAAAAACTCTTTGTCGTAGCCTTCAGCCAACACAGACACCTGATTGTGGAAACGGCCTAAATAACCGTGAACACCAGTGGCTGCCGCACCTGCTAATACAGAACCGGAAATAATACGGTTCTGACCTTCCTGCAGCTCACCTGCGGTCAGTTCAGCCAGAGATGCACCAGCAATAGTTTTCAGCAAACGTGGATTTTTCACTACGGGACCGGCTAAAGAGACTACACGTTCAGCATTCAGTTGACCTGAAGTGAAGAGTGCGCCGATAGCAATGACGTCCTGATAGTTAATATGCCATACCACTTTTTTGATGCTGACAGGGTCAAGGAAGTGAATATGAGTGCCTGGTAAACCAGCAGGGTGTGGACCGTCGAACTCTTCAACCTGCACAACAGGAACTGAAGGAATGGTGGCACCCGCTTTTTTACACAAATAGACTTTATCAGACAAACGGGATAACACTGTTAAACCATTGCTGAAGTCTGCACTACGCTGCGCTATCACTACTGTCGGATCAGCAGCTAATGGATTGGTATCCATAGCAGTGACGAAAATAGCTCGTGGCGTGCTGTCAACAGCTGGCGAAGTGCTGAATGGTCTGGTGCGTAAAGCAGTCCACAAACCTGAACCAGTTAAGTTCTTCTTCACTTGTTCAACAGTTAACGAAGCAAGTTCTGCAGTGGTGAATGAATCAAAAGCAACAAAATCGTCACCTTCAGCTTCAATCACAACAGACTGCAACACACGCTTAGCGCCGCGGTTGATTTCTTTCACTGTACCGGCAACAGACGCCGTGAAAAACACGCCAAGGTTCTTTTTGTCTTCAAAAAGAGCCTGACCTTTTTTCACACGATCCCCAACCTCTACCAGCATTGTAGGACGCATACCGACGTACTCTTCGCCAAGTACAGCAACGTGTTTGATGGACGGGCCATCATGTATGTCTTGTTTGGGACTGCCCGAGAGGGGAATGTCCAATCCTTTTTTGATTTTTATCATACGTACTTGCACTTTTTAACGGGAAGAAACAGGGCCTGGTTTTATCGGCTGCTCGCCGCGCGTAGCATCCGGGACCTCAACAGCCTAACCTCTGTTGCAGGTGGCGGACACACGTACCAAAGTCGCGGATTCTAGCACTAAACATAAGTGCTATCTATGTTAATCAACAAAATTATCCGGCATTTCAGCCGACTGAAGCTCAGTGTAGCCAAGTTTTTTAACTTTGCCTTTTGTCTGTTGCTGCAATGGTTTCAAATTCAGTGAAATCAGCCAAAAACCAAAAATTTTCGAAAAAAAAGCCGCATTCAGCGGCTTCTTCAAGTTACTGCACCAAATTTTTCAGCGGCAATAAAGCCTGCACATCGGCGTTATAATCGACATGACCATAGCCAAAACCGAATAAGCGAAGGAACTCATTGTGATAGCCTTTGTAATCGGTCAGCTCATCAATGTTTTCTGTCGTCACCTGACCCCACAAGTCTTTTACTGCAGACTGGATATGATCAGACAATTCTTTGCCATCCATACGCAGACGACCGCCTTCATCTAAAGTACGGCTGTTGTTGTACAACGCTTGCTGGAACAAACCATAAATCTGTTCGATACAGCCTTCATGAGTGCCTTCGGCTTTCATCACACGGTACAACAGGGAAATATACAACGGCATAATAGGAATGGCTGAACTGGCTTGTGTTACTAAGGCTTTTAATGAAGCCACATAAGCGTGACCAGCAACCGAATCCAGTTTTTGTGTGATGGCAGCAGCAGCGCGATCTAAATCTTCTTTAGCTTTGCCGATAGTGGCTTTGCCATAGATTGGCCAGGTCAGTTCTTTACCAATGTAAGTGTAGGCAACGGTCTGGCAACCTTCAGCCAGCACACCGGCTGCATGTAATTGATCCAACCAGCGTTCCCAGTCTTCACCGCCCATTACTTTGACGGTATTGAAGATTTCTTCATCAGATGCAGGTTCAACTGAAACACTTTCAATTTCACGTTTGCTGGTATTTAAGGTTTTTGCTGTATAAGCCTGAGCTATAGGCTTTAATACAGAGCTGTACACTTCGCCAGTCACCGGATCTTTACGACGTGGTGCTGCCAGGCTGTAAACCACCAAATCAATTTTACCCATTTCACGACGGATTAAATCAATAGCCTGAGACTTTAGCTCGTCAGTAAAAGCATCACCGTTCAGATGCTTATTCCATAAACCTTCGGCAGCAGCAGCCTGTTCAAAAGCCACAGTATTGTACCAGCCGGCTGAAGCCGTTTTTCCTTCTGTCGGTTCTTTTTCAAAAAAGATACCTAAGGTTTTAGCGCCAGATGCAAAAGCTGATGTAATGCGGGAAGCCAGGCCGTAGCCTGTTGAAGCACCTATAACTAAGACGTTTTTTGGACCACCGGTAACTGTGCCCTGGGCTTTGACATAATCAATTTGTTCCTGCACATGAGCAGCACAACCGACCGGATGTGCGTTAGTGCAAATAAAACCACGAATTTTAGGTTGGATAACCATAACAAAACCTATTGTTGGTTGAAAATTGTCAGCTAGTTTAAGCCGTTAGCTTAAAAAACAGGTCTGATCAGCAAAAATAGCAGTAGTGGGCATTCAAAAACAAGAACTTAGTTCGATCTGGAACAAGAAGAATAAGGCAGAGTACAGCAGCAGACAAAGTTAAAGCGTCTTACGACGCTTCAACTTTATCGGATCTCAGGATTCCGGCAACGCAGTTTTTTCTCTTTTACTGCCGCCAAAACATTTTGGCGAAGCCGGTGGTTTTTCGGCGTAATACTCGTACCATTCACCAGGCGTATAGGTGTGCAAGGCTAAAGCATGAATTTTTTCGGCTAACTCCTCGGCCACTATCGCATTCACTGCTCTGTGGCGGTTTAACAATCTCATGCCATTAAAGGCATCTGTCACTATCACTACTTTAAAATGCGATTGTGAACCCGGTGCCACACTGTGCATATGGCTTTCATTGACCACGTCAAGGAACACAGGATCAAATGCGCTCAATAACTTCTGTTCTATTGCGGTATGAACCAACATAGCTGAACCCTTTTATTGCTCCCTCACCTCTACTCTAGTTAAGGCAATACGCCTTGTCAGCCCGCTTTTTCGCAAAAGTGAAGGAAAATCTGCTAAGCGACTGCTGCCATAGAGAAAATATAATTAAGTTGTTTTTTGCTTGATTTCACGGAAAGTCAGGTTTATGCGCCCCTCTGTAGCCGCTGCCATTTTTGGCACTCTGTGCAGCCAGTTTGCCTGGCATGGACCTGTCATCAGCAATAACGAACCCTGCCCCAGTTCCAGCTTTAGCTGTGTCCCTAAGCTCTTGTGTTTTAAATCAAAAAAGCGCTTTTGTCCCAAACTTAAAGAGGCAATATGAGGATTATTCCCAAGTTCAGGTTCATCATCACTATGCCAGCCCATATGCTGCTGACCATCAGCATACCAGTTCAGCAACACACTATTAAACTGGCTCTGACAAGCTTGATTGACCCTGTCTGTTAATTGCTTTACCAGCGGATGCCAGGGTTCAGGTTCAAACAGCACGCCTGAATATTTGTAACTGCAGTGAGGATCGCCCATCCATACCTGCTGTCTTGGTATAAGCACCGCCTTGCCAAAGATTTTAATAGCTGGCTGTTGCCAGTTGAGTTCGTGCGCTAATTGCTGATAACAGCGCTCTGCCTGCGCTTGCGGCAGCCATTCAGGCCAAAATAACAACTCCGCATCTGGTAATACAAAGTGTTGCAACGATCCATGGTTGTCGCTCTGGTGTGCTCGTGTCAAAATACAACCTTCTCTTCTTTAAGTTGAATGGCATGAATACTATTTTTACCGTCGCTGACAAGCAACTGCAGCTGGACAGATTACCTCTGGGGCAAAGCAATCGCAGCCTGCAAGCCTGGGATGCAGCCGATGAATTGCTGTTGCAGCAAGCTTTACCTTTGCTCAATGAGCGCGCTGGCTTAAAAGTGCTGGTGATGCACGATTTGTTTGGCGCTTTGTCATGCGCTTTAGGTGACTATCCGCACAGTCAGCAAAACGATTCAGTACTAAGCCAGCAAGCGACTGTTTATAACAGACAACAAAACGGCTTATCCGCAGATAGCGTCTGTTTTATTGACAGTGTTACGGCTTTGCCTGCCGATTTGGATCTGGTTCTGTTAAAAGTACCCAACAATCATGGTTACCTGCGCTTCATGTTACAGCAATTGAGCCAGGTGGTTCGGCCTGACACTCTGATTATCGCTGCTGCCAAAGCTAAAGATATTCATAAAAACTTGCTGGCTATTTTTGAGCAGGAATTAGGCCCAACTCAGGCTTCTCTGGCCCAGAAAAAATGCCGGACTATTCATTGTTCGCCTCGTGGTGAAGCCAGGGCTTTTACCTACCCTATTCAGTGGGAGTTGCCTGATTATCAATTGACGCTGGTCAATCACGCTAATGTGTTTGCCAAAGAGCAACTGGATATAGGTGCACGTTTCCTGCTGGAGCATTTACCAATGCTGGACGCAGGCGCTTTAGTGGCCGATTTAGGCTGCGGTAATGGAGTGCTGGGTCTAGCTTTATTAAAACAACAACCTGAAGCTAAAGTTATTTTTACCGATGACTCCTACATGGCTGTAGAGTCATCCAAAGCATCAGTCGAATTAAATGCAGCTGAACTAATGTCTCAGTGCGAGTTCAGAACAGACGACTGTTTAGCCGGTCAGGCCGATCAAAGCCTGGACTATGTGATCTGTAATCCGCCTTTCCATCAACAACAGGCAGTGACAGAACATATTGCCTGGCAGATGTTTAACGATGCCAAACGGTGTTTAAAAGCTGGTGGTAAGTTACGTATTGTGGCGAACAGGCATTTGCCTTATTACGAAAAAATGACGGTATTGTTGGGTGGTTGTCGCCATATTGCCAGCAACAACAAATTTGTGATCCTCGAATCAACCAAAAGGAAATAACTATGCGCTTTGTATTAGTGGCTTTCAGCCTGGCTTTAGCTGCCTGCAGCAGCACTTCATCTTCTTTTTTAGTCACACCTCAAGTGTTCTGGAATCAAAGCAAAACGCTGTCAGGTGCTGAGTTTGTGTTAACAGTGGTGGATCAGCGTCCATCTGACCAGACTTTATTTTTACGTAAAGGCACAGCAGTCACCAGTATGCCCACCAGTAATAACCTGGCTCAACAGTTAGAATCTACCTTGTCGGATGCAATGACAGCCCAGGGTGCTAAATTAACATCCAGCAGTGTGACTACTATGACCATACAGATCCTGAAGCTATCCGCTGATGCCGACCAACGTACAGTGGAACACGTAGTGAAAAACGATGTGGAACTTCGCATCGCTATTCAAAACAACAGTGGTTCTTTTGATAAAGTTTATGCTGGCAAAAGCAGCTTCTCTGGCCCATTTAAATTAGACAACGCTGCGGCCGAAGTGAAACTGCGGGTATTGACTGAACAAGTGCTGGCTGAACTGCTGAACGACAGCAGCTGGCATTCTTATGTGAAGGGCTAAGTGATGCGTCTGGTTACTTTCACTTTGCTTGCGCTGTTTTCTGTATCTGCTTTGGCTGTGGTTGATATGAAAAAACCAACGGGCAAATACGTACAGCAAGATAATCTGTTTCCTAAAGTAAAACTGGTGACTTCAGTGGGTGATATCACTGTTGAACTGGACAGAACCAGAGCCCCTTTGGCGGTCAATAACTTTCTGAGTTACGTTAATACCAAAGCCTATGACAATACGGTTTTTCATCGTCTTGAACCTGAATTTGTGATACAGGGTGGCGGTTATAAACCTGATCTGGCACCTATAGACGAATTCCCTGCTGTATTTAATGAGTCAGGTAATGGTGCTAAGAATCAGTTTGGCAGTATAGCGATGGCGAGGAACAACGATCCCCATAGTGCAACCAGTCAGTTCTTTTTTAACCTCAATGACAATGCAAGTCTGGATCCGGGACGAAACTGGGGTTACACAGTCTTTGGTCAAATCCAGGATGGCTTTGAAGTGCTGGAAAAAATCAAACTGCTGGAAACCCATACCGATGAAAAAACCGGCTGGCAAAACGTACCCAAACAACCCATTATTTTAAAACAAGTGATTTTACAGCCAGAACAATAAAGCCTGACTATACTAGCTCTGAGCGCACAGAGCTGGCGCGGTGCCAGCTCTGACAGGGATCAGACCTATGTTAGAGCCCTTTATTGAACAAAAATCACGTCAGCTGATTTATTATCTTTCCCGTTTCCTGCGGGGCCGTCTGCCCCACAGAGAACTGCATTTGTTCGTCTGGGATACGCTGGAGGAATGGTCACAGTTTCGCGTCAGAAGCTGGCGGCCTGAAACTTTGCGTGAGCAAGTGTTTTGGCATTTGCTCTACCAGATCGAATACTGGTCAGAACCAGAACTGAAACAAAACCTCAGACTAAGGCGCGAGTTGCAGTATTGCCTGAGCTTTTTACATGGTTATGGTCAGTTGCCCTGCTATTGTGTCGGGGTAAGGCCTTGATCTAATTTATTGAAGCTGTAAGCTGGTCTCATTTATTCCTGCACGGACTGCCGTCTTGTCTGCTATTGCTGCTTTTTTTTCCTCATTACAACTGTACTGCCAGCGTCGGGTACTGACCATTTTTATTCTGGGTTTCTCCGGTGGCCTGCCGTTAATGCTGGTATTTGGTGTCTTGTCATTCTGGCTCAGAGAGGCTGGAGTATCGCGTGAACAAATAGGTTACTTCAGCTGGGTGATTATGGTCTATGCGATCAAATTTATCTGGTCACCTTTGATAGACCATTTAAGCTTACCTGGCTTGAAGCAATGGCTGGGACGCAGACGCAGCTGGCTACTATTGTCACAAAGCCTGATTATTCTGGCCGTACTTTTAATGGCAAGTATGGACCCACAAACAGAGCTGAAGTGGATGGCCTTGTGTGCTGTGTTGCTCGCCATCGCCTCGGCGACTCAGGATATCACTATAGATGCCTATCGTATTGAAGCTGCACCAGAGCGTTTGCAGGCAGTACTGGCAGCAGCTTATCTGGCAGGTTATCGACTGGCGATGATTTTCTCATCTGCCGGTACTTTATGGATAGCAGCGTTATTTAGTACGACTGAAACAGGTTATGATCTGGACGCCTGGCAATCTACCTATCTGGTCATGGCAGGCTGCATGGCTTTGGGTTTACTAACTACCCTGCTCTCTCCTGAACCTGTTGTTGAACAGCAAATCCATATCAATACGGCGAAGAACTCTGTCAGTCAAAAAATGCTGAACTGGCTTAAGGTGGCCGTAGTAGGCCCTTTTGTAGACTTCTTTGCCCGTCACGGCCTGAATGCTTTATTGATCCTGAGTTTAATCGCCTGCTATCGCGTTTCCGACGTGGTCATGGGGGTGATGGCCAATGTGTTTTATGTTGATATGGGGTTCAGTAAAGAGGAAGTCGCCAGCGTATCCAAAGTATTTGGTGTACTGATGACCTTACTTGGAGCCGCTTTGGGTGGTTTGCTGATCAACAGCTTTGGCATTTTACGTATATTGTTATTGGGTGCTGTGCTGAGCGCATGTACCAATTTGCTTTATTGTTACCTGAGTACCCAAGGGCACAACATTCCACTGTTAGTCGCAGTGATCTCTGCTGATAATTTAAGCGCTGGTATAGCAACCAGTGCTTTTATTGCTTACTTGTCCTCGCTAGTTAACTTAGCTTTTACCGCTACACAATATGCTTTGTTTAGTTCCCTGATGTTGTTATTGCCAAAGTTCCTTGGCGGGTTTTCTGGTGGCTGGGTAGAAGTGATGGACTATCAGGCCTTCTTTATCATGACAGCTCTATTGGGGATCCCAGCTATAGTGCTCTGTTTAATACTGATAAAAAAAACGCCGCACTAATGCGGCGTTTTTTTTCAGATAAAAGCGGATTAGGCTTCAATCAGAACTTGCTTTAACCCATCCATAGGATCTATGGCCAGAGCCTGGCAATAACGAACGTATTCAACAACATCAAGACGACGTTCCTGATTCTCCACCTTACCGATAAAAGAGTGCGGAGTGCCTAAAATTTCAGACAAACTACGCATGGTATGGCCTTTTTCCTGACGCTGACGCTTCAGCCATACACATAATCTTTTATTCTCATCTGAAATAACGCTTTTAGTACCTTTCATTTGTTGTTCTCCCGGCGTGCGAACGCCTTCTGTTTACGACTTAAACTTCCTGCCAAAAAAAATCCAAAAGCCTATGGGAATGTCCCAATAAGCAAAAAAAGCTTTTCATTAAACCATAGCTTGTTCAGAGCGTATAGTTACATGGTTGAAAAAATAACCACTTATCTCTGTTTTTTGTCGATTAATCGTTCCGTTAAAATAACAGGAACGAACAGTTTTGCTTACACTACAGAGCCCAATGCAAGCTGCTATCAGCTATGTTTCCACAACAGGTCTGACTGGCAGCTGAATGAAGTTTTTAAGGAGTGCAAATTAAAAAGGCCTCCGCACTGCAGAAGCCTCTTTCTAAGTCGCACTGATCTGAATGGACTAAACGGAGAAACTGGATCCGCAACCACAGGTTGTAGTTGCATTGGGGTTTTGCACAATAAAACGGCTACCTTGCAGACCATCAGTGTAATCCACCACACCACCTGCCAGATACTGCAGACTCATTGGGTCTACCACCATAATCACGCCATTTTTTTCGACCACCAGATCACCTTCGTTTACTTTTTCATCAAAAGTAAAACCGTACTGGAAGCCTGAACAACCACCACCTGTAATATAAACCCGAAGTTTTAACTCAGGGTTTTCCTCTTCGGTGACTAAAGCCAATACTTTACTGGCGGCAGCGTCGGTAAACTGAATAGGAAGCTGTAACTCTGACATATGTCCTCCGGTATAACTGGGCGCGGATTATCTAATACCTGACTAATTTATTCAAGTATTTCGCCGGGCTGTTCGGTTGGCCAGAAAAAGCTCTTATCGACCTTGGCTGACTTGGCCGAACGGGCTGCAGCAACCTTTAATGCCACATCCACTTTTTCCGGTTTAAAGCCTTCTGGCAAAGAAAACTCTCCTTCGATGATCTGGAAATATTTAAAGCTAAAAGCTTTGTCACTTTTGCTGAATCCGGCCAATTGCAACAGATCGATACTGTCTCGTTTATCACCGGCAAAGCCATTTAATTTCAAGTCGACAGAGCCCTTGGCAAAATTACGTTGTTTATCCTGCTGAATCAGCACCAGATTAAATCTGTACTTAGCAGAAGAAGAACCGGGACTGATGCTGAAGCTATCAATAATCAGGCTATCCGCCTGTAATTCAGGAGAAATAATACGCTGGTAAAAAGCCAGTTCTTTACGGGTATCAAACAGCTTTTGCTGTTCGGTTTTCAGCTCTTGCTGGATCAACTGCCCGGCACTTTTTTCTACCGCAAGCTCAGCTGTTAAGTAATCATTTTGTTTTAGCTGCTCATTCAGGCTGGCTGTCAGACTGTTGGTTTTTTTCTGACTTTCTTCCAGTTTGGACGACAGCA
Organism: Rheinheimera soli; assembly: GCF_031457405.1. Lineage (GTDB taxonomy): Bacteria > Pseudomonadota > Gammaproteobacteria > Enterobacterales > Alteromonadaceae > Pararheinheimera > Pararheinheimera soli_A. Next base: position 136,470 of record NZ_JAVDWR010000003.1, on the reverse strand, counting down.
CATTCACTTGTTTTACATAATAATAATTGCCAAACAACTGTCCGGCCAAAGCAGCAAGCCCCATCAGGCCCGCTGTTACCACCACCAGTCTCCAGCTGCCTTTGAGCCAGAGCATAAACTGCATACGATTCATCAACCTACTCAAATAGTTATGTTACACTTTGCCTATCCCAGACTCAGACACTATAGCATGTTACTACCAGCAGACTGGCAAGCAAAATTACGACTTCGGTTAGCTTTCCCTCTTACGTCAGTACAACTCTGCCTGCTGGCCATAGTGGCAGGTTTTTTAGCCGCATTCATCATTCTGCTGTTCCGTCTGACTATTATTGGCATCCAAAGTTTCTTTTTAGAACGCACTGATGATTTTTCCGGTATAGCTGAAGGCTATCGCTGGGCCTTGCCTTTTATTGCCGCCATTCTGATTAGCATTATGGCTATGCTGGTTGGGCTTTCACATTACCGCATGGGCATCGCCTATGTGATCCACCGCATAAAAACCCGCTATGGTGTTATGCCCTTCTGGAATACCTTTAACCAGTTTTTTGGTGGCATCATCGCCCTGACCAGCGGTTTTTCTGTGGGCCGCGAAGGTCCTTCTGTACATTTAGGTGCTTTTGGTGCCGGCTTGCTTGGGCAGTATCTGCGCCTGCCGTACAACAGCATCCGCATTCTGGCGGGTTGTGGTATAGCTGCCGCTATCTCGGCTTCATTTAACACTCCTTTAGCTGCAGTGATCTTTGTGATGGAAGTGGTACTGAGGGAATATCGTATTCATGTCTTTGTGCCTGTGATGCTGGCTTCTGTGGTCGGCGCTTTGCTGACCCGTGGCGTTTTTGGTATGGGCAATGATCTGGAAGCTTTAAAAATTGTCTCTATCAGCGGCTGGCATCTGCCTTATCTGGTGCTTTGTGGTATTGCCATAGGCGCAGCTGCTTATGTTTTTAACCAGAGTATCTGGCGTATTTTAAAATGGTTTCAGAAATGGCATTTAGCGCTGAAATTATTGCTCGCTGCAGCTATTACCGCAGCTGTGGGGCATCTGGTTCCTCAGGCTATGGGGGCTGAAACAGGCGCCATATTTTATGCTGTGACCGCCTCCACTGAGTTCTGGTTATTGCTGACTATATTACTGGCGAAATTTCTGTTGACCGTAGTAGCTGTAGGTCTGGCCGTGCCAGGAGGTGTGATTGGCCCTGTTTTTGGTATCGGCATTCTGGCAGGTACTTTATTGGCCTTTTTACCTGTGTTTGTATCGGGCGATGCCAGCTTATCCGGCACCTACGCCACTTTAGGTATGGCAGGTTTTATGGCCGCCACTTTACATGCGCCTCTGGCTGCTTTAGTCGCTGTGATGGAGCTGTCTTACAACCCGGATATTATAGTGCCCGCCATGCTGGTGATTACCTGCGCTTATGTCACCACAGTACAGCTGTTTAAAAACAAATCCATTTTTGTATTGCAGCTGGAATTACAACAACTGCCCTATAAGCTGGCACCAGCAGACAATGTGCTGCAAAAAGTCGGTGTGCTGGCGATGCTGGATAAAGACTATTTGCTGATAACAACCGCAGAGCAGCAACAGATTGAGCAAAAACTGACGGAAAAAGAAGCTCACCAGCTATTGATCCAATACACTGGTAATCCAGAACAGCCTTTCCTCCTGATCGATTATGATTTGGACGCATCCATGACAGGTCAGTCGACTTTATTGCATCAACCTATACAGGGGTTAAGTCATCAGGCCACTATGGCGGAAGTCCATACGCTTCTGGACGAACAAAAAGGCGGTGTAGTCTATATTTACGACCCACAACAACCCCAACAGCTGCTGGGTCTGATCCGCTGGGAACAGGTCCGCGCCCTTTTAACTAAACAGAATAATTTAATCTGATGAATACATTACTTGTCATTAAAGCTTTGCATGTCAGTTTTATGGTGGCCTGGTTTGCCGGGATTTTTTATCTGCCGCGGCTTTTTGTCTACCACGCAGAAACTAAAGATCCAGCCGTTGATGCCCAGTTTAAAGTGATGGAAAGGCGATTATTGTATTTCGTCACACCTTTTGCTTTGCTGACCCTGGTATTTGGCTTATGGCTTATTCATCTGTACGGCGCAGCCTGGTTTGCAGTCAGTAGCTGGCTGCATTACAAACTGATATTGGTGATTCTGCTTTATATTTATCATGGCTACTGTTTTAAGCTGTTAAGCGATTTTAAACAGGGCAAAAACAGTAAAAGCAGCAGATTTTACCGTCTCTTTAACGAGTTCCCGGTGCTGTTACTTTTTGCCATTATTTTTCTGGCGATTTTGAAGCCGCTCTAGGCTGATTTTAAGCGGCTTATTTGCTATGATACGCGCCGACTTTCAGCCAGTTCCGGCGCCCCCGCAACCTCTAGCAGATGAGCACCCAGTATGAGTTTTAAAGGCGAACATATCCTCTCAGTCAAACAGTTTGACCGCGACAAAATTCAGCAGGTTTTTGATATTGCCCGTAGCATGGAACCTTATGCCAAACGCCAGAAGCGCACTACAGTGCTCGACGGTGCCATTTTAGGTAACCTGTTTTTTGAGCCCAGCACCAGAACACGGGTCAGCTTTGGTTGTGCTTTTAACTTATTAGGTGGCGAAGTTCGCGAAACCACAGGCATGCAATCTTCCGCCTTATCTAAAGGCGAATCTTTGTTTGATACTGCCAGGGTGATCAGTAGCTACAGCGATGTGATTGCGATGCGTCATCCTCAGGCAGGCTCAGTGGCTGAATTCGCCGAAGGCAGCCGGGTGCCGGTATTAAACGGCGGTGACGGTGCCAATGAACACCCAACTCAGGCGTTGCTGGATTTATTTACCATTGAAAAAGAACTGGCGGCGTCACAGCAGCCGATAGACGGTATGCATATCGCCATGATTGGTGATTTAAAGTTTGGCCGTACAGTTCATTCGTTATCCAAATTACTGGCTTTATATAAAAACATTCAGTTCACTCTGATAGCGCCCAAAGAGCTGGCGATGCCGGACGATATAGTGTCCCTGATTGAAAACGCAGGGCACAGAGTGACAGTGACGGATCAGCTGGCTGGTAACTTAAACGCTGATATTGTGTATCAAACCCGTATTCAGGAAGAGCGTTTCCCTTCGCAGGAAGAAGCCAATAAATACCGTGGTAAATTCCGTTTAAATCAGGATATTTATACCAGGCACTGTAAATCCAATACGGTGATTATGCATCCGCTGCCACGGGATTCACGTATTGAAGCCAATGAGCTCGACAACGACTTAAACCTGAACCCTCATCTGGCTATTTTCCGTCAGGCGGATAACGGCGTTTTAGTGCGTATGGCTTTATTTGCTCTGACCTTAGGTGTGGATCAGTTAGTGACTAAATACGAACGCGAAGTGCCCTGGTACAGCAACAAGTAAGCAGAAAGCCAACTCTCATTCATTTTGAGTCGGGCTTTGCGCCCGGCCTTCTTTTAAAGGTTTAGTTTTAAGGATCTTTTATGTCCAGGTCAGAACAGTTATTTCAGCAAGCACAAAAAACTATTCCAGGTGGTGTAAATTCTCCGGTTCGCGCTTTTAAAAGCGTCGGCGGTACACCAGTATTTATCGACAGCGCTAACGGTGCCTATTTATATGATGTCGATGGCAAAAGATATATCGATTACATAGGCTCATGGGGCCCCATGTTACTGGGTCATAACCACCCTGCTATCCGTGAAGCTGTGATTAAAGCAGCTGAAAAAGGCTTAAGTTTTGGTGCACCTTGCCCTGCTGAAATCACCATGGCAGAAACCATCTGCGAATTAGTGCCCAGCATGGAAATGGTCCGTATGGTCAGCTCAGGCACAGAAGCCACCATGAGTGCCATCCGTTTGGCTCGTGGCTTTACCGGCCGCAACAGCATTTTAAAATTCGAAGGTTGTTACCACGGTCATGCCGACTCTTTATTGGTTAAAGCAGGCTCTGGCGCTTTAACTTTAGGTGTGCCGAATTCGCCTGGCGTCCCTGCTGATTTTGCCAAATACACCTTAACGGCGGAGTTTAATAACTTAGAGCAGGTGAAACAGATTTTCGCCGAACAAGGCGCTGACCTGGCCTGTATTATTGTGGAGCCAGTGGCAGGCAATATGAACTGCATTCCACCTGCCCCAGGCTTTTTAGAAGGTTTACGGGCACTTTGTGACCAGTACGGTGCTGTGCTGATTTTTGATGAAGTGATGACAGGATTCCGGGTGGCTTTAGGTGGCGCTCAGGCCTATTACAACATCAAACCTGACCTGACCACTTTAGGAAAAATTATAGGTGGTGGTATGCCGGTGGGCGCTTTTGGTGGCCGTCGCGACATTATGCAGCATATAGCACCTTTAGGCGGCGTGTATCAGGCGGGCACTTTATCAGGCAACCCTATTGCTATGGCCGCTGGTTTAGCTGCGCTGACAGAGATCCGTAAGCCTGGTGTCTACGATGTATTAACAGCCAAAACCACGCAATTGATTGAAGGTTTAGCCGCTGTAGCCAAAGAAGTGGGTATACCGCTGGCGACCACTCAGGTGGGTGGCATGTTTGGGGTGTTTTTCAGTAATGAAGCGCAAATCACCAATTATCAACAAGCCACCCAATGTGATATCGCAGCCTTTAAGCGTTTCTTCCATCTGATGCTGGAGCAGGGTGTGTATCTGGCCCCTTCAGCTTATGAAGCGGGCTTCTTGTCTATAGCTCATTCTGATGAAGATTTGGCTTACACCATAGCAGCGGCTAAACAAGCCTTTATTCAGCTGAAAGCCTAGAGCTTTTATTCAACAGGCTCAGGATGCAACCAGACAATGTCGGTATCCTGAGCCCTGAATTGCTGCACAAACACAGTTCCATTGTCAGACATCAGGGCCTGAGCTGGCTGCGCCAGGGGCCACTGCTGCTGTTGTTGTATCTTCCAGTCGTAATAATTTAATGCGGTGCCATAACCAGACAACCAATACAAACCTGTTGTTGTGCTGACCCAGGCTCTTGACTCTGTAGTACGCCAGTTGATCTGTACCGGCAGTGTTGAGATCTGGCCCTGCCGCCATTGCTTCACATAAGCAGAATCCTGCTGCTGCAATAACAAGCTGTGATCAGGCCCACACTGTACATTGACTACATCTTTTAGTACTTCACTAACCTTGCCTTGCCGCAATTGCTGCAAGGCCCAGCTTTGCTGCTTTCGGGTTACCCAATACAAAGTATCAGCACAGACCACCAAACTTTCGCTATTCAGCTTTTTTTGCATAAAAGGGGCTAACTGGCCTGCTGAGAAATGGTACAGCTGCCGATCAATCAGCAGTAATAATTTACCTTCAAACCATAATAATTGCCCAATAGCATGTTGTGTTTCGAATTGGCTGATTTGTTCTGTTACCTGCCCTTGTGAGCGCCAGAGTTGGGGTAAACCAGAACGTTCTGACACAAAAAAGTACTGATCCTGATGGGCCAGTAATAAATACTCTGATCTGTTGCTTTCAGCAAAAGGCAAAGTGATTATCTGGTTATTCTGCTCCTGCCATTCTAACCGACGTAAATCAGTGACGGCCTGAGCAGGATAAGCCGCTAACAATGACTGTTGCCAGACCGAGCTGTCTGCCAGGTTAAAGGTCATTTCACCAAAGACTCTGCTGGTTCCGGTACGCAAAGACAAAACCTGCAATTGCCTGGCAGACTTATTCACCAACAGCTCGTTGTCGCCCCACCAGGCCAGCTGATTGGCAGAAAAATCAAACTCTGTGATAGTACGCCAGTCTGATTCAGCCAGATCAAGCTCCAGCAAAGCCGAGTAACTATAGCCAGACTGTGCAATGGCATAGGCCTTTTTGTTTTTCACTATTAAATGACTGACACCACGCCAGTGGGCTGGAAAGGTCATTAATAAACGCTGCGAACTGTCCTGTTGCCACAACCAGAGTTGGCTTTGGCCTGTGGCCGGGTCCAGATCCAGCCAATACAATCCTTGCGGCGTCATAGCCTGACCAGAAGCTATAAACTGGTGACAAGAAAATAACGGGGTTGCAGCTTCGAATTGCTGCTGCACTGTTTTGCGCCAGAAAGCACATTTCTGCTGCTGTTGAGCACGAAACACTATGTGTTCTGTACCCAGCCAATGAGGCTGAGAAAGCAACTGAAACTGTTGCTGATCCTGACGGATTTGCATTGAAGCCAGTTGCTGGACCACCCAATGCCAATGGGCACTGCCAGCCGGCTGATGTTGAAACACCAGCAGCGATTGATCTGCAGATAACAGTGGGGTTTGTTCTTTACCATCCAGCGCGCTGACAGGTGTCAGTTGCAGATAACGAGGCAAAGTAGCTTTTTCATTCATTTTGCTAAGCAGCACGGCAAAAACAAAGCTGAAGAGTATCAGAACCAGGGTGCTGCCCCAGATATACCGGATACGTTTGAGCTTAGTTAATTTTTTATCGTGCCATTTGTCTATGGCTTGTTGGGTGCCTATTAAATCCAGAGGCGCAGCCGGAGCAGGCTCTGTATCAGACTCTGGCGGTAAAGCCACTGGTGCAACAGCAGCCAGCCAGCAATAGCCTTTTTTCGATAAGGTGGCAATATAAACAGGTTCTACTCTGCTGTCCTGCAAAGCCCGTCGCAGGCCCGCTATGGCTCTGGTTAAGGATTCGTCCGAGCCGGACCCCTGCCCCCATACCGCAGTTAAAAGATCTTCACGGCTTAGCACCAGATCTTTGTGATCCAGAAAAAAGTTTAACAACTTGTGCAACCGTGGTTCCAGGGTCAATACCTCCGGATCAGCTGAAGCTGACAGAGACTGTAATTGTCCTATAGAACGCAGATACCGCCATTGACCAAAGGTCAGGTAGTCTGCCGTAGAATGCATAAGGGTCCGCCTACATCACTAAGTAGGCGGATTATAACCAATTCAGGCTAAAAGTAGAGGATTGTAATCAGGCTGTTTTGCTGATTACTACTACCCTGGCACCTGATAACTGAACAGTATCGTTTTGTTCAGTGACATTAACATCACGGCAAACTGGCCAAGTTGGACAGAATCCAGCAATCTCAAGATTCAGGTTTTGCTCTGTAGCAGGGCTTTGCTCAGCAGCAAAAGAAACAGAAGCTAAAATACCTGCGGCTACAATTAATTTAATAGTGTTCATACTAAAGTTCCCATTGGGCTGGTTGAATTCGACCAACACAGTATCCACTTGAAAACTAAAGATAAACTGATGATTTATTTATAAATTTATGATTATTTTATGGTTGTCAGCTCCAGTTTTGCTATATCTATATCCAGTGTTTCCCCTACCACTACAAAAATAAACTGACCATCATGGCTTAATGAAAAACGGGATGAATAAAGCTCAGACTTTAAATCCAAAGGGGTAATTTGTTTGGTGTTATAAGCGTAAAAATACAGCTGGCTTTGCTGATCTTCATTAAAGCCGGAAAAATAAATACCATTGTCCCAAAGTACTATGGTTGCCTCTGCAATCATTAAACTCTGCAACTCATCCGGCAATATTTCTTCGCCCTGTCCAGATAATAAGCTAAACACACCTGTGGTTGCATTACGTTGTAGCTGATATTTCCCACTACGGCTTTGCAAAAAGAAATCTACATCTTGCATATGTAAAGTAACCTGCTGCATCGTTAAAGAATAATGCATTAACTGCCAGCGGCCTTTTTGGTAGGTAGTGTAAAACACGGAGTCTGTATCTTTGCCCCAGCTCATATTTTTTACTACTTCATCAGCCTTACTAATAAGCTGTGAGCCGCCCTGTAAATCAAATACCCAGACTTGCTGATCAACCAGTGCCAACAGTTGTTGTCCATCAGGAGAAAATTTTAAATCCGTCATCACCACCAGGTTGGTAAAGTGACTAATCATTTGCTGACGGCCATCAGGATAAAATAACCAAATTTGGAACAAACCTGTACGCTTAGACACTGCTGCAGTAGGTCCTTTATGGACCGGATTTTCTTCGACCAAACGTTCACTGCGGTTGGACTTAAAGACTACAAGATCTGACGGGGTAGTATTCAGCATTGGGTTATTCATTTTTTTTACATAATAGTTAGCATATGCACCTATAGAACCATACAGCTCGCCATTTTTACCCAGCAGTATTTCATAAGCGTGATTATCGGTAAGCGCTACAGTTTTTACAGCACCGGTCTTAGTATTTACCGCTTCAATACTCCATTTTTGGGCTGGGTAATAAATAAACTGATCATCAGGACTCCAGGCTATATCCCCTGGGTAGCTGTCTTTCAAATGCAAAAGTAAAGAAGTTTCACCACTGGCTAAATCCATTAACCAGATTTGCACTGAATGACTGGCCACATCCCGTAAAAAGGCAATTTTATCGCCACTATTAGAATAACGGGCAGTAAAATCCCCCATACCTGTATTGCTGGGTAAGACCAGTTGGGTTTTATTTTTTGTGACTAAATCCAAAGAATATATCGCCATACGCTGAGGGCTGCTTTCATCACTGGTGTAAATTAAAGAGCCGCCATCAGCAGCCCAGGATAAACGGCTGGAAACACTGCTTTTACCACAGTGGGTTAGCAGCTCATCTGTCCATTCCGACTGGCCTGGCAGCCCTAAAAAAGTCAATAAACGAATTTCGCAGGACTCTCTGTGTCTTAGCCGCTGATAAGCGATTGCCTTACCATCTGGCCTGAAACTGACGCCATAATCGTCGGCGTCACTATTGGTTAACTGCTGGCTTTGATGATTCATCAGGTTTTGCAGCATTAATACATGGGGGCTGTTTTTATCTTTTTTATAGCTGTAGGCTAAAAACTGGTTATCAGCGGATAAAGCCGGATAATATTCAAAACCATCTTTAGACGATACCGGGTTCCACTTAACAAAAGGCACCTGCTCATTGGCAAACTCAGTGTCCGGCCAGAATAACCAGCTGGCGAAAGTGGCTAACAGCGCTGTTGCAGTGATTAAACTCGCCCACCAACGCAGGTTTTTTTTCCTTTCCTCTGCAGTCAGTGGCTCTTCTGCGGCAGCGGGATCTCGGATAACAATCTGTTCCTGCTCTATCACTTTGGCAATAAAACGGTAGCCCCGTTTGGGGATAGTTTCGATATAACGGGGTGACTTGACGCTGTCGCCCAGTACATCACGCAAAATACTAATGACACGGGCAACACGACCATCTGTCACTGAGGTCATGTTCCAGACTTCTTTCAGCAGCTCTTCTTTACTAATCAAACGGCCCGGGTTCAGTAAAAAGAAGTTCAATACGCTTTGGCATAAATGATCGAGATTAGCCTGTTCACAGACTTCCATCCTGCTGTTTAGTTTTGCCAGCTTATCCAGCTGCGGCAAATACCACCAGTCTTCAACTTTTAACTGCTTTTCTGGCTTGAACGACATAAGTCAATAATTCCCGTTTATTCGCAATCCATCACTAGTGTCACACTGACCACTTTGGGCAATAATAAAGTTCCGTCACAATGATCGGCCACAGCCCGGCCTGTACTGACGGAAAAACGTCCTAAGGTCACATCTGGTGGTACAGCTCTGAACAAAGAGTTCGGAGGCACCATTCTGAAGTACTGGCTGAATAAAGTTAAAGCCCCGGAACCTCCGGTTAAACCTATAGATTTATTATCATCTCGTCCTAACCAGACAGTAACCGAGCTTTCATGTTCAAAACCAGTAAACCAGCTGTCTTTATGATCGCTGGATGTGCCGGTTTTCCCCGCAAAACGTATACCAGCAAACTGATTTGCTAAAGTTTTTGCCGTGCCGCTGCGGGTACTTTGCTGCATCGCATATTGCAGCAGGTAGTCTGCTTCTTCTGTAACTCTTTGTTGCACAATGTTTCTGCGCTGATAAAGCATAGTACCGTCTGTTTTAGTAATTGACTCTATACTGGCTAATTTTATGTAACGGCCTTTGTTGGCAATAACCTGATACAGCTGCGCTACTTCAGCCGGAGTCAGCTCTACAGCCCCTAAAAAGGCTGCAGGTTGCAGTTTTAATTCACGTTCAATTCCCAGACGCTGAAAACCATCTTTTAATGCAGGTAAACCCAACTTTAAACCTAAACGCACTGTTGGCACATTAAGTGATTCTGATAACGCCTGCAGCAAAGTAACCTGACCGCGAAACTTTTTATCAAAATTTTGAGGGCTCCAGCCCTTAGGATTGCCTTTCAGATGAATAGGGCTGTCATCGAGCATAGTAGCCAGACTAAACTGATTGGGTTTCGCCAGCGCCTGCAAATACAATACAGGTTTTACTATACTGCCAATCTGACGACGGGCATCTAAAGCTCTGTTATAACCGGCAAAATGCACAGCTTTGCCACCCACTATGGCTTTGTATGCACCGGCCTGATAATCCGTGACTACCATAGCAGCTTCCAGTTTGCTATCCAGCTCAGACAATCGTTGTTTTACTGTGTGTTCTGCCGCCAGTTGAGCCTGAGGATCCATATAGGTAAAGATTTTCATACCACTTTCAATGGTGGCCTGATCTGTCACCAAATCTTTCAGTTCACGTTTGACCGCATCCAGATAAGAAGGTGAACGGCCTTTTAAATGATGGCCCATAGGGATCACGGCCAAAGGTTTACTGACAGCTCGTGTATATTCGGCTTCTGATAACAACTTTTCGTTACGCAGCATTTTCAGTACCAGATCACGCCTGTCTTTAGCTCTGGCACCAAAACGACGTGGATCGTAATAAGAGGGGCCTTTTACTATAGCCACCAAGAGCGCATATTCCTCCGGCAATAACTCATTCAGCGGCTTGCCAAAATAAAACTTACTGCCCAAAGCAAAACCATGTACAGCATTGTTATGGAACTGGCCGATAAATATTTCGTTCAGATAAGCTTCAAGAATTTGATCTTTGCTGTAGCGGTAATCAAGGATCAAGGCGATCAGTGCTTCATTTGCCTTACGGATCAGCGTTTGCTCTGACGTCAGATACATATTTTTTGCCAATTGCTGGGTTAACGTCGAACCGCCCTGCACTGTTCTTCCCGCCTGCAGATTGGCCCAGAAGGCCCGCATCACAGACCAGACGGACACACCATGATGCTGATAAAAGTCACGATCCTCTATCGTCAATAAAGCGTCTTTTATATGCTCAGGCAGATCAGCCAGAAACACCATTTCTCTGTCTTCCCGCTCAGAGGACACCAGATGTTGCACCAACTGAGGCTCAATTCTGGCTTTTTGTACTGACTTTTTCAGCTGATGATCATAAATGTTATGCACTCTCTGACCGGCAAAAGACACAGTAAAAGCTTCTTCCTGATCATAACCATCGGCAAACTGAAAAGCGCGGCGGAATACGACCACTTGATCGCCATTCTGACTGTATTGCCCGGGGCCTTTGATCACATCTACAGCTCTGTATTGCAACAAGTCCAGTTCACTGACTAATTGCTTCTGCGTCAGACTTTTACCAGGTATTAACTCCAGACTACGGGCATACACCTGAGCTGGAAACTGCCATTTGTGGCTGGAAAACAAGGTGGTAATTTTGCTGTCCAGATAAATCAGATAAATAAATAAAGTGAGCAGCAACACCAGGCCTAATTTCAGCGCAAGCCACAGCATTTGCCGGGCAAACAGTGAGCCTTTGGTAGTTTTAGCAACTGGTTTTTTTCTTGGGGTACGGCTTTGTTTTTGAGTCATTTTTGCATAGCTTTTTTAGTTTTATTAGTCGGCATGGCGTCTGCAGGATTATCTGGCCAATAGTGTTTTGGATAACGACCTTTCATTTCCTTTTTCACTTCGGCATAACTAGTAGCCCAGAAACTGGCTAAATCCTGTGTCACCTGTAAAGGGCGACGCGCAGGCGACAATAAATGAATTTTCATGGCTAAACGCCCCTTTGCCACTGCAGGAGTATCAAGCTGACCAAACATTTCCTGAATTCGGATCGACAAAATGGCTTCTCCTTCGTCGCTGTAGTGAACAGGGATCATAGATCCCACAGCTGAACGCCAACTGTCTGGCATACAGCTATTTAGCAACTGCTGCTCTTTGTAGGTTAAACGTTGCCACAATAAAGCGTAAAGGTCTAACTTATTCAAATCATTCAGTTTTGTAAACTTTCCTAAAGCAGGCGCTAACCAGACTTCTGCGTCAGCCCACAAAGTGTTTTCATCCACCCCAGGCAACTGATGTTCAGGCATATAAACTTGCATAAGCTGCAGCCTGTAACGCAATTGCAGGGCTTGTTCAGTCCAGGGCAAGACCTGCAAACCTTGTTGTTTTAACCAGTCCAGCCAGGCCTGTTGTTGTTGTGTTTCTGTCAGTTTGGCATGCAGAGGTTTACGCTCCAGTACACAACTGCCGAGCGTTAAACGTTGTTCTGCGATAAAACGTCCCTGCTGAGCATCAAAACCCAGATACTGCTGTTGTTGTAAATCAGCCTGCCATTCCTGCATCAGCTCCGCCAGACTCCAGCGCGCCGCCAGACTAATTTGAGTACTATGACCAAAATACAAATCACAGATCACCAACACTTCAGCACCAGACAAAGGGCTGTCCGGAAATAACAAAGCTCCGGCGCTGTTAGTCAGCAGGTAACCCTTGCCTCGCAACAAGGCTATTCTGTCAGGGAAAGCCCGGCTTAATAACACGGCTGTTAAATGCACAGGTAAATAAGCACAAACTTTGATCTGGTTTTGCCGGGCTAATTGCTTTGCCTGTTGCAACAAAGCCCCGTACAAAGGTTGCTGCAGCAACTGGTCAATGTCCTGCTCACGGCTGCGATTCGGATTTTCCAGCAGAGTAGCCAACACCACGGCCAACCAGCCAGCCCCTTGCTCACCTTGTTGTTCCAGTTGTTTGCCATGCAGCACTAAAGCAGCCAATCTGGGTTCAGTACCAGTGGCTAACAACTGCCTGCCAAAGTCGGTGATTTGGCCTTTGTGAGTGATGGCTTTAAGTTGTAATAACACCCAGGCCGCTGATTTCAGATTGGCCTGGGGGGGCTGATCCAACCAAAAGAGTTGCTCTGCTGAACAGCCCCAGGCCGAGATTTCCAACAACAGCGAGGTTAAATCCGACTGCAGTATAGAAGCTGGGGTAAAAGCAATTCGTCGTTGCCATAATTCAGCGCTGTCGATGCGATAACAGATCCCAGCCGATAAACGCCCGGCCCGACCCGCTCTTTGAATAGCGGCGGCCTGACTGATAGCTACAGTGTCGAGCCTGGTTAAACCATGTTTTGGATGATACAGAGCCTGACGACACAAACCTGAATCCACCACCACCTGAATACCTTCAATAGTCAGACTGGTTTCAGCAATATTTGTCGTCAGTACCAGTTTACGCCGCCCTGCCGGACTTGGCGCTATGGCTTGCTGCTGCTCAGCCAAAGTTAAAGCACCGGATAAAGCATAAATATCTAAATGGCTGTCCGTATTCTGTTCCAGCAACCAATCTCTGGCCTGATTAATATCACGCTGACCCGGCAAGAAGGTCAGAATACTGCCCTGATGTTTTTGGCTGGCTTGCAGACTTAATCTGGCACTTTGTAACCAGATGGGTTCGGATGTCGGAGCCTGATACAGAATATCGACCGGATAACTGCGACCTTCACTGCAGAGTACTGGCGCATCTAAAGCCGCAGCGAGTTTTTGTTGATCCAAAGTGGCGGACATAATCAGCAGTTGAAGTTTGCTGTTAAGCTGCTGTACTTCCAGTGCCAAAGCCAAAGCTAAATCGGCCTGCAGGGAACGTTCATGGAATTCATCAAAGACAATCAGGTTTATGCCTGTAAGTTCTGGATCCTGTTGAATTTTCCGGATCAACACACCTTCTGTGACTATCAACAGTCGGGTATTTTTGCTGAAACTTTTTTCATGGCGGATTTGATAGCCCACCTGCTGACCCACTGCTTCATTCAGTTGACTGGCCAAATAACTGGCAATACTTTTAGCCGCCAGCCGCCTGGGTTCCAGCAGCAACATAGTTTTTCCGGCAAAATCAGCGTGTTTTAATAAAAACAGCGGCAGATAGGTAGACTTACCTGCACCGGGCGGCGCAGATAAAATCACTTTATTGTGCTGCTTCAGGCTTTGGATCAGTGCCGGGCAAATCTCTGCAACAGGTAACAAATCAGATCTCTTAAAAAACAAAAAGCAGCCTTATCTTAGCTGCTTTTTCGGTTGAACCGATACCCTTCTTACTTGAAGCTGCTGCTTTGTTGACTTCGGTATCTCGCCCCAGTTACATAGGTAAACTATGCTCCTGGGGTCTCGAACACTTGTCGCCTCGCCGCAACTCCAATTACTTTGGGTATACTTCTGTCTTTAGCAGCAATGTGCCAAAAATCATTCCTGGCTTAGCGTTTGCGCCACTAAACGGATGCCCATACCTGTAGCGCCTGCGGCCCAGAAGCCATTGGCTGAGTTATGAAAAGCAGCTGCTAAATCTAAATGCACCCAGCCTTTGCCATCATTAGGCACAAAACGGCTTAAAAAACCTGCCGCATTGCTGGCTCCACCTGTACCACCACCTTTCACCGCTCTGCTGTTGGCGGTATCAGCATAAGGTGAAGGACACTGGCCCTGATGCCATTTCTCCAGCGGTAATTGCCATGCACCTTCCTGCACTTGGTCGGCATAACCTAATACCCGATTTGCCAGTGCTTTATCCAAAGCAAAAACTGCATTGTATTCAGTACCTAAAGCACTCATTGCTGCGCCGGTTAACGTAGCAGCATCAATAATAAGTTCAGGTGCCGCTTCTGCTGCTTTTTGTAAACCATCAGCCAGTACTAAACGGCCTTCAGCGTCTGTGTTCACGATTTCTACAGTGACGCCGTTTTTATAGGTCAAAATATCACCAAGTTTAAAAGCACCACCTGAAATCAGGTTTTCGGCACAGCATAAAATCAGCTGCACTCTTTTGTTTAAACCCTGCATGATCGCCAAAGCTAAAGCTGCTGTGACAGTGGCTGCACCGCCCATATCACATTTCATAGTCACCATGCCTTCGCTGGCTTTAATGGAATAACCACCCGAATCAAAAGTAATGCCTTTGCCCACTAAAGCAGCAAAAACAGCAGCCTCAGCTTTGCCTGTTGGGTTGTAATCCAGCACCAACATGGCAGGAGCACGATCACTGCCACGGCCCACCGCATGAATACCTACCCAGCCCTGTTCTAACAAGGCTGAGCCTGCAATAATTTCGCTGGAAACAGTACCTGCAGGCGCTACTGAACTGACAAAAGCCGCAGCCTGTTCTGCTAAAGCCACAGGAGCTAAATCTTCAGGTGTCTGGTTAATAATGGCTTTAGCCCAACTAAAGGTCTGGTGCAATTGCTGCAACTGTTGTTGTTCAGTTTCAGTGCCTGTCCAGCCGATAGCGCCCAACTTTTTCGCGTTACAAAACCCTTGATACAAAGCCCACTGACTATCGACAGTCCAGCCGTCACCTGCCAATTGAAATTGTTGAATACCTAAAGCATCCAGTTGACGACCGGCTTTTTGTACAGCTCGTAAATCAGCAGCTTTTACATGCAGCTGATAGCCAGTTGCGTCTGGTGTCAGCAGCACATTTTTGCCCCATTTGGCCTCAGCTGCAGCAGTACTTAAACGAATTTGGATCAGATCAGACATAGTGTTTATTCTCTTCATTTCTGGATATAAAGTCCGGATAACCTATGGGCCCGAGTGTATCACAAGCCTTCACAGCCCTTTAAGAGGTTAAGACGCTGTGCAACATTTTAGCGCTTAACAGGATAAGCAAGGCGGCAAATACTTTCTTTAAAGTGGCCACTGGTAGACGGTGCGCCAGCGAAGCGCCAAGGGGCGCAGTAAAATAACTGACAGAAGCTATCAGCAGCATAGCAGGCAAATAGACATAACCCAGACTGTAGTCTGGCAACTCAGCGCCCGCTGAAGCACCAGCAAGGAAATACCCTAGCGTACCACTGATGGCTATAGGTAAACCTACGGCGGCAGAAGTGCCAATGGCCTGCTGAATTTTGACATTACACCAGGTTAAAAAAGGCACGGTCAAAGAACCACCACCTATAGCCACTAAAGCTGATACGCCACCAATAATCAGACCCGTCAGGCTAAAGCCAACCAGTCCGGGTAGCTGTCGGCTGGCTTTGGGTTTAACATTCAGCAGCATTTGCACTGCAACATAAGTCATAAAACAACAGAAAAATATCGCCAAAGCCAACGAAGATAAAGCAGCGGCCAGATAAGCCGCAGCCACAGTTCCTGTTAAGATAGCCGGAGTTAACTTCCAGACCACAGGCCATAACACAGCACCATGCTTCTGATGACTACGCATACTGGAAAATGAGGTGACAATAATGGCGGCCATCGAAGTGGCCAGTGCCATATGCACAGACAATTCAGCCGGAAATTGTTGTGTTAAAAATAAAGCCGTCAGCACCGGCACCATAATACCACCACCGCCAACCCCTAATAATCCGGCAAAAAAACCTGTTGCTGCGCCCAGCAGCAAATAAGCAATAACCCATTCAATGGCCATATCAGCACCTGTACCTCAGAAAAAGAGCCTTACTTTAACAAACTAAAGCAATAAATATCTTCTGTTTTGAATAAGTTAACAGATGCAGCAAAGAACAATACTTCCCAAGCTGGCTTTGGGCGGTTTAGAGTGTTTCTTTTCTAAACCAGCCAAATTTGTAGACAACAGGAAAAAAGGTGACGCAGGCAGTTCTGCTCTGTATACTTCGGCGGCTTTTTTAATAGTGATTGCAGCTGTCATATTTTTCTGCTATCACTAGCCGCCAACTTTTTGCTTGGCACTGTTTTACAGGAGATGATCATGCCAGAAGGCAAAACCGTAAAAACCTTGGGACTGTTAGCCCTTGCTGGCGTAGAGCCATATCAGGCCGCGCAAGGCGAAGAATACATGAACCCAAAACAGCTGGACCATTTCCGCCGCATTCTGGACGCATGGCGTCAACAGTTACGTGAAGAAGTGGATCGCACCAAAAACCATATGGCCGATGAAGCTGCAAACTTCCCGGATCCAGTGGACCGTGCTGCTCAGGAAGAAGAGTTCAGTCTGGAATTACGTGCTCGGGATCGCGAACGTAAATTACTGAAAAAGATTGAAAAAACTCTGCAGAAAATCGAAGACGAAGACTTTGGTTACTGCGACACCTGCGGTATCGAAATTGGTATCAAACGTTTAGAAGCCCGTCCTACTGCCGATATGTGTATCGACTGTAAGACACTGGCTGAAATCAAGGAAAAACAACTGGGCGGTTAATTATGCCTGTTGTACCTCCTGCTTACAGGGGCCGGTTTGCGCCATCGCCATCCGGCCCTTTGCATTTTGGATCCCTCATTGCTGCTGTGGGCAGCTATCTGCAAGCCAAATCCCAACAAGGCCAATGGCTGGTGCGGATGGAAGATATAGATACCCCCCGTATGCAAGCTGGTGCAGCCGACAGTATTTTACGTACTTTAGAGCGTTATCAGTTGTTATGGGATGGCGAGGTCTGGGTGCAAAGCCAGAGATTAGACCGCTACCAGCAGGTACTGGAACAATTAAAACAGCAACAACTCACCTACGCCTGCAACTGCAACAGATCCCGTATTCAAGGTCTGGGGCAAGGTTATGATGGGTTTTGCCGTGACAAAAACCTGACCGAAGGCCCCCTTGCATGGCGTTTAAAAGCGCCTGCGACAGCATTAAGTTTTACCGACCAGCGGGCTGGTGAAATACAAATTCCGGCCACTCTTGCCGCAGAAGATTATATTTTAAAACGCCGTGATGGCTTATTTGCCTATCAGTTGGTGGTAGTGGTGGATGATATGGATCAGGGCATCACAGAGGTGGTGCGTGGTGCAGATTTAATTGACCTGACCACCAGACAACAATCGCTGTTTCATTTACTTGGCGCAGCAGCACCTGATTACCTGCATTTACCTTTAGCAGTGGTTGAACCAGGTTTTAAACTCAGTAAACAAAACCATGCACCAACAGTTGAATTCTGGCCTGTCAGCGAGACTTTAACTGCTGTTTTGCGTTTTTTGGGCCAACCGCCGCCAGCGGAATTAGCTGGGGCAGATGCCAAAGAATTACTGGCCTGGGTTGCTTCTCACTGGCAAATCAGACAAATACCCAGACAAACCGAACAAAAAGCTACAGATTTTCTATAAAGCATAAGGCCGCACATTCTATTTTTCCGGCTGCTGCGGTATCATTAGCCGCTTTTTTCATCGAGTTCATTTATAGATGCTCACAAGGAGTACTGCCATTATTTCGCGAGTCCTGGATTTTTGCCGCCGCACCCTTGGCAGCAAAAGCGTTGAGAGCGTTGCTCAACCCAAAAAAAGCCGTCAGTCCATTCTGCCAGAGCTGAAAAAAATCTCACGTGATGCTCATTCTGTGTCGCGTAAAGACATCAGCCCCAATGCACTCAAGGTGTTATACCGCTTAAAAGATGCGGGTTATGAAGCCTATCTGGTAGGAGGTTGCATCCGTGACATTCTGCTTGGTTTAAAACCAAAAGATTTTGACGTGGTGACCAATGCTCACCCTGAACAAGTTCGTCAGGTGTTTAAAAACAGCCGTCTGATTGGCCGCCGTTTCCGTTTAGCTCATGTGGTGTTTGGCCGTGAAGTCATTGAAGTGGCGACCTTTCGCGGTCACCACACAGGCGATGATGAAACCAGCCCTAAAGCCAGCCAGAGTGATGCAGGCCAGATTTTACGCGACAATGTGTATGGCACTATTGAAGAAGACGCAGAGCGCCGCGACTTTAGCATCAACGCCTTGTACTATTCTGTCGCTGACTTTGCCATTTACGACTTTGCCAATGGCATCGAAGCCATAGCGCAGCGAAAAATCGAACTGATTGGTGATCCTGAAACCCGTTACCGTGAAGATCCGGTGCGGATGCTGCGTGCAGTGCGTTTTGCCACCAAGCTGAATATGGACATAGCGCCAGGCAGCAAAGAGCCGATTAAAGAACTGGCGGTATTGTTGAAAAACATTCCGGCCGCCCGTTTATTTGAAGAATTCCTCAAGTTATTTATGGCAGGCAAAGCCTTTGATAACTTTGTGATGCTGAACGATTTGGGTATTCTGAAACAACTGTTACCACAACTGGCCAAAGTATTAAAACAGGACAGTAGCGGCAAAGTATTTAACCTGATCACCAAAGCCATGCAGGATACGGATCAACGCATTGCCATTGATAAACCTGTGACTCCGGCTTTCACCTTTGCCGCTTTGTTATGGTATCCGGTAGAACAACGCGCTGAAAAATTGCTGGTTGAAAGTGGCTTAAACGAAGTCGACGCGCTGAACATTGCGATGATGGAAGTGCTGGACGAAGTGCAGCGTTCTATCGCTATTCCAAAACGTTTTAGCCTGACCATTAAAGACATCTGGTTCCTGCAAAGCCGTTTAAGTAAACGCGCTGGTCGTCGCGCCTTTAAATTGCTCGAACAAGTGAAATTCCGTGGTGCTTATGACTTCTTACAACTTCGGGCTCAGGCTGAAGGTGGCGAATTGCTGGAATTAGCGAACTGGTGGCAACGTTTCCAACAGGACGACGAAGCAGGCCGTGAAATTTTAGTACAAAACCTCGGCAAAGAAGGCATTGAACGTCGGCCACGTCGTCGTCGCCCGCCAACTAAACGCCGCCCACCTGGCCCTGCAGCCAATGGCTGATACGCTAGCGTATATCGGGCTGGGAGCTAATTTAAACCAGCCTGTGCAACAGTTAGAACGGGCTGTTTTGGCCTTGCAGCACATCAAAGACACTGAACTGGTGCAGGTCTCTGGTTTTTATGGCTCCAAACCTATGGGGCCACAGGATCAGCCGGATTACGTTAATGCCGTAGCTTTGCTGAGCACCCGCTTATCTGCCGACGACTTACTGACCCGGTTACAACAGATTGAACTGGAACAAGGCCGGCAGCGCAAAGATGAACGCTGGGGGCCTCGTACTCTGGACTTGGATATTCTGTTGTTTGGTGATGAAAGTATTCAGACAGAACGTTTAACAGTGCCGCATTACGGCATGAAGGTGCGTGAGTTTGTGCTTTATCCGCTGGCAGAACTAAACTTAAGCCTGATGTTACCTGATGGTACCTCTCTTACAGAATTACTGGCCACAGTGCCTTTAAACGGTCTGAGTCGTCTCTGATAACTTGCGCGCCTCATGGTTTTATGCCATGGTGCGCCCCGAATTATTCCCTTGTGGTCGGATGAGAGAAAAATGGCAAAAATTACCACTGCTCAATTGCTGAAGTTGAAACAAAAAGGCGAAAAAATTACCGCCTTAACGGCCTATGATGCCAGTTTCGCTAAATTGTTTGCCGATGCCGGTGTTGAAGTCATTCTGATTGGTGACTCTTTGGGTATGGTGTTACAGGGCCATAGCGATACTCTTCCTGTGACCACAGCTGAAATTGCTTACCACACCCGCTGCGTCCGCGCTGGTGCGCCTTTGGCTTTTGTCATTGCCGATATGCCTTTTATGAGTTACGCCACAGTGGAACAGGCGATGCAAAACGCCACACCGCTGATGCAGGCTGGCGCCAATATGGTCAAACTCGAAGGCGGTGACTTCTTATTACCCACCATCAAAGCTCTGACAGAACGTGGTATTCCGGTTTGTGGTCATTTAGGCTTAACCCCTCAGTCTGTGCATGTATTTGGTGGCTTTAAAGTGCAGGGCCGCGATGAACAGGCCGCTGATTTAATGGTGCAGCAGGCCATTGCTTTGCAGGAAGCCGGTGCTCAGCTTTTGGTGGTTGAATGCATTCCGTCTGCTTTAGCTGAACGTATTTCCAAAGCACTGGTTATTCCGGTTATTGGCATAGGTGCGGGTAAAGAAACGGATGGTCAGATTTTAGTGATGCATGACTTATTAGGCATCAGCTCTGGTTATATTCCAAAATTCTCAAAAAACTTCCTGCAGGAAACCGGTGAAATAAAACAAGCCATCGGCAAATACATTCAGGATGTGAAACAAGGCCAGTTCCCTGGTCCGGAACATAGTTTCTAAAGGTCGGTTTCTTATGTTAATGATTCAGGATACAGCCCAGCTGCGTGCTTTGATACGCCAATGGCGTCAGGCCGGCGAGCGTATTGCTTTTGTGCCTACCATGGGCAACTTGCATCAGGGCCATTTACAGTTAGTGGATACGGCGAAGCAACATGCCGACAGAGTCATTGTCAGTATTTTTGTCAATCCGATGCAGTTTGGTGCCAATGAAGATTTAGACAAGTATCCCCGCACTTTAGAGCAGGATTGTCAGGGTTTAACTGAACATGGCGCTGATGCGGTTTTTACCCCTACACCACAACTGATCTACCCAAGAGGTCTGGATGTGCAGACTTATGTTGAGGTACCGCTGTTGGGCGATTATCACTGCGGTGCAAGTCGTGCCGGACATTTCCGTGGCGTATCGACCATAGTCACCAAGCTGTTTAATCTGGTGCAGCCTGATGTCGCCTGTTTTGGTCAAAAGGACTATCAGCAACTGGCTATTATCCGCCAGATGGTGGCTGACTTGTCCATGCCTATTGAAATCATCGGGGTGCCAACAATCAGAGCTGAAGATGGTTTAGCTTTAAGTTCACGCAACGGCTATTTAACGGCTGAACAACGCGCTACAGCACCTGCTTTGTACCGCACTTTAGAGTGGATGAAACAGCAGTTAAATCAGGGCTTCAGCGATTTACGCGCTTTGGAGCAACAAGCAAAAGAACAACTTGCTGCCGCAGGTTTTAAAGCGGATTACATCAATATCTCTAACCGCCAGACCTTAGTACCAGCGACAGATACCACTGCTGCTGTTGTCATACTGGCTGCTGCTGCTTTGGGCAATACCCGCCTGATTGATAATATCGAAGTCTGACTCTCAGAAAAACGACCTGTGGGTCAGAGCCAAAGCTCTGACTCTCTATACCACTTGGTCTGTACGACAACGAACTGAGAAAAAACCTCTGCTGTTCTAGCCTGTTAGCCTTCTCCTCAAGCAGGCTTTCGCTTTATGAATTCATTTCTGCATACAGCCTCTGGTTATGCCCAACTCTTTTGGCCGGAAAAAAATGCTTTAATCTGGCAGGATACAAACCCGGTTCGTGCTGAGTTATTTAGCGTGGAGCGGCTTGAGCAACACGCCATCAGTCTGGCCACAGAACAACGGGTCCTGAATAAAAAACAAAGTGCTTCAGGCTGGCGTGACTGGCAAAGCCCTTTGCATACCAGACTGGACAGCAATGCAACAGTGCTGCTGGCTGCCTACCGCGCCAGCGCTGCAGAACTTGCGGCTGGTCATACTATAGTTCCGGCCGCTGAATGGTTACTGGACAACTACCATGTGGTGGATCAGCAGATCCGGGAGATTTATGATGATCTTCCTGTAGGTTTTTACCGGCAGTTGCCCAAACTACAACAAGGCCCTTTTGTGGGCTATCCCAGAGTTTTTGCTATAGCCTGGGCTTTTATTGCCCACACCGACAGTCACTTTGACCCCGTTATTTTGCAACGATTTTTAAATGCGTATCAGCAAGTGGATGTACTGACTATCGGCGAATTATGGGCTGTCGCTATTACCTTACGCATAGTACTGATTGAAAACTTACGCCGCTTAACAGACCAAATTACTTTGGGTTTAACAGACAGAGCTGCTGCAGACCAACTTGCTGATCAACTGCTGCAACCCGATACCAGTCAACAGGCTCTGCACTCCTATATCAGTGGTATGTCTGGCACTACATTAAGCCATACCTTTGCTGCTCAGCTGGCTAAACGTTTACGGGGACAAGACCCTCACAGCACCCCGGCTTTGCATTGGCTGGAACAACGGCTATTGCACCAACGCAGCAGTATTGAATTGGTGGTGTTTTATGCACAGCAACGGCTGGGCGCTTCCAATGTCAGCGTGCGTAACGTGATGACCAGTATGAGACGTATATCCGCGATAGACTGGTCTGAATTATTTGAGCAAGTCAGTCTGGTGGACAGGTATTTATGCCAGCATAGCACCAGCGCTCTTTGTCAGGATCTATCGGCACCCAGTGCATATGCCGCCATGGATTTTGCCAGCCGGAATTTATACCGTAGTGCTATAGAGCAATTAGCGCGTGGCGCTGACTTGTCTGAATTTGATGTGGCCAGAGCCGCTGCAGAAACAGCTTTATCCGCAGAAGCCGGGGAAGACCCGGTACAACAGGCACGAGAAGCCGATCCTGGTTATTACCTGATTGGCGCTGGCCGTCTGAAGTTTGAACATCGAATTGGCTTTAAGCCAGCTTCAGGCTTAAAGCTGCACAGAGCTTTGGCCACTATAGGTCTGGCCGGTTATTTGTCCACATTGGCTGTGCTTACTCTGACTTTTTTAGCTCTGGCCTCACTGCTCCTTTCTGACTACGCTGATTACACTTTGTGGTGGTTGATGCTCATTCCTCTGGCGTTATTACCAGCCAGTGAACTCGCCAGCACCCTGCTGCAGTGTTTTATAACCCGCTCAAAAATCCCAAGCTTGTTACCTGCTTTGGATTTGACGGCAGGAGTGCCTGCCGCATTACGCACTTTAGTGGTTGTGCCTTGCATGCTGAGCCATGAAGCCGATGTACAGGAATTAGTGTCACGCCTGGAAGTCCATTACCTCTCTTGTGGCGGCGGGGATCTAAGCTTTGTGTTATTGACAGACGGCCTGGATGCAGCAGAGCAGGAACTGGCAACAGATCAGCCATTACTGTTGCTTGCCAGTCAGTTGATAGCGCAGTTGAATCAAAGCTACCCATCAGGCCCTGCAGGTCCAGCGTTTTTATTGTTACATCGCCGTCGTTTATGGAACAAACAAGAACAGCTCTGGATGGGCTGGGAGCGAAAAAGAGGCAAGTTGGTAGAACTTAATCTATTGCTGCGTGGCGCAACCAACACCAGCTTTATGGATGGATCTGTCGAATTACCACTGTTATCAAACAAGGTTCCGACCGGGGTCCGTTATGTCATTACCCTGGATGCAGACACCCAGTTACCCAGAGATGCTGCAGTGCGAATGGTGGCTAAGCTGGCTCATCCGTTAAACCGTGCTCAGTTTTGTCCGGAACAACAGCGGGTGATCAGCGGTTATGGCCTGTTGCAGCCGAGAGTGACACCAGCTCTGGCTTGTGGTCAACAAGGTTCGGCCTACCAGCAGCTGTATTCAGGCCCGGCAGGTCTAGACCCTTATGCAGCTGCAGTGTCGGACTTATATCAGGATCTGTTTGCTGAAGGCTCTTTCACAGGCAAAGGTATTTATGATGTGGATGCCTTTAGCGCCGCTATGGCAGGCCGTGTGGCTGACAATACCATGCTCAGTCACGATTTATTCGAAGGCATCTACGCTCGTGCTGCATTAGCTTCTGATATTGAAGTGGTTGAAGACTTTCCGGCCCGTTACGATGTTGCCTCTAAACGCCAACACCGCTGGACCCGCGGTGACTGGCAACTGCTGCCCTGGTTACTGGGCTGCCCACCAAAGCAGCAGAGCCCATCATCAACACCACTGCAATTGCCGCTGCTCGGACGCTGGAAGATGCTGGATAATTTACGCCGTTCCTTAGTGCAGCCAGCCTGTTTCATTTTGTTGTTGTTATCTGCTTTGTTGCCATTTCCAGCCGCCCTTTGCACTCTGCTATTGATTGCTTCTGCTTTGATGCTGCCTGCTTTATTGCCTTGCAGCCTGAATCTGTTACCGCACCGTAAAGGTATTCAATGGCCGAACCATCTGAACAATCTGCTGACAGATTTCAAACTGGCCTTGAGTACAGGCCTGCTGAGTCTGGTATTTCTGGCCGACCATAGCTGGCGTATGCTGCACGCTATTGGTATCACCTTGTATCGTGTACTGCTGAGTAAAAAACATCTGCTGCAATGGACTACTGCGGCACAAAACCAACGCGACTCCAGCTTAACTTTACCCCGATATTATGGGCAGATGAGTCCGGCTATACTGCTGGCCTGCAGTGGCCTGGGTTTTATGCTCTGGCTGAACCCGGCCAACTGGCCATTGTTTTTACCTTTACTGCTGCTCTGGTGTGCAGCTCCTGCTGTGGCTTTGGCGTTAAGTAAACCTTTTCGCATCCAACCCGCCTTGCAGCTGTCCACACTTCAGGAAACAGAACTGCGCCTAATCGCCAGACGCACCTGGCGTTACTTCGAGCGTTTTGTCACGGCAGAAGATCATATGCTGCCACCGGACAATTTCCAGCAACAGCCGCAACCTGCAGTAGCCCACCGCACTTCGCCGACCAACATCGGCATGTATCTGTTGTCTGTCGCTGCAGCACGGGATTTTGGCTGGCTTACCACAGGTCAGGCGATACAAAGACTGGAAGCGACTTTTAGTACGATGAAACAACTACGTACCTGCCATGGCCACCTGTTTAACTGGTACGACACCCGTGATTTACGCCCGCTTGAACCTGTTTATGTGTCCTCAGTGGACAGCGGTAATCTGGCAGGTCACCTGATTGCACTGGCCAATGCCTGCGATGAATGGCAACACCAGCTTTATAGCCATCAGGCCAGAACAGGCTTATGCGATAACTTAGCTTTAGCTCAGTTGAGCCTGCACCAGGCTCCTGATGCCGTGCTACAAAGCCAAAGTGGTTTGCAACTACAAAGCATTCTGAGTCAGCTGGATACCTTGCTGCAACAGTCGGATTGCCTGCAACACCAGCCTGATCCACTGACAGAACTCTGCCAGCAAGCCACGCTGATTGCCAGTGCACGACAAAGCGCCCCCTTTCAGCGCGACACAGATCAGCAAATATCAGCTCAGCACAGCCTGGTCTTTTATTTACAGGCATTACAACAGGCTCTGGCGGCACAGCTGGTACAGCTGCATTTGCCCGCCACAGAACAACAGCAGCAAATACTGCAGCTACAGCAGCTGGCAACAGAGTCGCGCCAATTTGCCATGGCGATGAATTTCGCTTTTTTTATCGACCCGGAGCGCAATTTATTATCCATAGGTTATGCGGTGGAAGAAAACCGGATGGATACCAGCTGTTACGATCTGCTGGCCTCTGAAGCCAGGCTCGCCAGTTTATTTGCCATAGCCAAAGGAGATGCTGATAGTAAACACTGGTTCCGCTTAGGCCGCAGCGCTACCCCTTTGGGCTATGGCTCAGCTTTATTATCCTGGTCAGGTTCTATGTTTGAATACCTGATGCCTTCCCTGGTGATGAGAGCTGCAGCCGGCAGTTTACTGGAACAAAGCAACAGACTTATTGTTGAACGGCAAATCAGTTATGGCCGCCAGCTGGGTATGCCCTGGGGTATTTCCGAGTCGGCTTACAATGCCAGAGATCTGGAGTTTACCTATCAATATTCCAACTTTGGTGTGCCTGGTCTGGGTTTAAAACGTGGTTTGGCGGAAAACAA
The DNA here is from genome assembly GCF_031457405.1 of Rheinheimera soli. Lineage (GTDB taxonomy): Bacteria > Pseudomonadota > Gammaproteobacteria > Enterobacterales > Alteromonadaceae > Pararheinheimera > Pararheinheimera soli_A. The sequence goes on along the minus strand of NZ_JAVDWR010000003.1, from coordinate 110,081 downwards.
AGTGATAGCGCCCTATGCGACTGCACTGGCCACTATGGTCGACCCTGTGGCCGCCTGTGCCAATTTCGAGTTGTTAAAACAGTCAGGCGCTTTGGCCGATTATGGTTTTTTTGAGGCCATAGACTATACCCCTTCCCGTTTACCAGACGACACCTCTTTCGCTTTAGTGCAAAGTTTTATGGCGCACCATCAGGGTATGACCATAGTGGCCATAGCCAATACCTTGCAACAGGGTTTGATGCGTGGCCGCTTCCACCGTGAACCTATGATCCAGGCCTGTGAGTTGTTGTTACAGGAGCGACTGCCACGTTATGTCGCCATAGCCCACCCTAAAGCAGAAGAAGTCAGTATTGCAGCCAACTCTGCTGCTGCGCAACAACTGACAGAACGCAGAATGCATGCAGAGGCTTCTGGTCCTCCGTGCAGTCATTTGCTGTCCAGCAGCGGTTATGCCGTCATGTTAACGGCAGCTGGAGCTGGTTATAGCCGCTGGGGCAATATCGCTATCACCCGCTGGCGCGAAGACAGCAGCAGGGATCCCTGGGGCGCTTTTGTGTTGCTGCGGGATAAACAAAGCGAGCAGATCTGGTCCAGTACCCTGACTCCACAACTGCCGGCACTCGCCAGTTCCGATCAATCAACGTTCAGTCAGAACACAGCTCCAGTGGCCATTTTCAGCGAAGATCATGCCGAGTTCAGTCGTCAGTATCATGATCTGACCTGCACTGTCGAAGTGGTCCTGTCGACTGAACACCTTGGTGAAGTCAGACGGGTTTCGCTGATCAATCACAGCTCCTTCAGCCGGGATATTGAATTAACCTCCTACGCAGAAGTGGTGTTGGCGACGGTCAATACAGACAACGCTCACCCTGCTTTTGCTAAATTATTTGTTCAGACCGAATTTGTGCCTGAATTTGCTGCTTTAGTTGCCACCCGCCGTTTGCGTTCAGCCGATGAAACTGCTGTGTATGCCGCGCATTTTGCTGTGGTCGAAGGTGAAATTTGCGCGCCCTTACAATACGAGACCAACAGAGCCTTATTTTTTGGTCAGGGCCATCAGATGGTGGACGCAGCGGCTATGCAAAATAAGGCGCTGACCAACAGCAGCGGCACTGTATTGGATGCAATTTTCTCCTTGCGCCAGTCGGTGCGTATTGCTCCCGGTCAGGTCTGCCGGGTGGCATTCTGGACCTTAGTGGCTTCATCGCGGCAGGAGTTACTGGATCTGGTCGATCAGCATAATGAACGCAGTGCCTATGACAGAGCCTGTACCTTGGCCTGGACTCAGGCTCAGGTGCAATTGCGCCATCTGGCCATCAGCGTCGCTGAAGCTGCTGACTTTCAGCGCCTGACAGGCCCGCTTTTATACAATGATCGTCGTTTCAGAGCCACGACTGCCACTATTACACGAGGTGCCGCAGCTCAGTCCGGTTTATGGCAACACGCCATTTCCGGCGATTTGCCGATAGTCTTGCTGCATATTGACGATATCGAAGACTTGTCTGTGGTACAGCAACTGCTGCGTGCCCACGAATACTGGCGTATGAAACAGCTGGCTGTGGATTTGGTCATTATCAATGAAAGAGCGGCTTCTTATGTGCAGGAACTACAAACGGCCATTGAAACCCAGGTGCGCAGCAGCCAAAGTAAACCCAATCTGGGCTTACGTTTAGCCGGAGGCAGTGTGTTTTGCCTGCGCGCAGATTTAATGACGGTGGAATCCCGGGCTTTATTGGCCGCTGTGGCTCGTGTAGTACTTTATGCAAACCGCGGTAGTCTGGCTACTCAATTAAGCCGGATCCCCGCTGCTGCAGCTGAACCTCTGAGGATCAATACTGCTCAGGCAGTCAGACAACCTGAACAGGAGCAAAAAGCAGAGCCTGCTCTACAGTTTTTTAACGGCTTAGGTGGTTTTAGTGAAGATGGCCGCGAGTACCATACTCATATGCAGCAGCATCAACGCCCTCCTATGCCCTGGATCAATGTGATTGCCAATCCGGCTTTTGGTTTTCAGGTCTCCACTTTAGGCAGTGGTTACAGCTGGTCGGAAAACAGCAGGGAAAACCAACTGACTCCATGGTCAAACGACCCTGTGACTGACCCTTGTGGTGAAGCTTTTTATGTACAGGATCAGGGTAGTTCTGAACTGATAAGCCCAACAGCTCAGCCAATCAATGACGGCGGTTTGTATACGGCCTGCCATGGTTTTGGTTACAGTAAGTTTGGCCATCAGGCGGCGGGTATAGACATGCAATTACTGCAGTATGTACCAGTGGCTGATCCTGTGAAAATATCGCGTTTAACCCTGACCAATAACTCAGCTCAAACACGAAATTTAACAGTCACAGCTTATACCGAATGGGTCCTGGGCAGAGATCGCAGCGCCAGCAGTGCCTTTTTACAAAGCTTTTTTCATCAGGACAGTCAGGCCATGTTGCTGTCAAACCCATGGAATACGGCTTTTGCCGGTCGTATCGCTTTTGCCGCTTTAAGCCGTCACAACACCACTCCGGGTTCTGCCGATCAGCTATCTGGCTGGACAGCGGATCGAACCGAATTTCTTGGCAGAAATGGCTCCTTGGCCAGCCCTTTGGCTTTAAGCTGTACACAGCCTTTGTCCAAACGTAGTGGTGCAGCTTTAGATCCCTGTACCGCCTTGCAACTTGAACTCAGTCTGGCACCGGGAGAACGTTGTGAACTGGTGTTTTTATTGGGGCAATCGGCCGACAGCCAAAGTGCGACAGATCTGGTACGGCAATATCAGCAGCTGGATTTACACAATGTATTACAGCAAGTGTGGGATTTCTGGCAGCAAAAGCTGAACGCTGTGCAGGTGAAAACACCGGATCCGGCCATGAACATTATGCTCAACGGCTGGTTGCTGTATCAAACCATAGTCTGCCGGCTCTATGCCAGAGCGGCCTTTTATCAGGCCAGCGGCGCTTATGGTTTTCGTGATCAGTTACAAGACAGCATGGCGCTGAGTTTTGCCGATCCGGCTTTTGCCCGTCAACATTTGTTAAAAGCCGCTGGGCGACAGTTTATTGAAGGCGATGTACAGCATTGGTGGTTACCCCATTCAGGTGCAGGCGTACGCAGTCGGATTTGTGACGATAAAGTCTGGTTAGTGTTCGCCTGCGCCAGCTATATACAAAGTTGTGGCGATCGGGCTGTGCTGACAGAACAACTGCCCTTTCTGCAAGGCCCTGCACTGACGGCCGATCAACACGATGCGTTTTATCAGCCTATGCCGTCGGATCATAGCGCCTCTTTGTTTGAACATTGCGCAAGAGGACTGGATCTTTGTATCGCTCAGACAGGGGAACTTGGTTTGCCCTTGATGGGCTCTGGCGACTGGAATGATGGCATGGATTTAGTGGGGGCCGAAGGCAAAGGCCAGAGTGTCTGGCTGGGTTGGTTAGTGCTTGCCAGCATTCAACTGTTTTTGCCTTTTGTGCCCAAGGATGAGCAGGACAGAGCCAGCCGCTGGCAGCGATATGCCAAAAGATTAACTCAGGCGCTGGAGCAACACGCATGGGACGGCGAATGGTATAAAAGAGCGACTTTTGATCAAGGCAGCTGGCTTGGCAGCAAGGCATCGCCTGAATGTAAAATTGATTCTATTGCCCAGTCATGGGCTGTGCTGTCTGAAGCAGCACGCCCCGACAGAGCCAAAATGGCAATGGCTTCAGTCGATCAGCATTTAATCAACACAGAACAAGGTTTAGCTTTGTTGTTCAGCCCGCCTTTTGAACATATTGAACCCAACCCTGGTTATATCAAAGGCTATCCGGCGGGCTTACGCGAAAACGGCGGCCAATACAGTCATGCCGCCATGTGGGCTATTTTTGCCTTTGCTAAGTTGGATCAGGCGGAAAAAGCCACAGAGCTGTTTAGTATGCTCAACCCCATTCAGCATGCTCTGACGTCAGAAGCTGTGGAGCGTTATCAAACTGAACCTTATGTGGTTTCTGCCGATATTTATTCAGTTGAGCCTCATAACGGCCGCGGAGGCTGGAGTTGGTACACCGGAGCTGCGGCATGGATGTACCGTTCTGGTATTGAAGCTATTTTAGGCCTGAGCAGAAAAGGCCAATGGCTGCAATTTGCACCTTGTATTCCAGCTGCCTGGCCTGGCTTTAGCATGAGCTTGTCTGTTGCCGGTACAGTGTATCAACTGGAATTGCAGCAGCATCAGTCTGCAGCTTCAGTCACTTTAGATGGCAAGGACATAGCTGCTGATCCACAGTATTACAACGAGGGAGTACTGCAATTACCGCTGGATGCCAAACACCACCTGTTAGTCTGGTGTATCGCAGCACAACCGCAGTAAAGTTTTAGCTTCGGCCTGGTTCATGGCCGTCATAACGGGGCAAAGCTGCATCCAGGTTTTCCCAGTTGGCTTTGGAAGACACAAAGTTATGACTGACAGGCCGCTCAGCAATAGCGGAATCCAGTATGCCTAAACGAATGCGGATCCGGTTCGGATCTGCAGCGTTTGAGCTATACACAGGAGAACCACAACGGGAACAAAAATGTCGTTGCCTGCCTTGTTTTAACGAAAACGTATTCAGCAGCTCTTTGCCCTGCACCAGACTAAATTCAGAACTCAACACAAAACCATTAGTGGCATAGGCTGTGCCGCTGGATTTGCGGCACAAGGAACAATGGCAATGAATAATATCGGTAATAGCTCCACGAATTTCAATTTTCACTTCGCCACAAAGGCATTGACCTGAATACATAACTTCCCCTTTGCTTCACTGATATCAGCTCAGAGGCTGTCTTTTTTTGGCATCAACAACCATAAAATGATGTAGACAAACAAACCTGGAAAAGCTGCTGATAATACAGACAGCAATACATAAACCAGACGTACTCCACCTTTGGACCAGCCAAAATATTCGGCTATACCACCACAAACTCCGGCAATCATCTTGTCATTGGATAAAGCTAAGGTTTTATCAGACATAGGTATTCCTTTTTGTTTCAGCACAAAATACTGCATCTAAAGTAGCGCCACTCAGGCACTGATGCAATGCCGCTGTTGTAAGCAACTATTTTTCTGGTGTTTTTGCCCAGACTTGATTACAACAAACAGATTTAAAATGATGGGTGTCACCATGTTAGCGCTGTTATTGATCATCTCCTGCCTGACGTCTCTGCTGGCTGCCTTGATAGGCTTTGGTGGTGGCATGTTACTGATCGCCATTCTGCCGTTGTTTTTACCTGCCATCGCGATAGTACCTGTGCATGGTTTAACTCAATTGGCCAGCAACAGCTCCCGGGCTTTGTTTTCGCCACAAGACGTGTTATGGCCTTTAGTGCCTGGATTTTTAGCAGGTTCAGTGCTGGGTGTGGCTGTCTTTGGCTGGCTCTGGACCCAGCTACCTGTGCAGCTTCTGCCGCTATTTATCGGCTTCTACATTCTGCTGAGTTTATGGCATCCTGGCTTTAAAGCGCTGATGAGCCGTTACGAAAACTTTATCTGGCTGGGCTTTATTCAAAGTGGACTGGGTTTGTTTGTTGGCGCTACCGGGCCTATAACAACCAGTCTTTTACTGAAGCAAAACGCAGATCAGAACAAAGTTATAGTCACTGCAGCCTTGATGATGTCCATCAGTCATTTGCTGAAAGTATTGGTATTTGGATGGATAGGTTTTGCCTACCTGGAGTATCTGTGGCCTTTGGTGGCGCTGATCACTGGTGCAGTGGCCGGTTCTTATCTCGGTGCAAAAATACGGCCCCAAAAGCCGGATCCCCGCTATATCCATTGGATTAAGCTGGGATTATCGGCCCTGGCGCTGCAGATGATGATTGCTGCGTTTATATAACTGGCGCTGGTTTAGCTGTCTTTAGCCATTTGTAATAATTTTGGCAGGAAATCTTTATCCAAAGCTGCAACCTGTTGCTGCTCTTCCAGTACATCAAACAAGATTTGATCGGTCGTCAATGGGTTCGCCAACACCACCCGGAACACCACTGTGTCCTGACGCTGATAACGTTCAGGTTTAATACGGGTACGGGAGACAAAAGAGCGGCCTTCTTCACGTTGGGTTTTCTGGATAAACTTAGTTAAGCCATTAATCAGCTCATTAAACTTATGCAGTTTTTCCGGCGAAGCCAGCGCCATAGCGCGTTGAACTTCTGCCGGCACATAACGATAAGTCAGCAAACACAGCTCAGGTTCAGTGATCAGCTCAAATTCTGCATGGTCCTGAATTAAACCGGCAAAATAACGGGCTTTATCTAAGCTGCGGTTGATCAGAATTTCATAACCCTGACGGCCAATCACCTGTAAACAGGCATGCACCAACATGGCCATACCCGGGCGCGAACCTTCCAGTGTCTGACTGCCTAAATCTTTAGAGCCTTTACGCAGAATATATTCTGCATGGTGTTCAATCGCATGAGCAGAGGACGGATGTTTAAACACCACCATACCAGCGCCCATAGGCACATACATTTGTTTATGTGCATCTATAGTCACTGAATCAGCGCGCTCTATGCCACTCAGCAAATGACGGTATTTATCCGACAATAAAGTAGCTCCACCCCAGGCGGCATCGACATGAAAATGACAACCCAGTTCAGCAGCCAAATCGGCCAAATCGTTCAGCGGGTCTACATTGCCGGTTTCAGTAGTTCCTGCCACACCAACAATGGCCATCACTTTGATATTTTTGTCATTCAGCTCGTGGCTGACCCGGCGCATTTCGTCACTTTGCACTTTATTATTGCCATCGGTTTTCACCGGAATTAAAAACTCACGACCAATACCTAAAATATCAGCAGCTTTACCTAAAGAATAATGACCCCGTTCTGACACTAAAATGGCTAAACCCTCATAGCCATAGTATTTCATCGCACGGAACAGGCCTTCTTTGGCGACACCTTTAAAATCACCATCGGCTTTTAATAAACGGTTACGGGCAATCCAAAGCGCAGTGATATTGGCAATGGTGCCACCTGAGCAAAAGGCACCTAACGAATGGTTGGCGCTGTGCATCCATTTTTTATAAAAGCTGTCGCCTTCACCATAAACCAGATGATGCATCATGCCGATGACCTGGCGCTCAAGCGGAGTAAAAGCTTTGGAGGTTTCGATTTTCACCAGATTCTGGTTTAACCCCACCATCATTTTTGACAGAGGCAAAACAAAATACGGCAAAGCCGAGGTCATATGACCTATAAAACTTGGGGCAGCCGTATGAACAGAATGCGCCACCAGCTTCTCCATCATTTGCTCGGCGTAGTCCGATACAAATTTAGGTTCAGAAGGGATTTGATGCGCCTGAAAATCACGCTCTATTTGCCACAGCGGCTTTTCGACTGCAACAATACTTTCGCGTAAAAAACCGGCCAGGTTCTGCGAAATATTCTGTTCGATGATACTTAAAGTCGAGTCCGGAGCCTCTGGCACAGTAAATATCCGCCACAAGGCTTCTTCAGAAGCTGTAGCCTGACGTTTGTTTAATTCTGTCATTCGTATCCTGTCTCACCGGGGTCGCGTTATCGGCTTCTTATTTTGTGTTTTCAGGCCGTAAAATCAGTAAGTCAAAAAGGAAGTCACTGTACTAAAAGCCCCTTTAAATGTCTTTAAAAAATTTCAGCTGTACATCATCTTGCGGTTATTTGCTGCAAAGAGCTGCAAAGAACCGCGTAAAGTCTGTGTTTTTACTGATTCTGGCCACCTGATTGCAGAAAATATCCGTAAAAGCGACAACAGAATTCAGATCAAAGTATTAGCTGTCAGCCCGAATTAAATCAGCTAAGCTATCAAGGTATTGTTTTCAGGTCCCTTTTTGACGAGTCATTGCATGCTACGGATCCGTTCAGCACATTTTATTGTTATCAGTCTGGTGGTGTATCTGCTCGCCATTGTTGCCTATGTGTATTATCAGTACCAGCAAACCTATCAGACCAAACTTGCTCAGCTTGACTTGCAACTGGTCAATGCGGTGAAAGCTGTGCCTTATCTGTTGGGTGATGACTACCACAACAATATCAGTGGTCCACAACATCTTCCCCGTGCTGAGTACCTGAAACTGGCGAAAAAACTCAGTCTTTATGCCAAAGATTTAAAATTACAGTATGTCTACAGCATGATTCAGGTGGATGGCAAAGTACACTTCACCTCTTCCAGCTATACAGAAGATGACTTGTTGCGTGGCCAATTGAGTTATTTTTACGATTATTACCCTGAAGCGACTGAAGCCAATAAAGCTGCTTTTGCCTCTTTAGCTCCGGTGTTTGAAGAGTCTGTTGATCAATTTGGTCATTTCCGCTCAGTACTGATGCCTTATCAAAGCTCAGACGGCACCATCTATTTAGCCGGAGCAGATATTGCCATTACCGATCTTGATCAATGGCTTTTGTCCAGTATGCAGCAGTCTGTTTTAAGTGGCTCAGTATTTTTTGGTCTGGCTTTGCTGTTGGCTTTAAGTTATGCCATGGTGCTGCGGTACAATCTGACTACAGACCGCAGTTCAGGCAAACGTAATGCATTGGCTTTGGAAGCTCACCTGCGGCATGAAAGCGGAGGCTTAAGCCAGTTAGCTATTTTGCAGGTAAACAACCTGGAAGAAATCTGTCATTTGTATGGCACTCCTGTTGCAGAACAAGCCTTTAACCAGTTTATTCAGCAGTTGCAATTGCATCTGGGACGTTCCTTCCGTTTATACCGTTTATCTTTTGAAAAACTGGCGATCCGCCGTGTTGCTGCTATTTCTGATAATGATTTGCATGACAAGCTAAAAAGCTTTGATTTCACTCAGCCAGTGCTGAACGAGCCTTACTTACTTTTTACTGTGACTTTAGGTGTAGCCTTATCGCCTGCTGCAGTAGTGCTGGAAAACGCGACCCTTGCCGTTAATACAGCCCGCTTGCAGCAACAGTCTTTGGTGGTGTATTCAGACAATTTACTGGCGCTGAAACAGCATCTGCATACCAATATTAAAATGGCAAAAGAAGTGCGGGAAGCTATAGGTCACGAGCAAATAGTGCCTTATTTCCAGCCCGTAGTGCAGATCAGTACAGGCGAAATATTCCAGTACGAATGTCTGGCCCGCATATTACGCAGTGACGGCAGCATACTGACGCCGGATCAGTTTTTAAGCATTATTAACCGCAGTCATCTGGATACAGAGCTGACCAAAATGATGTTTATCAAAAGCGCCAGTCAGTTTGTCGCCTCCGAAGTCAGCTGGTCTATTAACGTCAATTGCCGTGATTTACTGGATGATGACTTACAGCAATTTTTCCTCGATTATCTGCAGCATTACCCTAAACCAGAACGAGTCTATTTTGAACTGGCTGAAGCTGGCGTATTGCCTCAGTTTGACCGTTGCCGTGACGCTATAGCAGCTTTGCAAAAGGCTGGAGCCAAAGTGCTGTTGGATGATTTTGGTGTCGCCAGTGGCGTGGGTATGGCGGATTTACTGCAATTGCATGTGGATGGTTTAAAAATTCATGGCAGCTTAATTGAGATGATAAGCACCGACCCTGATGCTCAGTTATTTATTGAACATATCAGCTCATTTGCCAAACAAACTCAGTTGCTGATCATCGCGGAAATGGTAGAAAGCAAGCAGTCACTGGACGCACTGGAACGCTGTGGTATCAGTTATGCCCAAGGCTACTATTTCGGCCCGGCGGCACCAGTGCCGTTGCGGTATTACGAAAGGGGCACTGTGTAATTCCTGTAAAAAAGGCGCTGTTTAGGCGCCTTTTATGAATTGCGTCCATGCAATTCACCCTGCGGGCCAGCCTTCGGCTGTTAGAAAGTGCTTCCTGCACTTCCTTGCTTTGTTTGCCCTTAAAACCTTTAGCTTCTCAATCCAGTGCCTTTATTAATCAAGTACATAGCAACAGCAAAAAATACCGTAATTAAGCCGATGATCACAGAGAAAGCCAACAGCAAACTGACATCACTGACACCTAAAAAACCGTAGCGAAAGGCGTTGACCATATACACAATAGGGTTCAGTTGCGACACGTATTGCCAGAACTCTGGCAATAAACTCAGTGAATAAAACACGCCACCTAAGTAGGTTAAAGGCGTCAGCACAAAAGTTGGGATAATGCTGACGTCATCAAAAGTCTTGGCAAAAATGGCGTTAATTAAACCAGCCAGCGAAAACAAGGTCGCAGTTAACACCACAGTCGACATCAGAATAAACAGATGATGTACTTTGATATCTACAAAAAACAGCGATAACAAAGACACTATTAAGCCAACCAGAATGCCACGCGCTACACCACCGCCGACATAACCCAGCACTATGATGTAGTTGGGAACAGGAGCCACCAACAGCTCTTCGACATTACGCTGAAACTTGGCGCTGAAAAAAGACGAAGCCACATTAGAGTAAGAGTTGGTGATCACTGACATCATAATCAGGCCAGGTACAATAAACTCCATATAACTGAAGCCACCCATATCACCAATACGTGAGCCAACCAAAGCGCCAAAAATAACAAAATACAAAGTCATGGTAATGGCAGGAGGTACCAGAGTTTGCACCCAAATACGCATAAACCTGTTGATTTCTTTATATAAAATGCTCTGCAGCGCTATTAAATTACGTGAATTCATGCTTTGGCTCCGCGTCCGTTTTCAACCAGACTGACAAACAACTCTTCCAGACGGTTGGCTTTGTTACGCATCGAAAGCACCTGAATGCCCTGTGCTGTTAAGGCACTGAATACCGCATTTAAACCCTGAGCTTTTTCCACATCCACTTCAAGACTATGGCTGTCGGGCTGACGAAAGCTATAGCCCTCCAGGCTGATGGCAGCTTCAGTTGGCGCTATATCCAGTAAAAACGTTTCTTTGTTCAGCTTACTCAGCAGGTTCTTCATGCTGGTGTTTTCGACAATCTGGCCTTTGTCGATGATGGCGATATTGCGGCACAAAGACTCTGCTTCTTCCAGATAGTGCGTAGTCAGAATAATAGTCACACCTTGCTGGTTAATTTGTTTTAAAAACTCCCACATAGAGCGGCGTAGCTCAATATCAACACCGGCTGTAGGTTCATCTAAAATCAACAACTTAGGTTCATGCATTAAGGCGCGGGCTATCATCAGGCGGCGTTTCATACCACCAGACAGCTCACGAGAGCGGGCGTCACGCTTTTCCCATAAGCCAAGCTGGCCTAAATACTTTTCAGCCCGAACTATGGCAACAGAACGTGGCACACCATAATAACCGGCCTGATTCAGTACAATTTGCAGCACAGTTTCAAACTGGTTGAAGTTAAATTCCTGTGGAACTAAACCCAATTGGCTTTTGGCGTCTTCCAGTTGCGTATCCAGATCATACTCAAAGACTTTTACTGTACCGCTGCTTTTATTCACCAGCGAACTGATAATGCCAATACTGGTGCTTTTTCCTGCGCCATTAGGGCCTAATAAAGCAAAAAAATCGCCTTGCTGCACTTCCAGATCTATACCAGTTAAAGCCACAGTGCCACTTTTATACACTTTGTGTAACTGTTTGATTTTTAAAGCTAAGGTCACTGCTTTTCTCCATAGCCCCAACGGCTGACTAACTGTTGTTTCAGACCTAAATGGTCCAGAATACGCGCTACCATAAAGTCGATTAAATCATCAACAGATTGTGGCTGATGGTAAAAACCAGGCGCTGCCGGCATCACTACTGCACCAGCTTTAGATAAAGCCAGCAGGTTCTCCAGATGAATGGTACTTAACGGAGTTTCACGCGGCACGATAAGCAACTGACCACGCTCTTTAAGCACCACATCAGCAGCGCGTTCAATCAGATTGTCGCTCATACCATGCGCAATAGCAGCTGCTGTGCCGGTGGAGCAAGGGCAAATCACCATCTGTTTAGGCGCTGCAGAACCTGAAGCACAAGGCGAAAACCAGTCGTCTTTGCCATATACAGCTAACAGCTCTTTGCGGGCACCGGTTTTTTCTAAGATAAAGTCGCGACAGGCTTCAGGGCCGCCCGGCAATTTTAAATCATATTCAGTAGCAAATACGACGCGGGCTGCGCTGGAAATTAACAGATGCACTTTCACCTGTTGTGCCAGCAAGTTTTCCAGCAAACGCCAGCCATAACCAGCGCCTGAAGCGCCGGTAAAAGCTAAAGTGACTTCTTGGGTCATGGGGTTCTCTTTTTAAAGAAAGCTGATTAATCTGAAGACAAAGCATCGAGTAATTTTTGGTGTATACCACCAAAACCGCCGTTGCTCATGATCAGTATATGATCCCCTGCCGAGGCTTTTTCAACCAAAGCAGCCACTATTAATTCCACCGACTGAAACACATTCGCCCTGCCCGGCATTTGTTCTGCCACAGCAGCCAAAGACCAGCCTGAATTGGCAGGCTCAAACAGCAGTACTTCATTGGCATCATGTAAAGAATCGGCAATGGCAGATTTATGGACGCCCATCCGCATAGTATTGGATCTCGGCTCAAGCACAGCCCAAATTTTGGCCTCACCCACACGGGCTCTTAAACCAGCCAAAGTGGTTTCTATAGCGGTCGGGTGATGAGCAAAGTCGTCATACACTGCGATGCCTTTGACTGTGCCTTTAAGTTCCATCCGGCGTTTAGGTGAAACAAACTGAGTTAAAGCTTCAATAGATACAGCCACAGGTACACCGACATGGCGGGCAGCAGCTATCGCCATGACGGCATTTTCGACATTATGGTTGCCACATAAATCCCAGTGCAAAATACCTTGCGAAACACTCATATAAAACAACTCAAATACACTGCCATCCGCCTGCTTTAATGCCACAGTCCAGTCTTTGCCATAACGCTGCTGCTCACTCCAGCAGCCCATAGCCAAGGTTTGATCCACAGCGTCCACATGGGCCGGGCTTAGCACCAGGCCAGTAGATGGCACCATACGCAATAAGTGATGGAACTGGCGCTGAATAGCGGCTAAATCCGGGAAAATATCAGCGTGGTCGTATTCCAGGTTATTAATGACTAAAGTGCGGGGTCTGTAGTGCACAAACTTAGAGCGTTTATCAAAAAAGGCCGTGTCGTATTCATCGGCTTCAATGACAAAAAACGGCGAATCGCCTAAACGGGCTGAGCTGTCAAAATTCTGCGGAATACCACCTATTAAAAAGCCAGGCTTTAAACCTGCATACTCTAGAACCCAAGCCAGCATGCTGCTGGTGGTGGTTTTGCCATGAGTACCAGACACAGCCAGCACCCAGCGCTGATGCAATACCTGTTCAGCCAGCCACTGCGGGCCTGAGCTGTAAGGAATATTTTGATCCAGGGTATATTCCACAGCCGGGTTGCCGCGCGACATGGCGTTACCAATAATCACCAGATCAGGAGCGGGTTGCAGCTGCTTTGGATCATAACCCTGGGTCAATTCAATGCCCAGTTGCTCCAGTTGAGTACTCATAGGAGGGTACACATTAGCGTCAGAGCCTGTGACTTGATGCCCGAGACTTTTTGCTATAGCGGCAATACCGCCCATAAAAGTGCCACAAATGCCTAAAATATGAATATGCATACTGCATCCTTACTGCCTGTAAAACGGGTTCTGCGGCCATTCTAGCAAAGGACTCTGCAGAACAGCTGAAATAAAACCAGCATAAACCTGCAATTTAGCCTGAACTTGATTAAAATAGCTGCCGCTGTGGCCGACAGCCTCCAATCAAAATTAACACTGCGGCCAAAGCTTCCTCTACCTACACAAAAAAAGGATTGTTTTATGCGTCGATTGGCTCCAGCCCTGCGTCTTGATGGTGCAGATGCAGACCTGATAGATCTGATTAAAAGCATCGTAGCTGCCTGCAAAGAAATTTCGTTTCGCGTAGGCCAGGGTGAACTCTCAGATGTGTTGGGTTCCACTCTGAACGAAAATGTTCAGGGCGAAACCCAGAAAAAACTCGATGTCATCTCCAACGAACTGCTCAAAGATCTAATCCTCGAAACAGGTTCAGTGATGGCGATTTCTTCTGAGGAAGAAGACAGTACAGTTGCTGGTAATCCATCAGGTAAATACCTGGTGACCTTCGACCCGCTGGATGGCTCGTCTAACACAGATATCAACAGCTTAATTGGTACTATCTTTTCTATTCTGCCAGCACCCAAAGGTGCAGACCCTGCCGATCCGTCTATTTTCCTGCAACCAGGCACAGCTCAAATAGCCGCAGGTTATATATTGTATGGCCCGTCCACCCTGATGGCGCTAACCACTGGCAAAGGCACCAAAATGTATACGCTGGATAAAACCTATGGTGGTTTTCTGCTGACTACAGAAAACGTCACCATCCCGGGTGTAACTGCAGAATTTGCTATTAATATGTCGAACCAGCGCTACTGGCAGGCTCCGATGCAAAACTATGTGGCTGATCTCCTGAAAGGCAAAGAAGGCCCACGTGGCAAAAACTTTAATATGCGCTGGATTGCCGCTATGGTCGGTGACGTACACAGAATTTTATGTCGTGGTGGTATTTTTGCTTATCCCAGCGATGTGAAAGACCCAACAAAACCGGACAAACTCCGACTGATGTACGAAGCCAATCCAATGAGTTTTCTGGTAGAACAAGCTGGTGGCGCAAGCTCCACAGGTAAAGTACGTATTATGGACATTCAGCCTGTGGACATCCATCAGCGTGTGGCTGTGATTTTAGGATCAAAACACGAAGTAGAAAGCTGCCTGCAGTATCATCAGGCAACGTAGAGGCAGGATTTATCTCAGCCAGTCCCGACGTTAAACCTATTTTGCATCTAGGGGCGTGGTTTATCCGCGCCCGTCCAGATATCAAACCGATGTTGAGGGCAACAAAGCTGCAGCTTCAAGTACAACGGGTATTAACCTAAGTAATTGGAGTTGCAGCGCGACGACAAGTGAGCGAGACCCCAGGAGCATAGTTGTCCTATGTGACTGGGGCGAGTAGCGCAGGCAACAAAGCTGCAGCTTCAAGTACAACGGGTATAGCCATTTTTACGGCCGCCGTTATAATAGGCGACCACTATTCAGCATAAAGGAAGCGTTATGAGCTTAAGTCAGGTTGCCGCAGGTAAAAATCTGCCGGATGAAATTAATGTCATCATTGAAATTCCGGCCAATGCCGATCCAATCAAATACGAAGTAGACAAAGACACAGGCACAGTCTGGGTTGACCGTTTTATGTCTACTCCAATGTTTTACCCTTGTAACTATGGCTTTGTAAACCATACCCTGTCTTTAGACGGAGATCCGGTTGACGTATTAGTGCCAACACCCTACCCATTGGTGCCGGGCGCTGTGATCAAATGCCGTCCTGTTGCCGTATTAAAAATGGCAGATGAGTCAGGTGAAGACGCTAAAGTTTTAGCTGTGCCAATCAGCAAACTAACTAAAATTTACGACAACATTCAGGATCTGAACGACGTGCCAGAACTGCTGAGAAACCAAATTCAGCATTTCTTTGAACGTTACAAAGAATTAGAGCCAGGCAAATGGGTGAAGGTTGTTGGCTGGGGCGACAAAGCCGAAGCTAAAGCTGAAATCGTCAGTTCATTTGAACGCGCTCAGCAGAAGTAATATCCAGCACTGAAAACGGCACCCAGGTGCCGTTTTTTTATACAAAAAAGACCTATTGCCTTACTAGGTTTTCCTCTAACTGCACCACTGCTGCCCCCTTTGTTCAAAAGCCGTATTTTTTTAGCAAAAAACGCAAAATCTGATAAAAACTTCCGCAAATATCTGTTATTTTCAGCAACAGATTTGGTTTGGTTTTGCGGGCCATATTTCATTATTACAATAATAAATTCCACTTCAACAGCTTGTTTGAAGTCATTAGGGGTAAGGTTTATGGCTTTGTTTGAATTTGGGTCTGCACAGACCAAAATTGTGTTGTCCGGCATCAGCACTCTGGTTGGAATGCTGTTAGTTTTCACTGTATTAGCAGAGCAACACTGGCTTTGGTCCGCTTTAGTCATAGTTGTCACTTTGGTGTTGCAGTGGCTTTTGAGTCAAACCGCTTTAAACAGCTATCAAAGCTTCGTCGCAGAACAACAACTGCTGATCCAACGTTCTGTAAAAGAAAAAAGTCTGAGTCTGCAATTAAATACGGTAAGCACTGCAGATTTAGCTCCGGTTCGTGAGCAATTTAATCTGTGGCTAGTTGCCTTAAAGCAGCAACAGCAGGAGTCGCAAAGCCATAACGAAGAGTTAAAACAGCTGGTGAAATCAATACGCCATATTACCGCTGATGAGCAAAAACACCTGAGTCAATTAGAACATACAGCGGGCCAGACTTTAACCATGGTTGAGTCGATGAACCAAAGTGTGCTGGACGAAGTGCAAAGTGCCAAGTTAGCAGCAGAAGCAGCCAATCATTCCAATCAGATAGCCCAACAAGGCCAGCAAACTGTCGCCAGCACAGTGCAGAATATCGAACAACTGGCAGTGCATTTACAACAAGCCTCAGCCACCATAGCTCAGCTGGAACAGGACAGTAATCAGGTAGGTGCTGTACTGGAAGTCATTAAAGGCATAGCGGAACAAACCAACTTACTGGCGCTGAATGCCGCTATAGAAGCAGCACGGGCGGGTGAACAAGGCCGTGGTTTTGCTGTAGTTGCAGATGAAGTACGAACTCTGGCTTCCCGCACTCAAAAATCGACTGAACAAATTCAGCGTACTATTGAGCAACTGCAAAATGCAGCCCGTGAAGCAGTGCAAAAAATGAAGTTGAGTAGTGAACAAGCCGATTTAAGTGTGCAGTCCGCCAATCAGGCAGGCCAATCCCTGCAGCAAATCACCGGCAGTATTTCTCAGATTTGTGCGATGAATCAGGAAATTGCTACGGCTACAGATGAGCAACAGCATCTGACCAAAGCCATGGTGACTTATATGCGGGATATCACCAGCCACACAGCGCAAAGCCAACAAAACAGCAAAGATTTTCTGCAACTGGGTGAACAATTAGCCTTGATTGCTAATCGTTGACACTCCGCCAACCAGCCATGAAAAAGCCGACTTGTAGTCGGCTTTTTCATTCCAGGAATTACTGCTCAACTTTTAGATAAAAACTTGACTAAATCCGAAGCTGTCATCGGCTTGGCATACATAAAGCCTTGCACTTCTTCGCAACCCATAGCACGCACAGCGTCTTCCTGGGCCTTAGTTTCAATACCTTCCGCTATAGTTGCCAAACCCAGTTTTTGTCCCAGATTGATGATAGTTTCCGCAATCAAAGTGCCATTAGGGCGGTCAAAATCCTGAATAAAAGCGCGGTCAATTTTGATCCTGTCCAGAGGTAGCTGCTGTAAATAGCTTAAGGATGAAAAGCCAATGCCAAAATCATCAATAGCCACTTTAATGCCAAAGCCTTTTAGCTTGTTTAATGCCCCTATCACTATCTTCGGATCATCCATCACCACAGACTCAGTAATTTCCAGCTCCAGCAATGCCGGGTCGACCTGATAACGTTCGACACAATCGATCACAGACTGCACAAATCTATGGTTACGGAACTGAGGCATAGACACATTGACGGCTATTCGCAGATGAGCAAAACCTTGTGTTTTTAAACTTTGCAGCTGCTTACAGGCTTGCTGCAGCACCCAATCGCCTATTTCAATGATCAGACCAGAGTATTCTGCCAGCGGGATAAAAACGGCCGGAGAAATAAAGCTGCCATCAGGCTGAGGCCAGCGCAACAGCGCCTCCATCCCCAGCACATTGCCGCTTTTTAAACAAATTTGCGGCTGATACCACAACTGAAGTTTATCTTTCTGGAAATCAGAGCGTAAACTTCTGAGCATCACCAGCCGATCAACCATCTGTTCTTCCATCTGGGCACTGTAATACTCATAATTTTGTGCCAGATGTTTTTTCGCTCTGTTCAGTGCAATGTAAACATGCTTCAGGATAGTCAGTCCATGCAAAGCACTGTCACGTAAACGACAGAAACCAAAAGTTGCATTCACCTGCAAGGAGTGTTCAGAGCACTGGAAAGGCATCTCAAAGATACCAGACAAGGTTTCAGGGGTCAGGGCTTGTTCAGGGCCTATTAAACCAAACACATCAGCACCAATACGACCAATCTGGGCAATTTCTCCGAATTGGGCCACTAACCTGTGCGTGACGGCTATCAGCAGTTCATTGCCTGTTTCCTGGCCTAAACCATCGTTCACATCAGAAAAATGGTCGATATCAATTAATACTGCCACATTACGCTCAGGATCCAGCCGTCTGGTTTCCTGCAGCAAAGAAGTGAATTCATTGCGGTTTGGAGTTTTGGTTAAAGGATCAATATAAGCCGCATGTTTAAGTTGCTGAAACAACGTAACGTTTTCATAACCAATAGAAATATTGCTTAAAAACACTTCAATCAACTGACGGTCAAAGTCTTCCACAGGTCTGTTAGTTTCGATATAAACAGCTGCGGCGTGATCAATATTTCCCAGATAAAGCACCGTATCTTTGTCGGTAAAAATATGCCGCCGCTCTGCCAGACAAGTGGTGATTTGCTGGATAATTCTGCTGTTATTCAGCCGCTCCAGTTTGCATTTAATATAAGGCGCGTAATGCCCGGCTGCGCCCAGGACATAAATATTGTCACTGCTGCTGCCATCATCTTCAATCTGAGCACAAAGCACACCTTCTGCATGCAAGCCAATCAGAGAGGAGATTTGAGTAACCACCCCTTCAGAAAATTCATGCAACGAATGTTGTTCCAGCAAATTAGCACCGGCATTAATGATTTTCTGCAGGCCAATGCGGTTCTGGTTAATAGTGCGGATTTGCTGATAACTGCGAATAGAGGAAATAATGGCAGTCACCAGTTTATTGCGGGTCAGTTCGGTTTTCGTTTTGTAATCGTTAATATCGTATTCTTTGATCACGCTCTCTTCAGGTGCATAACCAGGCTGGCCAGTACGCAGAACTATACGTACTTCATCCATTTTTAATTCATCACGAATTTGCTGTACTACTTTCAGGCCCGCATCGTCAGATTCCATCACTACATCAAGCAAAATGACGGCTATATAAGGATTATTCACCAGAAACTTTAAGGCTTCTTTGCCAGAAAAAGCATGATGAAAAACCAGCTTACGGTCTAAAACCAATAAGTCGGATAAGGCCAGTTTAGTGACCGTATGAATTTCTTCGTCATCATCAACAATCAGCAGGTGCCATTCACCACTGGATTGTGTTTCTGCTTCCGAATCTGTTTCGTCTTCTGCGAGGAACAGAAAATCATCATCTGCTGCTTTTGACACCATGCTCCGACCTTTTTTACATCAGCTGTAGGGAAATACTTTTTGAAAGCATATCAAGGCACTATTGCATAAATACTAGCATATACCCTGAATCCGCTTTGGCAATCAGGGTCCACCCCACCGCTATCCTTTGTAAGCTTATAATCCAGTTTATCTACACTATACCCTCGGGCCAAAAAAGCAATTCATTTTATTAAAATCATTGAAAATCATAACCTTAACACTTTCACAAACTTCTTTTAGAGTCGTAGCCAAATTTTTACGCTATTGTGAAAATTCAGCAATAAAATCTGTCACCATCAGAGGTGTAATGATGCAGAAAGTATCTGCGGGCCGCGGACATCAACGTTTACTGCAATTGGCTCGTAGCCAACTGGGGCACGAATTCGCCACAAAAACCAGTTCTGGCGACACAGAACCAGCAAGTCATGTTCAAAGTAGCGACTTTAATCAGCGTCATCAACGTCTGGCGCAGCGATCCGGTGCCCCCCTGGCTGTGGATGCGGATATCAAAGGGCCAAGCCTGCATCAACGTGCCGAGCGGCGTGAACGCATGCATAAAGAGCGACAACAATCCAATTTAGAAAAGATCATGGCGCTGGCTTTAGACTATTGCCCTGATTATGTGGCGGATATAGATGTGGACCCGGACTGGTTTCAGCAATACTGCGATTTAGTATTGAATATATCGAACCAGACAATGCAACAGCTTTGGGCCAAAATACTGGCAGGTGAAATTGGCCAGCCGGGCAGTTTTTCACTAAAGACCTTATTTTTGTTGCAACGCATGAGTTTTAAAGAAGCTTTGGCTTTGCAAAAAGCAGCCAGCCTGACCTGCAGAGTGCGGCTGCAAGACAGTGGGCATATTTATTTTGGTTATGTACGCAAACCATCCATTTGGCAGATCCTGACCGGACGCAGCAGAGCACTGCTGAATCTGAGCCAGTTTGGCTTAACCTTTCCACAGATTTTAAGTCTGATTGATCTAAACCTGCTGCATCAGATTGAAATTGAAAGTGGCGAGTTGATCCCAGATCAGAGCTTGCAGCTGCAATATCACCAACATCAACTGACCTGCAAAGCCAGGCATTCAGGAGTGGTACTGCAGTATTATAAATTTACCGCTGTAGGTGTTGAGTTATTGCCTTTGTTGAACTGTCAGGCCAATCCGGCGTATCTGCAGGCCATGAAACAACTGTTCACCCCGGTATTGGAGTTTGAAGACTAAGCTGCTGACAGCGTCTGATCAAATCCGCTACTTTTTGTGTATCTAAAGGCTTAATGACCACATCATTCATACCTGCCTGATGGAACTCCTGGACTTCTTCAGGTAAAGCGTGCGCAGTAAAGGCCATAATGACGGTGTGCTGATGCTGTGGTAATTGCCGGATCATATGAGTAGCCAGAATACCTGACATATCCGGCAGCTGAATATCCATCAGGATCAGCTGATATCTGCTGCTTTTCGCAAGTCGGATGGCTTCTGTTCCACTTGCTGCAGTATCCACCTCAAATTGCTGCTGGCTTAGCATAGCTTTCACAAAATTCAGATTGGTTTGATTGTCATCCACCACCAGCAATCGCAAGCTGGCTTTTTTCGGCACCTGGCTAAGATGCTGCCGGATAGTCGCGGATAACATAGGATTGCTCAATACAGGACAATTCAGTACTGCAGTCCAATAGGATTGATGCGCTGTGTGACAAAAGGCCAGCATCTGACTGCAATCTGTGATCTTATTAAGCTCGCTCCAGACTTCAGTATTACCATCAGGTGCAGGCAGTTGCAGCAGAACCACATCAACCAGACGATGCTGTAACTCAGCTTTCAGTTGCTGCGGCTGCTGCAGGCAAATCACTTGTTCAGCCACTGAACCCACACTTTGTTTTAACACAGCTGCACCTATGCTGTTGCTGTCCAGGTAAATGGCAGTTTGGTACATAGGCAGCTCTTTGACTGAAACCGCAGTTAATGGCAACTCCAGGCGCACTGAGCAGCCCAAATCTTCCAGAGCGGAAATAGTTAATCTGGCACCAAGACGTGATAACAAACTGGCACAGAGTTGCTGTAACACCCCTGCGTTTTCGCCTTTTTCTGCATCAAGTATTTGCTGTATAGCACTACTTTGACCTGCATGATCAAACTGCAATAACAGTTTATTCTCGGAAAAAGCCTGCAGGTTAATAAACAAACTCAGCTCATGTTGCTGCAGATCCTGCAGGATCAAACTGAGGATCTGTTTCAGTAATTGTGCTGTATGTAGCGGACAAAACTCCACTTCTGACAAACTCAGAGCAGGGTCTTCCACCAGAAGAAAAGGAAGGTCCGCCAGCTCAAATTCCTGTTGCCACAACTCCATTTGTTGCGCCAGCCATTCAGGAAACCAGATGGTCTGAGGTTGTAATGGCGTTTTATCTAACAGATCCCCTTTCAATAACCAGTTCAGCAACTGGGTTTGTTGTTCAGGTTGCCCTGCTTGCTCCAACACACAAAGTTGTTGCCATTGTCGCAACTGATCCTGACTGTGTTTTAACTCGTGATTCAGTCTGGCTAGTTGCTGCTGATAACTGATTTCCAGTTGCTGACAGGCGGTGCTATGCGTCTGCCCCTGCTGTTGTTCGGCCTGATCTTGCTGCCGCAATTGCTGCTGAAACTGCTGTTGCTGTGCATAAAGCGAGCGAAATAACAGCGTCAGTTCAGTACCGTCAAAGTCTGACAGCTTTTTTCCATCAGCCACAGAAGGTACTAAAGAGCGCAGTTGCCTTAAAAAGCCTTGCCAGCGCAGATGCTGAGTTTTGAATATGCGTCGCTGCCATAACAAGGCCAAAGTGAGAATAATAAACAAGGAAGTGCCCCACAAGCTACTTTGCCACCACCAAAGCTGGGATAGCCGCAACGGAGAAATCTGAATAGCCACATAACCTAAAGTACTGCCTTCAGCGGCCACATTGTTGGTGTCGAAATAACTCATACTGGCAGGTGTGACCATCACAGCAGACCACAACAGATTGGAGCCATCCTGCAGCGCTTTTTGTCCTGTTAAATCACGGGTTGGACTGAAATTAAACAGCTCGCGGGGAAATTGAGTGGCAGCAAATAAATTGCCATCGGCCTGATAGACCAGAATAGCTTTGATAGGTAAGGTACTGGAGAAGCTGGTGGCCAGCAAATGGCCTTTGACCTGTTCCATTTTGTTTTTCACTAAAAAAGGTTCAACCATCAAAGACAAACTCATCAGCAATTGCTGCTCGGCTTGCACTCTGACTAAAGTTTCGTGACGTAATTGCAGTTGTGCTGAGGTGTAAAGACAAGCCACTATCAGTACAAAAGACCCCACCACCAGACCCAGTTTAGCTTTTAACGTCATGTCAATTGAACCTCTTTTCCTTGACCTGCACTATAAGCTGCCCCTCAAAGCAGAACAATAGTTATTCTGCTTTGAGTTTTGGATCAGACTATAATTTGTTCAGGTTTTAGAAATGCAGTTCTGCAGAAATAAAAGCACCGTCGAACGTTAAATCTGCGTCTATATCGTCAATGTCATCCAGTTTAAGCTTCGTCTTTTTAACACCAGCTTTTAATGACAGATCCACAGCCAGCGAGTCGATCAGTTCATAGGCAATACCAAACTGCATATCAGACAAAGAACTACCGTCGTAGCTGACATAATTAACTTCAGCAAAAATCTTCGTACCAGTGCCTAATAAGCCAAAACTACCATAGAGATAACCCATAGGAATAACAGCTGACAAATCCTGAGTTGCATTTCTGCCTTCAGTGGCCACACTAATATCACCATCTATGTATTTAGCCGTCACACCTAAATCCAGGCTGACTAAATCATTGTCCAGAATTTCATAATAAAAAGTGGCGTCGATATTGGATAAATCCACATCCTGAGCGACATTAGTGCCTACAGCAAAGATTTGATCATCAAATTCAAAAGTCCGGTTTAACGTGGTGTTACCGTTAGAACTTACGCTATTACGTTGTAGCTTGATGTTTGGCAACAAAGGCACAGGGTGTTCCACTTTGATATAAAAACTGCTTAAGTTTTCATCTTCAAAACTAAAGTTCTGCTGGTTGCCCGTTTGACCAAAACCACCTTTAGCATCGGCAAAATGCAAATCGGCGCCTATATAAAGGCCAGCAATGGTATCCGCCATTGCAACCGGAGCAGCCAGAGCTGCTACAAATACCATACTAAAAACAGACTTTTTCATGCTTTATCCTTGCGCTAATAATTCAGTTAAATCAAGCAGAGCCGCATTTGCCCTGGAGATATAATTCGCCATCACCAGACTGTGATTTGCCATAAAACCAAAACCCCGGCCATTCAGAATCATTGGACTCCAGACCGGTTCCTGGGTCGCTTCCAGTTCACGGATAATTTGCCTTAAACTAATCATCGCGTTTTTATTGGTCAGAACCTCCGCGAAATCCAATTCTATCGCTTTTAAGAAATGTAACAAAGCCCAGCAAGCACCACGGGCTTCATAAAACTCATCATCTATGCTCCACCAACTGGTTTTAATTTTGCTTGATTCTGCTGTTGCAGTGGATTGTCTGGCATTTCTGTCACCCGCTAAATCTGTGTTTAATCTGTCCTGCCCTACACTGACACTCAAACGCTGGCTATAACTGCCCATACGTTTTTCGACGTTTTTCAGCAAGTCGCGTAAATTATCTGCTCTGGTGTAAAACTGACTGTCTGTTTTTGCCGGGTCTAATAAAGCAGCACGGTACAAAACTAACTGTTTGATTGCACTTCTGTATTCTGTTTCAGCCGCAGGCACTGCCCAGCTGCGATGATCAATATTCAGCATAGGCTGCGCCAGTTTTAAATAGTGATTTTCTATGGACTGCGACTGTGAACGGCTTAAGTCTTTGCGTAAGGCCAAAGCCAAATCACGCGACATTTCCAGAGCGCCCAGCTCCCAGGCAGGCATATTGTCGAGCAAGGAAAATGACGGAGTCACATCATTACTTATAAAACCGCCATTTTTGCTTAATAAGGTTTCCAGCACCCGAATAAGCGCACTGGTGGTGGTATAACCTACAATGTGTTTGTGCTCAGGACTGAGTTGTGCCGACAAATCCCCGACATCAAATACTTCCGGTTCTCTGCTGGCCCACCAGGCTGTGCCGTAACCTAAAATAAAAACGAACAGCACGGTTAAACTGACAATCCTGAATCTGTTCATTTTATTGCTCCTAATGAGTGGGTATAGCGCTGACTTGAGCCTGAACGTCGATGGATTGACCATCTTTAAACTCTAAACGCAATGGAATTTGCTGGCCCTGAGTGATGCTGGTTTTGGCATCAAATAACATCAAATGTAAGCCACCTGGCTGAAACAGCACTGCTTCACCGGCGGCAATTTTTACAGATGACACCAGCTCCATCTTCATCATGCCATCTTTGTGGCTATGCTGGTGCAGCTCTACAGAACCAAAGCCCGGACTACTGGCACTGATAAGCTCCACTTCTGCAGCACTAGTATTGCTGATACTGAAATAACCTGCTGTCATACTGCGGCCTGGTAACATCTCCCGAACTGTCGCATCAGCGACCAGAACTTCAGCCGCAACCACACAACTGCCTAACCCCAACCAAAGCGCACATATCCACTGCTTCATTCAAACTTCTCCTTTAAAGATCATCACTTTATCTTACACGACTCAGACAAGGCAGACATACCCGACTAAAGAAAAGTATTGACTTTTTTGTGAACGGCTTTTTCTTTTACATTGGTGACAAAAACAACAGCTGTACAATTATCTGTAAGGTGCCCCCCTGATTTTATTGGGTTTTGTATTTCAGAAAGTCTAGTTTTCAGGCGTTTAGCTATTGTCAACCCATCAACCCCCTATAAATTTATACTTTTGTTTAAATAATAACCTTTGCATTGTTGGCAAAAATCCGTAAACTTAGCGCCCCTTTAGGGTAGAGCCTTGGTTTTAGCGGTGCGCATAGGTCCATATCAATTAACGAACAACGTAATCTGTGCTCCTATGGCCGGAGTGACTGATTACACTTTTCGTGAGCTTTGCCGTCGTTTTGGTGCAGGTTTAGCTGTATCAGAAATGATGTCGAGCAATCCTTTGGTCTGGCAAAGTGAAAAATCGCTAAATCGTATGACTCACCAGAATGAATCTGGTCTTCGCTCGGTGCAAATTGCCGGCTCAGATCCAATTCAGATGGCGGAAGCTGCCGTGTTTAATGTTGAACATGGCGCCCAAATCATCGACATCAATATGGGATGTCCGGCAAAAAAGGTGAATAAAAAACTGGCTGGTTCGGCACTGTTACAGTATCCGGATTTAGTACAACAGATTATTCAGGCCGTAGTTCAGGCAGTAACAGTACCTGTGACCTTAAAAATCCGGACTGGCTGGGACATCGAACATAAAAATGGCGTACAGATAGCGCAAATAGCGCAGGACAACGGCATTGTGGCTTTAGCGGTTCATGGCCGCACTAAAGCTTGTATGTATAAAGGAGAGGCGGAGTACGACACTATCCGCGCTATTAAACAAAAAGTGTCTATCCCGGTGATTGCCAATGGCGATATCACCACGCCGGAAAAAGCCAGATTTGTATTGGACTATACCGGAGCAGACGCGGTCATGATTGGCCGGGCCGCTCAGGGCAGACCCTGGATTTTTCGTGAAGTGGTGCACTATCTGCAAACTGGTGAACATCTGGCTTCGCCTTCAACGGGCGACGTCAGGGATATTTTGCTGGAGCATGTCCGTGGCTTACACCAGTTATATGGTGAAGTGCTTGGCCCACGTATTGCCCGCAAACATGTGGGTTGGTACCTGGCAGAGCATGACAGCGAAGGCATGTTTCGCAGTGAATTTAATGGTATCGAACAAGCCCAACAGCAGTTGGATACCTTAGAAGTGTATTTCGAGCAATTACTAGCAGCAACCTAACGTAAAAGAGACTAGGCAATGTTTAATCAAAACGTGACTTCGCCATTTATCACCAACGCCCATGTTCAAACGCAAGAAAAACCGCAGCCTTTAAGCAACGCGGTACAAAAAGCGGTGGCGAACTACTTACAACAACTAAACGGTCAGGACGTAAACGACCTGTACGAATTAGTGTTGTCCGAATTAGAAAAGCCGTTATTAGAAGAAGTGATGAAATACACTCGCGGCAACCAGACCCGCGCTGCCAACCTGATGGGCATCAACCGCGGTACTCTGCGTAAGAAGCTGAAACAATACGGCATGAGTTAATGCCCCCGCGGGAGGAGTCCCGCAGCAAAAAGCACCCTAGGGTGCTTTTTTCTTTTCCGCTTAGCGGAACCACTTTAAGTTATACCTGAAGTAAAAAAGGGATTTCACCAGCTGATCCCGGTGATAGCTTACAAAGCCATTTTTTTCTCTATTATTAGTGTCCTGGCTTTGAGTGCTATCCAAAAGCTGTGAACTACAGCAGTGCTGGTCCGAATTAACCATTACAGCGGAGAATGATCCAATGAACGCAGCTCGTCCAATCCGTCGCGCTTTATTAAGCGTGTCAGACAAAACCGGTATAGTTGAATTTGCCCGTGCTTTAGCCGCCCAGGGAGTGGAACTGTTATCCACTGGTGGTACAGCCAAGTTACTGGCAGACCAGGGTATTGCAGTGACTGAAGTGTCTGATTACACAGGTCACCCGGAAATTATGGACGGCCGCGTGAAAACGCTGCATCCAAAAGTACATGGTGGCATTCTGGCCCGCCGTGGTATGGATGAAGCTGTAATGGCAACCAACAATATCAAGCCTATCGATTTAGTGGTAGTGAACCTCTATCCGTTCGCCAACACTGTGGCCAAAGCAGGTTGTACTTTAGAAGACGCCATTGAGAATATCGATATCGGCGGCCCAACTATGGTGCGCGCTGCGGCAAAAAACCATAACGACGTCACTATTGTGGTGAACGCGGCCGATTACGACAAGGTATTAGCTGAGATGGCTGCGAACGCAGGTTCTACTACTCATGCCACCCGTTTTAGTTTAGCCATCAGCGCTTTTGAGCATACAGCTCAATACGACGGTATGATTGCCAACTACTTTGGCGCCATGCTCCCTGCCTACGGCGATGAAGATGCTAAGCCAAGCAAGTTCCCACGCACTTTTAACGCTCAGTTTGTGAAAAAACAAGATTTGCGTTACGGCGAAAACAGCCACCAAAACGCAGCTTTTTATGTAGAAAACAGCATTCAGGAAGCATCAGTCGCCAGCGCGACTCAGCTGCAGGGCAAAGAGCTGTCGTACAACAATATCGCTGACACAGATGCCGCTTTAGAGTGTGTAAAAGAATTCGACGAACCAGCCTGTGTGATCGTTAAACACGCTAACCCTTGTGGTGTAGCTATTGGCGACGACATTCTGGCCGCTTACGAGCGTGCTTATAAAACAGACCCAACTTCTGCCTTTGGTGGCATTATCGCCTTTAACCGCGAATTAGATGCAAAAACTGCAGAAGCTATTGTCAGTCGTCAGTTTGTTGAAGTCATCATAGCGCCAAGCGCTACAGCTTCAGCTGCAGCTGTGGTATCAGGCAAGCCAAACGTACGTTTACTGGTGTGTGGCGAATGGGAAAGCAAAACCACAGGTTTTGATATCAAACGTGTTAACGGTGGCGTGTTGGTACAAGACCGTGACCAGAAAATGGTCGGTCTGGATGATTTAAAAGTAGTCTCCAAACGCCAGCCAACAGCAGATGAATTACGTGACTTATTATTCTGCTGGAAAGTGGCTAAATATGTGAAATCCAACGCTATTGTTTATGCCAACGACAGCATGACTATTGGAGTTGGTGCAGGCCAGATGAGCCGCGTGTACAGTGCTAAAATCGCTGGTATCAAGGCCGCTGACGAGAATCTGGAAGTCAAAGGTTCAGTCATGGCATCAGACGCATTTTTCCCGTTCCGTGATGGTATAGATGCCGCAGCTGCTGCAGGTATTAAAGCCGTGATCCAACCAGGTGGCTCTATGCGTGATGCCGAAGTGATAGCTGCTGCAGACGAACATGGCATGACGATGATTTTCACTGGCGTGCGTCATTTCCGTCACTAACGTAAAGTCTTGTCTAAATAAAAAACGGCAGCCTGAGCTGCCGTTTTTTATTAGCTACAACAGCGCTACATAAATTTAGCAGGTACAGACCAGGCCAGTCGCACAGGCACTGTTGATTCAGAGTCCAGTTCCAGACAAGTTAAAGAGGCTTTTTTCAACTCGATAAAGGTTTTGTCCAGCCCCAATAATTCATTGATCAGTAAAGCCAATTCAGGTTCATGCCCTACCAGCAGCACTGCTTCATTGTCTTGTAACTGACTGAATAAATGTTCTTTTACTTCAGTCGCAGTGACCGCTGGCAATAAACAGTGCCATTCTTCAACAGCGGTTTTGACACCAGAATCTTTGCGCACTAAAGCAGCGGTTTGCACAGCTTTGGTATGTGGGCTACAAAAAATACGGTCCGGTATTAAGCCCTGTTTGTGCATAAAATCAGCGACACGGCGAGCCTGTAATCTGCCTTTTTCATTCAGGCAACGATCGGCTTCATCCACCAGTGAGTTTCGTATATCAGCAGTCGCATGACGCATCAGATAGAGTACAGCTTTCATCAATTTCACCTTTACAGCAGAAAATGATGGCAGCCTATAGCCAAGTCATGACATTTGTATGACTTAAGTTCTGTTTGTCCACGTTCCCTGAACTGCGACAATTTGTCGCATGCTGTTTTGTGTTTAAAGTCTGTAGGATTTGAACTTTATAAAGTTCAGGTACTTAGCTATGTCAAAAGCTATCATTTTTCCTTTCTGTGTGCTCAGTTTTATCTCTGTTTCAGCCCAGGCTGAGTTCCAGGACAAAAACGCCAAAGAACAACAAGTCGAAGTCATGGTGGTGACCAGTAGCCGGCAACAGCAGCAATTGAAGCTACTGGCAGAATCTGTGGCTGTGTTAAGTGAAGAAGATATTCGTAAAGTGAGTCCGGGCCATCCTGCAGATTTACTGAACAGAGTGGCTGGGGTCCATGTGAATGATTTAGGTGGGGAAGGCCATATGACAGCCATTCGTCAGCCTATCTCCACCAGCGGTGTTTATTTGTTTTTGGAAGATGGCTTGCCAACAAGGCCCACAGGTTTTTTTAATCACAATGGCTTGTATGAAATTGATATCCCACAATCTGGCCGGGTTGAAGTAACCAAAGGTCCAGGTTCAGCCCTTTATGGCAGTGATGCCATAGGCGGCATTTTTAATATTCTGACCAAAGCTGCCCCACTTAGCAGAGAAACTGAACTTAGTCTGGAAAGTGGCAGTGATGGCTGGAACAGGGGGTTAATTGCAGTTGGAGCACCAGTCACAGAGCAGAGTGCTGCGCGCTGGGATTTGAACTGGACCAAAAGTGACGGCTTTCGTGAAAACGCCGGCTATGACCGGCTATCCAGCAGTCTGCGACTGGATCAGGACTGGAGTACAGCCACTAAAATTAAGTATCTGGCCAGCTTTGGCAAAATTGATCAAAGCGGGGTTTCAGCTTTAAATGAACAAGAATATCTGCAGCGCCCAAAGACCAACTATTACAGTGGTGATATCGCCTTTCGTGACGTACAGGCATTGCGCTTATCTGCAGAAATTCGCCATCAATGGTCGGACTATTCCGAACTGATGTTACTGCCATTTTACCGCGACAACAAATCCAGCCTGATGCCCAGCTGGATGTTGAGCTACGACCCTGTCACAAGTCAGACTGAGTTTTACTCCATGGGATTACTGGCACAATGGTCCAGTCAGTTGAGTGATCAACTGCAATGGATCAGCGGTCTGGACTACGACTATAGCCCTGCCCGTTACAGCGAATGGCAAATTACAGTGCAGCGCCAGAATGGCATTTACACAGCTTATGAAAAAACAGGCCGCCTGCATTATGACTTTGACGCCGATCAAAGCTCTGTCTCGCCCTATAGCCAACTGCAATGGCAAGCAACAGCAGCTTTAAGTTTGACGGCTGGCGTGCGTTATGACTATTTCAACGTAGATTACCGCGACTTATTGCCAGCTTCAGTACCTGAAACTATAGGCCGTAGCAGCTGGCTCAGACCTGATAACACAAATTTGAGCTATCAGGCCCTGAGTCCAAAATTGGGTGCCTTGTACCAGCTCAGTGCCCGGCAGCAGCTTTACTTTAACCACAGGCATGCCTTTCGGGTTCCTTCTGTAGGTCAGGTTTTCAGACCGGGCTCCACAACAAACAGTACAGGCTTAGAACCGGTGAAAGCACGCAATTCAGAGCTGGGCTGGCGTTTACAGGGGCAAAACTACAGCCTGGATTTAGCCTACTATCAGTTGGATATCAAAGACGATGTGGTCAGCTATATCGACAGCAACGAACGTAAAGTCACCAACGCTGGTCATACCCGGCACCAGGGTCTGGAAGCGGCTTTAGTCTGGGCTCTGACAGATGAATGGAAACTGGGTAGTGGTTTTACCGTCACGGCTCAGAAGTACCTCGATTTCCAGTACCTGTATTCCTGTTTTCCACCTGCTTGTGCAGCGCCAGTGACCGAAACCCGTAACTTCAGTGGTTTTGATGTAGGCAAAGCACCAGAGCAACTGGCCAATGCCAATCTGAGTTACAACCCGGCTTATTTGCAGGCACTGCAACTGGAGCTGGAATGGCAAAAAGTCGGGGCCTACTTCACTGATGAAACCAATACCAATAGTTACCAGGGACACCAACTCTGGCATCTGCGGGCCAACTATCAATACAACCAGGCGCTGCGCCTGTACGCCAGACTAATGAACCTGAGCGATAAACTTTACTCCACCTATACCAGTAATCAGGTGGGTTCCAGTGCCATTGAATACAGACCAGGTATGCCACGCAGCCTTTTTGTTGGCATCAACCTGAGTTTTTAAGGATCAATGAGGATAACGAATGCAAAACAGAAGCCTGATGCGCTGGCACAAAAGACTGATTTGGTTGGGTGGCCTGACCTTACTCAGTTTTGCGGTGTCGGGATTTTTACATCCACTGATGAGCTGGACAGGGCCAACAGCAGCAAAGATGCAACCTCCTGCGATGCAGCTAAGCCCGCAGCAGTTGCAACAAGCCCAGCAACAGCTGCAGCAGAAACAAGGTGAGGCTTTTGCCTTAGTAAAGCTGCTGCCTTATCAGGATCAGATCTGGCTGCAACTGAGCAGTGATAAATCAGAACCCCGGCAGTATCAAAGTTTGAGCGGCATTGATCTGTCTGCACAAGCGGATCAGCAGATGGCAGTCTGGCTTGCAAGCTGGTATACCGGGATTGCGGAAACAGAGCTGCAGTCAGTGCAGTTTCAAACCACTTTTGACCATAGCTACCCCGAGGTCAACCGGCTGTTGCCTGTGTATAAAGTTCAGTTGGGGGATCTGACCGCTTACATTCATACAGAAAGCCAGAGCCTGGCGTCGCTGAGCAACAGCTACAAAGACAGTCTGCAACTGGTATTTCGTACTTTACATAGCTGGAACTGGTTAAAGGCAGTGCCTGAACTCAGGTTAGCCTTAATGAGCCTGTTACTGGTTTCTGTGCTGGTGTTATTGTTCACTGGTAGCTATTTGCTCTGGTCATTGCCATCAAAAATAAAACGCCGGGGCTTGCGGCTTTGGCACTACCGATTAGCCTGGATAGTCTTTATCCCTGTGGCCTGCTATGCCATCACAGGTTTTTATCACCTGCTGCATAACAGCCAAAAAGATCAGTTGATAGGTTTGGCTTTACCCGCCCCTGCCCTGTTGCCGGATTTCAGCACTGCAACTCAAAACTGGCCAGAACTGAATCAAAACACCGCAGTACGTCAGCTCACTTTGGTGCAGGGCCCGGAGCAAGGCTGGTATTGGCGTATAGCCATCACCACTGCAGAACTTAGTACTAAGCGGGAACAGCGCTTTCAGGGGCAAGCCACAGAGCAACAGGTTATTTACCTGCCGCTGCAACCAGAAAAAACCAAACAGAAACTTGATGACAGCAACTACGCAGAATTTCTGGCTAGTCTTTATTCACCAGACTGGCAAGCGGATACACTGCAGCAAGTCAGGCATTTTGGTATGAATTACGATTTCCGCAATAAGAGATTACCTGTGTGGCAATTGCAAACTGCTCAGGGCGACTTGCTGTTTGTGGATACATCAACAGGGCAAAGGATAGAGCAATTACGTCAGAGCGATCAGTTGGAAAGAACCAGCTTTTCCCTGCTGCACAAGTGGAATCTGCTGATGCCGCTGACAGGCCGCTTTTATCGCGATCTTATAGTGGAATTACTGATGCTGCTGATAGTGGTATTGGCTGCTGCTGGTTTTGTGATGCGATATAAAACCAGTCGCTAAGCAATGTGGCAAGAAGGTGCGACCTTTTGCCACATTGCACAAAACGCCAGAGCAGACCAGAATGACTCTGACTTCCATCAGATGACAAGGTGTTCCCACTCCTATAATCTGGATTGTCAGTTTTTTGCAACGGCTGCCTGGCAGCCGCTTTTTTTGAGACGCCATGAACAGCATTTTTTCCCGTGCCGAATTAAATACAGATCATCCACTAAAGCAACTGCAGCGTTTTCGTTGGGTACTTATCAGCTTAGAGCTGCTGGCCAGCCTGACCGCTTATCTGCTGCATTACCCTATCCATAGCTGGAGCCTGCTGTCTTTTGTATTAGCTGTGCATGTATTTACCAATATCAGCCTGAAACTCTGGCGTGGCGATAAAGACTCGGAGCAACGTTTTATCGCCGTCAGTATTTTTATTGATCTCTTTATGATCACCGCTTTATTGGCGATGACAGGAGGCGCCAACAATGGTTTTGTCGCCATTTTATTGCTGCCTGTTGCCGTAACTGCTGTGTTGTTTTCTGCTGGCCCGAGCTACTTGATGGCTGCTTTAGCTATTGGCTGTTACAGCCTGCTGTTACAAATTCCTCTGACGGGCGAGCATTCAGCACACCAGCATGCAGCTCAAACAAGTGCAGAGCCTTTTAGCCAGCATATCAGCCAAATGTGGTGGGCTTTTAGTTTCAGTGCTTTTATTGTCAGCTGGTTTATCAGCGCACAAACTCAACGCATTCGTACTACTTCAGCACAACTAAATAAACTGCAACAAAAACAATTGCAGCATGAGCAAGTGCTGGCGGTGGCTACTTATGCCGCCAATGCGGCTCACGATTTAGCCACGCCACTGCAAAACCTGGTGCTGCTCACTGACGAGCTGACAGAGCAACAACAAGACCCGGCTTTAGCAGCCGACTTGCGTCAGCAATTACAGCGTTGCCAGCAGATAGTTCAGCAACTTCGCAGCAATGCTCAGCAACTGCGAAAAGGTGAGCTACAATCCCAGCCTTTGTATGACGCTATAGAGCACAGTATTCAGCTCTGGCTGGTCAGCAGGCCTGAAATCAGTATGGAGCAACACTTCAGTAGCGATCAGTCCACTCTGAGCATAACCGACAGTATTAGCCTGGCAGCGGCTTTATTTAATATTCTGGACAATGCAGCAGATGCCAGCCTGCAAAACAAAGAACCAAAGTTAAGTTTGACGATGCAGCAACACAACAGCCAGCTTGAACTACAAATCCGGGATTATGGCCCTGGTTTACCCGACTCTGTTCTGGCGCAGTTGGGCAAAAGACCACAACAAAGTGAACAAGGCTTAGGCTTGGGTCAGTTTCTGGCTAATGTGTCGATTGATAGTTTAGGTGGCAAAGTGGAACGGGAAAATTGTGTTGAAAAAGGCGTGTTAACCCGTATTTTTTTTAGCGGAAAACAGTCATGAAACTGGTACTGCTGGACGATGATGTGACCTTAACACGCACATTAAGCCGCAGGTTGGAAGGCTTGGGTCATCAGGTGCAAAGTTACAACCACGCGGTAAGCCCTGATGAACTGATCGCAGAACAGGCCGATTGTTACCTGCTGGATTTACGTTTTGGTACTGCCTCAGGCCTTGATTATGTAGCGCCATTACGACAACAACTGCCGTTATGTCGCATCGTATTACTGACCGGCTACGCCAGCATAGCCACAGCAGTACAAGCAGTAAAAGCAGGAGCAGACGACTACCTGACCAAACCTGTTGATTTCGTCACTTTAACTCAGGCCTTAAGCGGACAAGTCAGCCAAACAGCGCCAAATGAAGCCGATGTTTTATCCACAGATCAGCTGGAATGGGAGCATATTCAACGGGTTCTGGAACAACATCAGGGCAATATATCCCAGACCGCTAAAGCCCTTGCCATGCACAGGCGTACTTTGCAACGCAAACTACAAAAACACAGGCCCTGAATTCGCTTTACTTTTTCCTGTCAGCGGCTACAATACGCGCCGCTCTTTTGACTGTTCTTTATACAATAAGGTAATCGTTATGCATCCGATGTTAAACATCGCAATTCGTGCTGCCCGCAGCGCAGGTAATGTCATCGCTAAAGCTTGTGGTCAAATGGACTTAGTTCAGACGACTCAGAAAGGCACCAATGACTTTGTGACCAACATCGATAAAGAAGCAGAACAGGCCATAGTGCATGTTTTACGTAAGTCATTCCCGGATCACGATATTATCGGTGAAGAGAACGGCGAATATGGCAACAATAATAGCGATTACCAGTGGATCATCGACCCGCTTGATGGCACCACAAACTTTATCAAAGGCATCCCTCATTTTGCTGTATCCATAGCTCTGCGTCATCAGGGCAGACTGGATCAGGCCGTGGTTTTTGACCCATTACGTGGTGAAGTATTCACAGCATCCCGTGGTGCAGGCGCTCAGTTAAATGGCCGTCGTATCCGTACCACCAATTTACCTGAATTAAGCGGCGCTATTCTGGCCACAGGTTTCCCGTTTAAACATAAACACCATTTAGATGCTTACACTGAAACCTTTAAAACTCTGATGACTCAGGCAGCAGACGTACGTCGCACTGGTTCAGCAGCGCTGGATTTATGTTATGTCGCAGCAGGCCGTTTTGATGGTTTCTGGGAAATTGGTTTAAAACCATGGGATTTTGCTGCAGGCGAGCTGATTTTACGTGAAGCCGGTGGCTTAATCAGTGACTTCGCTGGTGGTAACAACTACCTGCGCAGCGGCAACATAGTTGCAGGCAGTCCAAAAGTATTAGGTGCCATGTTAAAAGGCATGCGCCCACATTTGACTGAATCTTTACTGAAATAATACGCTGCGGGACGGTTTTATGCCGTCCCGCTTGTTTCTGCTCACCGTCAGACTTGTGGCTTAGTCAAAGGCAAACCTGCATTCACCCATGCTGTATAACCCCCCGCCAAACTCCAGACATCCTGATACCCCATCTTCTGCAACATATCGCCCGCTAAAGCAGAACGAAAACCACCACCACAATACAAAATCAGCGTTTGTTGTTTATCCTGAACAGCTTTTTCCACATCCCGCTCAATCACGCCTTTACCCAAATGAATAGCAGCAGGCAAATGCCCGGCCAGCCACTCTAAATCTTCCCGCACATCCACCAACACATAAGGGGTTGGAAACTGCTGTAAATCAGCAATAGTAAGCTCTTTAACCCTGCTTTTAGCATCGTCTACTACAGCGAGAAAGCCTGGGGAGTGTTGTTTGGACATAAAAATTCCTTAATAAATTTGATGCTCAGTTAAAACGCTTTCGCCGTAGGCGAGCCGCTTTCTTTTGCGTCGCCAAAAGAAAGTGGCGCAAAGAAAAGGCGACCCTGACCGCTGCGAAAGCCCGCTCAAAAAAGTGCGTCCAAGGCGACTCGGCAACTCGTTCGTCGCTACCGCTCCTCGCTCAAACACTCCTCGTCTTAAAACCTTGGCCACCCATTTTTGAACGGCTTGCGGTTAAGGGGATAAAAGCGGCAGCTTCGTTTTACATTTGTTTGTCGATAAAGCCAGCCAGGAAATCAGTGCCTTTATGTTACGCGCCTTGTCTGGCTTGTAAAAGAGGTCGTTAAATACAGATCCATACCAACTGGCAGGGCTCTGCACCGGTTTTCATCTGCAACTCCCCCGCCTCATCAGTGCATAACAAGCTTTGCCCTGCATCCAGTTGATAGCTCTGCCCTGCATAAGTCAGTTGAATATGACCGGAAACCAGATACAACAAAGATTCTTGTGCCAGCTGTAAAGACAAAGCTTGTGTCACTGACAATACCTGCAAACTGACTTTGACATCAGAACGTCTGGTCATCAGATTAAAATCCCGCACAGGCCCATCGATCAATGTGCAGTCAATTGCAGTTTCACCGGCAAAAGCAAAAGGACGCAAAGCTGTATCCAACACCACCGGCTGATCTTCAGCACCATGCAGACAAAAACCTTTGCCTTGCAGCAGCATAATAATACGGTCGGTTTGTTCAAAACGGGAAAAAGGACCATCGCTGGCCACTTCGGCTATGGATACACGCCAGCGCATACCAGCATGGTCGTCAGAACGGGCGAGTTGATGAGTAATACCACCTCCATTTTTCCAGGCCTGGGTTTGCCATTGGTTTGGGGATATCAGTTGTAGCGCCATAGGAAGAACTTAAAAGCTATTCAAAGTGGCTTATCTTAGGCGTACTGCAGCTATGACAAAAGAGCCTGGCCATAAATAAAAAACGCCCCTTTGCAGCGAGGCGTTAAACAATCACCGGGCTTTGTTGCAGTTTTTTGTAGGGGCCGGGTTTATCCCCGCCCGTCATGAATTACAGGCAACAAAAAAGGAGCCGAAGCTCCTTTTTGACTGATGCCTGAAATTACTTGGCGCCCAGTACTGCGAAACGTTTTTTGAAGCGGTCAACACGGCCGCCTACGTCTAACACTTTCTGCTTACCAGTATAGAACGGGTGGCAAGCTGAGCAAACGTCCAAGTGGATGTCTTTGCACAGTGCAGAGTGAGTTTTGAAAGCATTACCGCAAGTACAAGTTGCAGTGATCTCTTTGTATTCTGGGTGGATACCTGGTTTCATGGGTTACCTCGTTAGGCCGTATCGCTATCTGATCAACTTTTGTCAGACACCATACGCAATTTCAGTTAAATTAGGGCGCGTAGTTTAATTGGTAAGGCTCAAAGTTTCAACAAATTGACCAATTTATTTTTAGTGGCTTTGTCTATGCCAGAGCTTTAAACTAATTGATTGATAAAACAGGTGGATTTTGGCTGTGATGGTGATTCGGGTGGCGTTGCCCATTCCTCTTCGGGTGCATTTTGATTACCTTTGTGACGAACAGGTAAGCCCGGGTTGTCGTGTTTTAGTGCCTTTTGGTAAACGCGAACTGATAGGTATTGTCTGGCAATTGAACCCAAGCGACAGTTACGACGCAGCTCAATTGAAAGCTGTGACCCAAGTACTGGATCAAACTCCTGTATTAGCAGCCCCTATTCGCCAGTTACTGAGTTTTGCCGCTGATTACTACCATCATCCGTTAGGTGATGTATTGACCAGTGCCCTGCCCGCTTTATTACGTGATGGTAAAAATGCCGATCCGGTCAAAGGCCTTAGCTATAGCCTGACCCAAGCAGGCAAGCATTTAACCGAACAGCAGTTTAAAGCAGCGAAAAAACGACTGGCTTTATGGCAACAGCTGCAACAGCCTCAAACCGAAACCCAGTTACTGGAGCATTTCCAGCGCAAAGAGCTGCAGTATTTTGTCGAACAGGGCTGGGCTCTGGTTACGCCAGTCTTGTACGGCCCTTATCAAACGGCTGATGAACAACAAAAATCCTTACCTTTAAATCCAGCACAGGCGCTGGCTGTCACTGCAGTACAACAAGCCTTGGGCAGTTTTAGCTGTTTTTTACTGGAAGGGGTCACAGGCTCGGGCAAAACTGAAGTCTATTTGCAGGCGATAAGCCCAGTGGTGAAAAAAGGTGGCCAGGTGCTGGTGTTAGTGCCGGAAATTGGTTTAACGCCGCAAACTTTAGCCCGCTTTGAACAACGTTTTGGCGTGCCTGTTGGGGTCTGGCATTCCAATATGACAGATTTGGAGCGTTTTACTGTGTGGCAACGCTCCCAGACTGGTGATTTAGCTATAGTGATTGGCACCCGCTCTGCGTTGTTTTTACCTTTCCTAAAGCTTGATTTGCTGATTATCGATGAAGAACACGACAACTCCTTTAAGCAGCAGGACGGTTTTCGCTATCACGCCCGCGATTTAGCCATTAAACGTGCCTCGATTCAGGGCTGCCCTATTTTGTTAGGCTCAGCCACACCTAGCTTAGAAAGCCTGGCCAATGTGCAACAAGGCCGCTTTGCCCATTTGGAATTACCAGACCGCGCCGCTGGACAGTTAATGCCAACAGTCGAGCTGGTGGATTTGAAACAACAGCAAATGATGCATGGCATGGCAGGGTTAACCCGCCAGCGTATCGAACAACATTTAAAACTTGGCCAGCAAGTACTGCTGTTTTTAAATCGCCGTGGTTTTGCGCCAGCGCTGATTTGCCATGAATGTGGCTGGATGACCGAATGCCACAGATGCAGTGCTTTTACTACCTTTCATAAACAAAGCCGTCAGTTGGTGTGCCACCATTGTGGTGCCACTAAAGGCGTACCGCATCAATGTGGTGGTTGTGGCAGCACTCAGTTGGCTCCTGTAGGTCAGGGCACTGAACAGTTAGAAGAGCAGCTGCAACAACTTTTCCCCACTCATACAGTCACCCGACTGGACAGAGACAGCATCAGACGCAAAGGCAGTTTGCAAAAAGCTTTGGATCAGATATTACAAGGTGAGCCTCAACTTATTTTAGGCACTCAGATGCTGGCCAAAGGTCATCATTTTCCGAATGTGGGTTTAGTCGTGATTATTGATGTCGACTCTGCTTTATATAGCAACGACTTCAGAGCTCCTGAGCAATTGGCGCAGTTGTTAACGCAAGTCTCAGGTCGTGCCGGACGTGGTTCACAACCAGGCAAAGTTTTGCTGCAAACTCATTACCCGGGTCATGCGCTGCTACAGGATGTGATCCAGAATGGTTACGCCTCTTTTGCCCGCAGTGCATTAAAAGAGCGGCAGCAAACCTTTCTACCGCCTTTTATGTTCCTTGCCTTGTTCAGAGTGGAAGCCCATCAACTGGAACTCTGTAAAGAATGGCTGCAAAAAGTGGCAGACCATTATAAAGATTGGCCACAAGTGCAGTTGCTGGGACCATTGGCTTGCCCTATGGAACGTAAGGCGGGTAAATACCGCTGGCAAATTCAGCTTTTTACCAAAGACAGAAAACAATTACACCAAAGTCTGGACTCTGTACTGACCGAAGTCAGCCGCTGGTCGCTAAGTCGCAAGGTGAAATGGCAGCTGGATGTAGACCCACAAGACCTGAATTAAACATTTCTTTTTAACAAAACTGCAGTAGAATGCGGACATCAGGCCAGTTGTCCTTAGTTGTGAAGATGCCACAAAAAGATTATGTCAAAGCAGGTCGGGCCGCGCCCAGACCCAGAAAAAACACCAAAACAGTGAAACCTTTCCCCTGGCCATTAGTG
Source organism: Rheinheimera soli (assembly GCF_031457405.1). GTDB lineage: Bacteria > Pseudomonadota > Gammaproteobacteria > Enterobacterales > Alteromonadaceae > Pararheinheimera > Pararheinheimera soli_A. The sequence continues at coordinate 70,380 of NZ_JAVDWR010000003.1, read as the reverse complement.
ATAACGGTCGGAGTTCTAGTGATTGGTTTTGCCTGGTTTTTATATCATTTATCGCAAAAAACTCCGGTAGCAGATCCTGTTACTCCTGTGATATCCGCGAAAAAAGATGACTTACCCCCTAAGCCTGCAAAAGAGCCTTACCAGTATATTGAAGAGCTGGAAAACAAAGAAATTCAGGTGACAGTGGAAGAACTGGAAGCCAAAGGACCGTTTTTAATGTTTTGTGGTACTTACCGTGCCAACGAAACAGCTCAGCAAATGAAAGCCAAAGTTGCTTTTGCTGGTTACCCTTCGGAAGTGCGGCGTATTGAAGGCAAAAACGGCGTATTTTTTCGGGTTACTCTGGGGCCTTACAGCAGTAAACGTCAGGCTGAAAGTGACAGAAGTCGTTTGATCCGACAAAAAGTAGCGGATTGCCGTATAGCGGTAGCAACATAAAGCCCCCTCTAGCCCTTAGTGCTTTTAGCCTCAGCTTTCAGTACTAAGGGCATTGAAAATCTGCATATCCACCCTTATCTCCTTGGTAATACGTTTTCCTCAGCCAAAAAGGGCTTCTGATGACCACTATTGTTTCTGTACGCCGCAATGGCCATGTTGCCATTGCAGGTGACGGCCAGGTATCGCTTGGCAACACTGTAATGAAGGGCAATGCCCGCAAAGTTCGCCGTTTATATCATGGCAAAGTGCTGGCAGGTTTTGCCGGCGGCACAGCCGACGCTTTTACCTTATTTGAACGTTTTGAAGCCAAACTCGAGATGCATCAGGGTCATTTAATGCGTGCAGCTGTTGAACTGGCAAAAGACTGGCGCACCGACCGCATGCTGCGCAAACTCGAAGCTTTGTTAGCCGTTGCTGATGCCAATTGTTCACTGATCATTACAGGCAACGGTGATGTGATCCAGCCTGAACATGATTTAATCGCCATAGGCAGCGGTGGACCTTTTGCTCAGGCGGCTGCCACTGCGCTTTTGGCGAACACTGAATTAAGCGCCCGCGAAATTGCAGAAAAAAGTTTAACCATAGCTGGTGATATTTGTGTGTATACCAACCATCACCAGACCATTGAAGAATTGTAAGGGTAATTTGAATGTCTGATATGACTCCAAGAGAAATAGTCCACGAACTGGATCGCCATATTATTGGTCAGGCCAATGCTAAACGTGCAGTAGCTATTGCACTGCGTAACAGATGGCGCCGTATGCAGCTGGACCCGGCTTTACGTCAGGAAATCACGCCAAAAAACATTCTGATGATAGGCCCAACTGGTGTAGGTAAAACTGAAATTGCCCGTCGTCTGGCCAAACTCGCCAACGCCCCTTTTATAAAAGTAGAAGCCACCAAGTTCACTGAAGTGGGTTATGTTGGTAAAGAAGTGGAAAGTATTATCCGCGATTTAACCGACAGCGCTGTGAAGATGTTCCGTGAGCAGGAAGTGGCAAAAAACAAATTCCGCGCTGAAGAAGCGGCAGAAGAACGTATTCTGGATGCCTTGTTACCACCAGCCCGTGATGCCTGGGGTCAAGCTGAACCCAGCGAATCAGACAACGGCACCCGCCAGACTTTCCGTAAAAAGTTACGTGAAGGCCAGTTGGACGATAAAGAAATTGAAATCGATCTGGCAGCCCCTGTGATGGGTGTGGAAATTATGGCGCCACCTGGTATGGAAGAAATGACCTCCCAGCTGCAGTCTATGTTTCAGAACCTGGGTTCAGACAAGAAAAAAAGCCGCAAGCTGAAAATTAAAGACGCCTTTAAGCAGCTGGTGGAAGAAGAAGCAGCCCGACTGGTCAATCCGGAAGAGCTGAAGCTAAAAGCGCTGGAAGCGGTAGAACAAACAGGTATTGTCTTTATTGATGAAATCGACAAAATTTGTAAGCGTGGCGAAACCAGTGGGCCAGATGTTTCGCGTGAAGGTGTGCAACGGGACTTGCTGCCACTCATCGAAGGCTGCACTGTCACCACTAAACATGGCATGGTAAAAACCGACCATATTCTGTTTATTGCCAGTGGCGCCTTTCAGATGGCAAAACCATCAGATTTAGTGCCAGAGTTACAAGGCCGTTTGCCGATCAGGGTAGAACTGGATGCGTTATCAGCCAATGATTTTGAGCGTATTCTGACCGAGCCTAAAGCTTCGCTGACCGAACAAAGTGTGGCTATGCTGGCGACCGAAGGTGTGCAAATACGTTTTGCTGAAGATGGCATTCAACGTATTGCCAATGCGGCATGGCAGGTCAATGAGCGCACTGAGAATATTGGCGCTCGTCGGTTATATACTGTGATGGAAAAATTACTGGAAGATCTTTCTTTTGATGCCGCCGATCATGGTGGCCAACAAATTTTGATCGATGCAGCTTATGTCGATTCGCATCTGGAGGCTTTAGTACAGGACGAAGACTTAAGCCGCTTTATTTTATAATCTGGTAGTTGATTTAAGGTGGACCCGATGACAGCACAGACTTCAGCTTCTTATACAGCTGCAAAAACCTCGCATGTGTCTGTGCTGCATTACCATAAGTTAAGTAAAGTTTTGGACGTTAAATTTTCAGATGATCAGCTCTTTAGTTTTAGTGCTGAATTTTTAAGAGTGTTTTCGCCTTCGGCTGAAGTAAGAGGTCATGGCAAACCCCAACTGGTCAGCCATAAAAAAGACGTAGCCATCAGCCAGATTGTGCCTGTAGGTTTATATGCGGTGAAGCTGGTATTTGACGATGGGCACCAAACGGGTTTGTATAGCTGGGCTTATCTGGCAAAACTGGCAGTTGAGCAGGATGAACTCTGGAAGGATTATTTACTACGTTTAAAACAGGCCAACAGCAACCGTGATAGTCAGCTCAGCATTAAACAAGTTTTTTAAGGTTTCACCACCTGTTGATAGGCCTGTTTTAGCTTTTCTACTGTTTTTGGAGCTGTGCTTTTACTGACAGCCAGATAAGCCTGCCGCTCCAACTCCGGGATCATCAGCACCAGTTCCAGTTGCTGCAACGCCAAATCAGTTTTACGCGCCAGCTCAGGTAGCAACACCGGGTTTTCGACAATTAAATCAACCTTGCCATTGGCCAGCAAACTCCAGCTTTGTTCTGCATCTGCAGCCAGCACCAGTTGTTTCTGCTCAGCAAAACCCTGGCTGATCAACCAGTCAAAAGTACTGTCCTGCCGCTGCACTGCTATCGTCAGCTGCTTTGCATCCTGCAGAGTGTTAATCCCGGCTTGCTGATTCCCTTTAAGACGGACAAAACCCAGCCTGAAAGAAGCAATAGGCCCGATCCAGTGAAACAAAGCTTCACGTTCCGTGGTTTTGGTGATGGCATAAATCAGCACATTGGGTTGTTGCAAAGCCAGACTATAAGCTCTGGCCCAAGGGTACATCTGAAACTCAGCCTTGAGCTCTGCCTGAGCCAGAACTTGCCGTACTAACTCCGTATTAGAACCGCTGACCTGCCCGTTTTTCATCACCTGAAAAACAGGCATAGGCTCAGTGACTGCCAACATAGCAGGTTTTGCAGCGGCTGGACCAGCAGCTGCAGCACAACATACCAAAGCAGAACACCATAGTCCCTTCATGTGTTTTTATGCTCTAAATTTATCTACGGTCTGATGCAACATACTGGCCTGATTGGCAACTTCTTCACTGATTTGGGCATTGTGTTTGGAAATATTTAACGAGTCTTCAGAAATATCCCGAATACGCACTACGTTTTTATTCACATCAGCAGCCACTAAACTTTGCTCTTCCACTGCAGTGGCAATTTGGGTGGTCATATCCATAATCTGAGCCACGTCACTGGTAATTTGTCGTAACAACTCTATGGTAGAGCCTGCCTGACTGGCACTTTCTTTGCCCTGAGTCTGGCAATTTTGCATCACAGCCACAATGTTTTTAGTGCGTTGCTGTAAACCTGAAATGATTTTTTCGATCTGGCCTGTAGATTCCTGAGTACGCTGCGCCAGACTACGAACTTCATCCGCCACCACAGCAAAACCCCGGCCTTGTTCGCCAGCACGCGCCGCTTCAATAGCCGCATTAAGCGCCAATAAATTGGTTTGTTCAGCTATACCCCGGATCACATCCAACACAGAACCTATAGTAGCGCTGTCTTGCTCCAGTTCAGTCAGAACCACTGAAGCTTGCTGCAGTTCCTGGGATAAACCATTAATACGCTGAACCGTTTGCTCTACTTCTTTTAAGCCTGTCATAGCGTTCGCATTGGTGTCTTGTGCTTTAGATGCCGTGTTTTCGGTATTGACTGCTATTTCATCGACAGTTGCGCCCATTTCCGTAACCGCAGTGGCCACCATATCGCTTTCCATCTGCTGCTGTGCCATGCCTTTGCTGGTTTCAGCCGTGGATTTTGCCAGTTCATGTGTTGCGACATCCAGCATTTCCAGCGCCTGGTTGACGTTACGCACCAGCCCCTGCACATCAGACAACATATGATTAAAGTCTTTGGCTAAAGTGGTCATTTCATCCTGACCTTCTTCCTCCACCCGTAAACGGAAATCGTTGTCTTTGCGCACTAAACCTATAGTAGCGCAGACTTTTTGTATCGGTTGCAGAATGCTGTTACTGGTCATCAGTACCAAAGCAATCACCAGAACCAGTACCAGGACAAAGAGGCTGATAGCCAGAGTTTCACTGGCGGAACTGGCTTGCCGCACTGCGGCTTCAGCTTCTTTTGACATAGATGCCAGGCTGTCTTCAGTCTGATGAATAGCGGAGCGCATTTGTCCCATCAGCCCCTGATCATGGGCCAAACCAATTTTTTGCTCCCCTTCCACTAATTGCACAAAAGCTACACCATAAGCATCTGCCAATTGCTGCAATTGCGACACCAAAGCAGGGTCTGAGATGTTTTGCTGAATTTGCGCGCGAAAGCTTGCGAGGCCTTTGTTAAAAGCTGTTAAATACTTCAGATCTTTACGCAGCATAAAGTCTTTTTCATCACGGCGCAGTTGCAATAACTGGGCTGTTAATTGCCAGTCACTGATGTCTTTAAAAGACTGGCCTAAAGCATGAGCTTTTGAGCGAAACTCGCCATACAAACCCGATTCATGGTCTAAACCCACTTCAACAGAAAGCTGCACCAGCTGATTAAACAACTGCTGATAGGTTTGAGTGAACTCACTAAAAGACTTCAAGGCTGTGGTGTCTATACCTGCTGCTGCAAGGCCATCTGTCAGCACTTTGACTTTAGTGTTCAGTTCAGTGGAAGACTTATTAAACTTTTGCTGATATTCGATATTGGAGCGTAGTAAAAAGTCCTTTTCATCACGACGCAATTGCAGCACTGCTGGCTTGAGGTTTTCAACCTCAAGTCGTAACTCTGATAAAGAATTAAGCTGGTTGCTTTGGAATAATAACAACCCCAACATAATTAACATCGACACAGCAACTGTCACTGCATTGAGTAATAAACGCTGACGTATTGAAAATTGACGTAAAAAGGCCATTTGAGCTACTCCACAAACAAAGGCAAGGTTAATCCAACGGACTGAATCGACGAAGGATAAGTCGGAACCCATTAATTATAGAGAAGCAAACAGAGAGAGCAGTACTTTAGTCGAATTAAATATGAAATATTTAGTAAAAAGTGCAGAATTAATGCAAAATTTGCTGTGCAATCAGGCTACTGGACACACCCAAAGAAGAACCGGCCAGAATATCCAGCGGAAAGTGTACCCCTAAAAGTATACGTGACAAGCCAATTAAACCTGCCCAGCTAAAGGCCAACCAGGCCCACTGTGGATAGAAACACAACAAAGCACTGGCCACAACAAAAGCCGCAGCTGTATGACCAGAAGGTAAGCTGAATTTATCTGAGGCTTCAATGTGGGCTTGCATCATACCCGCCATCAACTGATAGGGGCGTTGACGGCGAATCGAGTTTTTCAGTAACAGATACAAAGGTAGTTCGATGGCAAAGCTCAGCAATAGCAGCTCGGTAAAGGCACTGGCATGGGTCAGTTCTAATGCAAACAGCAGCGCAACCAATAACAGGTATAAAGGGCCGTCGCCGGTTTTAGAGCACCAGAAACTAAACTGATGGATACGTTTTCGTTCACTTTTGCTAAAAAGCGCAAGAAAACAGCGCTGGTCCCACAAGCCGAGCTTTTGTAACCACATAAGCCACCCGTCGTTTTACCCTGACTCTTGTAGCTTAAAGTGGCTTAGTGACAAAAACATGACAGCCCATAAATGGTCAGGGCAAGGTACAGCCATTCAACAAAGCCAAAGCTTCAGCTTCAGGCAAAGGTTTAGCCAGTAAGTAGCCCTGAATGGCATCACAGGCTAAAGTACGAAGTAACTGCAACTGGGTTTCTGTTTCAACCCCTTCCGCCAGAATACGTTTGCCTAAGCCATGAGCCAGGGTAATCATGGTTTTGACTATCATCATATCGGAATCATTAGCGGCCATATCGGTGACAAAACTACGGTCAATTTTGATTTTATCGATTGGCATTTTTCGTAAATAACCTAAAGATGAATACCCAGTGCCAAAGTCATCAATAGAAACACGAATACCCATTTGCTGTAACTCATTGATGTAGTTAGAGCCTTTTTCCATATCACTCATGGCAGTATTTTCTGTGATCTCAAGCTCCAGTACAGCTGGTGAAACCTGATACTTCAGCAATAACTGTTGAATGCGCCCTTTTAAACCATCCACCTGAAAATGCACTGGTGACATATTTACAGCTATGGGAATATGAATACCTTGTTTTTTCCATTCGGCTAAAGTGCAGACAGCTTTTTCCAGCAGCAACAAATCCAGCTCTTTACTTAATCCGACTTGCTCAACTAAAGGTAAAAACTGGCCAGGCATCAGCAGACCTTTTTGCGGATGCTCCCAGCGCACTAAAGCTTCAAAAGCCTCAATTTTTTGCTCACGAAGGTCCCATTGCGGCTGGAAATAAAACACAAATTGATCCTGTTCCAAGGCCAGTAGCAAGTCTTTTTCTAAATTCAGCAAACGGGCAGATTCTTCTTCCATGCCTGGCTGATAAAAGGTACAGCGTTGCTGCAGACGCTTACAGTGGTGAAACGCAATATTGGCTTTCTGCAATATCAGATCGGCTTCCACCCCATGCTGTGGTGCATTGGCTAACCCTATACTGGCCGTTAATTTGATCAAGCCGTTGTCTGTGGTAAACGGCTTTTCAATCAGTTGCTCCAGATGCTGCAACGTAAACAGCTTTTGTCGGTCTGTACTGCAATCTTCCAGCACCAAAGCAAAAATATCGCCACCAGTGCGGGCTATAAGCCGGGGTTTGACAATAGAAGATTCAAAACGCCGGTTAACTTCACGTAAAATACGGTCGCCTTGTTTTAAGCCAACAGACTCATTCACCACTTTAAAGCTATCCAGACCAATCATCAGCAAGGTCAATGGCGTATCTGCCTGCAACAATAACTCTAACTCCCGCAACAAAGCGTCCCGGTTTAAAGCGCCGGTTAAAGGGTCATGACTATCCAGATACTGGGTTTTGGCCGTTAATTCGCGGTTTGTGCTGCGCTCATCTTCCTGTAACCAGATGATCAGCCCTAAGCCTAAGATCACCTGGATCAACAGTTCCAGATGTTTGAAATACATAGCCACCTGATGGTAGTCGACTTCCGCATTCTGCCAGACGATAGCACTGGCACTGGTCAAAAACAGCAACCCCCAGGCCAGCATCGCACTGGCAACCACTTTGGTGGCAAAAATAAGTTTAGTTAAACTCCATAACCAAAATCCTGCCACGCATAAAGCAGCACCAATCAAAAATAGCCGCATATAAAGCTGCAGGTAAACCACCCAATCCTGGGCCTGAGGGAAAACCAGAAACGGCACTACAGATAAAAATGAAATTCCTGTCACCAGCAACAACAGCTGATTCACTGTTCTTGCGGCCAGTCGTTGTTGTTTTACCGCCTCAAAAACCCCAACCAGGATCCAAACGGCGAAGCCATAACAAAAACAGATTAATAAAAATTTAACCATCTGCCCCAACCAGACAGCGGCAAATACAGGTCGCCAGAACACATCAACCAGCACAAAAGCTGCGTAGGCAGTAAAACAACAAAAAGCTATAGCCCAGGATTTCAGGTAGTTGCGTTGATACACCCTGAAAAAATACCAAAGTAAAGCACAGAGGGTGATTGCAAACCCTATTTGCGTCAGGTGTAACAAGGTACGGGCTAACAGCTCTGAACTCAAAGGCGGGATCCTGATTAAACAACTTTAATTAAGGTAGCAAAGTCACCTTAACACTGGCAATACAGAGTCACAATCAGGCTGTGGAAGAATATCAGAATAAGCGGCTGGCGCTGTTATTACGAAAGACGATGGTGCTGAAGCGGTACACTGACCAAAGGAATTGCATTTGTGCAGAAGCCATGCCGTCAATAGCCTTGCAGCTTCAGGTGAGATGGGTTATTAGCCAAAGCAACTGGAGTTGCAAGTAGGCGACAGACGATTGAGTCCCCATGAGCATAGACAAACTATGTGATTGGGGCGATTGAGAGCTGTCAACGACCTTGCAGCTTCAGTTGAGACGGGTATACTGTGTTTTTGATCAAAGACTTAACCTTTGGAGCACAACATGGAATATAACACTTCGGAATTATGTGACCTCTATGCAGACATGATCGATGTGGTTGAGCCCATTTTCGCCAACTACGGTGGCCGCCGTTCTTTTGGCGGCACAATCCAGACGATTAAATGCTTTGAAGACAACGGTTTAATTCGTCAGGCTTTAGCTGAACCTGGCGTAGGTAAGGTCTTATTGGTTGACGGCGGTGGTTCAGCCCGTCGTGCTTTGATTGATGGCGAGTTAGCGTCTCTGGCTGCAACGAACGGCTGGGAAGGTATTGTTTGTTACGGCAGTGTGCGTGATGTTGATACACTGGAAGATTTTGATATAGGCATTCAGGCGGTCAACGCTATTCCTGTAGGTGCTGATGATCGTGGTTTTGGTGAACACGAAATTCCTGTTAATTTTGGTGGTGTGACTTTTTTACCTGGAGATCATCTGTATGCAGACAATACAGGTATTATTTTGTCACCTGAGCCTTTAGATCTGGAATAACAGATGAGTGATGTTGTCATTCGCTATCAGGCCGCCTCTTTGGCGGCTTTTCAACAACAGCGTGAAGGTGAAACCCGTTTAGGTCAGGCTTTACGTTATCCGGATCCCGGCTTGCCTTTAGCTGAAGCTTTGGCTTCTGCAAAACAGCAAGGCTGTACTTTTGTGTTATTGGGTGTGCCTGAAGATATAGGACCACGCGCTAATTTAGGTCAGGGCGGCTCCGATCTGGGCTGGCAGGCTTTTGTCCGTAAGTTTATTAACTTGCAACAAAATGAATTTTTAGATGGATCACAGCTACTGCTATTGGGAGAGTTGGACTGCGCCGACTTACAGCAGCAAAGTCAAAATGCCGACCTGGCCACGTTACGAGCCCTCTGTGCAGAAATTGATCTACGTTTAGAACCAGTGTTACTGGCCATCTTCAATGCGGGTTTAACGCCCATTGTTATAGGTGGGGGCCATAATAACAGCCTGCCGTTATTAGCTGCTTTAGCCAAAAGTGAACAAAAACCAGTCAACTGCATTAATCTCGATCCTCATGCGGATTTTCGTTTACTCGAAGGACGCCATAGCGGAAATGGTTTTAGTTATGCCAAAGCTGCGGGTCATTTAGACAGTTATCTGGTCATGGGTTTGCACGAGTTGAAAAACTCAGCCAGCTCGTTAGCACAAATTAAATCGGCTGGCGTGGATGTGCTGAGTTATCAGCAGCTGTTTGTCCGTGAGCAAGCAGCATGGCCAGAGCTGCTGAAACTCTGGTTAAGTTTACGCAATCCACAGCAGGTCTTTGGTATAGAGCTGGATACAGACGCTATTACCGGTATGCCTGTCAGTGCTTACAACAGCTGCGGTGTCTCAGTACAACAGGCGGAACATTTTGTTCATCTGCTGGCAAGCCAGGCTCAAAGCCGTTATTTACATCTGGCGGAAGCAGCTCCGGCTCAGCATCCGGCAGGTTTAGCCGCAGGTATGAATGATGCAGGCCAGATCTTAACTGCTTTAGTCTGTGCTTTCATATTTGGAAAACAAAACTAGTAAGTCGCTTTGCTATAACTCCACTGTTTCACCCATTCAGGGAAAGCGTCCAGTGCAAAGGGTTTGGCATATAAAAAGCCCTGCCCTCTGGCACACCCCATAGCAATCAGTTTTTGCTCCACTTCAGGTTGCTCTATACCTTCGGCTACCACCATAAAATTCATATTTTTTGCCATATCAATAATGGCGCCGGTAATAGCGGTATGCGTATCGGAGCGGTGCAAATCAAAAATAAAGGAGCAATCCACTTTCACCTGACTGATAGGTAATTCCCGCAAATAGGCCAAAGAGGAGAAGCCGGTACCAAAATCGTCCAGTGCCAGCTCTACACCAAGTTGTGCCAGATGGTTGAGCATCCGCATGGCTTTGTCAGGTTCTGCTACTAAAGCACTTTCTTTTAATTCCAGCACCAGTTGCGAAGGTTTAACCTTATACTTTTTAAGCAAGAGCTCTAAACTATCCACCAACTCATCCTGCAATAAATCTTTACTGGATATATTCACCGCTATTTTGCAATGGATCTCTTGCTGCGCCAGTTCAGCCAAAGTCATCACCGCTTTTTCCAATACCCACTGAGTCAGCGGATAAATCACGCCCATTTGCTCGGCCAGTTCTAAAAACTCAGCAGGGCCTAACAAGCCACGACGTGGATGATGCCAGCGTACTAAAACTTCGCCAGCCACAACCTGGCGTGAACTTAAGGCAATTTGTGGCTGGATATGCAGTTTCAGTTGCTGCTGACTAATGGCATGACGCAGCTCGGCCATTAAGCCCAGTTTCTCATTGTTGTAACTGATCAGATCCGGATGGAAAACTTGCGAGCTGGTCTGGGTCCATTGCCGGTTTTGCATCGCAAGATGAGCGCGGTCAATCAAATCAGATAATAACACTCCATGTTGGGGATAATGTGCAATACCACTTTTGAGCTGATATTCCACGGCACAGCCATGAATAAGTAAAGCTTCAGGGACCTTATGTTCCAGCCGGCGGGCAATTTGTTCAGCTGCATGTTGACGGGTGCTGGCATCCACCCACAATACAAAATCCACTCCGCCTAAATGTGCTACTTTGCTGCTTTGTTTGCCTTGCTGTTCCAGTACCAACAGTTCCTGATCCTGTTGCACTGCTGCATTAATACGCTGTGCTATCTGCAACAAAACCAAATTGGCATTCTGATGGCCCAGCGCCTGATTCACCCGTTCAAAGTTCTGAATTTTTAATAACAATAACGAGGCTTTCTGGTTGGAATGGCTGCGACACCAGAGCTCAAACTGCTGTTGTAACTGCAATTTATTCGGCAAACCACTGGTATCATCATGCAAAGATAAAAAGGACAGGTCTTGGGGTTTAGCTTCTTCTTCCACGGGTTGTTGCCGGGCCAGACGTTTTTTCAGCACCAGCACCCAGCCGGCTAACAACAGGACCAAGGCGGCTAACAACAGCACAATATAAAACAAAGGCTGGCCAGCCAGACTCTGGGCCAAAGCAGGGGCAGAGCTGGTCAGCAATACAACAGATAAAACAGACCGCAAAGGTAACAACACAGCTCACACTCAAAAGATCAGATAAGATCTTAAGATTACTCTGTTTTCCTGCCTTGTAAAGTTAGCTCAGTCCACGCAGATTGACATCCCGCCCGGCTTTGACCAATTGAGTTAAAGTGTTGACCCCAAACTGATAACAGAGCTCTGCCGGTTGACTGATTTGATAGAGTCCAAAGTCAGCCTGCTGCCCCACGGCTAAAGTACCTCTGTCTGTTTTACCCAAAGCAGCTGCCGCATGTCGGGTGACTCCGGCTATCGCCTCTTCCGGCGTAAAACGGAATAAAGTACAGGCCATATTCAGCATCAACAGCAGGTTACAGAAAGGCGAAGTACCAGGGTTTAAATCAGTAGAAATCGCCATAGGCACCTGATGTTTACGCAACAGTTCAAAAGGCGGTAACTTAGTTTCACGTAAAAAGTAAAAGGCGCCCGGCAACAGAACAGCCACAGTACCTGCAGCTTTCATTGCCAGCACGTCTTGCTCTTGTAAATATTCAATATGATCAGCTGATAAACCATTAAACTCGGCCACTAAACTGGCACCACCTAAATGCGATAACTGCTCAGCATGCGCCTTTACCGGCAACCCCAAAGTTTTGGCTTTTTCAAACAATAAACGGCTTTGTTCTACCGAAAACCCTATGCCTTCACAAAATACATCGACAGCGTCGACTAAGCCCAACTGATGCAATTGGGGCAACATTTGCTCCACCACAAACTGTATATAGTCATCAGGACGTCCGGCATATTCCAAAGGCAAAGCATGAGCACCTAAAAAGGTTTTCTGAATATCTATTGGATGAGTGCGATCAAGTTCTGCTGCTACTTCGAGGATTTTTTGCTCTGTTTCCAGATCCAGACCATAACCTGATTTGATTTCTACAGTCGTCACGCCCTGACTCAAAAGCGCATTCAACCGCTGTTTACTCAGCACAAACAAGTCTTCATGACTGGCGGCCCGGGTGGCAGCCACTGTAGATTTTATGCCACCACCTGCCTCTGCAATTTGCTGATAAGTCGCACCATTTAAACGCATTTCAAATTCATTAGCGCGACTACCTGCATAGACCAGATGCGTATGGCAGTCGATCAAACCCGGCAATAACCATTGGCCCTTACCGTCATATAAAGGGGTAGATAACAAGTCGGTTTCCGGCAATTCTGCTTTAGGCCCAAGCCAGGCAATACGGCTGCCTTTGACTGCCAAAGCGCCATGGGGAATAGCACCATAAGGCTGCCCATTGTCGGTCATAGTGGCTAAATTGACATTAATCCAAATTGCATCAAAGACTTGCATTTCATCCCCTTCATGGCTTTTGGCCTGATTTTTCAGCGCTGAAATTAATTCTACCCGAACAACTTGTATATACAACTAAATTCAGCTATTTTTCTTAGCATTAAACTCAAGGCGTCAAACCGATCATGGAAAACAGTTCAGGGCAAAAGAAGTTTGCCACTATCAAAGATTATATTTTGAGTCAGGTTGAAACTGCAGCCTGGCCTGAGCATAGTCGTATTCCATCGGAAAACGAGCTGGCAACGCAGTTTTCGGTCAGTCGTATGACGGCACGCCGTGCTTTGCAGGAATTAACCGAACAAGGCGTTTTGTATCGCACTCAGGGGGTCGGCAGTTTTGTCGCCTCGCCTAAGTCACAATCGTCCTTGCTGGAAATTCGTAATATTGCCGATGAAATTCAGCACCGTGGTCATTTTCATAAAGCTGAACTGGTGCAACTGACCAGCCTGCCTTGCCCTGGCGTGGTGGCTACAGCTTTAGGTTTAAGCCGCAACGCTCCGGTGTTTTTTTCACTCATAGTGCATTATGAAAACCAGCAGCCACTGCAGCTGGAAGCCCGTTATGTAAATCCACAGCAGGTGCCGGACTATTTAGCTCAGGATTTTGTATTACAAACGCCTCATGAATACTTAAGTGCTGTAGCGCCTTTAACAGACGCCGAGCATATAGTTGAAGCTGTATTGCCGGATGAACTGACCCGTCAACATTTAAAAATACCAGCTTCTGAACCTTGTTTACGCCTGACACGCCGCACCTTCAGCCGGGGTGGCGCAGTCAGTTTTGCTTACCTCACGTCTGCAGGCAGCCGCTACCGTTTAGGCGGCCATTTATCTATTAAACCGAAAACTTAATGAGAGAATCCCTATGAGCAATCCACGTTTAGACCCAAGCCGTGTGATCCGTGCCGCCCGCGGCAGTGAAATTACCGCCAAAAGCTGGCAGACCGAAGCCGCCAAACGTATGTTGATGAATAACCTCGACCCTGAAGTGGCAGAGCACCCAACCTCTTTAGTGGTATACGGTGGCATAGGCCGCGCGGCTCGCGACTGGGCTTGTTATGACAAAATAGTGGAAGTGCTGGACAGATTAAACGACGACCAGACCTTATTGATCCAAAGCGGTAAACCAGTGGGTGTATTCCCGACCCACCCGGACGCCCCTCGTGTCTTGCTGGCCAACTCTAACCTGGTGCCAAACTGGGCGAACTGGGAACACTTTAACGAGCTGGATAAACAAGGCCTGATGATGTACGGCCAGATGACAGCGGGTTCATGGATCTACATTGGTACTCAGGGCATAGTTCAGGGCACCTACGAGACTTTTGTTGCCATCGCTAAACAGCATTTTGCCGGTGAGCCAAATGGCAAATGGGTACTCACAGGGGGTTTAGGTGGCATGGGTGGCGCTCAGCCCTTAGCAGCTACTATGGCTGGTTTTCATATGATTGCCTGTGAAGTGGACGAGTCACGTATCGATTTCCGTTTACGCACTGGTTATGTCGACCAAAAAGCCTACAACCTGGATGAAGCTTTATCTCAGCTTGAAGCAGCTAAAGCATCAGGTAAACCTACCTCTATCGGCTTGTTAGGCAACGCCGCTGATATCTTCGCTGAATTAGCGCAGCGCAATATCATTCCTGATGTAGTGACTGACCAAACCTCAGCACACGACCCGTTAAATGGTTACCTGCCACAGGGCTGGACCATGGATCAAGCCAAAGCACGTCGCCTTGAAGACGAAACTGCGGTAGTACAGGCTGCTAAAGCCTCTATGGCAATCCAGGTTCAGGCTACTTTAGAAATGCAAAACAAAGGCGCTGTGGCTGTGGATTACGGCAACAATATCCGCCAGATGGCGCTGGATATGGGTGTGACTAACGCTTTTGATTATCCGGGTTTTGTGCCGGCTTATATTCGTCCACTGTTTTGTGAAGGCATTGGCCCATTCCGCTGGGTTGCGCTATCAGGCGATCCGGAAGATATCTACAAAACTGACGCTAAAGTCAAAGAACTGATCCCGGACAACCCACATTTACACCGCTGGTTGGATATGGCGCGTGAACGTATTAAGTTCCAGGGTTTACCAGCCCGTATTTGCTGGATTGGCTTAAAAGACCGTGCCCGTATTGCTTTAGCTTTTAACGACATGGTGAAAAACGGCGAACTGAAAGCCCCCATCATTATTGGCCGTGACCATTTGGATTCAGGCTCTGTGGCCAGTCCAAACCGTGAAACCGAAGCCATGATGGATGGGTCAGACGCAGTGTCTGACTGGCCATTGTTAAATGCCTTGTTAAATACAGCCGGCGGCGCGACCTGGGTGTCATTGCACCATGGTGGTGGCGTAGGTATGGGTTACAGCCAGCATTCTGGTGTGGTGATTTTAGCCGATGGTACAGAGGCAGCAGCACGCCGTTTAGGCCGTGTTTTGTGGAATGACCCCGGCACTGGTGTGATGCGCCATGCTGATGCAGGGTATGACATCGCCAAAAACTGTGCCCGTGAACAAGGTCTTGATCTGCCAATGATCAACCAGAACTAATTTGAAGGATAAGAATATGACTTACGCTTTAAGCATCACCCCTGGTGAACTGACTCTGGCGCAACTGCGTCAGGTGCAACAACATGCTGTGACTGTCACTTTAGACCCGGCCGCTTTGCCAGCCATTGAAGCTTCAGCTGCAACAGTGGCTAAAATAGTCGCCGAAAACCGTACTGTGTATGGCATCAACACTGGCTTTGGTTTATTGGCCAATACCAAAATTGATCAGGACAAACTTGAAACGCTGCAACGTTCCATCGTTTTATCGCACGCTGCAGGTTTTGGCGATTTAATGGACGACAGCACTGTACGTTTAATGCTGGTGCTGAAAATTAACTCCTTAGCCCGTGGTTATTCAGGGGTACGTCCTTTAGTGATCGAAGCGCTGATTAAACTGGTCAATGCTGGTGTCTACCCTTGTATTCCGAAAAAAGGCTCTGTTGGCGCTTCTGGCGATTTAGCACCTTTATCTCATATGGTGTTGCCTTTGATTGGTGAAGGGGAAGTTTGTATCGCAGGCCAGATTTATTCTGCCAAAGAAGGTTTAGCTATAGCGGGTTTAGAGCCAATTACCCTGGCCGCTAAAGAAGGTTTGGCTTTATTAAACGGCACTCAGGCTTCTACCGCTTTTGCTTTGGAAGGTTTGTTCCGTGCTGAAGACTTATACGCAGCAGGTTCTGTCATTGGCGCTATGAGTGTTGAAGCTGCTATGGGCAGCCGGTCACCTTTTGATGCCCGTATTCATGCGGTACGTGGTCAGTCAGGCCAGATAGATGCAGCTTTGATTTATCGCCACTTGTTAGGTGAGACTTCAGAAATTGCGGACTCCCACAAAAACTGTGAAAAAGTACAAGACCCATACAGCTTACGTTGCCAGCCTCAGGTGATGGGAGCCTGTTTAGCGCAAATCCGTTTTGCGGCTTCTGTGTTATTAGTCGAAGCCAACGGCGTGACAGACAATCCGTTGGTGTTTGCTGCTGAAGACGACATTATCTCTGGTGGTAACTTCCACGCTGAACCTGTGGCTATGGCAGCCGATAATCTGGCTTTGGCTATTGCTGAAATTGGTTCTATTTCAGAGCGCCGTATGGCACTTTTAATCGATTCACATTTAAGCAAGTTACCAGCCTTTTTAGTCAATAATGGCGGCGTAAACAGCGGCTTTATGATAGCTCAGGTGACAGCAGCAGCTTTGGCTTCAGAGAATAAATCTTTGGCGCATCCGGCATCTGTAGACAGCTTACCTACTTCAGCCAATCAGGAAGATCATGTGTCCATGGCCACTTTTGCTGCCCGTCGTTTAGCTGATATGGCAGAAAATACTTTAGGCGTACTGGCTGTTGAGTATCTGGCAGCTGCTCAGGGTTTGGACTTCCGTGCACCATTAAAAGGCGCTGCAGCAGTAGAACACGCCAAAGCAGTATTACGTCAGGAAGTCAGCTTCTATGATGTTGACCGCTACTTCGCGCCTGATATCGAAAAAGCCGCTGAACTCTTGCGCCATGGCAGCTTAAATTCTTTACTGCCTGCTAATGTATTAAGCAGTTTTTAAGCTTCTAGTTTTATTAGGGTTTTTAACAAAGGGCACCAAATTGGTGCTCTTTTTTTATTTGCATCGAATAAATTTGCACCAATCTGGCTAGACCAGTTGAAAAAACTTTGTTAGTTTCAGTTGTCTATTTTCTATCTATCACATTCTAACCAATACTAAAACCATAACAGCTGTTGGAATTATCCTATGAAACTTCGGGTTGCACATAAAATTTATCTGGGCTTTGGCTTTATTGCCTTGCTGTTATTAGTCGCCAGTTTATCTTCACTCTGGAGTTTTGCCGTAGTAAACAGCACCAGCGGTCAGATGAATGAAACGGCAGTGCCAGTGCAACAGCAAAGCAATATGGCACAAATTCAATTATTGAAACTCGCCAAGTTGTCTGCTTTGGGTTACACAGCTGAAGATGCAAGCAGAATTAAGAGTTATCAGGATGAATTTACTCAGGCAGCCGAAGTTTACCGCAACAGAATGGCCAGTCTGACGCCTTTAGTCGCCAAAGAGCCCACTTTACAAAAACCTTTGGCAGAAGCTCAACAAACTTATCAGGCCTATCAACAGGCTGTAGAACAATTATTTAAAGCCCGTTTAGAAGCCATAGCTCAGGGTGATAAGGCTGCTGCAGAACTGAAAGAACTTGAAAACCTGATAGATGCCGCAGGTGCTACCTTAGTGGATATTTCCTTTTTGGAAGCACCGGGTAAAACCAGTCAACTGGAACTCTTAGAAGGGGCGGCTGGCCGGGTAGATGGTCAGCTTTTAGGCCTGCTGAAAACAGTACGTGAAATTGCGGCAATGACAAATCCTGAACAATTAGCCAGCAGTCAGGAAAACTTAGGTTTTGCTTTTAGTGATATGCAAGGCAATCTGGATTACATCGCCAATATAGTGAAGCAAGTGAATGCAGAGGACTTTTGGCATGATTTCCTGGCTCAGCTGGACGACGCCAAAAGCCGGATTGAGGGCGAAAATAACTTAGTCAGTATCAAATTATTGCAGGTCAAACAACTACAAGCAGCGCGGCAGCAACTGGACCAGTCCGAGCAACAGGTAACCCAGGCTGTAGCAGCTTTAGATCAAATGATTAGCCAGGCAGACAGCCAGTTCAACTCGTTGCAGCAGGATCTATCCTCAGCATTAAACTCAGGCACAATCCGCGCTGTGATTATGCTGATTGTTTTGGTTGGCTTAGCTATAGGTGCTGCTTACCTGACCATCAAAGCCATGATCACCCCCTTGTCTGGGATCAACAGAGTCTTGGATCGCATAGCCCAAGGTGATTTAAGCCGCGAGCTGACCATCAATTCCGATGATGAATTTGGTGAGTTATCCGCCAATGTGAATACACTGATTAAAGCCTTACGCCAGTTGATTGAACAAATACAACAAGGGGTACTGGAGCTGAATCAAAGTGCCCGTTTATCCAGTCAGGAAGTCAGCGCTATTCATCAGGCTTTAAGTACCCAGCATCATCAGGTGGCTGAAGTAAACGGTATCACCCAGCAGTTAGCAACCAATACTCACCAAATCGCCGAACAAGCCGACCAGGCGCAGCAACAAATGCAGCAGGCGTTAAGCCAAAGCCTGCAAATTGATCAGGTTTCGGCGGCCAATAACACACTGATCCAGGAGCTGGCGCAGCAACTGAATGACACCAGTAATACGATGCAGGCTGTTAACGTTGAATCAAACAACATAGGCGGTATTCTGACGACCATTCGTGGCATTGCTGAGCAAACTAACCTGCTGGCGTTAAACGCCGCCATAGAAGCAGCCAGAGCCGGTGAGCAAGGCCGGGGTTTTGCGGTAGTCGCAGATGAAGTCCGTTCTTTAGCAGTGCGCAGTCAGCAAGCCACTGATGAAATCCGCACTATGATAGCCAGCTTACAGCAACAAAGTATGCATGCAGTGAAGTCGATTGAAAAAGGCCAGACCGATGCAAATAACTGTGTAGCGCAAAACAGTCAGTTGATGACTGCTTTGGCCGAAATTAATCAGGCTATTGAAGCTATGCATCAGATCAGTGACAACATTGCCACTACGACATCCAGTCAGTTACAACTTGGAACTGCAATAGAACAGAGCATGCACAGTATGGTGGATTTAGCAGAACAAAGTACTGAACGTGCAACCTCCACACTGGAACAAAGCGCTCAGGTAGCTACAGCAGCCAGCACACTGGAAAACGCAGTACGTAGCTTTAAATTGCATTAGACCGCTTGTAAATCATCTCCAGGCCAGAGCAACTGCTCTGGCTTTTTTATCTCCGTCAGGTACGCACTGACAAAGCTTTTTGTGCTTTAAAAGCAATGATCCAGATGCAAAGATTTCGCACGCTGTGGATCAATGATTGTTCAACTCAGGTGCAATTGTTTCTGCTGTTATTGGTTCAGAAGAATGGTCTGGTGGACGAACCTGAACAGAGGCACATACAGAATAGCGTTTCCAGCTTCTGATGCCATATAAGTCAATTCATTGGAAGAAACAGGTGATAAGTAGCAAGTAAACTGTCTGTGCTGAAGTAAAAAAAATGGCCAGACAGTGTCTGGCCAGGCAGGAAGTGTGTAATCCGTTATCTTTGTTCGTTCCATGTCTAACATTCGTAAACGCCTGATCATCATGACAAATTTGGCAAAAAAAACATGATGGAAGCTTTATATAGCGTGATAACAGCCTTATATCAGCGCTAATTGGTCGAAACTTTCAGCATTCATGTATTTTTTCAAACGTTGCTGGTCAAAAAGTTCTATACCTGCTTCAGCCGCAAAGAGCCGCACCTGACTGTTAATTTTGTGATAGCAGACAATCAAACCACGTTGGCAGTTGAGCGATAACATTTGTTGAAATACAGAACGAACCTGAGCCACAGTTAAAGCCTGATCTAATTCAGGTTGAATATAAAGCAATAAAGCCTGCTGCTGGCGACGCACTAAAAAGTGGGAATCACAGTCTTCCAGCGATTCCATCTCGCGGCCAAAAAACTGCAATAAAAGTTGAGTGTTTTCTTTAAACTGTTGCTGTTGCCGTGCAAGCTTATTACCTTGTGGCCACCACATTGGATTCAGCACTTCTTCCTGACGTTCCAGTTCCAGAAAGGCCAGAATGTTAAACAACAAGGCCAGCAGGAACATAGAAACAAAAAGCCATAACATGGCACTGGACCAGGTGGAGCTTAACACCCAGTTTTGGCTGCCGGATAAAACTGAATACTCAGAAAATAGCAGGTAGGTTGCGCCTGCAACTATTCCTGCGGCTGTCGCAACACATGAGCTGATCAACCATTTATTATTCATTAGTGGCACTCCTGACGGACTTGATGACTGTAGTATCAAATCTGTCAGGAGCTTTTACCTGAATTAAGCCTGATATTTGCTTGACATATCTCAATATAAAAATACTGCTTTATAGAGCTAAAGACGGGATGGGACAAGCTCTGTTGAGCACTGGATTGGAATTTTAGACGGGCGGGGACAAGCCCCTACGGCTATTTTTTTGGTATTACCGCAAAACGCCCCTCAAAAACAGCCACTTGTCTATCATCACAAAAAATACCCACTTTGATATCCAATCTGGCTTTACGTTGTTGATGCAAAGCAGAAAAGTCTGGTGCGCACTGATGTCGCCAGCAACGGCCTTCAGCAGTGCCGGTCACAGGTTTTAGATAACGGATATGTGCATCAGCCAATACAATATCTCCATCCAGTTGCTGATCTTTTAATAACAACCAGACCATACCCCACCCCGTTAAGGTGCCCAGGGTATAAATACTGCCGGCAAACATGGTGTGATGTAAGTTTATATTGGGATCTAAAGGCGCGACACAACAGATCTGATGTTGATCCACCGACTGCACCTGCAATTGCATATAAGCGGACAACGGAATTTTTTGCCAGAAGGTGCGCTGCAATTCCGGTCGCCATTGTTGTAGCAAATCAGTTGAAGCAGAAAAGCCTAAGGTTTTGACATAACGATGATGAGCTATACCAAATAGCGAATTGGCGGGCTCAAGGTAGCTGTAGCCTGCTTTTTGATAAAAACCTGAAGCTGTATCGCGGGCATTCAGAATAATACGCTGCATGCCCTGCTCCAGCGCCACCTGCTCTAACTGCTGCAGTACCATAGCGCCTAAACCATGGCCCTGCCATTGATCCGACACCGCCATATAACGTACCTGAGCAGTCTGCTCATCTACTTTATGCAAACGGCCAACAGCCACCACCTCGCCTTCTTCGGTGCAGACCATACGGTGAAAAGACACTGCTTCTGACTCGTCCTGCTCTGAGCCTTTAGGTTGATCCCAGGGGGCTCTTAATACCTGCCAGCGCAATTGATAATAAGCTAACCATTGAGCTTCAGTTTGTGGGGCGCTAAGCTGCCAGTTCACATCGTCGTCCTGTAGTCAGTTGATTTGAGGGTATTGTGGAACAAAAACCTGACGCTATACAACAGTTAGTCTGGTTTCAAGCGGGTCCGCCCCGGCTGGAACTAACTGAAGAAGGTCCTTTTTTATGCCTTTATCTGGATGGCATAATGCAAAGTAAGATGAACCAATTAGCACCAGCTGCGACACTTTCGCCGCATTTAGTGCCCATTTTACGTGCCCTGCAACAGCTAAAACCTGCGTCTGTATTACAGCTGGGATTGGGTGGTGGCGATATCAATCGTTTTATCAGCACTGTGTTGCCCAACACTCAACTGGTTACAGTGGAGCTGAATCAGACAGTGATTGATGCCTATCAGCGTTTTTTTTGCCTGAATGGCAAGGAGGAGTTAATAGCCCTGCCTGCTCAGGATTTTCTTCAGCACAGGACTGAGCAATGGTCTTTTGTACTCTGGGATATTTATCCGCTTTTTGACGGCTGGCAGCAGACGATGCAAAAGATAGTAGAGCAAAGCGGAACTATTTTGATTAATTTGTCGCAACCTGAATATCAGCAACAACTGGAAGCCTTACTGACGAAACGTAGTTATCAGTGCCATCACATAGAGGGTTATCTGAATCTGTTGTACGAGATTAAGTCTCAAGCAGAAAAGTGACAGGACCATTGTTCACCAGAGCCACCTGCATATCGGCGCCAAACTGCCCTGTAGCGACCTCAATACCACAGCTTCTGCAATAAGCGACAAAGTCCTGATACAGCTTCATCGCCGTATCAGGCACAGCAGCAGTGGAGAAACTGGGTCTTAAGCCTGAATTTGTGTCTGCGGCTAAGGTAAATTGCGATACCACCAACAAGGCGCCACCCGCTTGCTGCACATTCAGATTCATTTTGCCGTTTTCATCGGAAAACACTCTGTATTTCAGCACTTTATCAGCCAGCTTTTTTAACTGTAATTCTGTATCGTCTTTTTCTACACCAAGTAACACCAATAAGCCGGTATGGATGGCACCAACCAGTTGTTGATCGACAGTCACACTGGCAGAGCTGACCCGCTGGATCAAAGCTTTCATAGAGCCTCTACTTCCACAGTCTGCAACACATCCGCCATCACGAGACTGGCCTGATACAAGGCGCTGCGGATCCCAACTTCAGACGCTGAATGCCCCGCATCGACCACCCAATTTAATTCTGCACCAGGCCAAAGCGAAGCCAGACTAAAGGCATTTTCTGCTTTGCATACCATGTCATAACGACCATGCACTATCTGACAAGGTAAATGACTGATTTTATGTATGTGATTAAGCAATTGATCGGTTTCAAAAAAACACTGATGCTGAAAATAATGATGTTCAATTAAGGCTAAAGCTAAAGCCGACCGGGCATCCATGTCGCCGCCTCTGGAAAATTCATTAGGTAGCAAAGTAGCAATGCGCGATTCCCAGATACTCCAGGCTAAAGCGGCCTCCAGTCGGATGCTTTCGTCTTGATGATGCAACTGCAACTGATAAGCCTGCAGAATATCCAGATGTGACAGCTGCGCCACTGGTTTAATAAAGTCCTGATAATAATCAGGAAAAACCTGACTGGCACCAAAACCAGCCCGGTACAACCAATCGATGTCCTGCTTACGGCCAAGGAAAATGCCACGTAAGATAAAACCCAAACAACGGTCCGGATAAGCCTGTCCATAAGCCAAAGCCAAAGAGCTGCCCCAGGATCCACCTGCGACTACCCAACGTTGTATGTGCAAATGCTGACGAATTTGCTCCATGTCGGTAATCAAATGCCCAGTGCTGTTGTTTTCCAGTTGCAAAGCAGGAGTGGATAAACCACAACCTCTCTGGTCAAAAATAATAATGTGGTACAAAGCCGGATCAAACAGCTGGCGATGAAAAGGTGAACTGCCACCTCCAGGCCCACCATGGCAATAAATCACCGGAATGCCTTGCGGGTTACCACTTTGTTCCAGATAAATTTGCTGTCCATCTGCAGTGTCCAGCCATTGAGTCGAAAAAGCGTCTATAGCAGTAGCAGTATTCATGCTGTGGTGTCCTTTTCAGCTGCTTTCTCTGCTTCCGAAGCAGCTTGCAGATAACGTTCTTCCAGCAAAGCCGTTAACTCTGCCCCTAACAACACCACCAGCCACACCAGATAAATCCACAAAAACAAAATCGGCACTAAAGCCAAGGCGCCATAAATGGCCTGATAGGATGGAAAATGAGTGATATAAAGAGCAAAACCTTTCTTTAACAATTCAAACATGACGCTGGCGGTTACTGCGCCAATCAATGCATGGTGATACTGCACTTTGGCATTAGGCACTACCAGATACAGCAGGAAAAAAGCCAAAATAGAAAACACATAAGGTGTCAGTGCCAGTAGTACGCTGCTTAACCCCGGAGTGTAGCCGTCAGCCAGGCTGGAAAAAGACAGAATATAAGAAGTGACAGCAATGGATGCCCCAAGCAAAATAGGCCCAAAGGTCAGCACCATCCAGTAAATCGAAAACGAAATAATAAGTCTGGGCCGTTTTTTAATACGGAATATGCTGTTGATGGTTTTGTCGATATTGTGGATCAGCATTAAAGCCACCAGTACCAAAGCGCCAATACCTACAGCCGTCATTTTGCCAATATTTTCAACAAAACCAGCAATATATAGACGTAAATCATCGCCTTTCGCCGGTGCTACATTGGCATATAAAAAAGCCTCAAGCTGGTCGCGTAATTCCCCAAACATTGGGAAAGCGCCCATCACCGAAAACATCACAGCAATAAAAGGCACCAGGGACAATAACGAGATATAAGCCAGATAACCACCAATCACATTGATTTGGTCGTGCTGGCAACGTCTAAAATACAAAGTTAAAAAATCATTGCCCTTTAAACGCAACTGCTGCAGCTTGTCTTTATCCCATCCTTGCGCCATCAGGTTTTACTCCACGAAGCTGAAGGCAGTACCTGAAGCTAGAGCTTCAGTTAAGGCCTGGCTTGGTTTTTCAATAAAATCAGCACCTTGCTGATCAATAAATAACACAGGCAACTTCAGTTCATCTGCCACTTTTAGTCCCTGCTCGCTGCCCATACACAAAAAGGCGGTAGACCAGGCATCACCCCAGGTTGGGTCAGGTATCAAAATAGTGGTAGACACCGTATTGTGGGTGACAGGGGTGCCAGTGCGGGCATCCAGTACATGACTGTAGCGTACACCATCCAGATCATAAAAATGGCGATAAGTGCCGGAGGTCATAATAGATAAAGGCTCGTCTTGCTGCACACTGATGATTTTTTGTAGTTTTTGTGAATCAGGTAAAGGCTTTTCAATAGCGACACGCCAGGCTTTAGCTTCCGGCTTTTTGCCTTTACTGACCAGCTCGCCCCCTACTTCCACCAGATAATTCTGAATGCCGGCTTTATCGAGAATTTTTGCCAGTTGGCCTACTGTATAACCCTGAGCTATAGAGGATACATCCACTCTTAAACCCGGACTATGTTTCACCAGACGGCTGCCGTCACTGCTTACCTTGTCTAAACCAATGGTTTGTTTCAATGTCTGAATTTGCTCAGCACTGGGTTTGGTTAATTGATCACCCCGAAAACCCCACAGCTCAAAATAGGGTTTTACCGTTAAGTCGTAACAACCTTCACTGTGAGCCGATATTTGTTTGGCAATATCCACCATCAGCACCAGTTCTTCCCCTACTTCTACCAGCTCGTCGCTTTGCTGAGCATTAAAGGCCTCAATGACAGAGTCTGGTCTGTAGTTAGACATCAGCAGATCGATACGATCCAGTTCCTTTTTTAGTTGCTTCTCCAAAGCACTTTTGTCGATACCCTGCTCTGTCCAGAAACTGACTGTAAAGCTGGATCCCTGGGCAGGGCCTGAAATACGTTGTATCGGATCGGGTTGACTACAGGCGGTTAAACCAACAAGAAGGAGGGCCAAAACACTCAAACTTTTTAACGACATAAGAGACTACAAACCAAAAGAAGGGTGGCGCCAGTGTAAACAAAATGAGGGGTAAAATCCAGCTGCCAGCGCCGTAGTTACTGGCTCCAGGCTAAATAAGCAGGCAAACTAAACGCTTAAATTCAGGTTTTGGTCGCTGCTAAATTGTGCAGCAGAGCAATGCAGGTTAGTTTAGTCGCTGTCTTATCAGAAGAGGTTTACCGATGAAAAAGCCCGTGGCCTTTGCGCCCTTTATTTATTCCTGCATTGCCAGTGTCACTTTACTCTGTACCGCACCTGTTTTAGCTTCAGCTGCCACCAGCCCCTATTTTCAGTCTGAAGATATTTTTGCGCTGGAATATGCCAACGATCCGCAAGTGTCACCAGACGGCAAACAAGTTGTGTATGTGCGTAACAGTAACGATATTATGACAGATGGCACCCACAGCAGTTTATGGCTGCTGGACGTAAAAACCGGTCGCCAAAGCCCTTTATTTGTTGATCAGTTTAACTATGGCAGCCCACGCTGGTCTGAAGATGGCAGTCGTATTGCCTTTATTTCGGACCGCTCCGGCTCTCGCCAAATCCATGTGCATTACCTCAAAGAAAACAAAACTGCTTTAGTCAGCCAACTGCCAAAAAGCCCTGGTAACTTAAGCTGGTCGCCAGATGGCGAACATCTGGCATTTACCATGAATGTGCCGGCTCAGCCGACTAAGCTTGCCAAAGCCACCAAAATGCCGAAAAAACCAGAAGGTGCTAAATGGTCAGAGCCAGCTGTTCTCATTGAACGGGCTCAGTATCAGGCCGACGGACAGGGCTTTTTAAAGTCAGAGTTTCGCCATCTGTTTGTATTGCCTGCAACTGGCGGTAAAGAACGTCAACTGACCAGCGGTGATTTAAATTACGGTTCAGATTTAAGCTGGACACCAGACGGTAAAGCGCTGGTTTTTTCAGCCAACACTCACAAAGAATGGGAATATCAGCCACGCGACAGCGATTTGTATCAATTTACTTTGGCCAGCAGCGAGTTAAAACAACTGACCAGTATGGCTGGCAGGGAGAGCTCCGCAGTGTTTTCACCCGATGGCAAGTATCTGGCTTTTGTCTGGGGTAACAATGAAAAAGTGCCTTACACCAATGGCAAGCTGAAACTGATGGACTGGCGCTCAGGTGAAATAAAAGATCTGACCAAAGAGTTGGATCGTGACGTCGAAAACCCACAATGGCTGGACAATAGCAGTCTGGTGATCCAGTTTGACGACAAAGGCAAACGCACTCTGTCATCTGTGTCTTTATCCGGCAAGCTGCAGCAACTGACGGATCAGGTGTCTGGCGCTGGTTTACCTCAACCTTATTTAAGCGGTGAATACAGTGTCGCCAATGAAGTTATTGCCTTTACTCAGGGCAATGCCCAGCGCCCAGCCGATGTGGCAGTGGTAGTGAACGGCAAAACCCGCACTTTAACTCAGTTAAACGAAGATCTGCTGGGGCATAAAAAGCTTGGGCAAGTGCATGAAATTAATTACAAATCCTCTTTTGATGGTGAGCCTATCCAGGGCTGGTACATTATACCGCCAGACTTTGATCCCACTAAAAAATACCCTATGATGCTGGAAATTCATGGCGGCCCACATCTGGCTTATGGCCCACATTTCAGCGCTGAGATGCAACGTTTTGCCACCGAAGGTTATGTAGTGTTTTACAACAATCACAGAGGCAGCTCATCCTACGGTGAACGTTTTGCCATGTTGTTGCACGGAAAATACAGCTCGCCTGAAGACTATGCCGACCATGATTCAGGTGTGAATGCGATGATTGAGCTGGGTTTTGTCGATAAAGACAACCTGTTTATCGCTGGTGGTTCAGCTGGTGGTATAGCGACAGCTTATGCTGTGGGTTTAACTCAGCGTTATAAAGCAGCGGCTGTGGTCAAACCTATTATCAATTGGTTGAGTAAAGTACTGACAGGCGATACTTACCTGTACCAGACCTTTCACCAATTCCCAGGTGTGCCTTGGGAGCATGTTGAACATTATTGGCAGCGTTCGCCTTTGTCGCTGGTAGGTAATGTGACCACACCAACCCTGTTGATGACAGGTGAAAATGACAGACGTACCCCCATCAGTGAATCTGAGCAGTTTTATCAGGCCTTAAAAATTCGCAAAGTAGATACAGCCCTGGTGCGTATTCCTGGCGCGCCTCATGGCATCGCCAATAAACCCAGCCGGATGATCACTAAAGTGGAGTACATTCTGGCCTGGTTTGAGCAATACAAAACCAGTTCAAACTAAAAGCACATTACCACATCAAGCCCGGAATTCCGGGCTTTTTTTGCTCAGAAAAAAGCCTGAGAGTACAGTTGCTTGTATAAAAGTGCAGTTTTGTTAGTCTGGACTCAGGTAATAATCCGACAGGAAACAGCTTATGGCGCAGTGGCTTAAGGGTACAGTAACAGCAAATACGCACTGGACTGATACTTTGTTCAGTATCAAAGTACAGACAGAGCCCTTTGACTTTATTGCCGGTCAGTTTGTCCGGTTGGCTTTGGATACAGCAGATGGCAAGGCGCAACGTGCTTATTCGCTGCTCAATAGCCCAGGCAGCAAAGAGCAGGAGTTTTTAGTCAGCACTGTCGCTGATGGTTTACTTTCACCTTTGCTGCAGCAGCTAAAACCAGGCGATACAGTGCAAGTCAGCCAACCTGCCAGCGGATTTTTTATTCTGGATGAAGTCCCTGACGGCGAGAACCTCTGGCTGATTTCCACCGGCACTGGTATTGGGCCTTATCTGTCGATGTTGGGCACAGAGACCCCATGGCAACGTTTTTCTTCCATTATTCTGCTGCACAGTGTGCGCTTTGAAGCTGAATTGGTGTATCAGCCGCTGATCCGGCAATTTCAGGACAAGTATGGCAAGCAACTGCATTATCAGCCTGTAGTCACCAGAGAAAAGTCAGTGGGCGCTTTGCAGCAACGTATTCCGGATTTGATCCAAAGCGGCTTACTTCAAACAGCCTGTGGCCAAAGCCTGGATCTTCAGTCTCAAGTCTTATTATGCGGTAATCCACAAATGATTACTGAAACCAAAGCCGTGCTGGAAAGCCTTGGTCTGAAAAAGAACTTACGCCGCGATCCGGGGCAGATCACTGTGGAGCAGTACTGGAAATAACAATCCCCTTTGGACTGTTAACACTGAGTCACAGGTAATGTCAGCGAACCTTTTACAGCCTGCTGCTGATGAATTTCTACCAGACAGAGCTGGCTGGCAACAGCCTCTGAGCTGATTTTCAGCTGTGGCACTGTTTTACCTTTAATTTTCAGCTCAACCTGTTTGTCCTGCGCCAGTTGGTTCAGGCTATGCACCACACAAATATTGTTTGCCAGGCGATGATTCAGTGCCAGATCCAAATCTGCCACACCAGCCACCCTGCTGAGATCCCTGTCCAGATGAATACGCAAATCAGGCTTATGATCGGCAGTAAAACCGGCAAAGTGCAGATTAAATACCAGCACATCATCAAAGGCTAAATGGTCTTGTTCAGACTGAGGAAACTCCATCGTCAGTTGCTGTATCTCGCCCGGGAAGGCCACTTTGGCGACAGCTTCAGTACCAGGCCACACCGCCTGATTTAACCTCTCTAACCAGGTGGCGCCATAAATCCAGCGATACAAAGCGGTATGAGGTTCTTCACTGGCTTGTTGATACCAGGTATTTTGCAGAGCAGCTATTTTTTCGGCTTTCAGGTAATAACGCAGCGCCGTATCTTCCGGGCAGTTTGCCACAGAAAGTACAGGCTTTTTACCCAAAGCTATCACCTGGGTATTATTTGGATCCTGTTTGGTTTGCCACCATTCAGTTGCCATCACCGAATTGGCCGTTAAAGCCAACACTATTACTGCCGAAAATTTCATCACCACCCTCCAGTTGCCGCGCCATTGTAGGAGAACAAGGCCGATTTGCAACCATTCATATTGTCTGATTTGCCTGACTGGCGGCTGAATCTCAGAATAATTTAACCATCAGGGCAAATGCAGTGAAGTCAGATGAAAGAATCACCAAATAGTTTCAGCACTGAATGAAGAATAGGCGCACAAAGCCATTGCTGTTTAGTTAATAAAGAGGATGAGTGACCGGGTTCTTTTGACGCTCGTGGTAGCGCACAATAGCCTGATTTAATTTTGGCATAATATCCGGATTGCGGGCTATATAAGCTTTACTGATATAAATGCCAAAAGGGAGCTGCACTTCCAAATGCATAGAATACAAATCAGGGTCTAGTTTTTCCTGTTGCATCACAGCTTTTGCCGTCAGTTCAGGCAACAGAATAGCATCTACCCTGCGGGAATTTAACATGGTAAATAACATACGGATATTGCTGGGAGCTCCTGCCATTTTGTAGTTCTGCTTCACTACCCATATATAAGTATTACTGTTTAATTGAGCTGAAACTATGGCGTTTTTTTTGAAATCAGCCGAAGCAGGATTTAATTCTGTACGCTGTTTTAACCATACCCAGGTCCAGCCACTGTAAGACACCGCCTCAGAAAACTCAGCCACAGCATTACGTTCTTCGTTTTCAGAAGCCAGAAACAAACCATCAACCAGCTGATTTTGCAAATCCTTCACCGCCCTGCCGTAATTAGGCGCAGGCACAATAGTAAAACTCTGCTGCAGATCGGCCATGATACTGACAAAAGCCTCATAACCAAAACCTTGATAGGTACCATTTTGAATAGTGGTGTAAGGTGGGTAATCCGGCATCGCCATCCGTAGGGTTTCATCTGCGTTTAATGCCGCAGGCCAAAAAAGACAGCACAAGATGAAAAGGCGCAGGGTTCTGCCACCACCACTGTTGATTAACTGATCAGTCAGGCTGTATAGCATGAGTTCTGGCCTGATAACGACCAATAGCGGCGTTCAGTTTTTGCATAAAGTCCGGGTGTTTTTTCAGGTAATTTTTATTGATATAAATCGAGAAGGGTAAATTAATTTCCTGCTGAAAGCTGTACAAGTCAGCATCAACAGTCTGTTCTGCCAGTAAAGTTTTCACTGTCAGTTCTGGCAACAAAATTGCGTCCACTCTTTTGTATTTCAGTAAATTCAACAAGCCCCTGATATCGGTAGTTCCTGCTGTCACCTGATAGTTATGCTCTTTTAACCATCTGTGTATATTACTGTTGGATTGGGCTGATACCTGAGCATTGTGCTTAAAGTGGCTTGAATCCGGGTTTAAGTCTGAGCGTTGTTTTAACCAAACCCAGGTCCATTCAATCATTAAAACCGGCTCTGAAAACTCAGCCACTTTATTACGTTCTGCACTTTCAGTTGCCAGAAAAAAGCCATCTGCTACCCCCCGCTGCATATCGCTAATAGCATGACCAAAGTGCGGCACTAACTGCACAGAAAATGGCTGTTGAATATCCGCCATAATAGCTGCCACTGCTTCATAGCCTATACCCTGATTCTGTCCGCTCACCTGATAGGTATAAGGCGGATAGTCAGGCATCAAAAACTTTAATGGATGCTGTGCTGCAACATCCAAAGAGCAGGCCAGCCATAGCAGGCAACTGAACAAAAACTTAGCCATAAATCGCTACCACAAAAACAAAAACGACAGCTGATACTGCATTAACTCTAGCAGTATTTTGTGAAGCTTGATGGTAAAAACTGCCAGCCCTTCACAACACATGACTATTTCACATTGTTTTGACATTTGCTGCTTTATTCTGTGTGACAGGGGTCCACATCTTTGTTTGTAATAAAGAAAAAACAAAACAGGAAAAGGCTATGCCACTCACAAAAGGAAAAAAGATCATGCTGAGTATTGGCGTTGTTGTCGCTGGTATAGCGGCGCTTTGGTATGGCCTGTTTGGCTTAAAACCTTACAATCTGAGCACGGAGCAACTGGCCGCTCGTTACGCTTATAGTATGGAGCAGCAGGTGCAACTGAGTCTGACAGAACTCAACCCACAAAGTTTTGATTTTACCTATCAGAGCTTTGATGGAGTCAGAGTCAATGGCCGTATCCACTACCCACAAGATCTCACAACCATCACAAGCCCGGTTCCTGTGCTCATTGGCGCTCATGCGATGGGGCGTAGCCAAATTCGCTGGTGGCAGGACAGTTTTAAAGACCGCGCCACCTTTGAGCAAACCGACAAAATTACAGCTATGGCATTAGCTAAAGGTTATGCGGTAGTGGCTATAGATGCGCGACATCATGGTTTACGCAAAGATCCGAATATTACAGTCGCGGATATTATTGATAATTTGCACTGGTGGGGCGAACGTGAACCTTATGAACACATGCTGGTGGATACAGTTAGGGATCACCGTGTGCTGCTGGACTGGCTGGTGCAACAACCCCAACTTGATAGCAGCAAGATTAAACTGGCAGGCGACAGCATGGGCGCGCAAATCAGTTTGCTGTTGGCCGGAGTCGATTCACGCATCCACAGTGTCGCTGCCATAGTACCGCCTTATATGAACAGCACCACAGCAGTGGTTGCGCCACTGAATCTGATGGCAGGTCTTGCCGATAATCAGGTGTGGCTTTTCACCGCAGATGACGACGAATACGCCAGCATCAAACAGAATCAACAACTGTTTGATGCTTTGCCAAACGCTGACAAAAAGCTATTCCGCTTCGACAGTGGCCATCTGCTGCCAGCAGATTATGTGACCAAACTGGAACCCTGGCTTTAAACCAAAGCTCGTGATCAATATATATACCCGCTAATGGCTAAACTGCAAAGCTGCCAAACGGGCGTAGAGTTCACTGCTTTGCAATAGCTCTGTATGAGTGCCCTGAGCCACAATACGGCCAGCTTCCAATACCACAATACGATCAGCCGCCAAGACTGTTGCCAGCCGGTGCGCGATAACCAAGGTAGTGCGGTTTTGTGCTGCATTATCCAAAGCTTGTTGCACTTGTCGTTCGCTTTCAGCATCTAAAGCGCTGGTGGCTTCATCCAGCAATAATACTGAAGGATTACTTAAAATGGCTCGTGCAATAGAAATACGCTGGCGTTGACCACCGGATAAACGCACACCTCGTTCGCCTAAATAAGTGTTGTAGCCTTCAGGTAAAGCCAGAATAAAGTCGTGGGCTGCTGCCATTTTCGCTGCATCTTGTACTTCTTGCTCTGAAGCTTCAGGCCGTGCATAACGAATATTATCCTGCACTGAACCCGCGAAAATCACAGTATCCTGCAGCACTATGCCAAAAGGCTGACGGGCATCGGTTAAACGCAGATCTTTTAAATCCATGCCATTAAATTTTACCTGGCCTTGTTGTGGATCGTAAAAGCGCAACAACAGCTGGAACAAGGTGGTTTTGCCTGCGCCTGAAGGGCCAACCAAAGCTATATGCTCACCGGGTTTAATCTGCAGCGAAAAATCCTGCAAGGCCAAAGTATCAGGCCGCGACGGGTAACTAAAATGAACGCCGTTAAACTCAATACCAGTGCCAGCCAGATTATGTTCAGGCAACACCAGAGGCAAAGGATCAGCTCGCTCTACCACTGGGGATTGCACATTCAGCAGCTGCATTAAGCGCTCTGCAGCGCCGGCCGCACGTTGTAAATCCCCCCATACTTCGGCAATAGCGCCAATAGCTCCGGCTGTGAGTACCGCATATAAAATAAACTGCGATAACTCGCCGCCTGTCATTTCGTTCGCCAGTACAGCCTGAGCACCTAACCAAAGCACAAAAGAAATAGCACCAAACACCAAGACTATGGCGACCAAAGTCAGCATAGATCGGGCGCGAATACGGGATAAAGCCGTGGTAAAAGCAGTTTCTACTGAATCGCTGAAACGCAAAGTTTCGCGCTCTTCCTGCCGGTACGATTGCACTGTTGGAATGGCATTTAACACTTCACCTGCCACAGCACTGGCATCGGCAATACGATCCTGACTGTCACGCGACAACTTCCGGACTTTGCGGCCAAATAAGAAAATCGGCAAAATCACCAGTACTAAGGTCAGCAGAATATAAGCCGCTAATTTGGCGCTGGTGACAAAGAGCATCACCAATCCGCCAACCAGCAAAAATGTGTTACGTAAGCCCATCGACAAACTGGTGCCCACCACAGCCTGGATTAAGGTGGTGTCTGTGGTTAAACGCGACAACACTTCGCCGGTTTTGGTCAGTTCAAAAAACTGCGGGCTCATTTTTACCACATGACCATAGACAGCACTGCGTAAGTCTGCTGTCACCCGCTCGCCCAGCCAGGACACATAATAAAACCGCAACGCAGTAGCTACAGCCAACACCACAGAAAGGCCAAATAAGGCCAGAAAGTATTGATCGATATGACCAGCCTGATCGGTAGAAAAACCAGCGTCAATCAGATAACGAAAAGCCACAGGCAAGGTAAGAGTAGCCACAGCTGCCACTGTTAAGGCGATAAAAGTTAAGATCCAGCGGCTGGCGTAAGGAGTTAAAAACGGAATTAAACTAAAAAGCGGCCCAATTTTTTTGGCCGGAGCCTGAACTTCAGTATCAGGCTCTGCTTCGGTAACGAGGGATGTGCTGCTCATGAGTTATAAGCCAGCCATCATACGCAAAACAATACCAACAGCTGCGCCAATCATCAGCACCAGCAAAGCAACAAAACCAATCATAAAACCAGGACCACGGCTTTTCGCGTCCTTGATATAGCTAACCGCATAATACAAACGGCCCACTAACCAGACCAAACCCACTAAGCCAGCCCAGACCGGACTGACATATTCACTGAATAACCAAAGCGCAGGTAAAAACAACACCAGATGTTCCAGCGTATTCATTTGCACCCGGAATATGCGCTCAAAATCCAGATTGCCTGTAGTCGCAGGAGCTGCAACACCATATTTTGTCCGTGCCATCCCCACAGCCAGACAACTGTATAAAAACAAGAAAAGCGCCAGTAAAGTAACGATAGCAGGAAGATGTAAAGCCATGGTAAACCTTCAATAAGGTAGAGGCGGATTGCCTGAAAATGTTATGGGGGTGCAGTGAAACGAAATCAACAGCCCCCAACCGCTGAGTAGCACTTAATTCAGCTTGTTGAACCTGAACAAATCCCGTATTGCTTCATATGCAGGAATACATGCGGTGAACAGCAACCCATAAGTGAAGCCCTTCTCCAGCTGTAACAGGGTAAACAGGCTTTTCAGCTCAACAGGGCCAGCCTGAAGCAAAGGACCACTCACAGCCAGCGCGACAAAAAATGCAGAAAAAGTCGCGTTCACCAGAATGTTGCCCAGCAACAAACTGCGGTTCCAGATCCGTTGGCGTAATTGCCATAAACTACACAGCACTGACAAGGCCACCACAGGGCTAAACCATTGCATCATCAGCAGAGCCTCGGCTGTAAACATGACACTGCGATCCGCTATTTGTTCAGGATTCATCCATAACGGATGCCAAATGACAATCAATAGAAATAAACAGGTGGCTAAATCAGTAAATACATCGGTCATGCTGATGTGTTGCCAGCCCAAATCTGCTTTAGGTAACTGTTTTGGCGACCAGTCTTTGCCTGCACAGCGGCTTACCCTGTCTCCTGAGCTATTTACAACGGCAAAACTCAGCACTATAGCTGTAAAAGCAAAACAAGCGTCTGCCATAAAACCAGCAGCCAACTGCACTAAGAAGCGAATTAAATTGCCATCACTGCTGCCCATCCAATGGGTCGTAGAACCCACCAGTTGTACGACAAACAACACTCCCAACACCATATACAACACATGCTTCAGCAAAGGCATATCTTCAGCTGCCACTAAAGCTTTAGGTGGCACAAACTGATTAGCCACGGCTTCCGGTCGGCCCATTTGTTTCAGCACAGCCGCTATATCATCTTCTGACAACTGGCCATTTTGCTCTTTGAGCGCATCCAGTTGATCCATAATATTGGCACTTAACTCACGGCCTATTTCCTGCCTTTTCGTTTCAGGTAATTCACGCTGCACAGCAGCGACATAACGTTCAACCAGTTCCATTATTCTGTCTCCCCGCTTTGATCTTGTGTTAACAAAGGGCCCAAAGCCGAATTGAGTTGTAACCATTCATCGGTTAACTGCGCCAACAGCTCTTTGCCTTGCTCCGACAACAAGTAATAACGCCGCTCGCGCCCTTCCGCCTGTTGCCATTCGCTGTCCAGCAAACCTTGTTCCGCTAAACGCCGCACCAGCGGATACAAAGTGCCTTCGTCTATGTCTATGCCTCTATCCTGCAATTGCTTTCTAAGCGAGTAGCCATAATGCCGCTGCTTCAACGAGGCCAGCACGGCCAGCACCAGCACACCACGGCGCAGTTCCAGTCGCATTTTGTCCAGCTGTGAAGTGGTCATAAAAAATCCTGTTTTGTCTATATCACTTATACTGTGCAGCACACACTGTGCGACACACAGTGATACTAGGCAAGACACAGTATAGGTGCAAGCTTATTTTCTAAACAAAATTTAAGTAATTGGAAAACAAAGTTTTTTAGTTATTTCACTGCAAGATTAAAGTGAAAAAGCCGCACTGCAGCAGCCAGAATGGAGCAACTCTTGCTCAGTCAGGAATTCCAAGGTAGGTTAACCACACTATCTCTTTGAAGAACAACTAAAAATGTTTGAAGCTCTGACCCAAACTGGTTTACCTATAGCGCTAATACTGATTATGACGGGCGTTGGCATGAGCCTGCGGCTTGCCAATTTTTCGGAAGTAGTGCGTCAGCCCAAAGCGTTTTTTGTTGGTGCCCTGGCGCAGTTATTGCTGCTGCCGCTATGTGCTTTAGGGGTGATTTATCTGTTTGATCTGCAAGGTGAACTGGCTGTAGGTTTGTTTGTTTTGGCCTTATGTCCGGGTGGCACTACGTCCAATTTGTACAGCTACTTGTGTAAAGCCGATCTGGGGTTGTCTGTGGCTTTAACTGTGCTGGTTGGTTTTATCACCCCCTTTTCGTTACCTTTGCTGGCGGTGTGGGCCATAGAACACTTTTTAGGGGAAAACACTGCTTTTCAGCTGCCTTTATTAAAAACCTGGCTGACCTTGATGATCGTCAGTGTTTTTCCTGTATTGCTTGGCATGTGGTTTAACTTTAAATGGCCAGAACGCTCACAACGTTTTCAACCCATGATCAGCCGCTTTTCGGTGATAGTGCTGGTGTTATTAATCATCAGCATAGCTACAGATTTAGGTGCGGATCTTTGGCTGTTTTTACAAAAAACCGGACCAGCAACTTTGGCTTTAAATGTATTCACTATGCTGGCAGGTTATTGGTTGGGCCGGTTTTTGCTGCAGAAGGAAAAACAAGCCAGAACCATCTGCCTTGAAGTGGGCCTACAAAATGGCACGCTCGCTTTGATGATCACCACAGGTATTTTGCAAAACACCGCCATGTCGATAGCACCCAGCGTTTACAGCTTGCTGATGTTTATGACCGCCAGTTTGTTTACGGTATGGGTGTTACGGCGGGATAAATCACAACAGAACAGAATTTAAAGCTTTTTGCCAGCCGCTTAATAACTGACAGCGTTTATCGGCTGACATTTGCGGTAAAAACTGTTGAGCTTCAGAGCTAAACTGCACATCAGCCAGACTTTCAAACCAGCCCAGTGCTACTCCGGCCAATACCGAAGCGCCATAAGCTGACGCTTCGTTTTGACTGGGTTTAAGCACAGGCAAATTCAGCACATCAGCCAGATGCTGACACAGCCAATTATTCGCCACCATACCGCCGTCTATTTGCAGCTGTTCTACCTTTGCACCATCAGCCAACATGGCAGCAAGTAAATCTGCCGTTTGATAGACCACAGCTTCCAGCGCGGCACGGGCTATATGGGCTTTGCCTGTGCCCAGAGTCATACCGATCAAAGAAGCCCTTGCTTCAGGTTGCCAATGCGGTGCAGCTAAACCGGTAAAAGCCGGTACTAAATACACACCGCCGTTGTCCGGCAGGCTTTGCGCCAAAGCTTCGGTTTCACTGGCTTGCGTAATAACACCCAATTGATCCCGCAGCCATTTCACCGCAGCACCAGCGACAAAAATAGCACCTTCCAACGCATAAAAAGTTTGGCCCTGCACAGTAAAAGCTACTGTGGTCAGTAATCTGTGTTTGGAAAATAACGGACTGCTGCCGGTATTTAATAACGCAAAACAGCCTGTACCATAGGTACTTTTTAAAGAACCAGCGCTGATACAGCCCTGACCTAAAGCCGCAGCCTGTTGATCACCCACCAGCGCCAGCACAGGCAAGGCCAAACCAAATAAGCGGGTATCACAAAGGCCATAG
This sequence comes from Rheinheimera soli, assembly GCF_031457405.1. Classification (GTDB taxonomy): domain Bacteria; phylum Pseudomonadota; class Gammaproteobacteria; order Enterobacterales; family Alteromonadaceae; genus Pararheinheimera; species Pararheinheimera soli_A. Next base: position 32,744 of record NZ_JAVDWR010000003.1, on the reverse strand, counting down.
GTATCAGCGCTTTGTTTTACCGCAGGCAGAATTTGCTCTGGTACGCCAAACAACTGCAGCAGTTCTTGATCCCAATTTAAGCTTTGCAGATTCAGCAATAAAGTACGGCTAGCATTGGTGGTGTCTGTGGCATGCACTTGCCCCGATGTTAAACGCCAGAGTAAAAAACTATCTATAGTGCCAAAGGCTAATTCGTTGTCAGCCAGGGCCTGCAGCACATCGGCATTATGAGTGAGTAACCACTGGATTTTGCTGGCAGAAAAATAAGGGTCGAGCAGTAAGCCGGTTTTTTGCTGCACTAAAGTTTCATGGCCCTGATCTTTGAGTTGCTGACAATAATCCGCTGTGCGCCTGTCTTGCCAGACAATAGCGGGCGCCAGCACTTTGTCTTTGGCTTTATGCCAAAGCACAGTAGTTTCACGTTGATTACTGATACTGACACCCAGCACTTCAATACCCAGTTGCACGGCCTGCGCCAACACCTGCCGACAGACCTTAAGCACAGACAACCAAATCAGCTCTGCATCTTGCTCGACCCAGCCTTGATCTGGATAGACACAATCCAACTCCTGCTGCGCCACTGCCACTACTTTGCCATCGCGGTTAAATAACAAAGCCCGGCTGGATGAAGTGCCCTGATCTATAGATAAAATGGCTTGCTGGCGCTTTAGTTCAGGCTCAGTCGTCATCTGCATCATCAGCCTCCAGTTGCTGTCAGTGCTGTCATAGTTTCGATTTGAGGCAGCTCACCAAACAACACCAACACATCCTCAACTTGTAACAGAGTCTCTGGGGCAGGATTCAGTTGTCGTTGCTGGGCCCTGACTAATGCCTGTAACTGCACTTGCTGCAACGGCAGCTCTGCTATCGTCCGCCCGACCCATGGGTGCTCTTGCGTCAGTGTCAAAGGATACAGCTGCGGCACTTCAGCACTCTCTGGTTGCTGCTGTTCACTATGAAACAGCTGATGCAATAACTGATAACGCTGTTTACGCTGCTGGGCTATCAACAATGCCACCCGGGCCGGAGAGACTTTTAAACTCAATAAAGCCTGAGACACCATCATCATGCCTGCCTCCAGCGTTTCAGGTATCACTTCGTCCGCCCCAGCGGCTCGCAAAGCGTCCAACTGACTATCGTCTCTGGTTCGGACCAGCACAATACAATCTGGATTCAGTTGCTTGGCAAAATACAAACTTTGTAATGCCGATGGTAAATCGTCATGAGCTATCAACAATAAACGTGCTTGCTCAATGCCCAGAGCCTTGAGCACAGTAGGGTCAGCAGCATCGGCATAAAACACAGGTTCACCCGCCAGACTGGCTTGTTTAACCAGGCTGGCATCCATATCCAGCGCCTGAAAAGGAATTTTTTCAGCTTCAAGAAAGTTACCCAATATTTGTCCTATGCGGCCATATCCGGCAATAAGAACGTGATTTTGCAGTGGTGGTGCCTGCTCAGCCTGCGGCACATCATCACCCACAGCTAACTTTTCTTTTGGGCTGAGTTTTTGCGCTATTTGCAGATTAAACTTAATCAGCACTGTGGCAATCACCATTGAGCACAATACAGTACCCAGCGTGATTTGCTGATACATAGCAGGCAGCACGTCGCCGCTCAGCGCCAGCAGTGCTAAACCAAATTCACCACCTACGGCCAGGATCAAGCCTGTTCGCCAGGACAATTGCCATGCCATTCCTTTGCGACGTAATAAAAACAGCACCAGCACAGTTTTTAGCACCAGCATCAACAAAGTCGCTAATACAATCCAGTGCCATTGCGGCACTATAGCGGCTGGGTCAACCAGCATGCCGACGCTGATAAAAAACAATCCCAGCAATACATCACGGAATGGTCTGATCGTGCTTTCGACCTGATGCCGGAATTCAGTGTCACCCAGCACCATGCCCGCCAAAAATGCGCCAAAGGCCATAGATAAACCCAGTTGCTCTGTCGCAAAACCTGCCAGCAAACAAACCAACAAAACGGTCAGGGTAAAAAGCTCAGCGGATTTTTTACTGGCCACAAGATGGAAAAAAGGCCGGAATAACAAGCGCCCCACACCTATCACCAGCACCATAGCCAGCGCAGCTTTAGCCACTGCCAAACCTAGTGACCCTGCTATTTCGCTCGCTACAGCTGTACCAAGCACAGGGATCACAACAATAAAAGGCACTGCCGTAATATCCTGAAACACAGACAATGACAGCGACAAACGACCATGATGACTGTTTGATTCTCCCTGTTCGGTCAATTGTTTGCTAATGACAGTGGTAGAAGACTGAGCCGCAATAGCGCCCAATACAAAAGCCACAGCAGGGTTTAAACCACAAGCCATCAGCAGCAAGGTCACCACCAGTGTAGTTAAACCAACCTGCCCCATGCCCAAACCAAGAATAGTATGACGCATGGCGTAGATCTGCGGCATAGTGAAGTTCAGACCTATAGTGAAGAGTAAAAAAACAATACCAAATTCGGCTATATGGGAGATCAGATTGTCATCAACTGAAGGACCGACTGTATTAGGACTCAGGAGTATCCCCACCAGCAAATAAGCAATACTGGCTGGCAAATGAAAACGCTGAAACAGCAGAATAATAACAACTGTCAGTAACAACAGGCTCAGCAACTGAAAAAACGGATCTGCAAACACAGCACACTCTCCTTAAGCACCAGTATCCAAAACAAAGCCTGACCTTACATCAAAACCGGAGCAGACATTGTAAACACCTGATCATACGGGTGAAGCTGTGAGATATTCAACAGCATCCTGACTAAAGCTGGCATAGCTGAGCCTCTGTTACTACGCCTCTGAAAAATAATTTACTCATCCAGAGTAACAGGTGTCACAAAACCTGCTGGCTTGACTGCCAATACTGAACAGTTCAACTGCTCCAGCATAGCTTCTGCAGTATTTCCTATCAGGAATCCGGCAATGCCAGTTCGGGCAACAGTGCCCATCACCACTAAGCCGGGTTCCAGTTCCTCCACTCTTTTCGCCAGAATATGCGAGGCGTCTCCCCGCAGTAACTCGAAATGAGGCTTGCAATAGTCATAGGCTGGTTGGCCAATCCATTTCGCCATCAGCAGTTTTAATCTGTTGATGCCAGATTGATGGGATGAATAAAGGCTTTGGTTATATTCAGCTTCGGCTTGTTCCGGATTGTCGCTCCACATTAATACCACTCCGGCAGACTCCAGTTGCCAGGCATGCAAAATATGTAAAGTTGCCGAATTGTGTATTGCAATAGAGCTGGCCAGTTCCAGTATTTGCCGGTTCAGTGGCTGCTCAACACTTTGAGGGTCATCCGGATTAAAATCTACAGTCGCAGCTATTGTGCTGTAAGTGGGTGCCACCTCAGGTTTGAGTAACCACAAAGGGCAAGGGCATTTACGCAGCAAGTGCATATCAGTGCCGCCAAACAGCCGTTTCACCCAACTGGCAGGCTCAGCCGTTTTGATCACTAAGTCGTGATGGTTACGCAAAACAGAGCGGATCACTTGAATAAATTCAGTACCTATTACTACTTTGCAGCGAATTTCAGCGCGCTGCTGATACCGCCCAGCCCTTGCCAGTAACTCATTTAAATGATGCTGAACATAGTCTTTTTCTATGTCCTGTTGCGGCCGTTCTGGTTTCATCAGATGAAAGCTACTCAGAGCAGGTAATACCATCAGCAAGGTAATTTCCGCAGAGTTTTGTTCAGCCAGCGTCAGCGCAGCTTCAAGTTCAAAGGGGTGTTCGCACTGAGCTTTGGCTACAAGCAAAATGTTTTTGAATCTTTTCATCGCTAAGTCCTCCTGAACAAAACAGTTAAAAATGTGTATTGGGATGAGCTGATACTAAACAGTTTTGAGGTCAGCAGTGTTGATACATATCAATTTAAGGTAGCAGCTCAGAGGGGTATGGCAACTAATACATTAGTTGTGGCGCCAAGCCGGGATTGTCGGTTAGATAGCTACTGGCCTTGGTGCTAACTCTGCTAACTCGATCCGCATTTCATGATTCATCTATCAGAAGTTTGCATGTTTCTTCCAGACTTAAAGTGTGGCCCAAAGCAATATCGGAAAGACCTGTTGCTACAGCTTTTACAAATCTTAATTCTTCTGCTGTTTTTGTGTAGTTATCCAGCCCTTGCAGGACAGCAACATCCTGTCCTTTGCTTGTCAAGAGCACAGGCTTATGCAGAATTTTGCTGAGCCGAACTACCTTAGCCGGGTTTTGTTTCAACTCAGACAAAGCAACAACCTTATCAAAATGGGATATTGGCATAAAAACTCTGGTTTTCTGAAAAGCTCTGCCCAACTTTTTAAGCTCTTTTTTATAGTTTTTCAACCAGGTTTTTAAACGTCACCAACATGGAGTTGTAGGCTGCACTCGGAGCGGAGCGACAGTGCAACCTGGCAACCTGGCAACCTGGCAACCAGATTTGGCTCATCTATACATTCAGTGCTAACATTTGTACACACACAACCTGAGAGGATTTGTTATGGAAACCAGAATTCAGTTCCGTGTTGATGAAGAAACCAAACGCCTTGCTCAGCTGATGGCTGAAAGTCAGGGGCGGACTTTAAGTGATGCCTGTCGCCAGCTTACTGAGCAGCTTGCTGCTGAACAACGAAAAGTCAGCGCCCATGATCAATGGCTCACAGAGCAAGTCAATGCTGCCTTTGAAAAACTGGATACAGGTAATGCGAAGTTTGTCAGCCACGAACAAGCGAAAAGCAGTATGGCCGAACGCAAAGCTAAAATCCGCAGCCGGGCTAACGAATGATTTACTGGGAAGAGGAAGCGCTGAACGACAGGGAAAAAATCTTTGAATACCTTTATGCCATAAACCCTGTAGCCGCCGAAAAAACCGATGAACTGATCGAAGCCAAAGTCGAAAATCTGTTGGCTCACCCGCTTATGGGAGTTCAGCGCGCTTCGGTCCGTGATCGTTTGCTGATTATTCCTGAAATATCCATGATTGTTTCTTATTGGGTGAATGGTTCAACTATTCACGTGATGCGGGTTTTACATCAAAAGCAGCAGTTTCCGGGGTAGATAGGTGATTTTGTTATCGGTTAGCTTTTTTTGTTTAGTCTTAAATTGAAGAGTCAGATGAGTTCGGCAAACTGGGGTCAGAGCAAATTTGCTTCGCAAATCTTGATCTGACCCCTTCGTGACGTGCCATTCCCCCTTAAAAACGACAAACCCGGCTTGCGCCGGGTTCGTTTTTTAGGGGGATGTGCGGATCACATCATCCCACCCATTCCACCCATGCCGCCCATATCTGGCATTGATGGAGAGTCTTTCTTCGGCAGTTCTGTGACCATAGCTTCGGTCGTGATCATCAGAGAACCAACAGAAGCTGCGAACTGCAGAGCAGAACGGGTTACTTTGGTTGGATCCAGGATACCCATTTCCAGCATATCGCCGTACAGGCCCGTTGCAGCGTTGTAACCGTAGTTGCCTGAACCGCCTTTCACGTTGTTTACTACAACTGACGGCTCTTCACCGGCGTTATCAACGATTTGGCGCAGAGGTGCTTCCATCGCACGCAGTGCGATTTTGATACCGTGGTTCTGGTCTTCATTGATGCCACGCAGGTCAACCAGCTTGGCCGCTACACGTACTAAAGCCACACCACCGCCAGGTACTACGCCTTCTTCAACGGCAGCACGGGTTGCGTGCAGCGCGTCTTCTACGCGGTGTTTTTTCTCTTTCATTTCGATTTCAGTGGCAGCGCCTACTTTAATCACAGCAACACCACCAGCTAACTTCGCCAGGCGCTCTTGCAGTTTTTCTTTATCGTAATCTGAAGTGGCATCTTCCACTTGCTGACGGATTTGCTTCACGCGACCGTTAATGGCGTCCTGCTCACCGGCACCATCAATAATAGTGGTGTTGTCTTTGGTGATCACAACACGCTTCGCAGTACCTAAATCTTCCAGAGTGGCTTTTTCCAGCTCTAAGCCGATTTCTTCAGAAATCACTACACCGCCAGTTAATACAGCGATGTCTTGCAGCATTGCTTTACGACGGTCACCGAAACCTGGAGCTTTCACCGCAGACACTTTCACTATACCGCGCATGTTGTTCACAACCAGAGTTGCTAAAGCTTCACCTTCTAAATCTTCTGCGATGATCAGCAGTGGTTTGCCTGACTTGGCCACGCCTTCTAATACCGGCAGTAATTCACGGATGTTGCTGATTTTTTTATCAACAGTCAGGATGAACGGGTTGTCCAGTTCTACCTGGCCAGCTTCCGGGTTGTTGATGAAGTACGGAGACAGGTAACCACGGTCAAACTGCATACCTTCAACCACAGCCAGCTCGTTGGCTAAGCCCTGGCCTTCTTCAACAGTGATCACGCCTTCTTTGCCTACTTTGTCCATGGCATTGGCAATGATTTGGCCAATTTCATCGTCAGAGTTTGCAGAGATAGTACCTACCTGAGCAATAGCTTTGGTGTCGGCACATGGCTGAGATAATAATTTCAGTTCAGCAACAGCAGCAATCACTGCTTTGTCGATACCACGTTTTAAATCCATTGGATTCATACCGGCAGCAACAGCTTTTACGCCTTCGTTGATAATGTTTTGTGCTAACACAGTGGCAGTAGTAGTGCCGTCACCAGCTTCGTCATTGGCTTTAGAAGCAACTTCTTTCACCATTTGTGCGCCCATGTTTTCGAACTTGTCTTCCAGCTCGATTTCTTTGGCAACAGATACACCGTCTTTGGTGATCATTGGCGAACCAAATGACTTGTCCAGAATAACGTTACGGCCTTTAGGGCCTAAAGTTACGCGCACTGCGTTTGCTAAAATGTTGACGCCCTTGAGCATCTTGTTACGGGCGTCATCGCCAAAACGTACTTCTTTTGCAGCCATTTTAAAAATTCCTCTGAATACTTTGAAATTAAATTAGAAAGTTCGGTTTAATTATTCGGTGATCACGCCAAGGATGTTGTCTTCTTTAGTGATGACATATTCCTGGCCTTCGATTTTCTCAGTGCGTTCTACGTAAGCACCAAAGATCACTTTGTCGCCGACTTTCACATCTAAAGGACGGACTGAACCGTTTTCTAAAATGCGGCCGTTGCCTACTGCAACCACTTCACCACGAGTAGATTTTTCAGCAGAAGCGCCAGTCAGCACAATACCACCAGCAGATTTGCTTTCAGCTTCTAAACGCTTGATGATGACGCGATCGTGTAATGGACGAATATTCATGCTTTTTTATCTCCTAAAAGCGATTTGAGTTTTAACATTGGGTGTTAAATTTGTTGTGCTTGCTATATGGGGCAATCTCCTTATGAACCCAAGGGCTTTGTTTTAAAAATTTTGTGTACTCAAGCCTTTTTGCTTGGTTTTTGTGCAAACAAATCGATTTATGCAACAAAATACGCTGTGAGCAGGTCTTGACTGCTGTGGCTTTGAACCAACAAGAATGAGGACATCACCATGATGATGGAACTGATTTTATGCAATTGTCCTGATTTACAGGTGGCAGAACGCATAACAAAGCATGTACTGGAGCGAAAACTGGCTGCCTGTGTTAACGTTTTGCCTGCGGTGCAATCACATTATGTCTGGCAGGGTGTGCTTGAACAGAGCACTGAAATTCCGCTGTTAATTAAAGCCAGAAAAGAAGACTTTATCGAAATAGAACAGGCCATTTGTGCTTTACACCCGTATCAAGTGCCTGAAATTATTGCCATAGCCGCGCAACAAGTATTTGCCCCCTATTTACAGTGGGTTCAAGAGGTAACGAGTCGTGATTAAGAGTTTTTTATTTAGCCTGCTGTTAAGCCTCTCTTTTTTAAGCCAGGGCCAAAGCACCAATGCGCTGGCCGCCTTGCAACAAGGTTCGCAGTTTCTGCCAGTAGAGCAGGCTTTTGTAATGGATTTTCGCCAGCAAGCCAGCTCTGGCGGACAAGAAAAGTTGCAGGTCAGCTTTACCATAGCCGACGGCTACTACTTATATAAAGACAAGTTTAAGTTTGTCGGTATAGATGCCGCCTTTTCTCATCCGCAGTATCCAAAAGGCATGATGATCCACGACGAATACTTTGGTGAATCCGAAGTCTATTTCCACCAGGTGGTGTTGGATATTCCGTTAAGCCAGTTGGGTTCTGAAGCTATGCTCAAAGTGCGCTTCCAGGGTTGTGCCGAAGCTGGTTTATGTTATCCGGTGCAAACACTGGATATTCCTTTAATAGCGCCAGCTTCAGCAGCAAGCGCCAGCACTGCAGACGCTGTTGCAGCTTTGGGCATTGTAGCTGATACGTCGCCAACTTCATCTGCTCCGGTTTCACAACAGTTACAACTGCTGGATAAACTGCAAAGCGACAGCACACTCAAAGCACTGTTTTTGTTTTTCCTGCTGGGTTTAGGTTTGGCTTTTACGCCTTGTGTTTTCCCTATGTATCCTATTTTAACCAGCATTATTGTAGGGCAAGGCCAGCAGTTATCCGGTAAACGTGCTTTTAGTTTGTCCATGGCTTATGTGCAGGGTATGGCCATTAGTTACTCCTTATTAGGTTTATTGGTCGCAAGCTTAGGTTTGCAGTTCCAGACCTACTTTCAGCACCCTATAGTTTTAGTTGCCATCAGCATTTTATTTGTCGCTTTGGCTTTGGCTATGTTTGGTGTATTTAACTTAAGCTTGCCGGAGAAATGGCAAAACAAAGTCAATAGCTTAAGCAACAAACAACAAGGTGGCAGCATTAAAGGCGCGGCTTTGATGGGTTTGTTATCAGGTTTAGTCGCCTCCCCTTGCACTACAGCACCACTGACAGCAGCACTTTTATATGTAGCTCAGTCCGGCGATTTAGCTCTGGGCGCTTTAACGCTGTATATCTTAAGTATGGGTATGGGTTTGCCTTTGCTGATTCTAGGCAGCACGGGCGGTAAGTTTTTACCTAAAGCCGGCGCCTGGATGGATGTAGTCAAAGCCAGCTTTGGTTTCCTGTTGTTAGCAGTGCCCGTCTGGTTACTCAGCCGTTTCCTGCCTGCTTATGTGGTGGTGATTGCCGGAACTCTAGTCTTGTTAATGCTGGCTGTGTATTTACACCGCTTATCGCAACAGCTGTCTACAGGCACAACAGGCCAAAGCATCAGTTGGATGCTGGCGTTAGTCATAGTGCTGGGCACTACAGGCGCTAACTTATGGTATTGGTTACCATCACCTGTAGTTGTTGCAGGCCAAAGTGTCCAAACACAAAGTACCGAGTTTAAACTGGTAAAAACTCTGGATGAGTTGCAACAGCAAGTAAAAAAATCAGCCGATGCGGGTAAACCTGTGCTGGTGGATTTATACGCCGACTGGTGTGTGGCCTGTAAAGAGTTTGAGCACATCACTTTTGCCGATGGCGAGGTGAAAAACTTAATGGCGCAATTTACGTTAATTAAGATAGATGTAACTCATGCCACTGCTCAGGATCAGCAATTATTGGATCATTTTCAGGTTTTAGGTTTGCCAACTTTGCTGTTATTTGACAAAAACGGCAGCGAATTAACGCAATCTCGCATCACTGGCTTCATGGGACCAAAAGATTTTAGTGCCCATTTAGGTCCAATACTGCAGTAAAAATTTCCACGACACTCTCGGCAAAGTCAGACTGGCTCTGACTTTGCCTGAATTCCCCAACTTCAGTTTCAACTTCGCAAAAAAGTTCCGTTCTGCTGATAAGACCAGTATTTTGCTGCCATTTGCAACGATTTCACTATAATAAGCGGCAAATCTGCAGCGACCGCTGGTCGCTGATTAAAAAAGATGCAATTGTTTTGTGCCTTTGGCAAGATAGTTAGCAATCAATAAAGATGACGGGAAATTCGCGCTATATGTCGACAAACTTACGTATTTTGCTGCTCAACGGCCCTAACTTAAATATGTTAGGCAAACGTGAGCCTCAAATTTATGGCGCCGCCACTTTACCGCAAATTGTTGATGGCTTAACTGTCCATGCCAAAGAGCTGAATGCTACTTTGACTCATCTGCAATCCAACGCCGAACATGAGCTCATCAACGCTATTCAGCAAAGTTTAGGACAACAGGACTTTATTATTATCAACCCGGGCGCCTATACCCATACCAGCGTGGCGATTCGTGATGCATTGCTGGCCGTGGCTATCCCTTTTATTGAAGTGCATTTGTCCAATGTACATGCGCGGGAAGAATTTCGTCGTCACTCGTACTTATCCGATATCGCCAAAGGTGTGATTTGTGGTTTAGGGGCCAAAGGCTACCACTACGCACTGGAATCGGCGGTGTCGTCCTTATCAACCATTCCATCAAATTAATTAGGCAACTACGTCATGGATATCAGAAAAATTAAAAAATTGATCGAACTGCTGGAAGAGTCAGGCATTAACGAGCTTGAAATTACTGAAGGCGAAGAATCCGTTCGTATCAGCCGCAATGGCCCAATGCAGCAATATGCTCCAATGCACTATGCTGCTGCGCCAATGCAACAAGCTCCAGCTGCAGCACCAGTTGCTGCCGCTGCTCCTGCTGAAGCTGCCAAGCCGCTAGTCACAGGTCACCAGATGCGTTCACCTATGGTAGGTTCCTTCTACCGCGCTGCATCTCCTACTTCTAAATCTTTTGTTGAAGTGGGCCAGAGCGTTAAAGTGGGCGACACCCTGTGCATTATCGAAGCGATGAAAATGATGAACCAGATCCAGTCTGACAAGGCCGGTGTGGTGACACAAATTCTGGTAGAAAACGGCGAGCCGGTTGAGTTTGACCAGCCACTATTTGTGATCGAATAAGTTAAAAGGCAGACTCATGCTAGAAAAAGTACTGATCGCCAACCGGGGTGAAATTGCACTGCGTATTTTACGTGCGTGTAAAGAACTCGGTATCAAAACGGTAGCTGTGCATTCCACTGTAGACCGTAATCTGAAACACGTGCTGCTGGCCGACGAGACCATTTGTATTGGTCCTGCGCCGTCACCACAAAGTTACTTAAATATTCCTGCGCTGATTGCCGCAGCTGAAGTAACCAATGCCCAGGCTATTCACCCTGGTTATGGTTTCTTAGCTGAACGTGCTGACTTCGCGCAGCAAGTGGAAGAAAGTGGCCTGGTGTTTATCGGCCCACGTCCTGAGTCTATCCGTTTAATGGGTGACAAAGTTTCTGCCATTGAAGCGATGAAAAAAGCCGGTGTACCTTGTGTACCAGGTTCTGACGGCGCTGTCGGCGACGACGACGAAGTCAACAAAGCCATAGCCAAGCGTATCGGTTACCCGATTATCGTGAAAGCTGCTGGTGGCGGTGGTGGTCGTGGTATGCGTGTAGTGCGCAGCGAAGAAGAATTGGTTGAATCTATTGCAATGACCAAAAACGAAGCAGGCACTGCTTTTGGTAATGACATGGTGTACATGGAGAAATTCCTGGAAAACCCACGTCATATCGAAATTCAGGTGCTGGCAGATGGTCAGGGCAGTGCCATTCACTTAGGTGAACGTGACTGTTCTATGCAACGTCGTCACCAGAAAGTAGTGGAAGAAGCGCCAGCTCCGGGTATTACTGAAGAACTGCGTAACTTTATCGGTGCCCGTTGTGTGCAGGCTTGTATCGACCTGAACTACCGTGGTGCTGGTACTTTCGAATTTCTGTTTGAAGACGGCGAGTTTTATTTCATCGAAATGAACACCCGTATTCAGGTAGAACACCCTGTGACAGAAATGATCACTGGTGTGGACTTGATTAAAGAGCAGCTGCGTATCGCCTCTGGCATGCCACTGAGCATTAAGCAGTCTGATGTTGTGATCCGTGGTCATGCTGTGGAATGCCGTATCAACGCTGAAGATGCCAAGACGTTCATTCCGTCGCCAGGCACCATCACCCGCTTCCACCCACCAGGTGGTAACGGTGTGCGTTGGGATTCGCATATTTATGCTGATTACACAGTGCCGCCAAACTACGACTCCATGGTTGGCAAGCTGATCACCTACGGTGAGAACCGTGATATAGCGATAGCCCGTATGCGTAATGCATTAAGCGAACTGCTGGTCGGTGGTATCAAAACCAATATCGAATTGCATAAGCTGATTATGACAGACGAGAACTTCAATAAAGGTGGAACTAATATCCACTATCTTGAACATAAACTCGGCCTGAAATAAATACCCTGCGTACTTGAAGCTGCAGCGTTGTTGCCTGCGCGCCCGAGCCCCAGTCACATAGGACAACTATGCTCCTGGGGTCTCAAGCTCTTGTCGCCTGGCTGCAACATCAATTACTTTGGGTATTGGTCTTGCCGGCGTACTTGAAGCTGCAGTGTTGTTGAATTCATGCTCTAGCCCCACATGGGTTTGAACATGAGACGGGCGGGGACAAGCCCAGCCCCTACAGAGCCACCTTCGCGGTGGCTTTTGTTTTTGCACCACCTAAGCGCTGATTTTAAGCCGCCAAACTGCTACAATTCGCGCCCATTTCCAGAAAGTGAAGAGCAAAGCCATGCCGTGGATCCAATTACGCGTAAACAGCACTGAAAAACAAGCCGAGCAGGTCAGCGATATGCTGATGAGCTGGGGCGCGCAAGCTGTCAGTTTTGTTGACGCCAAAGACACCCCTATTTACGAACCTCTGCCGGGTGAAGTCTTGTATTGGGAAAACACTGTGGTGGTGGGTTTGTTTGACGCTGAACATAAAATGGACAAAGTGGTTCGTCAGTTGGAAAAAGCCGCCATGTTTAAAAATGGGGTGCAGTACAAGCTGGAACAACTGGAAGACAAAGACTGGGAACGGGAATGGATGGATAACTTCCACCCTATTCGCTTTGGTCAAAGATTATGGGTTTGTCCAAGCTGGCGCGATATTCCGGATCCAACGGCAGTGAACGTGATGCTCGACCCGGGCTTAGCTTTTGGTACCGGTACTCACCCAACCACAGCGCTTTGTATGGAATGGCTGGATGCACAGGAATTGTCACAAAGCTTAGTGGTCGATTTTGGCTGCGGCTCAGGTATTTTAGGTATCGCTGCCTTAAAGCTGGGTGCTAAACGTGTTGTTGGTATCGACATTGACCCACAAGCTATTGAATCCAGCCTCGCTAATGCCACCCGTAACGGCGTGGAGCAACAGATTGAGCTCTATTTGCCCAAGGATCAACCTGCTTCATTAGAAGCCGATGTAGTAGTGGCCAATATTCTGGCCGGCCCGCTTGCACAATTGAGCAACATTATCAGTGCTTATGTCAAACCAGGTGGCCTGCTGGCGCTGTCCGGTATTCTGGAAAGTCAGGCTCAGTCGGTGATCGATGCTTATGCCGCAGAATTTGAGTTTGACCCTGTAGCGGTCAAAGAAGAATGGGTGCGCTTAACGGCGCGGAAGAACATATAATTTTATAACAACTTACCATCTCTACAGGCGACCTGCCCACCAGGCCGCCTGTTTTTGCGAACTCATCTTAATACACCCAACGTTCTGGCAGTATTAACGCAGCGGCGATATAAGCAACCACTACAGCAACCGGAAAACACAGCGCCAGCAATACTACAACTGCACGTACTAACCAGATTGGCTGATCATAAAAAGCGGCAAAACCTGCACAAACACCTGAAATTTTACGTTTAGCCTTATTCACAAACCAGGCACTTTTATCTTTTTCTAAGCTCATATGCTTACTCTCCAACCTTGTTATAAACCGCTCTGTCTAACAACCAGAGCAAACCAGCTAAAGCCCAGACCACGACAATATTGATAATAATCAGTGACATGTTCTGCTTCTCCTTAACCTCTGTCTGTTCAGACTTCGTCCACAGCCCAGCTGCCTACAATGCCAAACCATGCTAATACAACCATCAGTGCTGCTATTTCCATTTTGACTCTCCTTACCTTTGTTTATGTTTTTGTGATTTTGCTGATACCCATCAGCGCTTAGTTATTCAGACTTCGTCTGCAGCCCAGCTGCCAACAATACCGAACCAGGCTAATACAACCATCAGTGCTGCTATTTCCATTTTGACTCTCCTCAATTTTCATTAGTGGTTTAATTCATCATCAGTTCATCTGTTGATATCTATACAATGCAGCTGTTATGCCAACTTAAAAATAAAACATAAGCCACTGTTTTAATTAATTATTTTCATGGAAAAACAAAATAAGGTTATAGCTCGAATTTTATTCAAAACACAAAAATAGCGTTTTTAACTATTTTTTAGTTATTTTAAAACAAGGTGATTTCAATCAAGTTCAGGCATGCAGATGCAACCGGCTGGCACTAAAGAGAGATCAGAAAATTAGGGGCGTAAAAGGAGCCAGAGAAACGAGCTTAGCCATGGAAAAGGACTTAAAAAAACAAAACCCGGTACTACTTAAAACCGGGTTGAAGCAGGAATATCGAACGGGGGTAATAACCAATGCCAGATCACAGATACCAGGCCAACACTAACGACGGGCAATAAAAACAGCCCCAACAAGCCTAACGTTAAGCTCAGCATCCTTAGTTCACCTTAGCTGCCGCAACAACTGTTTGTTTATCAGTTTCAGTGCTGGTGACTAAAGTTGCTTCCAGTTCAGCCAGAGCTTTTTTGCTTTGTTCAGCAATGGCCGCTTTTAATTCAGTCATTTGCTGGCTCATCAATTCTGTAGCAAAATTGCTGATCGCTTGTGTATTGATTGAAGGTAAGCTCAGCTCATTGGCATGTGCTGCAGGGGTAACAGCAAAAGCTGCAGAGGTAATCAGGACTAACGTAGCTAGTGTTTTCATGGTCGTGCTCCTTAATGAGTAATGAAGTTCACTATCTCTATTTCAAGGTGCGTGCCATACTGAAAATATTTCTTAAGTCATTGATAATAAATAACTTAATTAAGAATAAACGGATTTTTCAAAACCAAAGAAAAAGACATAAAACAAAAAAGTGGTGAAATTCACCACTTTTTTGTTTTCAAGGTTAAAGCTGTGGCACCTTTTTCAGCGCATCCAACATCACTTGTGGACCACTGGTCGGCAGATGGCCTATTTCACTTAAATGTCGCCGCCATAAACGGGCGCCTGGTACACCCTGAAACAGCCCCAGCATATGGCGTGCTATATGCCAGAATCGGGCACCTTGCGTCATCTGACGTTCAATATAAGGCAACATTAACTCCACCATCTGATGGGGTGTTGGTACAGCTCGTGGATTGTTATAAATAGCAGCATCAATTTGTGCCAGCATCAAAGGATTACTGTAGGCTTCGCGGCCTACCATCACTCCATCCACATGCTGTAAATGGGTTAAACATTCAGCCAGTGTTTTAACACCACCATTGATGGAGATATCTAAATGTGGGAAATCTTTTTTCAGTTGATACACCCGTTCATAATCCAGTGGCGGAATTTCACGGTTTTCTTTTGGGCTTAGTCCACTCAGCCAGGCTTTACGGGCATGCACAATAAACTGGTTACAGCCAGACTCTGCAATAGTGCCGACAAAATCCACCAAAAACTGATAGCTGTCGTGATCATCAATACCAATGCGGCTTTTTACCGTGACAGGAATATCCACTACAGAACGCATTTCATGAATACAGGCGGCTACTAATTCAGGTCTGGCCATCAGGCAAGCGCCAAACATACCGTTTTGTACTCTGTCCGAAGGGCAACCTACATTGATATTAATAGCGTCGTAGCCCTTTTCCTGACAAAGCTTAGCGCTATGCGCCATATCTTTAGGGTCTGAGCCACCCAGCTGAACTACGACCGGATGTTCTTCGTCATTAAAACCAAGATAATCCCCCTGCCCATAAATAATGGCCCCAGTGGTCACCATTTCGGTATAGAGCACCGCATGTTCAGACAATAAACGGTGAAAATAACGACAATGTTTATCCGTCCAATCCAGCATAGGGGCTATGGAGAAACGGTGATCCATGATCACAGGCTTTGAAGGGGAAGTAGTTGAACTAGTCATAAAACGGCTGCCATCTGGTTAATCTGCTGCTTTCTATAGCTCAGAGCCCTGAGTGTAGAAAAATCGCGCGAGTATACACCAGAAGGCAAGACTTTTCAGTGCAATGCTTCTGGCTATACTGATTTTTAGCCTTGCTGCACTATGTGACTAAAATAGAAATGCAGCTACAGTCAGTTGCTGGAGCCTGACAAAATGACAGATTTGTAAGATGAAAAACTAAAACAAAGGAGCTTGTATGCGTAACTTTCTGGTGTTTATCTTTACATTGATTTGTACCCTGAGCCTGATCTCAACAGCAGAAGCCTGTACCAGAGCTGTTTATAAAGGTCCTGAGCAACTGGTGCTCACTGCCCGCTCAATGGATTGGCGTGATGAAATCCCTGTGAATCTTTGGCTATTTCCGCGAGGTATGCAACGTCAGGGAGAAGTTGGCCCTAACTCAGTACGCTGGACCTCGCGATATGGCAGCGTGGTCGCCAGTGCCTTTGACATTTCAAGCACTGATGGTTTGAACGAAAAAGGCCTGGTCGCTAATCTGCTGTGGTTAGTGGAGTCACGGTATGCCGACTATGACGGCAGTCAACCCGGTTTGAGTATTGCTGCCTGGGTACAGTATATGCTGGATAATTTTGCGACAGTGTCTGAAGCTGTAGCGGCCATGCAGAGCGAACCTTTTGTTGTTGTCTCTGCAAATATTCCCGGAACTGACCGTTTAGCCACCTTACACTTATCTTTATCCGACTCTTCAGGTGACAATGCGGTGTTTGAGTATATCAATGGAAAGCTGGTGATCCATCACGATCCGTCTTATACCGTGATGACCAACTCCCCCGTATTTGAAAAACAGCTGGCAATTAACGAATACTGGCGTGAATTAGGTGGCACCACTATGCTACCGGGCACAAACAGAGCAGCAGACCGTTTTGTCAGAGCCTCGTTTTACCTGCAAGCAACACCTCAGACCAGTGATCCCTGGATTGCGGTAGCCAGCCTGTTCAGTGTGATCCGTAATGCTTCAGTGCCCTTTGGCATTTCATCACCCACTGAGCCCAATATTTCATCTACCCGCTGGCGTTCTGTTTCTGATCACAAGGCACTACGTTACTACTTTGAGACTGTATTAACACCGAATACCTTCTGGGTTGACCTGAAACAAGCTGACCTGCAACAGGGGCAACCCGTGCGTAAACTTGCCTTGTCAGAGCATCAAACCTACGCAGGAAATGCGGTTTCACAATTCAGGCCAGCCGAAGCTTTTCAGTTTGCAGGCTTGTAGATGGCAACTGAACCATCACAACTGCAGTAAAACTTAACTTTTGTTTTGTATAAGGAATTACCAATTCAAAGGCTGGAGCAGACAAACTTCTGTGATAAACTGCCGCCATTGCTACCGGAGTAAGCTACCTTATGTCGATTGAATCTTTGGTCACCAGAGCCCGCCATATTTGTGATGTCAATGGCGCCCGCTTTACCAGCATTCGTGAAAAAGTGTTTCGTTTATTAGCGCAAACTCACGGTGGTATTGGTGCCTATGAATTACTGGAACAATTAAAAGCCAGTGAACCAGCAGCTAAACCTGCCACTATTTACCGTGCTTTGGATTTTCTGACCGAACAGGGTTTTATTCATAAAATTGAATCGACCAATGCATTTTTGCTCTGCCACCACTTTGAGCAACATCATCCGGCGCAGTTGCTGATCTGTGATCAATGTGGCCATGTGGAGGAATTACATTCATCCCCATTACAGCAAGAGTTCGTAAAATTAGCCTCAGAAAAAGGCTTTTTAATTCAACGACAAACTGTAGAAGCTCACGGAAGTTGCCAAAGCTGCCTTAAAAAAGCGTCAATCGACTGAATCCGCTTGACGCCTTGCTACCTCAGTGGCTATTTTAGTGACCAGAACCGAATAAAATTGTAAAGATTTTAGAAAAAATCATACCAAAACAATAAGCTAGACTTGTGTTATACGACATAGCCACCTAATCTTGAAGTTGGCAATGCACTCAGGTCCAGACTCCGAACAGGCTAATTAAATGAATGTTGAGTATGTAAATCCGTTTCTCTCTTCGTTAGTCAATGTGTTAGGTACCATGGCCAATACTAAAATTGTGCCAGGGCAGCCACGATTGAAGAAAGACGAGCAGGCTCGCGGCGAAGTATCAGGTTTGATTGGTATGATAGGCCCTACCACAAAAGGGTCGTTTTCAGTCACTTTTGAAGAATCCTTAGCGCTTGAAATCATGTCCAGAATGTTAGGCGAAAAGCCTGACTGCATTAATGCTGATGTGACTGATATGGTGGGTGAAATCACTAATATGGTGACAGGTGGTGCTAAGCGTATTTTAGGTGAAAAAGGCCACGAATTCAGTATGGCGACCCCTGTTGTCGTATCAGGCAAAGGCCACACCATTACTCATAAAACCACTGGTGCTAAAATTTTGATGCCATTTGATTCAGACTTCGGCAAAGTTTTTATTGAAGTCAGCTTCGACGAATAATTTGAGCTGCACCTACAAAAAAGCCGACTTCAGTCGGCTTTTGGCTGTTCAGCATTCATATATCTGAACTCGACCCTGCTGGTGATATTACACAGTAACTCATAAGGAATAGTCTGCGCCTGCTCTGCAATTTCTTCAACTGGCAAATCAGCACCCCATAACAGCACTTCATCACCAATCTGCACATCGGCTTTGCCAATATCCACTGTGGTCATATCCATAGAAACACGACCCACTATAGGATAACGTTTGCCTTTAATCAGCACAGGGCAACCATTGCCGGCCGCTCTTGGATAACCATCGCCATAACCCACAGCCACTATAGCCAGGCGGGTATCAGTTGGCGCAGTCCAGGTACCGCCGTACCCTACTTTGTCGCCTTGCTTTATGTCACGCACTGCAATAACGCTGCTGCTAAAGCTCATCACTGCTTTTAACTGGTGTTGTTCTGCTCTGCCTCGCTCCATCGGCGAAACGCCGTATAAAGCTAAACCAGGGCGGATCCAATGGCCATGGCTTTGTGCCCAGGCAAGAGTACCGGCAGAATTTGCCAGACAATGCTCGCCTGCCAAACCTTCAACCGTTTTCATAAAGAGATCGATTTGCTGTTGGGTGCTATCAACCGTCAGTTCATCGGCGCTGGCAAAATGAGTCATTAGCCGCATAGGCTGAATTACATTAGGACTTTGGCAC
Source organism: Rheinheimera soli (assembly GCF_031457405.1). Classification (GTDB taxonomy): domain Bacteria; phylum Pseudomonadota; class Gammaproteobacteria; order Enterobacterales; family Alteromonadaceae; genus Pararheinheimera; species Pararheinheimera soli_A. Next base: position 13,656 of record NZ_JAVDWR010000003.1, on the reverse strand, counting down.
AACTGCTGATAGGCCTGCAGAAACTCTTGTGGCAATAAACCTAAACGGTGCATACCACTGTCCATTTTCAGCCAGACATGGATTGGGGAATCCAGTTGAGCTGCAACTAAAGCCTCCACCTGACTTGGATGATGCACCACTACCTGTAGGTTACTGGCAACTATCTGAGGCAATTCGTCAGCATGAAAAAAACCTTCCAGCAGCACTATAGGTTTGACTATGCCACCAGCGCGCAACATCAAAGCTTCATCAATACGGGCCACACCAAAAGCACTGGCGTCTTTTAGTTGCTCCGCCACTTTCAATAAACCGTGGCCATAGGCATTGGCTTTTAATACCGCCAGCACTTTGCTGTTTGGAGCAGCGGCACGCACTTGTTGTAAATTATGCAATAAGGCCGCTAAATCAATGCGGGCCTGTGGACGACGACTCATTAATACTCGTCCTCAAAACGGGCAGAACCTGCGTAGTTGTCAAAACGTGAATAGCGGCCATGGAAGGTTAGGCGAATACGACCTATAGGGCCGTTACGTTGTTTACCTATGATAACCTCGGCCGTACCTTTATCCGGGCTGTCATCGTGATAAACCTCATCCCTGTAGATAAACATAATTAAGTCGGCATCCTGTTCAATTGAACCGGATTCCCTTAAGTCAGAGTTCACCGGGCGCTTGTCGGCCCGTTGTTCCAAACTACGGTTAAGCTGAGATAAGGCAACGACCGGCACTTTTAACTCTTTGGCTAAAGCTTTGAGTGAACGTGAAATTTCGGCGATTTCTAAAGTACGGTTTTCCGATAAACCCGGTACTGTCATCAGCTGCAGGTAGTCGACCATGATCATGCTAAGGCCACCATGTTCACGCGCTACACGACGGGCACGGGAACGCACTTCAGTAGGTGTTAATCCTGAGGCGTCATCGATATACATTTTGCCTTTGCTGTTCAGAAGTTCGATGGCAGAGGATAAACGCGCCCAATCTTCATCATCCAGCTGGCCTGTCCGCACCTTGGTTTGATCAATACGGCCTAAAGACGCCAGCATCCTCATCATAATTTGTTCGGACGGCATCTCTAAACTGAAAATAAGCACGGGTTTGTCGCTGGTAATAGCGGCGTGTTCACACAGGTTCATCGCAAAAGTGGTTTTACCCATAGAAGGGCGAGCCGCCACTATGATCAGATCCGACGGCTGCATACCGTTGGTCATTTTATCCAGATCCATATAACCCGTAGAGACCCCAGTTAAACCACCAGCGCTTGGGTTACGGAACAGCTCGTCTATTTTATCTATGGTTTTCGACAAAATACTGTTGATAGGCTCAGGGCCTTCATTGGAGTTAGCCCGCTGTTCGGCAATTTTAAAGACTTTGGTTTCTGCAAAGTCCAGCAGCTCGGCACTGTTGCGGCCTTGTGGGTCGTAACCTGCATCTGCAATGTCGTGCGCAACCGAAATCATATCCCGCACCACTGCGCGCTCTCGCACTATGTCGGCATAGGCCAGAATATTGGCCGCACTCGGCGTGTTTTTGGCAATTTCGCCTAAATACGCAAAACCACCGACGTCGGCTAATTGCTGACTACGCTCTAAGGTTTCAGACACTGTAATTAAGTCGATAGGCTGGTTGGCTTCAGCTACCCGCGACATGGCAGAAAAAATAAAACGGTGTGAACGTAAATAGAAGTCCTGCTCCACCACTTTTTCTGAGACTTTGTCCCAGGCGTCATTGTCCAGCATTAAGCCACCCAAAACGGATTGCTCAGCTTCAATGGAATGTGGCGGCATTTTTACCGCAGCGACTTGTTTATCTCTTTGCTTATTGTCCATAACACCAGAAGTTCTAGAAATTGTGCAACAGGTTTATATAGCTTGAATACAGCACCTGCATGGGAGCGATAGCCTACCATTAAAGCATGTATGAAGGTTTGGAAAAATCAGTAAAGCGGAATTTTTTTAACGTAAAACCAAGGTAAAACAGGGGAAGGATTGGGCACACAAATTTGTGTGCCCAAAAGGCTTATTAAGCCTCAGCAACCACTACTACTTTGATAGTAGTTGTTACTTCTGCGTGTAACTGCAGCGCGATGTCGAATTCGCCAGTTTCACGGATAGTACCGTTAGGTAACTTCACTTCAGCTTTCGTTACTGCAACACCTGCAGCAGTGATAGCATCAGCGATATCACGTGTACCAACTGAACCGAACAATTTGCCTTCGTCACCAGCTTTAGAAGCTAAAGTCACTTCAGCCAGAGCAGCGATCTTCTCAGCGCGAGCTTGAGAAGTTGCTAAAGTATCAGCCAGTTTGGCTTCTAACTCAGCACGACGCTGTTCAAATTTTTCGATGTTAGCTTTGGTCGCTGGAACTGCTTTTCCCTGTGGGAATAAGAAGTTACGAGCATAACCAGATTTAACAGTTACGTTGTCGCCTAAACCACCAAGGTTAGCAACTTTGTCCAACAGAATAATTTCCATTGTAATACCCTCTCTGTATACGGTTTAACCAGTCGCTGCTTAGCTGTGTGAATCGCTGTATGGTAACAAGGCCAGGTAGCGTGCGCGTTTGATAGCGCGTGCTAATTGACGTTGATACTTAGCGCTGGTACCAGTGATACGGCTTGGGACAATTTTGCCACTTTCAGTGACATAATTTTTTAACGTAGCTGTATCTTTGTAATCGATCTCAATCACGCCTTCTGCAGAGAAACGGCAGAATTTACGGCGACGGAAATAACGAGCCATGAAACTTCTCCTAACTTAATATTTCAATCTGTTGGGCATGCAGCACCAGTTTAGACTGACCGCTGCGGCTCTGATGCCGGTTTAAAAAACCTGTCACCCGAACTTTGTTTCCCAGTTTCAAATTGTGAGTTTGTTGCGTCAACCCGGTTCCTGCACAGACTACTTGTAATCTGACATAAACCTGACGGTTAAAACCGGCTTCCTGCTGCACCGATTGGTGCTCAATCACTAAATAACTGTGAGGAATACCGGCCGGACTTTCGCTGTGGTCGACCTGACGGCATAGAGTGCCAGTCACAACCAGGCTATTGTCCATCTGCAAATTACTCGTCGTTTGCTACCAGCTCATCTGAATCACGAGGAGCACGGTCACGACGTTCGTCACGTACCTTGGCCATTGGTGATGGCTCAGTCACGGCAGTGTTAGTGCGCATGATCAGGTTACGCAATACAGCGTCGTTGAAGCGGAAGTTAGTTTCCAGCTCGTCAATTACTGCCTGTGGCGCTTCTACGTTCATCAGAACATAGTGAGCTTTGTGCAGCTTTTCGATTGGATAAGCTAATTGACGACGGCCCCAGTCTTCTAAGCGGTGAATTGAACCACCAGCTTCTTTGATCGCGCCAGTGTAACGCTCGATCATTCCTGGAACTTGTTCACTTTGATCTGGGTGAACCATAAACACGATTTCGTAATGACGCATTGTAGCTCCTTACGGTTAGTTAGCCTCGGGTGAGCTCGACCAGACTCGCATAGAGGCAAGGAACGTTCTGGATGGTCGAAGGGGCGGTATTCTAGGGGTTTCTTGCTGTTAAAACAAGCTACGGAGCAGATTTTTATTAGTGCTGGCCTTAGTCTGGTTGCACTTTGTTGCTATTTAAGCAAAAAGCCCCCATAACCTTTGCAACTGAGCAAAAAACAAACAGGAATAAAGTCATGGCTTTCAGAACTGAACGCGACAGTATGGGCGAAGTAAAACTACCGGCAGAAGCTTTGTATCAGGCGCAAACTCAACGTGCTTTGGATAACTTTCAAATCAGCACTTTGACTATGCCTCCGGCTTTTATTAAAGCAGTGCTCAGAGTGAAACAAGCTGCAGCTGAAGCCAATCTTGAGCTGAACTTACTGCAGCCTGATGTTGCTTCGGCCATTAGTTCTGCTGCAGAGCAACAACTGCTTGAACTGGATATGGCGCACTACCCTATCGACTTGTTTCAGACCGGCTCTGGCACCAGCACCAATATGAACGTCAATGAAGTGCTGGCGACTTTAGCCAGCAAAAGTTCAGGCCTTAACATCAGCCCTAACGATCACATTAATCTGGGTCAAAGCAGTAATGATGTGATCCCAACAGCTATTCATTTAAGTGCAGCCCTCGCTAATCACCAGTTGATTGAAACACTCACCAGGCTGGAAGGGGTGATAGCCACTAAAGTTGTGGAAGTTGGTCATATAGTAAAAACAGGCCGCACTCATTTAATGGATGCGATGCCTGTGACTTTTGCTCAGGTGTTATCCGGCTGGCAGGCGCAAATTGCTCATGCACGGCAGCAACTGGAGTTTGTACAGCTACAGGTATTGGCCTTGGCTCAGGGCGGCACAGCAGTGGGTACAGGTATTAATGCTCATCCGGATTTCGCGACCTTGTTTTGTCAGAAGTTAAGCCAGCAGACAGGTTTAACATTCAAACCCAGCTCTAATTTCTTTTTAAGTTTAGGCAGCCAGGATTCTATTGTGGCTTTATCAGGTGCGACCAAAGTACTGGCTGTGGCGTTAATGAAAATAGCCAATGACTTGCGTTGGATGAACTCTGGCCCGCTGGCAGGTTTAGGCGAAATTGCTTTGCCTGCTTTGCAGCCTGGTTCTTCCATTATGCCGGGTAAGGTCAATCCAGTGATCCCTGAGGCTGTGGCCATGGTGTCCGCTCAAGTGATAGGCAACGACAGCACTATTACAGTGGCTGGCCAGTCTGGCAACTTTGAGCTGAATGTGATGTTGCCCGTGATAGCCCATAACATCTTGCAAAGCCTGGAGCTGTTAAGTTCGGCAAGCTCTGCTTTAGGTGAAAAAGCCATAGCAGCTTTTACAGTGCAAACAGACAAGATAAACGAGGCGTTATCGCGTAACCCTATTCTGGTCACAGCACTCAATCCATTGATTGGCTATTTAAAAGCCGCAGAAATTGCTAAACAGGCTTATAAAGAAAAGCGGCCTGTCATTGATGTGGCAGTGGAGCAAACCAGTTACAGCAGAGCAGAGTTAGAAAAGTTATTGGATCCAGCCCTGCTTAGTAAGGGCTAGAAGGCTTGGGGTCTGGCCACAAGGCTGACCCCATAACCGGATTACTGGCGCTGACGCACAGCTTCAAATAAGCAGATACCAGTCGCTACCGATACGTTTAAGCTCGATACAGAACCAAACATTGGGATCTTCATCAGCGAATCACATAACTCGCGGGTCAGACGACGTAAACCATCCCCTTCAGCGCCTAAAGCTATTGCCAGAGGACCATTCAGCTTCGTTTGATAAATAGTGGTATCAGTTTCACCTGCAGCACCCACCACCCAAATACCAGCGTCTTTTAACTCGCGAATAGTGCGGGCTAAGTTCGTCACCGTAATAAAAGGCACCACTTCTGCAGCACCACAAGCGACTTTACGCACCACTGGCGTGACTTTGACTGAGCGGTCTTTTGCTGCAACCACTGCATGCACACCGGCAGCGTCGGCACTACGTAAAATAGCACCTAAGTTATGCGGGTCGGTAATGCCATCTAAAATCAGAATAAAAGGACTGGATTGCTCGGCGATAATACGGGCTAAATCCTGCTCATTGCCTGATTGCTGAGCGCGGGCTCTTGCCACCACGCCCTGATGCTGCGCGCCATTGACCTTTTCATCCAAAGCTCTGCGGTTGCAGTACTGCACCGACACGCCAAAATCACGGGCGAATTTCAGCAACGGCTGTAAACGCTGATCGTCTTTGTCTTTTAAGATAAAAAGTTCAAGAACATCTTCCGGCGCACGTTCAAATAACGCACTTACCGCATGAATACCAAATACAAAATCTGCGCTCATCGCAACCTCTTTAAAAATGACCGAGCCCGGCAACACCGGGCTCAGTTTAACTGTCGGCTAGTGTAGCAAAAACACCAGCCTATTGCTTTTGCTACTTACGTTTACGCGGTGCTTTGCCAGGACGTGGACCAGCAGGGCTTTTAGCTGCAGGACCTTTTGTTACCGAGCTTTTGGCCGCTGGCTTGCTACCCGCTGGCTTTTTCGCTGCAGGCTTTTTCCCTGCTTTGCCTGGAGCAGTTTGCTCAACGCCGGCTTTACGAGCACCTTTTTTGCGCATAGACGCCTTTTCTTCCGCAGGTGTCATGGCCGCTTTTTTACTGGCGCTGACTTTGCGATTCGAGGTTGTGCGTTTTTCCATGCCCACTATGCCTAAATCAATTTTGCGAGCTTCCAGATTTACCGCCAGCACTTTGACTTCAATCAGATCGCCCATACGGTATTGCACATTGCTATGCTCACCTTTGAGCACCTGACGTTCGGTATCAAAGTGGTAATAGTCGTTTTGCAACGAGGTGACATGTACCAAACCTTCGATATACAAGTCGCTAATTCGGACAAACAAACCAAAGTTAGTGACGGTAGACACCACACCTTTGAAGCTGTCGCCAATGTGATCCTGCATATACTCACATTTCAGCCAGTCTGCTACTTCACGGGTTGCATCGTCAGCACGGCGCTCTGTCATCGAACATTGTTCACCCAAAGGATGAATTTGTTTTTCAGTGTAGCCTTTAGGCCCTGTCACTTTCTGGCCCTGAGTTTGCAAAATAGCTTTAATAGCACGGTGCAATACCAGATCCGGATAACGACGAATAGGTGAAGTAAAGTGTGCATAAGCTTCTAACGCCAGACCGAAGTGGCCCAGATTGTCGCCCTGATACACAGCCTGCTTCATTGAGCGCAGCATAGTGGTTTCAATCAGCTCTTTATCCGGTCTGTCCTGCAGTTTTTGCAAAGTCAGCATCAGATCCAGAGGTGTTGGCTCCACCGGCAGATTGGCTTCAATACCTAATTCAGCAAGGAAACGTCTGAAGTTGGCAAAACGATCCGCATCCGGGCGTTCATGCACACGGAACAAGGCAAAAGCTTCATGTTTTTCAATCAGCTTAGCGGCCGACACGTTGGCTAAAATCATACATTCTTCAATGATCTTATGCGCTTCGTTCCGGTGAATTGGCACTATCTGTTCAATTTTACGATGGCTGTTAAAGATAAAACGGGTTTCGACCGTTTCAAATTCAATAGCCCCCCGTTCGGCCCGTACTTTCGCCATTTGTTTGTACAGCGAAAACAGGTTATCGATATTGGTTAAATTGGCTTCATATTGCTGACGTAACTTAGGATCGCCTTCTAAAATGGCGTGTACTTTGTTATAGGTCAGACGCGCACTGGAATGCATCACAGCTTCATAAAACTGATAGCCATCCAGTTTGCCTTGTTTGCTGATATGCATTTCAGCCACAAAACAAAGCCGGTCTGTATGCGGATTCAGTGAACATAAACCGTTGGATAACACTTCAGGCAGCATAGGTACTACGTGATCCGGGAAATACACCGAGTTACCACGTTCCAGCGCTTCTTTATCTAAAGGCGTATCAGGCATTACATAAGCACTAACGTCCGCTATAGCGACCCATAAATGCCAGCCGCCATCGGCTTTGCGCTCACAGTACACTGCATCATCAAAGTCACGGGCATCTTCACCATCTATGGTGATTAAACCCAATTGGGTCAAATCAACACGGCCAGCTTTGGCTTCTACTGGTACTTCAGTGCCATAACCCGCCACTTGCTGTTCAACAGCTTTAGAAAACTCGTGGGGGATCTGATGGTTACGAATAGCAATTTCGATTTCCATACCAGGCGCCATATGTTCACCCAGCACTTCAATGACTTTACCTACTGCATTCACTCTTTTGCTTGGGCGCTGGCTGATTTCAACCAACACCACCTGACCATGACGCGCTGCGCCTTCTTCACCTGGTGGTATCACTATGTCCTGGCTCAGACGTGGATCGTCCGGTACCACAACACCTAATGCAAAATCTTTAAAGTAACGGCCTACTATAGGTTCATTACGGGCTTCTAAAATGCGGACTATACGGGCTTCTACTTTGTCGCGGCTGGCAAAATCGCTTTTCGATGCCAACACCACGTCGCCATGCAGCAGACGTTTCATTTCAAAGTTAGGAATAAACCAGTCTGGGCCACCTTGTTCCAGCTTTAAGAAGCCAAAACCATCACGGTGACCTAATACAGTACCTTTCACCAAATCCAGATCGTCGACCAAGCCATATCGTTTGCTTTTGTTAAACAGCAACTGGCCGTCACGTTCCATGGCGCGCAGACGTTTTTTCAGCGCAAACATCGCTTCATCGTCTGTCAGCTTTAATTCAGCGGCCAACTCTTCAAAGTAGGCAGGTTGTTGCCGCTGCTTTAAGTGTTCGAGGATAAATTCCCGACTAGGGATGGGGTTTTCATATTTTTCTTGCTCACGCGCAAGATGCGGATCTTTGACCGTCATGTTTTCTCTTTTTCACTAATTCAGCCTGCAGTGTAGCAGTCGCAGGTGAATTTTTCACTACAATGGCCTTTTGGCCCTCGTTAGCGCAGCACCCGGCATTTTTTTTGCCAACTGAGCTAACAGCTGTTGCACCTCTTGGTGCGTTTTGGTGTCGGCGATCACAGAGTGATGCAGCCAACGGTAACAATCTTCCATATCCAAAGGACTGGCATCGCCTTTGATCAGCATTTGGGCAAAACGCATTTGCGCTTTTAAGTTGCCTAAACCTGCGGCTTCACGCAGATATAACACAGCTTTGCTGTTGTCTTGCTGAACAAAACGGCCAATGTGGTAATAACGCCCCACTTGCTCCAGAGCTTCAGGTAAACCCTGAGATGCAGCCTGTTGCATTAAATCCCAGCCTCTCTCCACGTCTTTTTTAACACAAACACCAAAGGCCAGCATATCACCATATAAAAATTGATAGGCTGGCACTTTCATCACATCTGCTCTGGCCTGAATATCATTCACCAACTGGCAGTCGTCTTTTTGCACCCGCTGTAAGTGACTATTTTGTTTGATTAAGTCCAGTAATTCATCCTGAGTATAAAGCTGCACTACTGTTACTTCCTGGGCTTTGGAGCCAACAGAGCAAAGAAGCAGCGCAGCTCCTGTCAGAACTAATTTTCTTTTCCAGATCAATGAAACCACTTTATCACCTTGTCAGTCGGATACTGCTAAATAACTTTTTAAAACTGTAGCAACTAACAGGCCAACTTATCTAATAGTTTGTGCCAACTTTACCATGCTTCCACAAAGGCGATTGACTCAGCTTGTTGTGCTGTTTGCCTTGTGCTGTCAGGTTCGCACTACACTCATTACTCTGAATATACTGCATAGCCTCCGCCAGTAAAGGATCAGTTAAAGCCCCCCAATTGCCGTTTACAAAGTCTGTAACTTCACATTCAACAGCTAAGCCATCCAAAAAATCGCCCTGGCCTAACGCATTAAATGTCTGAAAATTCACAGCTGTCACTACTTTGTCGCAAATTTGTACAAAGTGCATACCATAAGGTTTACCACAGGTTTTTGCACCGATGCTCACCACATCAACAAAAGGACTCAAAGCATTGATCAACATCTCACTGGCAGAACAAGTAGCAGCTGAGGTCAGAATAAAAACCCGGGTTAAATTCAGAGGATCAGAAGCAGAGCCAAGGCTAAAATCAAAAGTTTTGTTGCTGCCTGAATTCTTGCTGTTGTACTTATACTGTAAAAAGGTTTTGTTTTTCACCTGATTCCAGGCCAGCTGCGACGCTAACTGATTTGCCAGTTGGATCAAACCACCGCCGTTGTATCTTAAATCCAGTACCAGTTCCTGCACCGATTGAGCAGAAAAATCTCTGAACGCAGTGATTAACTCCTGCTCTGTAGGTTGGACAAATTCTTTGAGTACTAAATACCCGACTTTACCCTTTTCGCTGTCAAACACCTGCCGATGTAATACAGAATTGGTTTTTACACTGGTTTTGACAAGCTGCTGAGTACGTAAACTACCATCTTGTTGTTGCCATTGATAAGTACGGGCTATACCTGCCTCATTTGGACCATGCATATCCTCATAGCTTGCTTGTCCTGCTTCGATTTCAGCAAGCCAGTCTGCAACGCTCTTATTGTCTATCGCAACAATTTTATCGCCTCTTTGCAGCAAAGCCTGATCTGAAGGGCTATTGTCATATACATATCTAACCAGCAGGCTTTGTCTGTCCTGGCTGGTTTCAGAAGACATACCAAAACCAAAATAAGTGGCGTTCACATACCGATCGTCATATTCCTGTTTGGTTGTAATAAAGCTAAAACGATCCTGTGGAGCGACAACAGCGGCAAGTAACGCAGAGGATGTGGCAAACTCCTTATAATCAACACTCGCTGGCAGTTGAGTATTCCAGTAATATTTATCTTGCAGATAATCAAACAGCAGCTGATTTTCTTTTTCTATGCTGCACTGCCCAGTCTCACCACCAATCACTGTAAGTTCATCTGAACCAGATTCAGTACAACCAATTAATACAAACGATAAAGCTAAATACGCCAGGTTAGTAAATTTCATGTGTTTATGTCCCTATTTATCCAGAGAAAACAGTAACATAAACAACACCAATGACAACACTTTTGTAACAGAGAAAAACCAACTACAGCGTTTTCAGCGAAAGCTTTAGCTGGCCCGAAGGGTAAGCCCCATGGATTGGTAAGGCGCATAAAAAATCGTCTGGAACGATTTTTAACAGCTTTAGCTGGCCCGAAGGGTAAGCCCCATGGATGGCGGCGCATAAAAAAACGCTGCACCTGGCAGCGTTTTTCTCTATTCACCCTAATTAAACGGCAAATGGATGACGCAGAGTGATGGTCTGAATTCGATCCGGGCCTGTTGAAATAATATCAATAGGTACGCCTGTGATCTCTTCCAGACGGCTGATGTAGTTGCGAGCCTGCACTGGTAACTCTTCCAGCTTCTGTACACCAAAAGTGCTTTGGGTCCAGCCCGGCATTTCTTCAAATACCGGAGTGACGATTTCATAACCTTCAGCAGCCATTGGAGGCACGTCAGTGATAGAACCGTCAGCCGCTTTATAGCCAATACAAATTTTGACGACACTTAAGCCATCTAAAACGTCGAGTTTGGTTAAACAGAATCCAGAGATACTGTTTAATTGCACAGCACGTTTTACCGCAACAGCATCAAACCAACCACAACGGCGCTTACGGCCAGTAGTAGCGCCAAATTCATGACCTTTAACACCCAAGTGTTCACCGACTTCACAATCCAGTTCTGTTGGGAATGGGCCTGAACCAACACGGGTGGTATAAGCTTTCACAATACCTAATACATAGTCTAAGTAACGTGGGCCAAAACCAGCACCAGTAGCTACACCACCAGCAGTTGTATTAGACGAAGTCACATATGGGTAAGTACCGTGGTCAATATCTAATAAAGTACCCTGGGCACCTTCAAACATGATTTCTTTACCGGCTTTACGGGCTTTATCCAGTAAATCGGTGACGTCTACGACCATAGGCTTTAACACATCAGCTATAGCTAAAGCGTTGTCTAAGGTGGTTTGGAAGTCGATCGCATCCACTTTGTAGTACTGAGTTAAAGTGAAGTTGTGTAAATCCATCAGAACTCTCAGCTTTTCAGCAAACAATTCAGGATTAAACAAGTCACCTACACGCAGACCACGACGCGCTACTTTGTCTTCATAGGCTGGACCAATGCCACGACCTGTAGTACCAATTGGCTTATCGCCACGTGCTACTTCGCGCGCTTTATCCAAAGCCACATGGAAAGGCAGGATTAACGGACAAGCTTCGCTCAACAACAGACGCTCTTTCACCGGAACACCTTTCTGTTCCAGCATGGCCATCTCTTTTAATAAAGCTTCAGGGGATAAAACCACACCGTTACCAATCACACATTTTACGTTTGCACGTAAAACACCTGATGGGATCAAATGCAGTACCGTTTTTTCACCGTCTATTACTAACGTATGACCGGCATTATGGCCGCCTTGATAGCGCACCACATAGCTTGCCTTGTCAGTTAACAAGTCAACGATTTTTCCTTTTCCTTCGTCACCCCATTGGGTTCCGAGTACGACAACGTTTTTGGCCATGGTTCCTACATCATGGAGAAAAATTAGGCGGGGATTCTACCAAATTAACAACCAAAGTTCAGCGCGATTAAGAAAAAAAAACCAGATATTTTCTTTCTGGTTCTTTTTCAACAACTAAAGGGGCAAAAAATGCTTATGGCGCAAAGAAAATCAGCAGTAAAACTCCGGCGATCACCAAAAACCCACCCAGCTGTTGCATCTGTATTGTAGGTTGATCTGCAATTTTCCGCAGGTATGCACGCCATCTGTTCGGAAAAAACATAGGACCCAGACCTTCAATGATCAACACCAGCCCTAAAGCGGCCCACCAGTAATCGGCCATTTAGCCAATATCCTTCAGGCAACTTAAGTTGTAATCTGCTGCATTGTGATACAAAGCAAATCCAAATCTTAGTCTGTCCCCCCGGTAATCCGTCATAATGCCCTGCTGCTTTAATGCTGAAGCAATACGGGCGACATCTTCTGCGGCAAAACGGAAGGTTAAAAACTGGCCTTGGTGCTGATTTTGTTTATCCAGCAAATGCTGGCGATTCAGCAGTGGATGTTGCATCTCATCCAACAGAAGAAGAAAAGCCTGCTGCAGACTGTGAATATAAGCCTGTGCCTTTTCTACTGTAATCTCTTGCTGGTGATACAAATCAAACACTGCCAAGACACGGTACAAAGCAGAACAATCCATGGTGGCACCGGCGAAGCGATAACCGTTGTTAGCGTATTGCACCTGGCCTTGTTTGGCATTGGCCAGCTCACCAAATTCAGCAAACCAGCCAGTGTAGATGGGTCTGTGTTCACTGCTTTGTGGCACGGCCATAAAACAGCAGCCCTCCCCACCCTGAGCATACTTGTAACTGCCGGCCAGATAAAAAATGCGCTGGGCAATAGCAGTTAAATCGGTTGGCACCGCCATAAAACCATGATAACCATCAACTACTATCATAGCGTCTGTGACTTTATTCAGTGCCTGCACCAAAGCGGTTAAATCTTTGATGCCCACACCTGAATTAAAAAACACCTGACTGAAAAATACTAAATCTGTGTGCTGTGCAGCCACTGCAGCTTCTAATCGCTCTGGCAAAGTAGCAAAAGGTTCTGTGGGTACCCGAATCACATTAACTGTATTTAATTCAGATAAACGATTGATTTGACGATGAAAGCTGTGAAACTCGCTGTCCGTGGTGACCACGGTTAGAGGGGTGGACCAGTCAAAGCAGCTTAATAAACGCATGACAAATTCATGGGTATTAGGCGCAAACACAATTTGCTCTGGCTCAGGCAGCTTTAAAATACGGGCTATATGCCGCTGTACTGCAGGTACTTTTTCACCAAACACCAGCTCCCATTTGTCGTCCACTAAACAAGCACTGTCATCCCAATAAGCCAAAGTGGCACCTCGGGTGACATCAGGCCAATAGTGGTGCGAATGGCAGGCAAAATGTTGTTTACCAGGATTGGCTTTTAAAAAGTGCTGATAAAACTGCTGATACATAAAGAGATCCTTACATAAGATGCAGCCAGAGTAACCGAAAGCCCTAAATCGTCGCAACAACCTTCCCGACAGTTGCGACGCACCGTGTAGTGGTCAAGTATTTCCGGACACTAACTTAGGTTGTTCTGCTATCACTGGCGGTAACCCAGCATTAAAGCTGTGTGGCCGCCTGTGGTTGTA
>NZ_JAVDWR010000002.1:0-400276 GCF_031457405.1 Rheinheimera soli | reverse complement strand
ATGCTTTAATTGAAAGCAACCGACTGAACTGTTGTCGCCAGACAGCTTTGCGGATTTGAAACATAAAAAAACCAGCTCAAGGCTGGTTGATTTGTTTACTGAATTTAAAACCCAGTAAATTGGCTTCGCTGCCGGGACTCGAACCCGCGCATCTTTCAACCTTGGGCGTGACAGGCCGGCCATGCTTTAATTGAAAGCAACCGACTGAACTGTTGTCGCCAGACAGCTTTGCGGATTTGAAACATAAAAAAACCAGCTCAAGGCTGGTTGATTTGTGTACTGAATTTAAAACCCAGTAAATTGGCGGAGCGGACGGGACTCGAACCCGCGACCCCCGGCGTGACAGGCCGGTATTCTAACCGACTGAACTACCGCTCCGCACTGGAGTGAGCTTGCGCTCTAATGGCTTGTTTGCTGAATTGGCGGAGCGGACGGGACTCGAACCCGCGACCCCCGGCGTGACAGGCCGGTATTCTAACCGACTGAACTACCGCTCCGGAATCAGACAAACGATAAATGCTTAGTGGCGGAGCGGACGGGACTCGAACCCGCGACCCCCGGCGTGACAGGCCGGTATTCTAACCGACTGAACTACCGCTCCGAAGAAGCATTTATTAAATTGGCGGAGCGGACGGGACTCGAACCCGCGACCCCCGGCGTGACAGGCCGGTATTCTAACCGACTGAACTACCGCTCCGCGCCAATACACTGCAGCATTTTCAATTGGGTATGCTGCTGTGCGGCGGGAATAATACGGATTCACCGGTGGGCCGTCAACGACTTTTTTGCCGCTTTTGTTTATTCCTTAATCATCCGGTAAAGAAAGTTCCATAATGTCGTTCTTCTTGCTGTTTTTTTGCCCTGAAGTGCCCGCCTTTGCTTCACCTGGTCCAGGCATGGCGATAGTATTTAAATCCATCGAGTTGTTCTTTTTCGCAAACAAGGTCTTAAATGAACGATCCGTTGCCACCATCCAAATAGCAAAACCACCTCCCCCTAAAATAACTACGTTGCTCAGGATCACTAATAACCATGGGAAAGATTTCGCTTCTTCAACTACAGGCTCAGTCACCGTAAGGCTGGCTGGCATTTCTGCAGTTTGAGTATTCAGACCAGTATCCTCTGTATCAGCCACAGCAGCCACCACAGGTCCAGGCTCTACCACTTGAGCGACAAAAGAGGCTTGAGGTAAGGTGATCACTACATCGCGCCCTGTCACTGTCTGAGCAAACAGGGTGCTGTCGACTTTATAAGTGCCGCTGGCATAATTGACTATTTTCAGCTTTTTATCCACTTCGGCACTTTCGCCCAGGGTAAAACTTTGTATTTCATTATTCGGAAAACGAACCTTGCCCTGCAAAGCGACTGACCTTGGATTAATCATAGGATCTGTCACTTTAAAAGTCAGCCAATGCAAATCTTCAGCTGTTGTCGCCTGCGCCACCTCATAGCTGATTGGGCTTTTATGAATAATTACCGGTTCCTGAACTACCTCGCGGGTATATAAAGGAGTTTTCACCACAAACTTGGGTAACCACTGGCCTGGCTTCATCTCCAGTTTAAATTCACCGGTAAAAATACCGTCCCTGGGTTTTTCATCAAAATTGCGGCCATCATCAGCCAGAGTCGTCAGTTCAATGACACCAGCACCAAAATTCTCATGTTCCGAGTTGTTGCTGCTGATAAAAAGCACATCAAGCCGCAGCAAATCACGGAAGTCTTTTGCCACTATAGGCTTGCCCCCATTGGTTAATGTGGCTGTCACTTTAATGGTTTCCCCTACCATCAGATGATCTGGTAAAGGAGGCACATTTAACTCAATATCTGTCAGTACCATAATTTTACTTTCAGGCAAAATTTGGCCTATAGCCTGCCAGGGACCTGGAGTAGGCTTCTTAATTTTTATCAAATCGTAGGTTTTATCGTCGTACCACTGAATATCCTGATCATCAGCATTAATGACATTCACTTTGCTGCCATCGGGCTTCACCAAAATAACGGACGCTGAACCTCGTTTTCGGAAAAAAACCATGGTGATTTCTTCGACTTCGTAATCAATGCGGAATCTGTTATCAAACAAAGGGATCTGGTTTTTGGCGGGTAAATCGGGCAACACACTTAAACCTGTTGGATCATTCAGCGATTCGCCGACCCTGTCCGTCGTTACAGCAACATCCTGCGCCATCAACTGCAGGCTCAAACATAAAAAAAGCGTGTACATTAATTTCGCCACAAGCAACTTCCTCCCTTTTTCTGCACCAGGTCCAGACGTTGCTCATGCGACTGCAATTCAGCGTCAGAGGCAAAAATAACAGGTAAACGACTGGTTCGTTTCAGTTGCCCTACCACCACATTTTGTTGGGCAGCTGCTTGTTCGTCATTGGCTAAATTTAAGCTAACCTGCCCCCCTGTCATCGCCAGATAAACATCAGCCAGAATTTCAGCATCCAACAAAGCGCCGTGTAAGGTACGGTGGCTGTTGTTAATGTCGTAGCGACGGCATAAAGCATCCAGGTTATTTTTCTGCCCGGGATGGGCTTCACGCGCCATTTTCAGCGTATCCAGCACACCACAGATATCAGTGACTGGCGAAAGTGCAGGACGCAGCAGATTAAATTCGTGGTTGATAAAGCCAACGTCGAAGGCTGCGTTATGGATCACCAACTCAGCACCCGCAATGTACTGACAAAATTGCTGTGCTATTTCGGCAAAGCGTTGTTTGCCTATTAAAAACTCATTGGTAATACCGTGAACCGCTATGGCTTCCTGATCAATCAGTCGGTCCGGTTGCAAATAGACATGGAAATTATTGCCGGTCAGCCGACGATTAATCAGCTCCACGCAACCAATTTCAATGATGCGATGGCCTTCCTGCGGGCTTAAGCCTGTGGTTTCGGTGTCGAGTACTATCTGTCTTTTCAGCATTCTGATTCGTGTTCTTAGCGCTTTTACGTTAGATTATACGCCGATTTCAGTTGTGGGAAGCATCGATGCGTAAAACAGTAGCAATCTATACAGACGGGTCTTGCCTTGGAAACCCCGGACCAGGCGGTTATGGTGTGGTTTTGCGCTATCAGGAGCACCAAAAAGAAATGTCTGGCGGCTATCAACAAACCACCAATAACAGAATGGAATTGCTGGCTGCTATTGTGGGTCTGGAGAGTTTAAAACAGCCTTGTGATGTGGACTTAACCACTGACAGCCAATATGTGCGCTTAGGTATTACGCAGTGGCTGGCCAACTGGAAAAAAAACAATTGGAAAACAAGTCAGAGAGAACCTGTGAAAAATCAGGATTTATGGCGTCGCCTGGATGCCGCCTGTCAGGGACATAAAGTGAACTGGCATTGGGTTAAGGGTCATGCCGGACATCCGGAAAACGAGCGTTGTGACGAGTTAGCCAGAATCGCGGCTACCCACAATGCCACAGAAGTGGACACTGGTTTCCAGGCATCGTCATAAAGAGAAGACAGGCCAAAGCAATGAAACCGCAGTCCCCATCAGCAGTATAGAAAAGCTTTTCCGCACCCATAACTGTGGAATATAAGCCGATAAAATAATGCCGCCCAAACTGCCCCCTGCACCAATTAAGCCCAGCCAGCCAATCAGTTCCAGCGGCAAAGTTTCTCCCTGAACAGACATCAGCCAGTAATGGCTGATAAAGCCCGTGCTACTTTGCAAGAAAATTAATGCCAGACTACAGGCAATAGCCCCAGACATAGGGATTGTTGTTACCGCAAGCAGCAAGGGCACTATTAAAAAGCCGCCGCCCACACCCACCAAACCGGTCAGCATACCTAAACACATTGCCAGAGCAGCCAACAACCAAAACGAATGGATCTGCCATTGCCAGATGCGTTGACGCCACATATTAGCGGCGCTGCCCAGCATTAAAACAGCCAGAATTAATAGTTGAAAAGATGAGTGCAACCATTGAGCTAAAGCAACCCCAAGCAAAGTTCCAAAAAAAGCCGGCACAGCAAAACGCTTAAATAATGCGAAATCGAGATGACGTCGCCACAGATAAGGCAATAAAGCGATAAAGCTGATTTGAGCCACTACGCCTAAAGACGAGACTATCGCCACTTTTTCAGGCAACTGAACTAAATGCACCAGCACTGGAACGGTCAGAATAGAACCACCCGATCCCAACAGACCAACACTTAAGCCAATAATTAAGGCTGAAATCAGTACCAGAGCAGACATAAAAAACCACAAAGCTTAATAACTAAAAGAAATATTAAGCTTCACTAAAGGAATAAGCAAGCGCAGGTTACATTGAAATGAAGACAAAAAAACCAGCATCAGCTGGCTTTTTATTCACACAACAAACGGCTTATTCAGCTGTTAATAAAGCTTCCACTTCTTTGACAAAATCAGCATCGTCTGGTGACACCTTGCTGCCAAAGTGTTTGACCTGTTGCTCGTCTTTGCTGACCAGATATTTGTTAAAATTCCAGGACGGTTTTTCACCGGTTTTGGCGATTAAGGCTTTAAATACCGGATTCACATCACTGCCGCGTACTGCACTGGTGGCAAACATGGGGAAAGTCACGCCGTAGTTGATATAACAGACTTCAGCTGTTTTTTCCGCGTCATCATGTTCTTGCATAAAATCGTCCGACGGGAAACCTAAGACCACTAAACCCTGATCTTTGTATTTCTCATACAATCCCTGCAAAGCAGTAAATTGAGGAGTAAAACCACATTTACTGGCAGTATTGACGATCAATAAGGTTTTACCTTTATACGTCTCGCATAAATCCAGTGTTTCTTTTTTACGTAACTGCGGTAGTGAATGGCCCAAGATTTCACCGCAACTATTGGCAAAAGCGATACCGCTTGCACTGAGTAACAAAGCAGCGGTTAGCATTTTTTTCATTGTTTTCATTGGTAGTTCCTGTGATTAGATGATGTGAACCGTTACGGACCAAGTCAGATGTTGGATCTGAGGTATAACACCAGACCGTGCACCAGAGGCTATTGTTTCATACCGATATAAAATTCATACAGATACAAAAAAGGCGACCTGAGTCGCCCTTTTATGCATCAGGCTTTATTGCACTAAAGCCAGAGCTTCTAAAATTTCACGTGGCTCTACTTCCGGGCCGTTTAAAGATTCATCCCAGTTGGTGCCGATCAGTACACCGTCGTCGTACATTTCTTGCAGCCAGCCTTCACAGAATACGTCCAGTGGAATAGCTTCAGGTTTGTAGTCTGACCATTCATCCGAGCAATGCACTAAAGCTGCTTCCTGACTGGACCAGAATGGCATGACATCTGTGTCTTCAAAATCAACAGACTCCACCACCAGCAAATCTTCGCCATTGGCTAAAGTCCAAACCACACCATGGGTTTTGGCTTCAGCAATAAAATTTTGAAACACCGGATCATGTGAATATTCGCCCATGGCAACCACCTTTATCTGAACTGTTAGTTTAATTGGCACTATTAGAGCAGAAAACCAGATTAAAGACGAATTAAAATCCCCTTTCCTGCATGGCGCTGTTCCCCTGTTTTTTAAAAATAACGTACAATTGCCGCATTCTAAACAACAAGATGAGTGACTCTTATGGCTCAGTATATTTACAGCATGTACCGCATGTCGAAAGTGGTGCCGCCAAAACGCACTATTTTAAAAGACATTTCGCTGTCGTTTTTCCCTGGTGCAAAAATTGGTGTTTTGGGTTTAAACGGTTCAGGTAAATCCAGCCTGCTACGTATTATGGCAGGTGTGGACCAGGAGTTTGACGGTGAAGCCCGAGCTTTAGCCGGTATCAATATTGGTTATCTGCCACAGGAACCTCAGCTTGACCCGGAAAAAACTGTGCGAGAAGTGGTCGAAGAAGCCGTTGCTGATGTGAAAAACGCTTTAACCCGTTTGGATCAGGTCTATGCCGCTTATGCCGAAGAAAATGCGGATTTCGACGCTTTAGCCCGTGAACAAGGTGAGCTGGAGGCCATTATTCAGGCCAAAGAAGGTCATAACCTCGACAATATCCTTGACCGTGCTGCCGATGCGCTGCGTCTGCCGGCCTGGGATGCGATGATTAAACACTTATCAGGTGGTGAACGCCGCCGTGTCGCTATCTGTCGTTTGCTGTTAGAAAAACCAGATATGCTGCTACTGGACGAACCGACTAACCACTTAGACGCCGAATCTGTGGCCTGGTTAGAACGTTTCCTGCATGATTACACTGGCACTGTGGTAGCTATTACCCACGACCGTTATTTCCTCGATAACGTGGCTGGCTGGATTTTAGAGCTGGACCGTGGTGAAGGTATTCCGTGGGAAGGCAACTACTCTTCATGGTTAGAGCAAAAAGATGCCCGTCTTGAGCAGGAAGAACGCAGTGAAAACGCGCGTCAGCGTTCTATCAAACAAGAATTGGAATGGGTTCGTACCAATCCAAAAGGCCGTCACGCCAAGAGCAAAGCCCGTATGGCCCGTTTTGAAGAACTGCAAAGCCAGGACTTCCAGAAACGTAATGAAACCAACGAGCTGTTTATTCCGCCAGGACCACGTTTAGGCGACAAAGTGCTGGAAGTGAAAAACCTGCGTAAAACCTTTGGCGACCGCGTCTTGATTGACGATTTAAGCTTCAGTATTCCAAAAGGCGCCATAGTGGGTATTATCGGCCCGAACGGTGCTGGTAAGTCGACGCTGTTTAAGATGATCACCGGTATGGAACAAGCGGACGGCGGCACTATTGAAGTAGGCGAAACAGTTCAAATCGCCAGCGTTGATCAGTTCCGTGACAGCATGAACCCGAAAAACACCGTATGGCAGGAAATTTCCAACGGTCAGGATATTCTGCAAATTGGTAACTTCCAAATCCCAAGCCGTGCTTATGTCGGTCGCTTTAACTTTAAAGGCAACGATCAGCAGAAGTTTATTGGTGACTTATCCGGTGGTGAGCGTAACCGCGTGCATTTGGCTGCGCTGTTAAAAGCGGGCGGCAACATGCTGCTACTGGATGAACCCACCAACGATTTGGACGTAGAAACTTTACGTGCTCTGGAAAACGCCATCCTCGACTTCCCAGGCTGCGCCATGGTGATCTCGCACGACCGTTGGTTCCTTGACCGTATTGCCACTCATATTCTGGATTACCGCGACGAAGGTAAAGTAAACTTCTTCGAAGGGAACTATTCAGACTATGAAAGCTGGATGAAAGCCACTTACGGTTCAGATGCTATGCAACCGCACCGCATTAAATACAAAAAGATCTAAGATTAAACAGAGATCTAACGAAAAGGGGGCAAAGCCAATGGCTTTACCCCCTTTTTATTCACGCCTGATTTTACACTGCGTCTTCGTTTTCTTCGCCTGTGCGGATACGAATGACACGTTCCACATCAAACACAAAAATTTTGCCATCACCAATACGGCCTGTCTGGGCAGTTTTGATAATCACATCAATACAACGTTCGACCTGATCATCCGGCAGCACCAGCTCAATCTTTACCTTAGGTAAAAAGTCGACCATATACTCAGCACCACGGTACAGTTCAGTGTGACCTTTCTGACGACCAAAACCTTTCACCTCAGTCACTGTCATGCCGGTGATATTAATTTCGGCCAGAGCTTCCCGTACATCGTCTAATTTAAAAGGCTTAATAATAGCTTCAACTTTTTTCATGACTTCCTCAGCGCTGTTTCCGCATCCACGATGTGATGGGGTATCTTCTGTCTTTACCAAAGTTGCGGCTGGTCACTTTTGGACCCACGGCCGACT
Organism: Rheinheimera soli; assembly: GCF_031457405.1. GTDB lineage: Bacteria > Pseudomonadota > Gammaproteobacteria > Enterobacterales > Alteromonadaceae > Pararheinheimera > Pararheinheimera soli_A. Next base: position 392,538 of record NZ_JAVDWR010000002.1, on the reverse strand, counting down.
GGCGTCTTTTGTATTCGTTAATGTCGATTAAATTTAAAACCCGGCGAACTGTCGCTTCATCATAGCCCATAGCTACTATCTCAGGCAGCGACTTGTCGTGCTCGACATAAGCTTCAATCATCGCATCTAAATCATCATAAGGTGGCAAATTGTCCTGATCGGTTTGATCCGGCGCCAGCTCAGCAGATGGTGGCCTGTCTATAACCCGCTGTGGGATCACAGGTGAAATACTGTTGCGATACTCTGATAAACGATACACCAGGGTTTTAGGCACATCTTTAATAACGGCAAAACCACCACACATATCACCGTATAAGGTGCAGTAGCCTACAGCGTTTTCGCTTTTATTGCCTGTAGTTAACAGCATACGGCCGGTTTTATTCGACATCGCCATTAATAACACACCACGAATACGGGCCTGCAGGTTTTCTTCAGTTGTATCTTTGCCACGGCCTTTAAACAGCGGTGTAAGTTGCTGCATAAAGCTGTTGTACATAGGTTCAATAGAGACTGAATCAAATTCAACGCCCATTACCTCTGCCTGAGCTTTGGCATCTTCCACACTCATAGAGGAGGTATAAGCAAAAGGCAGCATCAGGGCTTGAATTTTATCCGCACCTATAGCATCAGCAGCTATCGCCAGGGTTAAAGCTGAGTCGATACCACCGGACAAACCCAACACTGCACCGGGGAAGCCGTTGTGCTGAATATAATCGCGGGTTGCCATCACTAAAGCGGCATAAACTTCAGCTTCCAGTGATAAGCGGGGTCTGAGATCTATAGGGCCATAATGCTGACCAGGGGCGGCTAAATTGACTGTCGCAAGTTCAGGCTCACAGGCTTTACCACGGAACAGTAATTGCGCATCGGGGCTGACTACCAGAGACTGACCATCAAATACCAGTTCATCCTGACCAATCACATGATTCACATACACAAAACCTAAATGCAGATGCTTAGCTAAGGTTTGCAGTAACTCTTCACGCCGTGAAGCTTTGCCTATTTCATAAGGCGATGCGTTTAACACCAAAGCCCAGTCCGCGCCTTGCTCTTTGGCTAAAGCAGCCGGAGCGCCCTGCCAGACATCTTCGCAAATCAGTACAGCAAAACGCTGGCCTTTCAGCTCAAAACAACAAGCTTCAGTGCCTTCAGTAAAATAACGTTTTTCATCAAAGACGCCGTGATTTGGCAATGCCTGTTTGTAATAACGGGCTATCACTTCACCATTTTGAATGACAGAAGCGGCGTTATACAAAGCTTCACCGTCACGCCAGGGGTGGCCAATCACCAATGTATTCGGCAGCTTAGCCGCACAAATCTGCTGCAGACTTTGTTCGACCAACAACTGAAAGTCACCGCGCAGCAATAAATCTTCTGGCGGGTAGCCAGTTAAAGTCAGCTCAGGAAATAACAACAAATCGCTTTGACTGCCTGTGGCAATCTCCAGCACTTTTGCGGTGTTTTGCGTCACAGCAGCCACAATAAAGGGCTGCTGTACCAGGGTAATAGAGACAGCAGAGGACATCTGAACCTGCACTAAAGGATGAAAAAACTGCCGCTATGGTAGCGATTTTTGCTGCCGGACTCAATCAAGCAGCGGCAGAAGCTGTATTTCAGCTGGCATTTAGATATTTAACATAAATGCAACTAAACTTAAGTTGATACATTCCACGGATGGTCAGGCTTATGCGATATCACCAGAGGATCCCAAAAGCACGGGCTTTTAGCCTGATAGAGCTTTTAATTGTATTGGCTATTGTGGCGATACTTTCGGCTATAGGCATGCCTAATTTACGGGAAGTCTGGCAACGCTTGCAGGCTGAACACTTTATGCGGCAACTCAGTCAGCACCTGGCCTATGCCAAAGTCCATGCTATAGCCCAGCAAAAGCCGGTACAAATATGCCCACGTCATGGACAACTATGCAGTTCAGACTGGAACTCGGCGCCTATTCAGCTGCATCAGAAAGGTTTAAAAAGTTGGCAGGACTTATTATTACGTGAACTGAAGCACCCGGTGAAAAGCCATCAGTTGTTTTATAACAGGCCGTCACTGCAGTTTCGCAGTGACGGTAGCCTGGATTTATTAGGGTCCGGTACTTTTGTTTATTGCAGTAAAGATTCTTACCGCTGGCACTTCAGGCTCAGCGTTAGTCAGGCTGGCCGTAGTCGTCTATGGCAAGAGAATAGCCCTTGCCCTTATTAGGCTGTGCAGTTTAGTAACTCCAGCAGGCTGACCCGGGTTCACTGCTTTTTTGGCCGTAGCTGTTCAGCAAAAACACCTGACAGCTTTTATCTTCGCTCTGAGCCTGTTGTGCCTGTGCTTTAAGCTGATAACCTTGCTCGGTGACCACTGCACTGACTTTATAACGACCGGATTCGGTGACAAACTGCTTAGCCGCAAAACCCAGTTCCGTCAGATCGGCGCTATATCTGTGTTGATCAACCAGTAACATCTCCTGCAAACCAGCCACTTTCAACAGCGCTTGCATCGCTTCAGCTCTGTAGCTTTTTAACACATGGTCCTGATAACCAGGCAACAACACAGAAGCCAGAATGCCCATAATAGCCAGCACCACCAACAGCTCAATTAAGCCTATGCCTTGCGTCCTGAGCTTCATTCATAAGCTCCTTCTTCGCTATGGTAAGTCCCCATTAACTGCCAACGCGGGAAGCTGCTTTGTTGTATAGGTTTACTGCAATGGCTGCAGTCAGGACTGATCTCCAGCAGATTATCGATGAGTACTTGTTGCTGGCTCTGATCAATCAACGAAAAGCCGCCCTGTGCATTAGTTTTAACAATCAGAGCTCCCGCGGCTTTTTCTAAAGGTAAAAGAGGCTTGCGATAGACAGACGACGCATGATGTAAATGCAAAGCCATTAAAGCTGATGACGCCTGCTCAAGACTGCAGACTTGCGTTGGATCCTGCTGCAACAAGCTCAGATACACCACACCAGCAGCGACAACAGGAGGATGAGTCAAGCGTCCTGCAATATGACTGTACCAACCATTTTTCTGTTGGATTTGCTGCCAATCCTGATCGGTTAATACCGCAAGACCAGGCGCCGCCGGCAAAGTCCGGTCGACTAAAACGGCAGACCCGGCTGGTGGACCTTCTTGTAGTTTTAATAGCACTACAACACTTTTTTCTTGTCGCAAAGCTCCCAACAGCAGCAGCCATTGACTGCGTCTGGAATGAAAATCGCTGCCCGCCCCACCCACAGGAACTGCAGCATATAAGGTGCGGATAAATTGTATGTCGCTGAACTCAAGGGATGACAAATCAGCGATTAGCTGGATGTTATAAAACTGGTTATGCTCCATCTGAGCCAACCAGACCTGACCCGCTTTGGTACTGAAAATCAGACTGTCTGACATTGAATCCCTGTTTTGATCGTACACAGTCAAGGCGCCGGATAAGTCAGACACTTTCTGCCCGGCGACCAGCCTGCCACGCACCTTACCTGTCAGGGCTTCCACTTTATAAAACAGCGGTTTTTGCTCTGTCGCTCCGGTATTGGGTAACAAAATCGACAGAGGCGAATCACCAGGCCCCTGAGCCTGCTCTGCCAGTAATACAGGTTGTGCCATAGCACCGGCTAATTCTTCAAAACCAGCCACTGCAGTAGTGGCAGACCACAAGAGTTCAGGTAAATGCAGGGAGTTGAGCTTTAGGGCAAAATACGACGGACTCTGATTGCTGCTGCCACTGATAAGAATAAACTGATCATTTTGTTTCAGCTCTTGCTCAGTGAGCAGCAGAGGCTGATGAACCTGCTGAGCCAAATCTTCCAGTTCAGCTCTGATCTGCGCTAACGAGGGCAATAACGACCAGGGTAACCACCAGACCGTGCCTTTCGTCTGATCATCCGCTTTGAATCTCAACACGCCTGCATAGCTGACCACCTGATAGCCAGCATCAACATAAGCAGGCAAGGGCTGGCTTTGTACATCCAGTGTACTGCAGGCTATGGCTTCTAATTGAGCAGGCAGATGATCCAGCCACATTGTGGCATCCTCCTGACTCAGCTTTAAATGGGTTGCCAATGCAGTATGCTGTTCCTGATTTAGTTCTGTCAGTTGCACTGAACCAAAACCCGGTATATGGCTCCAGTAGCTACCTGCTGACAGTGGATGGCTGAATAGCAACAGCCAGAGCCCAAACCTAATAAAGCCCATCCCTGCCTCCTTCAGGCAAAGATTGCCTGACTAAAAAGCTGGTCACACTATGCTGATGATGTAGCGCCCCTCCGGTAGTGCGAAGCTGATGCCACTCGCACAGCAACGAGAGATCACTCCAGGCAGCATAAAGCGCCGGACAGGGAGCGACCGTAAAAACTCCGGACTCAAAATCACCTTTTTTCAGCTGTTGCAATTGCTGTACATGCTTGCTTTGGGTTTGTTGTTTTAGCTGAACAGCTAAAGTGGCACTGCCCGCCAACTTTTGGCTCAAACTGGTTTGAACCAGCATAGGTATAGTAATGCACGTTAAAATCAGCATTAATATTAAGGTGGTGACCAGAATAAAACCTTTAGAAATCAACATCATAACGACCTCCTTTTATAAGCGTGTGTTGCTAAATGCCACAGAACTGCTGACTAACAGGCGTCGGAACGGATCAGAGGGAGCTTTAAACCACTCCTGTCCCATCTGATAAAGCTGATTGTTTTGGTAACTAAAGTCCTCATCTAAACTACGTAACAACAGGTAAAACTTAATATTGATAATACGGTGTTTTTGTTGCTGCCAATGCTGTGGCTGCATTTGTGCTGTGGTCAGATAATAATCCACCTGACCATCTGCATTGGCGTCTAAACCAAATTCGAAATGCATACGCTCAACACCATCCATAATGGAATCGGTATCCATTATGGATTGTCCTGCCGCATTGCGGATTAAGCGTTTACGCATTAACACCGGCACTGTCTTGCCCGCATGTTTTTGTTCGCTGATGTAAAAAACTTCGTGGGTGAAAGGCCAGTACAGTGAATCCGGAGTCAACTCAGCACTGGAACTGTTGACAAAACGACTGCTCGCCGCTGAAGTTTCAAAATAAAACCGGTTTGTGCGCATCTGAGTGGCTAACACACTGCTGCCAACCAGACGTTTGAGTTGCAATAACTCAGAGCCTGCTTTGGGCTGATTTAAACAGCTCAGATGTTGATGTGCCCGAATTTGTTCTGCATAGAGTGTCAGGTAAGCTTGGCCTTTCATAGGGAAACTGCCAGCATCCAACTCAGCGACACAATCCCCTAATACCGGAGGCAACTGATGCGAAGCTGAAGCCACATCCGCCAGACTGCGACCAGCGAAAAACATCATATTTGGCAATTCAGACTGGAACAAACTCAACAACATCTGGCTATTTTGTTGCAATTGCACCAGCTGCTGGGTTTGTCGATTGGATTGCTGAGTGGCAAACAAAGTCCCGACCAAAAAGGTCATCAAAACTAAACCTAAAGTCAGACTGATCAGTACTTCAAGTAAGGTAAAACCGCGCATCTCAAGGCACCACCACAGAAAATTGCAGCCGGTTAGGCGATAAATCACAGACAGAGACCGGACGCTGAATTTGTACTTTGGCCTGAGACCGCCAGCTTAACTGCACCAGTTTCTGATCCGCCTGCTGGCGAATACAAAGCGCAGGTTGTTGTAGTAGCAGTAAACTTTGGGGGTGACCTGACGCACTTAAGGTGCTGTATAAATGAAACTGACTCAGTTGTTCCGCATCACAGGTATGGGTTTCGGTGCATGCTACTGATTCGGCAGTTGTCCAGAGCGGATGAATGCCCTCGTAATAGCCGGCAGAACTGTCATGACTTGCCATACGGCTGGCCAGTTCAGTGGTTAAAGACAAAGCTATGGTTTGTTGGGTTGCCATGATCACTTGCTGACGGGCAAATAAAGACGCACTTAAAACGCCAAGCCCTGTAAGACATAGCAATAATAAACTGATCAGAACTTCGGTTAAGGTAAAACCAGAGGCATTCGGCATATCCTTGCGCCTGTGAAAGTCCGTTTACTTTAAATTTACCTCCGTTCCTTAAAAGGTCAAATCCTACCAACACTTTTTCACAATGGTCGCACCAGTGCCACCATTGGCGCCTTTAATACCTGCCTGGTTGTAGCTTAATGAAGTGCAATCGTCAGCGGCTTGTGCGCTTTTGGCTGTAGCTGTCAGGGTAAAGGTGCGGCTGGCTAAATTATCAAGATCAAAGTTAAAACGGTCAGATAAGTCTTTGCTGCATTGCAAAGTTGGCAACTCTGTTGCCGCGCCATTGTTTGTGGCATAGGTCATATTGGTGGTGTACACCCTTTCCATAAACTGGGCGTATTCCAATAAACAGGCGCTCGCACTGGCACGGGCGCTGCCCAGCATATAGCCCTGATACGAAGGCACAGCAATAGCGGTTAAAGTGCCTATGATCGTAATGGCGATCAGTAACTCCACCAGAGAAAACCCATGAGATCTGGTACTTTGCATTAGTTGTCTACCTCTCGCCATGACACGCGGCCACGTCTGATTTGAGTGTTTACGTCTAAATTCACCACATTAGTGTCAGCTAAACCTACCGCCATTTTGTCTTCAAAAAACAAAGGTTCAGTTGGCATACTGTTAAAACGTACACCGGACAATTCCACTATCTCATCCCCTTCTGCCACCCCATCGTCCTGATTAAAACCTTCATCGCCTGAAATATCGAAAAAGTGGTATTTCAAGCGGCCACCATGAAAAGGATCGATGGCCATGACATAACCATCCCCTTCCGGATTACACACATTGCTGTCCGGAATAATACTGTTCACCACTAAAGTGGTGCCCACTAATCGAGGCGAAGACACAATACGTTCACGAACATCGGGCAGGTCGATAAACCAGCCTTGAAAACCGGCCATATCATTGGCGGCAGAAGCAGACACAGTGCGTCCTTCAGTGCCATTGCTGTGGCTGACGTTGGTTAAAGTTCGCTCTTTAAGTAAAGCCCGGCCAGACAAAGCGGTGCCATCCATAATGCCGTACCAGCTTTGTTCGTCATCCAGTTGAGGGTCTGGTGTTTCCAGATAACGGCCTGTGCCAAAAAACAACCACAACTTACCGGTTTTAGGTTCAGACCCCAGCGCTATACCGCCGGTAATAGATTGTGGATCACCAGCCGCATCTTCTGCCTGATACAAAGGCCCGCCGCCATAAGCTATGCCCCAGTTCCCCGGGTTGTTTGACGATAAATCAAACTTCCAGACATTGCCTTGTAAATCTCCGGCAAAAAACCAGTCCGTATTGCCATTTTTACTGTAATCCCAGCCTTCTATCTGGCCTAAACCTGTATCCCCTGAACCCGTTGTCACTTCCAAATTATTACCACTGGCCATAGAAACACCGGTTTCAATATCCAGCACTAACAATCCTGGTTTGCCTGTACTGTTGTTGTAGCCATAGCCAATAACGACAGCCCATTTACCGTTATTTAGACGGGTGATCACTGGTTTGGCTGTTGTGATGCCTAGTTGCGGAAAACTTTTGTCCCATAATAAACTGGCCTGGCTGATTTGCCCCGGGTCGGTAATATCAAGGGCAAACAAACTGTTACCCCCCCTGCCTGTGCTGCCAATCAACACGGTACGCCAGCTGCCATCAAAATACACATCAGCAGACACCGCTGTGCCATCGACAAAATAGTCTTTTTGGATCACACCACTGACATTGGGTTCACTCAGGGCTTTCAGGTTTGTAGCGGTCGTCAGCATCTGCTTTGGCACATAAGCAAAAGCTTCAACACCAGTGGTGGCATTAAAGGCGTGTAACATACCGTCATTGGCGCCGACATAAATCAGTGGCTGCCTGTTTTTATAAGCCGCGATATGCGCTTTGTAACTGCTGGATTCAGGCCAGCTATAAGCATGGTAATTAAAATTCACCGGGGCGCCGACATACACAGGAGAGGAGTTGGCAATATCACCTAAAGCTGTGGATCTGTTGCGGTAGCTGCCGCCATTTTGTTGCTCCAGCGCAGGGTTACCACGTAAATAATCCACCACATTGCTGCTGCCTAAAGCCGCCTGCTGACTGCCAACACCACTGGTTAAGTTGGCCCAGACAAACACATCTGCAGCGGTTTCTGTTTTGCCAAAATAAATCACTCTGTCGTCCCAATCCGGCATTTCCTCCGCAGCACTCCAGACATAACTGGTGGTGTCTTCAATATTGTAATTCACCAAATCACCACTCCAGTCACCGCTGTTAAAGCGGCCCTGATACACACTTTGTTCCGCCTGCAAGGAGGTGGTGGTGCCCGCTAAATTCGATCCAGACGCCACCCGGGCAATAATAGCGGACAAGGTATTGGATAATCCTGTGGCAAAGGTGTCCGGGTCAGCCGCACTGAAAAAGCCCCCTCTGCTGTTAACAGCTGCATGTAATAAATCATCAATTTTTGCCGCTTGTGTGGCTAAAGGATCAGGCCATGAAATAGCACTGGCCGAGCCAATAGCATTAAAAGCTGTAGTGGAACTGATAGTGCCTTCAACCCCAAGGCCGACACCAAAAGTTACCATATGCTGCCAAAAGGCAGGATTAATAGGGCTGGTGGGGACTAAGTTATCCAGATCGGTGCGTAAATCCCGCTTCCAGTAATACATAGCTACATCAGCCAGTGTATTACTGCGGCCATCCGAAAACGGCCCTGATGGCGCATAGACATAAGAGGTACCGCCTGGCCTGCTGATGGTTTGATTATTGGTGGTACTGCCGTCGTTGTTATTACGCGCTGCACTGGTTTGCGCTTGTGATGCGCTGTCTTCGCTCCAGTAGCCATCTGTCATCAAAATGCTATAACTCTGACGACACATAATATGTTGGCTACTGTCATCTGAGCCTGGATTGGCACCCCACGGCCCTTTATTGTCGGTTCTTGAATAATACAAACCGGCATCATTCAATGCTTTACGTAGTGGCGTACCATTGTAGCCATACACTCGTTCATACAACTGATCGTAAAAGCTCTGTTTAGCGTTACCGGTAAAAGGCCGCACACCATTGATAATGGTACTGATACTGGCACCATCTACTGTGCTGCTGCCTTTATTAATAGCGCCAAAACCTACACGTAGCGCTTCAGTTTGAGTAGAAAAAGCCCGGCCTATACCAGATTGAGAAGCCAATAAACGTGAGCGGTAATAAGTGTACCAATTGGCAAAATTCTGTATTTCCTGAGCGTAACTGCAGGTACCGGCAGTGCAGTCAGTGCGATTCAACCGCCCTTCGCCGCTGTAGCTTAAAGTGGCAGCATTAATTTCTACACGCTGGTAATTAGTGTAGGTAAATAAACTGCCTCCCGTATGGTTGTAGTAAACCGCAGGGTAAAAAGTCCGGCTGGCAGTCACGTTCTGACAATTGCTTTTTGTTGTTGCCGTAATAGTGCAATAGCGCCAGCCCGCGCTGGACGTTTCATTCACTGTCAGGTTACGGCTGCCTTTAAAAGTCCGGAATGGATGATGATAAGCCGCAGCAGGGTTAGAGTTTGGATAGGAAGTGCCGTCGGCTTTAATCCAGGGTTTATAAGTAATTGACGGATTATAATAGGATTTATTCAGCGCATAAGAGCGCATAGCTCTGGCATACAAAGCCTCATTATTATTGGTGGCGTTCAGGTTCGTCGCATTACTTTCATCCCGAAACGACACCACATGATGACTGGCGTCTCCATCACCATAAATACCAGCCACTATGGGATAGACATAATGTGGATTATCTGCATAAAGATCCGGGGTAATTTCCCAGTGCATTGAGCCTGAGTCATCAATCATAAACATGATATTGGGTTCTACCGAGCTACCGGTTTGCAGCGGGGGGGAGGTTAAATCCAGCGCGGCGATACTGTAAAAGCTGGTGAGCATCAAACTCAATGCCATGGGTCTTATGCAGGATGTTTTTAGTTTCATCACATCAGCCTCAGCAGATTAGCGCCTGAATAAACTTTGCAGCATGACCGCAGCCCTGCCATTGTCTGACACAGTACGTGCCGTAATACGAAAAGTGGGTGATAAACAACCCACAGAAATTTTGTCTTTACTTGCCACATCAGCGCATTCAGGCGGATAAGGCCAGTCGCCCATATATTCAATCAGAAACTGTGCACCGGTTTCGCTGTCGCTATTCAGTGCTGTCGCCGGCAGCCAAAGCAGCCCGTTGTCATTCCAGCGATCATCAGCACCAACCACAGGTAAATCATAAACCCCTGCGCCATCAATCAGCGCAACAGGGTCGTTCACATTCAGTATAACCTCAGCCTCCAGTAAGGCCGCTTCCACCTGCTGATAGGACGATTGCCGGTCGTACAAATTGGCGCTCATGCGCTCCTGCAATAAGCTTGATTGCATACTGCTGACGGCGACCAAAGTAATGGCCAATAGCAGCAATAAGCTAATGACCAGCACTATACCCTGCTGCTGACGGATGAGATGAGAGGACTGAAACTCTGCTGCGTTCATAATCAAATCCTGTTCCTGATGCTGATCTGATAATTCATCCGGCTCATTTGTTCAGGTAACTGCAGATCCGCAGCCCCGGTAGCGGCAAACTGCAATGAAATGCGTACTGAAATAATATCCATCCAGTCCAGTACCTGATTGGCGTCACGCCAGCTTCTGCTGCGCTCATCCATAAACTCCAGCTGTAAATCAGTGACACCATAAAGAATTTCTTCAGCCGCACTGTTGTTTCTGACCCTAAACAAAGAGGTGTTTTGTTGATCTGTGCTGGTGGCTACATACCAGCTGACCGAATCAAAGTTCATCAGCATCGAATTAACTGCATATTGTTTTACTGTTCCCGCTGCGCCATCACACAACAATGGAAAACCCAAACCTGAAGCACAGTTGCTGACATTGGCCTGATGGGACACGCTGGTCATATCGGTCGCGCTGACACTAAAAATGCTGCTTAAGGTTTCATCGCAAAGTATTAATAAATCACCGTTTTGCAGCTGATGCTCAGTACTGAGCAGCAATTGGCTCAAGGCCGCATCATGGGATTCCACACTGTAACTGCGGCCAGAGCCAAACATCAGCCGGATAGCGTCTGTACCTGCCAACGGAGTCACTCCATTCATTGCAGGAGCAGGCTGTTGAAAGCCTTCAATACCGCCGTTCCAGACAGCCCAGGCTGAGCCTGCCACATTAGCGGCATTGAGCACATTCACCACGCGGGAGGCGTTACCACAGCCAATATAACCGGAGCGCCGGATGTCATTGGCCATCAGCTCAAACGTAGTTCGGCTGGAGTTTTGTAATTCGCCCAACACTGTATTCAGCCCGGCCGTTTTACTGTTGGATAAATACACCCCTATCACAGAACCTGTCAGTAATAAACCAAGCAGCATAGCGATCATCAGTTCAGATAAAGTAAAACCCTGCTGCTGTTTCATGGCCGCACCAGAATTTCGAAATTGCTGGAACCAGTCACTTTCTCGTCCAGCCAGCTGATACTGATGGTATAGACACCAGCAGCAGGATCCCACTCCACTTCAGGGCAACTGCTGGTTCCAGTGGCGAGTTGTAACTGCAGCGCCCAATCCGCCAGCAATTCAGACTCGCAATTCCCTGCATAAGAGCCTGCTCTGGCCACAACAGGGTTGGAGCGGATCATTTCAGTTAAAGTACCAGCCATAATCAGCGCAGTGGTGCGCTCCTGGGCACTTTGGCTATAACGCACCGAGCTGCTTTGCAAAGCGGCTATGCCCAACAAACCAATGGCCAGCACCAGCACCGCGATCAGGATCTCGATCAAGGCAATGCCTTGTTGTGTTGATCCGGAACAGCAGTTGTGGGGATGGTTGCTATTGAGGCTGTGCATGGGCGCTCCTTATCAACTGCCGCATTGGGACAGCTGAATACTGCTGCGTCCACCGGATAAGAAAGTCAGGGTTCTGCCATTGTCCGCAAAGGCAGGGCCATCGGCACATAAGCTAAAACTGGAATTGAGTGGTTGATTGGTTTGACTGCGGATTAAGCCCTGCCCACTAAAACGCAGTTCAGTAAAGGCAGCGCTGATGATCAGTCGCTCGTCAAAGCGGCCAGCCCGGATCACTATGACTGGTGAGGCTGTATCCGTCACCAACCAACCTTGCCAGGAACCACTGGCAGCAGAACAGTCGTTTAGTTCGGCATTTGCTTTACATAAACGTATGGTTTGATTTTGTTTAATGGCTTCAGAGCGCGCCAGTTGGATCACAGAAAGCAGTTCATTGGCCTGGCCCGACAAACGGTTTCGGGCCAGCAAATCAGTAAAGGAAGGCACAGCAACAGCCACAAGCACCAACAGCACCAGAAGGGAAATCATCAGTTCAATCAGGGTAAAAGCTTTTTGCCGCTGCAACAAAGGACGATCATCCATTTGTTTACTACTCCCATAGGCCACCTACTGAAAAGGACCAAGGGTTTAAGCATAGCAAAAGATTGGCAGGACGCTAGGCGCTCAACAGCACAGTTGTGCCTGCAGCCAAAGCTTCAGGCACAACTGGTTAACAAAGAGAAAACTACTTGAAATGATAGTGTTAGCGAAGCTCTGCCGGCACGGCAAAAATAACGTTTTCTTCACGGCCTGGGTGCTCAATCACCTGCTTGCCACCCCACTCTGTCAAACGCTGCACCACTTGCTGCACTAATACTTCAGGGGCTGAAGCTCCGGCAGTGACCCCCACAGATTTAACATCTTTTAACCAGTCCTGCTGAATATCAGCAGCAGTATCTATCAGGTAAGAACGACAGCCCATTTTTTCAGCCAGTTCGCGTAAACGATTTGAGTTACTGCTGTTTTTTGCGCCAACCACCAATAAGAGTTCAGTTTTGGCCGACAACTCACGCACTGCATCCTGCCGGTTTTGGGTGGCATAACAAATATCGTCTTTGCGTGGCCCTTCAATATCCGGGAAACGTTTGCGCAAAGCATCAATCACATCAGCGGTATCATCCACAGATAAAGTCGTCTGGCTGCTAAAGCACAACACAGCCGGATTTTTCACCTGCAGTATTTCAACATCCTCCACCGACTCGACCAGATAAATGCCGCCTTCAGCGTTGTCGTATTGGCCCATAGTGCCTTCTACTTCAGGGTGTCCGGCATGGCCAATCAAAATACATTCTATGCCTTTACGACTGGCACGGGTCACTTCCATATGCACTTTGGTCACCAGCGGGCAAGTAGCATCAAACACTTTCAAGCCACGTTTTTTAGCTTGCTCACGCACAGCCTGCGATACACCATGAGCGCTGAAAATAACAATGGCGTCATCCGGTACTTCGTCCAGTTCATCGACAAAAACAGCACCGGCACGGCGTAAACCATCCACCACAAATTTGTTATGCACCACTTCATGGCGCACGTAAATAGGCGGCTCGTAAATTTCCAGCGCGCGGGAGACTATGCTGATAGCACGGTCTACACCAGCACAAAAACCACGTGGATTGGCGAGTAAGATATCCATAATTAATTGATAACCTGTACGATTTCAACGTTAAAAGTCAGAGTCTGTCCTGCCAGCGGATGATTAAAATCTACAGTCACGGACTCACCCACTACTTCACGGATCAAACCCGGCAGTTCAGAACCATCCGGCATAGCAAAACCTACAATCATGCCCACCTGAGCAGGCGCATCGGCTGAAAACTTGCTGCGATCGACATAATAAATATTATCAGGATTAGGCAAACCATAAGCATCTTCAGGCGCTAAGGTAAAAGTACGTTTGTCACCAGCTGCCATTCCACCTAACTGAGCTTCAAAAGCGGGCGATAAACTGCCATCACCCATTTGCAGTTTGGCCGGTTTGTTATGCACCCTGGTGCTTTCGGCGGCGCTGCCATCGGATAATTTAATATCAAAGTGAAATATCACAGTACTGCCTGGACCTATGATCACGGCTTGTCTCCTGAAGTGGCTTTCTGGGTTTCAGTGTCATTGGTAAAACTGTCCCAGATCAGTAAAACGGCACCAATGCTGATAGCGCAGTCGGCGATATTAAAAATAGGGTAATGCCAGTTCTGATAAAACACATGCAGAAAATCCACCACATAACCATAAAGGCTGCGGTCGATTAAGTTACCTATAGCGCCGCTGATAATCAGGCTTAAGGCTAAAGACAACTTCACCTGAGCTTTCGGCAAACGGCTTAACCAAACGGCTAAAACGATGCTGACCACTACGGCTATCAGGGTAAACAACCAGCGTTGCCAGCCGCCTGCATCACCTAAAAACGAAAAGGCAGCACCATAGTTACGGGCATAAGTGAAATTAAATACCGGTAACAAAGAAACCGACTCACCCAAACTGAAATTCTGAATGACCCAGACTTTGCTAAGCTGATCAGCAACCAGCAGCAGCAGGACCAGCCACCACCAGTGCCAACCTGTGTCTTGAAATAAACGCCCTTTAACTAAAGACATTAAGCAAACTTCCTTACTTCACCAGCACCTTCAACGTTATCCACACAGCGGATACAAATCAGCGGATGCGCCGGATTCAAACCTACATCGTGTCTGTGGTGCCAGCAACGATCACACTTAGGCGCAGTAGATGCGTTCAATACCACAAAGAGGTTATCCATTTCGGTCGCTACTGCATCAGCAGGAGCAGCTTCACTGGAGACCACTGCAGTCGACGTTAACAAAGCAAAACGTAACTCATCGCCGATAGAGATCAGGTCTGTTGCCAGTTGGCCTTTGGCGTATAACGTCACTTCAGCTTGTAATGACGCACCAATTTTGCCATCACGACGCCCCACTTCCAGCACCTTGTTGACTGCATCACGCACTTCCAGCAGTTGTTGCCAGAAGGCATCATCAAACTGACCAGCAGGCACTGTATCCAAGCCCTGATACCAAACTTCAGTAAAGACAAACTCTGAATGCTCACCCGGCATCACTTCCCAGATTTCCTGAGCTGTGAAGCTCATGATAGGTGCCATCCAGCGCACCATAGCCTGCACCACATGGAATAATGCAGTCTGGCAGGAACGACGGGCTAAACCATCAGTTTTGGCTGTGTATTGACGGTCTTTAATCACGTCTAAGTAGAAACTGCCCAACTCTACAGTACAGAAATTCATCAGCTTCTGGCTAACCTGATGGAACTGGTAGTTCTCATAGGCATCGACAATTTCCTGCTGCAGTTTGGCAGCACGTTGCACCAGCCATAAATCCAGCTGCACCATCTCTTCAAATGGCACCAACTGTGTTTCTGGTTCAAAACCTTTTAAGTTCGCCAGAAGGAAACGGGCCGTATTACGGATACGACGGTATTTATCGGCAGCGCGGTTTAAGATTTCATCCGAGACTGTCATCTCTGAGGTGTAATCCGTAGTGGCTACCCATAAACGCAGGATATCAGCGCCTAACTTGTTCATCACGTCTTGCGGCGACACCACATTGCCCAAGGACTTGGACATTTTGCGGCCTTCACCATCGACGGTAAAACCATGGGTCAGTACTTGTTTGTATGGCGCGTGGTGTTTAATAGCCACACCCGTCATCAGGGAGGACATAAACCAGCCACGATGCTGATCCGAACCTTCTAAATACAAGTCAGCCTGAGTGGCACCATGAAATTCAGGGCGAGGGTCAATGACACAAGCGTGAGTGACGCCAGAATCAAACCAGACGTCCAGAGTGTCAGTTACTTTGACATACTGAGCTGCATCAGCACCCAGCAAAGTTTCAGCATCTAAATCAAACCATGCCTGAATACCAGACTGCTCGACTAACTTAGCGACTTGCTCCATCAGGGCCTGAGTATTTGGGTGCAGCGCACTGGTATCTTTATCAACAAAAAGTGCAATAGGTACACCCCAGGTACGCTGACGGGAGATACACCAGTCCGGACGACCTGCTACCATGTTTTCAATACGTTGTTGGCCCCAGTCCGGGATCCAGCGGGTTTTACCAATCTCTTGCAGCGAGGTGCTACGCAGCCCTTTTTGTTCCATGCTGACAAACCACTGCGGTGTCGCACGGAAAATAATAGGGGTTTTATGGCGCCAGCAATGCGGATAGCTGTGTGTTAAGGCTTTGTGCACCAGCAGCTTGCCTGCTTCTTTTAAAGCTTCAACCACAGAATCATTGGCTTTAAATACATGCTGACCAGCAAACAGCGGCGTATCCGGCAGATAAACACCGTTCGCGCCTACAGGGTTGGCCACTTCTAAGTTGTACAACTTACCTACAGTAAAGTCTTCCGGACCATGGCCTGGTGCTGTGTGTACAGCTCCAGTACCAGAATCAGTAGTGACGTGATCACCTAAAATGACCGGCACTTCAAAGTCGTACAGCGGGTGTTTTAATTTCACCAGCTCCAGTGCCTGACCTTTGCAGAATCCCAGATTATGATAATGTTCCACACCAGCACGGGCCATCACAGCAGTGACTAAGTCTGTCGCCAGAATTAAACGTTCAGGGCCATGTGGGCCTTGTTCGACCTGTACCAGGCTGTACTCAATTTTGGCATTCAGTGCCACAGCGCGGTTGGCCGGAATAGTCCAGGGCGTGGTCGTCCAGATCACAACAGACACAGGGCCAGAACCGGTGTGGCCTTCAGGGTGATCAAATTTATTCACATCAGCTTCGTTCACCAGCGTGAAACGAACATCAATAGCTGGTGATACTTTATCCTGATACTCCACTTCAGCTTCAGCCAAAGCAGAACCACAGTCTGTGCACCAATGCACTGGCTTAAAGCCTTGCTGTAAATGACCATTGTCGATGATACGGGCCAAAGAGCGGATGATATTGGCTTCGGTATGAAAATCCATAGTACGGTATGGATTGTCCCAATCGCCTAAAACACCTAAACGGATAAAGTCGATTTTTTGAGCTTCGATTTGCGTCAGCGCATAATCACGGCATTTTTGACGGAATTCAGCCGCTGTCAGCTTAACGCCCGGCTTGCCATATTTCTTTTCGACCACCAGTTCAATAGGCAAACCATGACAGTCCCAACCCGGCACATAAGGGGCATCGAAGTCAGACAAGGTCATGGCTTTGACAATCATGTCTTTGAGGATTTTATTGACCGCATGACCAATGTGAATATTACCGTTGGCGTATGGAGGGCCATCGTGCAGGATAAAGGTTTTTTTACCTTGTTTGGCCTGACGAATTTTCTGGTACAGATTTTTTTCTGTCCAGTTGGCTAACATCTGTGGCTCACGCTGCGCAAGGTTGGCGCGCATGGCAAAAGCCGTGTCCGGTAAATTCAAAGTCTGCTTGTAGTCAGTCATCCGTTGTTGTTCCGTCTTCTTTAAGTTTAAATTCGTTGTTGCGTTGCCATCAGCTTATTAAGCCGGTGGCAACCCAAAATAATCACGCGCCTGCTGCGCATCTAATGCAATTTGTTGCTGCAATTGCGCAAGGCCGTCAAAACGTCGCTCTGACCTGATTTTTTGCTTTAAAATCACTTCGATCTGCTGACCGTATAAGTCGCCGTTAAAATCAAAAAAATGAGCTTCAAGCTGCTCTTTTTTACCTTGTAAAGTGGGTCTGGAACCAATATTAGCCACGCCATGGTAAAAACCCATCTGGGTCACAGCTTCAATGGCATACACCCCATGCACAGGTAAATTCTTCCGATAGAGCCAGACATTGGCCGTTGGAAACCCTAACTGCCGCCCTACTTTCTGACCATGCCGTACCCGACCCATCAATGAAAATGGCCGGCCTAACATTTGTGCAGCCAGCTCTAACTGATCTTGCTCCAGAGCCTGGCGAATTAAAGTGCTGCTGACCCGCTGGTCATTTTGTTTCAGGCTGGCCGTGCTACCCAAACCAAAACCATGCTGCGCTGCGGCTTGTTGTAGCAAAGCAAAATTACCGGCACGGTTTTTACCAAAACAAAAATCATCACCGACAATCAGATGCTTTACACCCAGTTTATTCAGCAATAAGTCCTGAATAAATTGCTCTGGCTGCTGACTGGCAAATTCACGGGTAAAAGGCACGCAAAGCATGCGATCCACACCTTGTTGCGCCAGCCAGTGGTATTTTTCCCGAAAACGGCATAAACGCGCTGGTGCACCTTCAGGGTTAAACAACTCCAGTGGCTGGGGTTCAAACACCATCACCACTGCAGGTAAATTCAACTCTGCCGCAATAGCTTTTAATTGCGTCAGTACTGCCTGATGCCCCAGATGCACGCCATCAAAATTGCCTATAGTTAAGACGCAGCCCTGATGTCTGGGTTGAATTGTATGTAAGCCGCGAATTAACTCCATCCGGTATTCTTACTCTGCCGCTGCGAAAAGTGCCCGATTATAACCTTAAGTGACCCCAAGAATCATTTGCTTTCAGCATTTGTCTGGCGTTTAAAATCGTTCAAACGAACACCAAACACAAAAAGTAAAACAAAGTAGGTCACAATAGCAAAAGCAAAATAAGCCAACAGATGCAACACCTGGCCTGATAAGCCCAAAGCAATCCAGCCCGTCAAATCAGGCATGACATACAAAATACAGCCCGCCATTACAGCTGCGGCAATAAAAGCCTTGGCGATAAACCAGCTGGTTTTACTGCTAAAGCTATAAATATCACGCTGCTTTAAGCCACGATAAAGTAAATACGCATTTAAAGTACCGGACATAGCTGTAGCTAATGCCAGACCAACATAACTTAAAAAAGGCGCCAGCATCAGGTTAAACACCATATTGGCTACCATAGCAATAATGGCAATTCGCACCGGTGTCTTAATATCCTGTCTGGCATAAAAAGCCGGAGCCAGCACTTTAATCAGCATCAGCGCCACTAAGCCAGTGTTGTAAGCTATCAGGCTATAAGAGGTTTTTACGACGTCATCGGCAGTAAATTCACCACGCATAAAGACCGATGCAATAATAGGTTCAGCCAGCACGATGAGACCCATCATGGATGGAATACCAAACAGGCAAATAAAACGCACGGCCCAGTCCAGGGTGTATTTAAAGGCCTCTTCGCTCGCAGACGCATAATGACGTGACAAGCCAGGCAAAATCACAGTAGCAATTGCAATGCCAAACAAACCCAAAGGAAACTCCAGCAGGCGGTCAGAGTAATACAACCAGCTAACAGCCCCTGTGACTAAAAAGGACGCGATAATGGCATCCAGTAATAAGTTTATCTGACTGACCGACACCCCAAACAAAGCCGGGATCATTAAAGTGCGGATTTTAGTCACATTTGAGTCTTTCCAGCCCCAGCGTGGCATCACCAGAAAACCGGCTTTAGCTAAAAACGGCAACTGGAATAAAAACTGAATCAAACCACCTAAAAATACGCCCCAGGCAATAGCTTCTGCCGGGTTTTGCATTTGCGGTGCTAAATAAATAGCGGCCCCTATCATGGCAATATTTAAAAACACCGGGGTAAAAGCAGCCACTGCAAACTTGTTATAGGTATTAAGCACAGCTCCCGATAAAGCCACAAAAGTGATAAACCATAAATAAGGGAAGGTGATTTTTAACAGGAAACTGGCCTGCAGGTATTTATCCCCTTCAGGCGCGCCGTCTAAATAGGCACTAAACCAGCCAGCACCAAATAACATCATCAATACAGGAGAGCCAATCACAGCCAGCAAAGTCACAGCTGTGACAATAAAACCTAAAGTCCCTGCCGCTTTGGCGATCAGTTCACGTACCGCATCATCACCATGTTTTTCTTTTACTTCAGCCAGTACGGGCACAAAAGCCTGTGAAAAAGCTCCTTCGGCAAATAAACGTCGTAAAAAATTAGGAATTCGGTTGGCCATAAAAAAAACATCGGCCATAGCGCCTGCGCCTAACACATTGGCGACAATCACATCACGCACCAAGCCCAATACCCGTGAAATAAGGGTCATAAAGCTTACGATCATGCCTGATTTTAATAATTTTCCTGACACAGACTGCTCCTGCAACGACATTTCTGCTATTTTCACCCGAGTCAGAGTGGATTACCAGCGAAGGGCTAATTTTATTCTGTAATCTGTCAAGGAAACCATTTGACAAGGGCCTACAAAATAGGCATATTATGCGGCCTTTAAAGGTCCCGGTTTAGTTTTTAGGAGTGTTACCTTGGCTAACATCAAGTCTGCTAAGAAGCGCGCTATTCAATCAGAAAAGCGTCGTCAGCAAAACGCAAGTCAGCGCTCAATGATGCGTACTTTCATGAAGAAAACATACGCTGCAGTGTTAACTGCTGATTTGGCTGCTTCACAAGAAGCGTTCAAAAAGATGGTTCCAATTTTGGATCGTATGGCAGACAAAGGTCTGATCCATAAGAACAAAGCTGCCCGTCATAAGTCACGCTTAAATGCGCACGTTAAGGCTTTAGCTACTAAAGCAGCTTAATTTCAATTCGCTGTTGTTCGCAACAGTAAATTGTGACAGTGCAAAATAAAAAAACCACCGCAAGGTGGTTTTTTTATTCGCCGTCTTCCATGACGCTCACCCTTCGGGCCAGCTAAAGCTGTTAAAAATCGTTCCTGACGATTTTTTATTCGCTGCCATCCATGGCGCTCACCCTATCGGGCCATTGTCGCTTCGCTCCAATGTTCAAAAACACTCCTGATATTTTTGTATTCGCCGTCATCCATGACGCTCACCCTTCGGGCCAGCTAAAGCTGTTAAAAATCGTTCCTGACGATTTTTTATTCGCTAATCTACTTTACTATTTCTTCTCACAATAGAGCTTATGCAGTAACCCAATCAAAGCAACAGCTTCTGCGCTATGGATACGATAAAATACGGTTTGAGCTTCTTTACGGGTTTTCACCAGCTTTTGTCGTCTGAGTACAGCCAGATGCTGAGACAAAGCCGACTGACTTAAACCCAACTTGTCATTCATTTCGGTGACTGATAACTCAGACTCCAGCAAATAACACAAAATCAGCAAACGGCGTTCATTGGAAACCGCCTTCAGCAGCTTGGCTGCCTGCGCCGAGTTTTTCAGCATTTCTTCCAATTTCATTTTGTTGCTTCTTTGATCTAAAAAACAGCATTATGCCGCCGGGCCATCCGCTTAAACAATACGATCTATTCTCATCTGTCGTGTTTCAGGCTGTACCTGACTCATAGCGCGAAAACAATGGGGGCAGCGCTTACATAAGAACATAGTATTTTTGATTGCAGCCGCCACAGCATAGGCTGAACTGTAGTTTTCGTTCGTGATCAGGAGCCATGCTTTTGGCCGATAAATTGGTTCCTGCACTGCCAAAAAATGGCATACATTACTTTGACTCGCTGTTCCAG
The DNA here is from genome assembly GCF_031457405.1 of Rheinheimera soli. Taxonomy (GTDB): domain Bacteria; phylum Pseudomonadota; class Gammaproteobacteria; order Enterobacterales; family Alteromonadaceae; genus Pararheinheimera; species Pararheinheimera soli_A. The sequence goes on along the minus strand of NZ_JAVDWR010000002.1, from coordinate 371,295 downwards.
CATGATGACAGAAGGAACAAAACAGAGCCGATCCGTAAAAACAAAACTTGCAAGTCTGACTCATCATGACCGAAACTAAGGCTAACACTTCAGTTAACTTACATCACTAATGGCCAAACAAATCAAAAAGACCTCGCTTTTAAGCGAAGCCGAACGACAGAAACTATTAAAAAAAGCGGGCAATAAAAAGCCAATCACTCAAGCTCAGGCGACAACAGCTGCAATTCCGGCTGCGCGATCAGTGCCACGTTCAGCAAACCGATCAGCGAGCCGGGAGCAAGCGGATAACCCAACAGGAAGCAAAGCAAAACTCTGGGGGGGCATTGCAGTGCTGCTGCTTAGTGTTTTTATCATAGCGCCAAAACCTCAATTGCTTGAATACCAAAGTGCTGGCCTTATTACCAAAAGTATCTATATGCCAGGCTGGTTTGGTAAGCCAGGTAGTATTCTGGATACCAACCAACGTGCAATAGTGGCAGAAGACGAATACAGCCTGTATTTGTGTTTTGAAGGCCAAAGCAATGAGCAGTGTGCAAAATACCAGCTACGCCAGCAGCAAGGTTTAATTGCCGCAGCCTTGTTCTGGTATTCATCACACTGAGGCTATTTGGAATGACTGCGCCAGCAAATCCGGCATAACCAGAGTTGTATCCCAAGCACCAGCAATATCATGGCAGAGGGATACAACAAATAGCTCGGTGCGTAGTTAAACAACAAAGCCCCGCCGGACAGGTAAATAAAAGGCTGCAGTTCATAACACCAGAATGGCAAAACTCCCTGCTCCTTAAATTTAATACCATAAGGGCTGCGGCGTTTCTCGCAGCGGATCACCCAAACCACGGCTCCGACAAATATCAGTACTACACCAGATAAAGCTGCAGTCCAATGCGGTAACCACAAGACGCTTTGTGCGCCACTAATCACATAAAGATAAGGCAAAGTTTCATAAAGCCGTTCAGGGATCATGATGCTCTCCTTGCAGAATCAAAGTCAGTTTAAGCATAGATCAAAGTAAAATAGTTGTTACCAAAAAGTACAATTGTATTAATCAATAGTCTAAGACGGTCAATACCAATACAGATAAGGCATAAAAACCTGAGGCAAAGCACTGCGACTTCAAATAAGACGGGTATATAATGTGGCAATTCCCGGTCAGCTTAAGGCGGAGTAGTACTAATGCATGACGAAGATCTGGACTTGTTTTTACAGGAAATGGCTGGCGTGAAGCGCTTAAATGTCGATGCTATTGCCGATCCTAATGGTGAACATAATCCAAGTCTGGCGCAACTGGCACGGCGTAAAGCAGCCGAACAGGAAATGGAATACGATCCTAACTACCTGAGTATGGAGTACGTAGACCTGGTTGCGCCTGACGACGTGATTGCCTATAAAAAAGATGGGGTGCAGGATGGTGTATACAAAAACCTGCGGCTGGGTAAATACCAAATGGATGCCACTCTGAATCTGCTGGGAAAAACTCTGGTCGAAGCTCGTGCTGCTTTATATAGTTTTATTGCTGATTGCCATCAGCGTGGCATCCGGACTTTATTGATCCATCATGGTATGGGGCGTGACAGCAAACCTCATCCGGCGATATTAAAAAGTTACTGTTTTAAATGGTTACCACAAATACCTGAAGTCCTGGCCTGCCATACCGCTTTAAAACCTCATGGCGGCTATGCTGCGACTTATGTGTTATTGCAGAAAAATGCAGAACAAAAGCGGGAAAACCGCGAGCGGCATCAGAAGAAATAACAGATAGCAATCCAAAGCCATTGGGCCAGGTAGGGGCTGGGTTTATCCCTGCCCGTTCCGCATTTGAATCACTGCTGCGGTGAACTTCTTTCCAGAAGATCTGGCAGCCAACATTCAGGTAAGAAAAAGATATACAAATACCCCCAAACTACGGGGGTACCTGGTCAGTACTATCCTTTGACTGACTGCTGTCCCTGGGAGCAATGAGTTGCCTCATTTGCTTCAGCCTTTGTTAGAAAAGCCGACAATGCCATTAATAACACCAAAATGGCGATTGCAGTAAAGCCAAGACCGCGACTGGACGCTTTACGCATACAAAACCTCAGACTAAAAATTATTGTTATTGTTCTTGCTTTTTTGTGGATCTTGAGCAATCCAAAACCAGTGTAGACAACTTGTTGTTTAGTTACAAGATTTACAATCAATTACAACTGATTTTCTGATAAAGAGACAAAAAGAGACGCAAAATAGCCCCTGTTTTTAGATCTTAGTCGCGAGTTTTAACTTTTAGTGGCGAGTTTATGCTGTAAAGCTGTAATTGCCTGACGCGCAGCCTCTTGTTGCAAACTATAAAATTGTTGCTGATATTCAAATTCAACAGCCTGACTATGCTCTTTGCATTGCAATAGCTGACGCATTGAGCTTTTGGTTTGCCGTACTAACTCAGTAGGCACAGTGGCTAAATCTGCTGTCATTGCCAGAGCCCTGGGTAAGAGTTGATCAGCAGCCAACACTTCTTTGACTAAACCATATTGCCAGGCTTGTTCTGCATTGAGTTTTTCACCACAAAACAACATAGCCATAGCTTGTTGCCAACCGATCAATTGCGGTAATAACCAACAATGTCCGCCCCCTGGATGCAAAGCCAGCTGGAAAAAACGGCTGTCAAACCAGGCATCTTTGCTGGCTAAACGAATGTCACAGACCATAGCCAGGTTCATACCGGCACCAACAGCAGGGCCATTGACTAAAGCTATGGTGAGAAGCGGCGAATCCGCCACCTGACTAAAGGCCTGATACAACTGTTTCAGTTCGGTACCGTCACCATCTACCGCATGTTGCAACACAGCTAAATCAGCACCAGCACAAAAAGCGCGTTCAGTGCCAATCACACACAAAACTTTCAGTTCTGGATCTAAACTCAGTTGATGCACAGCGGCCGCAATTTGTAAGGCGCTTTCAGGTGTTAATAAATTACGTTTTTCAGCTGCAGTCAGTTGTAACACCGCAACATGACCCTGTTTTTCAATAGTAAAACTACTCATCAGTAGCCCCTTTCCCTGTTGACCAGATGCTTTAAAGGTAGCCCATTTATGGAGCGTTGATAATTTTCAACAATCTGATGAATTGCAGTGTCGACATTAGTTACAGCTGAACAATGTGGAGTCACCAGTACAGCCGGATGTTGCCAATAAGGATCGGTCGCAGGCAAAGGCTCCTGGCGAAACACGTCCAGACAAGCCGCCTGCAACTGGCCAGCATCTAAAGCAGCCAATAAAGCCCGGTCATCCACTATAGCCCCACGAGCCACGTTGACGAGGATTGCACCCTGTTTAAAAGCAGATAAACGCTCTGTATTTAAGAAGTTCGTGGTCTCAGCTGTCAGAGGCAATAAACAAATCACCATATCGGCATCACAAACAGCGTTTTTAAAGCCAGTATCGCCTGCGTAGCACTGGATGCCGTTCAGTTGTTTTAAGCTACGCGACCAGCCACTGACCTGATACCCTTGCTGCAAAAAATACTGCGCTGCCGCCTGCCCCAGTTCACCTAAACCCAGCAGACAAATCTGTTGAATAGTGCGAGGGCTTTTGGGTTTCCAGAGCTTCTGTTGCTGCTGACGCTGAAATAAATCCAGCCGCAACTGGTAATGCAGCACTATGCCAGACAGGTAATTCACCATAGAAGACGCCAAAGCAGGATCAACAATACGGCTTAGTGGCAAATCCGGTAAGGTCGGATCCGACACTATGCTATCCACTCCCGCACCAAAAGACTGCAAGCTTTTTAAATTGCTTAAAGCCGCTAAGGAACCTTGTGGTTGTTTCCAGACCACAGCCATTTGCACTTGTTCAGGCGCACTGTAATCAGGCCATTGTTGGATCAAAACACCGGGTAATAAGGCATTCAGCTTTTCTACCAATGTATCTAACTTACGATCGGGGATCACCAGGGCTATAGACATCTGTTCACCAAAGCTTCAATTTTTCGTCATATCTCTGACATGGGCAAAGCACATTCTACCCGAGCCTGAAGAACCAAGGCCAACAATTCGCAGGAGCTTTGTATGCTGCATTGTCGAACTATCTTCTTGTCTGACATTCATTTAGGAAATAAAGACTGTCAGGCGACCTATCTGCTGAACTTCCTCAATCAAACCAAAGCCGACACTATTTACCTGCTGGGCGATATCCTTGACCTGTGGGCTATGCAAAAACAAGTGTGCTGGAGTCCGGAGCAAAATGCCGTGATCCAAACCCTGCTGGCGAAAGCGGATCAGGGCACTGAAGTCATTTATATTCCAGGTAACCATGATGAAGAGTTCCGTCACTGGGCCGGTCGTCAGTTTGGCACTATTAAACTGCAATTACGCGGTTGTCACACCACGGCTTTAGGCAAAAAATTGCTGCTGTTGCATGGCGATGAATTTGATAAAGAAGTGAATTTCGGGCGATTTCACGCCTGGCTGGGTGACAATCTGTATGACTTTTTATTGTTTTTAAATCGCTGGAGCAACCGTATCCGTCGCGCTTTAGGTGGACGTTATTTTAGCCTTGCCGCCTTTATCAAAAGTAAAGTACCAGGCGCTCAGCAGGCGATTGCCCGCTATCGTGATGCAGCAGTGGCAAAAGCCAAACGCTCAGGTTTTGATGGTGTGGTTTGTGGTCATATCCATCATCCGGAAATCAGCTTGCAGGATGGCATTATTTACTGCAACGACGGTGACTGGATTGATAACTGCACTGCCCTGATAGAGCAACAAGATGGTTCACTAACGCTGTACCATTGGACAGAACAAAGCCATACGCTGGCCGCCATGCCAATGGCAGTGCTGGCGGAAGAAGAACCTGCTCAGAGCAAAGTTGCCTGAGCAGGTTAAAATTTCCACAAAAAGCCATAAATCTGACGCATTTTTGTCATCTTAACCCCCTACTCTCTGTACGGACAAAGGTCCTTACAGAGGTATCGCTATGATCAGTGTTGACCAAATGATGCAAACGCATCTGCCAAAACTTGAACAAAAACCCTGGTTAGCCAAACCGGTCAAAGGGGCCTTACGCCAACTTTTACACGAACAGGAATTTATCGCCTTCGCTAAACGTTATCCGCATTTGCAAGGGATTGAATTTGTAGAACAAGTACTGGATTACTTTAACTTCGCTTATGCAGTACGTGACAACGAAGTAGAACGTATCCCCAGCACTGGCCGTATCGTCATTATTGCCAACCACCCTATTGGTTCTTTGGACGGTTTAGCTCTGATCAAACTGGTGCGGGATATCCGGCCTGATGTGAAAGTAATAGCGAATCAGCTGTTGATGGCGGTTGAACCTCTGCACTCCTTGCTGCTACCTGTAAATAATATGAGTGGCGGCACTGAACGCAGCCGCATCGACCGCATCAGCGATCACTTAGCCGCAGAAGGTGCGCTGATTTTATTCCCTGCTGGTGAAGTGTCACGCTTAAAACCAAACGGTATTCGTGATGGCAAATGGCATGGTGGCTTTTTACGTTTTGCGATGAATGCCAAAGCGCCTATTTTGCCTATTTACATAGATGGCCGTAACTCTGCGATGTTTTATGGCGCTTCGATGATTTACAAACCACTGGCCACTATGTTGCTGGTACAGGAAATGTTTAACCAGAAGCATAAAAACATTGCAATGCGGATTGGTGAACAAATTCCATATGACAGCTTTGCGCATCTGGCATTAGAAACCCAGGCCAAGGTAAAGTTGTTTAAAAAACACTTGTATCGCCTCGCCAAAGACAAAGGGCCACTGTTTAAAACCCAAAAAGCCATAGCTCACCCTGAAGATCGTATTTTGCTGAAAAAAGCCGTTGAAGCTTGTCCGCTGTTGGGTGAAACCAGTGATGGCAAACAGATTTATTTATACCAGTATGAGCAAAGCTCGCCCGTACTGCGTGAAATTGGCCGCTTACGCGAAATCGCCTTCAGAGCTGTAGGTGAAGGCAGCGGTCAGCGCCGTGATATCGATCAGTACGACAGCTATTACGAACAACTGATTTTATGGGACAAAGACGACTTAGAAATAGTCGGAGCTTATCGTTTTGCCAACACAGCCAAAGTCATGGCAGAAAAAGGCCTGGCCGGTTTGTATACCGCGTCTTTATTTCAGTTTAATCCACAGATGACACCTTATTTAGATCAGGGTCTGGAACTGGGTCGCAGCTTCGTACAACCACGTTACTGGGGCAAACGTAGTCTGGATTATTTATGGTATGGCATAGGCGCTTACTTAAAACAAAACCCGGATATCCGGTATTTGTTTGGCGGCGTCAGTTTATCCAACAGTTACCCTAAAGCGGCGCGCGATCTGATGGTGTATTTCTACAGCCTGTATTTCCGCTGCCCTGAACAAAGTGCTGTGCCTAATATTCCATATGAATTGCCAATGGATACCTTAAGCCAGCTGCAGCAACATTTTAACGGCGATAACTACAGTCAGGATTTTGTGCAATTAAAGCACTTACTGGCCAATATGGGTGTCAGTATTCCTACTTTGTATAAACAATACAGTGAACTGACCGAACCCGGTGGTGTACGTTTTCTGGCTTTTGGTGTCGACCCGGACTTTGCCGACTGTGTGGATGGTTTAGTACTGGTGGATATGACAAAGCTGAAAGACAATAAAAAGGCGCGTTATATTTCCTGACCTCAAGCCCCAGGTTTATAAAGAAGCCTGTTCATTCAGGCTTTTTTGTTTTTGAATTCTGTATTTGTTGTTTTAAATCAATAAAACAAGCAAAGCTTGGGCTCAGCCATATGCATTATTGATCTGGGGCAAAGTTTCATGGCAGCAGAAGCGCAGAATGACGCCAGTTTCCCAAGCTAAGGATCATTCTGATGAAAACAAGTTACAAAACCATCGCATCTCTTGTATTGGCAGTCTCTGCTGCCCCTGCTCTGGCCAACTGGTCAGTCAATGTTGGAGCTATTACTGTGGCACCACAAGATTCCAGCAGCCACCTGAATGTAGTGGAAACTGTTGCTGGTTTACCAGCCAACTCCACAGAGTTGTCTGTAAATAACAATACCCAGTTGGGCATTACTATCGACTATCAACTGAATAAAAACTGGACCATAGAGCTGATTGCAGCCACCCCATTTAGCCATGATATCCAGGTGAAAGGTTCTGCCATCAATGGTTTACCTATTGGCAGCACCAAACATTTGCCACCCACTTTGTTAGCTCAGTACCATTTTGATTTGGGCAACAGCAGGTTTGATCCTTTTATTGGCTTAGGTCTGAATTACACTACCTTTTTTCAGGAAGAAGTATCAGGCGAGCTGGTCAGCACCTTACAGGCGCTGAATGTCACTGATGCAAATGACAAAGTGCAGTTGAAATTAAAAGACTCAGTGGGCCTGGCCATGCAGGCAGGTGTCAATATCAAACTGGCGGACAGCTGGAGCGCCCATCTGATGCTGAGCAAAATGGATATAGAGACTGAAGGCCGGGTGCAGGTCAATGGCACTACTATTCAGTCAGTGGACGTGACTATCGACCCTTATGTCTGGATGATAGGTGCTCGTTATTCTTTTTAAGTCTTTATCAGTCACACTGTTCCGGGCAGCTTTTGCGGGCTGTCCGGACGTCCTTCAGGATGCGACAGCCAGTTTATCTAAATACAGCTGCGGTAAGTTAAACTGAATACCAATAGATAGACCGCGATCTTCTACTCTGGAATTACGCACTTCTCCCTTAATTTGCTGATCGATGCCTATTTTTTCACATTGGATATGTAAAACCACAGGGGCCAGATTCACCTTGCTGCCCTGATGAGAAGGCTCAAACAGGAAACGACAACCGCCACTGGATACATCAATCAGATGCCCACGGAAACTGCGGGCATGCTGCACAACTTCAAGATTTAACCGCACTGAAGCAGGAATAAAAATGCTGCTACGTCGTTCGGTGCGCAAAGCGCGGCGTTGGATCACCACAGGAAAGCTGATCACCACTAATTTATCCGGGAAACGCATCAATTGCAGCAGTTCAGATTTAAAGGCAAAACATTCGCCGACTGAATCTTCCACTAAAAAGCGACAGACCACAGCCAGCCCGTTAATAAAAAACCGATCCGGCAAGCTATCGTCATCAAGCCTGAACAACACATATTTACCTGCTTTATAACCCACCAGCTCACAGCTACAGCGGCTTTTGCGTTGATCCAGCAATTCAACATCAAAACGCTGGCCAATTTTGACATGTGACAACCATTCTTTATTGTCATGGGGTTCAGAACTCACAGCGACTTGCATACCTTATCCTTCAGGTTACACCGACTTCATGTCGGACATCTCACTCAAACAGGTGAATAAAAAGAGATGCAGCTAGTTTGTGAAAAAATGTGTCAGGGATCAAGAACAAAATGAAAATATCTGCACATACAGTAAAAATGAAAAGTTTATTTAAAAACTCTGTTACATAACACAACAAAATCGCCCGGAGCGATTTTCACTCACGTCGTCCGTGACTTCGAATAAAACAAAACCTGCCGAAGCAGGTCTTGTTGTTTTCACTTTTACTGTATTAGCCTAACCAGACTCGTGCGTTGCGGAACATCCGCATCCACGGGCTGTCTTCCTGCCATTCATCCGGATGCCAGCTGTTCGCCACAGTGCGGAATACCCGCTCAGGGTGAGGCATCATAATAGTGACGCGGCCATCGGTCGTAGTTAACGAGGTAATACCCAGCGGTGATCCGTTTGGATTCGACGGGTATTGAGTGGTCACGTTGCCGTAGTTATCAACAAAACGTAAGGCCACTGTGCCACTTTGATCGGCGGCTTGCAGTGCAATTTGCGATGCAAACTCTGCATGACCTTCACCGTGGGATACAGCGATAGGCATACGGGATCCGGCCATACCTTTAAAGAATAAAGAGGCACTTTCCTGCACTTCGACCAGGCTGAAACGGGCTTCAAAACGCTCTGATTTGTTGCGAACAAAACGTGGCCATAAATCAGCGCCAGGGATCAGGCTCTTCAGATTTGACATCATCTGACAACCGTTACATACACCTAAACTGAAGGTCGTTTCACGTTCAAAAAAGGCAGCAAACTCAGCCCGTGCTTTGTCGTTAAACAGCACTGACTTCGCCCAGCCTTCGCCAGCACCTAAGACGTCACCGTAAGAGAAACCACCACAAGCCACTAAACCGTTAAATTCAGCCAATGAACGACGACCAGATAAGATGTCGCTCATATGCACGTCTACCGCATTAAAACCTGCTCTGTTGTAGGCAGCTGCCATTTCGACATGAGAGTTCACACCTTGCTCACGCAGAATAGCGACTTTCGGTTGTACGCCTTTCAGGATATAAGGGGCTGCCACATCTTCGTTCAGGTCAAAGCTTAATTTTGCATTTAAGCCAGGATCTGTGACATCAGCTTTAGCCACAAACTCCTGACGGGCACCTTCAGGGTTATCACGCATCAACTGCATTTGATAAGTGGTTTCGGCCCAGATGGTACGTAATGTCGTACGGCTGTTGCTGTATACCAGCTGATCACCGTGACTGATCTGAATTTGATCGTCCGTGGTGACTTCACCTAATAAATGCGCCACAGCAGATAAATCATGCTGAGCTAAAATCGCCTGCACTACAGGTAAATCGCTGTTCGCCACTTGTAACACTGCGCCTAATTCTTCACTGAAAAGTACAGCTAAGTTATCTGTGCCTAAGCTCTGGATATCCACTTTGACACCAGCTTTACCGGCAAAGGCCATTTCTGCCAATGTGACAAATAAACCACCGTCAGAGCGGTCGTGGTAGGCCAGTAATTTCTGCTGGGCCACTAAAGCCTGAACTGCCTGATAGAAGTTCATCAGTAATTCAGGGCTTTCCAGATCTGGTGCTGTCTGACCTAACTGCTTATAGACCTGAGCTAAACAGGAAGCGCCTAAACGGTTGGCTCCCTGACCTAGATCCAACAGGATCAGGCTGCTTGCGCCTTTGTCGGTACGCAGCTGTGGTGTCACAGTACGACGTACATCTTCAACACGGGCAAAAGCTGTGATAATCAAAGATAAAGGCGAAGTCACTGTCTTCTGCTCACCATCCTGTTGCCAGCTGGTTTTCATCGACATGGAGTCTTTACCTACAGGGATAGTTAAACCCATAGCAGGACATAACTCTTCACCTATGGCTTTCACCGCCTGATACAAACCAGCATCTTCACCAGGGTGACCTGCAGCAGACATCCAGTTGGCCGACAGTTTGATATGTTTAATATCACCAATCTGAGTGGCCGCAATGTTGGTGATCGATTCAGCCACGGCTAAACGGGCAGAAGCGGCGAAGTCTAATAAAGCCACAGGGGTACGTTCACCCATCGACATGGCTTCACCGTGGTAGGTATCGTACGAAGCTGCGGTCACACCGCAGTTCGCTACCGGCACCTGCCATGGACCCACCATCTGATCCCGCGCCACTAAACCTGTCACTGTGCGATCGCCTATGGTGATCAGGAAGGTTTTTTCAGCAATAGTAGGTAAACGTAATAAACGCTCAGCGGCATCAGCTACTGTGACACCGTTCAGATCTAAAGCTTTACCTTCTGTCACCTGAGTTTTCACATCACGGTGCATTTTAGGCGCTTTGCCGAGCAGCACGTTCAGTGGCAAATCAATAGGCGTATTGCCAAAATGCTGGTCTGATAAGGTCAGGTGGTGTTCAGCTGTCGCTTCACCTACTACAGCATAAGGCGCACGTTCACGCTTACAAATTTCTTCAAACACAGGCATCTGATCGACAGGAATCGCCATCACATAACGTTCCTGTGATTCGTTACACCAGATTTCCAGTGGTGACATGCCTGGTTCATCGTTTGGCACGTTGCGTAATTCGAATTTACCACCCACACCACCATCGTTCACCAGCTCAGGAAAGGCGTTGGATAAACCACCAGCCCCTACGTCATGGATAAAACAAATAGGGTTTTTATCGCCCAGCTGCCAGCAGCGGTCTATCACTTCCTGGCAACGGCGTTCAATTTCAGGGTTTTCACGTTGTACTGAAGCAAAATCTAAATCTTCAGCCGACTGGCCTGAAGCCATAGAAGAAGCAGCACCACCACCTAAACCAATGTTCATCGCCGGGCCACCCAGCACTACTAACTTGGCACCAACTGGTAACAGACCTTTTTGTACGTGTTCAGCACGGATATTGCCTAAACCACCGGCAATCATAATTGGCTTGTGGTAACCACGAACTTCTTCGCCATTGTGGCTTGGTACTTTTTCTTCGTAAGTACGGAAGTAACCCAGAATATTTGGACGACCAAACTCATTGTTAAAAGCAGCACCACCTAAAGGACCATCAGTCATGATGTCCAAAGCTGTCACTATACGGTCTGGTTTACCAAAGTCGGTTTCCCACGGTTGTTCAAAACCAGGAATACGTAAGTTGGATACAGAAAAACCTGACAAACCAGCTTTTGGTTTAGCACCGACACCAGTGGCACCTTCATCACGAATCTCACCACCAGAACCTGTAGCAGCACCAGGGAATGGCGAAATAGCTGTTGGGTGGTTATGAGTTTCCACTTTCATCAACACATGAATATCTTCATGGTTGTAGCCATATTCCTGAGTATCAGCAGACGGGAAAAAACGACCGGCTTTAGAACCTGTCATTACAGCGGCATTGTCTTTATAAGCGGACAACACGTGCTCAGGCGTTTTTTCAAAGGTATTTTTGATCATCTTAAACAGCGACTTCGGCTGTTGTTCGCCATCTATAGTCCAATCGGCGTTAAAGATTTTATGACGGCAGTGCTCAGAGTTCGCCTGCGCAAACATATAAAGTTCAATATCATTTGGGTTGCGGCCCAACTGATTAAAATTTGTCACCAGATAATCGATTTCATCGTCAGCTAAGGCCAGACCCATATCGATATTGGCTTTCACTAAAGCTTCACGGCCACCTTTGATGATATCCACTGAACTTAAAGGCGCAGGTTCAGCTTTGCGGAATAAGGCAGAAGCTTGTTCAAACTCGCTGAACACCACTTCCATCATACGGTCGTGTACTAAGCCCTTCAACTGCTGCAGCTGTGCTTCAGTTAAAGTGGCAGTGGTCTGAATATAATAAGCCACACCACGTTCTAAACGTTTCACCTGATTCAGGCCACAGTTATGAGCTATATCAGTGGCTTTGGAAGACCATGGAGAGATAGTGCCAGGGCGTGGCGTCACCACCAGCAACAAACCTTCTGGTGTATGGCTGACGATAGTAGGTCCGTAAGTCAGCAACTTGCTTAAGGTCGTTTGTTGTTCAGCCGACAGTTCGCTGCTTAAATCAGCAAAATGCATAAATTCGGCATAAACACCATGTACAGGCAAGGAGGCTTTGGCACAAAGATCGATGAACTTCTGAACTCTAAACTCGGACAGTGCAGGTGCACCACGCAGGATCAACATAGGTTTTTTTTCCGTTGGTTGAGCGACAATGGAACCCAAAATCAGGCGCCGCATTATAAAGAAAAAACGTCAGTAATGGTATGAATAAGATCTGACGGCCTGCAGGAATTTTGGTATAAATGGCGCAGATTGAAAGCAAAGGCATAACCGGATGATTCGATTTGGTATTTCAGCAGCTGCACTGACAGCAGTAGTTTCTTGTACTCCGGTACAGGAACCTGTTCAGCTTCATGAAATTTATCAAAGAGATAGCATTCGTGTTGGCATTTTAAACAGCCCTACCAGCTACTATATAGGAGCCGATGGACCAACAGGCTACGACTATGAACTGTCGGTGGCTTTGGCGGATAAATTAGGCGTTGAACTGGAGTTATTTCCCAGCTATCAACGTGAAGATTTGCTGCAAAAACTGGATTTGGGTCAGGTTGATTACATAGCTGGTGGCTTGGCTGTAACGGACAGCCGCAAACAAAAGTACCGTATAGCGCCAGCTTATTTATGGCGCAATGAAGTGGTGGTGTACCGCAAAGGTGAAAAAAAGCCAAACAGTTTTAACGATATTAAAACACCTGTTCTGGTCCCAAAAGACAGCTCCCTGGCAGAAACACTCAAAGAAGTTCAAAAAGAATATCCGCAGTTGCAATGGCAGGAAAGTGAATCTGAAGATGCAGACGAGCTGCTGCAGCAAGTAGAAGACGGCAAAATTCCTTATACGCTGGTCGACTCCAACTTATTGGCGGTGAATCAGCGCTTTTTTCCCAACCTCACAGTCGCCTTTCAGGTGAAAGAGCAGCAGCCTGTGGCCTGGCTGTTAAATAATAAAGCTGACGACTCCTTTTGGGCTGTGCTGATTGAGTTTTTTGGTCAGACTTATCAATCCGGCGATTTATTGAGCCTGGAAGATAAATACTTTGGTCATATCCGCCGTTTTGATTACATTGCCACGCTGGATTACATCAAAGCTATTGAAAAAGATTTACCCCGCTATCAGCCATTATTCGAAAAGTATGCTGGTAATTTTGACTGGCGTTTATTGGCCGCTATTGGTTATCAGGAGTCGAACTGGCGGCCAGATGCCCGCAGCGCTACTGGTGTCGTAGGTTTAATGATGCTGACCGTCAGTACAGCTCAGACTATGGGCGTCAGCAGCAGGCTGGATCCGGCGCAAAGTATCAGAGGCGGTTCTAAGTATCTGCAACGTATGGTTGAACGTATCCCAGAGCGTATTCAGATGCCAGACCGGCTTTGGTTTGCCATAGCAGCCTATAATATTGGCTGGGGCCATGTCGAAAGCGCTCGTGTACTGACAGAGCGGGATGGTGGCAATCCGGATCAATGGCATGAAGTGAAACAACGTCTGCCTTTGCTGCAACAAAAACGCTATTACCAGAATACAAAACTGGGGTACGCCCGTGGTGCTCAGGCTGTTTATTATGTCGAAAACGTGCGTCGTTTCTACGATACGCTGTTATGGGTTGATGAAAAGAAAAAAACCGAACAAAGGTTAGATCAGCAAAAACAGCGCCTTAATGAGCAATTTGGCGATAAAGCGGTGAATCCAATAGAAAAGTCCGGGAACATATAGCAGTCTTCATCAGTCTAATGATTGTATCTGTAAGGCTAAGCTTTTATAGTAGCGGCACTAATTTGGAGTCATTGAATGTTAAAGCGTAAAAAACCTACAATGCTGCGCAAGCGGCGATTAATGGATGTTGCATCCAGCAGAAGACGAGTGAGCCGCAATATGACGATGTTAAAATTAAACAGACGTCGCCGCTCTTTTCAATCCATTCAGGATTTAGCCAGCGCTAACGAGGCTATTGCTTAACCTGCCCTTCCTCAACACTCTGTTGTTTTTCCTGCTGTTTTAAAGCCTTTTGTTCTGCCCTGCGACGGCGGAAAAATTCAGAGAGTTTGTCGGCGCATTGCTGCGCTAAAAGACCATCCGACACATCAAGCTGATGATTCAACACCGGATGTTTCACTATATCCAGCACTGAACCTGCGGCCCCTGTTTTGGCATCTTTAGCACCAAATACCAGACGTTTTACTCTGCTGTGAACCAAAAGACCAGCACACATAGCACAAGGCTCTAAGGTGACATACAAGGTGCAATCAATTAAGCGGTAGTTGCCAATTTTTTCTGCCGCCTGTCGGATGGCAATCATTTCAGCATGAGCAGATGGGTCATTCAGCTGAATGGACTGATTCCAGCCCTCCCCCAACACCACACCATCTTTGACCAGCACAGCACCTACAGGAATTTCGCCGCTTTGCTCAGCTTTATCGGCCAGTTGCAAAGCATACTGCATCCAGTATAAATCGTTGTCTGCGGTCATCTTTGCCTCTTGTGCTGCTGAATCTGGCTAATTTTACCAGCTAAGGTTAAGCTTTTGACTATATTTTAGTGAGTTTACTTAAAGCTGCCTAGCTAAAAATAGGCTAAGCGTTTGAATAAAAACAAGATGTTAACTATGGTATAACACTTGCTAATTGTTGTACGCTCATTTATCAGTTCAGTTTATACAGACTTAGGGAAGGAATATCATGGGACCATTTGAAATAGGTTTTATCGCTGTTGTTGGCGCTTTTGGTTATGCTTTTTATGAAAACTACACTAAAACACAAATCAAAATGAAAAGTGCCGGCCAGTCGAGTGACGAAATCAAACAACAAATAGAGCAGCTAAAAGAAAGGGTTGCGACTTTAGAAGCGATAGTGACAGATAAATCCTATCAGTTGAAACACGAAATTAATAAGCTGTAAAAAACAAAAGGGACAGATTAAATTTGCCCCTTTTTATTATCCAAAGTAATTGCATTTGCAGCGCGACGGCATGTAGGGGCACGGTTTAAAATCTAAACCGGGAACGCGCAGTCAACAAAGCTGCGGCTTCAAGTACGAAGGATCTACCCAAAGTAATTGGAGTTGCAGCTAGGCGAACTGTAGGGGCGTGGTTTATCCGCGCCCGTCCCGATATAAAACCTGTGCCAACAACACGCAGTCAACAACGCTGCGGCTTCAAGTACGAAGGGAAGATTATTCCCACTCAATAGTTGCTGGTGGCTTGCCGGAAATGTCGTACACCACCCGGGAAATACCATTCACTTCATTGATAATGCGATTGGAAATCTGACCTAACAGCTCGTACGGCAAATGTGCCCAGTGTGCTGTCATAAAGTCGATAGTCTCTACGGCGCGGATAGAGACTACCCAGTCGTATTTACGGCCATCGCCCATTACGCCGACAGATTTCACCGGCAGGAATACGGTAAAGGCTTGGCTGACTTTGTCGTACCAGCCTGAATTACGCAGTTCTTCGATAAAAATCGCGTCGGCTTTGCGTAATAAATCACAGTATTCTTTTTTCACTTCACCTAATACACGTACACCTAAGCCCGGGCCTGGGAATGGGTGGCGGTACAGCATGTCGTAGGGCAAACCTAAAGCTAAACCTACTTTGCGCACTTCATCTTTAAAGAGTTCACGCAAAGGCTCGACTAAACCCATTTTCATATCCGCAGGTAAACCGCCGACATTATGGTGCGACTTAATCACATGAGCTTTACCGGTTTTAGAAGCGGCAGACTCAATGACGTCAGGGTAAATAGTGCCCTGAGCTAACCAGCGAGCGTTGCTTAGTTTTTTTGCTTCTTCGTCAAATACTTCAACAAAAACGCGACCTATGATTTTACGTTTAGCTTCAGGTTCAGCTTCACCTTTTAAGGCGTCGAGGAAACGGTTTTCAGCTTTAACATGAATAATGTTCAGACCAAAATGGTCACCAAACATATCCATCACCTGAGCACCTTCGTTTAACCGTAATAAGCCGTTATCCACAAAGACACAAGTCAGGTTTTTGCCGATAGCGCGGTGTAATAACATAGCCACAACGGACGAGTCGACACCACCGGATAAACCTAAAATAACCTGATCATCACCAACCTGCTTTTTGATGTTGGCAATAGCGTCATCAATAATAGTGGCCGGAGTCCAGAGTTTTTCACAACCACAGATATCCACCACAAACTGCTCTAACATACGCAGACCCTGACGGGTGTGAGTCACTTCAGGGTGGAACTGTACGCCATAGAATTGACGGGCTTCGTCAGCCATAGCGGCATGAGGGCAAGTTGGCGTTTGCGCAGTAGTGACAAAACCTTCTGGGATTTGTACGACTTTATCACCATGACTCATCCAGACATCCAGTAAGCCACGGCCTTGTTCATTCAGATGATCTTCAATACCGGTGAACATGGCATTTTCAGCAATCAGTTCAACCTGAGCATAACCAAATTCACGGTACTCGGAACCGGCAACTTTACCGCCCAGTTGTTCAGCCATGGTCTGCATGCCGTAGCACACACCCAGTACAGGCACACCGGCTTCAAATACATAAGATGGGGCGCGAGGTGAACCAGCTTCGGTCACACTTTCAGGACCACCGGATAAAATAATACCGGTTGGAGCAAATTCAGCGATTTGTTCAGCAGTAACGTCCCATGCCCACAGTTCACAGTAAACGCCAATTTCACGCACACGACGGGCGATCAGCTGAGTGTATTGCGAACCGAAGTCGAGGATCAGAATTCGATGGAAGTGAATGTTTTTGCTCATAATCACCTTGTAGTAACAAAAGTCGAATGGATAAAACACAGAGGCTGGCAATTCGCCAGCCTCTGATTAAGCGGTTAACCTAAGCGGTAGTTTGGTGCTTCTTTGGTGATTTGCACATCATGCACGTGCGATTCACCCATACCAGCTGAGGTTACTTTAACAAAGACCGGCTTAGTGCGGACTTCAGCAATAGTGGAACAACCTGTTAAGCCCATAGAAGAGCGCAGGCCACCCATTTGCTGGTGAATAATAGTGCCTATTGGGCCTTTGTACGCCACACGGCCTTCAATACCTTCAGGAACTAACTTCTCAGCATTGTTGCTGCCCTGGAAATAACGGTCAGACGAGCCATTACGTTGTGCCATAGCACCTAATGAACCCATACCACGGTATGATTTGTAGTAACGGCCCTGATACAGCTCTACTTCGCCCGGCGCTTCTTCAGTACCGGCAAACATAGAACCGACCATCACACAATGTGCACCAGCCACTAAAGCTTTAGCTATATCACCTGAGAAGCGGATACCACCGTCAGCGATAATACAAACGTCCATGCCCTGAACACCATCTACTGCATCAGAGATAGCTGTCAGTTGTGGTACACCACAACCTGTGACAATACGGGTGGTACAAATTGAACCCGGGCCTATACCCACTTTGACAGCGTTGGCACCGGCTTCAGCCAGGGCTTTTGCGCCTTCAGCTGTGGCAACGTTACCTGCAACTATTTGTAAATCAGGGTATAAAGCACGGGTTTGACGCACGCGGTCTAACACACCTTCAGAGTGACCGTGTGAGGTATCTATCAATAAAATATCCACACCAGCTTCTACTAAAGCAGCTATACGTTCGTCTGTGCCCGGGCCTACGCCCACAGCAGCGCCGACACGTAAGCGACCAAATTCGTCTTTACAGGCATTTGGTTTGCTGGCGGCTTTGTTGTAATCCTGTACTGTGATCAACCCCTTTAATTTAAAAGCGTTGTCGACCACTAATACTTTTTCAATGCGGTGTTTGTGCATTAAAGCTAAAGCTTCAGCGCGTGGGCCGGCTTCGTTCACAGTGACTAAACGCTCTTTTGGCGTCATCACAGAGGAAATAGCCAGCTGTGGGTTGGTTTCAACGTTCAGGTCACGGCCTGTCACTATGCCAACCAGGTTGTTGTCGGCATCCACTACAGGGAAACCAGAAAAACCATGCTGAGCCGCCAGTTGCTGCACTTCACGGATACTTTGTTCCGGACGTACAGTAACAGGGTCTGATACCACACCACTTTCGTATTTTTTTACTTTACGAACATTGGCTGCCTGCTCTTCGATGGTCATATTCTTGTGAATAAAACCTAAACCGCCTTCCTGTGCTAAAGCAATAGCTAAACGAGCCTCGGTGACAGTGTCCATAGACGCCGATACCATAGGAATATTTAACGTAATTTTGCTGGTCAATTGAGTCCGCAGGTCTGCGGTATGGGGTAACACAGTGGAGTGCGCCGGTACAAGTAACACGTCGTCAAATGTAATGGCTTCTTTCACGATCCTGAGCATTGCAACAATCTCGCTGTTATAAAAAAGAGGGGGGAATGTTGCGGCGCAATTTTATCCGCTTTTACGCTTTGCCACAATCAGTTTTTCGCTTTTGTGTTACATTAGCTGCCTGAACCACCGGAATCCACGCCATGTCGCAAGCTGATATTTACACTGTCTCCCGCTTAAACTCTGAAGTTCGCCTGACTCTTGAGCTGCAATTCCGTCAGCTGTGGTTAGTGGGCGAAGTGTCCAATTTTATCGCTGCCTCTTCCGGCCATTGGTACTTTTCGTTAAAAGATCAGGCCGCTCAGGTCAAAGTGGCGATGTTTAAACAAAGCAACAGATACGCCAGTTTGCAGCCAAAAAATGGTCAGCAAATTCTGATCCGAGCCCGTATCAGTGTGTATGAACCCAGGGGTGAATATCAGTTATTAGCAGATATGCTGGAACCAGCCGGCGATGGTTTACTGAAACAACAATACGAACAAATTAAAGCCACGCTGGCTGCTGAAGGTTTATTAGCACCTGAGCGCAAAAAGCCGCTACCAAAAAAAGTACAAAAAGTTGGAGTAGTCACCTCACCTACAGGCGCAGCCATTCGCGATATCATCACAGTACTAAAACGCCGCGCTCCTGCATTGGAAATCATTATTTATCCTTGTTTAGTTCAGGGCACTCAGGCTCCGGCGCAAATTTACAACGCCATCCAAAAAGCAATCTCCCGCAATGAAGTAGATGTGCTGCTGATTGGCCGTGGTGGTGGTTCGCTGGAAGATTTATGGTGTTTTAACGATGAACAGGTAGCCCGCTTAATAGCCCACTGCCCTATTCCAACCGTCAGCGCTGTAGGTCATGAAATAGACTTTACCATAGCCGACTTTGTTGCAGACGTGCGCGCAGCCACCCCATCAGCCGCAGCTGAGTTGGTCTCCCCTGATCAGCAACAACAGCTTCAATCATTGTTATCGGCAGAACAACGGCTACAACGTTCGATGCAAAGCTACTTAAGACAGCAGCAGCCGCGTTTAACGGCTTTGGTGCATCGCTTAACCTTGCTTGACCCGGCACGACGTTTACAGCAACAGCAGCAGTATCTGGATGAATTACAGATGCGCTTGCAAACAGCCTTAGTGCGACGTATCGATAAAGCGGCGCAGCAACAACAGTTTTTGCAACATCGTTTGCAGCAACTGACGCCACTGGTGCGGATTAAACAGCAGCAACAAAAGTTGAGTCAGCACAACCATCAGTTACTCCAATCTATGCAGCAGTTGCTGAAACAAAAGCAGCAACAGTGGTTATTGCAAAGCAGCCGTTTGCATACCGTCAGCCCCTTAGCGACTTTAGAGCGGGGCTACAGCATCAGCTTTGACGAGCAGCAACAAGTGATTACTGATGCATCGACGCTACAACCGGGCCAACAAGTGAAAACTCAGCTGGCGAAAGGGCATTTTATCGCCCGTATAGAACAAGTTTTTCCAAAACACTGATGCAGCAAACTGATATCAGGATCCTTGCCACAGAATTAGTCCAACTGCTTGGCCCAAAAGACTGGGCCATAGGCGGCAGTTTTTTATTGCAGTGCTATGGCATAGAGCCACAAGCCCGGGATTTGGATTTAGTCTGCACACTGGAGCGCTTTGAGCAGTTTAAAACCCTGCTCAGCCAGTATGCTCACGCTGTGCCTGTATCGCTCCATCCCATTTATCGCAGCAAGGGCTTTGCCCGTTTTAGCAAAAATGGCCTTGTGATCGAACTGATGGCGGGCATACAGGTGCTAAAAGACGACGGCTTACAGCAATTTTTGTTTCAGCCTGAGAAAACTAGCTGGCAGCAGGGTTTGCCGCTGATGCAGTTAGCTGACTGGCTGGAGTTGTATCAGTTATTTGAGCGGCCAAAGCGGGTTAAACAGCTGCAGCAGTATTTGGATGATACTACCCACACGATAACGACGAATAGATAAAAACTTCCCTCCGGGCAAGAATACAAGTTGTAACTGTTCTGCAGATAATTTTATGTTCTGATAGTGGCTGTATTTTTGTAAGGTAACACGCAGACAAAAGGCACATATCAATGAAAGTTAAAGTATTTATAGCCACCAGCCTGGACGGTTTTATCGCAAAAAAAGATGGCGACATCAATTGGTTAACCTCTGCCACAGACTCAACAGACGATCATGGTTACAGCGCCTTTATGTCTGGTATTGACGTGATTTTAATGGGCCGGGCCACCTTTGAAAAAGTACTGAGTTTTGGTATAGACTGGCCTTATGCGGTTAAAACTGTAGTGCTGAGTCATCAACTCAATGCCGCTGATTTGGCACCTGAGCTGCAAAGCAAAGTAGAAATTCGTCAGGGTGCAATGGTGGATATTCTTCATCAGCTTAAGCAGCAGGGTTACAAAGCAGTGTATCTGGATGGCGGTAACATTATTCAACAAAGCCTGCGCCATCATCTGGTAGATGAACTGACACTCACCCGCATTCCGGTGCTGATAGGTGAAGGTATAGCGTTATTTGGTGCTTTGGCTACTGATATCAAACTACAGCATCTGGAAACCAGGGTATACCAGAGTGGGTTTGTGCAGAGCAGGTATAGCTGCAAATAAGCAGAAGTTGAAATAAATCCTGACTTGCAGCCTTTATTTAGCTAAAGTCTGTCATTTCATCGGCACTGTTCCACAGCGATCAATGCTCATACTTTCATTGTTTGCAATATCTGCCGTCATCACCACGAAAGACGGGCGACTACACACTTCTCGTCAGCGAGTAGCGTAAATGACCAGCCATTGCGCTCACACAACCTTTGCACTATCCCCAGCCCCAGGCCATATCCCTCAGACGCCTCGGTCGGCGTATGCCGTCCGTCAGCGTCGCTGTTTAGTTGGTTGCTGTCGTGGTTCAGTTGATTGGTAATCAACAACTCCTGCTCTTTGATAAGAATCGAAATTGGCCCCTGCCCGGTGTGCGTGTGCTGGAATGCATTTCGCACCAGATTATTGACGGCGATAGAGAAAGCCTGTTGATGCCCGCAGACGCAAGGGTGTTCGAGTTGGTCGATTTCAACATCGACCAACTTGCGGTTCAGTAAGTGGCGCTGCAGATCGATCGCCTGCCTTACCAGCGGCATCACCAAGAACTGCTCTTGGTATAAGCCATCATCCGTTTCGCGAGCGAGGCACAAGAACATTTCAATAGTGGTCTTCATATCGAGCGTCGCACGCCTCACTCTATCCAGCGCCTGCACATCGGCTGCCGACAGATCACTCTGTTCCAGCAGCTCAAGCGCGCCTGTGATGACAGTGATTGGAGTGCGTAACTCATGACTGGCTGAGCTGGTAAAGTCTCGCTCCCTTGCAACAAAGGCGCTGATACGCTCAAGAGTTTTCTCAATGGCCGCTGCGAGTACACCAACCTCGTCATCACCAAAGCGGCCTGACTCTATGCGTTTGTAATCTTCAGCCGACAGGTGTTCAAGGTCGATGTCCGCAACAGCTTTGGCGAGCTGTGCGACAGGGGCTACAGCTCTGCGCATCACAACAACTCCCAGCCCGAAGCCAAAAACACCCAATGTACCCACCACACCTGTGATGACCAGCAACAACCACCAATCCTCTGACGATGCAGCCTCAATACCAGCAACGTCGAACACCACAAAGGCCTTTTGTTGTTCGTTGCTTGCAGGTTGTTTTTCATTGGTGGTAGATAGCACCGCGACATGCAACTCTTCGGCTTCGAATTCGTACAATCCTTGCGCGGGATCCGTCTGCGCCCATTGCTGCAGTGATTCCGGCAAGCTGGTTACCTTATCGTAGCCGCGAAGGTTCATCGTCAGCTCGGGATAGCTTTTGGCCGCAACCTGTAGCTGTTGCATCAGCACACGGTCTTCGGTCAATCTGATCGCAGCGAGGAAAGCGAATCCCCACGCCACGCTAAGTACTGCAACACAGATCGCAAATGCAAAGGCGACACGCTGGCGTAAACTGCGACGGTACATTGCTAACTATCCTCCGCAATTCGGTAGCCGATGCGATGCACTGTATGAATAAGCGGGCTATCAAAGGGTCTGTCTATAGCCTGGCGCAGCTTGTACATATGTGAGCGAAGTGCATCGCCATCGGGGATTTGGTCAGCCCACAACAAGGTTTCGAGCGTATCGCGATCCACAACAGAAGGCGCCTCTTCCATCAATCGTTGCAGTAGTTTCATGCCAGCAGGATTGAGATCGACGCGCCTCCCGGCACGATGGACTTGCATAGTAGACCTGTTCAGAGTCAGCTCCCCCACACTGAGCAGGTTGTCGGTTTTGCCGTGGCTGCGTTTATACAGCGCTTGCAGTCGCGCATGTAACTCCTGCAATGCAAATGGCTTGACCAAATAGTCATCGGCTCCCGCCGAAAACCCCTTCAGTTTATCGTCAAGCGTGTCTCTCGCCGTGAGCATAAGCACGGGTGTGTTGACTACGGCATCAACGCGCAGTTTTTTGCAAAAACTCAGGCCATCCATACCGGGCAGCATCAGGTCCAGTACTATAACGTCGAACGGGTTCGTCAACGCCAGGTGCATCGCGCTGATACCGTCGTAGGCAAAATCCAGAATATAGCTATGCTTTTCAAGATAGGCGGCAATGTTCGCACAAATGTCGCGATTATCTTCGACAATCAAGGCTCTAATAGGCGC
Source organism: Rheinheimera soli (assembly GCF_031457405.1). Classification (GTDB taxonomy): domain Bacteria; phylum Pseudomonadota; class Gammaproteobacteria; order Enterobacterales; family Alteromonadaceae; genus Pararheinheimera; species Pararheinheimera soli_A. The sequence goes on along the minus strand of NZ_JAVDWR010000002.1, from coordinate 348,046 downwards.
TGCACCAAGATTCTGTACCATCTACTCCCCTCCCTTTACCAGGCCCTTACCAGGCATAGTCAAATCGAAGACCAATCAATGGCTCGGCTTCGCTCTCGTCTTTCACTTCAACGCCCCGGCGGTAGTCAAACCCGGTGTCGTCACCCGACGAGGCTGACGTGACGTTGATCACATCGAGAAAGGCAGTGACATCTATAGGGCCAAAGGCGCGTCTATAGTCAACGCGAAGGTTCAACAAGCCTGAACCGCTTTTACGACCGACATTACGCTCAGTGATCTCTTTCGAGTAGCGTAACGGTTGTCCTGCGCCCAACACGTCTGCATGAATAATAAAGTTGTCGTCTGGCCTGCCGGAAAGATATTTGTAGCGTCCTGCGACCTTCCAACGGTCACTGATTTCCCAGGTCAGGCCGAGGCTGGCAACATGGTCGCGGCTGAATTCGGCGGCGACGTCACCACGACCGTCTTTGCGGTCGACTACGGCATCGTTGTAAGAATAGGTTGCACTGGCGTAAAGTCCTTCGCGAATTGTGCCCATGACAACAATATCGACGCCGTAGGATGTGCCGTCTCCCATGTTGGCAAAGGTACCGCTAGCCCTATCAAGATCTACCACCAGGTTGTCGAGGTTTTGATAATAGGCCTCAGTCAACACCGACCAATTGGTGTTCGGGAAATATTTGAAACCTGCACTGGCATGGCTGATTTTTTCATTCTTCAGATCGTTTGACTCGTTAGCAGCCAGGTATAGAAACCGTGGCGACTGATGAAAAAGCCCCGCGGTTGCAAAATATCTGACCTGACCAGCCGGCTGCCAGTTGACGCTGAACCTGGGGGATACCAAGCTCTCGTTGGCAAAACCGTCCCGTTCGAGCCGCAGGCCTGTGCCAAAATCCCAATCACCCAGCTCAAAAACCTGATTAACGTAGCCAGCATAGCTGGTTTCTTTTTGCTTTATTGAAGAATTGATATTCTCTGGAGTCAGCACAATAAAACGCTGTTCAGGGTCAGGTCTGAAATCATCGTCGTCGTATATAAAACGGTTCCAATCGCCATCCAGGACAGTGTTGTAGTCGAGATCAATTTGCGTGATCTGAACACCCGAACTGAACAGGCCCCATTGATTCGTTGTCTCAAAATCGCTGCGCCAGCCGATCTCCGTTTCATTTTCACCTATGGTCTTAATGTCTTCCCGCACCGGAAAATCAGAGGCGGGTGAGCCTGCCGGTACCAGATCAGGAAAGGCTTCGCCCTCTGAGCTTATCTTGTCGCTTTTGCGGTAGTACACCTTATTGGTCCAGACTGCTTCTTCACCGATTAATGATCGCAATGTCAGACCATACAAATCACTATCTTGTTCAGAAGACTGAAGAGCAGCATCTTCGAAATTGGGCGATTCGAAAACGTGAGTGACGTCGCGAATATAGTCTTCGTGTGTATCCATCAGCAGAATTTCAACTGTGTTGTTTTGATTAATGGGTATAACCGACTTCAGGATGATATCTCTTAACACTGGCTCGCCAATATCCAGTTCTTCAATAGTTTCAAACAAGGCGCCGAAGTCCAGCCGCCTTGCAGAAAACAGCATAGTAGAGTCATCAGTGATACCTGTAGGGCCGTCGTAACCCACTTCATAACCTGCAAGATCGTAGCGAAAACTTGCTGAAGGGCTTGGATTGCCATCGGCGACGTCTAATTTGAGTAGCGATGCTGCCCGACCGCCATAAGCCGGACCCCAACCACCGGGCGAGAATTGTGCGCCGCCGATCACGTTCGGTGCGAAAATCGAGAAACGACCACCCCCACCCACATCTTCCTCTTCACCCAAAGTGGCATCAAAGTGCACCGCTTTATCAAAGGGAAAGTCATCGACGAATAACAAATTATCTCTTGGGCCACGGCCACGGACACTAAAGCTGGCGAATTCACTGGCGGATGCCAGGCCAGGCAATCCGTCCAGTGACAGCAGCGGATCTGCACCTCCGCCCACAGCGCTTGCCAGGGCTTCTCTGTCGAGATAAGTGCTGGAGCCTGATGCAAATGCATCAGATTGTCGCCCTCTAACCTCTACGACCTCAATGGAGTGCTCTTTAAGTTCGAATTCTATTTTGATAGTTTTGCGCGTAACCACCCGTACACTGGGCGCATTTAATGAAGCAAAGCCGTTTTTGGCAACGTCCACTGAGTAAAGACCAGGCTCGAGCGACTCAACAAGGATGCGCCCTTGCTCGTCAGTTTCTAAAATTTGAGTGGCAGAGGTTTCCCGTTGCTTAATACTGATCTGCACATTTGGGAGTGGCCGGGCAGTATGCTGATCTTTGACTATAAAAGTCAGCGCACCGGGCGCTTCTGCTGCATGGGTAAAAACTGGCAAGCCCATCAGCAGCGCCCACAGAGTCAACCACGATACTTGTCTGAATTGCTTACTCATAATGTCATCCCTCTAAGAGTTAACCACGATACCTGTTGTCTACTCATCTCGCTAACCTCCAAAAATCGACCGTATTTATTTGAAGAAACGCTGGCAGGCTAGCAGAGCCAATGTGACTAAAAAGTCGCCAAATTATGAAAGTTACATTAGAGGCAGGATGTTTGTAGCAGCAAAACTACAGCATTTGGAATGCTCGGGTATATCGGAGTGGTTTTGTGCAGAGTAGGTATAGTGGCATATAAGCGGGAGCTGAATTAAATCCTGCACACATCGCAAAATCTGATCCCAGCATTAGTTGCTATTTGCTACATTTTTTACTTTAAAGCTTTCGCCTTCGGCGAGATACTTTCTTTTGCTTCGCCAAAAGACAAGTATCCAAAGAAAAGGCGACCCCAGGTCGCAGCGAAAGCCCGGCCCAAAATCGTGCGTCCAAGGCGACTCGGCAACTCGTTCGTCGCTACCGCTCCTCGCTCAAACACTCCTCGTCTTAAAACCTTGGCCACCCAATTTTGTCCGGCTCGCGCCCCAATGGGGATTGGTGCCAGTAGTTGGTAAAGCTTTTCTGGTCGGATGCAAAAAGCGGAAGCTGCGCGGTGCCCGTTGTTAACCTTTGCTTGGTAGCACTAAAACTTTACCTTAACATTATCAAACCTAGATTCTTCTATCCGAGAAATCGCTATTTGTTCTGCTGTGAAGCCTAAACTTATTAACACAGGGAACACTGCTTTATTGGATGTTAAGTCTTTAGCGAAGTTAAATCGCTCACGATGCTCAAGAAGAAAATTCAACTTATGAAGCAAAAAACAGGAGAGCTTTATAGTGTTTTTCATTGATGCAACACAATATGAACCGTTTTCAGTGAATTCTTTCAAAAATAATTCTGAATGGTGCTCAATTTGACTAAGGTTGCTTGGAATACGCTTAATTTCGAGTCTTTGCGGCGACGTCAGTAACAAAGCTGATTTCTTATATAAATCAGCAAGCACCTCTGAATTAATCTTCTTTGGCATAGGAATTGGTATTTCTCCCGAACCTGCCAGTTCAGGTTCGGCTCGTAAATTTAACAGGAAGTTAAAGTTAGCAGCTAAATCCTCCGCAAGCTCGAAATGGATATCTTCGAGCTCAATAAATACCTCTTTTATACTTTCCTTTCTGTGTGTTTCTGCTTTCTTTTTTTCAATAGTTGGGATTAAGAGAACTGACGTGAGAACCCCTAAGAAATATAATCCAAACTTGACTGCAAAATCCATACGGTACCTTAATCGTGCTAACGCCCGCCATAAACGCGAGCAGCTTGTTGCAAGTCGAAGCACTGTGGTCGCGTTTTTGATGACGCTTGTCAGAGCCGCATTACAAGTACTTGTTGTATACCGGACATTATCGCCCCGAGTTGGAGCAATCATACGTAGGTTAAAATACTGAACGAAATGACGGGAGCCTACGCATTATTGTCCCACTGACTTAGTTTGTTATTTACCATGCTGATCATTAGCCATTCTTAGTTTTGCAATAAACGACGAAACATCTTTATCAAAAGGTAACGTTACCTCAATATCGGTGTATGTTTTCGGGTCTTTAATAAGATCGAATATATCTTGTATTTCACGAATTATTTCAGTGAGTGTATTTGCATCGAACTTGAGTTCAAAATCATATTCTCCCATCGCAGTTTTTAAGTCAGTGTGCGCTAAAATTTTATTTCTCCAAATCTTGATCCCAGTATTTTCATAAGAATTTTGCAGCCGACTATACGTCTGAGTGAGTTCATCATTTGCAGCGACTTCGACCAACCTAGCCAGAGACAAGTTTTCATTTTGACCTCCTCTTCCAGAAGATGCTGGATCCATTAAGCAAGCCACTTTCAGACATATTTTCTCTATAAAGCTACGTTGAATTCGATAGAATAATAATCCATTGAATTCATTTAATACTGAACAAGCCTCATCAGAACAAAAAAGTTGATTATAGATTGTTAGGTCAGTACAGAGAGAAGTAAAGTAATCTTCGAAACACTTCAGCTCATTTGCACAGAAAAGTTCACGATTGATGGAAATGCTTTTTGGAGGTTGAATTCCTGTTCGCTTGTAAAAATCTTCATGAGTTGAAGTTTTAAATTTTTTAAAGTCGTCAGACATAAATACATCCTTGTTGTTGCTTTAACAGTAGCACATATCGGTTAAGCCAACTAGCGGCCAAAATCGTAACTTTATGATGTCCAGCGAATGGACGCTAGGGTCAGGTATTGCGATTTGCCCCAATACCGCTTTTCGCTCTTTGCAGCCTTAGTATCAAATCAATTCCAACAACTGGCACCAAATCCCCATTGGGGCGCGAGCCGGACAAAATTGGGTGGCCAAGGTTTTAAGGCTGGGAGTGTCTGAGTGAGGAGCGGTAGCGACGAGCGAGTTACCCAGCCGCCTTGGACGCACGATTTTGGGCCGGGATTTCGCTGCGACCTGGGGTCGCCTTTTCTTTGGATACTTTCTTTTGGCGAAGCAAAAGAAAGTATCTCGCCAGCGGCGAAAGCTTTAAAGTAAGAAATGTAGCAAGCAGCAACAGGTACAACTACAGACTTGCACAATCAGCAGTATAAGGTCGTAATGAACGACTCTGACACTACGGGCGGGTACAAGACCCGCCCCTACAATTTGTTTGTGGATGCAGTTGGCAAATGCAAGAACCCAATAGAGACGGGCAGTTATCATCCCGACCCCAACAATTCCCAATCGACGAGAAGCCCACAAACAACAAGGCCAGCTTTCGCTGGCCTTATCTGACTTACTTCTTATTCACCAGATTCGCTCTGGCTTTTAAGATACGGTCCCGTTTGTACTGCTGATTTGGCGTCAGCATACTACGTTTGCCGGCAAAGGGGTTTTCGCCTTCGCGGAATTCAATCCGCACTGGCGTACCCATCATCTGTAACGATTTACGGAAATAGTTCATCAGATAACGTTTGTACGAATCTGGCAGGTCGTCTACCTGAGTACCGTGGATCACGATAAGAGGCGGATTGTAACCACCGGCGTGAGCGTATTTCAGCTTCACCCTACGGCCTTTCACCATAGGTGGCTGGTGATCTTCCACTGCCATTTTCATAATACGGGTTAAAAGCGCAGTGCTGACACGGCGGGTGGCCGAGTCGAACGCTTCTTCTACCGATTCAAATAAGTTACCAACACCTGAGCCGTGTAATGCAGAGATAAAATGCAGGCGGGCAAAGTCGATAAAACCTAAACGTCTGTCGAGTTCACGTTTTACATCTTCTTTGACGCGCTCGTCCAGGCCATCCCATTTGTTGACGGCAAGCACCAGTGAACGGCCCGCATTTAACACAAAACCTAAAATACTTAAGTCCTGATCAGAAATACCTAAACGGGCATCCAGCACTAAAATCACTACGTTGGCATCTTCAATAGCCTGCAACGTTTTAATCACAGAAAACTTTTCGACCATATCGTCAATTTTGCCACGACGACGCACACCAGCCGTATCAATCAGGGTGTATTCGCGCTCACCACGGGTCATAGGGATATAAATCGAATCCCGTGTGGTGCCTGGCATGTCAAATACCACAACACGCTCTTCACCTAAAATACGGTTGGTTAAGGTAGATTTACCGACGTTTGGACGACCGACAATGGCCAGCTTGATATGCTGATCCTTAGCCTGAGTAATGTCCTCTTCGCTTTCTTCTTCCAGCTCTTCAGGTAATTCTTCACCGCTTTCAATAGCAGCAATACGTTGTTGTTGCTGTTCAGACAACATAGGCAATAACGCATGTTGCAGCAAAGACAAGACGCCACGGCCATGCACAGCAGCTATAGGATAGACTTCACCCTGCGCCAGACTGTAAAAGTCTGCAGTGGCGGTATCTGCATCCAAACCATCGGTTTTATTGGCGACTAAAAACACCTTTTTATTGATACGACGTAAGTGTTGCGCTATTGCATCATCAGCCACAGTAGCACCAGCACGAGCGTCTACCATAAACAGCACTATGTCAGCTTCGTCTATCGCTTTGAGTGACTGTTCGGCCATTTCCACTTCAATGCCTTGCTCATTGCCGTCTATACCACCGGTATCGACCACAATAAATTCGTAACCTTCGTATTTGACTGAACCGTATTTACGGTCTCGCGTCAGGCCCGGGAAATCTGCCACTAAGGCGTCGCGGGTGCGGGTCAAACGGTTAAATAATGTTGATTTTCCAACGTTGGCTCTGCCAACCAAAGCCACTACAGGTAACATGGTTTTACCTCAAATAAAATTACTATGTATCCTTGTGGATACCGCAGGCCGACTGGCCTTCTTACTCTGTCACGCCAGGCTTTTCAGCCACGGCAGCTACATAAATGGTTAAACTTTATTAAACAACAAGGCCGGAGGCGATGGTTTATCGGCTCCGACCTTGTCTTATTCCATACTCAGTTGGTTTAAGGTAAGCGTATTAAACTTAGCTCACCGTCCCGGGTTTGGATCACTAATTCATCGGCTGAGCTTACACCCTGCACATAAAAACCTGAACCGTAAGAGTCCTGAGCGACAAAGTCACCGCTGTTTTTATCTAACCAGAACAGATTCCCTTCCACATCGCCAATAGCCAGATAGTCTTTGTACACTGTTGGGCCAGTCAGGAAATGTTTGTGTAAACCTAATTGTGCCCATTGCTCTAAACCGTTGCGACGGTCAATGGCAAAAATTTTGCCTACGCTGTCCACCAGATAAATCGTATTGCCTTCGATGGTCATATCACGGAAGCTGGCGTATTCGCGTTTCCACATTACCCGGCCAGTGCGTAGTTCTAATGCCACTAATTCACCATTAAAGGCGATGGCGTAAATAGTACCGTCTACCACTACAGGTGTTGCATCCACGTCTACCATACGGGATAAATCTGTTGCGCCTTTTGGCACTGCAATGGCTGCGTCCCAGGCTAAGATGCCTTTATCAGCAATGAGTACTGACACTTTGCCTGCACCACTGCCAAAAATCACACCACCGTTGGCCACTACAGGTTCACTGGTACCACGTAAACTTAATAAAGCACTTTCCTGCTCATGCATCCAGCGCTGCTCACCTGTATCAGGGTGCAATGCAAACATATAACCAGCAGAAGTATTTACCAGTACATAACCTTCGCCTGCTGCAGGTCTGGCAATGACTTCGCCTTTCACTTTGACACGCCATACCAGCTCGCCGGTTTCAGGATCTAACGCCAGCACATCGCCGTTTTCAGTACCTACAAATATTTTATCGTAGCCCTGGCTGATACCACCTGAAACCCGTGCTGTTTCAGAGTTCCAGAATTTCAGACCATCCAGCAAACTGCCTGAGCCGTCATTACGCACATCAAAAGTCCAAAGGCGTTTGCCTGACTCACGATCAAAAGCCATCACCAAACCAGCACGACTGGCAGCAAAGACTTTATCTTTGTAAATTAATGGACGCAGGGCTGAATCGTAATGTTCAACACCTTTACCCACAGATGCACTCCAAATTTCTTTGGGATTAATTTTGTTGTTAATTTCCGGATAAACCAGCTCTTCTTTGGAAGAACAAGCGGCCAAAGTCGTCAACAACACCAGCATTAAGCCGATACGGGACCTGAATAACTTCACTCTTACACCTTAAGCAGCAGTTACGTGCGCCAGTTCGTCTAATTTCACTTTCAGAATTGGATTCTGAGCATCTTTATTCGCTGCTGCGGCAGCCAGGTAGGCCGTTTTAGCCTTGGCCAGCTCACCTGAACTGACAAGCACGTCACCAACCAGCTCTTGCTGCTGCGCTTTAAAAGCTTCAGGCACAGCCAAAGCCAGAGTCGCTAAAGCAGCTGGGTAATCTTTTTGTTCATTTTGCACACGGGCTAAACGTAGTTGTGCCAGGGCTTTAATTTCTGGTTGTGTGGCGTTAGTGGCAACCCAGCTTAGTTGCTTCGCTGCAGTCGTATAATCTTCTTTGGCAACAGCTTCTTTGGCGGCGACTAAGGCAGCCAGCAGAGCGTATGAAGAATCACTGTTTTCATCGACAAAAGTCTGAAACTGCGCCAACAACTCAGGGTTTTCCGCTGCTGTTTGTTGTTGCTCCAGTAACTGGGTATAAGCGCTGGAAGCCGCCATAGTGTTTTCCAACTGAGTGTCCTGAATGTAACGCCAGCCGTACAATCCACCTAAACCTAAAACTACACCTGCGATAATAGCGGTACCGTTTTCTTTCCAAAAGCGTTTAATGGCTTCAACTTGTTGTTCTTCGCTGTTGTAAATTTCCATCTTCGATCCCTTTAAACCAGCTGCTTTAAAAAGCAGCTTAATTCAGTCAATTTAATATTTTGTTGTGGCTTTTCTTCTCTGAGCCATTTCAGCGTAATTTCGCCCGCAGCCAGTTCAGTTTCACCTAATAACAAACCAAGGCTGGCGCCGGATTTATCTGCTTTTTTCAGTTGTTTCTTTAAGTTGCCGCCACCGGAGTGCGTCATTAAACGCAAGTCAGGTAAATCATTACGCAGGGCTTCGGCAATAGAAACTGCGGCAAGTTCCGCTGCATCCCCTAAGGCCATCAGATAAATATCAGTTTGCGCCTGGGCTTTTGGCAATAAGTCTAAGGTTTGCAGCAATAATACCAGTCGTTCCATACCTAAGGCAAAACCAACTGCCGGAGTGGCCTTGCCACCCAGTTGTTCAACCAAGCCATCGTAACGGCCACCGGCACAGACAGTACCCTGTGAACCTAAGCTGCTGGTCACCCATTCAAAGACAGTTTTGTTGTAATAATCCAGGCCACGCACTAAACGTGGGTTGATCACAAACTCAATACCAGCGGCTTTTAAACGTTGTTGCAGGCCATCAAAATCAGCTTTGGATTCATCATCTAAATAATCCAAAAGTTGTGGCGCTTTGCCCAGCATGTCCTGCATCACCGGATTTTTACTATCCAGCACCCGCAGCGGGTTGCTGTGCATACGGCGTAAGCTGTCTTCGTCCAGTAACTCTTTGTGCTGTTCTAAATAGGCCACTAAAGCAGCGCGGTAATCAGCGCGAGCCTGATTCGAACCTAAAGAGTTCAGCTCCAGAGTCACATGAGACAACAAACCTAAGCTTTTCCATAAACGGGCGCTGAGTAAAATCACTTCGGCGTCAATGTCCGGGCCTGCCATACCAAAAGCTTCTAAACCAAACTGATGGAATTGACGGTAACGGCCTTTTTGTGGCCGCTCATGACGAAACATCGGGCCCATATACCACAGCCGTTGTTCCTGGTTGTACAGCAAACCATTCTGATTGGCTGCACGAACACAAACCGCTGTACCCTCAGGGCGCAACGTCAGACTGTCGCCGTTACGATCGGCAAAGGTGTACATTTCTTTTTCGACAATGTCGGTCACTTCGCCGATAGAACGCTTAAAGAGTTCAGTCATTTCAACTATAGGAAAACGAATTTCCTCATAGCCATAGTTGCTTACTGTTTTACGTAAAATCTGTTCCACATACTGCCATGCCGGCGTATCAGCGGGTAAGCAGTCGTTCATGCCACGAATGGCCTGGATATCTTTAGACACGGGTTTTATCTCTTTATCCTAAGCGGATGATGCAGCAGTGCTGCTCAATCCAGCTGTTTAATTTCAATCAGTCGTTTTTGCTCTGCCAGATACAAACGGATCTGAGCTTCCAGCTGCTCTGCAACAGTGTTGTTATCAATGCGTAATTTCTGGCGCTGGCCTTTGAGGTAAAAACCACTCATACGGTTGGCCCCTGCTACGCCTAAATCAGAGATCAGCGCCTCGCCAGGGCCATTGACGACACAACCAATCACAGAAACAGTGACAGGGTCGATAATATCTTCCAGTCGTTGTTCCAGTTCATTCATGGTTTTGATCACATCAAATTCCTGACGGGAACAACTTGGGCAGGCAATAAAGTTAACGCCGCGGGAACGAATGCGCAGTGATTTTAAAATATCAAAACCCACTTTCACTTCTTCCACCGGATCGGCCGCTAACGAAATACGTAAGGTATCACCTATGCCTTCAGACAACAGCATGCCAAGACCAATAGCCGATTTCACTGAACCAGCACGGGCGCCGCCCGCTTCAGTAATACCTAAATGCAACGGCTGCTTAATTTGTTTCGCCAGCAGGCGGTACGCACCTACAGCTAAAAACACATCTGAGGCTTTGACACTGACTTTAAACTGGTCGAAGTTCAAACGGTCCAGAATTTCAACATGGCGCATGGCCGATTCCACCAGAGCTTCAGGCGTAGGCTCGCCATATTTCTCTTGCAAATCAGCTTCCAGCGAACCGCCATTAACCCCAATACGGATAGGAATATTTTTATCGCGGGCCGCTTCAACCACAGAACGAATACGGTCTTCACGACCTATATTGCCAGGGTTAATGCGCAAACAATCCACACCGTACTCAGCCACTTTCAGTGCGATACGGTAGTCAAAATGAATATCGGCCACCAAAGGAATAGGAGATTGCTGTTTGATCAGCTTAAAGGCTTCCGCCGCTTCCATGGTAGGCACAGACACCCGCACCAAATCAGCGCCAGCTTTCGCTATAGCGTGAATTTGTGCCACTGTGGCTGCGACATCTGTGGTTTTGGTATTGGTCATTGACTGCACTGCAATAGGAGCATCACCACCTATCAGTACATTACCCACTTTAATCTGAGTGGACTGGCGTCTCTTAATTGGGTTTTCTGCGTAACTCATCAGTTTTGTCCGAGGGTTAACCGGGCGACCCGACCTGTTGGATAACCTGACAGATCAATGGCTTCGCCATTAAAGCTAAGAGTGGCTGCGGCGGCGTTGCCTAATAAAACTCTGACCGGTGCTACACCACGTAAATTTAACTCTTCTCCCGCTTGTCTGCTGCCAAAAGCCAGACGTTTGCCTGTAGCGTCCACCACATCAACCCAACATTCTGCGGTTAATGACAGACTGATGCTGGCATTGGCCGCTGCATCTGTTGTTGCTGTGGCTGGAGACTCTGTGATAGTTGTAACCGGAACATCCACTGCTGGAACATTGGCAGTTGTGACTTCAGGCACTGGCGACAGAGTTAAAGTGTCAGATTGTGTTGCAGCAGTTGGTGGTACTTGCGGCTCAGTCTGAACAGGAGTTGGTGCAGCTATTTGCTCTTGTACAGGCAATACCGGAGCATCTGCAGCCACAGTGGCTTGTGGCTGAGTACTGAGTGCCGAAGTCTCTGTTGGTGTTGGCGAATGCTCCAGTTGAGTGACTGGTATTGAATTCTGTGGTTGCAGGCTTTGCTCGTACACTTCGCTTTGTGTCGGCTGCGTTTCTTCGCTGGCCAGCATAGTTTCATCTGTTTGCGCCATAGGCAAAGCTGTGCCTGAAGCCGAACTGCCAAAACGGCTCTGCCAGAATCCCAGCACTAACAACACCACAAAAACTGCGATCACAAAATAAGTGACCCAGATAAAGCGGTTTTCTGTGGCTTCCTTAGCGGTACGTTTGGAAAAGCTGCGGGTCAGGCTTGGCACCTGATGTAAACCTTTAGAGTTACTGCTGTAAGCGTCCAGCACTTGCTGAGCCGGTATTTTCAGTAGTTTGGCATAAGAGCGTAAATAACCACGGACAAAAGTTGAAGACAACTTAGCATCCACCTGATCCAGTTCAAGATCGTCAATCAGGCTTTTGCCTAAATTCAGTTGCTGTGCCACTTGCGCTGTCGTCAGATTTTGTTGCTCTCTGGCCTGACGTAAGGTTTGTCCTGCGCTTAAAGTTTGTCCTGCGCTACTGGGCTGCGTTAATTCAGTCGTCATAATTCTAATTGTGCCGGATCTTTTAAGTAGATAAATTGCCCAGCCCGTATCGGGCTTTGCTCAGTTAAGTTGTTCCATTGCAGCAGGCTGGTTAGTTTCACCCTGTAACGCATCGAAATCCGGAATAAGGTGTCGCCATACTGGACTTGATAACGTTCTGGTACTTCAATTTGTGGTTCGATCTGCCGGGGTGCTTGTTGTCCAATCCACAGGACCTGGCCCTTGACTATAGGCTGATTATCACGCAAAGAGTTCCAGCTGATTATATCGCTAATAGTAACACTGTAACGCTCTGCTATGCCATACAAGGTTTCATCTTGTTGTACTTCGTGTTGCTGAACTTCTGTGGCAGAGGCAGCTGCTGTCACTTCAGGCTGATGATCTGACTCAGAGGAGGCTACGGCTGCTTCTGTCGCCAGTTCTGTGACCGCTAAGTTTTCGGATACAACCCTGGATTCAGGCAAAGGCTCTGCGACAACTGCCGGGCTTAACCTGGCTTCTTCTGTGTACTCTGCCACTGCTGCCGGAGGCTTTTTGCGGGTGATTTTGATTTTGGGCTGAACCACACCAGCTTTGAGCTGCTCTTTCGGTTGTTGCAACAATTGCTGCTTATAGTCTTGCCTGAGCAGACTGAATTCAGACTCCCGAAGTTTACCCTGACTAAATAACAGAGTTTCCTGACTTTGCGGATAAGTGGTCAGCAATAGCTGCTCGGCCATTTGCATCCGGCTATAGTCTTGCTGCTCCTGCGCTATCAGATAACCCAACAACACCGAGCGTGGAGAAATTTGCGACGCACTTTGCATTCTGTCCAAAAGTACCTGGGCTGCGGGTAAATCAGCCATCGCATAATTAACCGAAGCTAAGTTAAACAAAGCGCTGGGGCGACTGGCATTGTGTTTGATGGATAAATCTAAGTAGGTCTTTGCCTGAATAAAGTCTTTTTGCTCTAAACGGCACAAGGCGATGTTTTCGTAGCTGTCGGCGGCACGGATATAGCCAGGGCGGCTTATCGCCTGTAACAATAACTGTTCGGCTTGATCATACTTACCGCGCTGGCATAAAAAGGCACCGTAGTTGTTATAGGAGTCGGCGTTATTAGGTTCGAGCTGAATGGCTTTCTGGTAAGAATTTTCTGCCGCATCAAATTCTGCGACCTGCTGATAATAATAAGCCAGGGCGTTATGCACCTCGGCCAGCTCTGGCGCTAAGCTTTTGGCTTTTTCCAGATTAAACTTGGCCTGAGCATTGTCTCCCCTTTGCAGGTAATTAATGCCTAAAGCAATTCGGGTGCGGGCGGCTTCTTTTTGATCCGTCTTAGGACGAATTTGACGGTCACTGCCCACTACCGTGGTTTCAGTGACACAAGCCGCTAACTGTAAACTGAAAACAACACAAGCCAGGAGCCTGAGTTTTTGCATAGGAATACCAGTTGAATGGAGTGTTACACCATTTTTACTGAAATCTCCTGAGCTTTCATCTGTTTTTTTTCTAAACGTTTAGTTCTGTCTATTACATCACCCACCAACTGACCACAAGCAGCGTCAATATCATCACCACGGGTCTTACGCACCATCACTGTATAACCGTGTTCCTGCAGCACTTTATTAAAGCGATCGATGCGGGAATTGCTGGAGCGTTTATAAGGCGAACCAGGGTATGGGTTAAATGGGATCAGGTTGACTTTAGACGGCGTACCTTTGAGGGCATGCGCTAATTCATGGGCTTGTTCCATGCTGTCGTTGACACCATCCAGCATCACGTATTCGACTGTGACTTTATCGTTGGCCCGTGAATCTGTGACATAACGCTTCGCCGCAGCCAGGAATTCTTCCATAGGGTATTTTTTATTCACCGGCACTAATTCATCACGCAGCGTATTGTTGGGTGCGTGTAAAGAAATGGCCAAGGCCACATCGATACGCTCTTTCAGCATATCTAAGGCTGGTACTACACCTGAAGTACTTAAAGTGACACGGCGTTTGGATAAACCAAAACCAAAGTCTTCCAGCATCAGCTCCATAGCTGGCACTACGTTGTTCAGATTCAGCAAAGGCTCGCCCATGCCCATCATCACCACGTTAGTGACTGGTTTTTCGCCTGTATCGCCGTAGCTGCCAATGATTTGAGCCACACGCCATACCTGACCAATGATTTCAGACACTTTTAAATTGCGGTTAAAACCCTGCTGGGCAGTGGAACAAAAAGTACATTCTAAAGCACAGCCAACTTGCGAAGACACACATAAAGTGCGGCGGTCTTTTTCCGGGATCCAGACAGTTTCCACTTCCTGACCACCAGCCAAACCCATGACAAACTTGATAGTGCCATCGGCGCTGTCCTGACGAGTTACCACAACTGGTGCTGCAATCACGGCTTTTTCTTTTAACTTGTCGCGCAACTTCTTGTTGATGTTGGTCATTTTTTCAAAGTCGTCGATGCAGAAATGGTAAATCCATTTCATCACCTGATCGGCTCTGAAGCCAGCTTCACCAATAGAGACAAAAAACTCCTTCATCTGGGTACGGGTCAGATCAAGCAGATTGACTTTGTTTTCTGTTTGGCTCATTTGGGCTTTTCCTCACAACATAGATAGATAAAAAATAGGACAGTTTAAATAGATAGAAAGGGAGCTAAGCTCCCTTTCACTATAAATCGTCCCTGTGGATCAGTTTAATTAGTTAAACTTTTCCTAAACACTCTTAGCGAGTGCGTGCACACAATTCAGCTTCAGTGAAGAAGAACGCGATTTCACGGGCAGCAGAAGCAGCAGCGTCTGAACCGTGAACAGCGTTTTCGTCAATGCTTGCAGCGTAATCAGCACGTAAAGTACCGGCAGCAGCGTCTTTTGGATTAGTAGCACCCATGATTTCACGGTTTTTACGAACAGCGTCTTCGCCTTCTAAAACCTGAACCATGACCGGGCCAGAAGTCATGAAAGATACTAAAGCGTTGAAAAATGGACGCTCTTTGTGCTCGCCGTAGAAGCCTTCAGCTTGTTCCTGGCTTAAGTGCAGCATTTTAGCAGCAACGATACGTAAACCTGCAGACTCAAAACGGTGGTAGATAGCACCGATATGGTTCTTAGCTACTGCATCTGGTTTTACGATTGAAAAAGTACGTTCTAAAGCCATGACAGACTCCTGTAATCAAAAGGGTGAATAAATTTAAGGCCGCGAATTATACGCTAAGCAAAATAAAAAGCCTATTTTTTCTAAATAGAGCGGATAAAGCTTTTATTTTGTGATCAAAACCAGTGCTGCAACTAGTAAAAAAGCAGCTCGAAGCTGCTTTTTTATATAACCAGAGCAGAATTAATGCCCTTCGCTGACCATATTGACTGTGTATTTAGGGATTTCGACTGTTAAATCTTCATCCGCTATACGGGCCTGACAACCTAAACGTGAGTCTGGCTCTAAGCCCCAGGCCTTATCCAGCATATCGTCTTCCAGCTCATCGCTTGGATTCAGTGAACGAAAGCCTTCACGCACTATGACGTGGCAGGTGGTGCAGGCACAGGATTTCTCGCAGGCATGTTCAATAGAAATACCACAACGTAAAGCGACATCCAGCACGGTTTCACCTGTTTGGGCTTCGACTGCTACGCCTTCTGGGCACAATTGTGCATGGGGTAAAAAGATGATTTGTGGCATATCAGACCTCGTCAACCTTATGACCTTGCAACGCCTTACGGATGGATATATCCATACGGCGCGCTGCAAACTCATCCGTTATATGATTGGTATGTTCAATGGCGGCTTTAATAGCGGCCGTGTTGTCGCCTTGTTTGACTGTCGCAAGTTCAGCAAGGGCTTGTTCTACACTTAATTTTTCTTCTGCAGTTAACAATGCAGCATCGGCATTTAAGGCCGCACTGACAGCTTCCAGTACCCGCTCAGCTTCCACTTGTTGCTCTTTTAACAAGCGCAGCTGCATATCCTGCTTGGCATACAACATAGAGCTTTGGATCATGGTCGCAACCTGATCGTCACTTAAGCCGTACGAAGGTTTCACCTGAATACTGGCGCTGACCCCTGTCGATTTTTCCTGTGCTGTGACACTTAATAAACCATCGGCATCGACCTGAAAAGTGACACGAATATGAGCGCCACCGGCGGCCATAGCCGGAATATTGGTCAGATTAAAACGCGCTAAAGAACGACAAGCATCCACCAGTTCACGTTCGCCTTGCAGCACATGAATAGCCATAGCGGTCTGGCCATCTTTAAAAGTGGTAAATTCCTGAGCACGGGCCACTGGGATCACGGTATTACGTGGAATAATTTTTTCCACTAATCCGCCCATAGTCTCTAAACCCAAAGACAGAGGTATCACATCCAATAACAAGGTATCGTGATCAGATTTATTGCCCACCAACACATTGGCCTGAATAGCAGCACCAATGGCGACAACTTTATCCGGGTCAATCGACGTTAAAGGCTCTGCAGCAAAAAACTCCGCCACAGCACTTCGTACCAATGGCACTCGGGTAGAACCACCGACCATCACCACTTGTTGAATTTCTTCGGTTTCTAAACCAGCATCACGCAGCACTTGTTTACAGGCGCGAATGGTCTTGCGCACTAAAGGCTGAATTAAGGCATCAAAGTTGGCACGGCTGATCTGGCCTTTAAATTCGCCGGAGGCGAGTGGCAGGACAAAATCCAGCTGCTCTGTTGTACTTAAGTTTTCTTTGATTTGACGGGCGCTCACCAGATACTGGCGCAGCTCTGAATGCGAAAGTGTACTTTGGCCAGTTTGCTGTTGTAACCAGTTCACTACAGTGTGATCAAAATCATCCCCACCTAAAGCCGAGTCGCCGCCTGTGGCCAACACCTCAAACACACCACGCTTTAAGCGCAGGATAGAGATATCAAAAGTACCACCGCCTAAATCGTAAACAGCAACCACACCTTCCTGACCTGAATCCAGACCATAAGCTAAAGCGGCAGCTGTAGGCTCGTTCAGTAAACGTAATACATTTAAACCTGCCAGCTTAGCGGCGTCTTTGGTCGCCTGACGTTGTGAGTCATCAAAATAAGCAGGCACAGTAATGACCACACCTGTCAGCTCTCCGCCTAAGGTCTGGCTTGCGGTATCAGCTAAAGTCGCCAGAATTTCGGCTGAGACTTCCACCGGGTTTTTAATACCCTGAATAGTATTGATAGCCACTAAACCTGATTGGTCTACCAGCTCATACGGAATATGTTCTGCATCGGCGTTGATTTCAGCAAAACCACGGCCCATCAGTCGTTTCACTGACACTATGGTATTGTGTGGGTCGAGCACAGCATCAGCTGCTGCAGCATGACCTACTATGACGTTGTCCGCTGTGTAACGCACCACAGAAGGCAGCATGTCTTCGCCTGCTTTATTAAACAGCGTTTTGGCTTCGCCACTGCGAACAGTAGCAACGAGCGAATTGGTGGTACCGAGATCAATACCTGCGGCTAACTTGTGTTGATGTGGAGCCGCGCTTTGACCGGGCTCTGCAATTTGTAATAACGCCATGCTGCTCTTTAATCTTGTGTTTGTTCAATCAGCTCCAGCTCGTGCTGTAGCTTAAAGAAAAATTTGAGTTTGCGGATTATATCAGCCGCCTGATGATCGTGCTCAGGGTTGTTGGCATCCAGTGCCGATTGCAACTGTCGTAATAAGGCTTTTTTCTGCTGCTGAATTTGCTGGTCGGCTTCGTCAATCAACGCATCAGGATCAGCAGCGTCGCTGATTTCGGCCAGCAATTCGCGTAATTCCATTTGCTGCATTAAAAACGCAGGCTCCATAAAGCTGCGTTGCTCGTTACTGATTTTTAAACCCCGTAACGCCAGTAAATGTTCAGCACGTAATAACGGCTGTTTTAAGCTGTGGTAAGCATCGTTGATATTGGCAGCCTGTTGTACTGCCATCAGCTTATCGCGCTCGGAACCTGCGGCATGTTTATCCGGGTGAAATTGACGTTGCAATTCCAGATAACGGGTGCCTAATTCTGTCAAATCCAGCTCGAACTGAGCTGGCAGATGAAAAAGCTGAAAGTAATTCATCTGCGCCCTTTGTTAAACGGTGAAGCTTTCGCCACAACCACATTCGCCATTGACGTTGGGGTTGTTAAACTGGAACCCTTCGTTTAAACCTTCTTTGACAAAATCCAGCTGAGTGCCATCGATATAGACCAGGCTTTTGCCATCAACTATGAGTTTCAGATCGTTGTATTCAAACACCTGATCGTCATCGTTTAAATCGTCAACAAACTCCAGCACATAAGCTAAACCTGAACAGCCTGTGGTTTTTACACCCACACGCAAGCCAAGGCCTTTGCCTCTGTTGGCCAGGAAACTTCTGACGCGATCCGCTGCCGCTGGTGTCATTGAAATTGCCATAACTTAGTTCCCGTGACGTTGTTTGTAATCAGCAATGGCTGCTTTGATTGCATCTTCCGCCAGAATAGAGCAGTGGATTTTTACCGGAGGTAAAGCCAGTTCCTGCGCTATATCGGTGTTCTTGATTAAAGCCGCTTCGTCTATGCTTTTGCCTTTAACCCATTCAGTCACTAATGAGCTGGATGCAATAGCACTGCCACAGCCATAGGTCTTGAACTTGGCATCTTCGATAATGCCTTCAGCGTTAATTTTTAACTGTAACTTCATCACGTCACCACAAGCCGGTGCGCCAACCATACCTGTAGCTATGCTTGGGTCGTCTTTAGCGAATGAACCGACGTTACGCGGGTTTTCGTAATGGTCTATGACTTTAGTACTGTATGCCATGATTCGTATCCTCTAATCCCCTGGGGGATAATGTTCTTAACTTAGTGTGCAACCCAGGCTACGCTGCCTAAATCCACGCCGTCTTTGTACATTTCCCACAGAGGTGACATGTCGCGTAATTTATCAATGGCGTCATGCACTATCTTAATGGTGTGATCAATTTGCTCTTCCGTGGTGTAACGGCCGATGCTGAAACGAATAGAACTGTGTGCCAGCTCGTCGGTTAAACCTAAAGCACGTAATACGTATGAAGGCTCCAGACTGGCTGAAGTACAAGCTGAGCCTGAAGATACGGCTATATCTTTTAACGCCATAATCAGGGACTCACCTTCCACATAGTTAAAGCTGACGTTGGTAATACCTGGCACACGTTGCACAGCGTCACCATTTAAAAACACCTGTTCTATGTCTTTAATACCATCCAGCAGACGGTCACGTAACACTGCTACACGTTCACGCTCAGCATGCATTTCTTCTTTGGCAATACGGAAAGCTTCACCCATAGCCACTATCTGGTGCGTGGCTAAAGTGCCTGAACGCATACCACGTTCATGACCACCACCGTGCGTCTGAGCTTCTAAACGAATACGTGGCTTACGGCGTACATACAAAGCACCAATGCCTTTTGGACCATAAGTTTTATGGCCTGAGAACGACATCAGGTCTACTTTTAAGGTCTCTAAATCGATGTCCACTTTGCCTGTGGCCTGAGCCGCATCAACATGGAAAATAATACCTTTGCTGCGGCACATCTCGCCAATAGCAGCGATGTCCTGAATGACACCAATTTCGTTATTCACAAACATGATGCTGATGACTGTAGTATCAGGACGGATAGCAGCTTCTAACTTATTCAGATCCACTAAACCGCTGGCTTCTACATCCAGATAAGTCACTTCAAAACCTTCACGTTCCAAAGAGCGCATGGTATCCAGCACAGCTTTGTGTTCAGTTTTGGCGGTGATCAGGTGTTTACCTTTTTTATGGTAAAACTGAGCTGCGCCTTTAATAGCTAAGTTGTTTGATTCGGTTGCGCCTGAAGTGAATACAATTTCACGTGGGTCGGCGTTCACCAGTTCGGCAATTTGCGCACGGGCAATTTCTACCGCTTCTTCTGACTGCCAGCCGAACTTGTGCGAACGAGACGCTGGATTACCAAAACAGCCATCCATAGTCAAAAATTGCATCAGTTTTTCGGCCACCCGCGGATCAACCGGGGTTGTGGCTGCATAGTCTAAATAAATAGGTAGCTTCATTTTCTGCTCCGGCTTTTGCCTACAACTGGCAACTGACTTCAATTTCAGTTGCTGGATTTTTTAACACACGGCCATCTTGCCGTTTCGCCACTTTTTTCACTTCATTCTGGCGAACCAGTTCACCTAAGGTGATACCGGTGAGGAAGTCTTCGATACGATCGCTTAAGTCTGTCCACAAGGTGTGGGTTAAACATTTAGCGCCGCTTTGACAATCAGATTTACCCTGACAACGTGTGGCATCTACGGACTCATCGACCGCACTGATCACAGCAGACACTGATATTTGCATCGGGTCCAGGCCCAACTGGTAACCACCACCAGGACCACGCACACTGCTGACCAGACCTTGTTTGCGTAAACGGGCAAACAATTGTTCAAGGTAAGACAGGGAAATTCCCTGCCGTTCAGAGATATCCGCCAATGAAACCGGACCGGACTCAGCATGTAATGCAACATCCAGCATAGCGGTCACAGCGTAACGGCCTTTTGAAGTTAAACGCATAACGGACTCCCTGAAACGAATGGCGCAAATTGTACATTCTTGACTGTTTTAGTCAAGTATTAATCCTACCGTTTTAGTCAGGTATTATCCGTTTAGGTTCAACTCTTTTTCCGATGAATTGATCGGCTTTGCTTATCACAATTGTTAAATAGTCGGGTCAAAAGCGTCTACTGCTTTTTTACGTTGTTCAGCAGCGTCACGTTCGGCCTGGATAAAGGTTTCATCTTCAATCACAATTTCCGGCACTATATCGCAGACATTGCCCCCCAGCTTATTCACGCTCTGGCACAGTTCAGTCACTTTGTTATCCAGAAAGTGCATATGATCCAGCATCAGGCCCATGGCATTGGCCACCGGATCCGGGTTATCGCTGGAGACCGCATAAGCATCAAAACCAAACTTTTTCGCCATTTGTTGACGCTGCTCTGTCAGTTCCATATCCTGCTTAGCGACAATACGACCGGGAATACCCACTACTGTTGCGCCAGCTGGTACATCTTTAACCACTACAGCATTGGATCCAATACGGGCAGACTCACCCACATACAAAGGCCCTAATACTTTAGCGCCAGCCCCTATCACCACACCATTGCCTAAAGTTGGGTGACGTTTACCCGGACTCCAACTGGTACCGCCTAAAGTCACGCCATGGTACAGCGTCACATCATCACCAATCTCGGCTGTTTCGCCTATCACCACACCCATACCATGGTCGATAAAAAAACGGCGACCAATTTTGGCGCCAGGGTGAATTTCTACCCCAGTCAGCCAACGTGCTATGGTGCTTAAAAAGCGGGCCAGCCACTTCCAATTGGCTTTCCATAAACGATGGTTCATGCGATGCCACCAGATGGCATGTAAACCAGGATAGTTAGTCAGTACTTCAAAAGCACTGCGCGCCGCTGGGTCCCGCTCGAACACACTTTTAATGTCTTCTTTGATACCTGCAAACATCGTACAAATCCTATTGCTTGGTGGTGCGTTGAATCGAGGCCAGAATGCCACGCAAAATATTCAGTTCCTGATCATCAGGTCTGGAACGGGCAAATAAACGACGCAAACGCGCCATCACAATGCCCGGATGCTGCTTAATAATAAAACCAGTGTCACTTAGAGTTTGCTCCAGATGGACATAAAACTTCTCCATCTGGTCAATTTCCGGATAGACAGTTAAATCCGCTTCGGGGGTTTTATCCTGCTGCGCTAAAAAGGCCACCCGAACTTCATAGGTGATAATTTGGACAGCCATAGCTAAATTCAAGGAGCTGTATTCAGGATTAGCCGGGATACAAACATGGTAATTACACATTTGCAGCTCTTCATTGGTCAGGCCATTGTTTTCACGGCCAAATACCAGAGCTACAGGTTTTTGTGTGGCCTCAAGAACCGCTTTTTCACCGCATTCACGCGGCTCCAGCATAGGCCAGGATAAAGTGCGGGAACGGGCACTGCTGCCAACCACTAAACCACAATCAGCAATAGCCTGCTCTAAAGTGTCTACTACTTGCGCATTGGCCAGAATATCACTGGCGCCTGCCGATAACGCATAAGCCTGACCATCTGGTAATTCTTTTGGCGACACCAGCACCAGCTTGCTCAGGCCCATAGTTTTCATGGCGCGGGCAACTGAACCTATGTTTCCGGTATGAGAGGTACCCACTAACACAATACGGATATGCTCTAACATGCCCACTCCAGCTAATGCTTTGGCGATAAGGCTGCCGCTGTTCTGAAGTCATCTTCAACAGGGCCACCAAGCGTAAAAATTCAAGGGGCGGCATTTTATCACAGCGCAAAAATTTTGTTGATTGAAATTTGGCAGTCCAGCCATCTGAAATTTTTAGTGCAGATTTATATCCCATAAACACGGCCGCTGGTGATTTCTGACTGCAAAAGATGTTGTGCTTTGTTACACTAGCGTCGGTTTTTAACTCAGAAGGATCGTGTTATGAAGGCGTTATCGCAGTTCGTTTTAGCATCCAGTTTAGTGCTTAGTCAGTTTTCTTTCGCAAACACCGACACCACGGCTTTACAGCAAGCGGTGCAAAGCCCTACCCGCTCTGAAGCAAATAAAGCTCGTGATCAATACAGAAACCCTGTTGAAACCTTACACTTTTTTGGGGTCACTCCACAAAGTACTGTGGTAGAAATATCTCCTGGTGGTGGCTGGTACACTGAAATTCTGGCGCCCTTATTAGCCAAAGAAGGCAAATACTACGCTGCCCATTTCCCGGCCAACAGCACGTCTGAATACGCAACACGCAATCTGAAAGCTTTTAAAGAAAAGCTCGCCTCTAATGAGGTGTATAAAAACGTGGTTGTGACCGAATTCTCTCCATTACCGGACCAGCAAGTGGCACCAGCCAACAGCGCTGATGTGGTACTGACCTTTCGTAACCTGCACAACTGGTATATGCAAAAAGGTGAACAAGGCACGCTCGACGCCTTTAAGTCTTTTTATGCGGCATTAAAACCAGGTGGTGTATTAGGTGTAGTGGAACACCGTTTACCTGAAGATAAAAAATCGGCTGACTGGTTAAAGTCGGGCTATTTCCCACAAAGTTTAGCGGTTGAGTTGGCGCAAAAAGCAGGTTTTGTTTTAGAACAGAGCAGCGATATCAACGCTAATCCAAAAGATACAGCCGATCATCCGGGTGGTGTCTGGACTTTGCCTCCTACGCTTTCACAAAAAGAGCAGGACAAAGACAAGTACCTGGCCATTGGTGAAAGTGACCGCATGACCCTGAAATTCCGCAAACCAGCAGCCCAATAGGCTGCTGTTTGTTTTAGTAAAACTGATTTTTAGTTTTTGATATTTTTTAGTTTTTGATTAGGGCGAGACTGACGATGAAAGTATTAGTAATAGGTGGTGGTGGTCGTGAACATGCTCTGGCATGGAAAGCTGCACAATCGGCTCATGTAACACAAGTCTTTGTAGCTCCGGGCAACGCAGGTACTGCGCTCGAAGCGAACCTGACTAACGTGGCTATAGCAGCAGACGATGTGCCTGCTCTGACCGCTTTTGCCAAAAGCGAAGGCATAGCTTTGACTATAGTGGGCCCTGAAGCACCACTAGCCAAAGGTGTGGTCGATACCTTCCGTCAGCAGGGTCTGGCTATTTTTGGCCCTACTCAAGCCTCTGCTCAGTTAGAAAGCTCAAAAGCTTTTGCCAAAGACTTTTTAGCCCGCCATAAAATCCCAACTGCGTCTTACGCTAACTTTACTGACATTGAACCAGCCAAAGCTTATGTCAAAGCAAATGGCACTCCTATAGTGATCAAGGCTGATGGTTTAGCAGCAGGCAAAGGCGTCATTATCGCTCAGACTGAAGCTGAAGCTTTTGCTGCTATTGACGATATGCTTGCAGGCAATAAATTTGGTTCTGCCGGCAGCCGCGTGGTGATTGAAGAGTTTTTAACAGGTGAAGAAGCCTCCTTTATTGTGATGGTGGATGGCACTCACGCTTTAGCTTTTGCTTCATCTCAGGATCATAAAGCCCGTGATGATGGCGACAAAGGCCCAAATACCGGTGGTATGGGGGCTTATTCTCCGGCACCAGTAGTCACACCAGCGGTGCATGACTGGGTGATGCAAAATGTCATTTACCCAACAGTGAATGGTATGGCGTCAGAAGGTCACATCTACACAGGTTTCCTCTATGCCGGTTTGATGGTCTCGTCTGATGGCACCTGTAAAGTGCTGGAATTTAACTGCCGTTTTGGTGATCCTGAAACTCAGCCTATTATGATGCGTTTACAGTCCGATTTAGTGGAGCTGTGTCAGGCTGCTGTGGAAGGTAAATTAGCCCAACAAGAGATTAAATTCGACAGCCGTGCCGCTGTAGGTGTAGTGCTGGCTGCTGGCGGTTATCCGGATGATTACCGTAAAGGTGATGTAATTTCTGGTTTACCCACCGACGACAGCCGTGAAGCCAAAGTATTCCATGCTGGCACAGTCTTAAAAGACGGTCAGGTACTGACGGCCGGTGGCCGTGTACTGTGCGCCACAGCTTTAGGAGTGAATGTTACTGCTGCACAAAAAGCAGCCTACGAGCTAACCGACAAGGTGCAGTGGGACGGCGTCTTTAGCCGTAGAGATATAGGCTACCGTGCAATCAAACGTGAAAACAGCTGATTAGATTGATATCAGACAAAGGCGCCTGTTGGCGCCTTTTTGTTATTCACAGCAATTTCATACGAAATTCAACGATTTGCCCTTGTAGATTTTTCTGGGTGCCTTAGGCTGTACAGATCTGTTTTAAAGGACTTTTTTGATGAATTTATCCATTTTTACTTTACTGGTGCTGGCCGCAGGATCCTTCGGCGTATCTGCAACTTGTCAGACCGAAACCCCTATTGCTGCTATTCAGGGCGAAGGCCAACAAAGCCCGCTGTTGCATAAAACAGTATCCACTTCAGGTGTAGTCACAGCAGTCTTGTATCCGGGCAGTAAAGCAGCCGGAGTTTTGATCCAAAGCCTGCTCCCTGATACCAACCCAAAAACCAGTGAAGCCTTATTTATCGCTGATAAAAAGCTGGTACAACAAGCCAAAGCAGGTCAACAGCTTGAAATCACAGGTAAAGTGGTTGAGCTGAACGGCATGACAGCTTTGGTGGATGTAAAAACCTCAGTTTGTGGTCAACAAGAAGCGCCAAAACCTGTGGTGGCAACTTTGCCGGTAAAGTCCAGACAAGACTGGGAAGCTTTGGAAGGCCAGTATTTGTCGTTCCCCCAACCTTTGATCGTCAACGACACTTATCCGCTAGCACGTTATGGTGAAATTTTACTGGCCGATAAAAGACTCTGGATTGCCACCGAGCTACACAGACCAGGTAAAGCAGCAAAAGAGTTGGAGCAACAGCAGCATTTAAGTCAGCTCTGGCTGGATGACGGTATTTTTGAGCAGAACCCGGATCCTGTGATCTTCCCTGACGGCAATTTATCTGCCACTAATACGGTTCGAATAGGTGATACAGTACAAAACCTGCAGGGTTATCTGATTGAAACCCAACAAGGTTATCGTTTGGTGGCGGCGCAACTTCCTGACTTTGTTGCAACCAATGCCCGGCCAGCTGCACCTAAAACCAAAGCCGCTGATCATATTCGGGTCGCGAGTTTTAACGTGCTGAACTTTTTTACCGGCGAAACTGCTGCCAGCCCTTTCCCTACCCGCCGTGGTGCTACAAATGCAATTGAGCTGCAGCGCCAACAAGCCAAAATGATAGCGGCTTTGTCCGGTATGGATGCTGATGTTATAGGTTTGCTGGAAGTGGAGAATAATGGTTTTGATGAGCGCAGTGCTTTGGCTACTTTGGTCCGTGAGCTGAATAAAGCCTTAGGAGAGCAGCGTTATGCTTTTGTTCAGCCGCAAAAGGCGTTAGGTGATGACGCTATTAAAGTGGCTCTTATCTACAACCAACTTAAAGTCACAGAAGCTGGCAAAGCAGTGATGACTGCCGAAGGCCCCTTTGCTTATGGCTCAAGAGCTCCTTTGACTCAGACATTTAAGGCCAAATCCACAGAAGGTCTTTTTACTGTCAGTGTGAATCACTTTAAATCCAAAGGCAGTTGCCCGAAAGATAAAGCCGCTGTAGACAAAGGCAACAGAGATAACAAAGATGGTCAGAGCTGCTGGAATCAATCCCGTGTTGAAGCTGCCAAAACCTTGTCTGCCTGGTTGCAGACCCAGCCAACCGGCGTCAACACCCCCCATCAGCTGGTGATAGGAGATTTAAATGCCTACCGTCAGGAAGACCCGATTTATGCACTGGAACAAGCAGGTTGGGTGCATCTGGCTCCTAAAGATGAAGCTGGGCATTATTCCTATGTCTTCAGAGGCCGCACAGGTTCATTGGACCATGCGCTTGCCAGCAATACCATGGCAAAACAACTGACCTTGTTCCAGCACTGGGCTATTAACGCCGACGAGCCGGCGATACTTGATTACAACACTGAGTTTAAATCGCAAGCACAGCAAAAAACCTTATACGCCCCGGACCCTTTCCGTTCATCGGACCACGACCCGGTTTTGATTGACTTTAAATTTTAAACCTCTGGGTCAGAGCTGATAGCTCTGACCCTGTCATTCATGCCTTACAAACAAAAGCCAATAGGTTGCGATCCTTGTTGAGTGCAAAACGGCTGACTTCAGTGCCACATTCTTTGGATAAATCCAGCCACAAGTTCCATTCTTGTTTGCCCTGCACCTGCCACTGATAAATTTTAGTGCCGGCAGACACCAATAAACTATCTTCAGACCACCAGACTAAATCCTGGCCTCCAGCTGGAAGCGCCAATTCAGTTTGAATCTTCGTCCTGGTTTTTACATCGTAAGAACTTAAATACAACCGATCGTGTTTAGCCTGAGTGTAATACCCTTTCTGAGTACCGGGCTGCCAGCTTAAAGCGCGGCCTACCCCTGTCGCCAGAATGGTTAGCTTTCCGTCTTGATTCAGATAACGCACAGTGTGGTTGTCTTCTTGATCACCCAAAATAAACAGCAGCAAATCCTGATGTGGCCCCCAGGCATGATAACCCACACCTTTAGGCTCTGCTTTCAGCAGGCTGGTGTTACCTTGCCAGTCCACGGCCCACAAACGTTGGGTTTGGTCCGCTTCCACTACCACTAGTGACAAACCTGAACCATCAGGCAATAAAGTCGGCGAATACTCGCTTAGGCTTGTTTTAGTCAGCAACTGTTGTTTTTTATCCGCAATGAAATAAAGCCCGATATCGGTTTGCACTGCAGCATCTTTGCCCTGCTCCAGCGTAAAAAATAAGCTTTTTCCATCCATACTAAAAGCTGGCTGATTGATATAAGTTGGAATTTCGTTAATTTTTGTTGTGTTAGAAATAGACAAATTTTTTGATAAATCAGTCAGATATAGATTGTATTGCGGCAAAGCTGCTGCCAGAGGAAAAACCATAGCAGCCAAAGCAAGAGAAAGTAATCGCACGGGTGGACCCTTTTTTGTTGATCAGCAGCAGCTTTATTACTGTGCTTGCAGTGACCTTACTTTATCCTTTATGGTAGGCGGCTGACAATCAACGGAACCAGGCTTTTTATGTCTCACAAAAACCCCATTATTGCGGTCACAGGCTCCTCAGGTGCTGGCACAACCACCACTATGAGTGCCTTTTCCCATATATTCCGCAGCCTTGGTATTGATGCCGGTTTTGTTGCAGGGGATTGTTTTCACAAATACAGCAGACCAGAAATGGATTTGGAAATACGTAAAGCCAAAGAACAAGGCAAACATATCAGCTATTTTGGTGCTGAAGCCAACGACTTCGCCGCGCTTGAGTCTCTGTTCTCCAGCTATGCCGAAACAGGCACTGGCAAAGTACGGCAGTATTTACATACCTTTGATGAAGCTGTGCCTTACAACCAACTGCCTGGCACTTTTACGCCCTGGCAGGATTTAAGACCCAATACCGATCTGTTGTTTTATGAAGGTCTGCATGGCGGTGTGGTGACAGAACAAAACAATGTGGCCCAACATGTGGATCTATTGATTGGCATGGTGCCTATAGTCAACTTAGAGTGGATCCAGAAAATTATCCGCGACACTTCAGAACGGGGTCATAGCCGTGAAGCCGTGATGTCGAGCATAGTACGCAGTATGGATGACTATGTGAATCAGATCACTCCGCAGTTCTCCCGCACCCATATTAACTTTCAGCGAGTGCCAACAGTCGATACGTCGAACCCTTTCAGCGCCAAAGATATTCCGTCATTAGATGAAAGTTTTGTCGTGATCCGTTTTCGCGGCATTAAACATGTCGACTTCCCTTACTACCTGCAAATGATCAACGGCGCTTTTATGTCACGGGTGAATACACTGGTGGTGCCGGGAGGAAAAATGAATTTAGCCATGGAGCTGATATTAACGCCATTGGTAGAGCAGCTGATTATTAAAAGGCGTCAGGCCAGGGGTCAAATTAACTGGTTGGAGTAGAGGTTCAGAGTCTAAAACTCTGAACCTCTACTCTAAATGAGAGAGGCTTATTCCATTTCCGGTAAATTACGACCGTAAAAAATTTCCCGCATTTCGCGTTTCACTTTTTTGTTGATAACTTTGCGCTCAACGTCATCCAGTTCACCTACGCCAGTACCAAAGAGGTAGTTGTTTAAATCATACTCTTTGAGCATCATTTTGGTATGGAACAGGTTTTCCTGATACACATTCACATCCACCATCTGGAAGGCATTTTTGGTCTGCTTGTCCATAAAGTTCTGAATAGAATGAATAGGATGGTCTATGTAGTGTTTCACGCCATTCACATCACGGGTAAAACCGCGGACACGATAATCTATGGTCACTATGTCCGACTCAAAGCTGTGGATCAGGAAGTTCAGCGCTTTCAGTGGTGAAATTAAACCACAAGTTGAGACTTCAATATCAGCACGGAAAGTACAGATCCCATCCTGTGGATGTACTTCAGGATAGGTGTGCACACAAATATGGCTTTTATCTAAGTGAGCCACCACAGAGTCTGGCAATGGACCCGGGTTTTCTGAATTGTCCGGAGACCCTTCAATAGGTTCTTCACTGACCAGAATAGTCACACTTGCCCCTTGAGGGTCGTAATCCTGCCGGGCAATATTTAAAATGTTTGCGCCTATAATATCCACCACTTCGCTGAGGATATCGGTCAGACGGTCTGCATTGTATTGCTCGTCGATATAGGAGATATACTCCTGACGATGTTGCTCAGTTTGGGCATAACAAATATCGTAAATGCTGAAACTCAGGCTTTTAGTCAGGTTATTAAAACCATGCAGTCTTAGTTTTTCAAAAGGTTTAACCACGTCTTCTTTACCTCCATAGTCAGAGCTGTAGCCCAGTACAGAACAACAGCGCTGATACAATCTTTATTCAGCCTCAGGCCGTACTTCGGATTGTTTCACACTAAAAGAATGAGTCACTTCAACGCTTTGTGACAACATAATAGACACTGAGCAGTACTTCTCAGCCGACAAATTCACCGCCTTTTCCACATGCTTTTCGCTGACGTCAAAGCCTGTTACCACAAAATGCAGATGAATTTTACTGAAAACACGAGGAATAGTTTCTACACGTTCGCCAGTTAAAATCACTTCACAATCCGTGACTTGCTGTCTGGCTTTTTGCAAAATACTAACAACGTCCACCGAAGAACAGGCACCCGCTGCCATCAATACCATTTCCATAGGGCTTGGGGCAGCATTGCCTTCTTTGTGAGCATCAAACACCACATTATGACCACTGTCAGAGCGGCCAATAAAGGTTTGGTCACCGGCCCATTTTACACTGGCTTGCATAGGAGATCCTGTTGTCCGTAGTAAAGAATGGCTATTTTACGGAAAACAGTCAGATGAGGCTAGTTAAGATTAATCCATCAAAGCTGCAATAGCTGTATCAAACAGGTTTTTAATCAATAAAGATATTTCCTGAATAAGTTCAGTTTGCTGTTCAGTCGCAGGCTCTTCCAGTACTGAAGCTAATACTTCCTGAAAGTCATATAAAATGCCATCCACTTCCCGCACTATCATGCTGCGATGATTCATCTCCAATTCGGTATGCTGAGTACAGAGCTGAATAATTTGTTCAGCAATGGATTCTTCCAGCACTTCTCCCAGAGTTTTAGCGCCGGCGACCACCGGTCCTCGTTGTTCAAACAGCGACAAATGTTCAGTCAGAAACTGGATCAGATGCTCGTAGCCGGGTTTATCAGTTACCATACAAAAGGGACACCTATAGTGCACAACACTGGATACAGGACTTTATCTGCGCTTGACAGAAAAGCCCAGATAATTTGCCGATAAGTGAATGTCATTTAAGCAAATTTTGTTTGATAAAACAAATCGGGGCATAGCCCCGATTAAAATAAAACCTAAAAAACTGACTTTGTCAGGATCAGAAGCTTAAACCAGGTGACAACTGTTCTGGTAACTGCAACTGTTCAAGCTCTACTGAAGCAACCGGATAAGCACAATAATCTGCCGCATAATAAGCACTGGCTCTGTGGTTGCCGCTGCCGCCTATGCCACCAAAAGGGGCTGCCGAACTGGCACCTGTAATAGGCCGGTTCCAGTTCACTATGCCTGCGCGGATTTTGCGGAAAAACAACTGATACAAGTCTTCATCATCCGACAATAAACCAGCAGACAAACCAAAGCTGGTGTTATTGGCCGCTTTAATCGCATCGCTGAAATCAGCAAAACGGAACACTTTTAACAAGGGGCCAAAATGTTCTTCATCCGGCATAGTGCTGATAGCACTGCAGTCCAGAATACCAGGACTTAACATAGCCGGGCTTTGTGGCTGCTGCTGCATAGCCAACAACACCTTTGCGCCTCGCTCTATTAAATCCTGCTGCGCCTTGAGCATACCCAAAGCTGCTTTTTCAGAAATTAAAGTGCCCATAAAAGGCTGTTCAACATCATCGTACAAGCCAACTTTCAAAGCCTTAGTGACTTCAAGCAAACGTGCCAGTATTGCATCACCTTCAGCACCTAGCGGCAAATACAAACGACGGGCACAGGTACAACGCTGACCTGCAGAGATAAAAGCCGACTGAATAATGTCATGCACTGCCGCATCTATGTCTTTTACCTTCTGGACGATAAGCGGGTTGTTGCCACCCATTTCCAGGGCCAGAATTTTATGCGGCTGACCGGCAAACTGTTGATGCAAATAATGACCTGTACCAGAGCTGCCGGTAAAAAACAAACCATCAATACCAGGGTGGCTGGCAATAGCTTTACCTGTATCAATTTCACCTTGCAGTAAATTCAGCACTCCAGCAGGTAAGCCGGCTTTTTGCCACAACTGCACTGTCAGTTCTGCCACTTTTGGCGTCAGCTCGCTGGGTTTAAATACCACTGTATTGCCCGCCAATAAAGCTGGCACTATATGACCATTAGGTAAGTGGCCAGGAAAGTTGTAAGGACCAAACACAGCCACTACCCCGTGAGGTTTGTGGCGGATCCAGGCTTTACCCTGTGGCATAGGGTTTTCTTTCACCCCTGTTCTTTCCTGATAAGCACGGGCAGAGATATCGATTTTGCCAATCATAGCCGCTACTTCAGTGCGGGTTTCCCACAAAGGTTTGCCTGTTTCTTCTGCAATACACAAAGCGAATTGCTCTTTGTGTTCTGTCAGTTGTGCGGCAAAAGCACGGGCTATCTCTAAACGCGCATCAAAACTTAACTCGCTCCAGTGTTCAAAAGCTGCTCTGGCGGCCTCTATAGCACTGTTGACCTGAGTGGCGTCCGCACTTTGGCCTTGCCAGATCAGCTGCTGTTTGGCCGGGTTTAACGAAGAAAATAAACTGCCAGTACCTTGTTGCCACTGACCATTAATAAATTGCACTGCTAATTCTGTCATGATGTCTGTTCCACTTGCTACCTTGGATGTTGGTTTAAATCCGGGCTAAACGCACCCAGTCGCCATTGGTGACCTGCAATAGATCGGCACAGTCCTGAGGCAGAATCACCACCTCGCTGTTTTCATCAAGATGCAGTTGCAACCAGGTCGCTCTGAAGTCTTCCAACTTAGTGTTAGACACCATATAAGGCTGGCCACTTGCCACAGTACCAATCTGCACCTGCAGCTTACGGCTGCCGCGCACAGTGCGGATATGCTCCACTTTGGCTTCGACCGTTGGGCCTGCATCAAAAATATCAACATAACCCGTATTGGAAAAACCTTCTGATTGCAACAAAGCCAAAGCCGGACGGGTTTTTTCATGCACTTTGCCAATGACAGCCTGAGCTTCTTTACTTAATAAACTGACGTAAATCGGGTACTTCGGCATCAATTCAGCAATAAACACCTTCTGGCCTATGCCGGTCAGGTAGTCCGCTGTCGGGAAATCCACAGAAAAGAAGCTGTCCTGCAACCATTTCCAGAACGGCGAATGACCATCTTCATCCGACACACCACGCATTTCGGCAATGACCCTGTCGGCAAAACGCGAGCGAAATTCAGCAATAAATAAAAAGCGGAACTTGGATAACAAGCGACCATTATTTTGTTTGCGGCAGGATTCACGTAAAAACAACGTACAAAGCTCGGAGACCCCAGTGTAGTCGTTACACAAAGTCAGAATATCCACAGGGTTATAAACCCCTAAGGCTCTTGAGGTATGCACTACTTTACCCAAATGGTAATGGTAGAACGCATCTTCCAGCCCGACTGCGGCTTCAATAGCACTGGTACCCACCACTGCTGCTGTTTCTGTATCTTCCAGTACAAAGAGATAACCTTCATCGCCAGGCTTATCGACCTTTTTGGCAAAGGAGGCTTCAGATCTGCTGATCTTACGCTGTAACAACTCATCATTGACGGGCAACGAAGTAAAGCCATGACCTGATTCGACAGCAATATCGTACAGTTCAGGATAATCTTCGGCTCGGATTGGGCGAATGACCATCATAGTCGCTTACTCCAGTTATTTTGCTTCAGAGCGCCTTTTAAAAGGCGCTTCATTTTTTGCTTTATTGTTATGTAGTCAGACAGTGTTCGAGGCTAAATTCAGCCTTGTTTCACTTGGGCTACTGCTTTTTCAAAACGTTTCATCCCTTCGATAATATCTGCTTCAGGGATCACTAAAGAAGGAGCAAAACGCACCACATCCGGGCCAGCCACTAAAGCAAATAAGCCCTGATCAGCGGCAGCGAGGAAAAAGTCACGTGAGCGGCCTTTAAACTCGTCGTTTAACACAGCTCCTAACAACATGCCCTGACCACGTACAGTGCTGAACACATTGTGTTTTTCGTTGATAGCAGCCAACTCACGACGGAACAACTGTTCGCGCTCCAGTACACCATTCAGTACTGCTGGTTGGTTGATGGTATCCAAAGCCGCTTCAGCTACAGCACAAGCCAATGGGTTGCCACCATAGGTGCTGCCATGAGTGCCTACTTTTAAATGGCTGGCGATAGCTGTAGTGGTCAGCATAGCGCCAACCGGGAAACCACCGCCTAAAGACTTGGCTGTGGTTAAAATGTCAGGCACTACATTGCTGTGCATATAGGCATAAAGTTTACCTGTACGGCCAACACCGGATTGCACTTCGTCATAAATCATCAGCGCATTAAATTGATTACATAGATCACGCACGCCTTGCAGGAATGCAAAGTCACCCGGAATAATACCGCCTTCGCCCTGCACAGGCTCTAAAATGACCGCACAGGTATTGTCTGACATCAGCGCTTTTAAACTTTCGAGGTTATTGTATTCAGCATGGTCAATAGCGCCTGGCTTAGGACCAAAACCATCTGAATACGCAGCCTGACCACCTACTGTGACAGTAAAAAAAGTACGGCCATGGAAGCTTTTACCAAAGGAGATGATTTGTTGTTTTTGCGCACCAAAGTTATCTAAAGCCCAACGACGTGCCAGCTTTAAAGCAGCTTCATTGGCTTCAGCGCCTGAGTTAGCAAAATAAACTTTTTCGGCAAAGGTACTATCAACTAACTTTTGCGCCAGACGAATAGCTGGCTCGTTGGTCATCACATTACTTAAATGCCATAACTTGTCGGCTTGTTCTTTTAAAGCAGACACCAATGCCGGATGGCAATGGCCTAGGGCGTTTACGGCTATACCACCTGCAAAGTCAACGTATTCACGGCCCGCCTGATCCCAGACCCTGGAGCCCTGACCACGGACCGGAATAATAGGTGCCGGTGCATAGTTTGGAACCATCACTTCATCAAATAAAGCACGGGTGACCTGAATATGTTCTGCCATTTTTTACCTCTGCTGCAATAAAAGTCTGCTGTTTACTCTGGTCAAATTTTCAGTAAAAAAACAGCAAACGGAAAAAGATGCTTCACCGCATTATTACAGATAAAAAATGAAAAGTCTTGCTGTCAGAACGGCCAAAAGCCTTGAAAAATAAGGCTTCCAGATAGTTTTGCATAGGATGTGAATAACTAGCTATTTGCTTTCTTCAGGAAACAGAGCAGAAAAACACAGAGGAACGAATGGCCCTGTTGATCTGCTCTGCCTTTTGACTCTACAGAAGTGCTGTTGAAAAAAACTGCATGTTTATTGACTAATTTTTTTGAAATTATTCAAAAGACAGCTTTTTCAGGTCAAGTTGGGACAACATTTTACGCATTTCGTTATGAACGCCTGCGTCGTTTAACGCTTTATTGGCTTCTTCTACATCCAGTCGCTGCTCATTCACCAGAAACTTCACCTGCACATAAGTATTGGCTTGTTTGACAACACGGGTTAAATCACTGCAACTGCTTAACGGCGTATCATCCGCAATTTGATCCAAAATGGCGGCCAATGGCATACGTTTTAACTGCCAGCGAGCTATTAAATCTGCACTGATAATAGCGGCAAACTCTTCAATACTGCTGGATAAAAAGCCTGCGTCAGCATCTAAAGCTTCTAAAGCATCGGTCAGTTCATTATCGCGGGCATCACGGGCTCGTAATAACTCAGTACGTTTCACCTGAGCATAACTGCGTAAGTAGTTGCGGATCACCACCATATGGCCCATGGTCTGGAACATAGCGGCACAAAAAGCAACAAAACCATTTAAGCCTTGTGCGTTGGCAATCTCACGGGCAGCAATAGCTGTGGCCAAAGAGTATTCCCATATTTTGACTTTAAATTGAGCAAAAGGGTCTGTGGAATGTGGGATACAGTGCCGGAACGCATACACAGGAACCAGAGCTTGCAAAGCTTCGATGCCAAGGAATCTTAATGCGGTTTTAATATCCTTTACCAAATTGCCTGAGCTGGTTTTATTACGATAACGCGGCTGGTTGACTAAGCGAAGCACATCTTCCTTCATCCATTCCACATTACTGATCAGTGGATCCAACTGGTTTAAGGTGACGGCCTTGGCACTTAAAGCATCAATTAATGCCGGGAAGTTGGGGCCTAAATCAAATAATGAACTGCTGATCACTTCGATGCTGCTCAGGCGTTGCATCAATTCCTGTGCAACTTCGTCGTGCAGATGCGCCTGGGTAAAGTCGAGGAAAATCTTTTTGGCGTTTTCACCAGACTGGCGGGCTTCGAGTGCTTTACGTTCGACCTCCAGCATAGGCCGCTGTTCATTAGTGCTTTGCTGGTTTTTTAAATAACGTAAACGCTTCTGATTAGGATCAACACCAATCAGATTATCAATAAACAGCTGCTCCAGAGAGGAGAAAGAAGACAAAGACATAACTACCCTTTACTTTGTGTGTTTACACACCTTATTTATCCATTATTGTTCAGGCCTTTGCACAATGTCAGAAAGTTCTGCAATAACTGATGACCTTGCTCAGTTAATATCGCCTCGGGATGAAATTGCACCCCATGCACAGGCAACTTTTTATGCGACAGAGCCATAATTTCCGGTTGCTCTGTTTCAGTCCAGGCTTCGATACTAAAGTCATCCGGCACTGAATGACGATCAACAACCAAAGAGTGGTAGCGCGTTACATTCAAAGGGTTATTCAGCCCCTGAAATAAGCCCTGCTCTTTATGTTTAATCAGCGAGTTTTTACCATGCATCACAGTTTTAGCCCGCACCACTTTAGCACCAAAAGCCTGAGCTATCGCCTGATGGCCTAAACATACCCCTAAAATAGGAATTTGTCCTGCAAAATGCTGAATAGCAGCCAGTGAAATTCCAGCCTGATCAGGACTACAAGGACCAGGGGAAATCACCAGACAGGAAGGCCGGATCGCAGCTATTTGAGTCAGACTGATTTCATCGTTACGCCTTACCAGTACCTGCTCCCCTAATTCAGCAAAATACTGAACTAAATTGTAGGTAAAAGAATCGTAATTATCTATCAATACAATCATAACAATCCGGCTTTTACAGCATTATTATCAATCAACCTTCAATCAAACCCTAAGTAATTTAGGTGGGTAAAACAAAACCAACAGCCTCATACACTTTTTCAAGTGTTACTGCGGCGCGGGCTCTGGCTTGTGCTGCGCCTTGTCTTAATACCTGATCCATCAGTGTCTGATCCTGGCGTATTTCATGGAATTTCGCTTGTACAGGCTCTAATAAGGCAATGACAGCATCAGCCACATCACCTTTTAAGTGACCATACATTTTGCCTTCGTATTCAGCCACCAGACTGTCAATCGACTGACCAGTCACACCACTTAATATGCTCAGCAGGTTAGCCACACCGGCTTTGTTTTCCAGATCATAAGCCACACGAGGTGGATCTTCAGAATCCGTCATAGCCTTTTTGAATTTTTTGCTGATCATCTTCGGATCTTCCAGCAGACCGACAAAATTCCACGGATTTTCATCCGACTTGGACATTTTTTTTGTCGGTTCCTGCAAACTCATCACTCGTGCAGCCACACCAGGAATATAAGCTTCAGGCACTGTAAAAACCTCGCCGTGCAAGGCATTAAAGCGGCTGGCAATATCACGGGCTAATTCAAGATGCTGTTTCTGATCATGGCCTACCGGCACCTGATTCGCGTTATACACCAGAATATCGGCCGCCATCAGCACAGGATAAGTAAATAAACCAGCATTGACGTTATTGTTGTGACGCTCAGATTTATCTTTAAACTGCGTCATGCGACTTAATTCACCAAACTGGGTGTAGCAATTTAAAATCCAGTTCAACTGGCTGTGCTCTGGTACATGAGATTGCATAAAGACACTGGAACGGTTTGGGTCTATGCCACAGGCCAGATACAAGGCCAGGCTATCCAGAGAAGCGTTACGCAGCGCTGCCGGCTCCTGACGTACAGTAATGGCATGCAAATCCACAATACAGTACAAACAATCGTAGTCATCCTGCATTCTGTCCCATTGACGCAAAGCCCCCAGATAATTTCCAATAGTGAGCTGGCCTGAAGGCTGAGCACCACTTAAGACTATAGGTTTAGCTGGTGGGGTATTGGATTTTGACTCTGACATCTATCTTTCCTGTTCTAAACAACAAATGGCATCTGGTAACAAGGAGAAAGACTCCAACACCAGATCCGGCTGACTTTGTGCAATGGATTGGCCGTGATTATACCCATAGCTCAGCGCAATGACAGGCATACCAGCAGCCCGGGCCGCAAATATATCGTTTTCAGAATCCCCAACCAACAAAATGTCTGTGACTGGAAGTTGTTGCTGAGCCGCCAAAGCCAACAACATCTGTGGATCAGGTTTGGCTTTATCTACATCATCAGCACACCAAATCGCTTTGAACAAGTGTTGAATGCCTAAATGCCGCAACAAAGGTTCGGTAAACTGCCGTGGTTTATTGGTGACGACAGCCAAAGGATACAGCAGACTTAACTGCGCCAATACTTCGGGCACCTGGTCAAATAAACGGGTCTGTGAGCCATTGCTTTGCTGGTAAAAGCCTATAAACAGCTGCTGTGCCCGGTTAAACTCAGTGCTATCAAAGTGCTCCGGGTCAAGCTGACCTGTTAATGCTCTTTTAATCAGCATCGCCATGCCATTGCCCAGCCAATGCTGCACCTGAACCAGACTAACCTGCTCTTTGCCAAGTGTTGCCATCATCTGATTTAACGCGGGTAAAATATCCGGAGCGCTGTCTGCCAAAGTGCCATCTAAATCAAAAGCCAACAATTGAAAAGGACGCACTAATTCACTCCGGCCAGCTCAGCGCGCATCTGATCGATCACCTTCTGATAATCACTCTGACTGAAAATTGCAGAACCAGCCACAAAGGTATCAGCACCTGCTTCTGCAATTTCGCGGATATTTTCCACCTTAACGCCACCATCAACTTCAAGCCGGATTGGCAAACCGCTTTGGTCAATGATCTGGCGGGCTTGTTGCAGTTTCTTTAAGGTAGCAGGAATAAAAGACTGACCACCAAAACCCGGGTTGACCGACATCAGCAGAACCAAATCGACTTTATCCAGCACATAATCCAGATAACTTAACGGAGTTGCCGGATTAAACACCAGGCCGGCTTTACAACCCTGCTGGCGGATCAATTGCAAAGTACGATCAACATGTTTAGATGCTTCAGGATGAAAACTGATGATAGAAGCCCCGGCCTCTGCAAAAGCAGGCACCAGGCTATCCACATTTTCAACCATCAGATGCACATCCACAGGAGCTGTGATGCCATAGTTGCGTAATGCGCTGCAAATCATAGGGCCAAAGGTTAAATTCGGCACATAGTGATTGTCCATCACATCAAAATGCACAACATCAGCCCCGGCGTGCAGAACCCGGGTCACATCCTCACCCAAACGGGCAAAATCTGCAGATAGAATTGATGGAGCAATCCAGTTCTGTTGGCGCATCTTCTCTCCAAAAAGCTGTTGTCACAAAGCGAGGCCCAGACTTTACTGAATCGCTGAGAAAAAATCATCTTTGTTGACAAGGCCTTCTGCACAAAAAGCAGGCAACAACGCACCGTTTTTGCACATTATTTAGCAAAGATCCCCGTATCAAACTACTATCTATATGATTTATATATGAATAACGCAATGGCATAAATAATGGACTGTATTCACGGGAACTAATAGATAAGGGCAAATAAAATGACAAAAAAAGTAACACTGGGATCAAAAGCAACAAGTAAAACAATTCGCCGTAGCCTCGCGGCTTTGCTGATCGCGGGCAGCAGTTTTGGTGTGAACGCCGCCACCCTTTCAGGTAACGTGGCCTTTACCTCAGATTATTTATTCCGCGGTATTTCGCAAACGGATGAAGGCCCTGCAGTTCAGGGTGGCTTTACTTTAAGCGGAGAATCTGGCTTTTATGTGTCGGCCTGGGGTTCAAATATCAAGTTTGGTGAAGGTAGCATGGAGCTGGACATTCTGGGCGGTTGGGCTGGCGCTTTAAATGAAAGCTGGAATGTGGATGTAGGTGTCATGCAATACCGTTATCCAAAAGGCGATAACGACGTCGATGAGTTTAACTTTTTTGAAGGTTATGCCAAGTTTTTTTATGACAGCTGGACTTTAGGTGTCGCCTATTCGCCAGACTACTTTGGCACAGATGTAAACGACTATTATTATTTATCTGCTGACTACAACTATCAAATGGCTGAAAACTTTACTATAGACCTGCATTTTGGCTACAACGTCTTTGAAGACTCTGAAGAGTTTGCAACCTTTTTAGCTGCGGGTCCTGTCAGCAAAGATGCTTATATCGACTGGAGTATAGGCTTCAGTACAGAAGTCTGGGGCGCTGGTGTATCGCTGAAATATGCAGACACTGATATCGAAGGTTCCGCCGCCTGTGATTTATGTGATGGTCGTGCCGTATTGACCTTAAGTAAATCTTTCTAATCTGTCCTTGCAGGGCAAGTCAACAATTTTGCCCTGCTTTCCCTTCGATTTCCGCAAAAAACACGACCCAAAGTGACTTTTGTCACTGGCTGGCGAAGTTATAAACTTGTAACTTGTTCTCAACTTGAGTATCATCCAGCACATAATTCAATCAGTTGAGGTTCGTATGAAACAGCAAACAAACCGCAAAATAATGCCCGTTTTGGCCATTAGCTTGTGTCTTGGTGTTGTGACCTACCAACATAAAAATTCAACCTCTGAATTATGTCAGGCCTCAGTTCAGGCTGATCCCGCTAAACCATTGGCTATTACGTCATTGTGTCAACCTTCTCAGCAAAGCTGGTTCAGTTGGTTACAAGGCAACAGCCGCTCCACTCAATTTCACTTTGTTGACTTACTTGAGTTACTGAACCGCTTTAACCACAGAGGGTAAAATGGCAAAAGCTCCAGGCTTTAAGCAGGTACTCAAAGCCGTATTCGGTGCTATTGTTGGGGTTCAATCTGAGCAACAACGTCAACAAGACTTTCAGACGACAAGCATCTGGCCTTATTTAGTGGCAGGAATTTTTGCTGTGGTTATTTTTATTGGCTTATTGCTGCTGTTGGTCAGTTGGGTCGTCGAAGGCTGAGCACTGCTTGCATATAAAGCAAAAAGCTCCGCGACTTTGCCTCGTGTTGCACCTTTTTGACTGATGGACCGCCCGACCTGAATAGAAGTCAAGGTTGCTTTTTCATACAGCTTGCGGGTTAAAGTGGTGTCGTGATTACTGATCACTACACTGATACCACGACTTTGGCAGTTTTCCGCCAGATTGGCCAGTTGTGCCTGATCATCTAAATCAAAACTGTTTTTGGCATAAGAGGTAAAACTGGCAGTGCGGCTCAGTGGTACATAAGGAGGATCACAATACACGACAGCAGGTGCATGGATCTGTTGCAACAGTGCGTTGTAATCCATGCAGACAAACTTAGCTTTTAGCGCTTTTTCAGCAAAAAACCATAATTCAGCTTCAGGGAAATATGGCTTTTTATAGCTGCCAAAAGGCACGTTAAATTTACCACTGCTGTTGTAACGGCATAAACCGTTGTAGCCATGGCGATTCAAATACAAAAATAACAAGGAACGCTGATAACTGTCCGTACTTTGATTAAACTCTTCCCGAAATGACAGATAGCTGCTTTTTTCATTACTGCTTTGGACAAATAGCCCTCTGGCATCGGCAATAAATTCAGCAGGCTGAGTTTGTAACAACTGATACAGGTTGATCAGATCCGCATTGATATCATTCAGCAGGTACTCCGGATAATCCGTGTTCAAAAATACTGAACCAGCTCCGACAAAAGGTTCGACCAACAAAGGCGCCTTTGGCAGTTGCAGAGAAATGGCGTCTACTAAATTATATTTTCCGCCAGCCCATTTCAGAAAAGCTCTGGACTTTTTCAGCATAAGTAAAGCACCTGTGCGCTCTGCGGTTGTATCACTTTAGTTCGCATTGGCTGAGCGGATCTCACGCTGAATATCACTTAAAGGCTTCACAAATGGGGTTTGTTGTCTTAACTCTTCAGGTAAAGACTTCACTTGCTGTCTGGCAGCACCACCATTCACATAAGAAGCAGAAACCACCACAAACTGAGTTTTACCCTGCTGCTGACGTTGGTACAGCTGCAGGTTTAAGGTCGAATACTGCTGTAAAAACTTCTTCGCCGCAGCTTCCTGCGAAAATACACCCAGTTGAATAGCGACAGTGTCTGGCAGCATCCCCAACAATACAGCAGCATCGTATTGAGTTGAGGTTTGAACTGCAGGGGAAATTTGTCCGGCATCAGCCGCCATTTCCGCAACTAAATCATTTTGCCCGGCTGCAGTTTCAGTTGGAGTCTGAACGGCGGCCTGAACAACAGGGCGTTCTGCTGCGGTTTCAGGTTCAATGAACACAGCTTCTTCACCTGGCGCAGGTAAAGCGGGGATCACGGGCTGCTCACGCATAGGCACAGATTCAATCGTCATAGAGACTATTTGTTGTTGAGGCAAACCGTTGTCATCTTTAGCCACTTCCCGACGCTCTATCATGCTGGCAGCATCAGTGTTTCTTTCCATCGCCATTTGTGGCAAGCCCTGATCAGCAACCACTGCTTGCGCTGTGTTTGCTGCTGCAGAATTATTTACCGCAGCAGTGGACTGCGCTGGTATTTCCGCTTTGATTTCGACTGTAGGCTCAAAATGACGATCCGCTTGCAAGCGCGCTGCAGCACTGGTATCCGCCGCTGGATAATAAGGCACCATATCAGCAGCTATAGGCTCCCTGAACTGTTGTTCAGTCCATAACCAGAACATCACCACAGCAGCAATCAAACCAAAACCCAGGCTCATCACTAAAAATGGTGAAAAAAACTGGCCTGAAGCCTGCTTTGCAGGTTTTTTTTCTTCCACAGCGCGGCTGCGATAATCATTGCGTTGTTCGTTTTCTATTGAAAAGGATGGCTGCGCTTCTGCGGTATCTGTAGCACGAAGTCCAAGCGGGTCATCCCTGTCATTTAAATCAAAACTATGATCTCTGGCTCCGGCCACAAAAACAGGAGCAGCTTTCTCTTCCCTGGCCGTAAAAGCGAGCGATGAAGCAACAACTTCAGCTTTGGGTTTCGAAAAAACAG
Source organism: Rheinheimera soli (assembly GCF_031457405.1). GTDB lineage: Bacteria > Pseudomonadota > Gammaproteobacteria > Enterobacterales > Alteromonadaceae > Pararheinheimera > Pararheinheimera soli_A. The sequence goes on along the minus strand of NZ_JAVDWR010000002.1, from coordinate 305,400 downwards.
CGGCTTTACGGGGGGAACTGGCGTTCAGACCATGTAACAATAAATGCAAATCGCCGGCACAATCTTCAATGCGTTCGCGTTGCTCACGGCCCTGTAAATGATAGGGAGCTAACAATTCAGCGGCTTCTTCTTCAGTGAATGCCGGAATATTCATCGCCAGACGAATATCATTTTTAGCCTTGAGGCTACTGATAAACACGCTGACTGGCAGTTGCTGCACAAGCTGCCAACTGGCTTCGTTTAACTGATCTGCATCGTCCACCAGCAACAGGTATTGTTGTGATTTATCCAATTGAGCCACAAAGTCCGTCAAAGTGCGGGGCATAGCTGCAGAGCCAAGCCATTGTTGCTGCAGTACTTTTAACACATCAACGGGGGTCAGACCAGCATCAGCCTGTAACAAAGCCAGATTAAACTGCTCAGAGCAAATTTCAGCCAGAGTCAGGATCAAGGTAGATTTTCCACTACCGCTTGACCCCACCAGTTGTAAACGGTCAGGCTGATTAAATTCCAGTTGCAACAGCAAACGTTGCAGTAACTGACGTTGGGAGCCTAAAAGGCCTGATTGTTGCGTTAAACGCTGTTGCAGAGCTTGTTTACTCATATGCTGAAGAGAGCCATTAGTTCTTGTTCGGTCACATCATCGACTATTGCGCTTTGCCCTAATGCGGTGGGCACGATAAAGCGCATTTTGCCTGCCTGTACTTTTTTATCGGTTTTCATATAAGGCATAAAATCTGCAATTTTCATCTGCTCTGGAGGTGCCACAGGCAAATCAAAGGCAGATAACAATTGAATTATACGTTGTAATTCTTCAGTGCTGACATCACCACGGCTGACAGCCAGTTGTGTTGCCATCACCATACCTACAGCCACAGCTTCGCCATGTAACCACTGTCCATAACCTAAAAAGGCTTCAATGGCGTGACCAAAGGTATGACCTAAGTTTAATAAAGCCCGCTCACCTTGTTCTGTTTCGTCACGGCTGACAATGTCCGCTTTCATCTGACAACAATGGCGGATCATTTCACCTACTACAGCAGGCTGAAGTTCACGGATAGCCAGTTGGTTTTGTTCCAGCCAGTGAAAAAAGGTCAGGTCGCTGATCAGTGCATACTTAATGACTTCAGCCATACCTGCGGCAAATTCAGCAGCAGGCAGCGAACTTAAGACAGAGGTATTGATCAGCACCAGATCAGGTTGCTTAAAAGCGCCAATCATATTTTTACCTAAGGGATGATTGACTGCGGTTTTACCGCCCACTGAAGAGTCCACTTGCGACAATAAGGTGGTAGGTACCTGAATAAAACGTACCCCCCGCTGATAACAGGCCGCGACAAAACCTGTCAGATCGCCAATCACTCCGCCCCCCAAAGCCACCAGTAACACATCACGGTTGATTTTGTGTTCAAGCAAAAAGGACATCACCTGCTCAAAAGAGCTCAGGGTTTTATAGGCTTCGCCATCAGGTAAAATAAAGGAGTGCACAACAGAGTTGGGAAATAATGCAGTGACAGCAGGCAAATAAAGCCCTGCAACCACTGGATTAGAAATAATCACCACCTGACGGGCTTGAGGTAAAAAATCCGTCAAAGGCTGAGCAAATAACTGGGGACTGATCAGGATAGGGTAGCTGCGCTCTCCAAGTTGTACTGCAACTTTTTGCATACACAGCTCTCCTTAATATCCCTGAAAAGTTATCTCAAACTAGAAACCAAGTTGTTCAACGATTTGATTCGCCACTGAACGGGCACTTTGTTCGTCTGTACGTACGGTAAAGTCAGCAATCTCTTCATACAGAGGATTACGCTCAGCCGCCAGACGTTCCAGCACCTCTTTAGGTGCCTCTTCGGTTTGTAACAACGGACGTCTTTTGTCACGTTGAGTACGGGCCACTTGTTTCTCTATAGGGGTTTCTAAATAAACCACTATGCCACGCGCGGATAAACGGTTGCGGGTTTCTTTGCTCAGCACTGAGCCACCACCAGTCGCCAGCACTATGCCTTGTAACTCTGTTAAGTCCGAGATCACGTTTTCTTCGCGAACACGGAATCCCTCTTCGCCTTCCAGATCAAATACCCAGGCTATATCTGCACCAGTGCGGCGTTCAATTTCCTGATCTGAGTCGTAGAATTCGAGATGAAGCATGTCTGCTAAATGACGGCCAATTGTACTTTTGCCTGCACCCATTGGGCCTACCAGGAAGATATTGCGTTTTTCTGCCATAGTTCGTAATGCTGCTGCGCTAACTTAGAAGGTTAATTTCAGGACCCGAAAGCTCCCACGAAAATTTGAAGCGGTGAATTATGTCAGCAATCAGCTTGGCTTGGCAAGCGAATTTTCTGCCGGAGCCAGCGTCAGCTCCGGCCTTGCTTTATGTCATGCTACAGGCTTTCGGTTAGTATTTTTGGGGTGACAAAGATCAGTAATTCAGTTTTCTCATTAAAGTCATTCCGACGTTTAAATAAATTACCCAAATAGGGTATATCGCCAAACACCGGAACTTTGGAGGTCGTATTGGTCATCTGCTGCTGATAGATGCCACCTAAAACCACTGTAGCGCCATTATCCACCAGCACCTGGGTCTGGATGCGCTGCGTGTCTATCGCCTGCGCTGGGCCATTACCAGTCGACACAGTTTCACCCCGGGTATCCTGGGTGATCTCCAAATCCAGAATAATTTTATTGTCCGGCGTAATTTGTGGCGTGACTTCAAGGCTTAATACCGCTTTTTTAAAGGTCACTGTAGTAGCGCCGCTGCTGGATGCTTCCAGATAAGGAATTTCAGTGCCCTGCTCTATGCGGGCTTTTTTCTGATTAGCGGTAGTAATACGCGGGCTGGCAATGATTTCGCCCTTGTTTTCCTGCTCCAGCGCTGATAACTCCAGATCCAGTAAAGTACCATCGGCAAATTTAGTGACATGAAAAGCTATGCTGCCAGCCGGATTCGCTACAGGTAAATTCACATTCCACCTGTCATTGAGCGCAGGCACAGTACCACCTGCCAAATTATTGGCACCAGGCGCATTACCTGACCAGGCTCTGTCATTTTGCTGATCACTAAAACCCCAGCGTAAGCCTATTTCATCCCGCACATTATCTTTGACTGTCACCATACGGGATTCAATCAGCACTTGTTTCACCGGCACATCCAGTCGTCTGAGCAAGCGACGCACACTTTCAATAGTGGTTGCTGTATCTTTCACCAGTAAGGTATTGGTTCTGTCATCCACAGCCACATTGCCGCGGGCAGATAACAAAGTGGCTTCTTTGTTATTTAACAGAGCAGCAATATCCGCGGCTTTGGCATAGTTAATAGGCAGGAATTCAGAAATTAGAGGTTCAAGCTGCTCCACCTGTTGCTGAGCTTGCAGCTCTTTGGCTTCACGGGCAGCCAATTCATCTGAGGGCGCTATCATCAGAATATTGCCATCCATACGTTTATCCAGCCCCCGCACTTTCAGCACTATATCCAGCGCCTGATCCCAGGGAGTGCCGTCCAGTCTTAAGGTGATATTGCCTGTGACTGAGTCGCTGGTCACCAGATTAAAGCCGTTGTAATCTGCAATAATCTGCAACACGGTACGCACCGGAATATCCTGAAAATTCAAAGAAATAGCCCGCCCAACGTACTGAGCTGCCGCTGCGGACTGCTGCTGATCAGCAGCGCGTTTTTGCACCACCAGATGAAACACCTGATCGATTTGCTGGTAGCTGTAGGTGAACGAATCGAGCGTTGCAATCACCAGCCTGGCTTTGCTGCCTTCACGGAAAGTTTCTATGCCTTTGACCACAGTGGCAAAGTCCAGCACATCCAGTTGATACAATAATTCATCACTGATTTGGGTATCATGAAAGTCAAGTTGGATCTGGCCATTTTGTTCAACCACATCCACAGCAGCTGAATTTTGCTGCAGGAACACCAGAACCTTAGCCTCGCCTTGCTCTCCACGGCGAAAATCTATCGAATCAATTTCATTAATAAAGTCTGTACTTTGTTGTGCTGAGGTATAAAAAGCCAGCGCAGCACAAAACAGCACTATCACTTTATTAACGCAGAAGAGCCTGGAGCTTGTTTTAATTTTTATCATCATTCAGCACGCTCAGTTAGTTTCGGTTGCATCAGCGGACGCATTCAACAATTGCAATTTGCTATTTCTCTGCACAGTGCAACCACTGCCATCAGGAATAAACTCGGTAATTTCAATATAGTCTGGCTTTACAGCAATAACCTTGCCATGAAATAACCCTAGTCGGTCATTGATACTGATCCTGTGCAAACTTTGATCCGAAGCCTCAATCAAAGCCCACAACTGATCAGCATGGCCCAAAGTGCCGCGCATTTTTAGATTGTCTACCGCGAATTGCTCCAATGGGTGTTTTTCACGCTGATTATCCAGCTGGATACAACCAGGCTGATGTACAGGCAATTGGTTGTAAGCTTCTGGTGACGGCAAACTAAAAGGACTGCGTAAGTCGGAGCTGGTGTAGGGCAAGTGTTCAAAAGCTTTGACCGGTGGCAAAGGCGGAATTTTGGCGCTGGTGCTTGCTTTCACGTCCGCCATAAACTGCTCAATATCGGTAGTGTCATCAAAACATCCGGCTAAGCACAAGACAGAAAGCAACAGAAACAAAGAAGCCGGTTTCATTTTTTCAACTCCTTGTATCTGTAAGTTTTGGCTATAACGCTAAAACTCTGTTTACCGTCTTCCCTGCTTTGGATCACAAAATCATGCAGACTGACTATACGGGGTAATTTGGCAATTTCACTGACAAAATTTCCGATCTGATGGTAATCCCCTATCACTTCTATCTGAATTGGCAATTCGGTATAAAACTCTTTCTCAATTTCCGGCATCCAGTTAATACGGACAAAAGTTAAACCCACAGAAGTGCCGGCAAAAGTAATATCATCCAGCATGCCAGGGGTTTCATGGGTCGCTGGTAATTGTTTTAATAAGGTGGAAAAGGTTTTTTCCATTTCCAGCATTTGTTCCTGATACAGCTCAAGATTGATCGCCTTGCCATACTTACTCTGGTAATCGAGCCTCAGTTCCAGCTCTTTCTGCTGGGCTGCCTCAAGGTTGGTCACCTGAGTTTCAATCAGAAAAAAGTAGCTCAACAGCATTACGCTAAAAGCAACAACCGAAGCCAAGGCAATTTTTCCGGCTTTGGGCCAGGCGCCCATATCGTTAAAATCAATTTCTGATAAGTCGATGTCGGACAAGTTAATGTTCAGGCTCATTTGCTTGCTCCGGTTTTAGCAGCTGCGGCAGCGGCATCAGGCGGTAATGGCGGAGGTTCAGCCCCAACCAGACCTAAATGCATTTTAAAATCACTCAATAGGCCACTGTCCTCTTTACTGGCCTGAATAAACTCCAGCACAGGTTGATTCAGTAAAGGGGATTGTTCAATCACCCGTAGTAAGCTGGATAATCTGTTATTCGACTCACTTTTTCCAACAACAAGTAACCTGTTGAATTTTTTATCTAAAGACACCAGATACACCCCTGCAGGTACGGTTTTAGCCACTTCATCCATAATTTGGGTGCCCAGATTTCTGCTGCGTTGTAACTGCTCGATCAGCGACATACGTTGCTGCAAACCCGCTTTTTGTTTTTCCAGCTCGCTGATTTGCGCAATACGTTGATCCAACGCCTGAATTTCTGTTTCCAGCAATGCATTGCGGCTGAGTTGCCCTTCCACACGAGCCTGATACAGCCAGTAGACAAAAAACATCAACACAAAAGCCAACACCGCCACCTGAGCCAACAGGGTCAGATAATTCAGCTGCTGTTGTTTACGCGCGGCTTCACGCCATGGCAGCAGGTTTATTGATGCCATGAGTTAAAACTCCGTAACGCTAAGCCTGTAGCGATCATCAGGCAAGGGGATTTTTCAGTCAGTTCCTGACGATTAAGGTCCGCCGCTAATTCCATATGACGAAATGGATTGGCTATCACAGTCTGAATAGCCAGCTCGTCACTGATCAATTTGTCTATGCCGTCCAGCAAACCGGTACCGCCACTGACCAGTAAATAATCCACCTGCTCTTTGCCGCTTGTGGTCAGGTACATCTGAATAGCACGGCGAATTTGTTGCAACAACATGGTCTGAAAAGGAGCCAGTACTTCAAAACTATAGCTGGGGGGCAAGTCAGCCAGAATTTTTGCCTGCTCTGCTTCTTCATAGGTTTTATTGTAGTAATTCATAATGCTGCGGCTGTAGTGCTCGCCACCAAAGGCAATATCTCTGGTATAAAGATTTTTATCGCCCTCCACTATGCTCAGCAACGTCATAGTGGCACCTATATCCAGCACAGCCACCACTTTTTCTGCTGCATCTTCAGGCAACTGATCAAGACAAAGTTCAGCGGCCCGGCTCAAAGCAGAGCTTTCAACATCTATCACTTTGGCGGTAAATCCGGCAGACTCTAAGGCGGTTACCCGAGCCTGAACACTTTCAGTGCGGGCCGCACTCAAAAGCACATTGACCTTGCTTGGGTCTGTTTCATTGGCTTCCAGCCGTTCGAAGTCTAAACTGACTTCATTCAGCGGGTATGGAATTAAACTATCGGCTTCCAATTCAATCTGACGTGCTAATTCAGCGTCTGTTAAACTGGCATCCATAAAAATTACTTTACTGATCACCAATGAACCTGACACAGCAGATGCGGCATACTTAATTGATTTATCTATCTTTTTCCTGATATTTAATAAAGCATGGGCTACAGCTTCAATATCCTGAATTTCACGATCCACCATAGTGCCTTTCAGCATAGGTTCTATTGCAAAGGCTTCTACTTTATAATGCTGGTTATGTTGGCTTAATAACACAGCTTTCACAGCATGTGAGCCAATATCGACCCCTAGCATTAAAGTTTTTTTTGTTTGAAACAGCTGCTTTAGCATAGTGTCCTGTACACAGGTCAATGATTTATATTGAACTTCTGTCAAGAGCTTAGTCGTTTCATGCAAGATTGCGTAGGGTCAGCAAACAGCTTTTTGAAAAAAAACAGACTAGCAGTCCCGCTAGATCCGAAAATATACATTGAGGTTAATCAGTGTCGTGGTTTAAAAAACTAATCATTCTGGTGATTGCAGGTGCTTTTTCCGTTGTAGCTACAGTTGCGGCGAGTTATTGGTATGTCAAAGATGACCTGCCAAGTGTGGCTACATTAAAAGATGTAAAGCTGCAAACACCGATGCGTGTCTTTAGTCAGGACGGTGAACTTATTTCACAATTTGGTGAAAAACGCCGTATTCCGTTAAAACTGGAAGAAATGCCTGATTTGCTGCTCAAAGCCGTGCTGGCCACAGAAGACAACCGCTTCTATGAACATCCTGGCATTGATGTGATTGGTATGTTCCGTGCTTTTACTGTGGTCGCTATGAGCGGTGAAGCCAGACAAGGTGCCAGTACTATTACTCAGCAATTAGCTCGTGTATTTTTCCTGACCCGCGAGAAAAAGCTGATCCGTAAAATTAAAGAAATCTTTTTAGCTTTACGTATTGAACAGGAACTCACCAAAGACGAAATTCTTGAACTCTATTTAAACAAAATTGAGTTGGGTCATCGCTCTTTTGGTGTGGGTGCTGCAGCGCAAGTGTATTTTGGTAAAAATATTCAGGATTTAACTTTATCTGAAATGGCTATTATTGCCGGTTTACCCCAAGGCCCTTCAGTATTAAATCCGGTTCGTTCGCCAAGCCGCGCACGGGCCCGGCGTAATATAGTACTGGGCCGTATGCTGAATGAAGGTTATATCACTCAGGCTCAGTATGACGAAGCGCTGCAGGAACCTATTTTATCCAAACTTCATGGTGCTCAGATTACCGCATCAGCGCCTTATGTAGCAGAAATGGTCCGCCAGGAAGTGGTCGACAAATTTGGCGAAGAAGAAGCCTATTCCAAAGGTTTTCAGGTATTTACCACTGTAGATTCTAAATTACAGGGCAAAGCTGTAGCAGCAGTGCAAAAAAATGTCGTCGGCTACGACGAGCGCCATGGCTACCGTGGGCCTGTCGCAACTTTATGGCAAAGCAAAGCTCAACCCCAGAACGATGGTTCAGTTAAATTTGTTGAAACAGACCGCCTGTCAGATGAAGCCATTCTTGCCTATCTGGATACACAACATGGTCTGGAAGATTTAGTTCCGGCCGTGATTACCGGAGTTTCAGGTCAGCAAGCCGAAGCTATTTTATCCGGGGGTCGTAAAATCACTCTGCCATGGCAAGGATTAAACTGGGCCAGAGCTTTTATCAGCCATGACAGACAAAGCCATCCACCTAAAGCTGCAGCTGATGTATTAGCTCCTGGTATGCATGTGTTGGTACGCCCTGATGCAGGCGAATGGCGTTTAGGCCAAATTCCAGGCGTCAGTGGCGCTATAGTGGCTATCAGTCCTAAAGATGGCGCAGTACAAGCCTTAGTTGGTGGTTATAGCTTTGCAATGACACAGTTTAACCGTGCCACTCAGGCCAACCGTCAGGTCGGCTCCAACATTAAACCTTTTATCTACTCTGCCGCTTTAGAAGAGAATCTGACACTGGCAACCTTGATGAATGATGCACCTATTCATCAATGGGATGAAGGTTCAAATCAGGCATGGCGGCCAAAAAACTCTCCTGAAGTGTATGACGGCGCTATCCGGATCCGTGAAGCTTTAGCCAAATCAAAAAACGTGGTCGCAGTACGTTTATTGCGAGCAGTGGGTATAGAAAACACCCGCCAACATCTGACTAAATTTGGCTTCAGAGAAAAAGATCTGCCGCACAGTGAAACCCTGGCTTTGGGTTCTGCGTCTTTAACTCCGCTGGAATTGGCGACTGGTTATGCGGTATTTGCTAACGGTGGTTTTTTAGTCAAGCCTTATGTCATCACTAAAATTCTGGATGATCAAAACAACCTGATTTACGAGCATATTCCTGTGCCGGTTTGCGCTGAATGTGAACAACAGGCTTTGGCAGCCAAAGCTGCAGAAGAAGCCGCTGCGGCTGCGGCTTTAGTTGCCAGATCTGCAGATCCTGAAGCTTTGTTAGAAGCAACTTTCGCAGAACAAGTTACAGCAACTGAAGCCACTGCAGCAGAGCAACCAGAGGTCAAAGTTCCGGCTTACGCCCCCAGAGTCTTATCCGCACAAAATGCCTTTTTAATTGCTGACGCGCTGAAAAGCTCTATTTGGGGTGGCGGTGACTGGAAAGCAGGCACTGGCTGGCTGGGAACTGCTCACAGATTACGAGAGCTAAAACGACAGGATTTAGCAGGTAAAACAGGCACCACCAATGATGTAAAAGACGCATGGTTCTCTGGTTTTTCCCCTGAACTTGTAGTGACATCATGGGTAGGTTTTGATGACGCTGAAAGTCGCTTAGGTAAAACCGCCTGGAATAATAATTTAGGCAAAGATCAGATTGCTGGTGGTGAATCCGGCGCTAAAACCGCCTTACCTGCCTGGCAGGAATTTGTTGGCTTTGCCCTCAAAGCTCGACCACAAGTATATATACAGCCACCAGTGGGCATCACCTCAGTACGTATTGACCTGAAAACAGGTTTGTTAACTCAGGCGACAGATAACAGCAGTGGCTTCGAGTTTTTTAAGCAAGGTACTGAACCCAAGACTTATGTGAACTCCTCAGTGCAACAATTGCCAACCCAAAATAATCAGCAACAGCAGGACGAAATAGAATTGTTCTGAGCTAGTCTGATTTGATTTGTTGTCGTCCAGGGCCGCGTTGTAGCGGCCTTTTTTTTACCTTTTGCAAAAGCTGCGACCACACAGAAACTGGCCGCTGAGATGTATCTGGCAAGTTTATTGGTGGTCAATGAACAAAACTATATGGAAGGAGCTTATTTGCAGGAGTTGGCACGCCAGCTCAAACTGCCGGTTGAACTCAAAGCTGAATTAGACTTTCAGGCGAAGCAGGCTCTTTCTCAATAAAATCTGACCGTTAATCAGGCTATTCATCGGGCAACGCTGGCTTTGAAATTTGTTGCTGACAAAGCAGAATAGCCTGATTCACAGAGTGCAGATGATGTTTGGCAAATTCTTTACTCAGATAAAAACCACCAGATGTGGTATTAAAAATGTGCTGACGGTAAACCGGACTGCGATCAGACAGCAGCGCCTTTAACGACAGGTCTGGGATCAAAGCAGCATCCACCCTTCTGGCGTCCAGAGTTGCTAGTTGCTTATCAAATTCTTCAACATAAACCACATTGGTATAACCTGCTTTTTCCAGATAGCTGGCCTGCAAAGAACCACGCTTTACCGAAACAGCAATACTCTTGTCTGTCAGATCCACTTCAGAATCTGGCAAGGTCAACCATATATTATTCACTGTGACAAATTCGATGGAGCGCACCGACTTTTTATCACGTTCAGCATCAAACAAAGCTGGGTAGACTAAATCCAACTCCCCCGTTTTGACCAGATGAAACAGACGGTTATTGGGGTAACTTTTCCAGTCAAACTGCATACGGCTTTGCTGCTCGATACAACGTAATAAAAATGCATCATAGCCGACTGGCACTGTGGCACCGGGTAAAGACAGACTGAAATTAGTCGGGTTTCCGGCTTTGACTAAAGGCGTGGCTTGCACTGTTGCCACAAAACACAAAAAGATCCACCTTGTCATCAGCGTCTGACCCACCCAATTTTTTTAAAGTATAGCCAAACTTCCGAAGGCGTTGCCGGAAAAAAAACCGGACTACTGTCCGGCTTTTCACTAAGGTTTTGAATAACAAGGCTTTGAATTATAAGGCCTCAAACCAGAATTTAGTCGCGTCTAACGCTTCTTTGACTCTGTCAGGACTGGTGCCTGCTAAAGAAGCACGTTTGGCCAGACCTGCTTCAATAGTCAACGCAGCATAGACATCATTGCTTATTAACGCGGACACCTGCTGCATTTCAGCTAAAGCCAAAGCTTCCAGCGGTTTTTGCTGCTTTGAAGCCACCAGCACCAACTCACCGGATAGTTCATGAGCATCACGGAAGGCGATACCTTTACCCACCAGATAATCGGCCAAATCAGTGGCGTTACTGTAGCCCAGCTCGGCAGCTAAGCGGCAACGTTCTACATTAACCGATAAATGTGGCAATACGGTGGCCAGCACCAGCAAGCATTGTTGCCAGCTTGCGATTAAGTCAAAAAAGCCTTGTTTGTCTTCCTGCATATCTTTGTTGTACGCCAGCGGCAAACCTTTGAGCACATGCAAAATAGCCACTAAATGACCCAACACCCGGCCAGTTTTGCCACGTAATAACTCAAACACATCGGGGTTTTTCTTTTGTGGCATCAACGACGAGCCACTGCTGATGGCATCGCCCAGCTTAAAGAAAGCGGCTTCGCCTGAGCAGAAGAAAATCACATCTTCAGATAAACGCGATAAATGCGTCATACACAAAGAGGCTGTGGCAGACAGCTCAACCACATAATCCCGATCAGACACTGCATCTAAGCTATTAAGCGCAGCTGATTTAAAGCCTAAACGCTGGGCTAAAGCTGTGCGGTCGATTTGAATACCAGTGCCCGCTAAAGCGCCACAACCTAAAGGACAGACGTCCATCCGCTCTAAAGCATCGTCAATACGGCTTAAATCCCGTTTAAACATTTCGATGTAAGCCAAAGCCCAGTGACTGACCAGCACAGGCTGAGCCCGTTGCAGGTGAGTAAAACCCGGCATCACAGCACCAAAATGCGCATCAGCAAAAGTAATCAATGCACCTATGGCGGTGATTAAAGTGCTGCGAATCTGACTGGCATTCAGTTTGGTCCACAAACGTAAGTCGGTTGCCACTAAGTCGTTACGGCTGCGGCCAGTGTGCAGCTTTTTCGCCACAGCACCAATTTTTTGCTGTAACTGAGCTTCCACCCAGCTATGAATATCTTCTTCCTGCGTTTGCAACGGCAGCTTAGGATTAGATTCCAAAGCTAAAGCTAAATCAGTCAAAGCATGATCCAGCTGCTCAGCTTCAGCGGCCGTAATAATACTGGCTTCAAGCAAGCCTATGGTCCAGGCACGGGAGGCCTGAATATCCTGTTGCGCCAACAGATAATCAAAACTTAATGAGTCATTAAATTCACTGAACTCGGCCAGACTGGCTTCGGTAAACCGACCACCCCACATCGCCATGATAAATACCTCTTATCCAAATAGAATGGGCGGCCTGGTAGCCGCCCGAATAATTACGCCAGGAGCTTAACCTTTGCTATGCAAAGCACGAATACGGCTGGCTAAGCTGTACAGGCGGATAAAACCTGCAGCATCTTTTTGGTTGTACACTTCATCGCCTTCAAAAGTCGCAAAAGCTTCAGAGTACAGGCTGTTGGGTGAACGGCGTTGCGTTACCGTCACGTTGCCTTTGTACAGTTTGACTACTATGTCACCTGTCAGTTGATCAGCAAGTGAAGTAGCAGCGGCTAACAAGGCATCTTTTAACGGCGTGAACCAACGGCCATCGTACACCAACTGAGCAAACTCCAAGCCGACTTCTTCACGGTATTTCAGTGAAGTACGGTCATACACCAACGACTCCAAAGCACGTAAGGCCGCCACTAAAATAGTGCCGCCAGGCGTTTCGTAACAGCCACGGGATTTCATGCCCACTAAACGGTTTTCAACGATGTCGATACGGCCAATACCATGCTCTGAACCAATAGCGTTCAACACTTCAATGGCTTTAATTGGAGCTACGGCTTCACCGTTTAATTGGGTCAGTTCGCCTTTTTCAAAACTCAGCTGTACATGTTCAGCTTTATCCGGCGCCTGCTCTGGAGATTTAGTCCACATCCAGATCTGGTCTGATGGTTCATTCCATGGATTTTCAATCTCACCACCTTCGTGCGAGATATGCCATAAGTTGGCATCACGGCTATAAATTTTGGTGGCAGAAGCTGTGGTAGGCACATTTTTCTCAGCCAGGTAATTGAGCAGAGACTGACGTGAGTTAAATTGCCATTCACGCCATGGCGCTATCACTTTTAACTGCGGTGCTAAGGCAGCAAAAGCACCTTCAAAACGCACCTGATCATTACCTTTACCAGTACAACCGTGGCATAAAGCATCAGCACCTAATTTCAGTGCCAGTTCAACCTGAGCACGTGCAATCACAGGGCGCGCCATTGAAGTACCCAGCAAATACTGGCCTTCATACACTGCACCTGTTTTTAACGTTGGATAAATCACTTCTTTGATCAGTTCTTCACGCAGGTCCACCACGTAACAAGAGCTGGCACCTGACTTAATGGCTTTTTCTTCCACACCAGCCAGTTCTTCATCACCCTGCCCAACGTTGGCGACAAAAGCTATGACTTCACAATCGTAGTTATCTTTTAACCAAGGCACAATGGCTGATGTGTCTAAACCACCTGAATACGCTAACACTACTTTCTTAATACTCATGTCCAACCTCAACTAAATAAACTGACTAATACTGCATTCTGAGCGTGCATACGGTTTTCTGCCTGTTGCAACACCAGCGAATTATCACTGTCCAGCACTTCGCTGGTCACTTCCTGGCCACGGTGAGCAGGCAGGCAATGCATAAAATGTTTGACTGCTAAACGCTGCATCACTGCAGTGTTGATTTGATAAGGTGCAAACAGGTTCTCGACTTGTTTAGGATCGGCCTTAGCCCCCATAGACAACCAGGTATCGGTGTAAATAGCATCTGCACCTGCAGCAGCTGACACATGCTGACTCAAGGTCAGTTTAGCGCCGCTTTTCTCTGCCATCACCTGAGCTTTTAACAATACATGAGCATCAGGACCAAAGCCTTGTGGTGTGACCACCGTCAGCGTCATACCCAGAATGGCAGCACCTAACATCAGCGAGTGGCAGACATTGTTACCGTCGCCGACAAAAGCCAGGTGCACTTTGCTTAAATCGCCATAATGCTCTTTTAACGTCAACAAATCTGCCAGCGCCTGACAAGGATGGTACAAATCACTCAGTGCGTTAATCACTGGTTTTTTGCTGCTTTGCGCAAGCTGCACTAATGTTTTCTGAGAATAGACCCGCGCCACTATGGCATCACACCAACAGGCCAGGTTACTGCCAAAATCTTCTACGGATTCGCGTACGCCCATAGCTCCGTTTTGCTGATCCAGATACACACTGTGACCACCTAATTTATTGATACCCACATCAAAGCTGACGCGGGTTCGCAAAGAAGGTTTTTCAAACAACAAGGCAATGCTTTTGCCTTTAAGTGCAGAGCCGTACTGCTCTGGCTTTTGTTTGATCTGAAGCGCAAGCTCCAGTAAGTCGGATAATTGCTTCTGATCTAATTCAGCTAAACATAAAAGCTGGCTTAATTTGCTCATAAAAACACACTGCATGTCCGCCAGGCGGCATCCTTATCGTTGCAACAGCTTCAGTTATTGAAATGCTGTTTTGTTTCTGGATCAATACACGATGCAAGTCCCTACTGCTTGTTGTTGCATCAGCTTTAATAAATCGTCGGGATGCTGCCATCCTGCCACTGTAATATTACGTTTCAGCACTTGTGCTGTTTCCAGCGCAGCATCCAGTTTTACTTTCATGCCACCTTTAATCACGCCATCAAGCACCAGTTGCTGCGCTTGGGCTGCAGTTAAAGTTGGAATAAGCTGCATACTGGCATCCAAAATACCTGGCACATCGGTCAATAAGACCAGCTGGCCTTGCACCAGCTGGCAAATAGCAGCGGCTGCAATATCGGCATTCACATTGAGTAACTGACCATCGGCACTTAAGCCAATAGAGCTGAATACAGGAGTAAAACCCTGAGCTAATAAGGTGCTCAGCAGTAAAGGATTATTAGGTTTGGCAATGCCAACAGCGCCTAATTTATGATTAATATCAAAAGCTAAACTGCCACCTGCTGCCAGGCTTAGCCCCACAGGGTTTAAACCCTGCAAGGTAGCCCGCGCCACCATATCCGCATTCACTGCGCCATCTAAAGCACCGGTGATCACAGGCATTTGTTCTGCTGGAGATACCCGTTGGCCATCAATTTTTTCAGTCGTAAAACCAAATTTAGCCAACCACTGATCCACCTGATCACCACCGCCATGCACCAGTATTATCGGATACTGAGTTTTTAACTGGGCACAGACTTTTAATAAGGCATCTAAAGCGGCCTGATCCTGTAATAAACGGCCACCCATTTTAAGAACTAAAGGCGTCTGGTTCATTCTGCTGCTCCTGCAAATAAACCTGCAGTTTCAGCAGCGCCAAATTTGATATTGGCCGCCTGCATCGCCTGAGCCGCAGCACCTTTGAGTAAGTTATCAATGCAGGAGACTATCACCAGTTGCTCACCATCCTGTTGCCAGTAGATATCACAAAATGGTGTGCCCGCTACATCAGCTACATTGGGTGAATGCTTCACTAAACGCACTAATGGCTTAGCTGCATAAGCCTGCTGGAAAGCTGAAGCCACTTGTTCGGCAGTGACTCCTGATTTTAACGTCACCACGCTGGTGGCAAGAATGCCCCGCTTAAAGTTGCCCAAATGCGGCGTGAATACCACTTTACGGCCTAAGTTCTGCTCAATTTCAGGTCTGTGTCTGTGTTTAAAGAAACCATAAGCATTCAGACCTACTTCACAAAATGACGTGCTTAATGCAGCTTTACGACCTGCACCTGATACACCGCTGGTGGCGTTAATCACAGGAATACAGCCATCGGCCACTAAACCCGCTTTTAATAAAGGCAATAACGCCAGCGAACAAGCTGTTGGGTAACAACCTGGTACAGACACCAGCTGTGGCAACGGCTTATCCAGCCACTCCATCAGTGAATACACAGCTTGATCCAAGAGTTCAGGATGCTGATGCTCATAGCCATAATATTTAGGATACAAAGCCGGGTCTTTTAAACGGAAAGCGCCGGATAAATCAAAGACGGCTATGCCTTTCGCCAGTAACAAAGGTGTGACAGCTTCACTGACTTCGTGCGGTAAAGCTAAAAAAGCCACATCCAGTTTACTTGCCAGCTCTTCGACTAAATCATCCGTCCATGGTTGCACCACCACATCCACAACACCTTGATAACGTGGATATAAATTAGAAAAAGGCTCAGCAGTTCGGCCTGCGGAAGCAAAAGCGTAGCTCAGCTCAAAATACGGGTTCCGTGCCAACATAACGGCCAGCTCGGCGCCGCTATAACCGGCAGCACCTAATACAGCGCTGCGCAGTTTGGAGCCAGGGGAAGTGGATTGAGTGGACATAGGTCGCTGAGTCTCCGAAAACAAAAAATAATAAATTAAGGCCACGCCAAAAAAGTGTGGTCAGTGTAGTGGCTTCGTCATGCAGTTTCAAGAATTATTATGCTGAATTAGTGAATTTTTATTTTATTTAATTCATAAATTCAAACAAGCACCAGATCCACTGCAGAAAGACCACAGCTTAGACCAAAATGCCCCAGCGCAGAAGTCGGAATAAGAGATGCGGTTAAATTACTGCGCGTGATCATAAACCCACAGCTTCGCCTTGAGGATCGATGTTCTTGCCCGGCAGGCTATTCAGAGCTTCAGGCAAAGTTGAATAAAAACTCAAAATACCAGCTAATGGTTGCACCTTAGCTTTGGCCAGAGTTTTTAGCGGTTGGAAGCTTAAGTCTGTCACCAATAAATGAATCCCCTGTTTCTCTGCCAGACTGACCAGTTTAGTAAAAGCGGAGAGCCCACCTGCGTCCATTAAAGTAACAGCATCCATCACTAAAATAGCACCTTGCTGCTGTTTGAGTTTTAGCGATAATTCACCAAATACCCGGTCGGCTGCTGCAAAAAACAAAGGGCCACTGATCCGAAATGCTTTCCAGCCTTCAGGCAAAGGTTCTGTCAGGTATTTTCTGTTATGGCTGATATCCGCGACACGGGTCATATCAGCCACTTGTTTGACAAAGAAAAAAGCGGCGATGACCATGCCACAGCTGATGGCAATAACCATATCAAAGAGTACAGTACAACCAAAACAAATCAGAAAAATGATGATGTCGTTACGGGGTGCTGTTTTTAACAGATGCACAGCTTTAGGCGCTTCACTCATATTCCAGGCCACAACCAATAGCAAAGCCGCCATAGCTGCCATAGGTAAATAAGCCAATACCGGCGCCAATACCAACAAGGCCAATAACACCACCAGCGCATGGATCATGCCTGCTATGGGCGACTGAGCACCTGCCCGCACATTAGCTGCCGAGCGGGCTAAAGCAGCTGTTGCAGTAAAGCCGCCTAAAAAAGGCGCTACTATATTGCCTATGCCCTGGCCCAATAATTCACTGTTAGCGCTGTGTCTGCGCCCTGTCATACCATCCAAAACTACGGCACAAAGCAAAGACTCAATAGCGCCTAACATGGCCATTGCAAAAGCTGCAGCCAATAAGTCTTTTACCATTTGGGTGCTGAACTGCAGTGCCTGGCCATCAGGGCCTGCCTGTAACCAGGGCCAGGTCAGCTCGGGTAATACAGCGGGAATGCCCTGTCCTTGCGAGCCATCAGGCAACAGATAACTAAATCGACTGCCTATGGTATCCATCTCCAATCCAAAATGAGCCAGCGCTAAAGCCAAAGCTGTCGCTATCACTATGGCTGGTAAATGCGGTGGCAAGGGTAATTTGAGTTTTGGCCAGAGCCACATCACAGCTAAAGTAACAGCAGCGACCAGCAAGGACGGCCAGTGCAGTTCAGGCATAGCTAAAGACAGCTGCTGTAATTTTTCCAGATAATGTTGTGACAGCTTGTCTATCGGTAAACCAAAGACGTCTTTCATTTGCAAAGTAGCAATGACCACAGCAATACCGCTGGTAAAACCTAAAGTCACAGCTTCAGGGATGTATTCAATAAAACGGCCAAAACGCATGGCCGCCATGATAATCAGCATCACTCCAGACAAAATGGTGGCAAGCAGCAAGCCCGCTAAACCATAACTTTGGGCTACAGGGTACAAAATAACCACAAAAGCGGCAGTAGGCCCGCTGATGCTGTAGCGCGAGCCACCGGTCAGGGCTATCAGAAAACCTGCGATTACAGCGGTATACAAACCATATTGCGGCGGCACGCCACTGGCAATAGCGAGCGCCATCGCCAGCGGAATAGCAATAATACCCACTGTGATACCAGCCAGCAGATCCAGCTTAAAAGCACCAAAGCTATAACCTTCGGCCAGACATTCCCGCAGCGCATGACCGATACGCAAAGAAAACAAATAAGAGCGGTGCGACATCTGAATCCGTCCGGTAGTAAAACACAAGCTGAGTGTAACTAAGTCTAGCTGCTAAGGTGTTGATCTAGTGTAAAGATTCAGGCCTTTGGGACTAAAGTATAAGTCTGAACCGGCTGATAGAGGACACCCTGTTCAGTGCTGATGGAATGGTACAAAGCCACTTCTGTACAAAGCAGGCTTAAAGGTTTAACCGCAAATGGGAAAACAGCTGCAGACTGAAACTTACGTGCAAGGGTGACATGAGGCACAAAAATTTCCGGTGCAGGGGCATTCAGAAAAGGCAAAGCCAGCTGCTGCAGTTGCTGTTGTAATAAAGTCAGAGTTTCAGTAGGTTGAGAGATAGCCAGATATAATACTTTGGCCTGCCTGAACTGATCCAGCGCGTCAAAACAGAGCTCAAAAGGCGGCAGCTGGCGCAGCAATTTCAGGCTTTGTGACCATAACTGCTGTTGCACAGCTAAAGGTTGCTGGCCTAAAAACACCAGCGTCAGATGCAGATTGTTAATCGGGTGCCATTTGGCATCTGCACTCAGTTCAGGCTGCTGATAATGCTGTAATAGCTGTTGTTGTTCCGTGCTGAACTTCAGACTTAAAAAACATCTGTCAGTTATGTTGCCTGTCATCTTATTCATACAAAAACGCCAGCTATGGATGCTGGCGTTAGTTTAACTCTGTGGATCAGATCACGCGACTGCGACCTGAGGTCTTACACCTAACAAATGACAAATAGCATAACTCAATTCGCAGCGGTTTAAGGTGTAGAAGTGGAAATGATTCACTCCCTCACGGCTTAATACTTTCACCATATCCATGGCTATATTGGCAGCCACCAGATTACGGGTGGTTGCGTCTTGATCCAATCCTTCATAGGCTTTGTTCATCCAGCCAGGTATAGCTACATTGGTCATGGTGGCGAATTTGGTCAGTTGCTGGAAGTTCGTCACAGGTAAAATGCCCGGTACAATTTCCACATCTATACCAATAGCGGCACAGCGGTCGCGGTAGCGTAAGTATTTTTCCGGTTCAAAAAAGAACTGGGTAATAGCACGGGATGCACCGGCATCAATTTTGCGTTTTAAGTTCAGTAAATCAAACTGAGCATTCGGCGATTCAGGGTGTACTTCAGGGTATGCCGCCACTGAAATATCAAAATCCGCCACTGAACGTAAAATTTCGACTAAATCCGCGGCGTACAAAGCTGGTTTTTCTTTATTGCCAGGCGGCAAATCACCACGCAAAGCGACAATATGACGAATGCCATTGTCCCAGTAGTCTTTGGCAATACGCTCAAGTTCGCTACGGCTGGCATCGACGCAGGTTAAATGCGGTGCCGCTATTAAACCGGTACGCTGTTTAATCGACTTAATAATGTCGTGTGTACGGTCACGTTCACCTGAGTTTGCGCCATAAGTCACAGAAACAAAAGAAGGTGCCAAAGGCGCTAAACGTTCAATCGATTGCCATAAAGTGTTTTCCATCTGCTCTGTTTTTGGCGGGAAAAACTCAAAGCTGACGTTGACCTTGCCTGCAACATCCTGCAGGTTGCGGTTAATAGATTCTAAATACTGTGCGCTGACAAAAGACATATTATTTCTCACTTCACCCAGGCTGCGGCCTGAGCCTGACTATGTTTAGCTGCTTTGGCAGCGGCAATTTTTTGTTTGGCTAAAATGGCTAAATCGGCATGTACACCACCAGCCGTCACCTGACGACCAGCGCCAGGGCCTTTTAACACTAATGGATTCTGTTGATACCAGTCGGACTCAATGACAAAAATATTGTCACAAGGCAAAATGGCCGCCAGCGGGTCAGTCTGCTCTACAGCTACTAAAGACACCTGTGCTTTGGCCTTGCCTGCTTCTATTCTTAAATCGGCGACATAACGTAACACTTTACCCGCCGCCTGAGCTTTGTGCTGTAGCGTAGCTAATTCCTGATCAAGAACTTCACGCCCGGCCCAGAAGCCTTCAATACTGCCACCACTTAAAGAAGCGGGTAACAAAGGCTCCAATTCAATCTGATCAATATCCAAAGCTAAATCCAGTTCACGGGCCAGCACCAGCAATTTACGTTGTACATCTTTACCTGATAAATCGTCCCGTGGATCAGGTTCAGTTAAACCTAAGTGTTGAGCTTCCAACACAAAGTCGGAAAAAGCTTTGCTGCCGTCAAATTTCGCCAGTAACCAGGATAAAGTACCGGAGAAAATACCGCTGATGCGATGCACTGTATCGCCGCTGCTTCTCAATTCCTGCAATAAACGTTGTACAGGTAAACCGGCTCCTACTGTGGTATTACTTAGCCACTGCACCTGCTGCTGTTCCGCCGCTTGTTTGATCTGCTGATACTGCGCCAAAGGCAAAGTCACCCCTTGTTTATTGGCACTGATTAAATCTAAACCTGCATGAATAAACTGCGGATAACGTTCGGCAAAAGCACGGCTTGGGGTTAAATCCACAAGCACTTTAGGTTCAGGCAACTGCGTAAGTGCCAATTCCAGCTCTGCTTCAGTATAAGCAGGAGCCAAAGACAGTGCCTGTTGCCAGTGATGGATATCAATTTTTTCAGCAAAAAGCGCCTGACGGGAATTAAATAAACCAGCCAGTTTTAAATTGATCTGACCAGAAAAAGCTTGTTGCTGCTTCGCCAATAAAGCTAAAAACTCAGCGCCCACATTACCAGTGCCTGCCACGACTATATTCAGTTGTACTTGAGTTGGCAGTAATAATTGATGTAGCTCAGTCAGTTCCAAAGATGTTAAAGCGCTTTGGAACAACCACAACGCCAGCTGTTCGTCTTCAAAACTAAAAGTTGCTTGCTGACGGTCTAACCAACGACCAGCTGCAGCATTGACTTGTTTTTGCTGGCGGGCTGCAGGTTTCACCCAAACCACTGCATGAAAGGCCTGAGGATTCACCCGTGCAAAGACCTGCTGACCGGCCAGATAACTTAACAAGGTATCCACCTGATTGCTGGCCACTATCCACTGATCCGCAGCTTTAGGTGCTGCAAAGACGGTAATTTGTAAGGCGGAAGCCACAGCTGCAGCACTTAATTTACAACTTGCAGGAACAGTGACTAAAGCAGCCTGTGCTAAGTCAGTTAAAAATTGTACTTCAATAGCGGCTTGCTGGCTGACTTTACAGCCTGGATGATTTGGCTCAAAACTGCTGCGAACTATTAAATCGGCAGGCGCATCCAATAAAGGACTCAAAGTTTTGGCATGCAATACCGGATTACCCAACTGGGCCAAAGTTAAGGCCTGTTGCCATGGCACCTGACGGTAAGCCCGGGCCGAAGGCACTTTACGAGGGTCAGCACTGTAAATTGCATCCACATCAGTCCAGATATGAATAGCCTGAGCTTTAACAAGGCGGCCTACAATAGTAGCGGAGTAGTCGCTACCATTACGGCCTAAGGTGATGCTGTTGCCTTGTAAATCACGGGCTATATAACCAGTCACTACTTTAATGCCAGAGGTTTCAAAAGGCGCCAGCCATGAAGAAGACACTTCGTAGTGCACTTCACTGCCGTCCAGACGTAAAAAATCACGGGCATCTATAGCGCATGCTTTTAAGCCTTGCTGACTCAATAAAGCCGCCAATAGTTGACTGGATAAACGCTCACCTATCGCCAATACATCGTTAAACTGAGCACTAGCTAAAAAGCCAGGCACTTCCGCTAACCAACTTTGTACTCTGCCGGTTAGAGTCGCAGCATTCTGTTCATTTAAAGTACGCTGAATGAGCAGGCTCAGCTTTTCAGTCAGTTGCTGTAACAATGTCGCAAAAAGCTCTGGCTGCTCACGGCTGTCGATTAAAGCCAATAACTCATCTGTGGTGTCACCAGGTGCGGATACCACCACCCAGGCTTCTGGTTCTTTTGCCACAATAGCGGCGACTGCAGAAAAACGCTCAGCACTGGCTAAGCTGCTGCCGCCAAATTTATGCACTGTGTTTTGATTCTTCACTGTACTGCTCATAAAATTCACCATAAAACACTAAGTGCCGGATTTAATCTGAATTGTTGCTGTTCGTTTTTTGCTAAGGCTGCATCTGCTGTTGCTGGCTCTGACTGAACTTTTTCTGTTGGGTTGTTTTGCTTTATAGCTGCATCTACTGCAGCAAAAGCCTGTGCCAGATCGGCGATCAAATCCTGAATATCTTCAATACCCACAGATAAACGAATTAAGGTTGGGCCTATGCCAGCCGCTTTTTGTGTGGCGGCATCTAAAGAGGCGTGAGTCATAGAACCAGGGTGGCAAATTAAGCTTTCAATGCCACCTAAAGACTGTGCCAGAGTGAAACACTGCAGGGCTTCAAAAAATACAGCTAAGTAGACTTCATCGGCGGCCAGATCAAAACTCAGCATGGAACCAAAACCATGTTGCTGTGCTTTGGCAATGGCATGACCCGGATGATCTTTTAAGCCAGGGTAATAGACACGGTCAACCAGCGGCTGTTTTTGCAAGAAATCGACCACCAGCTCTGCATTGTGCTGATGTTGTTTAATACGAGGCAATAAAGTCCGCAGGCCACGTAAAGTCTGGTAGGCATCAAAAGCACCACCAGTTACACCTAAACAATTCGCCCACCATTTCAGCTCATCACCTACGGCAGCGTCTTTGGTGATTAAAGCACCACCTACTATGTCGCTATGGCCATTAATAAATTTAGTGGTTGAATGAACCACTATGTCAGCACCTAAGGCTATAGGGTTTTGCAAAGCAGGTGATAAGAAGGTGTTATCCACCACCAGGATAGCATTT
Organism: Rheinheimera soli; assembly: GCF_031457405.1. GTDB lineage: Bacteria > Pseudomonadota > Gammaproteobacteria > Enterobacterales > Alteromonadaceae > Pararheinheimera > Pararheinheimera soli_A. Next base: position 282,420 of record NZ_JAVDWR010000002.1, on the reverse strand, counting down.
AGTGTTTTTGCCAATTCAGCCGTAGCTTTGACATCGGTAATTTGCAGCAGCGGATTACTTGGGGTTTCGACCCAAATCATTTTAGGCTGTGCTGCTTTAATTTGTTCTGCCCAGTCAGCTTGCTGGAAATTAACCACTACCAGTTGAAAGGCTTTTTTGCGAGTGGCCAAATTCAGGAATAAACGATAGCTGCCACCATAACAATCATGGGGGATCACTAAGGTATCTTCCGGGCTAATCAATTGCAGCGCCAGCAGGCAGGCTGACATGCCAGTGCCAGTGATTAAACCTTTAGCACCGCCTTCCAGTTCTGCCAGGGCATCACCTAATAAATCCCGTGTTGGGTTATTCGAGCGCGAATAATCATATTTGCCCGGCTGCTTAAAGGCTTTGAGTTCATAAGTTGAGGTTAAATACAAAGGTGGCGTAACAGCACCATAAGCAGAGTCCTGCGCTATTCCGGCACGGGCAGCTACTGTGGCTGAGTGTTGTTTGCTCATAAAAAACCTCAAATTTAGATGTTTAGACGTCTAAAAGTATACTCAGCAAAACTAAGAAGTCAAAACATTTAGACGTCTATACGATTAAATCTTGCACAGTGTTTGTACTCGGGAGTATAAAGAAGTAAAATTTCGTTTAATTACGTGTACGTGCGCGACAACGTAGCAAAGGTCAACAGACCATATAACTAAATTCAATCAAGGTATCCCTATGGCAAAGTGGAATGGTGAGTATGTTCACCCTTATGCGGAACACGGAAAGAAGTCCGAACAGGTGAAAAAGATTACAGTCTCTATCCCGTTGAACGTATTAAAAGTGTTAACAGATGAAAGAACCCGCCGTCAGGTAAATAACCTGCGTCATGCCACCAACAGCGAATTATTGTGCGAAGCTTTTCTGCATGCCTTCACTGGTCAGCCTTTGCCTGCCGATGAAGATTTACGCAAAGACAATCCACACCAAATTCCTGTGGAAGTGCGTAATATTTTAACCAGTATGGGTAAGCCAATTCCTGTGATCCAGGAAGCGGAATCAGACGAAGAATAAATAAAACTGGGGCCTGAGTTCTGACTCAGGCCCCAGGTATACCCAAAGTAATTGGAGTTGCAGGGAGGCGACAAGAGTGTGAGACCCCAGGAGCATAGTTTACCTATGTGACTGGGGCGAGAGCTCGAAGTCAACAAAGCTGCAGCTTCAAGTACGAAGGGTATTACTGCATATAATTTTCAGGCATGGGCAAACGAGCCACTCCTGAGGCCACGGCCGCTTCTGCGACTGCGCGGGCAACGCGGGATAATAAACGTGGGTCCATTGGCTTTGGAATAATATAGTCTGCACCAAACTCCAGTGTATCAACCTGAGCAGCTGTTAACACAGCCTGCGATACCGGCTCTTTAGCGATAGAGCGAATAGCCTGCACTGCAGCAAGTTTCATTTCGTCGTTAATCACCTTGGCGCGAACATCCAAAGCACCACGGAAAATGAAAGGGAAACACAAGACATTGTTGACCTGATTCGGATAATCAGAGCGGCCTGTCGCCATAATTAAATCACTACGCTGAGCATGCGCCAGTTCAGGCTTAATTTCCGGATCCGGGTTAGAGCAGGCAAAAATAACAGGTTTATCAGCCATTAGTTTTAAGGCTGCTGCTGGCAGAGCATCTGGTCCTGACACACCAACAAACACATCGGCGCCTTCCATTGCCTCTTCCAGTGTGCGCTTGTCCGTGTTATTAGCAAACAGCTCTTTGTATTTGTTTAAATCGTTACGGCGGGTGTGGATCACACCTTTGGTATCGAGCATATAAATATGTTCACGCTTAGCGCCACATTTGATCAACAGCTCCATACAGGCAATAGCGGCTGCACCAGCACCTAAACAAACGATCACCACTTTGCTGATGTCTTTACCCTGAATTTCCAAAGCGTTCAGCAAACCTGCGGCTGTGACTATGGCTGTGCCGTGTTGGTCATCATGAAATACCGGAATATTGCAACGCCGGATCAGCTCTTTTTCAATCTCAAAGCACTCAGGCGATTTAATGTCTTCAAGATTAATGCCACCAAAGGTATCGGCTATATTGGCTACGGTATCAATAAACTCTTCAGTAGTACGGTGAGTGACTTCAATATCGATGGAGTCTAATCCGGCAAAACGCTTAAACAGCAGAGCTTTACCTTCCATCACTGGTTTAGAGGCCATAGGGCCTAAGTTACCTAAACCTAAAATGGCAGTGCCATTGGTGATCACAGCCACCAGATTGCCTTTGCCTGTGTACTTGTAGACATCATCAATGTTATTCGCTATTTCACGCACAGGCTCAGCCACACCTGGGCTGTAAGCCAAAGCGAGATCTCTGACTGTTTCAGCAGGTTTACTGATTTCAATACTGATTTTGCCTGGTTTAGGCTCGGCGTGATACTTAAGCGCCTGTTCTCGAAAGTCTGACATAGGTAAGAGGTTCCATGAGTAAGTATGCCCTGTGGGCTGTTATCTTCTATTTGCCATGAGCTGTGGTGCAACCCAAAAAGGTGGCTCATTCTAAAGAGCAAGCCTGTCCTTTAGAACCACTAATTTTCAGATCGTACCAGTGAGACACCACAGTACTGCAGAACTCATTCCAATGTTTTCACCGTGCCGTCAGGCGCTTTTGTAGGGTATGCCTGTCCGGCTCAGACTGCTGAAAACTTCAACAACAGAGCTCTACACGTCTGTTATAACAAGTTTTATGCAGTGCGCCAAGCGCTAAAATCAAACTGATCTGACCAGAGGCAGGCAAAATGATAAAGCATGCAGTTTTATGCCATCTTTAGCCGGATAATTTTGATAAAAAACTGCTTAGCCATGCAAGCAAGGAGAAAGGATTTTAGATAAATCGAATAAAATCAAATAGATAATCAAGAATGCGAGCAAATAATAAGCAAACAGTTTATGCAGAATAAATCTTTATTTCTGTTTCAAAAAAGAAAGGCCGGAAACCGGCCTTTCTTGACAGCTATAATCCCGTCATTAAAGCGAAGGAGTATTCTCACCTTCTTTTTCAATCACTTCAGGTAATAAATCTTCACGGCATGCGCCTAACAACACAGCAACAGAACTTGCTACGTAAATTGAAGAATAAGTACCAATGGCAATACCAAACAACAAGGCGGCAGCAAAACCATGCAACAAAGGGCCGCCTAAATAAAACAGTGCAACCAGCGACAAAGCTGTGGTACCTGATGTAATAGTAGTACGGCTCAATGTGGAGGTAATAGCTTCATTCACCGTCTCTTCGACTGTAGCTTCACGCAGTTTACGGAACATCTCCCGGATACGGTCAAATACCACTATGGTGTCGTTGATTGAGTAACCCACCAGCGCTAATAAGGCCGCTAATACGGTTAAATCAAACTCCATACCTGTGATCGAAAACATACCTACAGTGATGATCACGTCGTGAATTAACGCCACAACGGAGCCTACTGAATACCGCCATTCAAAGCGGAAGGCCACATACATCATGATGCCGATAAAAGAGGCTAATAAAGCCAACATACCGTCATCTTTCAGTTCATCACCTATAGCAGCACCAACAACCTCCACACGGCGCTTGGTGACTTCACCTTCTTCCACTTTCTGGATAGAAGCAATAATCTGCTCACCCACCACAGCCTGGTCTACATCGTCGCGTGGTGCGATACGGATCATCACTTCAGTCGAGGTACCAAAATACTGCACCACCGCATCAGGAAAACCATCAGCAGCTAAGGCAGTTCGTATTTTTGGCAAGTCAGCCTGTTGCTCAAAACCAGCCTCAACCACTATACCGCCGGTAAAATCCAGACCAAAGTTAATGCCTTTGGTGAAAATACTGAATAACGCACCAACGACCAGCAACAAAGAAAATATGATGGCTGGCGATTTGAAACGCATAAAGTTAAGCGGTTCTTTAAAATCAAGAAACTTCATCATAATTCCTTATATAGGTAGTTTTTCAACTTTACGGCCACCCCAAATCAGATTGACAAACAATCTGGACACGGTCACAGCAGTAAAGATAGAGGTGATAATACCTATGGCTAAAGTCACGGCAAAACCTTTGACCGGGCCAGAACCTAAACCAAACAGAATCAACGCCACTAAAAAGGTGGTGAAGTTGGAGTCGGTAATAGTGGCAAAAGCTCTGTTATAGCCTTCATGAATGGCTTGTTGTACGGAACGACCATTGGCCAGTTCTTCACGAATGCGCTCGTTAATCAGTACGTTGGCATCAATAGCCATACCTATGGTTAATAAGATACCGGCCATACCAGGCAAGGTCAGAGTAGCGCCAGGCACCATAGACAACACACCAATCAACAGTACCACATTGCTGGCTAATGCCAGGTTAGCGACCACCCCTACCCACTTGTAGTAGAAGGCTATAAAAATAACAGTCAGCAACATACCCACCATAATAGCGTTGGTACCCAGCTCAATGTTTTCCTGACCCAGGCTTGGGCCTATGGTGCGTTCTTCGACAATCTGAATAGGAGCAATCAAAGCACCGGCACGTAATAACAAGGCCAGGTTTTGTGCTTCAGCCGGGCTGTCTACACCAGTAATACGGAAACTGCGACCTAAACGCGCCTGAATAGTAGCCACGTTGATCACTTCTTCTTTTTTCTCAAGGATAGTGCGTCCCTGTGCATCTTTTTTGTCGGTAGGCTTGTATTCAATAAAAACAGTAGCCATCGACTTACCAATAGCTTCTTTGGTCGCCTGCGAGAAGGTATTGCCGCCTTTGGCATCCAGATCAATATTCACCTGAGGACGGCTGTATTCATCGAAGCTGCTGTTGGCACCAATAATATGGTTACCTGTCAGCATCACTCGTTTTTGCAGCAACACGGGACGTCCAGCACGGTCATTGTACAACTGCGCATTAGGTGGCACACGGCCTTCTATCGCACTTTGCAAATCCCCAGCTTCGTCTACCATACGGAATTCAAGAGTGGCAGTTGCACCTAAAATTTCTTTGGCGCGGGCAGTGTCCTGCACACCTGGCAATTGAACCACAATACGTTCAGCGCCCTGACGTTGCACTAAAGGTTCAGCCACCCCAATAGCATTAACACGGTTGCGAATAATAGTGATGTTTTGGGCTACCGCATCTTCACGTAATGCTTTTACTTTGATTTCACTAAAACCGGCGGTCAATGTCAGATCATCGGTTTCAGTAAAAGTCATGTCGCGGTCTTTACCACTTAACAAGGTTCTGGCCGCAGCTAAATCGTCAGCGGTACGGAAACTCAGATTCACCTTTAAATTAGGCACATCAGCAGTCACAGCGCGGTAACGAATTTTGGCTTCACGCAGATCAGTACGGTACACCAGCACTAAATCATTGACGTTTTTTTCCATAGCGGTTTTCATATCCACTTCCATCAGGAAGTGCACACCACCACGCAAGTCCAGACCCAACTTCATTGGAGCTGCACCTATAGCATCCAGCCAGGCTGGTGTTGCCGGAGCGAGATTTAATGCAGTAACGAAGTTGTCGCCTAACGTCTTATTGGCAACTTCACGTGCTTTTAACTGATCTTCAGTGTTTAAAAAGCGAACCAGCACCTGGCCTTTTTCCAATACAGCTGACTTAGGTGTTAACCCTTGTTCAGTAAAAGCTTTTTGCAATTCATCCACGGTTTGCTGAGTGACATCAGCACCACGGCTTGCATTGATTTGTATGGACGGATCATTGGGATACAAATTCGGCAGGGCGTACAGCATGCTGACGCCCATCACGATGATCACCACTAAGTACCGCCAGATGGAATTCTGGTTTAACACATTAAAATCCTTTTACAGTGATTTCATCGTGCCTTTCGGCAGTACGGCAGCGATAGCAGATTTCTGCACTGTGACTTCGGTGGTCTCGTTTAATGCGATAGCAACAAAATCTTTATCGTCAGCAATTTTTGCAATACGGCCAACTAAACCACCTTGGGTTAAGACTTCATCGCCTTTGCCTAACGCAGACATCAGATTTTTATGCTCTTTTACACGTTTAGCTTGCGGGCGGTAGATCAGGAAATAAAAGATCAAACCAAAGGCAGCTAACATAATCAGTAAATCCCAACCACCACCTGCAGGTGCTGTAGCTGGTGCGTTGGCGTATGCATTGGAAATAAATAAACTCATCACATGTCCCCTAAAGTTTTAAATTAAAAGTTTTAAAAATGAAATCTTATTGTTCTAAAAGGCTTGCTTCCAGCGGCGGCACATCCATGCCCCTTTTCTGGTAAAACTCAGCCACAAATTCTTCCAGCTTTTGTTCAGCAATAGCTGCACGCAAACTTTGCATTAATTTCTGGTAATGATGCAGATTGTGGATGGTATTCAGGCGCGCACCCAAAATCTCATTGCATCTGTCCAGATGATGTAGATATGACCGGGAATAATTTTTACAAGTGTAGCAATCACATTCTGCATCTAAAGTAGAGGGATCGTCCTTGTGTTTTGCATTGCGGATCTTAATCACACCGGTACTGACAAACAAATGGCCATTACGGGCATTACGGGTTGGCATGACACAGTCAAACATATCTATACCACGACGCACCGCTTCCACTATGTCTTCCGGTTTGCCTACCCCCATCAAATAACGAGGCTTGTGCTGTGGCATCTGACCTGTGGTGTGGTTAAGGATTTTAATCATATCCTCTTTCGGCTCACCCACAGACAAACCACCAATGGCATAACCATCAAAACCAATATCTTCAAGACCTTGCAAGGAGATGTCACGCAGTTCAGGGTACATACCGCCCTGAATAATGCCAAACAAAGCGGATGGGTTATCACCGTGTTCATCTTTGCTGCGTTTAGCCCAGCGCAGAGACATTTCCATCGACTTTTTCGCTTGCTGCTCTGTGGCAGGGTACGGCGTACATTCGTCAAAAATCATCACTATGTCTGAGCCTAAATCACGTTGCACCTGCATAGAACGCTCAGGAGTTAACAGGATTTTTTCGCCGTTCAAAGGCGAACGAAAGGTCACACCTTCTTCTTTTATTTTGCGTAGCTCACCTAAACTGAACACCTGAAAACCACCAGAGTCAGTCAAAATAGGTTTGTGCCAGTGCATAAAATCATGCAAATCACCGTGTTTTTTGATGATTTCAGTGCCAGGACGCAGCATTAAATGGAAGGTATTGCCTAAGCAGATTTGTGCACCAGTGGCTTCCAGTTCTTCAGGCGTCATGCCTTTGACTGTGCCATAAGTGCCCACAGGCATAAATGCAGGAGTTTCAACAATGCCGCGCTCGAATACAAGACGGCCACGACGGGCTTTGCCGTCGGTTTTTAATAATTCAAATTTCACGTTCTACCTCAGTCTCTGCCAGAAAAACAGTCCGGCTTTTTTCGCGCCCGATTGTAGCAGAACAAAAGGCCAAACCCCACCTTTAAGCAGCACCGCCCTGTCATTGAAGCCTGAGTATCAATGACCAGAGGCGACATTAAGGAGGATTTAGAGGATCAGCATCGCATCGCCATAGGAATAAAAACGATACTCCTGCTCTATCGCAGTTTGATAGGCCTGCATTACATAGTCTTTTTGACTAAAAGCACTGACCAGCATAATCAATGTGGATTCTGGCAAATGAAAGTTAGTGACCAAACCATCAATCACCTGAAACTGGTAACCCGGGTAGATAAATATTTTAGTGTCGCCGCTGTATGGCTGTAAGTCTTTGCCTTGCTGTAATGCAATTTGAGCCGCAGATTCCAGAGAACGCACCGATGTAGTCCCCACAGCCACTACTCTGTTACCACGCGCTTTACAGGCATGAATAGCATCTACCACGGCCTGCTCGACTTCGATGTATTCAGCATGCATCTGGTGATCCAGCACATTATCCACCCGCACCGGCTGAAAAGTACCAGCCCCAACATGCAAAGTGACATAAGCGAACTCTATGCCTTTGGCTTTCAGCTCTGCCAGTAAAGGCTCATCAAAATGCAAACCCGCTGTTGGCGCTGCTACAGCACCAGGTTTCTGGTTATAAACAGTCTGATAACGCTGCTTGTCTTCGTCGCTGTCTGGTCTGTCTATGTAAGGTGGCAACGGCATATGGCCCAACCTGTCTAACATAGTCAATAAAGGCTCTTCCCCTAACAGCTCCAGCTCAAACAAGGTATCGTGGCGCTGCAGCATTTTTAGGTGGGTGTTGTCATCGACCAGAATAATGCTATCTGGCTTAGGGGCCTTACTGGCGCGTACATGCGCCAAAAAGCGCTGAGTATCGAGCACCCGCTCCACCAGAATTTCTACTTTGCCACCCGATTCTTTTTGACCGAATAAGCGGGCTGGGATCACCCGGGTATTGTTAAATACCAATAAATCGCCGCTATTGAGTTGTCCAGGCAAATCAGTGAACACCAGATGGGATAACTCACCAGTCCGGCGCTGCATTTTTAATAAACGACTGCTGGAACGTTCTGCTTTAGGAAAACGTGCGATTAGCTGCTCTGGCAGCTCAAAAGAAAAGTCTTTAACTTGCATAAATATAATCCGCTAGTCCGCTTTACCGACAAACTTTAAAAACCGGCATCTACACCGATACGAAATGCACTTTGCAGCGCGGCGGCAGTCTACAAAGATGTTTTTTTCAATACAAGCTATTTTTCGCCACAACAGCAATGAGCAAAATTTCAGCTAAGCTTTGGAAAAGCTCAAGGACAAAACCGCATGATGTATCGCCTTACTGTACTTTTGTTTTGCTTTTTCATAGTGCAATCCGCCGTGGCGGAGCAAAAAGCACAGTCACAGCTTCAGATCAGCACCCCTGTCTGGCCTGGTTTTACGAATGCTGATGGTACTGGTGCTTATGCAGATTTGTTTCAGCTGATTTACCCAAAAGATCAGACAGAACTGGTGTGGCATTTCAGTAACTTTGGTCGCGCCATCCATCTGGTGCAGCAAGGTAAACATCATGTGGTACCAGGCTTGTCCGCCTATGAAGCCGGCAATGAGCATCAAGGATTACTGCTGTCTGCCCACCCCTTTGATTTTGATTTAATAGTTGCCATTTACGATCCAACACATACGGCGCTGCCGCAACTGGAGCTGCTGAAACAGCATAAACTGGCCTGGGATTTAGCATACGACTTACATCTGGTATTAGGCCTGCCGGAAAAAGGCTATGAGGTACTGGATATCAAGCAAGGCCTGGAGCTGGTTAAAAATCGCCGGGTTGATATTTATCTGGCGGAAAAAAGTGAATTGCATCAGTACTTAAGAGGTGAAAGTGCTGTGCAGCTGCAACCTTTGCGTTATCAGGAACTGTTGCGTGATCCCATTTATCTGGCCTTTGCTGACACTGAATCAGGCCGTTTATTTAAAGCCTTGTGGGATAAGCGTTTTCTTTCGCTGTACAAAACAGGTCAGCTGAAACAGTTTTATCAAACCTATCCCCAACTGACCTTGCCTCAATTGCCCTGAACTTAGAGAAAACCTGTCTTTAGTCACCGCATTTTTGTTGCAGTACTTCAGAGATTAACTGCGCCATCTGACGGTAACTGCGTAACTTGCTGGACGTAGGACGCCAGGCGACACCAATATCACGGTAGGCTTGGCCAGAGCCTGGTTTCTGAGCCACTAACTCAGTGCCACGCAACAAACCGCTGTTAATCGCCATCTGCGGCATAAAAGTCACACCCAGTTTGTTATTGACCATCTGACTTAAGGTATGCAGGCTAGTGGCAAAAAAAGGATTTACTTTGCGATTGTCATCCAGCTCGCAGGCTTTTACTGCATGGCCTGTCATACAATGCTCACGCTCCAACAGAAAAATACTTTCATCCGGCCACTGGCTGATGTCTTGCTGAAAACCACGGTCCAGCCAGTCTTTATGCAATACCAGCTTAAAAGGGTCTTGTGCCAGCACTTCGGTATGCAAAGTGCCAGTGTCATAAGGCAGAGCCAGTAACACTAAGTCTAACCGCCCTTCAATCAACGACTGTAACGAGTTTTCAGTGGTGTCTTCCCGCAGTAATAACTGCAGTTCAGGAAAACGTTCACGCGATAGCGCCATCACTTCACTCAATACAAAAGGCGCAATGGTAGGGATACAACCTAAACGCAAAGGACCCGCCATCGGCTTACCCTGACATTTGGCAAATTCGGTCAGCTCTTCACACTGTTCCACTATATAACGGGCCTGGCGCACCACATCTTCACCCAAAGGGGTGAAAATAAAGGTTTTATGATCACGCTCCAGCAACTGCGCGTTCATGGTTTCTTCTAAGTTGGCGATGGCCGCACTTAAGGTGGACTGACCTATATAACAAGCTTCAGCAGCACGACCAAAATGCTGGTGTTCATGCAAAGCCAGAAGGTATTGCAATTGCTTAATACTGGGCACACGTTTCATCTTTTATTCCGATGATCAAAATCAATTAAAACCAATTTAATCGAATAAAACCCAAAAGCAAAGCGACAAGCTGTTAATTTGCGACAGAACCCCAGAAGCTGCGAAGTATAGCCTGGCAATGTTTAAGTGAGCTGCAAAGGAGTTTTACGGGTATAAAAAATCCCGGGAAAAGCCGGGATTTTTGATCAAACAACAGAAGGGATCAGACGCTAAATATCGCTTTGATAATATAGAAAAATACGATAGCCAAAGCGGCGCCCACAGGTAAAGTCACTACCCAGGAAATAAAGATATTACGCACTACACCTAAATTCAGCGCAGCAATACCACGTGCTAAACCTACACCTAATACAGCACCCACTAAAGTTTGAGTGGTCGAGATAGGTAAACCAGTACCTGAAGCTATCACCACAGTAGTAGCGGCAGACAACTCAGCAGCAAAACCACGGCTTGGGGTTAAATGAGTAATAGCAGTGCCCACAGTTTTAATGACTTTGGCGCCTAAAGTGGCTAAACCAATCACAATACCTACAGCACCTAAAGGTAAAATCCACCAGTCCAGTTTGGCTTTACCTGCAATTTCACCACCAGACTGGATCACGCTGACAACAGCAGCCAAAGGTCCAATAGCATTAGCTACATCGTTAGAACCGTGTGCAAAGGCCATACAACAAGCCGTGGTGATCATCAGAATACCGAAGATTTTTTCCACGTTAGTAAAATGCATTTCTTTATCAGCTTGTGGGTCTATATGCACCCTGCTAATCGCTACTTTACCAATGACCCCCACCACCAGAGCTATGCCACCACAAATCCAGATGTTTTGCTCAGTGGTTAAATTTAACCCAACATGAGTTAAACCTTTAGTCACAGTCACCAAAGCCATCATCAGCGCTGCAAAAGCCATATAAAAAGGCACATATTTTTTTGCATTAGCCAGCGGATTATCGGTATCAAAAATTAAACGCTGGGCACTCATAAAAATTAAGTAGGCCAGAATACCTGCCAGTACAGGGGTAACCACCCAACTGCCCACTATACCGCCTACTTTGCCCCACTCCACTGCATCTACACCCACGCCTACAGCGGCAAAACCAATAATGGCACCAACAATAGAGTGGGTCGTGGACACAGGCCAGCCATAATAAGAGGCCACCAGCAACCAGGTGCCTGCAGCCAACAAGGCTGCTATCATGCCAAATACCATTAACTCTGGCGCTGACGCAAAGTGAACAGGATCAACAATGCCACTGCGAATGGTAGAAGTTACAGAACCACCCGCTAAATAGGCGCCGGCAAACTCAAAAATAGCAGCAATAAAAATCGCTTGTTTCACAGTTAAAGCTTTGGATCCTACTGAGGTCCCCATGGCGTTTGCCACGTCGTTGGCACCTACACCATAAGCCATAATAAAGCCAAATACAGCGGCTACGATAATCAGCGTATAGCCGTACGTAGTTAAAATATCCATGTTTGAATTACCTTAAGAATTAACGAGCCAACATGATTTCAAGACGTGAACCTACTTTCAAAGCAGAGTCAGCCAAATCGCCAACCCACTCCAGAGTGCGGTACAGAAACATCACATCAACCGGATTCATTTCGGCTTCAGATTTACGCACAAATTTACGCAAACTGATCTGCAACTGGTCGGTATCATGCTCGATTTCATCGATACGTTCGACCATTTTGATCACTAAGTCGACTTCGCGGCCACGAAAACCAGTTTCCAACAGCTCATCCAGTTCATTGATTGCTTCACATGCAAGTTCGACAGCATCGATACAGCGCTGCAGATAAGCTTTAAATTCCGCCTGAATAGGAGCAGGAATTTCCAGCTCACGACCTAAAACACGGCCTGTGATGTCTTTGGCTTTGTTGGCAATTTTATCCTGCTGCGAAACCAGCTCCAATAAGTCCGTTCTTTCAACAGGTAAAAACAGCCCACGTGGCAAATGCACACGGATATCACGTTTTAAATTGTCGGCATCCTTTTCCAACGTCACAATAGATTTGCGAACTTCAGCCGCTTTATCCCAATCCTTCAAAAACACTGCATCAAAAAATGGCAGCAGCAACAAGCTGGCATCAAATACCTTTTTGATATGTTCTTCCAATGGCTTGATAGGGGATTTTGCGAAAACCGCCAAAAAGTGATTTGGCATAATGAGTGTGCCTCTTGTTGTTGAGTTGACGAAAGTCGGCGCGCATTGTACTGCAATCAAAGTGTAATAAAAACGACTTAAAAGGCCAGAGTATAAAAAGCCTGATAAAACATAGGTTTTATCAGGCTTTTATGACAACTAAATGCTGAAAATTTTTAACTGCGGGCGTCTTGCTCTAATTTTTCATCATCACTGTGGCGCACGTCTTTGCCTTTGACCAGGAAGACTATGTATTCAGCCACGTTTTTACAACGGTCGCCAATACGTTCCATAGAACGGGCAGACCACAATACATTCATGATCTTAGGAATAGAACGTGGATCTTCCATCATGTAGGTCATTAATTGACGGGTGATGGCTTCGTATTCACGGTCTACTTTTTTGTCTTCGCGGTGCACTGCTAAAGCGGCTTCCACGTCCATACGGGCAAAAGCGTCCAATACATCGTGCAACATCTGAGCGACATGGCGGCCCATATTATCCAGATTCACCAGTAAATCCTGCTGAGCACTGTTAAAGGACTCCAATGCAACTTTAGCGATACGTTCGGCTTCATCACCAATACGTTCTAAGTCAGAAATGGTTTTGATAATAGCCATAATCAGGCGTAAATCGCTGGCTGCAGGCTGGCGTTTGGCAATGATACGAGTGCATTCGTGGTCAATTTTAATTTCCCAGTCGTTTACTTTCACATCATTGGCGATCACCTGACGGGCTAAATCAGCATCACTGCTGGCAATAGCATTCAGCGCATCAGCCAGTTGTTGCTCAATTAAGCCACCCATTGCCATCACATGGTTACGGACTTGCTCAATTTCTTCATTAAACTGACTGGAAATGTGCTTCGTTAAATTCATTTTGTCCATCGCTCTCTCCTCGTGGGGGCTAATCCGTTAACCAAAACGGCCTGTGATGTAATCTTCAGTTTGTTGCTGCGATGGATTGGTGAACATCTTATTGGTGGCATCAAACTCAATTAAATCACCCATATACATAAATGCAGTATAGTCGGATACACGGGCTGCCTGCTGCATATTGTGGGTAACAATCACGATAGTGTATTTATCTTTGAGCTCATAAATCAGTTCTTCAATTTTCAGCGTGGAAATTGGATCCAAAGCTGAAGCCGGCTCATCGAGTAATAGCACTTCAGGTTCAATCGCAATAGCTCGTGCTATGACTAAACGTTGTTGCTGACCACCAGATAAACCAAAGGCATTGTCATGCAAACGGTCTTTCACTTCGTTCCACAAAGCTGCGCCTTTTAATGAAGTTTCGACCACCTCATCCAGGATACGTTTATCTTTGACGCCTTGCAGACGCAGGCCATAAGCCACGTTTTCATAAATGCTTTTTGGGAATGGGTTAGGTTTCTGGAATACCATGCCGACCTGACGGCGTAACTCAGCCACGTCAATTTTCGGGTCATAGATATTCTGACCATCCATTAAAATCTGCCCTTCAATGCGGCAGATATCCACTAAGTCGTTCATCCGGTTAAAACAGCGCAGCAAGGTGGATTTACCACAACCTGAAGGGCCGATAAAAGCCGTGACGCGTTTTTCCGGGATCGTCATATTGACGCTTTTTAATGCCAGCGAATCTGCGTAATAGAGTTTCAGATCATTGACCTGAAGTTTGATTTTTTCTTCCGACAGTTTCAATTCATTTTCTACCGGTGGAGCAGTTAATTTATCTTGATTCATCTTCGTTACCATTCTATGAAATTCTGTGACTAAAGGCCTGCCACGCAGGCCTGCTGCTATCTAATCTGTATCGCTGCGGTATTTCTCACGTAATCTGTTACGCATATATATAGCCGCCATATTCAGCACCACAATCAATAACACCAGCACCAGTGCTGTGGCATAGAGCAACGGACGCGAAGCTTCAACGTTTGGACTCTGGAAACCCACATCAAAGACGTGGAAACCTAAGTGCATGATCTTCTGGTCTAAATGAATAAATGGGAAATTGCCATCTATAGGTAAAGTAGGCGCCAGTTTCACTACACCTACCAGCATCAGAGGTGCAACTTCACCGGCAGCACGGGCCACTGCTAAGATTAAACCCGTCATCATAGCCGGAGTGGCCAGCGGCACTACCACTTTCCATAAAGTTTCAGATTTGGTCGCACCTAAGGCCAAACTACCCATACGAATAGTACTTGGAATACGGGATAAGCCCTCTTCTGTCGATACAATGACGACAGGCAGAGTTAACAATGCCAGGGTCAAAGACGCCCAGAATAAACCCGGAGTACCAAAAGTCGGGCTTGGTAAAGCTTCAGGGTAAAACAGCTGATCGATGCTGCCGCCCATAATGTACACAAAGAAACCTAAACCAAAAACACCGTACACAATAGAAGGGACACCAGCCAGGTTATAGACCGAAATCCGGATGATCTTCAGCAGTGGCCCTTGTTTTGCGTATTCACGCAGATAAATGGCCGCCAGCACACCAAAAGGCGTGACGATAATAGCCATCAGTATGACCATAGTGACAGTACCAAAAATAGCAGGGAATATACCGCCTTCGGTATTGGCTTCCCGTGGCTCTTCCGTCAGAAAAGTGCCAATGCCACTAAAGTAATGTCTGGTTTTTTGCCAGACAGACATATCGTTTGGTGCAAAAGCATTGACGATATTCGCCAGTGAAATGGTTACTTCCCTACCTTCTGCAGAACGCGCCACTAAGTTGTCACGATTAGACTCCGCACGCAGTTGATCCAGTTTTTGTTGGATCACGGCGTATTCATCGTTCAGAATTTTGTTTTCTGCTTCGGCCTGAGCTTTGAATTCTGCCATTTTAGCGTCAGACACCTTATCCAGAACCAGACGACGTTCGGTTAAACGTAACTTCTCAATCTGGTTATTGATGCGGCTGATGTCATTTTTTTCGATATCTTTCATCTGCTGAAAAATACCGTTAGCGCGTTTTACCCGTTTTAACAACTCAGGCCACATAGCGTCGCCTTCAGCAATCAGGGTATCGCCTTCATTCAGCTTCAGTGGAAAACCATAAAAATTACCACGCTCACGACGCTCCAGCGCAATAGCGCCTTGAGGTGCTGTCCAGCCGGTGATTTCATAATCCATATACCAGGAGAAATCCCGGCCATACAGATCGCGGTTACCTACTTTGACCAGATAACGGGTGACAGCTTCCAGTTCTGCCGGCACAGTAGCACCAGATTCACGCAGCATCACAGCAGACACTGTTTCAGCACGAACCAGCTCACCCATAATGACTTTTTTCTGACCAGACTCAGGCGACCATTCAGTCTGCTGTATATCCGCTGGCCAGAAGTGACTGCCACCACGCACGACAATCAGACCCAACACACCTATCACCATCACCAGACATAAAGCAATGGCACCAGCGTTTAACCAAATCCAGGGAGTCCCTGATCTGAACCAGGCTCTTACGCCAAATAAAGATTTCATCAAAGTGCCCCTTAATTACAGATTGCTGAAGCGTTGACGCAAACGCTGCCGTATGACTTCGGCGAGGGTATTAAATACAAAGGTAAAGACAAACAACACCAAAGCAGCAAGGAACAACACACGGAAGTGAGTGCTGCCAACGGCTGTCTCAGGTAACTCCACCGCTATATTGGCGGATAAAGTACGCATACCTTCGAAGATATTAAAGTTCACTACCGGGCTGTTGCCCGTGGCCATCAGCACTATCATGGTTTCACCCACAGCACGGCCAAAACCCACCATCACTGCAGCAAAAACACCAGGACTGGCTGTGGGTAATACCACACCCACCATGGTTTGCCATGGTGTCGCCCCCAAAGCTAAAGAACCCTGAGTTAAATGGCGAGGTACGTTAAAAATGGCATCTTCAGCAATAGAGAAGATATTTGGGATTACAGCAAAGCCCATAGCTATACCAACAATCAGCGCATTACGCTGGTCATAGTTAATGCCATTGTCGGTAAACCACTGGCGTAAGCTGCCATCAAAAAAGGCGTTGTCGATGACAGGACTTGCACTGACAGCCAGATAACCAAATAAGATAATTACAGGAACTAAAAACGCAGCTTCCCAGCCCAAACCAAAACGATTGCGAATAGATTCAGGCATATAACGCCACAAATAAGCAGCTGCAAGCATCATAAAAGGCATCAGAAACAGGATAGCGAACACAGCGCTTAAATACTCTTCCACAAAAGGTGCCAACCATAAACCAGCTAAAAAGCCGAGGATCACTGTTGGTAAGGCCGCCATAATTTCGATGGTAGGTTTCACTTTGCCACGCAGTACAGGCGTCATAAAGTAAGCGACATAAATAGCGCTCATGATGGCCAGAGGGGTAGCAAACAACATGGCAAAAAATGCGGCTTTTAAAGTACCTAAAGCTAAAGGCACCATGCTCATTTTGGCTTCAAATTCATCTGAACCGGCAGAAGCTTGCCAAATGTATTTGGCTTCATCACGGCCTTCGTACCAGACTTCATTCCACAGCGCTCTGTAAGACACGTCCGGATGAGCATTATCCAAATCAAACTTATGCATCAGACCTTTGTTGTCCAGCAACAGGAAATTGGTATTGATAGGAGAAATAGCAATTTGTTTTGCCATCAGCTCATCATCAAAAGCATCTAAAAACAAAGTGCGGGCTGAAGTGCCGTAATGAATGCCCAGATGACCTTTGTCATCTATGGCCATAAAACCTTTACGGGAATATTCAGCTTCAATCTGAGTAATAGCACCAGGGTGTCGCTTAAAATCACGAATTTGTTTTAAGTCGAAGTTATTGTGCTGGTCCCGCACTAAAAACCACTGGGTTAATTCACCTTTGGATGACCCCACAATCAAAGACACAGTACCGACCAGAAACTCAATGGCGGTGATCTGTTCACCTGACTTCACCGCATTGACGCTTTGTACTAAACGCGCCTGCTCCGGATTGTTGATGGCATAATAATGAATTTGGCCTGTCTTATCCGCAACAAACAGATTCTGAAAGGTATTGTCGATCAAGATTCTGTTGGCTGAAGCTGGTGCATCAGGCAAGGTGTAATCGGTGCGAACCACTGTAGTTTCACCGGTCAGAAATACAGTTTCTGCCACCATATTTGACAACACTAAACGACCGTCAGCCGTATAAGCGCTCAACATCCGGTTTTCGTCTTTTTCCTGTATGGCAATAGCCACTAAAGCCTGACCTTGAGCATCGACCTGCACAGGTGCTTCACCTAAGGGGTAACTGACCTTCGGATTGATTTGACGTTTATCATTTGGATAACTCAACAGATATTCATGTTTGGCAATCAGTGCCTGACCGTTGGATAAGCCCAAAATGATAGTGCCGGTACGAGGGTCAGCTTTAGCAAAGGTAGTTACAGTGACATCAGCGGGTAAAGCCAATTGCACTTGTTGCTTCAGCTCACCTGTGTCCGCGTTAAAAAACTGCAGCTTTGCATCTGCTGTCACAGTTAAGCCTATCTCACCATAACGCTCTATATTGCTATACAGAGGTTCTGCAGATGGACTTTGATAGCTGGCTTTCTGATCCACTGAGGCTGAGGAAAACAAAGGCCCCACTTCAGAAAACAGATAAACAAATATAGTGGCAAAAGCCAGCACCACACTGATGCCGGCAAAGCTGATGCCATATTTGGAGATTTTATCTTTAACAGAGCGCCAGCGCCGTAAACGGGCACGACGTTCACCAGTTGGCAGTAAAGAACGCGGCGAATCACCGGCTGACTGCTGACTTGGATGGGTTGAGTGCATAGTTGCTATACCACCAGTTACTTTTAGATGCAGGCAACTATAGTAGAGTTTTATGACGGAAATATTACAGAGTGGTTTTTTGTCATATAAATGACACAAACAGAGCTAAGCGGGAAAGATCACACTATTGTTTTCAATAGAAAAAACAAGGCACCCTGAAGGTGCCTTGTTTTAATTAATAGAACTTATTTTATACCCAGGTCAGCCAGAGCTTTAGCTGCTACTGAAGCTGGTACCGGAACATAACCGTCGTGTGCTACTACGTCCTGACCATTTTTTGACATCACAAAACGCACGAACTCACGCTCTAAAGGTAACATTTCTTTGTTTGGGTGCTTGTTCACATAGACATACAGGAAACGTGATAAAGGGTATTTACCGTCTAAAGCGTGATCCGCATTTGGCGCATAAAACGGCTCGCCTTCTTTTTTCGCCAAAGGTAAAGCTTTTACGCTTGAGGTGATATAGCCAATACCTGAGTAACCAATACCGTTGATAGACTCGCTGATCCCCTGCACTACAGAAGCAGAACCTGGTTGTTCGTTGATGCTGGATTTAAAGTCGCCGCCACATAAGGCCACATCTTTAAAGTAACCGTAAGTTCCTGATACTGCATTGCGGCTGTACATTGTGAAATCACGGTTGGCCCATGCGCCTTCCATACCTAACTGGCCCCAGCGTGTCACATCTTCTTTATAACCACATTTACGGGTTGCAGAGAAAATGGCATCTACCTGAGCAATAGTCAGACCTTTTAAAGGGTTGTCTTTGTTCACATACACAGCCAATAAGTCGATAGCCACTGGAATAGCCATTGGTTTGTAGCCGTATTTGGCTTCAAATTCCTGCACTTCTGATGGCTTCATAGCACGGCTCATAGGGCCAAAGTTAGAGGTGCCTTCAGTTAAAGCTGTAGGAGCAGTAGAAGAACCTGCGCCCTGGATTTGGATATTCACGTTTGGATATTGTTTACGGAATTCTTCAGCCCATTTCGTCATCAGGTTGTTTAACGTATCAGAACCTATGCTGGAAATGTTGCCTGAAACACCAGTAGATTTTACGTAAGCAGGCAAATTCGGGTCTGCTTCGATAATGGCAGCCTGGGCTGTCAGGCCTAAAGTGGCTGCAATAAGACTGATTGAAGTTAATAATTTTGCTACTTTCACGTTGCTCTCCTCACAACAGACAAAGGCCTGTTCGTGGTTCAGGTTGTTTTCTGGGTCCTATCATAAGAAAGAAATATGACACTAATATGACGAAACAAAAGAACATCTTTTGAGCTACAACAATTTTTTTTTACTCAACAGGGAGATTTGCGACGACTTGACTGTCAAAAACTGGCCGGACGTCTACAATGGGGTAAGCCAAATCTGGCTAACTCACTGTTTTTTCAAAGGTGTTTTGCATTTTTATCAGTTTTCAGATGTTTCCGGGAGTAAGGTTGTATGAAGCAGTTAATTTTAACCGTTATAGGTCGGGATAAAGCAGGTTTAGTCGAACAACTGGCTACAGTGATCACCAGTCATCAAGGCAACTGGATGGCCAGTAATTTAAGTCATTTAGGGGGCTACTTCGCTGGTATATTGCAACTGGAAGTGTCTGAAGATCATGTATTTGCGTTAACAACAGAGCTTGAACGCATGTCAGACCTGGATATAAAAATTCAGCAAGGTTTAGACTGTGCAATTCATCCGGATAAACAGCTGCAATTTGTGATTACAGGCAACGACAGACCAGGCATAGTGCGAGAGCTATCCAGCGTGATGAAACACAAAGGCGCCAACATTATTCATTTTGAAAGTTCTAAACAAAGTGCACCCAACTGGGGTGTGCCGTTGTTTCACGCTATAGCCACAGTAGAGCTGCCTGCCGATCTGAATAAAGATGAAGTGGTCAAAGCGCTGGAAGCTATAGCTTCGGACGTAGTGGTTGATATTGAACACTAACCCTGCTGAAAAAAATATCCCTGTATTAAAGGATCAGACCCTTGATCCTTTCATCAGTCTGTCATAAAACTGCCATAGAGTAGCTCCCGAACCCGATCAGGAGCGCGTTATGGTCTTTGCAGAGTTAAAACATACTGTGAGCGATACGAATTATTTTCCCCGCGAATTAAGCTGGCTGGCCTTTAATGGCCGTGTGCTGCAGGAAGCTGCAGATGAACGCAACCCACTGATTGAACGGTTGCGTTTTTTAGGTATCTATTCCAACAACATGGATGAGTTTTTCCGGGTTCGGGTGGCTGATGTTAAGCGCCGTATTTTACTGAAAAAATACCACGCCAATGAGCAGGAAGATGCCGAACAGTTGCTGCATGATATTCAACATATAGTGATGAAGCTGGGCGAACGTTTTAATAAAATTTATGACGACTTACTGCAAGCACTGCGCAAATACAACATTGAGCTGATTGACAACTACAAGCTGACCGACGCCCAGGCTCAGTGGGTTCGTAGTTTCTACCGCAGTGAAGTACAGCGTCATATTTCTCCTATTATTTTATCCGCTGAAGAAGTCAAACTGGCTAAACATTTACAAGACAATGCCACTTACCTGATGGTGGAAATGACTGGCTCCAATAAAGCTGAGTACGCCATAGTGCAGGTACCTACCGACGTGATGTCACGTTTTGTTGAGTTGCCGCTGCATTTAAATAAAAGCAAAAAGAAAGGCCGCTACCGTCGCCAGATCATTTTGCTTGACGACATCATCATGTACTGCCTGAAAGACTTATTTGATGGATTTTTTGATTTTTGTGAAATTCAGGCATTTTCACTGAAACTGACCCGCGACGCTGAATACAATATCAGCGATACACTGGACCAGTCGTTAATAGACAAAATGTCCAAGGGCATTAAACAGCGGCTGAAATCAGAGCCAGTGCGTATGGTTTATGATGCACATATGCCTGAACATATGCTAAAAATGCTGAAAAAATTGCTGGGCTACAGCTCCTATGACTCTTTAATACCTGGTGGTAAGTACCGTAATTTTAAAGACTTTATTGGTTTTCCAAACATAGGCCACCCGTCTTTAGAATTCCCGCCTATGCCAGTGCTGAAAAGCCCGGAGTTTGAACGCCATACCACAAGTTTTGAAGCCATTCGAACTTCGGATATTTTGCTGTATTACCCTTATCACAGCTTCAGTTATTTCACTGAATGGGTACGTCAGGCTTCTTTTGATCCAAAAGTCAGCAGCATCAAAATGACGATGTATCGTGTCGCTAAAAATTCACGAGTCATTAACTCACTGCTTGATGCGGTGCGTAATGGCAAAAAAGTGACTGTAGTGGTGGAATTAAAAGCCCGTTTTGATGAAGAAAATAATATCAACTGGGCACGCCGCATGACGGAGGCAGGCATTGAAGTGATCTTTGGCCTGCAAACCTTAAAAATCCACTCTAAGCTGTGTTTAATCACCAGACAGGAAAAAGGCAAAACCGTGAAGTTTGCCCATATAGGCACTGGTAACTTTAACGAAAAAACCGCCCGTATTTATACCGACATGAGCTTGTTCACCTGCCATAGTGAAATTTGTGATGAAGTGGATCAGGTATTTGAATTTATTCAGTACAGCTACAAAGCATTTCAGTTTAACCACTTGATGGTATCACCAACCTGGAGCCGGCCTAAACTTTGTGCCTTAATAGAACGGGAAACCAGTTTTGCCACATCAGGCAGAAAAGCTGAAATCACATTAAAAATCAACAACCTGGTTGACAATCAAATTGTTGATTTACTCTATAAAGCCAGTATGGCCGGAGTGAAAATCCGCATTATAGTACGGGGTATGTGCTCGCTTATTCCTGGTGTTAAAGGCATGAGTGACAATATTCATGTCATTAGTGTACTGGACAGATTCCTTGAACATGCCCGGATTTATGTGTTTAACAATGGCGGCGATACTGATCTGTATATCTCGTCGGCTGACTGGATGACCCGTAATCTGGATCAACGCGTCGAAGTGGGTGTGCCTATTTATGATGCAGCCATTAAACAGCAAATTATGACGACCCTGGATATTCAGTGGCATGACAATGTCAAAGCGCGCATTATCGATAAAGAGCAAAGCAACCACTATGTAAAAAGAGGCAATAAGCGTAGCATTCGCTCCCAACAGGAAATCTACGATTATTTTGCTCAGTTGCAGCAATCCACTCAGGCCAGCTTATGACCCACTGGACCAGCACAGACACGACAGATGCACAAAAAGCCGCTTATATGGCGGCCGTTGATTTAGGCTCTAACAGCTTTCATATGGTCATAGCTCGTGTGGTCGATGGCGCTTTGCAGCTGTTGCACCGCGAAAAGCAAAAAGTGCAGCTGGCTGAAGGTTTAACAGAAGAGTTATTGTTAACCGAAGAAGCCATGTTGCGTGGTTTGGCTGTACTGAGTCAGTTTGCCGATACCTTAAAGCCTGTACCCATTGAATCGGTGCGGGTTATCGCGACTTACACCTTAAGGCGTGCAAAAAACAGCGCTATGTTTTTACGCCGGGCTCAGGAGGTTTTCCCTTTTCCTATCGAAGTGATTTCAGGTCAGGAAGAAGCCCGTTTTATTTATCAGGGTGTGGCGCATTTTGAGCATTATCAGGGGCGTCGACTGGTGATGGACATTGGGGGTGGCAGTACCGAATTTGCCATAGGCGAAGGCTTTTTACCGATCAGGCTGGCCAGTCGCAATATGGGTTGTGTCAGTTATGCCCAGTTTCATTTCCCCAATGGTCGCATCAGTGCAAAAAAGTTCGAACGATCTATTTTACAAGCCGAACAGGAACTGGAGCCTATAGTCTCAGCTTACCGCGAAACCGGCTGGCAACAAGCGGTCGGCACTTCAGGTACTATCAAAACCATTCGCGATATTATTATTGGTTTAGGCTGGCATCCGGCCTGCATTGAGCTCGAACACCTGCTGCAATTAAAAGACTTGCTGATCGCTCAGGAAAACAGTTTGCAGCTGGATTTACCTGGTTTAGCAGATGATCGTAAGTTACTGATTTGCTCTGGTTTAGCTATTTTAATTGCCGCTTTTAATATGCTTGGCATTTCTCAGATGTATTATGTCGACGCAGCGCTTCGTGAAGGGGTGTTGTATGAAATGAGTGACAGGCTGCATCACCATGACATTCGTGAACACACTATTCAGAGTCTGATTAAAAGATACAGCATTGATACCAGTCAGGCTGACAGAGTTCGAAACACAGCTTTGGAATTGTTTGCTCAGCTGCGCCATAGTTGGCAGTTGACCGATGAACTGGCTGACTTATTAAGCTGGGCAGCCACAGTTTACGAAATAGGCCTGCATATCAATTCGTCCAGCGTACAGCGGCACTCGTCTTACATTTTAAAAAATGCCAACTTACCGGGGTTTAACCAGGAACAACAGCAGTTAATAGCCACGCTGGTGCGCTCGCATCGTCGCAAAATTAAAACTGAAGATCTGTCGCAGTTTTATCTGTACAGCTCAAGTACAGTGGTGTCTTTACTGGTGTTGTTGCGTCTGGCTGTGTTACTGAATCAAAAACGCCGTAACGACTTCTTGCCTGAACTTAGAGCTCAAGGGAAAAATCAGCAATTAACGCTGCAATTACCTAAAGAATGGCTGGAGCAACAAGCTTTATTGGTCGCTGATCTGCAACAGGAGCAATTACATCTGAAAAAGATTGCCTTTGTACTCGACTGTCCGTATTTAGTAGAGTGCAGTTTACAAAGTCCGGGTTTTGATTCATCCAGTGCGGATGAAGAGTAGTTATTTCATACCCGGGGTCCAGAGACAGAAAGGAACAGTTACAGATGCCACAGATTTTTAGTAACGACGCCATTAGCAGAGCTTTATTGCTGATTATCCTCGGTGCAGGAGTATTCTTTTTTATAGGTTTTCTGGTTCCTGTACTGGCAGCTCTCATTATTTGCTTTGCCAGCTGGCCTTTGTATCGCCACTTGCTGAACTATTGCCGCAATAACTCCACTTTAGCCGCCAGTGTGGCCATCATTGCTATCGTTTTAGGTCTGGTGATCCCGCTGGTGATGGTGTTTAGTTATGCCATGGACGAGATACGAGCCTGGATTGAGTGGTTAAAACACGCCAATGAACATGGCGCCGCCGTACCTGAATGGCTCAGAGCTTTGCCCGGCGTCGGTGAAACCTTAGCTGTCTATTGGCAAACCTACTTAGCTGAACCTCATCAATTGGGGCAAATAGTGAGTTTAGTCAGCGGTGAACAAATCAGTGGTATATCCAAATGGGTATTAAATTTCAGCTGGACTGCAGCCGGCTTAATGCTGACCTTATTATTTATGCTGATCACTTTGTTTTTTTTATATAAAGACGGTGAGCGCATCGCCTGGCAACTGGATACTGTAGGTGAACGCATTTTACCTGAGCGCTGGAACCGCTTCTCCCGCGTGGTACCTGCGACTGTCAGCTCAACTGTCATTGGCATGACTATTATTGCGATTGGTGAAGGGGTGATCTTAGGCATTGCCTACTGGATAGCTGGTGTGCCCTCTCCTGTAGCTTTTGGGGTCTTAACAGGCTTTATGGCACTTATTCCGGGTGGCGCACCTTTGTCTTTTACCTTAATTTCGATTTATCTGGTGGGCACTGGTGATTTAACAGCTGGTGTTGGTTTGTTTTTATGGGGCAGTATCGAACTTTTTATTGTTGATAAAACCATCAGACCAACTCTGGTCGGTGGGCCAGTCAAACTGCCTTTTTTACCGACCTTTTTTGGTTTAATTGGCGGCGTGCAAACTATGGGCATGGTGGGTCTGTTTGTTGGCCCTGTACTGATGGCTTTGCTGGTTGCGATCTGGCGGGAATGGCTCAGAGCACCACAGTACGAAGAATCCTCACTGACAGAGCAGGTGAAATCAGAGCAAAGCTGATAGCTATAGTGCCCTTTTAGTGAAACATCAGATCATTTTTCTATTGAGCCTGGGCTTAGCCCAGCTTTTGTTAGACATAACAGCTGTCCGACCTTAAACTGCGTGCGATTTTAATCATCTGTATGGACCCATATGACTATTCTGGAAATTATTGTATTAGCTTTACTGCAAGGCTTTACCGAATTTTTACCTATTTCAAGTTCAGCTCATCTGATTTTACCTTCACAGTTACTCGGCTGGAGTGATCAGGGGCTGGCGTTTGATGTGGCAGTGCATTTAGGCACACTGGCTGCTGTACTGCATTATTTTCGCCGTGATGTAGGTCTTATCAGTGTCAGTTGGGTTGGCAGCCTTAAAGGGCAACACGACCAACACAGCCGCTTGGGCTGGCTGATTATTCTGGCCACTATACCTGCAGCTTTGTTTGGGTTGCTGATCAAAGACTTTATTGAAATCTATGCCCGCTCCTCTTTGGTTATAGCAAGTACAACTATTATCTTTGGTTTGTTGTTGTGGTACGCCGATGCAAAAGCCAAACAAATCAAACAAACTGACCAGTTGACGGTAAGAGATGTGATTATTATTGGTCTGGCCCAGGCTATAGCCCTGATCCCCGGAACCTCACGTTCAGGTATTACCATGACAGCAGGTCTGCTGCTGGGATTAACCCGACAAGCGGCAGCACGTTTCTCTTTTTTGATTTCTATCCCTATCATTCTGCTGGCCGGTGGTTATCAAACACTGAAATTACTGAAAAGCGAACAGGCTGTCGACTGGACAGCTTTAGGTTTAGGAACTGTGCTTAGCTTTATCTCGGCTTACGTCTGTATTCATTTTTTTCTTAAAGTGATAGAAAAAATGGGCATGATGCCTTTTGTGATCTACCGTTTAGCTTTAGGTGTGTTTCTGCTGGCCTTTGTGTTTTATTTCTGATCGCTGATTTCTGTTTCCGGCAAAGTGTCGCAAGGCACTTTGCTTTTTAAGCTTCAGCCAGTATGGTAGTGACTTCACCCAGAAGGAACTCCCATGTTGCGAACTGTTTTTTGTGTTCTGCTGGCCAGCACTTTTTCAGCTCAGGCCAGCACAGATTTAAAACCCCGGACCGAAACTGCTATTCAAAAAATCCAGCCAGAAATGCTGCAATGGCGCCGTCATTTCCATCAATACCCTGAGTTGTCGAACCGCGAAGTCAATACAGCGAAGAAAGTAGCAGCACATTTAAAATCTCTTGGTTTAGAAGTACAAACCGGCATAGCTCATCATGGCGTCCTGGGCGTATTAAAAGGCGCTAAACCTGGCCCGACAGTGGCTTTGCGCGCAGATATGGATGCGCTGCCTGTGACAGAGCAGGTGGATTTACCTTTTGCCTCTAAAGTACGCAGCACTTTTAATGGTCAGGACGTAGGTGTGATGCATGCCTGTGGTCACGATGCTCATACGGCTATGCTGATGGCGACTGCCTCAGTGTTGACAGAGCTTAGAGCTGAACTGGCCGGTACTATTCTGTTTGTGTTTCAGCCCGCCGAAGAAGGCCCGCCTGCTGGTGAAGAAGGTGGCGCTAAGCTGATGCTCAAAGAAGGCGTCTTTGCCACATACAAACCTGATGCCATTTTTGGTCTGCATGTCTGGCCTGGTCCTGCCGGCCAGTTACAGGTGAAAAGTGAAGGCATAATGGCGGCGGCAGACAGTTTTAATATCATTGTCAAAGGCAAGCAGGTGCATGGTTCAAGCCCCTGGCGTGGAGTGGATCCTATAGCTGTGACAGGACAATTGATCACTGCTTTACACCAGATCCCAGCCCGCCAGCTGGATGTGACCCAGGCCCCTGCCGTGCTGTCTGTTGGTCAGGTGCATGGCGGTGTGCGTTGGAACATTATTCCGGATGATGTGAAACTCGAGGGCACTATCCGGACTTTTGATCCACAAATGCGCGAGCAGCTACTGCAAAAAATGCAGCATACCTCTGAACATATAGCAGCCGCCAGCGGTGCCACAGCTGAATTTCATAACCATAGCTTTGCAGCTGTGACCTGGAATGATGCCACACTGACTGAATGGGCTATGCCAAGCTTACGCTGGGCAGCAGGCAAGGCCGGGGTTGCGCCAATTAAACCTATTACTGCCTCGGAAGACTTTTCGTTTTTCCAGCAAGAAGTACCGGGCGTGTTTTTCTTTTTAGGCATAGCCCCGGAAAATACTCCGGTGGAACAAACAGCGCCTAACCATTCGCCACTGTTTCAGGTGAATGAACAAGCACTGGAAAATGGCGTTCGGGCGTTAACAGCTCTGGCGCTTGACTATCTGGCTAACCCGGCAAAAACAGATAAGAAAGACTAAACAGTAAGCTCATCACCACAGCGGCAAAAGCAAAAACTTTGCCGCTGCATTGTTTTAGATCCTGCCAACAGGTTAAAAGTCCAGTCACCAGCATGGCGAAAATCAGACAACTTTGCGACAACAGCACAGCGGCCTGACTGAACCAGACAGGTACTGAAAAAACCATGGTCAGCAGCAGAACAGCCACAAAAACCAAAACAAACCAGGGAAAGACAAAACCCTCCTTGTTTTTACTGTTAACACTGAGCAGCAGCAAAAATGGCACCAGTAAACAGACCCTGAATAACTTGGCGATCACCGCCTGTGGCGCATCCTGCCCTAACTGACTGCCTGCGGCCACAGCCTGTGAGACTTCAGGTGCTGTGCTGCCAATCAGCCAGGCCAATTGCGCTTCCGGCAACCAGCCACTTTGCATCAGCACCGCATAGGCCAGCAACGACAGCAACCCCATCAACAGCACCATGGCCAGACTTTGAGTTAAAGTCGCCTGCCCGCTTTGCCGTACAGACCAGGTGGCAAAAATAGCTGAAGTACCACAAAAACTTAAGCCACAACTAATCAAAAGCACCAGCTCTTTCGGTAGTTTTAATACTTTGACCCCAAGCCAGAGCGCAGCGCTCAGCACCAGCAGAACTAAAACAACCAGCTGCACTAAAGCCAGCGGACTGGTGTGCATTACCAGTTCAGGCTCAACACTAAA
Organism: Rheinheimera soli; assembly: GCF_031457405.1. Lineage (GTDB taxonomy): Bacteria > Pseudomonadota > Gammaproteobacteria > Enterobacterales > Alteromonadaceae > Pararheinheimera > Pararheinheimera soli_A. The sequence continues at coordinate 254,184 of NZ_JAVDWR010000002.1, read as the reverse complement.
GGCAAACAGAACTATGCCCAAACGTAAAGCCTTTTGCTGCCAACTGCCGATCGTATCCAGCCTGGACGCCAGTAACCGACGGGGCTGAATGGAGAATAGTGGCAACACAAAAGCAGCCACTAAGCCCAGTATCAAAGCGACAAAAACCGGACTGATCAGATGCTGTAACTCAGGCACAGCCAAATAACATACATGCAGTAACAAGCTAAGCAGCAATACGACCAGCATAGGAATTCATCTTAGTGTAAGTGACAGCGCTATTGTACTGAGTGTTAAAAATAAGAATAATGGATTAATCTTATTCATCAAATTAGATAAACAAATGAATTATCCCAGTCCACGCCACTGGTTATTGTTGGATGCAATTTGCCGGCAGCATAGTTTAACCAAAGCAGCCGACCAACTGGCATTAAGCCAGTCAGCGGCCAGCCAGGCATTAAAAGAGCTGGAACAACGACTGGGCCATCAGCTATTTCTGCGTCAGGGACGGCAGTTAATCCCAACCCAACATACGCTGGATCTGTTACCAAAATTACAGCTGTTGCTTGAACTGCAGCAAGAACTGGTTCACTCAAACCCCGACAAAGGTCAGCTACGGCTGGTCGCCAGTGAAACAGTAGGTTGTTATTTATTGCCCGCTTTATTGGCACAATTTACTGCCTTGCACCCTCAGATTGATTTTACACTGCGACTTTGCAACAGCAGTGAAGTGCTGCATCTGATGCATCAACAGCAAGCGCAACTGGGTTTTATCGAAGGACCAGTGTTGAGTGCTGAATTTGATATCCGCCACTGGCGGCAGGATCTGACGGTACTCATAGGCCACCCTAAGCTGCATCAGAATTTATCAGCAGAGCAATTACTGGCTGAGCGCTGGATAGTGCGGGAACAAGGTTCCGGCACCCGCGCCGTACTAGAACATGAACTGGCCCGTTTACATTGGGCACCGAACACCCTGCTGGAACTGGAACGGCCTGAAGCTATTAAGCAGGCGGTAAAACAAGGTTTGGGTATAGGCTGTTTGCCTATGCTGGCTGTACAGGACGAAATCAAAGCAGGACAGTTGGTTTTACTGCAAAGTCCTTTGCGGCTGCAACGGCATTTCAGACTGGTTCAACATAAACATTATCAGCCTGCACTGCTGCAAAAGTTTCTGCACTTTCTGCAGCAGGCAGTACCTGCTAACGAACTTTAATAGCTTTACGTTTTGGCAGGTTTTCAGCAGGTAAACTAAACGAGAAGCTGCTGCCTTTTTTCGGCTCACTGAAAATCATCAATTTGCTGTTATGGCGTTGCAACACATGCTTCACGATAGCTAAACCTAAACCTGTGCCGCCTGTAGCACGGGCTCTGGCCTGATCAACCCGGTAAAAACGTTCGGTCAGCCGTTTCACATGCTGAGGTGCTATACCTTCTCCATTGTCACTGACACTAAACACAGCTTTTTGATGCTGCCGCACCCAACTGACCTGGATCTCTCCGCCATTGGGGGTGTATTTAATCGCATTGGTGATCAGGTTAGAAAAAGCACTACGTAACTCTTCACGAATACCGGAGACCAACAAACCAGGTTCAATTGAAAAACTGATCTGATGCTGCTTTTCCCGATTTAAGGTGTTTGACTCCTGCTCCAGCATCGCCAGCATGGCAGGCACATCAATGTGATCTTCAAACTGCACTTTGGCTGCGGCTTCAATACGTGACAAGGTCAGTAATTGCTGCACCAGAGCATCCATACGTTTGGTTTGCTCCAGCATCACAGTATGGGCCTTTAACCAAATACCCTCATTCGGCAGATTGTCTGCGTCCATCACTTCCAGATAGCCCTGCAATACGGTGAGCGGCGTACGTAATTCATGCGAGACATTGGCCACAAAATCTTTGCGTACCTGCTCCAGCAGTTTTAACTGGGTGACATCCCGCACTATCAGTAAGTGCTGATCGTCGCCGTATTGCAGCATACGGTATTCCAGCACCAAATCTTCATTAACCGGAGAAGACAACTCCAGTGGCTGATCAAATTGTTTTTGCTGAATATAAGTCTGAAATTCCGGGTTACGGATCAGGTTATCAATACGCTGACGTTCATCCTGCGGCCAGCGTAAACCAACCAACTGCTGCGCCAGTTTATTACACCAGATAATGGTCCAGTCACTGTTGAGCACCACTATGGCATCAGGCAAGGCTTCAGCGCCATCCCGAAAACGGCGGATCAGAGCACGTAACTCTTTATTTTTTTTGCGGGCTTTGCGCTGACGATAATAAATGCCATCAAAAACTTGCTGCCAGCTGCCATCACCTGCTGGTGGCGTGAGTTTTTTATCGCGCCATAGCCATTTATCCAATACAAAAATATGCCGGTAATTCCAGCCAAGCAGTAAGACAGAGGCGGTAAATAAAGCAGGAAACAGCAGGTCAAACAGCCAGCCGATTAATGCAACAATAAAAAATAAAAGGAAGATTTTACTGAAAATCTTCCTTTTAGATAATAACAAACGCATAACACTCACTTATAGGTTATTTGGCAGAGAAACGATAACCCGAACCCCGTACAGTTTGCACTAAACGGTCATGCCCAGCCAGCGAAATGGCTTTACGTAAACGGCGTATATGCACATCTACTGTTCTGTCTTCGACATACACATTAGTACCCCAGACATGATCCAGCAACTGTTCACGGCTGTAAACACGCTCAGGATGGGTCATAAAAAAGTGTAATAAACGGAATTCGGTAGGCCCCATATCTACAGCTTGCTCAGCCGCAGTGACACGGTGTGATACAGGGTCCAGCTTTAAGCCCTGCACTTCAATCACATCGTCCAGGCTGGTTGGCGCAACACGGCGGATCACAGCTTTAATGCGAGCCATCAGCTCTTTTGGTGAAAATGGCTTGGTGACATAGTCATCAGCGCCCACTTCCAGACCGCGGACCTTATCTTCTTCTTCACCACGGGCTGTGATCATAATGATCGGAATAGTACGGGTCAGTTCGTGTCCTTTCATTTTTTTTGCAAACTGAATACCGCTGCCACCAGGCAACATCCAATCCAGCAACACTAAATCCGGATAAGGTTCTACTAACATATTCACAGCCGAATCAAAATCTTCAGCTGTACTGGCCTGATAGCCATTTTGTTCCAGCACAAAACACAACATGTCACGGATCGGTGCTTCATCTTCTACAACCAGGATTTTTCTAGACATAACCCTCTACCAATTCAAGCCAATTTACTGATTGTGACCAGTATGGCGTTAGTTTATGACATTTTTATGAAAGAGAAACAAGCATTCTGCCTTGTACTGACCAGCTCAGCTGTTCATTACACAAAGCTGCTCTGGTTTTACCAGCTGTTTTCAATGGAAATAAAAAACAATCAATCTGCTTACATTTTTCTAATCCAGAAAAATGTCTTTCAGATGACACTTTGATGAACCTTTTTTGACGAGACTGCCGCTAGTCCGCGCCAGCCGTGGCCTGCACTGAAAGTTCAATCTCTTTGTCTGTCACTGTAATAAAACAGTCATTAAGCCTGAGTATGGTTGGCCCCAGCTTTTTATAACAACAGCATTCCTGTTCGTACTTATTGGAGATTGAGTAATGGCTTTACGTAAATTTTTAAAATTGAGCGCAATCGCCTCAGCTTTAGTATTGGCTGGTTGCGGTGGCGGTGATATCAATATCAACACTGGCAATGGTAACAACGGCAACAACGGTGGCGGTACTCCTCCACCTCCAACCAGTGCTTGCCCTGCCTTTGCAACTCAGGCCTCAGCGTTAGCCGGTGTAACCACTCCAGTCTGTGAAATTAAAGGCACAATCACCAGTGATATCACTTTAACAGCAGATATCGCCTGGTCTTTGTCTGGCAAAGTGACTGTGGGTAACGACAACGCTAACAGCGCCACTTTAACTATTCAGCCAGGCACTAAAGTTTTTGGTAAAAGTGGCGCTGACTATTTAGTAGTAGCCCGTGGTTCAAAAATTCAGGCTGTTGGTACTGCGACTAGCCCAATCATCATGACGTCAGTCAACGACATGTTAGGTTTATCTGATGACGAATCCACAGCTGAATGGGGTGGCTTAGTTTTATTAGGTAAAGCTCCAACCAATAAATGTGATCAGGCCAACCTCGCAACCTGCCAGGTTGAATCTGAAGGTGAAGCTGGTCCATACGGCGGCAATAACCCTGACGATAGCAGCGGTGCATTAAAATACGTACAGGTACGTTACGCTGGTTTTGAAGTTATCCCGGACAACGAATTAAACGGTATTACTTTTGCGGGTGTAGGTCGTGGCACTAAGGTTGAATACATTCAGGTTCACAACAACCTGGATGACGGTGTAGAGTTTTTCGGCGGTACAGTCGATGCTAAATATGTAGTGTTAACAGGTAACCGTGATGACTCTTTAGACTGGGCTGACGGCTGGACTGGCCGTATGCAACACGTATTAATCCGTCATAACCCAAACAATACCAAGGCTAACCGTGGTATTGAAGCGGATAACCAGTCAGGCAATTTTACCGCAACACCTATCAGCAAACCGAAGATTGCCAACGTCACTATTATTGGTAATAACTTTGATGGTGATGAAGATTCAGAAGGTATTTTATTACGAGCTGGTACTTCGGCTGAGCTGTATAACATCATCGTCACTGGCCCGGAAAAAATGGGTGAGTGTTTTGAAATTAATACTACAGAAACAGCTAACTTCGCCAATAGCGGTGATTTAATTTTCCGCAACTCCATTATCGATTGTGCAGAACCTTTTGCCAATATCAGAGATTCAGCCGGTAATGTCACTTTTAACGCCAGAACCTGGTTTGAATCTCAACCAAATAACTTAGTGGGCGACGCTTTATTAGGTGGTTATATCCCGGCACCTAACTCTCCTGCTTTAGGCAATGGTTACAATGTATCTAACTTCGTTGATGGTTGGTTTGACAACGTCAATTACATAGGTGCATTTGATGGCACCACGGACTGGACAAAGGGCTGGACAGTTTCTTTGCATCAGGACGATGGTATCAACTTAAAATCCTGCCCAACAGGTACTACTGAAGTCGCCAGCTTAACGGGTCGTTTAAACTGCCAGTTAACAGGTGATGTCACCACCAACGTCACTTTAGCAGCTGGCGCTGACTATGTACTAAGCGGCCGCGTACGTATTGGTACTGATAACGCTATCAGCGCGACTTTAACAGTGCAGCCTGGCGTAACTATTTACGGTAAATCAGGTGCTGATTTCCTGGTGGTTACCCGTGGCTCAAAAATTATGGCCGAAGGTACTGCAGCTAACCCTATCACTATGACTTCTGTACAGGATGTGATTGGTTCACCCACAGAAGCAGGTCAGTGGGGCGGCTTAGTGCTTTTAGGCAAAGCACCAACCAACAAATGTAATCAGGCTGATTTAGCCAACTGTTCAGTAGAATCTGAAGGTGATGCAGGCCCATACGGTGGTCCTAATTCAGCAGATAGCAGCGGTTCTCTGAACTATGTCATTGTTAAACATGCTGGTTATGAAGTTATACCGGATAACGAATTAAACGGTATTACTTTTGGTGGTGTAGGTTCAGGCACTAAGTGCTCAAACATTCAGGTGCACCAGAACGTTGATGACGGTGTGGAGTTCTTCGGTGGTAGCGTCAGCTGTAAAAACGTAGTACTGACGGATAACGGCGACGACTCTTTAGACTGGGCTGATGGCTGGAACGGTAAAATGCAGTTTGTGTTAGTAAAACATGCAGCTGATGGCGCTAAAGCGAACCGTGGTATTGAAGGAGATAACCAGTCAGGTAACTTCACTGCTCTGCCAGTATCTAACCCTATCATTGCCAATATGACCATTATCGGCAACACCTTCGACGGTGACGATGATTCAGAAGGTGTCTTGCTGCGTGCCGGTACTAACGCTCAGTTAGCCAACTTTGTCATCACTGGCCCGGCTGGCATGGGTGAATGTCTGGAAATAGAGTCAAACGAATCTCGTGCTTTAGCAGCAGCTGGCAGCTTAACCATGACCAACTCTGTTATTGCCTGCCCGACTGAAGCAGTGAAAGGCACTGTTGCAACAGGCGTCACTACAGAAGCCTGGTTCCTGGGACAAACAGCCAACAAACTGGCGGCAAGTCAGGCTGACGTATTAAAAGGCATTTTCACCATAGATACGACTCCGGCGAAAGATATGAAAACTGTTGATGCCTTCTTCGACACGGTCAACTTTGTTGGTGCCGTATCAGAAAGCAATAACTGGACTGCTGGCTGGGCTGTAGGTCTGGACGACTAAGACCACCATAAACTGCCGGCTCGCTGGCAGTTTTGAATTCACTTAGTGCCGGGCCTCCCTTGGATAAGCCCGGCACATTGATGTACGAATTAGCTGATAGGACCAAGTTCAAATGAGCAGCAAGCAAAGTTTTAAAATCAGTCAGGTTGGCCGTAGCGTGCTTCTGGCTTTAGCCGCCACAGCAAGCATAGTGCCTGTATCTGCCCAGGAAACTCCTGCACAACCAGCAGAACAGGAACAGGCCGTTGAGCGTATTGAAGTATCAGGTCGTCTGATGAGTTCAGCCGCTTCCGCTGCTGCAGAGCGCCGTGAACAACCTTATGTCGCAGAATTATTGGGCATGGAGCAAATCTCCAGAGCAGGCGACAGCAATGCAGCTACGGCTCTTCGCCGGGTGACAGGTTTAACTTTAGTTAAAGACAAATTTATTTATGTGCGTGGTTTAGGGGAACGTTATTCCAGTACCTTATTAAACGGCGCTATGGTACCAAGCCCGGATCCAACCCGGAACGTTATTCCGCTGGATATGTTCCCGGCCGGTATTATTGAAAGTTTAGTAGTGCAAAAAGCCTATTCACCTGAACTGCCAGCTGCTTTTGGTGGTGGTAATGTTAATATCCGTACCGCTGCCATTCCATTGCAACCGAGCTTTAATGTCTCTGTAGGCACAGGCTACAGCAGTCTGAATAGCGGTAAAGCCTATAGCTACAAAGGCGGTGGTGATGACTGGATGGGCAGCGATGATGGTACCCGTGCTATGTCTCCGGATCTGCGCGCAGCTTTGGATCAATACGGCACTATTAACCAGATTAATATAGCTGAAGCTTTAGGTGGCATTAATGCCGGCAACCTGGCTAAAGCCGGAACTATAGTGCGTGAACTGGGTTTAGCTTTTAACCGCGATATAGACGTACAACGCGAAAGCATCAAGCCTGACTTTGATGGCGGTGTATCTTTTGGTAATAAATTTGATATTGGTTCATCGGTTTTTGGTGTCATGGCTGGTGTCAGCTATGACAGATCCACTCAGAATATCGAAGAGCAGGAAAGGTATTTTTCAGTTTCTGGCGATAATTTAGTCCCATTGAATTTATATGATGATATCAAGGGCACAGAGCATCAGGTGAAATTGTCTGGTATGCTGAACTTTGGTTTAGAACTGGATGAAAACCACCGTTTTGAAACAGCGTCTATTTATCTGCGTGATACCAAAGATGAAATCAAAGTAAAAAACGGTGACAGCATTGAAACCATCAATGAAGCCAACCGTTTTAACACAGACACCTCCCTGCGTTACGAAGAACGTTCAATGTTCAGTAACCAAATCCGTGGCCGCCATATGCTGCCATGGTTATACGATATCAGTCTTGACTGGCAGTACACGGACGCTAAAGCAGAACGTGATGCGCCAGGCGAGGTTGAATACCGTTATCTGAACGAAACTCAGGCTGATGGCTCTGTGACCTCTTTCCTGCGCCGCAACCAGAATGCGGTTAACTACAGCTTCGGCAAAATGGAAGATAACACTGAAAATGCCAGCTGGAATGCCAAACTGCCCTTTACTTTAGGTAAAGCGGAGATGACGCTGAACGGCGGTTATTCATACTTTGAGCGGACCCGTGAATCTGAAACCAACCTGTTTAACTTCAATACAGTAGGTTATAGCCTGCAACAACTAGGGCAGAATTTCTCAGAGATCTTCTCTGATGCAAACATACGTAACACCGCCAATGGTTTTCAGGTATCTAACGTCACCACTCAGGCCGATGACTATATAGCAGCGCAGATGATCGATGCAGCTTACATTGGCATGGAAATGAACTATGACTACCTGTACCGCTTAAACTTTGGTGTACGTTATGAAGACTTCCGTCAGATTTCTGTTCCATTAGATGGGAAAGGGGAAGTCAGTGGCAATATCGAAGATTTCCCGTTAGAAGAAGACGGCTTTTATCCGTCTTTATCCTTAACCTGGTTTGCCAGTGAAGATTTACAGGCCCGTTTTGGTTACAGCAAAACCGTAGTACGCCCTGACTTACGTGAAGTCACGCCAGTCCTCTTTATCGACCCATTGACGGACTTCAAAGTCACAGGTTTTTCAGGCCTGCAAACAACAGACATCAGTAGTTATGATGCCCGTTTAGAGTGGTATTACGACGAAAGTAACTACAGTGTGGGTGTGTTCTACAAAGATCTGGACAAACCAATTGAATCCATTGAATTAAGTGGTTCAGACGGTAACTTACTGATGTCGTTCCGGAACGGTGACACAGGTAAAGTTTACGGTGTGGAAGCGGAATTCCTGCAGCAGTTGAATATGCTTGAAGGCAATAACTGGCTGGATAACTTCTTTGTGGCCGGTAACTTTACCTACAGCGAGTCTGAAATTACCATTCAGCCTTTTGCCGGTACTAACCTGACCAATCTGAAGCGCCCATTAAGTGGTCACTCCAAACATGTAGTGAACTTCCAGTTAGGCTTCGATTCTGACGACGATAAGCACAACGCGACTTTAACTTACAACGTGTTCGGCAAACGTATCGCTTTTGCCGGTGTGAACTCGAAAGATGATGCCTATGAGCAACCCTTTAACTCACTGGATTTTGTCTATTCATACACGCCGTTTGAATCCACATCAATCAAACTGTCAATGAAAAACCTGTTGGATGAAGATGTTGAAATCACTCAGCAAGGCGAGTTATTACAGCGCCGGGTTGAAGGCCAAAGCTACGGTTTAAGCTTCAGCTATAAATACTAAGTTATTGTTTTGAAGTCTGAAAAAGGGCAGAACGTCAGTTCTGCCTTTTTTTATTAACTGACATTAGTGCATCAGTTGTTCTATCGCTTCCGGCTTATTATGAATAGCAAACTTATCCACTAAAGTTGCACTGGCATGATTGAGCCCTATCACTTCAACCTCAACCCCTGCTTTACGGAATTTTAAAATCACTTTATCCAACGAACTGACGGCTGTGATATCCCAAAAATGCGCATGAGTTAAGTCAACTTGCACTGTCCGAAGTGGCTCTTTAAAATCAAAAGCCGCGACAAAAGGTTCTGCCGATGTGAAAAACACTTGCCCTGTTACCAAATAACGACGACTGTTGCCATCCGCTGATAATTCAGACTGTATCGCCAGTAATTGCCCAACTTTATTGGCAAAAAATAACGCGCTCATCAGTACACCAACAAAAACACCGTAAGCCAGATTATGAGTAAACACCACCACCAATACGGTAATAATCATTACCAGACTGGAGCTTTTTGGATTGGTTGTCAAATCCATCACAGACTGCCAGTTAAAGGTGCCTACAGACACCATAATCATCACAGCCACTAAAGCAGCCATAGGGATCATCCCCACCCATTCACCTAAAAACACGGCAAAAATAAGCAGTAAAACACCGGCTAATAAAGTGGATAAACGCGTACGACCGCCGGACTTTACGTTAATCACCGACTGACCAATCATGGCACAACCTGCCATACCGCCTAATAAACCAGATCCTATATTGGCGATGCCCTGGCCTATACACTCACGGTTTTTATTGCTGTTGGTGTCTGTCATATCATCAACAATAGTGGCGGTCATCAGGGATTCCAGAATACCAACCAGCGCCAGACCTAAAGCGTAAGGGAAAATAATCTGCAGCGTTTCCAGAGTCAAAGGAACATCTGGCCATAAAAAGATAGGTAAACTATCCGGCAATGCCCCCATATCCGACACAGTACGTACATCAATCTGGAAATACAAAGCAATAGAGGTCAATACCACTATACACACCAGAGGCGAAGGCACGGTTTTGGTGACATAAGGAAACAAATAAATAATGGCTAAGCCCGCAGCTGTCATGGCATAAACATGCCAGGTGACATCCGTCAGCTCAGGCAATTGCGCCATAAAAATCAGAATAGCCAGCGCATTAACAAAACCTGTCACCACAGAGCGTGAGACAAACCGCATTAGCTCACCTAGTTTGCATAAACCAAACAGAATTTGCAGCATACCGGTCAGCAAAGTAGCCAGCAATAAGTACTGCAACCCATGTTCTTTTACCAGGGTGATCATCAAAAGCGCCATAGCACCGGTTGCGGCAGAAATCATCGCAGGGCGACCACCGGCAAAAGCAGTGATCACAGCAATGGCAAAAGAAGCGTATAAACCTACTTTAGGATCTACACCGGCAATAATAGAAAAGGCTATAGCTTCTGGAATAAGTGCCAGAGCAACCACTATGGCAGACAACACATCGCCACGAACATTAGACAGCCATTGCTGTCGTATGGATTGAAACATCAGGAATTCCTTTGTGTGGTTCTATTGACTAAACGCATTTTTTTCCGGCATAAAAGCAGTCACGCCCCAGTTTGCGTTTTTACTTTTACAGATAGAAAAAACGGTTTAACAACTACATCGGCGACAAAGTTCCTTATGGCAAGCGGCTTGGAGACTACAAAAACAGCGCTATTCTAGCCTAAAACCCCTTTGACTGAAACCTTAATGGTTCGGCCAGGGGTTTTCTGTCAGGGGTTTTCCTCTGGCAACACCTCACCAGGCAGTGGATAAAAGTGAGCACCTGCCCCTTGTGCCGCCAACTTATCCTCTGGATTACGCAGCGGGCAATGCGCCATAGATAAACAACCACAACCTATACACATGCTCAACTGATCCCTTAAATCCGTCAGTTGAGCTATACGAGCATCCAGCTCAGCTTTCCATTGCTCCGACATTTGCTGCCAGTGGTGTTGATCGGCATTCTGGCCTGGTGGCAATACCGACAAGGCCTTACCTATTTGCTCCAGCGGAATACCTGTGCGCTGCGCTACTTTAATAATAGCGACACGGCGCAATACATCCCGCGAATAACGACGCTGATTACCTGCATTGCGCTGGCTATGGATCAAACCTTTTTGTTCATAAAAATGCAAAGTAGCAACTGATACCCCTGTCCGTTTTGCCACTTCACCCACTGATAACACTGTTTTTAGTTGCTGCATAAAAAAACTGTTGACCTTAACCTAACTTGAGGTTTTAGCATAACCGCAATTTAAACCAAAAGGGGATTTTTATGTTGGAACAGGCCGTATACAGAATTGGAGCAAATGTTCAGTCCAACCTACAGCATGCGGAACAATTATTAGTGCTTTTACAAAGTGCTGTTAATCAGCGTAACTGGCCATTATTCCGTAGTTGCTTTAGTGAAGATGCTGTAATGGTTAATTTATTTGGCCAACGCCTGACAGGGCCAGCGCAGCTTATAGACTATCAACAGCAGTTAATAGACAGGCACCAGGACAGGGTTTGGATTTATCAGTTGCTGCATCTGCAGCAGCTGGATCTGGATACTTTTTTAATCAATGCAGAACAGCAGTGGTATCAGAGAGGACGACAGCACAAAGTGGGTCTGAGCTGTACACCCCTTTATGTGGCGAAACGGCAAGGTGAAAAATGGCAGATCTGTGCGGGAAATATGCTTTAAATAGACGAATGTTTCCAGCGCTGCAGCGCTTTTTTCATCACGCCCTGTTGTTGCATCAAGCCAAGCTGCTGCTGAATTTGCTGCACCAACAGCGTATTTTTTGGATTCAATGCACAATAAACGGCGGCAGGCTCGGCCCAGAGCGGATCCACCGCCAGTTTTGAGGTATCAAACTGTTGTTGGTAGTGACCATAACTTAAGTCTACAGTCATCACCAGGTCCAGCCGTCCCTGCTCCAGACGCTGAATGTTTTTCTCCAGCGATTCGGCATCGTCACGCACCGCAGTCTGGCTATCAAATAAAGGCTGCAACTCAGGGTAACTAAAGCCTCTGGTTGTGCCTATACGCTTGCGAACCAAATCCTGATGAGAACGCACCGGGCTATTTTCAATACGGCGCACTATATATTGCCTGGTGTGAAACAAGACAGGAGTCCAGTTTAGCTTATAGGTGGCAGGCACCCATTCGGGATTCAGAAAACAACTGATATCAGCCTGATCCGTGACTAACCATTCCACGACCCTGCCTCGGGGTAAATCAAGATACAACACTGGTTTTTTTAACCGCGCAGCCAGGGTATCCAGTAATTCTTTGGCCACACCACCCGCCAATTGGTTGTGTTGATCAAAGATGGCATAAGGTGCAGTATTGGTTTGACTGACCACAGCTCTTAATGGCTCAACCGACCATGTCAGGCAAGGCCACAACAAAACCCCCCACTTCCACATCAGAACCTACTTTTTGTGTGCTACGGCTTTGTATTCATCATAACCAAGCATTTACAATTTAAGTAGTCACTTAGCGCTCAAACTATGGTTTTTATCTCAGACAACAAAAAGGCAGCCACCTGGCTGCCTTGCCTATTTAATATTGGGCTCAGAACTTATGTTCGATACCCACAGCCAGATAATCGCTGTCGACTTTGCTGTCAAAATCAAAACTGGTATACCAGCCAAATAACTTGGTGTTTTTACCCAATTTATAATCAGCACCAACGGAAATACCATGGTCATCTTCTAAGGTCTGGTATTGAGCTTTTAACTCCCACTTATTCAGCGGGTAAGCCAGACTTGCCAAATAACCGTCAGATTTTTCACCTGTTGCTACTGCTTTCTGCTGTTGCACCATGGCACCCAACTTAAAATCAGCGACTTTAAACTGCACTGTGCCCCGGGTTGTATCATAACCATTGATTTCACTATCCAGGGCTACTGCTGCATACCAACTGGAGTCTTTTAAACTGTCGTCGCCGTACACTAAAGCATAAGACTGCGCATCCTCGGCATCAGCGTCATCTTCCATCACATAACTGAGCACCAGCTTAAAACCCTGAAAAGACGGTGAGGTATAAGCCAGCGAATCGCTCATCCGGTTTTCGCCTTTCCACAAGGTTTTGATATCGGCTTCATAGTCACCGAATAAATCGACTTTGCCTTGTGATACTTTCAGTGCTGTATCATGACGACCTGCAGTTACAGTACCAAAAGCACCGGCCAGGCCAATAAACTGGTCCCGGGATTTGATATTTTTTTCGTTGGCTTCATCTGAAGGGTCAACTTCCCACTCCAGTTGGTACACCAGGGTTAAATCGCCGTCCAAAGCATAATCACCTTTAATACCAAAACGGGAAGCATTACTTTTTAATTCACCGAACGATCCTTCGCCCTCATCGGACTGTTGTGCTGAGACGTTAATTTTTCCGTAGATTTCCCAGTCTTTTGCCTGGGCGGTAGCAACACAACTTAAAGCCAATGCAATACTTATAAAAGTTTTTGCAAACATGATTTTATCCTTTTCAGGTAGGGACTTAGGGCTAACAACAGAAGCTCTGTTTAGCTGAATTATAACCATTGGGCGCAGAAATCCAGCCGCTGAGCCCATTTATTTATTCATCGTCCATCGTGGGCTATTGAAATATGACAATAAAGCTTCCGATACATGACGTTTCGGAGTCTATTTTATGACTTTTAAATGACAGTATTATGACAGTCATTCAGGAGCTTTAAGCTCCTGACAAACTCCTACCCTTTTGGCTTTATCAAAATCCAGTCCCTGCTGCAGCAGCCGTGGAGATACACGCCATTCAGAATTTACCCAGCTTCTGCTAAGCCTTTGATCCGGATATTGAATATCTGCAAGGTCAAGCAAGCTATGAAAAATACTGCTGGTCATTAAGGGTTGCTGGCGACGTTGCTCAGCCAGTGCTTTTTTCTGAGGATAAAGTTGATTGTATTCATCAGAGGTCCAGAGCAGAGACGCCACTCTGTAATCACGTTCGGTATTATGACCATGGCCACTTTTGTCACACTGACCATCAAAAATATTTTCACCGTGATCCGATACGTAAAACAAAGTACTGATACTTTGAGTTTGCTCTAACTGCTTAATCAGAGTGAACAAAATAAAGTCGGTGTAAGCCACACTATTGTCGTAGGCATTGTTCAGCAGCACTTTGGATTTTTTATTGTGCATACTGATAGCTTGCCCTTTGCCCGAAGGTGTAAACAAATCAAAAGCTTCAGGGTAACGGTCAGCATAACTAAAATGACTGCCAAGGGTATGCAGCACGATCAGCTGTCTGGCATGGTTTTGTTTTAATACAAGTTCCACTGCAGGCAAGAGTATCTCGTCGTAAAAACCTTCTTGTTTATAGCCTACAGGGTTTAAATACTGAAGCTGATCAGCTTCGCTGGCGTGCAAAGCGATGGATGAGTCATGCACTCCCAAAGGACTTTGAGTAGACAGCCAGGCCGTACTGAAACCAGCTTCTTTGAAGGCTGCGACCAGAGAGCTTTCTGTCGGAAAATAACGCTGGTCCACAGGGCTTTTCCTGGAAATAATCACCGGCACAGACATGCGGGTCCAGGCCCATGGACTGACCATATCAGTGAAACTGATCACATTTTTTATGCCAGCCAGACGGGGCGTAGTGGCTCTGTTGTAGCCATTGAGCTGCAATCTGTCCGGCCTTAAGGTTTCCCCTATCACCAGTACATAAATTTGACGGGCCTGTGGTACTTCAGTTTGTTTCGCGGAAAATTTAAACAAAGCAGTGCTGTCTGCAACATCCGCCACAGCTTGTTTTTGTTTGGCAAATTCGTTCAGCGCCAGCAACATATTCAGCGGATAAGTGGCATGAAACTTTTCATAGCTGTAAGGCAAAGGCCGTTGCATAAACACATTTTCTTCCGGATTGCTACGCTGTTTGGCTTTATTGATTTGCTGATACTGCCACTCATTCCAGCCCAGACTTGCCAGCACACCACTACCTATCAGCCAGACGACAGGGCGCACACCAGCTTCCCAGCGCCAGTGACGTTGCCAGGCGCTGCGCACCAGATACCACCACAACAGCAGAATAGCGAGCACAGCCAAAGCTAAAAAAACACCAACCCCGGTCAGATAGCCCAAAGCTTCACTCAGGTCGGTTTCTGCCACTATGGCAATGACATGAGCATCGGTATTTTTCTGATAGGTCAAAAGGTAAAACACTTCCTGCGGTACCAGCACAGCCGCAGGCAAGAGCAAGACTAAAGCTGGCCATAAAGAACGGAATAACGATAACACCAACAGGTAACACCAGACCGCCGCTATCAGTTTCCACTGCAAATAAGGCACAAAATCCTGTTCTGGCCATTGCACCAGCACAGGCGACAACAACACCAAAGCAAAGAGTGTGAGTCCAAAAACACGAAACAACGAATGCAGTAACGACGAGTTCACCAAAAAGCCTCCTGGCTTAAAAATCAAAATGCAGCTGGTCTTAAAAAAATGGATTCTGAGCGTATTTTGTAGTTCTTACCAGAACTGTTGCAAAGGAAAAGGCAGTGAAGTCAGTTGAAGTAATTCCAGTCTCCGAAGCCTTTTAACACACAAATCAGATCATTTTACAGACAGAAAAAACACCACAAAAACACAGTTATTACATAAATTACACCTTATTACCCCATTTACAAACGGAGTCCGTTTGTACTATATCTAGGACGCTCGCTTTGTCGGGTACTTATAACACTTATAAAGAATGCAACTACTAAAATCCAGCTAGGAAGCCAGAAAACATGAAGAATAACAAAATCATACAATTAAGCCGTTGCGCTATAGCCGTCAGTGCTGTGTTATTCAGCGGACATAGTTTTGCTAAGCAAGCTGAAGAAGGTAAAGAGGTCGAACGTATAGCAGTAACCGGTTCTCATATTAAAAGAACGGATCTGGAAGGCCCTTCACCTGTCACCATTATAAGCCGTGATGATATCGACAAATCAGGTTTTGATAACCTGCAACAGTTACTGGAACGCCTTCCGTCTGCAGGCTCAGGTAGTTTTTCGACCAGAGGTAACAGTCAGGACTCTACGGCCAACGGTGCTGCAGCTGTCAGTTTAAGAGGTTTTGGCGCTGATGCGACCCTGGTGTTAATTAATGGCCGTCGTGTAGCCAGCAGCCCTTTTGCTGAAGGTATAGTCAACAGCTTTGTGGATATTAACAGCATCCCAATGGCTGCCATTGAGCGTATTGATATCTTAAAAGACGGCGCATCTGCCATTTATGGCTCTGACGCAGTGGCTGGTGTAATCAATATTATCTTGCGTAAAGACTATACAGGCACAGATTTAACCGCAGGTTATGGTGGCACTACAGGTCCTAATTATCATGAAAAAACTTTTTCTGTAGTCTGGGGGGCAGGCGATGACAAAAGTAATGCAACGCTGATCCTGGACTATTTTAATAACTCGCAAATCGACAACTATGAATTAGGCCGTTTTGGCACCGCCAATCAAACCCCTTATGGCGGCATGGATTTCCGCTCATCAATGGGTTATCCCGGTCGTTTTATTGTCGATGGCGTGGTGACTATAGACCCAGGTTGCCCTGCAGCTCAGCGCAATGGAGCCACCTGTGTGTATGACTATGGTCCGCACTCTATTGCGGTGCCCGAAGCAGAGCGGATTGGTGCCATCCTCAGTATGAATCGTGATATCAACAACGACGTTGAGCTTTTTACTGAAATTGCAGCCCAGCACAATATCTCAGCTGCTGGTGGCGCAGCCACACCTCTAAATGAAGGCGCAGGTTTAACTGTGCCAGGCACTCACCCAAATAACCCTTTTGGCCGGGATGTGCAAATCAGCCGCTACCGCACTGCAGATGCAGGCAACAGACGTTGGGATATCACCTCGGATACATTACGTGTATTAGCAGGGGTACGCGGCAACATCAACAACTGGGACTGGGAAACCGCTGTACAAAAAGGCCGTAGCGCGTCCACTCAAACCGGTGATAAGTCACAAGGCTGGATCCGTACCGACTACCTGCAGCAAGAAATCAATGCGGGCCGCTATAACCCTTTTGGTGGGGTGCAAAACCCACAATCTGTCATTGATGCTATTACGACAAATTTAGTGCGTCGTGGTAAATCCCATATGACTTCAGCCGATGCCCGCATCAGTGGTGAATTATTTGACGTCAGCCATGGTGCTGTGTCTTTGGCCGCTGGTATTGAATACCGCAAAGAAGACGCCTCAGATGTTCCGGACGATCAATTCCAGCGCGGTTTGATTTTTGGCACTGAATCTGTATCAGCTGCAGCCAGCCGTTCACAAAAAGCGGCTTATATCGAAATTTCTGTGCCTCTGTTAGAAAATCTGGAAATGCAGCTGGCTGAACGTTACGACCATTACAGTGATTTTGGTGGTACAGCCAATCCAAAAATAGCATTTCACTTTACACCAACGGATGACTGGTCACTGCGGGCTTCCTGGAGTCAGGGTTTCCGCGCCCCATCGCTGGCTCAAGTTGGTTTAGGCCCATCAGAGGAATCTCAGTTCTTTACCGACACCTTCCGCTGCCCAACACCTGATGTAACAAATCCGGCTTGTGCTTCAACGGATTACACCATTTTGTTTGCTGGTAACCCGGATTTAGAAGCAGAAGAGTCTGAAAGCTGGAATATAGGTGCCATCTGGCAAGTCACTGATGATTTGGACTTCAGTGTGGATGTCTGGAGTATTACGCAAGACAACAAAATTGACGAAGTTCCGTTTGGTGATGTTTATGCCGCAGAATGTGGTAACCAGAACAGCACCATCTGCGTGCGCCGCGCTCCGCTGCCAGGCCAGACACTGGGTGAACTGGACAGAATTAACAATACCTTCTTTAACGTCAGCTCTCAGGAAGCAGAAGGTATCGACTTATCCGCTCGCTACAAGATGGATTTAGAGAGCATGGGTAAACTGAAATTTAATCTGGAATACACCTATCTGAGCAACTTTGAAAAAGATGGTCAGGACTACACCGGGGAATACCGCTACCCACAACACCGCTGGACAGGCACAGCGGACTGGTCGTTAAACGACTGGGGCGTATCGACAGTGCTGAGCTATATTGGTGAGTTTGAGGATACACCTGATATCGACTTTGACGGCACCTTAGACTTTGAAAGCAACGAATCACGCAAAGTCAAAGCCCAGTTGCTGGTAGACGTTCAGGGGTATTACAACCTGAATGAAAAAACTAAACTAACCATAGGTATTAATAACCTGTTTGATAAGGAACCTCCTTTTGCCATAGGTGATGGCGATGGTGACTTGTATGGTTATGTCACCAGTATGTACAACCCTCGTGGTCAGTACATTTACGGTAAAGTAAATTACAAGTTCTAAAGTCTGACACTAAACAAGGGCCTGCGGGCCCTTTTGTCAAAAAGACAAAAAGACAAAAAGACAAAAAGTATCAAAACGCATTATTCGCTTAAAAGAGCAAACAACTCAGCTCTGTTGCGACCATTACGTTTGGCCATATAAAGCGCTGAATCGGCCTGCAAATACAACTCCTCAAAATTGCTTTCGCCGTGAGTTAACGCAATACCAATAGAGGTAGTTACACATAACTCAGCACTGCCCGCTTTTATCGGATAATCTGCCAGGATCACCCTTACTCGTTCAGCCACATGCAGCGCTGTTGCCGGATCCGTTTCCGATAAAAACACTGCAAACTCTTCCCCGCCTATCCGGCCAAAAATATCGTATTCACGCAATGCTTTTTTAACGCGGTTGGCAGTGGCCTTGAGTACTTCATCTCCGGCCTGATGACCGTAAGTGTCATTCACTGATTTAAAAAAATCTAAGTCCAGCAGTAACAAAGCGGCAGGTTGCTCATTACGCTGGCAGCGCGCCAACTCGGCTTCCACTGAATCTACAAAACAACGGCGATTCGCGACTTTGGTCAGCTCGTCTGTCAGAGCTAACTCACTTAAGCTGGCGACTTTGCTGTACAGTTGATGCTCCAGCACTTTCTGCTTGGTTATTTCTTTGGCCTGGATCAGCATTTCACCTGAAGGCA
Source organism: Rheinheimera soli (assembly GCF_031457405.1). Classification (GTDB taxonomy): domain Bacteria; phylum Pseudomonadota; class Gammaproteobacteria; order Enterobacterales; family Alteromonadaceae; genus Pararheinheimera; species Pararheinheimera soli_A. The sequence continues at coordinate 235,080 of NZ_JAVDWR010000002.1, read as the reverse complement.
AAATTTGTTCAGAGAACAAAAACCAGCGGCCATCCGTTAAATCCACTTCAAACAATCGAAAAGGGTTTTGCCGCCGTTTTTGCTGCGCCTGAGCCAGCCACTCTTCTATGTTGTCTGCCTCAATCCGGATGCCTTTACGCTCTTCAAAAGCAAGCCGCATCAGATCGTCAAACGAAATACCAAGCATCTTGCGCTGATCCTGATAAAAAATATCGCAGAAAGCCTGATTGCATCCCAGCATTTTGTCGTCGGCCGTTAAAACGGCATAACCGTCAGTACAGACGTCTATAAATTCCAGTAGCTTTTGCTGAAACTGCGGCGAAGAGAATGGCATAACAACCTCAGGCGCGGGTTTTGATTGTTAAACACTAGCAGAGGTGTAAAGGAGTGCCAACGAAGATGATATAACTTGATTTTGATAAGAGATTTAAATAACAAAGGGACATTAAATGTCCCTTTGTATCAAGCTGTATCCATTAAAACTCTGGCCGTTTACCAGGCCAGGCAGCAAGTACGGTTTCTGCTACCTGCTTTAACTCAGCGCAATTAGCACCACTGGTGGCCTGCACTGCCATGCCCTGAAGTACGGCAAGTATATAACGTGCCAAAGCAGCAGGTTCAGCATTAGCTGGCAAATCGCCTTCTGCTTTCGCCTGCTCCAGACGAGAGCATAAAGCCACTTCGCCAGCACGACGTTTGGCAATCAGCGCTTCTTTGACAAAAGTGGCGGATTCGCTGCAGGCCAAAGCCCCCTGCACTATGACACAGCCCGGAGGATTATCCGGATCAGCATTGGTGCTGGCTGCACCACAGAGCATATGCTGCACCACTTCATAAGAAGTAGCCCGCTCCAATGCCGGGTAGAAAAACGCGCAAGGGCGGTTTTCATACAGTTCAATAGTTTTTAAAAACAGCTGTTCTTTATTGCCAAAAGCGGCATACAAACTGGGTTTGTTAATGCCCATGGCTTCACATAAATCGGGCAAGGATGCGCCTTCATAACCTTTACGCCAGAAAACTTCCAATGCCTTTTGTAAGGCCTTCTCCATGTCAAAAGCGCGCGGGCGTCCCACTGTAGGCGCTGGTGTTACCCCTGTTGCTGACATTTCAAACTCCGGATTAAAAACGATGACCTAGCTTAAACTGCTTGGCAGTACTTGTCCAGAAAGGAATACTTACCAGTCGGTACATTATTGTATAGAATAGCAACTTATCTTGACAGACCAGTTATCTGGCCTGCTTCTGACTTCGTAACCCTGGGTAGTTTTAGGCAATACAGCGCGGCTTTTGGATATTCAGTAAACACTGCACAGATTTTATGCTGTACCTGCGTGAACAAAGCTTCCGGCAGCAGTACTGCTCACCAACAAAACTGCAGCTTATAACCAAAGTTTTTCTGCTCAGTCCAAAAGGTTCTTTAGTTTTTTACCAACCAGTACAAAATAATGATTGACTCTGAATTGAACTTCTATATATTTACCGACCAGTACAAAACTAACAGATGAAACTAGTTTGTACAACATTAAGTTGAAACCAAATCTCTTTATTGACCCAATTGAACGAGGAAAACGTCATGAGCAACAACACTATCCGAACCTTTGTACTGGGAAGCATAGCCGCCTTAGTGTTATCAGCTTGTGGCACGCCGGAAGCTGCAGCACCTGGCGCTATGGCAGCACCAGAAGTCAATGTGGCGACAGTAGTACATGAAAAAATTACTGAATGGGATGAGTTTACCGGTCGCTTACAGGCGCCTGAAACCGTCACTCTAGTACCAAGGGTATCAGGTTATATCGAACAGGTGTTTTTCACTGAAGGCGCTTTAGTCAAACAAGGCGACCTGCTGTTCCAGATTGATGCTCGTCCTTTTGCCACTGAAGTCGCACGCTTAAAAGCTGAATTAACCAATGCTGAAACAGCGCAAAAACTGGCCGACAATGATTACCGTCGTGCTGAAGCCTTGAAAAAACAACGGGCTATTTCTGAAGAAGTATTGGATACCCGCTTAAGCCGTAAATTGCAATCAGCTGCCACTGTGGCCTCTGTCAAAGCCGCATTACAGCGCGCTGAACTGGACTTGTCTTTTACCCAGGTTAAAGCCCCTATTTCAGGCCGTGTTTCTTATGCACAAATCACGGCGGGTAACTTTGTGCAGGCTGGCAGCAGCCAACTGACGACTTTAGTCAGCACCAGCACTATGTATGCGTACTTTGATGCAGACGAACAAACCTATCTGAAGTATGTGCAACTGGCCGCTGATGGCAACAGAGCAGAACAACGCACAGCCCACAATACGGTGTATATGGCACTGGCAGGTGACAGCGACTTTGGTTATGTCGGCAGCATCGACTTTATCGACAACAGCATCAATGCTCAGACCGGAACCATCCGTGCCCGCGCCACCTTTGAAAATGTGGATAACAAATTAATCCCTGGTTTATTCGCCCGTTTAAAACTGGTCGGCAGCAATGCGTATCAGGGCATTTTGATCGACGACAAAGCCATAGGCACAGACTTAAGCAATAAATTTGTACTGGTGGTCAATAACGAAAACCAACTGGAATACCGCGCTGTCACTTTAGGTGAAAAGGTCAATGGCCTGCGTATTATCAGCAAAGGTTTAAATGCCTCAGATCGTATTGTGGTCAATGGCCTGCAACGTGTACGTCCTGCCATGACCATTCAGCCGAAACAGGTAGAAATGGCCACTGCACAACAACTTTCCGCTTTAAAAGCAGAGCAACAGCAGTTAGAAGCAGACAGCAAGCTGGAGCTTACCGCTGCGGCTGAGCAAGTAACTGCTGCAGAACAAACAGTGAACAAGGGTTAAGGAACGGCTATGTTATCGCAATTTTTTATCAAAAGACCTATCTTTGCCGCTGTGCTGTCGCTGCTGATTTTTATCGGCGGCGCTCTGGCAGTCTGGCAACTCCCCATCACTGAATACCCTGAAGTGGTGCCACCTACTGTGGTAGTGACGGCCAACTATCCGGGTGCTAACCCAAAAGTCATAGCAGAGACTGTCGCCTCGCCTTTAGAGCAGGAAATTAATGGTGTCGAAGACATGCTGTATATGTCTTCGCAGGCCACATCTGATGGCCGTATGACCTTGACCATCACCTTTGCTATAGGCACAGATGTAGACCGGGCTCAGACACAAGTGCAAAGCCGGGTTGACAGAGCCAGGCCTCGCCTGCCGCAGGAAGTACAACGTTTAGGTGTAGTGACCGAAAAGTCATCACCAGACTTAACCATGGTGGTGCATTTAACCTCACCGGACGACAGATACGATATGTTGTATTTATCGAACTATGCGGCGCTGAACGTCAAAGACGAATTAGCCCGCATTGAAGGTGTAGGCGCTGTACAATTATTTGGTGCCAGCGAATACAGTTTACGCATTTGGCTGGACCCAAATAAAGTTTCAGCTGTAGGTTTATCGCCTGCGCAAATTATTGCGTCTATTCGTGAACAAAACCAACAGGCTGCAGCAGGTTCTTTAGGTGCTCAACCTGCAGGTGACAGTGATTTCCAAATTCTGATCAATGTGAAAGGCCGTTTAACCACAGAACAGGAATTTGCAGACATTATCGTCAAAGTAGGCGAAGACGGCGAAGTGACCCGTATCCGTGATATTGGCCGGGTGGAATTGGGTGCTCAGTCTTATGCTTTGCGTTCTTTACTGAACAATAAAGACGCAGTCGCTCTTCCTATTTTCCAGGCATCTGGTTCAAACGCTATTCAGATTTCTGATGACGTGCGCGCCACTATGGCTGAACTGTCCAAAGGTTTCCCTGAAGGTTTAACTTACGATATCGTCTACGACCCTACTGTATTCGTGCGTGGTTCTATTGAAGCTGTCGTAAAAACCTTGCTGGAAGCTGTGTTGCTGGTTGTGCTGGTGGTGGTGTTATTCCTGCAAACCTGGCGCGCTTCAATTATTCCTTTAGTGGCAGTGCCTGTGTCTCTGGTCGGTACCTTTGCCTTTATGCATCTGCTGGGCTTTTCACTGAACGCTTTATCCTTATTTGGTCTGGTATTAGCCATAGGTATAGTGGTGGATGACGCCATAGTAGTAGTAGAAAACGTTGAGCGTAATATTGCTGATGGTTTATCTCCTATGGCCGCCACGCAAAAAGCCATGAAAGAAGTGACAGGCCCTATAGTTGCAACTACCTTAGTGCTGGCCGCTGTGTTTATTCCTACAGCTTTTATGTCAGGTTTAACAGGCCAGTTTTATAAGCAATTTGCCTTAACTATCACTATATCCACCTTTATCTCAGCACTGAACTCATTAACCTTAAGCCCTGCTTTGGCGGCTCTGTTGTTAAAACCTCATGGCTCTAAACCTGATGCCTTAACCCTTGTACTGAACAAAGCTTTTGGCAGCTGGTTATTTGACCCTTTTAACCGCCTGTTTAACAAAGCGTCCAAAGGTTATGGCCTGATGGTTCGTAAAGTGATTCGTTTTGGTGGCATTATCGGTATTCTGTACATTGGCTTAGTGGGTTTAACTGCAGTGCAGTTCCAGCAAACCCCTACAGGTTATGTGCCAGGTCAGGATAAACAATACTTAGTAGCTTTTGCTCAGTTACCGGACGCTTCTTCTTTAGATCGTACCGAAGCTGTGATTAAAGAAATGTCCCGTATTGCGGCAGAACATCCTGGTGTGGCGAACTCTATCTCCTTCCCTGGCTTGTCGATCAATGGTTTTACCAACAGCCCAAGCGCAGGCATAGTTTTTGTTGGTTTGGATGACTTTAGCGAACGTGGCTCAGCTGAATTATCAGGCAATGCGATAGCCGCCGCTTTAAACCAGAAGTTTGCTGGTATTCAGGACGCCTTTATCGCCATATTCCCGCCGCCACCAGTCCAGGGTTTAGGCACCATAGGAGGTTTCCGTCTGCAAATTCAGGACAGAGCCAATATGGGGTATGAAGAACTGGCTGCAGTGACCATGCAAGTGATGCAAAAAGCCTGGGCTACTCCTGAACTGGCCGGTGTGTTCTCCAGTTATCAGGTGAACGTACCCCAGCTGGATTTAGACATAGACCGTACCAAAGCCAAACAACAAGGCGTCAATCTGGATGAGATATTCCAGACGCTGCAGGTCTATATGGGCTCGGCTTATGTCAACGACTTCAACCAGTTTGGCCGGACCTATCAGGTCAATGTGCAGGCGGACGAGCAATTCCGTCAGGATCCTGAACAAATCCGTCAGCTAAAAGTGCGTAATAACGCGGGTGAAATGATCCCGCTGGGCTCCTTCATTAATGTGAAACACTCAGCTGGTCCTGACCGTGTGATGCATTACAACGGCTACACCACGGCCGAAATTAACGGTGGTCCTGCTGCCGGTTACAGTACAGGTGAAGCTCAGGCTGCTATTGAAAAAATTCTGGCTGAAACCTTACCTGTTGGCATGACCTACGAGTGGACAGAACTGACCTATCAGCAAATTCTGGCTGGTAATGCTGAACTGCTGGTGTTCCCGCTGGTGATTTTGCTGGTGTTTATGGTGCTGGCCGCTCAGTACGAAAGCTTAACCTTACCTCTGGCTATTATCCTGATTGTGCCTATGACCTTGTTGTCAGCCATGACGGGTGTCTGGATCTATGGCGGTGATAACAACATTTTCACTCAGATAGGTTTGATAGTTTTGGTGGGGTTAGCGACGAAAAACGCCATCTTAATAGTTGAATTTGCCAAAGAGCTGCAGGACCACGGCATGAACACTATGGATGCCATTCTGGAAGCTGCCCGATTACGTTTGCGTCCTATTTTAATGACCTCCATCGCCTTTATTATGGGTGTGGTGCCTATGGTGTTCTCAACAGGTGCAGGTGCAGAAATGCGTCAGGCCATGGGTGTGGCCGTATTCGCCGGTATGATTGGCGTCACTATCTTCGGTCTGATTTTAACCCCGTTGTTTTATTACGCTCTGGCCAAACGCCGTGATCGCCAACTGGCCCAAGGCACTTCAAAAGTTACAGCAACTGAGGAAACTCATCATGCGTAAAACTCTTCGTTTAACCGCTATCAGTATGGCATTAGCTTCCTTGCTGTTTGGCTGTGCTTCAGTAGGCCCAAGCTATGCAGCCCCTGCTGCAGCCAATCAGCTGCAACTGCCTGCTGAATATAAAGCCGCAGATAAAGCCCAAAACTGGTGGCAGCAGTTTAATGACCCTGTGCTTGATCAACTGATCGAAAAAGCCTTGCTGAATAACCAGACCTTAGCTGCAGCAGAAGCCAACGTAAAACGTGCTTATGCTGCCTTTGAAGACAGCGACAATGATGGCTGGCCTCGTATGGATATTACGGCCAGTCAGCAAAACAATCAGATCCCTGATAGCGCCGCGCAAAATGCAGGACAAATTCAGCGTCAAGCCCGTTTGGGTGGTGCTTTGAGCTGGGATTTAGACTTATTTGGTAAACTGCGCCGCGCATCCGAAGCGGCCAATGCCAGAGCACAAGGGGCTGAACTGGCCTGGCAGGAAGCCAAAGTGCAGTTGTTAGCTCAGGTCGCCGCCAGTTATGGCGACTACCGCGGTGCTCAGCTGCGTTTAACTGTAGCCGAACAAAATCTGGGGAATTTGCGCCGCACCAAGCAGATTATTCTGGCACGCCGTGACGCTGGTTTCGCTTCGGATTTGGAAATCAGCCGTATCGACGCGCAGATGTATCAGTTGCAAAGTACTCTGCCGCAGTTTCAGTTTGCCAAAGCTCAGGCTAACGCCACTATAGCTGCTTTAGTCGCGCAGCCTGCGGAGCAGTTTGTGGTCGATGGCTCTTTGCTGAAAGGTGAAAAGCAAAGTCTGCCAGAACTGACAACACCTTTGTCTTTTGTCAATCAGCACAACTACCTGAAGTTCAGAACTGATGTAGCTGTCGCCGAACGTGAACTGGCCGCCAGCACTGCAGATATTGGGGTAGCCACAGCAGAGTTGTACCCGGAAGTGTCTGTTACTGGTTTTTTAGGTTTTATTGCCAGCCCTGGCCTGAGTCTGGGTTCGCAAAACGAAGCCTGGAGCATAGCCCCCAGTTTGCGCTGGCAAGCCACAGAGCTGAGCTCAATTCAGGCCCGTATTCGTGGCACTGAAGCATCTCAGCAAATGGCCTTTGCCCGCTTCCAGCAGACAGTGTTTGATGCCTTGGCGCAAATGCAGACTTCACTGCACGGTTACAGAACCAGCCGTGAGCAGCAGTTAAGCGCGCAGCAACAAGTAACAGCCACTGAACAGGCCGTGCAGCTAACACGGGCTCAATACGAAGCTGGCACCACTGAGTTTCTGGATTTACTGGACGCCGAACGCGACTGGTTAGCAGCCCGCGATCAGCAGGCAGCATTGTCGACTCAAAGCTTCCAACGTTTAGTCTCTGTCTACCGTGCCTTTGCTGGTGGTTTAGAACTGGAGCAAGGCACTGCACAAATAGCCTTAGTGAAAGAGTAAACAATTTGAAGGCAGGCTCCCCGCCAGCTTTCATTAAAGAGTAACTTTTTGGGCGTCCGGTTAGTCCCATTCCCAACGGACGCCCTTTTTTTCTAAACAGTTAGCTTTATTTAGTGGTCTGTTTTACAAAAAATCCAACTACTTCTCCCCTCCCCTTAGCCGCAAGCCGTTCAAAAATGGGTGGCCAAGGTTTTAAGACGAGGAGTGTTTGAGCGAGGAGCGGTAGCGACGAACGAGTTGCCGAGTCGCCTTGGACGCACTTTTTTGAGCGGGCTTTCGCAGCGGCCAGGGTCGCCTTTTCTTTGGATACTTTCTTTTGGCGACGCAAAAGAAAGTATCTCGCCAACGGCGAAAGCGTTAAAAATGCCGCTTCATATGCCTCAACCTGAATCCTTATATGTGCATCGCTAAAGTAAAAACACAGGCCGTGTTGCTACCACCAATCACCGCAAGACCATTGATAACCATTCTTATCCGCATTATTATTGGTACCGTTTTCATTATTCATTGATAAGGCTGAACGTCCGGTGTTTAAACTCAAACAACGCTTCTGGTTTTTATTGCATGGCTGGGTAGGTTTACCTGTCTGGCTTATTTTTTGCGCTGTGTGTTTAACGGGCACCATTGCTGTCTTTAGTCATGAGCTGACCTGGCTGACCAACCCCAATGCCAGAGCAGAAAATCCACAAAACTTGCCTGTGAAACCAGCCACTGAACTGATTGCAGCGGTAAAAACTGAAGTGCCTGACGCAGAAATTGGTACTGTGATGGTGATGGAACCTTATCTGGTGAATGCCATTGTGTTCTCCACAGCTAAAGCGCCTTTTGGCATCGCTTATGTAAACCAGTACACAGGCAAAGTGCAGGAGCTGAATTATGGCCTGAATTTCATCAGCTTTATGCGTGCTTTGCATGGCTGGTTACTCTTTCCATGGCAAAGTGGCTACAGCCTTGGCTATTATCTGGTCAGCGGTATGGCACTGTTGATGCTGACGTCTTTAATCACAGGTTTAGTGATTTATAAAAACTTCTGGCGCTCTTTTACCCAACCTAAAGTACGGCTGAATCAGGGCCGAAAAACCCTGCTGACCGACTTACATCGTTTAGCTGGTGTCTGGTCAATCTGGTTTTTAGTAGTGATGAGTCTGACCGGGTTATGGTATCTGGTACAAGCGATTTTATGGCACAACGACATAGAGTTTTCCCACGAAACAAAAATTCTGACGGCAGCTGAAGTGCCGGCCGCAGGTCAAAAGCAGACGCCACCTTATTCTTTAGAAGACGCCCTGGTGATTGCCAAACAAACTCTGCCAGAGTTGCAACCTGCTTATATTGCCATGCCAGAACACAACCGTGATTTATACCGTATTGCAGGTTCTGGCGATTCGATATTTTTTGATCAGTATTCTTATTCTGTGGCAGTAAACCCCTGGACAGGCCAGGTGACTGATGTGCATACACCTGAGCAAATGGGCGGTCTTGAAGTGCTGAGTCATATTGCTGACCCGCTGCATTACGGCACTTTAGGGGGCATTTGGACCAAAATGATCTGGTTTCTGTTTGGTTTATTATTGTCCGGTATGTCGATCACTGGTTTTATGATTTGGGGCAGTCGCACCGTCAAAGCTGCCCGCGCAGAACCTGTTGTCAGTTACAGTACTACAGAGGTAAATTCCTGATGGCTCAACGCTCAGACACCTGGTGGCAACGTAATAAATTTAAGCTCAATGCTTTAGTGCTGATTTTGCCATTCTGGTTTTTATACGACTCTTTAAGCCCGGTGTTTCCGCCATCCTGGCCGACTCAGAAAGTGGGAGCTTTTGAAGTCACTCCAACCCCTCTCACCAACGACGCGCCATACCAGCATCATGGCGATTGGGTCAAAGATTTCAGCCTGCAATTTTGTGAAGGTTGTGTCGCCAATATCCGTCAGGCTTATATGGCGGTAGCAGCAGAGCAACCAGCCATCGAAGATTTTGCCAAAAGCGATTTGAGTATTTTGCATGGCAGCTCTTTTGCTCAGCATGTGCATGCAAAAGCAACAGCTCAGCCTAAAGCCGGTGATAAAGTCTGGTTACTGATTGAAGACTGGCAGGGCCAGCTGCATGTAGGTTCATGGGATTGGCCACAATCTTAACTTTTGTTACAAAACCAAGCACAAATTGACCTGCTAAAGCGTTACACTCAGACAGTTTTATTTACGAGGTTAGCTATGAAACTGTTTTGGTTCGTTTTGCTGCTTGGTTATTCTGCTCAGAGCACTGCACTGAGCTGGCCGGGTTTTGCCAAACAGCAGTCTTGCCTCGAGCTTTACCCCACTTATCAGCAGCTGGTTGATGAGGTCCGCACTTACACGCCCTGGTACAGCTTGGATCACTGGTTAATGCCCTGGTTGCTGCCCAAAGATCAATTCGAAGTCACCCAACACCAACTGCATTGCGCTCAACTGGAATACCAATCCGATAATCTGTTGGTTCAGGCCTGGGGTTTACAACCTAATAGCAAAAGCACAAAAAAAAGGCCTGTGATTATTTACAACAGAGGCGGCAATGCAGCTTTGGGCAGGTTGGATTTTGTCTCAGTATTACGACAACTTAGTCCTTTGGCACAGCAGGGCTTTATAGTGCTGGCCAGCCAGTACAGAGGTTCAGTCCCTAAAGATCAACAGACCTATGGCAAAGATCAGTTTGGTGGTGATGACGTGAATGACATTCATCAGTTGATTGAGCTGGCCAAACAGCTGCCAGAAGCCGACGCCGATAATATTTTTTTATACGGTATCAGCAGAGGCGGCATGATGAGTTATCTGACGGCACGACAACGCGATGATATTCGCGCTATGGCCATTACAGCCGCGCCCACAGATTTAGTCACTGAACTGCCCCGTTTGCCGGAAATGGAACTTATTTTCCGTAGCCTGATCCCCAATTACGATCAAAACAAACAACAGGAACTAGAACAACGCTCTGTGTTGTATTGGGCAGAGGAATTACCTGCCAGTTTACCTGTTTTATTAATGTATGGCGGCGAAGACCAAAGAGTTCATCCGGAAAATTCACAGCGACTGGCGGCTAAACTGACAGAACTGCAGCGCCCGGTAAAACTAATTGAATTTACCGATGCTGATCATTTATTAACTGACTATAAAGAACAGGAACGTGAGGCTATGTTGCAGTGGTTTCGCCAGCACCAGCAGAATGAGCAAAAAGCAGCCACAGCTCCTTAACCAGCAATCTCGACTCTGTTTCGTCCCAACTCTTTGGCTTTATATAAAGCTTGATCCGCGCGTTGTAACAACAGCTCCAACGCGCTTTCCACTGAACTTGCAATACCTATACTTAAACTGCTTGCTAAACCTGATTGCTGCATCTGCTGCTTAAATTCATGCTGTACCCGTTGTGCCAAATGCAATAAACCTTGTGCATCTGTATCCGCAGCAGCCAATACAAATTCATCGCCGCCTAAACGACAGGCAATATCACTTTGTCTGGCCACCGCCGCCAACACATTGGCTAAATGCTGCAAGGCCTGATCGCCGGTTTCATGGCCATGTTGATCGTTCAGTTGCTTGAACTCGTCAATATCAATCATCATCAACGCCAGGGCTGTCCCTTGAGTTTGCGACTGCAACTGATACTGTTCAAATTTGGTTTGAAAAGCCCGGCGGTTATCCAGGCCTGTTAACTCGTCGGTATGAGCCAGATTCTCCATTTGCTGTGCCTGTTGGTACAGCTTATCTATGGTTTTTTCTGCCACTTTGACCTTTTTTTGTTGCAGTTGCATTTGTTGGTCCAATGCCATCTGGTAAGCGATTGCATCTGCAATCAGCTTCAGGCTGATTAACGTATGGTCTTTAATAACCACAAGGTTGTTACTGGCACCACACAAAGTACCTATGGTTTTACCTTCAGATAACACTGGCAAAGCAAAAAAACTTTGCATCCCTAAAGCCACACCTGCTGATCCGGGAAATAGCTCTGGCACTGCATCTGACTGCTCCAGTTTTGCATCAAACAACAAACGGCACATCGAATCGGACCATGCAACCACAGCACCTTCCTGTACCGGAACACTGAGTTGTCCTTCCACGAGCACCACTTGCTGGGTCAGAGCTTTCCAGTCAATACGGGTTATAAAGGTGGTATTCAGCCCTGTTAAATGTTGCACCAATAGCAACAAAGGCCGGGCTGCTTGTTCAAGAGCTACACTGGTATAAAGTTGACGTTGCGGCATAACGACTCTGATGGGCTGCAAGATGTAAGATCCCTTGTAGCACTGTTTTCTCCCTGATGTGCAATTACTACGTCGCTTTAGCTCTGTTGGAGCAAATAAAAAATATTTTTTTCAGGCTGTCGAATTCATTCAGGTCAGACCGACTACTCAGTGAATCAACCTAAGGAGAACACAACATGACTCAATCCATTCAACAGTTATCAGCACAATGGGCAGCAGCAATCGCCAGCCAGAATATGGAACAGATCATGGCTTTTTATGCCGAGGAGCTGATTGCTTATGACGCTGTCGCTCAATTGCAGTTTATTGGTAAAACAGCTTACAGAACCCATTGGCAACAATGCATGGAATTTTGCCCTGGTGGTCATTCTAAGTTTGAACTGCGCGATTTAAACATTCTGCAAAACGACCAACTGGCATTCAGTCATGCGCTGGTGTACTGCGAAGGCAGCAATGAAAAAGGCGAAACTCAGGGCTGCTGGATGCGCCTGACACAAGGCTGGCAGATGCAACAAGGCCAGTGGCGTATTATTCATGACCATTTTTCTGTGCCTTTTGATATGGTCTCAGGCGCCGTATTATTTGAACTAACACCAGATGCTTAAGGAGCAGCGATGAAATATTTATGTTTAGTCTACAGCGATGAAAAGCTGCTGCACTCCTTGCCCGACAGCCCCAAAGACGAAGAATGTTTTGCTTATGCCGCATCAGTGCAAAACAGTGGCCGTATGCTGGCCGCCGAAGCGCTTCAGCCGATAGATACAGCCACTACAGTGCGGGTTCGCGCTGGCAAAACCTTATTAACCGATGGGCCTTTTGCTGAAACCAAAGAGCAACTGGCTGGTTTTTATCTGGTGGAAGCCAAAGACTTAAACGAAGCTATTCAACTGGCAGCTGGTATTCCGGCGGCCCGGGTGGGTTCTGTTGAAGTTCGGCCTATACGGCAACTGGAGGTATAATATGGAGTTTATGCTACTGATGCCAACAGCGATAACCAGCCGAAGTTCGGTACCACCACGCCAACTGGAGGTATAAGATGGAGTTTATGCTACTGATGCCAACAGCGATAACCAGCCGAAGTTCGGTACCACCACGGCAACTGGAGGTGTGATATGGAGTTTATGCTACTGATGCCAACAGCGATAACCAGCCGAAGTTCGGTACCACCACGGCAACTGGAGGTATAAGATGCGCTTTATGTTACTGATGATCCCTAAAGGCTATGAAAGCGCAGCACCAGGCGCTATGCCTGAAGCCGCAGCTGTAGAAGCCATGATGGACTACAACAGAAAACTGCAGGACGCTGGTATTTTGATCAGCTGTGAAGGTTTACATCCGCCTTCTATGGGAGCCCGCGTTAGCTTTACCGCAGGCAAACCGCTGGTCACAGACGGTCCTTTTACTGAAACCAAAGAAGTGCTGGGTGGTTTTTGGATGATTAAAGTCAATTCCAAAGCTGAAGCTATCCAGTGGGCCAGTTTATGTCCGGCTGGTGATAACGAAGTGATTGAAGTACGGCAAGTTCAGGACATGGAAGATTTCCCTGAAGATATACAGCAGATTGCCGCTGACTTCGCCAGCATGCAAAGCTCGTAAGCTGTTGAATAGCCAGGTTACAGCCGAAGCTATTTCGGCTTTATACCAACAAGAAAGCCGCAGGGTGCTGGCCACCCTGATCCGGCTTTTGGGTGACTTTGAGCTGGCCGAGGAAGCACTGCAGGAAGCTTTTGCCTGCGCTTTACAGCAATGGCCCAGTGATGGATTACCAGAACAGCCCAGAGCCTGGCTGGTCTCCACAGGGCGATTTAAAGCCATAGATAAAATTCGCCAGCAGCACACCCAGCGTAAATATCAACAGCAATGGCTGTTTGAACAGGATGAAGACATCGAAGCTTTTCAGGCCGATGAAGTAAATCATCAAAACTGGCAAGACGATGAGCTGCGGCTGATATTTACCTGCTGCCACCCGGCTTTATCCACCGAAGCCCAAATCGCTTTAACCCTACGCGAAATTTGTGGTTTAACCACAGAGCAAATTGCCAAGGCTTTTTTAACCAACCCTGTCACCATAGCCCAGCGTATAGTACGGGCGAAAAATAAAATCCGTGACGCTGCCATTCCTTATGAAATCCCAGTTCCAGAGCAATTACCAGAGCGGCTGGATGTTGTGCTTAAAGTCATTTATTTACTGTTTAACGAGGGCTATAGCCAAAGCTCGGGCGACCAGCTGTTGTGTGCAGAGCTTTCAGCTCAGGCGATACGGTTGGGTTATTTATTGCTGGAGTTACAACCCGATACTGAAACCATGGGTTTATTGGCCTTGTTGTTATTGCAGGAATCGAGGCGTACTGCCCGCATCAATCAACAGGGTGATTTGATAGTACTGGCCGATCAGGACAGAAGCTTGTGGGATCAAGCCTTGATCCAACAAGGGGTTCAACTGGTCGAACGATCTTTAACAGGTCGCCGTATTGGCCCTTATGGTCTGCAGGCCGCTATTGCCGCCCTTCATGCCGAAAGCCCAACTGCAGCAAGCACCGACTGGCCACAAATTGTTGCTTTGTATGATCTGTTGTATCGCTTTGAAGCATCGCCAGTGGTGCTGTTAAACAGAGCTGTAGCCATCAGTATGGCGCAAGGCCCGGCCGCTGCATTACCGCTATTGTTGGCGCTGGAACAAAGTGGCGAATTATCACAGTATCACCTGCTCGACGCTGCTTTAGCCGATATACACCACAAGCTGGGCCTGACCCAACAAGCCCGGTTTTATTACCAGCAAGCCCTGAGTAAAACCAGCCAACAGGCAGAACAGCGTTTTTTGCAACAGCGGTTGGAGAGTCTTAGTTAGCTTCGATAGTTAATCATTACTTTCGCCTTCAGCAGCTATAGTTATTAACTATTCGATAACAATAGTTCATCTGAGAACACAAGCTGGCTCACTAAAAGGCAAAGGATTGAAAATGACCAGACAACAGGCAGAACTTTTATTGAAAACTGCGTTGGCAAATCCGGCTGCTCAGTTTCGGGATGGTCAATGGCAAGCTATTGACGCTTTGGTTAACCAAGGCCAAAAACTCTTAGTAGTGCAGCGCACTGGCTGGGGTAAAAGTTCGGTTTATTTTATCAGTACAAAAATATTCCGTGACCGTCACATGGGACCGACCATTATTGTCTCCCCTTTGTTAGCATTAATGCGTAATCAGATAGAGTCAGCCCAACGATTGGGGCTGGTAGCTGAAACCATGAATTCAACTAATGTGGAAGACTGGCGTTCTGTCACTGCCCGTGTGCTGGCTGATCAGGTGGATTGTTTACTGATTTCTCCAGAACGTTTAGCCAATGACAGTTTTATTGAAACCGTGTTAACCCCTATCGCCGATCGTATTGCCTTGATGGTGATTGATGAAGCTCACTGTATCTCCGACTGGGGGCATGATTTTCGCCCTGACTATCGCCGTATCGTCAATATCTTACGCCAGCTGCCGGCTCATACCCCAGTGCTTGGCACTACAGCTACAGCCAATAACAGAGTAGTGGCTGATATTCAATCCCAGTTGGGTGATATCCAAATCCAGCGTGGGCAACTCAACAGAGAAAGTTTAGCGCTACAGACCATGTGGATGCCAGATCAGGCCTCTCGTCTGGCCTGGCTGGCACAAGTAATACCTGCGTTGCCGGGCACAGGTATTGTCTACACTCTCACCATCAGAGACGCAGAGCAGGTGGCCTTATGGCTGAAGCAAAATGGCATAAACGCCAAAGCCTATCATGGCAGCATCGAAGCCGAAGGTTTTGAAAACAGTAACTTGTATCGCCAACAGCTGGAAGAACAGCTGCTTCGCAATCAATTAAAAGTGCTGGTTGCCACCAACGCTTTGGGTATGGGGTATGACAAACCAGATTTGAGTTTTGTGATCCACTATCAAGCCCCCGGATCTATAGTGGCTTATTATCAGCAAGTGGGCCGTGCCGGCAGGGGTATAGCTAGTGCCATGGGTGTACTGATGTCAGGTGTTGAAGATCAGGATATCCACGAGTTTTTCCGCCACTCTGCTTTTCCAGGAGAAGTTCAGGTGAATGAAATTTTACAGGCCTTAGCGCTAAGCGATGGTTTAACTATTCGTGCTCTTGAAGAAAAAACCAACCTGCGACAAACGCAAATTGAAAAAGTATTAAAGTTGCTCAGCGTGGAAAACCCTGCACCTGTGATCAAACTAAAAAGCCTGTGGCGCAGAACTGCTGTTGCTTACCAGATGGATCAAACCCGAATGCAGCACTTAACAGCGCAGCGTGAACAGGAATGGCAGCAAATGCAAAGTTATCTGACCGAGCCCGACTGCAAAATGAATTACCTGCGTATGGCTCTGGATGACAGTCAGCCTGAACCCTGTGGCAAATGCAGTTCATGCCTTGGTTATCCGGTAATCAACTCTATTCCTGACGCCTTGCTTGCACATCAGGCGGGGATTTTCCTGAAACAAGCAGAAATAGTATTTAAACCGAGGAAACAAGTGGCACCTTCTAAGGCTGACACAGCACGAGCGTTTCCAACCTATCAATTTCCACGTTTATTGGGCGAACTCGCCGCAGAAGAAGGCCGGATATTATCCAGATGGAATGATGCGGGCTGGGGGAAAACAGTAGCAGCAGGAAAACATGGCGGACACTTTAGTGACGAACTGGTTCAGGCCATGGCCGATATGATCCGTTTGCGCTGGCAGCACAGCCCTGCTCCTGCCTGGATTTGTGCTGTTCCTTCATTGCGGCATCCGTATTTAGTGCCTGATTTTGCATTCAGGCTGGCACAGCAATTACAGCTGCCTTTTTTCAACCTGGTAGAAAAAGTCAAAAATAATCAACCGCAAAAGGGCCAGCAGAATAGTTTTCACCAATGCCGTAACCTGGATGGCGCTTTTTCAGTTCATCAACCCATACCAAATGGCCCTGTTCTTTTGATCGATGATATAGTGGACTCAGGCTGGACACTGACAGTGATCGCAGCATTACTCAGACAACACGGCTGTGGGCCTGTTTACCCCGCAGCTTTAGCTTCGACTTCGGTACATGATTAATGAATTTATCCAGTGCAGCCCAGGCCATTTTGTTGCTCACTTGCTACTTTGGCAAAGCCAGTAATGAGAATGTAAAACCATTAAGCAATGGTGAGTGGGGACGTTTTGCCTTATGGCTGAAGGACAAGATGCTATCCCCGGCCGACTTATTGGTAGCAAACCCACAGCCCTTGTTAGCAAGCTGGAATGATAACCGCATTACTACCGAACGTATTTTGTTGTTATTAGGCAGAGGTCATAGTCTGGCTTTGGCGATGGAGAAATGGCACAGAGCTGGCCTATGGGTGCTGACTCGTTCAGACTCTGATTATCCAAAACGCCTCAAAATCAGGCTGAAAAATGACAGCCCTCCTGTACTCTTTGGCTGTGGCAACAAAGAGTTACTTCATAGTGGCGGCTTAGCTGTGGTGGGTTCACGTAATGCGGTGCAAAGCGATCTGTTGTTTAGCCAACAGGTTGCAGCCAAAGCTGCTACAGAAGCAGTGACAGTGGTATCAGGTGGCGCACGTGGGGTAGATGAAGCAGCTATGCTTGGGGCGCTCAGTCAGGGGGGTACAGTGACAGGTGTGATGGCAGATAGCTTGCTTCAAGCCGCAACCAGTGCCAAATGGCGTCAGGCTCTGATGGATGGCAAGTTGGTACTGGTATCGCCTTTTTATCCTGAAGCTGGCTTTCATGCTGGCAATGCGATGGCAAGGAATAAGTATATTTATTGCCTGGCCGATAGTGCCTTAGTTGTCCATTCAGGCCCAAAAGGCGGCACCTTAAATGGTGCCGAAGAAAACCTGAAACACCAGTGGGTGCCACTCTGGGTAAAACCTACGACAGACTCAGAGGCAACAAACAGTCTGTTAGTGACAAAAGGTGGCCACTGGTGCCAGGCTGATAGTCAGTCTTTTAGCACTGATATGCTGCTCTCTTCACCAGTACACGCAGCTATGGAACACAGTGTTCAGGAAGAACAGCAGCAATTATTTGCCCCTATGCAGCAGAACACAGCTGAACTCAACTTTACAGGCACAACGGAACAACTTGCTGTTACTGATTTTTATAGATTTTTTGTGATTTCGTTATCAAAACTGGCTGCACATCCTGTCACGGCAGAAGAGCTATCGGCCCGCACTTTATTGCATCCATCCCAGCTGAACCAGTGGTTACAACGGGCTGTGGATGACAAACAACTGATCCAAATGCAAAACCCGGTGCGTTATCAGTATATGAAAAACAGCAGATAAAAAAACTCCCGTGCCACAAGGTACAGGAGTTTTTTTTGCTCACCCAACAGAAGCCGTTTAATCCAGATCCGGCATATTCTGATAACACACAGGCCTTAAAAATCGCTGCAGGGAATTACCGCCTACGGCACTGACTCTGCTGTCTGTGGCTGCCGGGAAAGGACCGCCGTGCTGCATTGCTGCAGACACTTCAACCCCTGTTGGCATCATATTGGCGATAAGACGGCCAGCCTTTAATTCCATTTGCCGGATCAGCGCCTTATGTTGTTTAAGCTCATCTGGCTCTGCAAAAAAGCTGCTGGTTAACTGACCTGCAAACAAGGTCGCCAACATTTGCATTTGAGTGACATCCTGACATACCACCAGGACTGTGGCCGGACCAAAAATTTCTTCCATCAGCGAAGGCTGGCTTACGACCACAGGGCTGTCCGTTAAAAACACCCTGAGCCTGCGATCACAGCCCAGTTCCTCTCCAACTCCTTCTGCCAACAGCTCAACCCCGGCCATTTGCCTGAACTGCTCTGCGGTTTTGCTGTAACCCGCTGCAATTTTGGCACTGAGTAAAGGCCCAGCCTGCTGGGCACTGACCAGCTCTCTGAGCTTTTGTAAAAACTTCTGCAATGCCGGACCCTGAGGTAACAAGACCAGACCGGGTTTGGTGCAAAGCTGGCCCTGACTCTGACTGACAGAGTGCACCAGCATCTCAGCCAGCCGTTCTGGCTGTTGATCCAGATATCCTGGCAATACAAACACAGGATTAAGCGAACCCAGTTCCGCATAAAAGGGCACAGGTTCAGCCCTTTGTTGCAACAGGCGGGCAAAATGTAATCCCACCTGCTGAGAACCGGTAAAAGCCACAGCTTTAATTTTGGGGTCCAGCAGTAACTGCTCTGCACTCTGGTAATTTCGTGCCTGGATCAGGTTAAAGACTCCGGCTGGCATAGCACAAAACTCCGCAGCTCTGGCTATAGCTCTGGCCACCAGTTCTGAAGTGGCGGGATGAGCACTATGGGCTTTTACTATCACAGAACAACCTGCCGCCAAAGCCGCAGCACTGTCTCCACCAGCTACTGAAAAAGCCAGTGGAAAATTACTGGCAGCAAACACCAACACAGGCCCAAGCGGAACCTGCCTGAGTTGTAAAGCAGCTTTAGCCACAGGCTGGCGTTCAGGCAAAGCGGCATCGTTGATGGGCGCTAACTTCACCAGTTCAGCCGCCAGAAAACTCAGTTGAAAACAGCTTCGTTGCAGCTCAGCTTCCACCCTGCTTCTGCTCAGTGCTGTTTCAGCCATGACCACCGGGATCAATTCGTCCGCACAGGCTTTGAGTTCAGCCGCAATACGTTGTAAAAAATCCGCCCTCTGCTGTGCTGGCAATTGGCGATATTGTTCAAAGGCCATCCCAGCCGCACTGGTCACCTGGTGCAACTGCTCAGCACTGGCTTCGGCAAAAGAATAAGCTAAAGCTCTGGATTTGGCCGGATCAAAAGACTGAATGCCCTCCTCCGTCTGACCACACCAGTGGCCCGCTATATACTGTTGTCCGCTAATCATCATTTCACCTCAAAGCCATACGCATAGGGATCTGTGTTATCCACCTGGATCTGATTAAAACCATAAACTTTGGCCCAGCCTTCAATGGAAGGGATAATGGCAGGATGACCTGCTACTTCGGTTTCTGCTTCAATACGGCCGGTAAACTGACTGCCAATAATACTTTCATGCACAAAGCTGTCCCCCAGCTTTAACAAACCTTTGCTGAACAGCTGAGCCATACGGGCACTGGTGCCTGTGCCACAAGGCGATCTGTCTATGGCATTTTCGCCGTAAAACACCGCATTAGCTGCATCAGAGCCCGGATTTCTGGCTTTGCCTGTCCATTGCACATGCCGTATGCCTCTGATACTGGGATCCAAAGGATGCACCACCTCAAAAGCCGCATTGACGGCCTGACGTACTAAAGGGCTATACCGTAAAACTTCAGCAGCACTCCAGTGTTCCAGGCCGGGGAAATTAGGCTGCGGCTCAATAATGACGTAAAAGTTGCCACCATAAGCCACATCAAAACGGATGTCGCCCAGCTCAGGTACATGCACACTGGCATCCTGAATGGCGAGATACGAAGGAACATTGCGGATTTTCACAGAGCTGACTTTACCGTCCTGCTGCTGGTAATGGATCTGCACCTGACCTGCAGGCACATCCAGCACCAGCTCTCCGGGCTTTTTGGGCTGCAGCAAACCCTGCTCCAAAGCAGCTGTGACTGTTCCTATGGTGCCATGGCCACACATTGGCAGGCAGCCGCTGGTTTCAATAAACAACACCGAAGCGTCGGCATTGTCTGAGCAGGCCGGGTATAAAAAGGAGCCAGACATCATGGCATGACCTCTGGGCTCAAACATCAGAGCCTGACGGATCCAGTCAAAGCGTTCGATAAAATCCAGTCGCTTTTCACTCATGGTTCGACCCCGTAACTCAGGGTGGCCGCTGGTCACCAGGCGGACAGGGTTACCGCAGGTATGAGCGTCTATGCAAAAAAATGTTCCTTGTATCATCAGCTTACTCCGCTGCGGTCGTGGATAAAGCCTGCAGATCCGGTCTGCTGGCCAGTGCTGTAGCCACCACTTGTTCTACATAACGCCGCTCTTCTCCTGCCAGTGTTAAACGGGGTAAACGCACATTTTCATGACCCCGCCCTACTATCTGCTCCGCCAGCTTGATGCATTGCACCAGAGTAGGCACTGTATCCAGACGCAACAAAGGCATAAACCAGCGGTACAACTCCCTGGCTTCGGCCAGCCGGCCTTGCTGAGCTAAGCGAAATAAGGTGACAGACTCACGGGGAAACACATTGGTTAAACCAGAGATCCAGCCTGTAGCACCAAGCAGCACAGACTCCAGCGCTATATCATCCACGCCGCAGAAAATGACAAAACGCTGGCCGAATCTCTGATACAACTCACTGATACGGCGGGTGTCAGTGGTAGATTCTTTAATAGCCACAATATTGGGCTCTTCCGCCAATATCGCCATCATATCCAGATGAATATCCACGCCATAACTGACCGGATTGTTGTACACCATAATGGGCAATTTAGTGGCTCTGGCCACCAGTTGATAATGCGTCAGCACTTCCCTGTCCGTGCCGCGGTATACCACTGCTGGCAATAACATAATGCCATCCACACCAATTTGTTCGGCGGCTTTGACATAATCAATGGCCTCGCCTGCACTATGTTCAGTGCAACCAGCAATCACCGGAATGCGGCCATTAACAGTGCGTACTGTATGCTGCAGAAATTCCCGTTTTTCTGCTGAAGTTAAAGACGCATTTTCCCCCACAGTACCCAAAACGATAATGCCGTTGATCCCATCCTCAATCAGTTGCTCCAGCATTCTTCTGTTGGCCTGATAGTTAATAGATCCATCTTCATAAAACTGAGTCGAGATTGCCGGGTAAACCCCTTGCCATTTGTGGTGCATATTTTTTTCCTCTTTGGTTGCGATCGACAAAAGAATATTGTATACAATCTACAATATCAAGTATTTTTAGGATCCATTGATGCAACAAGTCACGATCATAGGGGCAGGAGTTATAGGTTTAACCACAGCTGTGTTTTTACAGCAGGCTGGTTTTCAGACCTTATTACTGGATCAGGCCGGGCCTGGTTCTGGCTGCTCCAGGGGCAATGCGGGGCATTTTGCTACTGAACAGGTATTTCCATTGGCCCAGCCATCTTTGCTGAAGCAACTGCCCGGCATGTTAGTAGACCCTGTTGGCCCACTCAAACTCAGGGCAAATTATTTGCTGCAATCTTTACCCTGGTTTGGCCGCTTTCTCGCCAATATGAGCAAAAGCAAACGCCTTGCCCATCAACAGGCATTAAGTCAGCTCAATCACCAAAGCATACGCAGCTGGCAAACACTGCTGGAGCTGTGCCAGCTTTCCGATCAAATCCAGTACCAGGGCGCTTTACTGGTCACAGAACAACACAACAGCAAAGAGCTGCAATCTTGTTACCAGAGTTTCCGTCAGGCAGGTATAGATGTCAGCTGGCGGGACAAAGCAGCTTTGCAGCAACTTGAACCTGAACTCAGCGGCTCCTTAACAGCAGCACTGGATTTTACCGAAGTGGCGCACAGCCCGGATCCTTACCTGCTGTGTCAGCTGTTGTTTGATAAATTTTGCCAATTGGGAGGCCAATGGCAACAAAGCGCAGTGCAGCACATCAGTGTCAGACCACAAGGGATCCAGATCCAGGCCGGACAACAGCAGATTGTCAGCAAGCAACTGGTGATAGCGGCTGGCGCCCATTCAGGTCAATTCACCAAACAGCTGGGCTGGACTGTGCCACTGACTGCAGAGCGGGGTTACCATTTGATGGTACAACCCATAGCACTGAAACGTCCGGTCAGCTCACTGGAACGCAAGTTTATTATGACCCCTATGCATCAGGGGCTGCGGCTGGCCGGAACTGTCGAATTTGCCGGGCTGAACTCGGATCCAGACTACCGCAGAGCCCTGATATTAAAACAGCATGCCGAAGCTCTGCTGCACCAGCCTTTACAAGCCAGTGACACAGCCCGGCCCTGGGCTGGCAACCGGCCTTCCTTACCCGACTCTTTACCTGTGCTCGGCCCCTGCCCTGTGCATAAAGGGGTGTTTTATAACTTTGGTCATCAGCATCTGGGCTTAACCCAGGCTGCATTTTCGGCCGAGCTGCTGACCAGTCTGTTTCGTGCTTTACAACCTGCGATTTCACTGACGCCGTACCGGATCAACAGGTTCTAGTTTTTTCAGCAGTTGCCTGACAGCTGCTGAATTTTTGCATCCGTGCAAAAACATAAAATATACAATATCCATAATACAAAAAGAGGATTTATGAACAAGCTCAACAGGGGTAACTTATTTAAACTTTCATTGCTGGCCGCCTCATTGCTGCTGAGTCTGGGCACCCTATCAGTGCAGGCTCAGGACAATACAACGGGCATGCTCAAAGGGGTTGTCAATCAAACCTCAGGGCAAACCAGTATCACCCTGACGCACAAAAGTCAGGGCTTCAGCCGCACAGTGCAAAGTAACGCACAAGGCGAATACATACTGCGAGCCTTACCTGTAGGTGAATATCAGCTCAAAGTTCAGCAAAATAACCAGACAGTGCTGGATAACTACAGTATTCAGATCAAACTGGGCCAAACCGTCATTTTTAACCCTGTGCTGGGAGGCGCAGAAAACATAGAACGTATTGCAGTTCAGGGCAGCATGATCCGCCAAATAGACACCTCAGACTCTACTGCAGGTTTAACCTTTGATCAGGTCACTTTGGACAAAATGCCCGTCAATACCGGCTTTGAAAACATAGCCTTGCTGACACCAGGTGTTTCCCGCAGCTCTGAGTTTAAGGCTTCCAGCTTTGGTGGCGCTTCCTCAGCTGAAAATGGTTACTTCCTCAATGGCATGAATATCAGTGCACTGCGTACAGGTATAGGTGCAGTGGATCTGCCATGGGAAGCTATAGCTCAGACTCAGGTTAAAACAGGTGGCATTTCCGCTGAATACGATCGTTTTATCGGTGGTGTGGTCAATGCAATAGCCCGCTCTGGTGGTAACGATTTTGAGTTTGGCGCTGAATTAAGATACGACCCTGCTGCGTTGTTTTCTGCCCATGACTCGGTGTACAAAGAAAATGGCAGCTTTGCTATTAACAATGAAGAGTACGAAAACAGTTTTCACGAAGCCAACATCTGGGCCAGCGGCCCTTTGATCCAGGACAAATTGTTTTTTTATGCCCTGCTCAACCCACGTCGCTATCAGTCGGAATACGCCAACTCTGCAGCCACTGCATTCACCAATCACAGTAAAGATGAAGACCGCTGGTTCCTGAATATGGACTGGTATATTACCGATGATCATGTGCTGACGGTCACAGCACTCGACAATACTGTGGATAACAGTTATCAGAATTACAAATGGACCACTGCTGATGGTCGTGGTGAAAATACAGGCCTGACCCAAAGCGGCGCAGGTGGCAAAATGTATTCGGCCCGTTATCAGGGCTTTATCACAGATGAGCTGTCCGTCTCAGCTACGCTAGGCCGGGTTGAAGACACTACCCACACCAAACCCACCAATACTTTTCCCGGCATCTGGGATTATGTCAACCTGAATGGTCAGCGTTATGGCGACTGGACCACCAACAATCTGGTCAGCGAAGCCTATCAACGCGATCAGTTCAGACTGGATCTGACCTATACACTGGATAACCATACTTTGCAGTTTGGTGTGGATGCCGAGCAGTTAGATGTGGATTATCTGGAATTCCAGAATGGTGTCGGCGATGCGCGCGGCTGGTGGGAATACCGTACTTACACCGCCATTCCACGGATAGACCTGCCAGCCGGTACTTATGTGCGGCAGCGTCAACGTGATGTAGGAGGTAAAACCGAAGTTAATTCTTTGGCTTTTTATCTGCAGGACAGCTGGCAGATCAATGATTCGCTGGTGCTCAATGCCGGGCTTCGTTACAGCAGCTTCGAAAATACCGCCAGTACAGGTGAAGCTTATCTGGATTTAGAACAACAAATTGCGCCACGTCTGCAATTGATCTGGGATCCATCAGCAGACGGTAACAGTAAAATTTTCACCACTTTTGGTCGCTACTACCAGCCTATTTCAGCCAACATGAATATCAAACAGGCCAGCGGGCAAAAAGATGTGCATTTTTATTATTTGCCTGATCAGCTGAACCCGGATGGGACTTTGGTACTGAATGCGGATGGTTCACCAAGCCACGGTAATTTAGTGGCAACCAATGTGGTCCAGAGTGGTGCTGTGGATGTGGATCGTATAGCAGCTGATGATCTGGGCCCTATGTACTCTGACGAATTCACCTTAGGTTATGAGCGACAACTGGATGACAATCTCAAAGGAGGGGTGCGTTTTGTCTACCGCGAACTGAAACAATCTATTGAAGACTCCGATCTCGGGCCTGTCGTTGCGAAATGGCTGGAACAAAACAATATAGAAAACAACGCCAATGAATATTACTTCTATACCCTGTTAAACCCGGGTAAAGATGTCACATTCTTTTATGATTTTGATTTAGACGGAATAAAAGAAAAAGTACAGCTGTCGGCAGAGGATTTACGTTTACCTAAACCTGAACGTAAATACCTGGCCTGGGAGTTTAACCTGGAAGGTAAACCCACAGACAATCTGCAACTCTGGGCATCTTACGTCTTGTCACACAGCTGGGGCATGACAGAAGGTTTGGTGCGTACAGACAACGGTCAGGCCGATCCGGGCTGGACCACCTCCTATGACTATGCCGATTTAATGGACCATGGCAGAGGCAATTTACCTAACGATCATCGCCATGCGCTGAAACTCAGTGGTATTTACCAGTTAGCCGAACAATGGGATCTGGGTTTTGTTGCCAGAGCCACATCAGGCTCGCCGCTGAATAAATTCAGTATCCACCCTTCAGGAGTGGACACCTGTCAGGAACCCAGTTTATGGGCGCAGTGGTGTGCCAGCCAATGGTATAACGAAGCCTCATTCTACGACTGGGATGGAACACCAGCCCCACGAGGCTCGGCAGGCAGCCTGAAATGGCTGTATGAGTTTGATCTGTCGCTGACGTATCACACTCAACTGGCTGATGGCGATCTGACATTAAAAACCACTGTCTATAACCTGTTTAACTTCGACACCCCTATGAATGTCAACGAAGTGGCACAAATCACCAGAACCGATGGCAGCTTTGCCGCTAACCCGGACTGGAATAGCCCAACGGCTTTGCAAAGCAACCGTCTTGTGTCTTTTGTGGTGCGTTACCAATTCTGATCCGGCTCAGGCCTTTGCTGTGGCAAAGGCCTTTTTAATGATGAATCCAAAAATGAAACTTCACACTTTTGTTTTCTTTCTGCTGTGCTGCTGGTCAGCCTGGCCAAATTTAGTTCAGGCGCAAAACCATTCAGCGTTTTATCCTGCGCTGCAGCAATTGCAACACAGTCTGCAGCAAAACCCTCTGTCTGAAACCGGGGTAACTCCGGCTTTACAACTGCTACGGCATTTGTCTTACCAGCACCCAGTGACAGAGATGCCTGCAACTGAACTAAAATTGCTGCACCAACTGCTGCAACAACTCAGTCAACAGCCAGAGTTCAGCCAAAGCAAGCTGCCTGGCTGGCGCTTGCAGGAACACTATGCAGTGCTGCTGTACCGTTTTTACCCTGACACTGAACTCAAGCCGCTTTGGCCTGAACAACTAAAACCTCTGCTGCCGCTATTGCAGCAGGAGCTGATCTTATCCGACGAACTGCAGCAGCATTACAGCTGGTGGGAGCTGATCCGTAGCCTGGCATTTGGCCTCTATTATGGCCGTTCAGATCCGGACTTAGCCCAGGCTTTGTTGCAACTAAAGCCCGCCAGCCTCTTGCTACAATTAGCGCCGCTAAGCCAGAGCTGGCAATTACAGCACCTGCTGTGGACTATGGCCTATCTGCATCCACTAATGGGTGAGGCAGAACAAAAGCAGTTGGATCAGCAGGTTCTGGCTGTATTGCAACACCACAAACATCTGAGTCCGACAGAGCAGAAACAACTCTTTAGCCAGCTCTATCTGGTGAACTCTTTCAGAGTCAGAGACAACTGCGAACAGGAGTTTGTCGGCCACTGCCTTTATCCGGACCTGACACAAGCTTTGCCGCTGAATTATCACTGCTCTGAGCGTTTGAAAATCCGGGCTAACAACATCACAGAATCTCAGCTCAAACAGAGCTGTGAGCAACTGCAAGGGCTGGAGCATAAGTTTCATTCATTGCTCGATACCCAACAACAGCCTGTCGCCAATGATCTGAATCAGCAACTGGAAGTGGTAATTTTTGACCATTACAGCGACTACAACCTGTATGGCTCCCTGCTGTTTAATATTCATACCAACAATGGCGGTATGTATATTGAAGGTACCCCTTCGGATCCAGACAATCAGGCCCGCTTTTTTAGCTTCCAGCATTTCTGGCAACAAGACTTTGCGGTCTGGAACTTAGAGCATGAATACATCCATTATCTGGATGGCCGTTTTGTAAGTTATGGCCCTTTTGAGCATTTCCCGGCACAAATGGTCTGGTGGAGCGAAGGCCTGGCAGAACTGATAGCCAAAGGCCAGCACAATGACAAAGCCAGAGAACTGCTGGCAAAAACCAAAGCAGAAGAACGCCCTTCGTTAGAACAAATTTTTGCAACCCGCTATACGGATGGTCTGGATCTGACTTACCGCTGGTCTTACTGGGCCTGGTTGTTTCTTCAGCAACAGCAGCCACAACAGCTCAGACGGTTAAAACGGCATTTGAGTCAGGACTTTTTTGCCGGTTACCAGGGACTGTTGCAACAACTGGCTTCCAGCTCAGAGTTGCAGTTTCAGCAGTTTTTACAACAGCAGGTCTCCCAACCAAAAACAGAAGCCACAGCAGCCCTCTACCTCGGAAAATACCTGTATCGCAGTTATTTGCAGCCCGCTCATTTACCGGTCAGCGCTGAACATTTTCATCGGCTGAAGCAGGATGAACCACAAAAGGCTCCCCTATGAACTCCAGTTCACCCCCACAGTACCTGGGCCATCCCAGGGGCTTATTTTTATTGTTTGGTACAGAAATGTGGGAACGTTTCTCTTATTACGCCATGCGGGCTTTGCTGGTGCTGTATTTAACAGATCAGGTCAGCAGCCATGGCGGCGGACTGGGCTGGGACACAGCCCGTGCCTTGCAACTTTATGGCAGCTTTACCATGTGTGTGTATTTAACTCCGGTGCTCGGTGGTTATCTGGCGGATCGTTACCTCGGGCAACGGCAGGCCGTGCTGGCGGGTTCTCTGTTGATGGCTTGTGGTCAGTTTATGCTGGCCGTACCTCCGCAGTGGTTCAGCCAGCCCGACCTGTTGTTTTACCTGGGATTAACTGCACTGGTGGCAGGCAACGGTTTATTTAAGCCCAATATTTCCACTATGGTGGGCGACCTGTATCACGACAAAGATCCACGCAGAGACAGTGCCTACACCATTTTTTATCTGGGTATTAATTCAGGCATGTTTCTGGCGGGTATAGCCGTAGGTTTGACCATTGAGCAGTTTGCTTATCAGGTGGACGGACAGGCATATCGAAATTATCAGGCTGGTTTTTTGCTGGCGGGCATAGGCATGCTGCTGGCTTTTGTCCTGCATTTTTTGCTGGCGCCGGGCTGGTTAGGTGAGATTGGGCTCAAACGCAATCTGCAGATTTCAGCCTCGCCTGTTTTGCCACTGACGGCTGAAGAACAAAGCAGATTAAAATCTTTATTGCTGCTGGGTTTGTTTACCGTCATTTTTTGGGCTGGTTTTGAACAGGCCGGAGGCTTAATGACCATTTATGCCGACCGTTTTGTCGACAGAGAACTCTGGGGCATGGAACTGAACCCCACTTATTTTCAATCGCTGAACCCATTTTTTATTCTGGTTTTTGCGCCAATACTGGCAGGAATTTGGTTAAAAGCCGGTGATCGGGGCCCCAGTGCCCAGCAAAAATTCGTGCTGGGTTTACTTTTTCTCAGTGCTGGTTTTGTGTGCCTGGTGCTGGCAGGTTTGCAGTATCAGAGCGTCGGCAAAGCCAGTTTATGGTGGCTGGTACTGGCTTATTTATGTCACACCCTCGGCGAGCTCTGTATTTCTCCTGTGGGTTTATCTATGGTCAGCCGGCTGGCACCACTGCGGATGGCTTCACTGGTGATGGGGATCTGGTATCTGTTTATTGCCATGGCCAATAAAGTGGCAGGCTGGTGTGGTGCTCTGATCGGCACCCAGCAGAATTCGGCCGAACAGATGCAACAAAATGCCATGGCTATCTTTGCCGGTTTTGCCATTACAGCAGCAGTTTCAGCTCTGGTGTTATGGCTGCTGTCCGGCCGCCTGCTGCTGTGGATCCAACAAGGAGAGCTGAATAGTCAGGCAAAAGCTGAACCCGGCACCTGACGGCTTCTGCACCGGAGCTGTTTTTTTAGTGGCAGCCCCGGTGTCAGTACAACTACAGATTCACAGTTTGCTATCGGTATTTTTTCCGTCCAGTTGCCCCTTTGCATCCAGCGTCAACCGCCGCAGTTCAAGCCCACCATCTGACACTTGTGACATTACAACGCCAAATAAGTTATATATTTATTAATTAAATATTGTATACAGAATATCATATGCTATTTTAAGTTGGCCTCTGGGCAAATTTTAATCAAAATAAAATCACAGGATCTAACAACATGAAAAAATCCAGTCTATTGCTGAGCCTGCTCGTGGGTTCAACCGCTGTGTGGGCGCTAAGCCCATTCAGTGCCGCAGCACATCAGCACCACCAATCCAGTCCGGAGCGACAGAGCTCTGAGCTGGAGCATGGCATTCCTGAACTTCAGGCGCCTTTGCCTCCCCGCAAAGTGTCGCCTTATCAGTTTGAACAACAGCAACAAAACCTGAAAAAAACACCAAGCGTCAGTGCCAAAGTGCAGGTACAAAAAACCGCACTGCAAAGCAGCAGCTGTACCAGCCCGGCTCAATTGCTGCCACTGCAGGACCAGGCTCTGATCCAGGCCATAGAGAGTGCCAATCTGACCAGTTGCTTATATGGCTTATACAACGCTAACTTTCTCAATAGCGACTATTTCACCGACAGCAAACTGCTGACTATTGTGCAAGCCATCCACAACAGGATGGCGCAGTTTGATGGCTCTGATGCTACTGGTGCGGCCGAACTGGAAAAGCTGGTGACTTACCTGCGTGCCGCTCATTGGGTGGGATCAGCTTCAGGCCGCGAATATCAAAGCAACTATCTGCAACAACTACAGCAGGTCTTTGATCAGTATTTTGCCGGTGAGCATTTCGTTCGATTTGACGGCGCTTCGTCACGCAACTTTATGTTGCGTTACGAGATGCTGGTACTGGTCAACAGTTCAGGCACCAACAACCTGCGATACCTGCGCCGTTTCAGCCAGGCGATTAAGGGTTATGCCAGTACGGTCAATCGGCAGAATAACTGGGGGGTTGGCTATGAAGAAAATGGCATGACCCAGTTGCTGACCCATTATTTTAATGCCAGCAATAGCAATGCAACTGCATTACAACAACTGGTCACTACACAACCGGATATTATCACCAATCTGCGTGATTTTGTCTTAAGTGACGGGCTTTGGCTGGTTGGCCATACCCGTGAATACCAATGGGCCGATGCGGTGACAGAACTGGGCCGTTTTTTAAAGTTCGGTGGCGCTGTTGCCGACTCAGTTCGTCCGGCCATGCAAAGCATTTTATCCAGCTATAGCTTTGGGGGCACAGGTTCAAAAGGCTGGGTAAACGCCCAGCGTATGGTCAGTATTTATGATCAGGCGAACTGTGCTTCCTATGGCGAGGCTTGTGCCTTTGATTTGGAAGCCACAGTATTATCCGGACAACATATTTGCAGTGACTCCTTAGAAGTACGTTTTCAGCCCCCTGTCAGCACTGGCAATTTGCAACAAATCTGTCAGCAATTGCATGGTCAGGAGCAGCAGTTTCACCTCGAGTTTGGCACTAATGCCAACAGCCCGGTCAGCAATGATCAAAATTCTGCGCTGGAGATTGTGATTTTTAACTCCTCTGCTGAATATCAGAATTATGCCGGCAGTTTTTTTGGTATAGATACCAACAACGGCGGCATGTACCTTGAAGGCACACCTTCAGATCCGGCAAATCAGGCGCGTTTTATTGCTTATCAGGCCACCTGGTTGCAACCTGAGTTTGTCGTCTGGAATTTAAACCACGAATATATCCATTATCTGGATGGCCGCTTTAACCAGTGGGGCAGTTTTAGCGATCAACCAGCTAATTTAGTCTGGTGGGGTGAAGGACTGGCGGAATATCTGTCGATAGGCGATGACAATCCAAAAGTCGTCGATATCATTGCCAATAAAACCTACAGCTTAAGTCAATTATTCCAGACCACCTATGCCAATAGTAATACCGAACGTACTTATTATTGGGGTTATCTGGCGACTCGTTTTATGTTTGAACGCCACAGAGATTTAATAGATAACCAGTTGCTGCCAAGCATGCGCGCTGCCAAATATTATATTTCAGACCTGCCATGCAGCTTTGACTGGGGCTGGCGCAGCAAATCTGAAGCCATAACCAACCAGTGGAGCTGGTTATATGACGACAGTGCTAACTCCGAAGGCAATTGGGTATGGACCTGCGGTCAAATGCAAGATCCTAATGTACCAGAGCTGCCACCTTATACCCCGTACAGCGCTATTCTGGCCGCATGGGGCAGCAACTTTGATCAGGAATTTGATCAATGGCTGGACTGCCTGCTGACGTCTGAAGACTGCAGCCAGACAGAACCTGCCATACCGCTTTTGCTGAATGGTCAGCCTGTGGCTATTTCAGGCCTTAAGGACAGCGAACAACACCTCAAGATTGAATTGCCTGCCAATGCTTATGATTTGAGTATCGTCAGCTCAGGTGGAACTGGTGATTTGGACTTGTATGTGCGCAGCCAGCAACAAGCCAGCCTCAGCGAATGGGATTATCGTCCTTACGCCATTGGCAACAGAGAAAAAGTGGACGTATTGCAGCCAACAGGCGACTATTTTGTCATGGTGCATGGGTATCGTGACTTTAACGCAGCCAGTCTGACCGCCAGTTGGAAAGAAGGAACCTTGTCACAGTTACAGCAATGGTCAGGCCTGAGCAGTACTTCTGCTGTTTATCAGTGGGTCTGGGTTCCGGCTCATGCCAAAGCTTTATATTTTACCCTGAGCGGCGGTACTGGTGATGCACAGTTGTATGTGAAACGTGTTGGCTGGCCAGCACCAAATAACTATGATGCGGCTTCCAGTATCAGCAGAGGCACCAGCCAGAAAATAACAATGAGTTCTGTTGTACCAGGCAGCTATTACCACATTATGGTGAATACAGTGCAAGGTTTTAACAATGTAGAACTGAAAGTACTGATGGTGGAATAAGGTCGAACATATAAAACTGCAGGGCCGTGCTTAGGGCCCTGCATTCACTGAGTTATTGACCCGCGTCGGCATCCAGCTTTTGCACCAGTTGGTTAATTTCATGGGCAGCGCCAAGAATATGCTGCTTTAGCACCACACAAGCTTGCTCCACCTTGCGCTGACGGCACAAGTCCAGCAACTGTACATGCTCAGGCCCGGCTTTGGTTACTCCACCAGCCAGCATCAGGTGTACCCTGATATATCGGTCTGAGTTACTGTTCAGGTTTTGCACCATTTCAAAGGTCAAAGGCCGGTTGGCCGCTCTGTATAAACTCAGATGAAAACGGCTGTTCAGTTCACTCCAGGTTCCTGAGGTGGCAGATTGCTGATAAGCGTCATTCATCTGCTGCAAAATAAGTTCGGTTTGATCCAGTTCAGCATCTGTCAGTTTAGGGATCGCCAGCCGTAATAACTCAGTCTCCAGTAAAGCTCTTAACTCAAACAGCTCTGTCACCTGTTCTGCGGATAATTTTGTGGCTGTGGCGCCTTTATGAGCTTCAAACTCAACTAATCCTTCAGCTTCAAGTTGCAACAAGGCTTCACGTATAGGGATCCGGCTTACTTTCAGCTCGTCCGCCAACGCAGCCTGACGTAAAGGTTCACCTGCTTTAATTTCCCCTTTCAGGATTTTTTCCCTGATAGCTTCCACCACAACCTGAGTTCGGGTTTTGTATTCAATGACCATGACGTTGTTCTTGTTTACTGTACATAGTATGCAGTATATCAAATGCCGATCCTCTGTCGACCATAGACTTTAGTTGCAGCCCCACAAGCATTGGGATATTGTATACAAAAAAGAGGTATTCCATGCGTTTAGAACTATTTCGCCAGCAAATGAAAAATCAACAGGCCGATGCTGTGTTGGTGACTGAACCACTGAATGTGCGCTATTTATCTGGTTTTACCGGCTCTGCCGGACAGTTATTAATCACCGCAGAGCAGGCGATCCTGATCACCGACTATCGTTATATTGAACAAGCTCAAACTCAGGCCACTGCTTTTCAGTGTTACTGCCGTGACCGTGCCCGCCAGAGTTTGGGTCAGGCCATCAGCGCACTGCTGACCAGCCAACCTGCTCAGCTCCAACTGGATTACGATCAGGTACCAGTTGCCTTGTATCAGCAGTTGCAACAGGAGTTGTCTTGTACTCTGGCCGATTCCAGGCAAATCACAGAACAACTCAGGGCCATCAAAGATCCCCAAGAGCTGGCGGCTATCCGTCAGGCCGCAGCCATTGCCGATCAGGCTCTGAGCTGGTTATTGCCTCAACTCAAACCCGGTGTGTCTGAACAACAGGCCGCACACTGGCTTGAACAACACCTACTGGCTTTAGGTGCAGAAGCTCTGGCCTTCCCCACTATATTGTTGTCAGGACCACGCACTGCCCTGCCTCATGGCAAACCTTCAGAGCGGCGGTTTCAGCAGGGGGACTGGATCCTGATCGACTTTGGTGCTCAGGTTCAGGGTTATAAATCAGATATGACCCGCAGCTATGTGCTGGGCAAAGCCAGCCCACAACAACAAGACTTTTATCAGACGGTAGAGCGGGCGCAACAAGCGGCTTTAGCTGCTGCCAAAGCCGGGATCCGGGCCGATCAACTGACAGAGGTAGCGCAGAAAATCTTAGCTGACTCCGCCTTTTTTGCTTATGCAGGCGAAGGCTTAGGCCACAGTATTGGGCTGGCGCTGCATGAACAGCCTCTGATGCGTTATGGTTGCCAGCAGATACTGATGCCCGGAATGGTGGTGACTATTGAACCTGGTTTGTATTGGCCAGGCTTTGGGGGGGTGCGGCTGGAAGACGATATACTCATTACTGCTGAAGGGGCAGAACTGCTTAGTCATAGCCCCAAACCTATGGAGTTGCCATTAGAGTAAAGCCATAAAAATGAGCTTACTTTTATCGCTTTAATCCAACAGAGCGCTGTACCCTCAGCGCCCTCTGCTTTGCTTCGCATTTGCAGTACTTTGAGGCTACACTGGCTGTGCCTGAAAACTCCAGAGCTAAGCCCATGACAAATCAAACAAATAGCGTTTTTTCGCAACTCAAAGACAGCAGTCTGGTGCATCACAGCAGTTATATAGCCGGACAATTCCACAGCGGCCGCAGTGGTCATTTTGCGGTGCATAATCCAGCGGATGGCGCTTTGCTGGCGTTAGTGGCTGAAGCAGGAGCTACAGAAGCAGAACAAGCAGTCACAGCGGCCGCTGCGGCTTTTCCTGCCTGGTCTGGTCTTACGGCAGCAGAACGTTCTGCCAAGCTTATGCGCTGGTATCAATTGATGTTGGATCACCAGCAAGACTTAGCCTGTATTTTAACTTTGGAGCAAGGCAAACCCTTAGAGGAAGCCGCGGGCGAAATTGGCTATGGCGCCTCTTTTGTCAGCTGGTTTGCTGAAGAAGCCAAACGCATGAATGGCGATATTATTCCGGCGGCTAAAACCAGCCAGCACATTCTGGTGCTAAAACAAGCCATAGGCGTAGTAGCTGCTATTACGCCATGGAATTTCCCGAACGCGATGATTTTACGCAAAGCCGCAGCGGCTTTAGCTGCAGGTTGTACTTTTGTGGTAAAACCCGCTGAGCTCACACCTTTATCGGCTTTGGCTTTAGCTGAACTTGCCAGCCGTGCCGGTATTCCGGCTGGAGTTTTTAATGTAGTCACAGGCACAGATGCCAAAGCTATAGGTCAGGTGCTGACCAAAGACAGCCGTGTGGCTAAATTCAGTTTTACCGGCTCAACCCCTGTCGGCAAAACCTTACTGGCGCAGTGCGCTTCTACCGTAAAAAAAGTCTCGATGGAGCTGGGGGGCAATGCGCCTTTTATTGTATTTGACGACGCAGATTTACCAGCAGCAGTGCAGGGTTTACTGGCCGCTAAATTTAGGAATGCCGGTCAAACCTGTGTTTGTGTCAATCGTGTTTTTGTACAGCGCCCTGTCTACGATGCCTTTTTAGCTTTGCTGATTAAAGCCACAGCGCCGCTAAAACTGGCCTCTGGTTTGGAAGCAGGTTGCCAGATAGGGCCACTGATTAATCAGGCCGCTGTGGATAAAATAACCCGCTTGTTGGATCAGGCGCTGGATCAGGGCGCAGAACTGCTGTTAGGCGGCGCTATTGATGCCGACTTAGGGCCGTTGTTTTTCCAGCCCACTATAGTCACAGACGTCACTCCCGGTATGCAAATCAGCCAAACCGAAATTTTTGGCCCTGTGCTTTGTATCAGCGTTTTTGATACTGAGCAAGAAGCAATAGAGCTCTCCAACAATACGCCCACAGGCCTTGCCAGCTACTTTTACTGCCGTGATATAGGCCGGATTTTCCGTGTCGCCAAAGCCCTTGAATACGGCATGATAGGTGTGAACGAAGGTTTAATTTCCAATGCAGCCGCGCCTTTTGGTGGCGTCAAAGAGTCAGGTTTAGGCCGCGAAGGTTCCAGTTATGGTTTGGATGATTTTACTGAATTGAAATATATCTGTTTGGGCGGCTTGAGTTGAGTAGATAGTGGGCTGAGTGCATCAAGCTAAAAGCCCGGTAGTTATGCCGGGCCTTAATTAAAATCAGTTTAATACATCAATCAATATG
Source organism: Rheinheimera soli (assembly GCF_031457405.1). Classification (GTDB taxonomy): domain Bacteria; phylum Pseudomonadota; class Gammaproteobacteria; order Enterobacterales; family Alteromonadaceae; genus Pararheinheimera; species Pararheinheimera soli_A. The sequence goes on along the minus strand of NZ_JAVDWR010000002.1, from coordinate 199,455 downwards.
TCCGTGATCACCGCTGTGGCAATAGAGACTAATACTATATCTGTGCCAACCACTTGCCATTCATAACCTGGATGTTGTGGCAGTTCAGCGACCATAGCCTTAGGTACAGACTTCTTAGCAATACCTGGTGGCAGTGGTTTGCCTTTCGCCAGGTTTTTACGAATACCTGGTGGCAAAGCACTTTGGCCTGTCAGTTGATATCGTGTTGCCAAAACTCGCGCATCACTCACACTGATCCCAGCGCTGACGCTGAAGTCTGCCGGATCAAGTTCAGTGACCTTATCTTTACCTTGATGTTTTGCCTGTTTTTCAACCGTTTTGGCTTTATGTTTATGGTCTTGTTTATCGTCAGACGCCATCACCTGCTGTGTTAACAAGGGTGCTATCAAAGCAACCCACAATGTAGTTCGAGCATTCATGTTGTTTGGCCTTAAAATTCAGTTGTTCTTTAGCATAGCCCTGCAAACTGGATGCTGGCTGAATGAAGTGAGTATGGGGCCGCATCTGAATGGGGATTTTAAGGCTGTAGTGGGAAATAATTTTTTAGCATTGCCAGCAAAAAGTTAGCTGTTTACGCTAACCACAAGACCTTAACCTGTGGGCAGTCCTCTATCTAAGGATCAAAGCTGCGGTACTGTCCGCGTTGGCTGACTTTGTTTGTTATGCAAGCCTTTAAGAAACTCTGGAGCCAGATCTGCACCGTTCGGCCAAACAACAGTCTCAAGCTCCGGATCAACCGATAGCTTTCGGAAAACAGCGATTTCCTTCAGCGGCTCAAATACAGGCCCGTTTAGTTCGCCATCCAAATCGACTTCACCAGAAGTGCCATCATCAAAGGCTACCCAAATTTTGTAATCTGCCACGTATTTTGCAGACTTTATATGCAACATAATTTACTCCAGCGGCGCAATGTAATTAAGAGGCTCCCCAGCTCTGGCTCGACGCCAGTTTTCTTCCAGTTCGGTTTTGTGTAATCCTATCCACTCTTCAACAAAGATAGCAGCTCGTTTGGGTAATTCCCCTTCCAATATGGTTCCATCAAATGCAAACAGCGCTTCATAGCCTGAATATTTTGCATGAAAATGCGGCGGATTGTGATCATTAAAATACATGGCAATCAAAATCCCGTAAAAACGACTGATCACTGGCATTGTCTGTATCCCTTAGAAAGGCCTTACCTCATGATATTGCATCAACGCTGGGAGTCAAATCCGGTATAAGGCAGAACAGCTTTAACTGGCCCCAAGGGGACAAACAAAGTTAGTATAAAGCGACCTCTAATGGGGATTTGGTGCCAGTGGTCGGAATGGTTTCTATCGTTGGTTGATAAGACAAAAAAATTAAACATGACGCACTATGCAAGATCTGACTCTACGGGTTTCGGATGAAAATGCACCAAGCGAGCGTTAGGAATATTTTTCTGCAGAATAATTAGTTCTTCCGCTGCCTCAACTTCGGTTGTGAAACAGACGAGGCACTTTGCATCAGCCCCATAAATTTCATAAGCACCGGCTTTGTGGCGCATCTGCCACTGAATCCCTTTCCACCAATTGCGGTATAAATAAATGCGTGCGGCTTTCAGGCTCAATGCTGGTGTCGCTGAGTTGTATTGCCAGCTTGGTGGCGTAGCTGGCCATTTCTTCGACTGGGTAATGCATAGTGGTTAAACGTGGGCGGCAGGCGCGGCTGACTATTAAGTCGTCAAAACCTATGACTGATACATCCTCCGGTACACGCAGGCCTGCGGCAAATAAGGCGTGAATAGCGCCTATGGCCATTAAGTCGTTGTAGGCTAAAAGTGCGGTGAATTTAATGCCTTTATTCAGTAAGGCCTGCACTGCTTGCTCGCCACCTTCCATATTGGCGGTGGATTCTTCAATAGCAGCTTCGGCTAAGTGCAAACCAGCCAGTTTTAGTGATTCACGAATGCCCTGCAAGCGAAAACCCGGGTCGCCGTTTTGGTAAATACTGGTGATCACCGCAAAGTTTTTATGACCTCTATTGATCAAATAATCTGTGGCCTGACGCGCGCCAGCCACGTTATCCAACCAGACACAACGGTTGGCGATAGCGGGCATATAGCGGTTGATCAGCACCAGCCCGGGGATTTCTTTTGCTAGCTTTAATAAGGTTTTTTCATCTGAGTATTCGCTGTGCAGAATAATAGCCTGACAGTTGTGATCCCGCAGTGAATCAATAGCTTCCTGCTCCGATTTGGTCTCGTATAACGAGTTACTCATCAGCAGTTTGTAGTTGTTTTCACGTGCACCTTTTTCGACACCACTGGCTAAGCTGCCAAAAAATGGCATCGACAGTTTAGGTGTAACCACGCCCAGCGTATTGGTGGTTTTGCTGACCAGAGCTCGGGCATTGCTGTTGGGTCTGTAGCCTAATTCGGCTATGACTTTTTTCACCCGCGCACGGCAGGCTTCGCCCACCTGATGACCATCGTGGATCACCCGGGACACCGTAGCTATAGACACCCCAGCTACTTTTGCTACATCTTTGATTGTGACCATAATTTTTTCTTTTTATTGTTTGCTTATCAACAGCGAATTAAATGGATTCTGAACCCTGATTTTGATCTTTTGTTTTAGCTAATGCCAGACTGATTTGCTGGCTACCTTGGGCATCCAGATGATAACCCCGCACTATCAGCAAAGAACACAAGGCGAACAGCATAGTGCCTAGCGCTAAAATAACCCGCATAGCGAAAATACTGTCCGGGTTTTGTGCTGCGGCTTGCTGTGCATCAAAACCAATCAGGTTGAGTGACAAACCTGCTATCAATAGTGCCAGTGCTGCACTTAAACTGGTGACCCAGCTATGAATAGCCACAAAGACCCCTTCGCGGCGCTGGCCATGTTTTAGCTCATCTTCATCACATAAATCCGCCATCATAGAGGGGATTAACATGGTCATAGCAGTCCAGGCTGCGGTACACAAGAGCGCATCTAACCAAATCCAGCCGTAGCCCTCTGGCGTAAAAATAAACCACTTGCAGGCACCACCTGCTAAAGTCACGGCATAAATCAGCTGCATCGCTTTAATTTTGCCAACACGGGATGATAAAGCATAGATCAGCGGCACTGTCAGAAAACCAAAAGCGGCATAGGCCATCGACAACCAGCCTTTAAAAATTGCGCCCTGAGCTATATCGCCATCGGCAATAAAATACACCAGCAAGTAATAATCCATACTGGCAGTAAAAGCGCCGCCTGCCATCTGTAGCACAGTTAACAGCAATAACACCCGTAAACCTTTGTTTGATTTCAGAGTTTTTAAGCTTTGTCCTAAAGTCACAGGCGGAAAAGTCACAGCGGAGCGGTGTACCACTTCTTTGCTGTAACAAGCCGCTAAAGTACCCAGCAGGCCAAAAATAAATAAGGCGACACCCCAGCCGACATAACGAATACCAACAAAAACCGAACTGAATATCGCCAGTTGTGCCAGCGGAAATAACCACTGATACAACAAAGAACCCAACTTCAGAAAATAGGTAGTAAAGCCCATAATTTCAGTGCGCTGATGATAATCCGGGCTCATTTCATAGGATAAACAGGTCATAGGCACGGACATAAAAGTGGCAGCTACATAAAACAGCAGGGAAAAAACCACAAAATACAATAGATGAGCCAGTTCGCCCCAGCCTGAAGGCACCATCCAAATCAAACCAAAAAACAGACAACAGGCCCAGCTGGCCACCAGAATAAAAGGCCGTCTGCGGCCAAAACGGCTTTGATAATGATCAGATAAATGCCCGACCCAGGGGCCTAATAAAGTGCCAAGCAACAAAGGTAAAGTAAGAGCAAGCCCGAGTAAAAATGGGTCTACCCCCAGGGTCATTTGATAAAAAGGAATAGCCAGCACACTGACACTTTGCTGGGCAAAAAACATCGCAAAAAAGCCAGCGCCAAGCGCCAGCTTTTGAGTGCCCGAGACCCGTATCGATCCTGATGTCGATGCAGACGGTGTTGTGCTTTGGTGCAGTGGCTTTGCCATAGCACTCCTGTGCTGAGGGATAAAATCAAAAACAAAGCCGATTATAGGCCTGTGCTGAAAACTGACGCAACACAGGCCCCCTAAACTATGGCTTTTGGATCAAACTCACTTCCGCCAGCTCCACACCATGCCAGCCCCTGGCTTGTGCTGGGCTATAGGCGCTCTGATTAAACATCAACTGTATTCCCTGCAACTGCTGAAGCTCATTAAGGTTTAGCCCTAAGCCCTGCTCCACTTTAGGTGCAAAGACTGGCATAAACATAGGGTAGGCCTGAGTCATCAGCGTATCGGTTTGTTTGAGTTTATGCAGCGGTACTAACAGATATTGCCAGTCAGTGCCCACTTTCAGCTCTGTGCCATAAGCTATACCGTCTTTATCCAATAAAGCGAAGCTCAGCTGTTCCGGCTGTTTGACGGCACGAATTTTCAGCGCCACAGTGTCGTAGCCTTTCAGGTTACGTTGTAGCAGGCTGTTATCAGCAGACAAAGTGGTTTTAAGGATAGCCGCAGCTTGAGCTGTTTCTAAAGAATCCACTCCCAGTTGCAAAGCTAAACCTGCACCTGAACTGTCGGCAACAACACGCTGCGTCACAGTCGCATCTTTTGGATAGAGGCTGTTTTGTCTGTCCGAAGTGGCGTCAAATAACGCTACTGGCTGGCCTTGTGGTTTCAAGGCCATTGTCCAAAACGGCGCTTTGCTGACAAAATCCCAATCTTCTGGTGAGCCAGCAGCGGCACCAGGGAAAGTCTGTTTTTTGCCATCAGCTGTCACCACAAAGGCATATTCCAGTAAACCTGTCTGAGTCCAGTCTTTTGGCATAGCAAGCTGATAGCGACTGCTGACAGCAAGGCTTTGCTGCATATCAAAAGCAGTAAACTTGTGGTGCCCAAGATAACGCAACATCAGCTGCACTTTTTCAGGCTTAACCAAAGCGCCTATATCCACTTCAAAGTTAAAGGGGTCGCCCAGATGGCTATAACGCTGATTCTGATGCACTAAAGCCAGTTCAGTCGATTGCGGTTTTGGCAGATAAAAATCTGTCTCTAGTTTCTTCGCATACTGCTGTGCCAACGCGGCTTTGGCGGTCAGTAAGTACACACCGGGGCGCACTGTCACTTCGCCATTTTTAGCCGAAGCTGTCAGTGTGTTACCGCTATTTACACCTTTGAGCTGATAGCTATTACCCAAGTCAGCAAGCGTCAGTTTCAGTTGCTGAGCAGCAGGATATAAACGCCCTGTTTCACGGCTTAAACTGGAATTCTGATAAGGGTCCTGCAAGGTGAGTAAGTCTGGGTAGACTTCCAATCGCCAGACGCCATCTGCTACTTTATCAAGGAAATAAGCACCTGAGCCGCTGTATTTCGCTACAGAAGATGAACCAACACCGGCAATTGCAGTTAGCTTAGCTACAGCTTTTGGCACCACTGTGGTGCTGTTGCTGTAGAAAAACTGCGCCGGAGTATTCAGCACTGACAAATTTTGCTGATAATCCAAAGTCACAGCGCCAAAGCTATTGCTGGCCGGATAATCCGCTGTTTTTTCAGCACGCTTTTGCGTACGGAATACTTCTGCGGCAATTTTTAAACTGATGGCCTTTTCCGGTGTATACAACAAATTCAGATGGTGAGTGTTGTATTCAGAGTTGGTATGAGCCACAGCCGCAGCATCATAAGCAAACTGAGTGGCCCACTGGAAACCAGCTTCGCGGAAACTGCGCGCCATAGCCGGGAACATCACAGAACTTGCCACATCGGCTGCGTCAAACTCGTACACCATTTTGGCTTTAGTAGCGCACTGGCTAATACCGGCAAAAGGATTAGTGTAATGCGCAACAGCTGGCAACATATTGGCCAGAATAGTACTGCCTTTGACCAAACCCGTTGGATACCACTGATAGGACACGCCATCTATGCTGGTATTGCATAAAGCTTGGGCAAAAGGCTGATCGTTACCTTGTTCACTGGTGTTGTAAAACAAAGGTTTAGTGACACCAGCAGCACGAATGGTACTGATTAAGTCTTCAATATAAGCCGCACTTTGCGCAGGTGCGATCTCGTGTTTAGGTTCGTTAAAGATCTCAAAAGCAATAATGTTGTCGTCCTGCTGATAACTTTTACCGGTCAGCGGATTGACGTGCTTAAACAGCTGAGTCAGATAGTTTTTCTGCGCTGCAATAGCATCTGGTGACTGGTTCATCTGGCTTTTGCTGTAAAAAGTAGAAAAACCGTATTCCACCGGATCCGGCTCAGGGTAACCACTGCCCCACCAACCGATTGGAGTAATCACTACCTTGATGCCTTTTTCTTTTAAGCGCAGCAGCAAGTAATCAAATAATTGCAGGTGAATATTGTCCTGCAAATTGCCCTCTTTATCGGCCAGCAATCTGTCCCATAAATGCACGCGGTAAGCGTCCAGCCCTAAACGGGCAATATGATCCACATCCATGTCGATGGCAGCGCGATGATCCACGCCAACACGTTCAACTGAGCGATAACCATAAGCAAAAGGCACACTGTAATTCACACCAAAAAGCGCAACTTCAGAACCGTCTTGCCACAACATGACACCCTCTTTCACCGACACAGGGTTAGCAGTGGCAGCGGCGCTAAACAGCGTCGCGGCCAAAGCTGCAGAAAAGATTTTCTGTTTCATCATTACCACCATGCCGTATAAAAGGCAGCCACAATCAGGGTGATCAACACTGCATAAAGATTAAAGCTTGGGCGGGTTTCGAAGCTGATATCACCTAATTCCACTGCCTGTGGATGCTTGCCCTGACGCTGGAATAAAGTCACCAGTACAGCTAAAGCTAAACAGCACAGGAAAACTAAACCTACGCGGTCCATAAATGGCATCTCTGGCAAAGCCATTTTGAAAATCCAGCTCAGTACAGCTGAGCTGATAGCCGCCACTAAAGCAGCAGTTGCAGTAGTACGGGCCCAGAACATACCTAATAAAAACAGTACAACAATACCTGGCGTAAAGAAGCCAGTGAATTCCTGAATATATTGGAAGGCCTGATCAAATTCGCCCAGTAATGGCTTAGCGGTGAATACAGCAATCACCAAAGCCATCAGACTGACAATACGACCTACTTTGACGTAGTGCTGCTGGCTTTGATCTTTCTTAAACTGAGAGTAAATATCCATAGTGAAAATGGTCGCGACGCTGTTGGTCATCGAAGCTAAACTCGACAAAATAGCCGCCACTAAAGCTGCAAAAATTAAGCCTTTAATACCAGAGGGCATCATGCTCAGCAGTTGAGGATAAGCCTGATCCGGCTTGCTTAAATCCGGCAGTATTAACACTGCAGCAATACCTGGAAGCACGACGATCACAGGCATTAAAATTTTCAGGAAAGCCGCAAAAATAATACCTTTTTGCGCTTCAGCTAAGTCTTTGGCCGCTAAAGTACGCTGAATAATATATTGGTTAAAACCCCAATAACTCAGGTTCATAATCCACATACCACCCAACAGCACAGATAAACCCGGCAGGCTGACATAATGTGGGCTGTCCGGCGTTAAAATCATATCAAATTTGTCTGGTACTTCAGTGAGCAAGCGGTCAAAACCAGCCCATAAACCGTTACCTGCGCCCAAAAGTTCCAGCGACATAAAGGACAGGAACAAACCACCGCCCACCAGTAACACCACCTGAATAATGTCGGTGTAAGCCACAGCTTTTAAACCGCCATATAAAGAGTACGCCACAGATAAAGTGGCTAATATCAGCATGCTGGTGGTCATATCCACACCAGTCACTGTATTAATAGCCAAAGCACCTAACCACAAAACTGCGGTTAAATTAACAAAGACATACACCGCCATCCAGAACAGCGCCATGGTGGTGCGTACTCTGTTGTCAAAACGCTGCTGCAGGAACTGCGGCATGGTATAAATTTTACGTTTTAGGAAAATAGGCAGGAAAAACTTACCCACTATTAATAACGTAATGGCTGCCATCCATTCGTAGGCCGCTATTGCCATACCTATGGCATAACCAGAACCTGACATGCCAATAATTTGTTCAGCCGAGATATTAGCTGCAATTAAGGACGCACCAATAGCCCACCAGGGTAAGGTATTACCGGCCAGAAAATAGTCGTTGGTGTCTTTATCATGTCCCTTCTTTTCCCGGGAAATAAAATAAGCCAGTCCTACCAGCCCAAGCACATATATGACGAGGATCGTCAAATCTAAATTACTTAAGGTCATACTAATCCTTACCCTGTTTTACCCGTCTTTTTTGGTACTGCACTGCAACGCCAGAACAGCCGGGCATATCTTGTTGTTATGGTTACCAGTTTTTAATTAACTGAATTTATACACTATGTGTTGCTGATACAACTCACCTGCTTTAAGCAGAGTGTCTGGGAAGCCAAGTTGATTAATCGCATCAGGCCAGCCCTGGGCTTCCAGACAAATTCCCTGCCGTGCTGTAAAAGGGGCGGCCAGAAAATTACCTGTATAAAGCTGCAAGCCAGGCTGAGTACTTAGCACTTCAAGCTGACGGCCACTTTGGCTGGAACTTAACACCGCCATCGACTTTAACTCTGCAGCATCAGCCTCTTGCCAGATAAAGCAGTGGTCAAAACCATTGGCAAGCGCAAGCTGCTGATCCTGCTGGCGAAGCGCTGGCCCCACCAATTTAGCTTTGGTAAAGTCAAAGGCAGTGCCAGCCACAGCACGACGCTCTCCGGTTGGAATAGCGTTGGCATCTGTTGGCAAATAATGCTTAGCCGCGATCTGCAACTGATGGTTTTCAACAGAACTGCCATCGCTGTTCAGATTGAAATAACAGTGGTTGGTTAAATTCAGCACCGTATCTTTGGTGGATAAAGCCAAAAAGGATAACTCGAGCTGTTTATCCACAATACGGAATTGCTGCCATACCTGCACAGCGCTCGGATACCCTTGGTCGCCATCGGCTGAGCGTAAATACAATTGCACCGAATCAGACTGCTGTTTCAGCACTTGCCAGTGTTGCCTGTTAAAACCAGCCACACCACCATGCAAATGATTGTGACCATTGTTGCAGTCCAGTTGATAAGCCACACCATTGAGCTCAAAACGACCTTTGGCAATACGGTTAGCAACCCGGCCTGCGGTAGCGCCCAAGTAAAACTCGTCTGTTTGGTAATCTGCCGACTGTGGATAATTTAACGTCAGCTCCTGACCAAATAAACGGATAGAGCGGATTGCTGCCCCTAAAGGCAACAGCTCCACTTCTAAACCCTTATGGCCACTCAGCCGTATCACTGAGTCATCAATGTCATCAATTAAAGCAGCACTCATGCCAAAATCTGCTCTGCGCCCTGACTGGCGGTACAGACAAAAATACCGGCTGTTAACCCTGTTTGTGCCGGGTATTCGCGTTCAACTAAAGCGCGAATCTCATCCACCCGGTTTTGCGGTACTAAAGCCACTACACAACCACCAAAACCACCACCAGTCATACGGACACCACCTGTATCACCCAGGGTGTTGCCTATCATCTCCACCAGTGCATCTATAGCAGGCACAGTGATTTCAAAATCATGTTTCATCGACAAGTGAGATTCAGCCATTAAACGGCTTAACAGCTTGATATCGTGTTCAGCTAAAGCTTTAGCTGCTAATTCAGTTCTGTCATTTTCTGTGATCACATGACGAGCCCGTTTGGCAACTAATGGATCCAGCTCACCCTGCTTAGCGGCAAAAGTATTCCAGCTGACATCCCGCAATGCTTTGACGCCAAAAATGGCGGCGGCTTCTTCACACTGACGGCGGCGGGTGTTGTATTCGCTGTCCACCAGACCCCGTTTTACATTGGAGTTGATAATCATCACAGCCATATCTGTAGGCACTGATACAGGCGTGCTGTCTAAACTACGGCAGTCGATCAGTAAGGCATGAGCTACTTTGCCCTGCGCAGAAATCAGCTGATCCATAATGCCGCAGTTACAACCAACAAAGTGGTTTTCTGCATGCTGACCATTGAGTGCATTGTCACGGCTGGATAATTCAACGCCAGCTAAAGTGCTGTACGTCAGGCCCAGGGCGACTTCTAATGAAGCTGAAGAGCTTAAACCTACCCCTTGTGGCACATTACCGCTGATGGCCAAATCACAACCGACCAGGTTAAAACCTTTTTGCATCAGGCTGTTGGCCACACCACGCACATAGTTTGCCCATTGATACTCTGGATGTTTCTCCAGCGGAAAATTGAGTTCAAATTCATCCACTTGCTGCTGATAATCCAGCGCCAATACCCGAACCCTCTTGTTATTGTCTGGGTCATTGCGACGACGAGCCACAACCACAGTGTCGTAGTTAATAGCACAAGGCAATACAAAACCATCGTTGTAATCGGTGTGCTCACCAATCAGATTAACCCGGCCTGGCGCTCTGAACGCAAATTCGCCCTGCTGCTGATAATGTTCGGCAAATGCCTTTTGTACTTGCTCTAATAATGCCATCTGGTTTAAACCTTGCTCTGCTGTTTGTAATGCACAGGGCTTTGCTCTTTTAAGCGTTCAGCGGCCTGTTCAGGAGTCATATCACGTTGGGTTTCGGCCAGCATTTCGTAGCCAACCATAAACTTTTTAATGGTGGCTGAGCGTAATAACGGCGGATAAAAATGGCCATGCAACTGCCAGTGTTCGATGTTTTCAGCAGTATCGCCACCTGCATCGTTACGATAAGGCGCACTATGCCAGCCCATCGAATAAGGGAATGAACACTGGAACAGGTTGTCGTAGCGAATGGTAATTTGCTGCAGAATATCGGCCAGCGCGGCTTGCTGCTCTTCGGTTAAATCTTCCATCCGGCGTACATGGGCTTTTGGCAATACCAGGGTTTCAAAAGGCCAACTGGCCCAGAACGGCACTACGACCAGCCAGTGATCGTTTTCAACCACAGTGCGCTCGCCACTTTGTTGCTCCAGCGCGGCATAATTCAGTAACAGGTTTTTGCCATGTTTCGCTAAATACTCACGCTGCGCTGCATCAGCTTTGGCTGGCAAGGTAGGCACAGTGCTATTGGCCCAAATCTGACCATGAGGATGCGGATTGGAGCAGCCGTTAATAGCGCCTTTGTTTTCAAACACCTGTACCCAGTTGTAGGTTTTGGATAAGTCCTGGTACTGACGGATCCATTCTTCCACTATGTTCTGAATCTCAGCAACACACAACTCTGGCATAGTCAGACTGTGATCCGGTGAATAACAAATCACTCTGCTGGTACCACGCTCGGCTTTTAATACAAATAAATCATCATCTGAGCGCTGATAAAAAGGCGTATCTGCGGTTAAGGCCGCAAAGTCATTGGTAAAAACGTAAGGCTTTTTATAGTCAGGATTCAGATCCCCTGAAATACGGGTGTTGGTTGGACATAAAAAACAGCTGTGATCATAAGACGGATTCTGCTCCGTGGCCGCAGTTTCAATCTGCCCCTGCCATGGTCTTTTTGCTCTGTGTGGTGACACCAGCACCCAATCCCCTGTCAGCGGATTGTATCTGCGGTGCGGATGATCTTTTGCATTAAATTCAGACATCTGTAATTCCAACCTTTTTTTAATTCTTCGGATAACCCGCAGGGTTTAATTTCTGCCACTTCCAGCTATCCGCCACCATTTGATCCAAACCGCGTTCTGCTTTCCAGTCGAGTTTTTCAGCGGCTAAAGACGGATCACCGTAATAACAGCCAATATCACCAGCACGACGAGGAGCCACCTGATAGGCAATCAACTGGCCTGAAATACGACGGTAAGCCTCAACCATTTCCAGCACAGAAACGCCCTGACCAGTGCCTAAGTTAAACACATGAAAACCCGCATTCTGATGCAGAGTTTCTAAGGCTTTGACATGACCTGAAGCTAAATCACAGACATGGATATAATCCCGCACACCAGTACCATCCGGTGTATCGTAATCATCACCAAACACAGATAAACAAGGTCTGCGGCCTATGGCCACCTGATTGATAAAAGGCATCAGGTTATTTGGAATACCGTTTGGATCTTCACCAATCTGGCCCGACTCATGCGCGCCTACAGGGTTAAAGTAACGGAGCACTATGGCGCTGAAATCACTTTGAGCCACGACCAGGTCAGACATCATCTGCTCAACCATCAGCTTGGAACGGCCATAAGGACTTTCAGGATGCACAGCAAAATCTTCCCTTATAGGCGAAGAGACCGGCTCGCCATAGACTGTGGCAGAGGAGCTGAACACCAGCGTTTTCACCTGATGTTTTAGCATCACTTGCATCAATAAGCCTGAAGCGCTGACATTGTTTTCATAATAAAACAACGGCTTAGCGACAGACTCACCCACAGCTTTGGAGCCGGCAAAGTGGATCACTGCATCTACTTTTTCAGCGGCAAAAATAGCAGAAAGCGCCTTTTCATCACGGACATCAGCCTGATAAAAGCGAATGCTCTGGCCTGTCAGTTGCTCCACCCGCTTTAACGCCTCAACACTACTGTTACTCAGGTTGTCGACCACTACCACCTGATGGCCACAATTCAGTAACTCCAGACAAGTATGAGAGCCAATATAACCAGCACCACCCGTGACTAAAATACGCATACTGTTACTCCTTAACCGCAAAAACTAAAGTATCGCTTTGAATAGCCAGTACTTTGGAGCTGGCTTCCATCTGAGCCTTGCTAAATTCAGCACCTAATTTCACTAAAACTGCAGCTTTGCCTTGCTCAGTAAAAGCAGGTTCAGGGTTGATGATTTCAATATCACCACTGCTGTTAAATTCAATAATCTGATTATTTAAAGGCACAGTCTGGCCGTTTTTATCCAGCACCTCTGCATAAACAAACACCAGATCACCAGGCACAGGAGCCACACCACTGGTCTCTAGGGTCAGCTTTAAACTGGCTGCGATATCAGCTGTGCTCACCTGATGAGTCGCCACTTCTTTACCTGCAATATAAGCTTTTGCCAGCAACTGACCTGCTTTAAATTCTTTCAGATCAAATTCAAAAGGCGGATGCGGTAAATGAGTGGAAAACTTATCCACAGACGGCTTATTACGGCTGACTAAAAAGCCATTTAAATACAGCTCCACTTCTTCGGCATTACTGAATACCCGTACCTGAGCGCTGGAACCTGACTGCCACTCACTGGCAATAAATACCATAGGACCAGACTGGTACTTGTCTGATTGTTCTGAAGCCGGGCGCTGACTCTGGAAAAAGTAGTAGCTGTACTTCGGCAGACGATAAATACTCATCACCCCCGAAGCTTCCAGATCATTGGCATAACCTCTGTTGTAATCAAACATCACCCAGTAGCCATCGGCATAAGCAGGTGTCGTCAGGTTGTCGTTATGAGCTTCCTGCACATTGCGGGCTTGTTGTAACAAACGGGCTTCACCATGGCTTAATAACTGACGACTGGTGCGGGCTTCTTCTTTTAGATCGGCCCAGCTGTCCTGATTCAAACCCGCATTTTGTGCGTAGTATTCCCAGTCGCCGTATTCAGACACATTGTAAGGAACAGTGGGCGTTTCATAATGCATCTGGCGATGCTGACGCGCCTGCAGATACATATCGTAACCATGCTGCCAGCCGGCAGAATAAGCGCCCGGAAACTCTTGTTTGACAGTGTTATGTAAGGTAGCAACAAATTCATCCGGCATGTCCGATTCGTTCAGCGAACATTCCCAGGCCAATACGCTGGCATGGTTACGGTCGCGGCGAATTAAGTCGCGGCAGCTTTGAATGTTTTGTGCCCGAAAAGCCTCAGTCGGCTGATAATACTGCCAGCCTAAAATAGCGTTGATCAGTACCAAACCCAGCTCGTCCGCTGCCTGCATAAAGGCTTTAGAATGTGGGTAATGCGATAAACGCACATAATCAAAACCAGCAGATTTAATTTTTACCGCATCACGATAGTCCGCCTGAGGAGATATGGCATAACCGACGTGAGGGTATTCCTGATGACGGTTTACGCCGCGTAAAAAGGTAAGGTCGCCATTGATCAGTAACTGGTGTTTGTCGTTAAAGGCAAAGCTGCGGATACCAATCTGTTGTTGCTGACGTTCAATCACTTCGCCATTTTGTTTCAGTACAGTGTGCAAACTGTATAAAAACGGACTGGCAGGGCTCCATAAGTTGGGCTTGGTGACTGTCAGCTGTTGTTGCTGGTCCAGTTTAGCCCCTGCGGCCAGTTGGATTGGTCCAGAACTGACTTCTGTCACTAACTGCTCACTGACAAAGAGTTGCTGCACTAATTCCAGCTCTGCGCTTACTGCTGACTGGTTTGCCAACTGGGTTTTTACCGCAACTACAGATCCTGCTTTATCCACTTTCGGATAGGTCACAAAAATGCCGCCACCCGCCACTTCATAGGCCAGCATTTCGTCTGTGATATGCACAGGGTTTTTAATCAATAAACGTACATCGCGGTATAAACCACCATAGGTATTAAAATCCAACTGAGCCAAAGGTTTAGGCCCTGTGACTTCATTATCTCTGTTATCCAGTTTGACTTTGAGCTGATACGTTTCACCGACCGTCACATAGGGCGTTAAATCAATAGTAAACGGCAGATAACCGCCTAAATGCTCACCGATTTGTTTATCGTCTAACCAAACTTCAGCATAGTTCATCGCGGCTTCAAAACGGATCAACAGCTGTTTGTCCTGCCACTCTGGCGCTATGGTCAGAGACTTTTGGTACCAGGCAAAACCCTGCCATTGGTTATTCACCAGCAAAGGTTCAATTTGTGGCGTATGAGGTAAACTCACCAGCTGCCAGTCTTCTGGTGTTGCAGTTAAATCAGCGGACTGACTTTTGAAAAACAACCAGTCAGCATTCAGATTTTGCTCTGTTGCCAGTGCAACTTTCGGCGACTGATCGTCTGTCGGCGATTGTGCAACCGGGCTGCACGCGAACTGCAGCAGCAAGACCAACACAGCCAGAGATGGGTAAAAGTACTTCAACACTGGAGAATTCCTTTTAATAAATAAGCTAGAGGACTTAACAAAAATTGGTTTCAATGGCAGGCCTTAGCACCAGCTCGTGGATATGAGCTTTGGCAGAGCTTGCCAGCATCAGCAGAATGGCATTGGCCACCTCTTCAGCAGACAAATAATCAGGTCTGCTGGCTGCGCGAAATCCGGTATCCACACCACCAGGATACAAAGACAGTACTTTTACACCTGTGCCGTTTAGCTCTTTACGCAGCACTTTGCTGTAGCTATCAAGAGCAGCTTTGCTGGCGCTGTAAGCCGAAATACCAGGGTTAGAAAACAAACAAACGGTCGACAATACATTCAGTACTATGCCTTTGCCTTGTTGCTGCATCCCAGGCACCAGTTGCTGGATAAAATGCAGCGGCGCATAGAAGTTCAGTTGCATCATTTGCTCTAGCGCAGACCAATCCGGTTCTGTTGCGCTACTTCGGCTGCTATTGCCGCCAGCACAATTAATCAGCACATCCACTGCACCAAACTGCTGTTGTGCCTGTTGGCAAAACTGATGGATGGCTGCAGCTTCTGTCACTGAAAAGCTGTCACTGAACACTGCAGCGCCTGGTGGCAATAAAGCTAAGCTCTGTGCCAGTTTGGCCGGGTCACGACCACATAAACTCAGTTTGTGGCCTTGTGCAGCTAAAGTTATGGCTAAAGCACGGCCTATGCCCGATGAGGCACCGGTCAGCAAAATATGGCAAGGAGATAAAGACATCAGTATGGCTTCCGTAAAAAGCCCGGCCCTAAGGCCGGGTTTTAAGTGCTGAATAACAAGCCACTTACATTGAGTAAGAGAAACCTATCAGGAAACGACGGCCCCATTCCTGATAACTGGCCGGACGGCTTGGATCGTTATCAAAATAAGTGACTGCGGCTTCGTTGGTCAGGTTTTGCGCCTGCAACATAACTTTAAAAGCTTCTGTAACTTCGTAAGATAAGCTGGCATCTACAGTGCGTTCCGCTGCTGCTCTGGTGATCTCTGTTGGGATCCAGCTGCCTACACGGGTATTGGCACTACGGTAGTTGTACGACACCTTGGCATCAAAACCAGCTTTGTAGTACCACAAGGTCAGGTTCCCCACATGCTTAGATAAACCACCTAAGGGCAACGGATTATCTTCAGGCACAAACTCAGTCACATCGCTGTCGGTGAAGGAGTAGTTGGCATAAAAACCTAAACCATCAAAAGGCTCTGGCAGCATAGTTAAGGCTTGTTGGTACATCAGTTCCAGGCCTTTAATTTGGCCACCGCTGCCATTGACAGGGCCGGTAAAATCGTAGGCGATACCATCCACCATCATCACGTCAGTTGAACTGCCGATATGAGTTTTTAAGTCTTTAAAGAAGGTGGATATCGTCATAGCGCGGTCGCTTGACCAGTAGTATTCGTAGCCTAAATCAATTTGATCAGCCACAAATGGATCCAAGGCTGGATTACCACCTGAGCCAGTTCTGACCGGGCTTTGTGAATCCAGCTGGAAGCCGGTACGCATTTCAACCAATGGCGGCCGCGAAATAGCTCGAGACAAACCAAAACGCACCTGAGCTTCTTCACTTAAGGTGAAAATCATATTCAGAGCAGGCAAAATTTCATCGTAGTCATGGTCGACAGAAACGGGCGAATAAGCACCATCTTTAAACTGATAACCCGAAGAGGCAGACACGGTTTTGACATAACGCACACCAAAGTTACCTGTGTAAGGCAGGTCACCCAGCTCACCCGACATTTTCAGCATAAAATAAGCGGCACTATTGGTTTCACCCACAAACCAGCTGTTGACTCTGTCCTGATCGGTTTTGGCGTGTTGACTGCGGTTATCTATACCACCAAAAGCCTGAGTCATAGTGGAATTCCAGTCTTTAAAGCCATACAGATCAGGTGACACAAAACCACCACCTAAAGCATAACTGTAACCGTAATCTGTCAAAGCTGTATTAACTGGCGACTGCCACCAGCTTTGTACATCATTGTTTTTTTCGCGGTCGCTGTAACGGCCACCTATCACCAGGGTTTCAAAAACACCCCATTCGATATTACGTTCAAAATCTGCTCTGGCGCTGACCATTTCGTCTGTTAAGTCGCGGTCTGTATCTACGTTCATACCAGAAATAGTGTAATAGTCCGGATTGCCAATGGCTTCATTGCTTTGAACGGCTAAACGCCCCTCTGTGTTACTCCAGCTGATATCCAGAGGTGTAGGACCGCCATAAGCAGAGGTAATATTCACCCAACGTGATTCTATACCTGCTTCGGAATAACCAACGTCATAGGTGGATGTCCAGACATCACCTGTCACTGTGGTTTTTAAGCCTGTGCTTAACAGATTATTTTCCTGAAACCAGGTGGCGTTGTTAGCCGAATGCGCGCCCCATAAAATACCGCCGCCCGTTAATTGCTGTGAACCATCTGGACGGGTGACAACAGTGGGTGCCGTCGCCGAGTTGTTGTATCCCCAGTTATTACTGCCTTGCCAGTTGCCCCAACCATCAAACCAGAACTGGTCTTCACGCTCTTCAATATCAAATTTGGAATAAAACAAATCGTATTTCAGATTCACACTGTCAGCAGGCTCCCACTCGAGGATCATTAAGCTGCCAACACGTTCAGTATTGCCCACTTTAGTACCAGTTTTACCGCCCCATGGTGCAGCTTCGGTAATGCCATCACCATTTACATCACCTTGATCAGCGGCCACTTTGTTGTAAGAGTAAAATGCGGTTTCACGCTGAACTGAAGGTTGATCCTGAAAAGTTACGCCAAACACCACACCAAAATTATCAGTCCACTGATCGATATAAGAGAAACTGGCTTTTTCGCCAGAACTGTCAGCACCAGGTAAATCATCCGCCATTTGATAATCCATCAGATGACCGCTGATGTTAATAATGCGCTTGTCTCTTGCCAGCGGACTGACGAAATTCATATTGACCAACCCAGCAATACCCCCTTCGAGGTTATTTGCCATCGGGCTTTTGTACACTTCAACTGAGTTGATCAGTTCAGCAGGAAATTGCTCATAACGTACGTCCCGACTGGGTTCGGCGCTGACAATTTCACGGCCATTCATGGTGGCAGCGTTTAAACGTGCACCTAAACCACGAATAGAAATACTACTGGCATTACCACGATCACGCTCTGCCGCAACACCAGGCAAACGGCCCAGTGAGTCAGCAATAGTGACGTCAGGTAATTGACCTAAATCATCGGTAGAGATAATTTCTACCGTTGATTCTGAAAACTTTTTCTGCATTAACGACTTGCTCAGCGTGGCACCAAAGCCTTTCACTTCGATGGTTTCGATTTGCGGCTCTGCTTTTTTTGCATTTTGTTGAGTGGTATTTTCTTCGCTTTGTGCTTGTGCATGCTGCATAGCAAAGATTTGCGTCATAGCTAAAGCTACAACGGTCAAGTTGAATTTGCCTGTCATTTCCTACCCCTGTCGGTATCAATTGTTATTTTTTTATGCGCTAAGCTGATTTTTTATATGCGGGTTCAGCAGTGCACAGTGCAGTTATAACACCCAAGGTAAACGTTTACCAAAAATTTTTGATCAATATCAAACAATGGAAACTCAAAACACTGATTTTATTGAAAATAAATTAAGGTAATCGATTTCTAAAAAAACTAAAACACTGAGCCATTCAGGTAAAAAAATAACAAAGCTTCAGCGCTGTTGTTCCAGATCAAGATCCAAAACAGATGCAGGCATTAGCATAGCGGGCTCTGTTGCTGCTTATGGAACTGCCCTGAACATGAATTCTCCGCTGAGCTCTGCTTTAACACCTCTGTCATCAGGCCAGACTGTTGCTATGGTGCTGCAAAAAAACCTGATCTGTTGCAGCCCACACAACAGCGTGCAACAAGCAGCTCAGCTGATGCAGCAACACAACATCAGCTGCATTCTGATTAAAGATGAACAAGGGATCATCGGGATCTGGACTGAATCGGACTGCAAGAAACTGGACCTGTCAGACAACAGAGTATTGCAACAAGCAGTGTCTGAAGTGATGAGCAGCCCTGTGCTTTCAGTGCAGCAGCAGTGCAGCACCAGCGACGCTGCGGCGCTGATGAAACAACAAAACGTCAGACGTTTACTGGTGACAGGCCCGGCACAGGAAGCCATTGGCATAGTGACGCAAACAGATCTTATTTATCAGCAGCCACTGGAACATTATTTAATGCTGCGGGATATCAGATCCATTCTGGTTGAGCTGCCCTTGTTATTACAAGCCAACCTTACAGTAGCTCAGGCTGCTGTACTGATGAGACAAACTCAACGTGATGCAGCTATAGTCCAGTTCGAAAATTCTGAATACGGCATAGTGACAGAACGTGACTTAGTGCACTTTATTGCGACAGACCGCACGCTTTGCCTTTTAGCTGAAGTCGCAACCCGGCCTTTATTAACCTTACCTCTGCACAGCAGCTTACTTCAGGCCGTGCGCTTATTACGTGAGCATGGTTTTCGCCATCTTGGTGTGACCAACTCAGATGGAAAACCTGCGGGTTTGTTATCTCACAACCACATACTGTTGAATATGGAACACCTTTACATCAACGAGCTAAAAGCGGCGCTGCAAGCCAGAGACAAAGCACTGCGATCCTCAGAAAGCAGCTTAAGGTTAGCTTCTAAAGTGATAGAAGCGTCCCACGATGCCGTGATGATTACTGATACTGCTGGCATCATTCAGTCAGTCAATCCCAGTTTTTGTAAGCTGACTGGCTACAGCGCTGAAGAAGCTATAGGTCAGACGCCTACTCTGCTCAGTTCAGGAAAACATGACGGGACTTTTTATCAGCAGATGTGGCATCGGCTGCAACAACAAGGCTACTGGCAAGGCGAGATCTGGAATAAGCGAAAAAATGGCGAACTCTATCCGGAGTGGTTATCCATCAGTGCAGTACGGGGAGATTGCGGTACTGTAAACCAATACGCTGCCATCTTTTCTGACATTACAGAACGTAAAAAACGTGAGCAGAAAATTCATGAACTGGCTTATTTTGACGAACTGACAGGTCTTGCCAACCGCCGTTTGTATCAGGACAGGCTGGAGCAGGCTTTGGCCAATGCAAAACGGCATAATCATCAGCTGGCTGTACTCTTTCTCGACCTGGATCTATTTAAACGGATCAACGATACACTGGGCCATCAGGCCGGTGATGACGCCTTACGTCAGGTGGCAAGACGACTGCAAAAAGCCAGCCGGTCAGGTGAATCTGTAGCCCGTTTAGGTGGAGATGAATTCACTGTACTGGTGCCTGAATGCAACGGCGTAGCAGAAATAGAAAAGCTGGCGCAACGCATAGTGGCGCAGTTTGAGCTGCCTTTCCACATTCAGCACAAGGAGCTGGTCTTAACCACCAGCGTGGGGATCAGTATTTATCCGCAACATGGCAGCACAGCCAGCGAATTACTGAAATTTGCCGATGCAGCTATGTATCAGGCGAAAGAATCAGGCCGCAACAAATACAGCTTTTACACCAGTTGTGTAGGCCAACGTCATGACGAGGCGTTGCAGCTGGAACAGGCGTTACGTAAAGCTCTGGCTCAGCAGCAATTAGAAGTGCATTACCAGCCTAAAATTGATCTGCAAACAGGCCAATTGCATAGCCTGGAAGCTTTGGTGCGCTGGCATGATAAAGATTTAGGTCAGGTGTCTCCGGAGCGTTTTATTGCTATAGCGGAAACCCTGGGGCTTATTCAGCAGTTGGGCCAGCAGGTGTTGCGACAAGTTTGTTATCAGTTGCAAGCCTGGGCTGAATTAGCAGTTCCAGTGGCTGTGAATATCTCAGCAAAAGAATTGGCGGACCCGTTGTTTATCCCCCAGTTAATGCAGATCCTGAGCGAAACAGCAGTAGATCCCAAACTACTGGAGCTGGAGATCACCGAAAGTTGTCTGCTGCCAGAAAGGGAAAATCAAACCCGCCATGTACTGCAACAACTGCGGCAGTCAGGGATACGACTGGCCATTGACGACTTCGGCACAGGCTATTCCTCTTTATCCTATTTACGGCATCTTCCTATCAACAGCCTGAAAATAGATCGGAGTTTTATCAAGGCTCTACCAGACAATACCAGCGACAAACAAATCACCAGCGCTATTATTGCGATGGCGAATGCACTGGGCCTGGATGTGATTGCTGAAGGAGTGGAAACCCAGGCACAACAAGAGTTTTTACTGGCAGCAGGTTGTCAGTATGGTCAGGGTTACTTGTTTGGCAAAGCCACCAATGCCACAACAACTTTGCAGTTGCTGCGACAAAACCTCTAAGTCGCCGGCAGCACGACTTTTGTCTGATTCTGCTCATCAACAGGCTTTTGTTGTGATATGGTGCAGCGCAAGGGGAAAGTAGTAGTGGAATGGATGCTATGCAAGAAATAGAAAAGATTGAGCACAGGCTCAGAGAAATTAACCGCCTGAAATTAAAACTGACTTTTGGAAATGTGCCGGCTTTTTATCACGCCGTTGCCACCTCTTTAGGCATGGCTGAAGGCATGCTGAAATACGGTTTTGAAAACTCACTGGATATTCTGACCAACCAGCGCAACTGGAACCTGAACTACTTGTGTGGTTCAGAAGATGCAGCCGGACAAATCATTTGCCCTAACAAACCCCGCTTGTCTGTGTATAAGGTTTTTACTCAACATGGCTTTGAAATTCATTGTCTGCCCTGGAAAGCTGCGCGGGAATTTGATTTCGAACTGGCCAATCATCCACAAATGGACTTTCGATTCTGGCGCCCCACTTCGATGAAAACCGTATTTCGTATCGCAGGTTTGCATAGTTTTATCAAAATGTATTTTGAACATGGAGATGAAGCAGACTTACAGCTCATTCGCTGTGCACACAATATAGCCGAAGAGTTTGTTGAACGTTTGGTACCGCAGTTTAATACCCAAAAAGTTTTTGGCGTCACTATCCAGAATTTTTTCGACTTTGCAGAAATGAAATTTAAGTCCGGAGAAGAAATTTATTTGCCTAAGGTGTATGCGCTGCAGGAGTAGTGCTTAACGCTCTGGTTTCATCAGCTGAAAGAGCTTTTTTATGCCATAAAGTAAAAAAGGCAGCTGCGATGCAGTTGCCTTTTTTTGTGTTGTGACCCTTAACTCAGATTAACTCTGCTGTCTTGGGTAACTGTAATTAAAAATTACAGAACAACGATTTTCTCAGCCTGTGGGCCTTTTTGACCTTGTGTTACAGTGAACTGTACACGTTGGCCTTCTTGCAGAGTTTTGAAACCCGTGCTAGAGATTTCGCTAAAATGAGCGAAAACGTCTGGACCTGAAGCTTGTTCGATGAAACCGAAACCTTTAGTTTCGTTGAACCATTTTACTGTGCCGGTAGTTGTATTAGACATGGTATATACCTGTATTTAATGAAATTAATATGCCTGGTTTCAGGCGGTGGTGCTGTAGAAGATGTTTTAACTTATGAATACAGGACGTACTAAAACAACAGTAACATTCGTTGTGGTGCATAAATAATGAACAGACTAACAAAGCAAGGCCAGTGTATAGGTTTTCAGAGCAGTGTCAAAGCTTATTTCACTAAGTTATTAAAATAAGCTGTTTTATAACGCTCAATATCGCTGACAAACTGTTGTATTACATCAGGTTTAGCTGGTTTTCGATAATAGTTAATTTTATCTGTCATCGCCTGATCTTCAATGTAATTCATAATATTGGACGTTAACAAACCAATAAAACAGTGCTGATCCCGGCCCCGTATCCAGCGAGCCAGCTCCAGACCATTGCGACCAGGCAGGTTATAGTCCAGCGAATAGGCATCAAAGTGCTGCAGTTCAATTAAGGTCATAGCTTCTTCGGCGCTGCCTGCAGTGGAACAACTCCAGTCTGGTCTGAACGACTGCACATAACCTCTGGTCAACATCAAACACACCTGACTGTCATCGACTATCAATAACTTAAAAGACATAAGCCTGTTTCAACCTCTTCCTTGTTACCCAAACAGAAAACTCCATGGTCTTTTACTGTAGTTATAAGTTGTTCAATTCTCCAGTTCAGCGACAAGATGATTTAGCAAACCAATAAAATTACAAAGCTTTTAGCAGCTCCTGAAGCTGGCGGAACCCCGGACGCACCTCAACCTCTTGCTGTAAACAAAGACCCGGCACAGCAGCCCATTTATTCTCAAAATCAGCTGCCTCTTCTACAGATAACAAAGTTTGCATATCCAGCAACCAATAACCAAAAGCCCTGACTTCCAGTGCACAGAAGTTCTGTTGCTGTTGTGCTGGCAAAGCATTCAGTGCTGTAGCTGCACCAAAATCGCCTAAATACAACTGCTGCTGAGCATTCACCAGCATATTGTGGGCATACAAATCCCCATGCACTATTTGCTGCTGATGCAAATGCGCCATTACCTCTACCACTTGCTGTGCCAACTGACTCAGCTCTGCCAGAGTTAAACGCTGGCCTTGGGTAAAGGTATCGCGGGTGATGCTATCAAAAGAAGGAGGTTGCCCCAGCACAGTAAAAGAGGCTGGCACCAGTTCCATCACTAAACCTGGTAAATCGCTGTCACGCAGTTGTGCTTTGACTGTGATTAAATTCGCATGATCACCAGCATTGAGGTAATTATTCATTTCATCTTTTGGACAGCCATCACTGGTGACCCAGCCTTTAAACTGTTTTAAAGCCACCAGCTCTGCCTCTTGTGCAAAACGCGCCTGATAAATCACACCGGACGCGCCTTCGCCTAACTTTTCCAGCAACTGATAGTCATTCAGCCAGTGAGTATTTTTCGCTTCTGCTTCAGGCACAGGGCAAGCCGGATTTGCACCCAGCGCCAGCCAGGCTAATTTTGGCAGCCTAAATAGCCAGTCAGGAAAAGACTCAAACTTATTCAGTGAAAGTCGCAATAAACCCAGCTCACGGCACTGCTGCATGGAGTCCGGCAAAGAGGACAACTGATTGCCCGCCATAGCCACTTTTTTCAGTCTGGTATAACGGCCAAAATCAGATGGTAATTCAGTGAGTTGATTGTCCGTCAGGATCAGCCATTCCAACTGGTCCGGCAAAGAATCTTCAGCAAAGTCTGTTAGCTGATTGCCTTTAAAACTGACCATCACTAATTCTGGGCATTGACTAAGCACAACGGGAATATGGCGGAAGTTATTATTGGTTAAAAACAGGCGTTTTAGTTTAGTAAAACGATGTAAATCAGCAGGAAGGTCTGATAACTCATTACCGGACAGGTCCAGAATTTCAACACTGTCGGCAAAACGGTATAAATCGGCCGGAAATTCTTGCAGGTCAGCAGAGAGATTAATCCGGTTTAATGGTGCTTTGGTCTGCGCTAAAGTTTCAAGGCTAAACATCTGATCCCAACCTGCTAAAAAAGCCGGATTGTACAGATGCAGCCTTAATGCAACAAGGGACTACAACTGGTAGATTTGCGAACCAGCAACCCGCACTCTGTCGCCCAGACGTAAATCGCCAATATCCTGATAATCAAACTGCTGAGTGCGGCCATTATCAAAATTTACCGTAACCCGATAAATCTCGTTAGCGGTTTTATTGTTTCGTTCTGCCTGATTACCCGCAACAGCACCGCCTATCACTCCCACTCCTGTCGCCACACTGCGTCCTGAGCCACTACCAAACTGATTCCCAATAACACCACCTATTACAGCACCAAGCACAGCTCCGCCCCCTGAACTACGGTTATCCAGGGCAATAACCTGAATAGAACTGACGCTGCCAATTTGTTCTGCAGGTGCAACGCTTTGTTGTACATTCTGGCCTGGAGAGCTACAGCCTGCTAAAGGTGCCAAGCTTAAAACAGCCAGAGTCACACAAGATAAATAAAAAGTGAAAGTGTTCATATTTATAATCCAGCTCAATATATGGATAGTCAGCCTGCCCCCTGAACACCACTGAGTCTGTACGACACACCACCAAACAGGCTCAAAACAAAGCTCTGCACGTCTCAATAAAGCTGTAGACCCCTTGCAATAACGGCAGTGCAAACCAATATCAATCAGAGCTTTTATAAATCAGGCCCAACAGGAGATCTTATGAGCAATACCTACACACCCGCTAAAGTCTGGACATGGGACAGTCAAAACGGTGGAGCTTTTGCCAGTATCAACAGACCTGTATCAGGTGCAACCCATGACAAAACTTTGCCTGTTGGCGGGCATGACTTGCAACTGTATTCCATGGCGACACCCAATGGGGTGAAAGTGACGATGCTGCTGGAGGAATTACTGGAAGCAGGCTATCAGGCCGCAGACTATGACGCCTGGTTGATAAGCATTCGTGATGGCGATCAGTTTGGCAGTGGTTTTGTGGGCATAAACCCAAACAGTAAGATCCCGGCTTTATTCGATAAAGGCACCGGTATCCGGGTGTTCGAGTCAGGTTCTATTTTGCTCTATCTGGCCGAAAAGTTTGGCGCTTTTATACCAAAGGAGTTTGCTAAACGCACTGAAGTGATGAACTGGTTATTCTGGCAAATGGGCAGTGCACCTTTTGTCGGTGGCGGTTTTGGCCATTTTTATGCCTATGCCCCGGAAAAATATGAATACCCCATCAACCGTTATGCAATGGAAACCAAACGCCAGCTGGATGTACTGGACCAGCAATTAGCAAACCATGAATTTATCGCAGGTGATGAGTATTCCATAGCCGATATGGCGATTTGGCCCTGGTATGGCGCTCTGGTGTTGGGCCGCTTATACAATGCGGCTGAGTTTTTGGATGTGCAAAGTTATACACATCTGCAGCGCTGGGCCAAGCAAATTGATGCGCGGCCCGCGGTACAACGTGCTGTGAAGGTAAATCGCAACTGGGGCGCCCCCCATGAGCAACTGCCAGAGCGCCACAGCGCGGCGGATTTTAACAGCATCCCTAAGGCTTAATCTGCCCGGTTAGCAAAAGGCAGACTGTCTTGTGCTTCCTGCTGATACACCACTAAAGCCCGCTGCTCTTGCACACAGTAACGGGCTATAGCTTCGTTCATTGCTTTGTGTTCTGCTTTGTCAGTAAAGCGGTAAAAACCATGCCTGAGCACGGGCGCAAAACCACGTTGCAGCTTATGTTCGCCCTGAGCTCCGGCATCAAAAAACTGCAAGCCCTGCCTGATGCAATAGTCTATGCCGCTGTAATAACAGCATTCAAAGTGCAGGAAGTTAAAGTCTTGTTTACAGCCCCAATAGCGGCCAAACAAAGTACTTTCTGACTGGAAACACAAAGAAGCAGCCAGCATTTCATCATCTTTAAAAGCAGCAAAAACGATCAGTTGATTGGCCATAGTCTGACCCCAGCGCCAGAAGGTGTCGGCCGTTAAATAGCCCTGATGGCGTGATCGCTTTTGATAAGTGTCGCAATAAAAACCATAAAACTGCTGCCAGAACACTAAGTCCAGCTCAACACCAGTCAGGGTTTTGATGACAACCCCCTGCTCTATGACTGCAGCTCTTTCTTTGCGGATTTGTTTACGTTTGCGGGCTGTCAGTACAGCCAGAAAATCGTCAAAGCATGAGTAGTTTTTATTGCTCCATAAAAACTGCACATCAAAACGTTCGATAAAACCGGCGTCCCGAAAAGCCTGTTGATCCTCTGTTTCGGCATAAAGGCATTGCAAATGACTGAGTGGCAAAACCTGCTGCAGTTCTGTCACTCCTTGTGCCAGCCACTGCAACAGCTCTGCTTTATCAATACCAGCAGCTACCCCCAAACGGGGTCCTTCGGCAGGAGTAAAGGGAATAGCCAGCAGCAACTTGGGGTAATAATCCAGACCGTAGTTCTGATAAGCTTCGGCAAAAGACCAGTCAAACAGGTATTCGCCATAAGAATGCAACTTAATATAAGCAGGCACTGCAGCTATTAATTGATCGTTTTGCCAGACTACAAAATGCCGCACCAGCCAGCCGGTGTTTTTGCCTGCATTGCTGCCCACACTGCCACCTTGCTCCAGCGCCAGTAAAAACTCATAACGGCAAAACGGATAATCAGCAGGAAATAAGCCATTCCAGTCTGCTGCTGTCACTTCAGCCAGTGAAGACAGCCATTCAAAACGCATAAAACTCCACAGCAATAAAGCTCATGATCAGGTTCATTTAATCTTGTTTCGTCAGTACCAACAACTGCTCAACCTGCTGGGTTAAATCTGAGCAGGACACACGAATGGATGAAGTATTAATACGTACTGTGGCTGGGTCATCAGCACCTTGCTCCAAAGCCTTCAATGTCATCTGCAGATCCGACAAGGCCCCTTTAACTTTGTGCTGCAAAATTTGCTCGACATCATTTTTTAAGCGGAAACTGTCCTGCAGCGTATCAATCTGGTTGCGCATTTCTTTGGCACTTTGGATCAAAGCCGCATGAGTTTTGACTCTGGCTTTTACCACGGGCGGATTCACGGGTTTGGTAATGTAATCCACAGCCCCTAATTCAAAACCCCGTACTATATCCATGGTTTGATCCAAAGCTGTTAAAAAAATCACCGTAATATGCTGAGTTTGTGGATCGGCTTTTAAACGTTTACAGACCTCAAAACCATTCATTTCCGGCATCATCACATCCAGTAAGACCAGATCAGGCTGAGGTTCTGCCGCACAAATTTTTAATGCTTTTTCACCACTGGTGGCAGCCCCAACTTTGTAGTCTTTGCGCAAAATGTCGCTGATCACCTGAATATTATCCACCACATCATCCACCACCAAAATACGCAGCGGTTGTTGTTGCAGTGGTTCTTCTTTGGAGGACCCGGCAGCTTTTTTCTGGGCAGCAGAACGGGCAGGCCCTTCAATGGCACGCAACACCCTTTCACTCAAGATCTTGGCTGAAAAAGGCTTGACCACATACTCAGACACACCAGACTTAATGGCCTGGATCACCGCAGCTTGTTCGATGATGGACGAGAGCATAATAAAAGGGGTGCGGCTGTGCTTTTTATCCGCACGCATTTTGGCCAGCAACTCCATGCCATCCATTTTTGGCATTTGCCACTCAGATAACACTAAATCAACCTGCTTGAGCAGCATCATACTCAAGGCATGTTCGCCATTGCCTGCCTGCAACACCTGACCAAAGCCCATGTCCCGCAGCATAGTAACCACGGTTTCACGCACAATGTCTGTGGCGTCAACCACCAGTACTGTCATTTCAGAGTATGGTTTGCGCACAGCTTCTGCTGCTTCTGTCGTTGTATCCATAGCTTTGACTGTCATAGTGTTGCACTCCGGCTTCATCTGCTGTTTTTCAGGTTACTTTCTTTTTTAATGAATGGGAATCATTCTGTCCGACAAAAGCGCAGCTATATACTTGGGTATAAACTCAGCTGCCCAACTTGACGAATAGTTGCGGATGGCTGACAGTTGAGCCAGAGCCAGTATCCACATAAATTGTTTATCCGGAGAGTCTGATTGAATCCATTGTATCTGCTGGGCATAAGGCTGCTGGCATCTGTTATCCCTGCGCTGCTGATGTTCACAGTAGCAGCCACACAACAAAAAATTGAAAAACTGTCGGTGTACAGCAGGCTGGCCAATCCACAAATTTACAGTGTGGCTAACGATCATCAGGGCTTCTTATGGTTTGGCACAACAGACGGACTGAAACGTTATGATGGTTATCAGTTTGTTTCCTTTCAGCATGAGCCAGACCAGCCAGGTTCTCTGTCGAATAATAATGTAGGGGTGATGCTGCACGATTCGAAAAGCCGGCTTTGGGTGGGCACCTGGGGTGGCGGGCTGAATTTATACCTGCCTGAAAGTCAGACCTTCCGCCATTTCCGCCATGACCCGGAGTCGCCAAATTCATTAGGCGCAGACAGAGTGCAGTCCCTGTTTGAAACTAAATCCGGCGATATATGGGTGGGCACCAATGGCGGTGGTTTAAATTTATATCAGCCACAAAGCGACACTTTTAAAAGTTACACCCATGATCCTGCTAATCCGCAGAGTATTGGCAACAACAGGATCTGGGGCTTAGCAGAAGACAGTAAACAGAATTTATGGGTTGCCACTACCGATGGTTTGTATCGATTTGACGCTGAGCAACAGCAATTCCATAAATATGGCGTAGCCGAAGGCTCTTTGGATCACCCTGAAGTACGCTCTATTTTTATCGACCCCCAGGATCAGCTCTGGGTCTCTACCCGTTTGAGTTTTGGCCGCTTTGAGCCAGACAATAACAGCTATCAGCGGTATGCATTACCGGATGGCGAGCTGCCCAGCGTCAACAGTATGACAGCTCAGGGTGACTTACTTATTCTGGCCACTCTGGCCGGGGTCTATCATTTTAATACCAAAGAAAAAAGCTTTTATCCGGCCGCATTAAATGGCGATTGGTCTTTGCTCGGCAGCCATGACGTGCGCCAGGTGCTGCTCGATTCCACAGGACTGTTATGGGCAGCCACCCGTTATGCTGGTGTGGTGAAAGTATTTCCACGTCTGCCCGCTTTTGAAGGCTGGAACAACTACTTAAGCCACAGGCCGCTGTCCGGTTTGTATTCTCAGGTGCAAAGTATGATCGCAAAGCCTGATGGTGGTTTATGGCTGGGCACAGGCAAAGGTTTGGTTGCTTTTGATGGTCAACAGCAATTCAGCCCTTTAACTTCAGACAGCTTTCCAGGTCAGTTCACCCGCTTTCGCATCAAAACTATGGCCTATGACAGTAAAGACCAGCTTTATATCAATACAGATTCAGGCCTGTATAAACTGGAGCCGCAACAACTGCAAATCCAACAGCTGTCTATGGACTGGATGAAATTAGCCGGGGATGGCATAGAATCCCTGGCAGTGGATAAAGACGATCAACTCTGGCTGGTGTTGTCTTCCACTCATCATCTGGTGCGCTGGGATCCCAAAACCAATAGCACAGACTACTTTTTAAAAGACGTAGACCCTGTGTTTAGTTTTGTTGATCAGCAAAATGAAATCTGGGTTGCCACGCTGGGAGACGGCACTTATCGCATTTCGGCCGATCGTACACAGATTTCCCATTTTTTACCTGCCACCAGCCAGAGTCTGAGCAATACCAATCTGAGTACAGCCAGCGTGTTAGCCATAGTGCAAGCCGATGCCGACAGCTTGTGGTTTGCTACCAGTCAGGGGGTAGACCTCTATTCGAAAAAAACCGGTAAAGTCACTCACTTTAAACATGTGATCGAAGGTGAAGTCATTTCAGTGCAATCCATGGCGCTGGACACCAATGGTATGTTGTGGCTGGCGACCTCTCATGGCGTGTCCCGGCTGGATCCGGACACTGGCATATTTAATTATTTCACCACCAATGATGGCCTGAACAGCAATGGCTTTTTACCTCGATCAGCCACTCAAACCCCGGATGGCCGGATCTTTTTTGGCAGCGTTGAAGGCATTACAGCAGTGCACCCATCGCAAGTTCTGGTTAATGAAGTTCCACCTCCCGTAGTGATTACGTCAGTCAGAATTGATGGGAAACAACAGCCTTTTCCGTTGCCTGAATTACTGGAAGTTGCAGCTGATTTTAAAAATTTAAGCATTGATTTTGCAGCTCTGGATTTTCAGGCCACGGAAGACAACAGGTATCAAACCCGATTAATGGGGTATGACGATCAGTGGAGCAACAGAACGCCCGAACATAAGGTTAACTATGGCCGCCTGCCGCCTGGTGACTATCAATTTGAAGTGGTCGGCAGTAATAACCACGGTGTCTGGAACCCAAGTCCACAACGACTGAAATTGAAGATATTACCGCCCTGGTATCAAACCACTGTGTTTTTAGTAGCAGCCCCGCTGACACTGGCTTTATTGATCTTTTTTTGGCTCAGAGCCAGAACCCAGGCCCAGCAAAAACGCGAGCAACATTTAACCGAACAAGTCAGTAGACGCACTCAGGATATTTTATTACTGGGTGAGCTGGGCAAAGACATAGCCGCCACTTTTGAGCTGGAGCAAGTAGCACAAAAAATTTATAACCACCTGACCACAGTACTCAACACCGACACTGTGGCTTTGGCTTTGTACGATCAGCAGCGCTCGGAGCTGAATTATCTGTTTGCCATGCGAAAAGGCGAACGACTTGACCCTGTCTCAGTGCAGTTGAATAATCCACGCCGCCCCAGTTGCTACTGCATTGAACAGCGCCAGGAGTTTATTATCTCTACCCCATCGGACTGGGCGCGTTATGGCCTGTCTCCCCAGCATTGCCTGAATGGTCCACAAACCCAGACAGTGATTTGTGAACCCTTGATAGCAGGCGATCAACTGCTGGGAATTCTGAGCATTCAAAGTGATCAAAACGACGCTTTTAGTGAAGCACAAATTAATATGCTGCGTATTATTGCCAGCCATGCAGCAGTGTCTGTGTCCAACGCTTTATCCTTCCAGCAACTGTCTGAAACCCGCCAACGTTTTGAGATGGCAATGATAGGAGCCAATGCTGGTTCATGGGAGCTGAATAACCAAACCGGAGAGCTTATTACCAATGAAATCTGGGCCACTATGCTGGGTTATACCCCGGACGAACTGCTGGCCTTGTATGGCAACACTATAGATCAGCTTAGCCAGTTGGTGCATCCGGATGATTTAGCCAGAACCCAGGCTGCCTTTGTACACCATATCAAAGGCTTCAGTGATGTGTACCGGGTGCAGATGCGGATGAAAAGCCGCAGCGGTCAGTGGAAATGGATGCTGAGTGTGGGGAAAGCTATTCAACACAAGGTATTTGGTATTTTATTGGATGTCAGCGAATCCAAGGCGATGGAAAGTGCGTTGCTGGAAGCCAAAGAAAAAGCCGAACAGGCGACCAAAGCCAAGTCCGACTTTTTATCCAATATGTCGCATGAAATCCGTACTCCTATGAATGCCATTATTGGCATGAGTCATCTGGCACTGGACACAGAATTAGCGCCCAAACAGCGCAATTACATCGAAAAAGTACACCGCAGTGCTGAAGTCTTGCTCGGTATTATTAATGACATTCTGGACTTCAGCAAAATTGAAGCAGGTAAACTGGATATAGAACAAACCGAGTTTCAGCTCGATGCCGTGCTGGAACAACTGGTGGATATGGTTGGGCTGAAAGCGGCTGAAAAACACATAGAATTGCATTTTTCCATAGCCCCTGATGTACCCACTGTATTGCGTGGCGACCCACTGCGTTTAGGCCAAATTTTGACAAATCTGGGCAATAACGCGGTGAAGTTTACCGAACAGGCCGGTGAAATCACGGTTTCAGTGCATTGTGAACAACAAGAAGCCAACGAAGTGCTGCTGCATTTTGCCGTCAAAGACAGCGGTATTGGTATGACTGCAGAACAACAAGCCAAATTATTTCAGTCATTCAGCCAGGCCGACAGTTCCACCACCCGCAAATACGGCGGCACAGGCTTAGGTTTAGCTATTTGTAAAACCTTAACCGAACTGATGCAGGGTGAGATTTGGGTTGAAAGCACTGAAGGTAAGGGCAGCACTTTTCATTTTACCGCACGCTTAGGCGTAGTCACGCAACCACAGACTGAAACCGGGTTACCAGCCACACTGGCAGGGCTGAAAGTTGTTGTGGCCGACGACAACGACACAGCTCGGGATATTTTAGCCGGGCTGCTGCGCCATCAGGGTTTTGAGGTCACCACCACAGACAGCGGCGAACAAGCGCTGCTTTTAGTGCGCGAAGCCGACCAGTTGCAGCCTTTCCAGTTACTTTGTATCGACTGGAATATGCCGGGTTTAGATGGTTTAGCCACTATTGCGAAGCTGCAGCAACTGCCTTTGCTTTCTCCGCCGCACGTTATGCTGGTGACAGCCTATGGTACTGATGAAGCCAGACAAGCAGCTGCTCATCTGAGCATTGACAGTTATCTGGCGAAACCTTTTAGTCGTGACAGCCTGCTGCAGGCTGTGTTGCATTCTTTTGGTCACAGCAGTCAGATCAGCAACAAAGCAACTGGGGTAATAGCTAAAGTTCAGGCCGCTATCAGGCAGTTGCAGGGGGCGCGTATTTTACTGGCTGAAGACAATGCACTGAATCAGGAGCTCGCTATGGAGCTACTGACAAGCAATGGGCTTGTTGTCACCCTGGCTGAAAACGGCCAACAGGCATTGGATTTATTACAGCAGCAACACTTTGATGCAGTGCTGATGGATTGTCAGATGCCAGTGATGGATGGTTATGCTGCCACAGCTGTGATTCGCCAGCTCGGGCAATTCAGCCAGTTGCCTATTATCGCCATGACCGCCAATGTGATGACCGCAGATATTGAAAAATCGCTGGATGCTGGTATGAATGCTCATATTGCCAAACCTATTAACGTCAATGAGATGTTTTTGGTGATGGCAAAATGGATCAAGGTTGCTGATCCGCAGCCTGAAGTGATGCCCACGTCTGAAGATGCAGACCAACTTCAACTGCCTGAATTAGCAGGTATAGACACAGAAGCCGGGCTTGCAGTCAGCCAGCACAAGCAGGCTTTGTATCTGAAGTTATTAAAACGTTTTGCCGATTCAAATCAGGATTTCAGCCAGCAGTTTCAACAAGCCCTGCAGGACACAGACCCGGAAGCCGCCAGCCGCTGTGCTCATAGCTTAAGAGGTTCAGCCGGAAATATAGGTGCTAAGGCAGTGCAGTTTGCGGCACAAGCTTTAGAGATGGCCTGCCGTGAGCATGCCGATATTGCAGCGCCTTTACTGCGGCTTGAGCAGGAACTGGCAGTGGTATTAACTGCGTTGAAACAACTCAACACAGACCTAAACCAAAACGTCACAGCAGAACAAGCTGCAGATCCTGCAGAAGTCCAAAACTTAGTACAGCAGTTGACGGCTTTAATAGCAGACAATGACACTGAAGCCGTGGACAAAGCTGAGCAACTGCAGCAGTTACTCAGCAGCACAGAATATAAAACAGTGGTTGCTGCTTTACTCAAGCATATCAATAACTACGATTTTGATGAAGCAGCAGCCAGCTTAAGCCTGTTAAGCCAGCAGATGGAGGCCAAACTATCTTAGCGCAGCAAAGCAATACGGCCGGTTTTGACCACTTGTTTATAGACACGAGGCTCTGGTGAGAGCACATACAAGTCGCCATTCAAACCAGTGAGTTGGATTGGCACTCCGGCTTGATGTGCGACCTGAGCATTAGCTTCTATATGAGCGGCTTCGCCATGCACAGGCACGGCGATTTGCGGTTTTACCCAGCTGTACAATAACTCCAGCTCGCCACGGCACGGGTGACCTGAAACGTGGATGGGTAAATCTGTGTCGTGGCTTTGCAGGGTTTGGATGTCACGTTGCCGGAATTGCTGCACCAGCTTTTCGATAAAGGCTTCATTGCCCGGAATAATAATGGAGCTGAAGATGACTAAATCACCGGCTTCCAGTGTTAGTTCGCGCTGCATATCTGCGGCTAAACGGCTTAAGGTCGCTTTAGGTTCACCCTGACTGCCGGTGGCGACCACTAATACTTCTTCTTTGGGTAAATAACCTAAATCATTGGCGTCTATCAAATGAATGTCGTCTGGCCAATGCCCTGTAGCTCGTGCAGCACCCACCATATTTTGTAAAGAACGGCCCAAAAGCGCCATATAACGACCGGTTTTATTGGCTACCCGGCCAAGAGCTATTAAGCGCCCGACATTGCTGCTAAAACCACTGACCACCACCCTGCCCGCAGCCTGACTTATCACCTGCAACAAAGCCTCATAACAGTCGCTTTCCGACACTGAAAAACCATCACGCAATGCATTAGTGGAATCACAGACCATAGCTGTGACATTTTCTTGTGCTAAACGCTGAAAGACGCGGGGTTTAAAGGCTTTGCCTGTCATAGGTGTTGCATCTATTTTCCAGTCTGCTGTGTGAAACACAGAACCAGCTGGCGTGCGGATCATCAGACAATGGGGTTCAGGGATGGAATGGGTAATAGCCAAAAACTGTACGGCAAAAGGCCCTATATGTTTGGTGTCGCCGGTTTTCACTTCAATGATAGGTACTTTATCCAAAAGCCCAACTTCACCAAGTTTACGGCGCAGAATTTCTGCCGTAAAAGCTGTGGCATACACAGGGCATTTAAAACGAGGCCAGAGTGCAGGCAAAGCCCCTATATGATCTTCATGAGCATGGGTGATAATAATGCCAGCCAGCTTTTCCGGTTGCCTGGCAATAAAAGCCGGATCGGCAGCCACTACATCTGCTTTGCTTAAACTGTTGGGCTGCAACGGACTATTAAAAGTGACACCACAATCCACCATCAGCCACACACCGGCATGACCATATAAATTCAGGTTCATGCCAATTTCGCCTGTGCCACCTAAAGGTAAAAACCACAAATCAGCACGGCCCGGTATTAAATCCACAATTACAACTTCCTGCGCTTTGCACAACCACTATTCACAATACCTTTAGTGTAAGCCTATTGGTCAAGGCGTCCTAGCAATAATGCCGTTCTGCTCCGGATCGCCGGATTTAATGCACAGGCCCTGCTTTTTGATCAATTTGCTGCTGCAGTGATTTGGCAAACCCAAGCAAAAACAGCACTTCCGCCATCACAAATAAAGGCCCTATCAATAAACCCACCATATCATCGACAAAAGCCGGTTTTTTGCCCTCGAAATAATGCCCGATAAATTGCAGCACCCAGCCAAAGACAAACACAGCCACAGAAGCACCCAGCCAGGCCGTTGTGCTGTCCATTGCCACCAGTTGCAACGCTATCAGATAACAGCCCGCACTAAAGCCCAGCATCACCAGCCCCATACTGAGACTTAAGCGAAAATAAAATAACAAAGAGCCAACAAGTAACAGATGAGTGGCGGTAATGCCGGCAAACAACTCAAAAGACAATAAGCTAAATAAGGCGATCACAATCAGCGGTATACCGGCAAAGTGGGTGTAAATATTACGTTGATCTCTGTGGTAATGGGCGTACTGAATTAAATGCTCAGACAATGTTTTCATCCGGTTCTCCTTAGCAAAAAGACACTCTAAAGGAGAACCTTAACTAAGCTCTGTCAGATAACCGACAATCAGGCCACTTTAATTCGATGGCATCTCTGCGGCTTGTTTTAACAACGTCAAATCCAGTATTTCAACTTGAGCATAGTTAATGATTCGGGAGCTCCGCCGCTTGTTTTAATAGCTTCAAATCTAATACTTCAATTTGAGCATAGTTAATGATTCGGGAGCTCCGCCGCTTGTTTTAATAGCTTCAAATCTAATACTTCAATTTGAGCATAACTGGTACGGATCACTCCAGTCGCCACCAGCTGTTGCAATAGCTGATTAATAGTCTGGCGTGATAACGACAATAATTGGCCCAGTTGCTCCTGCTGAACCGGGATCAGGTACCTTTCGTCCTGCTGATGCAAACGGCACAACATCAATAAACGTCGGGCCAGCCGGACTGAAGCAGGTAACAAACTTATATCTTCCAGCGCCTGAAACACCAGCCGCACTTTTTCAGTCAGTAACTGACCAAAGCGTTGCCACCAAAGCGGATCCTGCAGCACCAACTGCTGCAAAGCGGCACTATTCAGCTGCAACACCTGACAAGGTACGCTGGCGGTAGCATCATGGGTGCGGGCTTTACGATCAAACAAGGCAATTTCACCTATCCAGTCACCGGCTTCCACTATGGTCAGCAATGCTTCGCGGCCTGATTGATGTACGCCAGCAATCAGCAAAGCGCCGGATAACAGCACATAAATGCCGTCAAACTCATCACCGCGACTAAATAAACGCTGGTCAGCCTCAAGTTGCACCAGTCTGGCCTGAGCTAACAACTGCTGCTGTTGGCTGGCTGACAAAGCCGCAAACCAGTGGCTGTGCTGTCGAAGCGGTATCGCAAAATGGTCGGACATAAATTAACCTGAACCAATCAAACTGTGCACAAGGTAGGAGATCCGGATAAAATCAGCAAGTACAGCAGCGCCAGATCCAGGAAAGCAGATGAACAGAATGTGCTTAATCAGCAGGATTATCAGGCCGCTCATGTGATGCATCTTCGTCAGCATTTGCAGCAAATTCAAAGTTTATAAATCACTCAGCACGCTGTGTTGTAGCGATAAAAACAACAAAAAGACAGGTTCTGTTGATGAACAAAAATACTTCACTTATCGGATAAAAATAAATCATCCATACAGATTTTGCATAAATATGATTTTAATGCAGTTCAAATTTTATAGCCCATTCAGCCAAATCTCAGCAACACCATAAGAATAAAGAGCTACAGCAAAAGTTAAGCAAAAACAGACAAATGAATTTAATTTGTTAATTGTTGAATATAAATTCAGCATGCGGTTTAAAGGCCTATTGTTTTCTGATTTTTTATGTGTTTCTATCGGATGAAACGCCAAAAAAATACGACCAATAGAGGTAATTTCCATGCAGTTTAAGCCCAGCCTGTTATCGCTGACCATTGCATCTGTTTTAGCAGCACCCACCCTCGCTGTAAAAGCTGAAGCATTGGCAGTAGAAGAGCAACAAATTGAGGTGATTAATGTCACCGCAACCCGCCGTAGCGGAACAGTGCAGGACGCACCTCTGAATATTACCGCTCTGGATAATGATGTGATTGCCCAGCAAAACATTAGTGAGCTGGCAGATATCGCCCGCTGGGTGCCGGGTTTAACCATTACCGATCAGGGCGGCCGTGAAGCGTCCCCTATTATTGTGCGTGGTTTAAATACCAACTCTTCAGGCCCGGGTTCTGACGGTGGCACAGTCTCTACTTATATTGGTGAACTGCCTGCAGCTGTGGATCTGAAACTGGTTGATGTAGAACGGGTTGAAGTATTAATTGGCCCCCAGGGGACTCTGTATGGCGCTGGTACTTTGGGTGGTGCTATACGTTACATTCTGAATAAACCAGAAACTGACGTAGCCAGCGCCAGCGTTTTTGGTGATTTATCCTCCACAAACGAAAGTGACAGCTTAGGTAAACAAGGTGGCTTTATTGTCAATTTTCCACTGATTAACGACACCTTAGCTTTACGTGCTTCACTGAACTATCTGAACGATCCGGGTTATATAGATTACAACTATATGGTGCGTGAACCAGGGGTATCACTGACCGATCCGGATTGGAGTAACAGTGCTGAAGTCGCAGCAAACACCTACCGTAAAGCCGATGCCAACGGAGAACAAACCACCACTGGCCGTATAGCTCTACGCTGGACGCCAAACGACTGGTTAGACAGCACATTAAATTACTACTTCCAGAACGAAAAAATTGAAGGCCGTGGTATTACCCACTACGACGCCTTAGGTGAAGCAAACCCGTTAAAACCTTTGATTGGCAAATACGAATCAGCTTACCGTTACGAAGAACCAAACGACATTGATAACTCGCTGTTAAGTCTGGAAGTGACTGCCGATTTAGGTTTTGCTGAGCTGGTTTCTGCCACAGGTTTAGCCAAAACTGAAGAGCATGGTCAACGTGATCAAACCGACTTATTAATCCGCCTGAATTATGGTTATGAAGAGTTTCCTGC
Organism: Rheinheimera soli; assembly: GCF_031457405.1. Taxonomy (GTDB): domain Bacteria; phylum Pseudomonadota; class Gammaproteobacteria; order Enterobacterales; family Alteromonadaceae; genus Pararheinheimera; species Pararheinheimera soli_A. Next base: position 161,037 of record NZ_JAVDWR010000002.1, on the reverse strand, counting down.
CTTCTCCGCTTTTACCCGCGAAGATCAGGAAAAAGAAGTCTTCACTCAGGAACTGCGCTTAGTCTCCACAGGTGACAGCGACTGGAACTGGATTGTTGGCGCATTTTATAACCAGTCCGACTTTGAAGGCTACAGCAGAGAATTCACCCCCGGTTTTGATCAATATGCACTGACCGAGTGGGAAACCGGCGGTAACCCACGTCCTGACGCTTTGGAATATATTTCTGTCGACGACACCACTGTCACTGAAAAAGCAATTTTTGGTGAACTGGGTTATCAGATGACAGAACAACTGGCTTTTACTATAGGTGCTCGTTTTTATGACTACGATGTGAAATCCAGATCCGCCATCGACTTGCCTCTGTACAATTCAGTGTTCGACGGCGCTCCCTCTGATGCTATTACGCTGGACTTTAAAGACGCCAACGCGGAAGACAGCGGTAACCTGCTGAAATTTAATACCAACTATAAATTCACTCCGGATGTGATGGGTTATTTTACCGTCAGTGAAGGGTTCCGTATTGGCGGCTCGAACGGCGTAGCGCCATGTCCGGTGCCGCTGCCAGAAGATCGCCAGATTGTCTGTGCCCTGCCGGATGAACGTATTTTTACTCCGGATATGACCACCAACTACGAGCTGGGTTTTAAAACCACCTGGTTTAAAAACAAACTGCACTTTAATGCAGCTGTATTTAATGTCGATTGGGAAGATGCTCAGGTTTCAGGTGCGACCGTCAATGGCCAGCAGCCTATTATCACCAACGCGGCGTCCGCCAACGCTAAAGGGGTGGAAATTTCAGCACGGGCCATTTTACCCAATGGTATCAGTACCTATGCCACTTATGCTTACACCAGAGCAGAGCTGACCAGCGATGCGCCTTTCCTGTTTGCGGTTGTGGACGATCAGGGTACGGACATACAAAACTTTTATGATGGTAAAGACGGTGACAGACTGCCGGGCTCACCTGAAAATCAGTTCTCTTTGGGCCTGAACTACGAAACTGAAGTTTTGAACGGAAAACAGCTGGATCTGACCTACGGTTTAACCTACCAAAGTGATGTGATTTCCAAAGTGGGTTTAAGAGCTGATGGTGAAACCTTACCAGGCTACGCTTTGAGTAACATAGCAGCCAAACTGGCAGACGACCGTTGGTCAGTGACTTTCTATGTCGACAATCTGTTTGATAAATATGCCTTCACTTCAGTACGCCGTGATAAAGGCGATACCGGCCTGGCAACCTTTCCGGACAGGAACGTGAACGACCCGGCACTGCAACGCAACTACGGTCATTTCATTCTGACGCCAATGACAGTGGGCATGAAGTTTAACTATCAGTTTGAGATTTAAGCTCAGTTGAGGTAAAACTGTTTTTTCTGAAGGGCACTGACAGTGCCCTTATTTTTCCGGACCAGTATGACTCAACAACTCGCTCCAGCCTTAGCTAAACATCACCAGCACGCCCTGCAGTTAATCCAGCAACGCCGCTTTAAAGAGGCCCATGCCTGCTTAGCCCAGTTACTCGAACATCAGCCAGATCATGCAGATAGCTACTTTTTATTGGGCGTGATTAATCTGGAATATGGCCAGGTGCAGAAGTCTGTGCTTTTAATGGAAAAAGCCGTCAGCCTGCATGCAAAAGATGAGTATCTGGCCCATTTGGCCAAAGGCTACAGCCTGACAGGCGCCTTAGAAAAAGCCAAAGCCATAGCTGAAGCTTTACCTGCAGAGCAGATTAAGCAGGCTTTAACTTTGGATACCTTAGGCGTGGCGTTAAGCCGGGTAGGTTTGCATCAACTGGCCCTGAGTTATTTTCAACGTGCTGTCACTGTGCAACAAAACAAAGCCAGCTATTTTTACAACCTTGGCGTGTCATTGAAGTTTATGGGTGACTTTCCTGCTGCCAGGGCAGCTTTTGAGCAGGCTTTACAACTCGAACCCAACTATTATCAGGCTCATTACGCCATGAGTGATTTGGCCATGACCCCGGACCCCGAGGCCCGGATCACTGAATTACAAAAGGTCAAAACCAGACTGGAGTCGCCCGACGCTTTATTGCATATAGGCCATGCTTTGGCCAAAGAATATGAGGCGATACACAACTACCAGGCCGCCATGGCGGAGCTGGGTCAGGCCAAACAATACAAATCTCAGACTCTGAACTATCAGGTGGAGCAGGATTTAGCTTTGTTTGCCGCAGCCACACAACATTCGGCCAGCCCTGTGCTCAGTACCTCAGGCTGTCCAAGCTCAGAGCCGATTTTTATTCTTGGCATGCCCCGTTCAGGCACCACCTTAGTGGAACGTATTTTAAGCAGCCACAGCGACGTATTATCCGCAGGTGAATTACAGGATTTTGGTATAGCGGTCAAAGAACTGACAGCAACAACCAGCGCTAAAGTAGTGGATGTAGAGACTTTAAACGCCGCTTATGTCCTGGATTTTAACGCTTTAGGCGAACGTTATCTCAAGCGCAGCAGAGTGGTGACAGGCAGCAAACCACGTTTTATCGACAAACTGCCGTTTAACTTCTTTTATATCGATTTAATACGCCGTGCCCTGCCCAATGCCAAAATCATCTGCATGATGCGTCACCCGATGGACACTTGCCTTGGCAACTACAGAGCGCTGTTTTCCCTTGGCAGCCCCTATTACCGTTATGCTTTTGATTTAAAAAACACCGCACGTTTTTATGCCGCTTTCCACCAACTGGCTTTGTTCTGGCAACAGCAAAATCTGCCGAATTTCCGACTGCAAAGTTATGAACAACTGGTGCAAAACCCAGAGCAACAGATAGCTGAATTACTTAAGTTTTGTGATCTGGATTGGCAACCAGCATGTTTACAGAGTGAACTGAATCAGGCGCCTGTATCTACGGCCTCTAAAGTTCAGGTGCGTGAGCCGGTCAATACAAAATCAGTAGGACGCTGGCACAAGTATCAGCCTATGCTGGAGCCTTTGCTGCAGCAACTGAAAGCGGCGGGTATAGAACTGTAGGGCCTGTTGTCTTAACCTGTCAATTCGGCCCACAGCTTAATGCTTAATCCTGCTCCCACATATCCTCATCACTGGCCCAGAGTTTTAACAGCTCTGCTTGTCTTGCTAACTGAGCTGCTTGCTGGGATAAATCACCACTTAGCGCAGGGCTGCCAGTCCAGGCTGTGCCTTTGGCGGCAGCAGCGGCCAAAGCGGCCCATTTCTTAGCAAAAGCGGCTAAGGCTTCACGAGGTTCGGCGCACTCTTCTGCAGCTATAAAATCAAAAGCCACAGGCTGTGGTTGCTTGCCAGTGCTGTCACCCGCCAGAATCCAATGGCCCACAAAACCTGGATCTGCTGGATCTTCTACAGCCCATAAACCTACATAAGGTGCGGCATACCATTCGGGCCAATCGCAAATCACACCATGCGGAATATGTTGTGTTTTGACATAAGCTTCAATAGCGGCAAACTGCGCGTCACACCAGGCCCAATCTTCTGCTTCATCTAAATCCATCATCAAAGGCCCTTGCTGGCTGAAAACGGCTATTTTCCCCAAGTTAAAGCAAGGCAGCAAGCTTTGATTTCAAGTACACTTTGCGTCTTATTTAATTTTGGCACTGAAGATGACGGTCATAGATCACTTTGTAGCCCCTGTCTGTCATCAGCAGATTGAAGTGTTGTATCAGGACGAACATATTCTGCTGATTAACAAACCCAGCGGCTTGTTAAGTTTGTCCGGCAAAAACCCGCTGAATCTGGATTCTGTGCATCACCGTTTAGCTAACATATACCCGCAGATCACGCTGATCCACCGCTTAGATTTGGGGACTTCGGGCATTATGCTGCTGGCGCTTGATAAAACCAGCAACGCGCATTTAAGCCAGCAGTTTCAGTCCCGCACTGTGGTAAAGCGTTATCAAAGCATGCTGGCTGGTCATATCGAACAAGACACTGGTGTGATTGAAGCGCCGATCAGCAAAGACAAAGCTTTGTTTCCACGATTGAAGTTATGTTTTGAACAAGGCCAACACGCCATCAGCCATTATCAGGTGCTGGAACGTCTGACCCATCCAAACCGCAGCCTGGTGTTGTTTACGCCGGAAACAGGCCGTACTCATCAATTGCGTATCCATAGCCAGTTTATCGGCCACCCTATTTTGGGTTGTGATTTGTACGGTACAGAGCAAACGCAAGACATGGCACCACGTTTATTACTACATGCCTCTGAACTGGAATTTGAGCATCCCGCTACAGGACAACGCATGAAAGTAACCTGCCCTTGTCCGTTTTGAGTAAAAACCAACAATAAAGGCATAGCAGCCAAAGCAACTATGCCTTTTTGCAGCCATAAGCACTGATTAACGCAGCAAACTCAGCAAAAATGCACCACAAAGCACTCCAGCCAGAAAAGTCACAGCCAGCAACCAAAGTGGCACAGGTTTTTTGCTGGCATCAATCACTGTAAGTTCTTGCTCTGCCAACAGTGACTCTCTGTTCACCTCAAAGGCAGCAGCCAAAGCTTTACTGGTTTCCAGCGATGCGATGCCGTGTACTTCTACCCGCTGAATAGTGCGTAAGCTTACAGCGCAAATGTCTGCTAAGTGCTGCTGGGTCCAGCCTTTTTCTGTTCGCAGTTGACGAATAAAAACGAAGTTAAGCTGCATACCATCATCCTTTAAACAGTGACGCCAGGCTATAACCTACAGCAGCACCCGCCATACCAAACACAAAGATGGTCAACAACATCTTCCACCAGGACTGCTGAGCTCGTAGCTGTTTCCCCTGCTGCATAATACGCTTCAGATCCCACAGATCACTGTCTTTCATTTCGCCATTGACCCAAAATTCAATCACCACAGAGCTCAATAAAATACCGCTAACACGGAGCCTGATTTCAATGTTCTGTCCTTTCAGTTCAAAGGCATGCACTGACTTAAAACGCCAGCTTAGCTTTTTCGAGATCAGCTCATCATTGACAAAAACCTGTTCCTGCCCGGTCAAAAAAGACGACTCTACACGTATACAATCTTCGCCAAGATCAAAAAAACTTACCGCACGATCAGCTTGAATATTCATAGGAGTTCTCCGCTCATAAAGTTCAGGCTCAGTACAACATAAGAGCCCAACAGCTCAGACGACCTTGCTATGACAGTCCTGCTTTTGTCAGCTGACATTAATATGACAGTTATTAAAAATCAATGAGTTAAAGCTGATTATTTAAAACAGGGGCCGCCGGCATAAACAGATTATTGATAAATTCTGCATGTTGTGAACTAAAGCCACAGTTCTTCGTATATAGATCGCTACTGTCAATAAACCAGAACAGTAATAATAAATAAGGTGTGACAGATGAATGTTATAAATCGCTTGTATTCAGGTTTCGCTGCGCTGTTGTTGATCATGCTTGGCGTTACACTTTTTGGTCTTTTCAAAATCAGCATAGCTGACCAGAATTTAACTCAGTTGTCCGAGCAAACCGCTGTAGAGCAACGTCAGGCCATTAACTTTCGCGGTAGTGTGCATGACAGAGCCATTTCAATTCGTGACGCAGTTTTAGTAAACGATGTCAACGCATCCCTGAGCCACCAAAATGACATAGTCCGCTTAAATGAGTTTTACCAACAATCAGCCGCTACCTTGGACAGCATGTATGCCAAGGTAAAACACAGCCCTGAGGAAGAAAACTTATTACGCCAAATCAAGGATATTGAAAGCTCAACTTTAGGCGTTACCAAAAATATTCTGGATATGATTAACAGCGGGCGCCAGCAAGAAGCCACAGACTACTTACTAACCACAGTGTCTCCTGCTTACAGCGAGTGGCTGAAACGTATTAATAATCTAATCGACTTTCAGGAGGACGCCATACAACATCAGGTTGCTTCAGCTCGTGAACAAACCAACAGCTTTCAATGGATTATGCTTTTAGTGACCGCCATCGCCATAGTGATTGGCTGTGTCGTAGCTGTCAGTACAGTGAACAGGTTAAAAAGAATGGTGGGCGGTGAACCTGAATATGCTGCTTTTGTCATTAAGGAAATAGCCTCCGGCGATCTGACAGTTCAAGTGAGGTTCCACACCCCTGAGAGTATATTAAGTGCGGTGAAAGATTTAACAGAGCATATGTCAGGCATTACCAAAAACTCGATAGGGGCAGCCAACGAACTACTTTCTGCTTCCAAAGATTTGTTGCTGACAGCGCAATACAACGAGGATTTGATCAGCCAGCAAAAACTTGCCACCGAACAAGGGGCGACTGCGATCAATCAAATGTCATCCACTGTGGCTGAAGTAGCCAACCATACCAGTGATGCAGCAGGTCTGGCCCAAACTGCCATCAATGAATTCAAAGCAGGTCAGGCTGAAGTCAGTAAAACCCAGTCCAGTATCAATGCGCTGGCGGATAAGGTCAGTGAAGCATCAGAGGTGATCAATCATCTGTCCGAAGATAGTCGTCAGATAGGTTCTGTACTGGAAGTGATACAGGGCATAGCTGAGCAAACCAATTTACTGGCATTAAACGCAGCTATTGAAGCAGCACGAGCCGGCGAACAAGGCCGTGGTTTTGCTGTGGTTGCAGATGAGGTGCGGAATCTGGCAGGCCGGACTCAGCAGTCCACCCGTCAAATTCAGGCTGTTATTGAAAAAATGCAGAGCAGCTCTTTAAAAGCAGTAGCGGTGATGAATGAAGGTAAAGCTCAGGCAGAAACCAGCGTTGAACAGGCCCAATGTGCGGGCGATTCGCTAAATGCTATTAATTTGTCGGTGACAAAAATAAGCGACATGAACACTCAAATTGCAACTGCGGCAGAAGAGCAATCTGTGGTGGCATCCGAAATCAACCGCAACTTTAGCCAAATTACTCATTCAGCTGTGCTGGCTGAGGAGCAGGCCAGTAAAATCACTATTGCAAGTCAGCAGCTTGAGAAGCTGGCTAAAACTTTAGAACAAAACGTAAAGCAGTTTAAAACGGCTTAATTCCGCTGTATTTGTATGCTGACACTGGTCAACAGCCAGCACTGCGATCCATTCAGAGGAGGGTTTCCTCCTCTGTCAGTTCTTCACCAGGAAACCTGAAGCCAATAAATTAAATGCTTCCAGCGTTTTGGGCAGCATGGCCTGAGGGTCAGAGCTTGACGCTAGCCAAAGCGCTGCATTTAAAGCTGCACCATTTAGCAACATAGCAGCAGCTTCAGGATCTACCGGCTTTACAGTGCCATTTTTAATCAGTTGCTCAATGGTGTTTCTGGTCGATTGCAGGCATTTATTCTGGCTCGGCCATTGCGACGGGTCGCCCAGCACAGAAGGGCCATCCAGCAATACAATACGCTGCACTTCTGGGTCCAATGCCTTTTCTATATAGGCAGCGCCTTCAGCCAACAAACCTTGCCAGGCATCCCCTGCTTTGGCGCCGACAGACTTCGCATAGTCAGCCATTTCAGAGTCTATCTGATCGACAACAGCAGCAAGCAAACCACGTTTATCGCCAAAGTTATGATAAAGCGCACCCCGGGTTAAACCCGCCTCAGCCGTTAAAGTATCCATAGAAGCCGCAGCATAACCATGTTCAGCAAAGGCCCGCCGTGCAGCTGCAATCAGCTTATCGCGGTTTTCAGCCATCTTTGTTAATCGGGTACTCATTCCTTACTCCTTTCACATACGCGCCGTATTTCAATTGACATACGAGGCGTATGCCAGATATTCTACATACGCCTCGTATGTTAAACCAATTCAACATGCAGGACCACTCAAACCAATCTTCCCTTTTGCAAAGAGAGTTATAACATGACAAAAAGAGAACCTGTTTTCCCCGCCAACAGACACGCACTTTATGAAGAGCATGGTTATTCCGCAGCTATTCGTTCAGGCGATTTGCTGTTTGTCTCAGGCCAGGTTGGCAGCCATGCTGACGGCAGCCCTGAAGCTGATTTTGAACTTCAGGTGGAGTTAGCTTTTGAGAATCTCAAAGCAACTCTGGCTGCTGCAGGTTGCACCTTTGACGATATAGTCGATGTCACCACCTTTCATACCGATCCTGAACATCAGTTCGGCACCATTATGAAAGTGAAACAAAAGATCTTTGGCGCCCCACCTTATCCAAACTGGACAGCAGTGGGAGTCACCTGGTTAGCAGGCTTTGACTTTGAGATTAAAGTAATAGCACGAATTCCAGGCTGATAAAGCTTAGGAGTTCAAACAGCCAGCAACTAGCTGGCTGTTTGCAGCTGGCATTGGGAGATAGTATTTGAACCCGAAGCGCCAGACGCGCGGATTTGTTTTTGGCTATCCAGCAGATTGCTGTCATTCGGAGAGATGTTCAATGCGGCTTCAATTAGTGTGGTTGCTTTAGCATGGCAACCTTGTTCACTCAGCAGCACCGCATAATTGTTCAGATAAGATATTTCCTGCTCCGCATAAGGCAGTCCTTTTTCAAACCACTGGGCAGCAACTAAAGGCTCGGATGAGAAATAATGATTACCCAGTAAAAAGTAAGGTAACCAATAGTCAGGCCATTGGGCTGTCGCCGTTTTAAGCGCAGTTATGCCGCCGTTCATTTGCTGAGTATTAAGTAAATCCTGACTGGCTTTGGTGTAAATAAAGGGCTCAAGCTGTGGACTGCTTTTGTCCGCAGGTAACATAGCTAACAGCCAGTAGTTGCCCCGTGCCCAGGTGCGCTCAAAGGTAGAAAAGTTCAGGCGGTGTGATTCGGTCACACCGGTATGCAAAATCACTTCTTTGCTTTGCAGGTCGTACCCTATCACCACGGCGTAATGCCACTGTGGCAGCCATGCCAGAGAGTTGTTTTGCAGCACTATGACCGGAATATTTTCAGCCACCAGACTTAACAGCTGAGCCATGCTACCGCGCTGCGCGTAGGCGAGCAGACCCAATTGCCGTGTTGCAGAGGTCATTTCAATTTGCAGAGTGCCTTGCAAACCCGGAATAAAAGTAGTTGGCGCTATAGTGGCAGGATCTTTTTCAAGCCCATAAAAACCAGCAACTTCAGATAAAGTAGTTGGGCCGCAAAAATACTCTTGCTGTGGATAAAATGGCACGTGCGGGATCAGATGCTGAGAAGCGATAGCAGGAGGCTCTGCCAGTAGCAGCTTGGTTTGTGGCGGCATTTGACAGCCGGTCAGTAAAATCAACAAGCCCGCCACAAGGCAGGCCTGTCGCATTAAATACATAAAACTCAAGAATTGATTGGGCGTATAAAAGGGTAAACGTCTGTTACACCCAATAAATCCAACAGCGCTATCACTACTAATACAGTCACGATAGCACCCACAACACCACCTGCTGGCATTTCATTCATCTGACTATTCAGCGCATTAAGCTCTTCATGAGTCATGTGGGCGATACGTAACTTTGCATCAGCAGGACTTACGCCCAGCTCGATGAGTTTATTCTGCACTTCGGCACTGTCGACGTAAGACAATACCTGTTGCTTGTTGAAGTTGAACTGTTGATTAGCCATGACCTGCTCTGAGCTGAATACAGCAGCCGTTGCCTGACTCATACCCAAGATCAGAATAGAGCTTACGATGCTGGCTTTTAAAAATTTATTCATCTTTATTTATCCTTAATCTGTTGTTTTTATAGGAAAAACCGTTTTAGATAAATCTCAGAGAGCTAACCATTTAACATTCATCTAGCTTGCAGAGTAAAGCATACATCAGGGATGCGCAACAAAGCGTTTGGCAGTGCTATAGATGGTAGAAAAGATATGCGCCCAGGGTTTGCATTTTAAGCCCGGATTTGTGCATTAAACTGCGTTTCTGCTGCGGTATCTCTTACTCCTTTACAACCAGGATAACGACTACAGCCATAAAAGAAATTGCCGGTATTCGGGCCTTTTCTGGCTTTTCGCAGCAGCATATCGTTGCCGCATAAAGGACAGCGGATATCAGCTTTCAGCTCAGAGCAGGGTTCTTTATTGCGAATGGAGTTGACCAATAAGCGGCCATCCACCAACACAATAGATTTGCCTTCTGCAAAACGTTTGGCATCTGGGGTAAATTCACCGCTGGTGACCACTATGGCGCCGGATGCCCCTTCGGCCATCATGACACCGTACAGCTCACGCACCACAGTGACAGGAACCTTGCTGGCTTTCCATAATTTGCACTGCACCAGATAGGTTTCAGCACCGTCTTTAACCCGTAAATCCACGCCACCATCTGCGCCAAAGCTGGTTTCGGCCACGCTATAGCCCAATTCCCTGAAGTACTGACCTACCAGCAACTCAAAGTCGTGCCAGGACAAGGTACTGAATGGATCGGACGATTCCGTGTTTCTTGCGCTCGCTAAAAGTTTGACTCTTTTGCGCCTTGCAAAAAATGATGCAACGGAGCCTGCAAGTAAAAAGAACGGAAAAACAAAGCGGCCATAAAAGCCAAAGGTCTGCAGAGCCTGATACTTCACGCCTGACAGTAACTGTTCTGCATTCGTTGCAACAGGAATAGGCTGCGCCGCAAGCGAATCGAGGTACCAGAACACAACGGCAGCCAGAGTGACACCTACCCACCAGGGCAAAGCAGCGGTCATATTAAATAAGTCTTCCAGCAAGCTGGTTTTCTTTCTGCGGGCCATCAGCACTCCATGCTTAGCAATTACAACATCACTGTTCGCTCACTTCAACTTAAGCGACTAAAAAGAAAAATACGGGTACAGACTAAAGCCATAGGTCACTAAGTGCAAGTGGACAGATCATCTTTGGGTATACCTGTTTGTGAAACTATTGGTAACAGCTTCGTCATTGCAACTGCAGCTGCTTTTCAATAATCTGAGGTAAATTAATTTGTTAGAGCCACCTTCCTGGCAGCTAACTCAAGGACGACCACTTCATGCCTGGACCACAGTTACTACATAAAACCCTGATGTTAGTTGCAGCATGCAGTGTCTATACAGCTGCAGCCTTTGCAGCCAGTTCAGACTCAACTGCGCTAAATGAGAAAATTTCCCGAGTTGAACAAGGGCTTTCCACTTCAGTGGTTGTTAAAGGTGCATCAGCTCAAAAAATGCGGCTTGCAGATCGGATGCACTATCACCAGGTGCCTGCGGTAAGCATTGCGGTGGTGAACAATGGCCAAATTGAGTGGGCGCGCGCTTATGGGGTTAATGTTACAGGAAACACTGAGCACACCACGCCAAGCACCTTATTTCAAACCGCGTCCATCAGCAAAGCCGTCAGCGCCATGGCAGCATTACATCTGGTGGAACAAGGAAAACTTCAGCTGGATGGCGATGTAAATAACCAACTGAAAAGCTGGAAGCTGCCCGACAATGAATTCACCAAAGAGCGCAAAGTGAGCCTGCGGCAGTTGCTGAACCACAGTGGTGGCGTCAATGTGCATGGTTTTCATGGCTATGAGATGACACAAACTGTACCCAGCCTGTTGGCAGTGCTAAAGGGGGAAACCCCTGCCAATACGGAGCCAGTGCGGGTTGAAGCCATACCAGGCACAAAGTGGAGCTATTCTGGTGGTGGTTACAGCATCATCCAGTTGATGATGATGGAAGCAAGCCAACAGGATTTCCCGCAGCTATTACAAGATATCGTATTCACCCCTTTAAATATGCAGCACAGTCGCTTCGCACCAAGCCTGCCAAAGCAAGAGCGTAACAATGCGGCCGCAGGACATAACGGCAGCGGTGCAACCATTTCAGGCTTGTGGCATCAAAACCCTGAGCTGGCAGCTGCTGGCCTGTGGAGCACGTCTTCGGATTTAGCAAAAATCATTATTGAAGTGCAAAAGTCGGAGGCTGGTACTTCAGACAAAATACTCTCCAGCCCAATGACCAAAACCATGTTAACCCGCGGCTTAGGTGAAACCGGCCTTGGTTTTTTTGTTGAACAACAGCCAGACAGAACCAGCTTTAGCCACAGTGGCGGCAATGACGGTTTCCGCACCTTGTTATTCGGATATACCAAAACCGGCCAGGGCGCGGTAGTACTGACCAACAGCGACAATGGCACAGCGTTAATTCAAGAGATATTTGCCAGTATTGCCACCGAATACAATTGGCCCGATTTTAAGGTGATAGAAAAATCAACCATAGCGCCGGATGCCACACTAAACCAAAAGTTAGCAGGCGAGTACCTGCTGTTAGATAAACCCGCTTCTATCATCGCCGAAGGCAACAGCCTGTATCTGCAAAGCAATTTACTCAGCAGCAATCGCCTCGAACTGCACCGCGAAGCGAACTCAAGCTTCTTCCTGACAGTCTCAGATGCCACAGTCCGTTTTGAAACTGATGCTAAAAATCAGCTGATTGGTTTTTCTCTGATTAAGGGGGTGAATACTTATCCGGCGACAAAAGTCCGATAACGCCAGATCAGCCTAGTCAACAGGTGCCAGCTTGGAGCTGGTACCTTAACCACAGACCTCAAGCACAGCTTAGTCAGAATACGATATAGTTTAGACACCAAGCGACATTGGATGAACGCAGTCAACATTAACGCCCGCTCGTGTTTGCCCGGACTAACCGTATAAAACCATGGCGGCGCGCCGCACAATATGCATCATATTTGGCTCGTTTCTCAGTGCTGTGTAAGACAGCATAGGCTTCAGCTACACGTTTAAACATCTCTGCGGTATTTGGCAGTTTACTGACATCAGGGTGATACTTTCGCCCAAGTTTGCGATAGGCCGTTTTAATAGCTTTGGCGTCCGTTGTTGGCACAACGCCAAGCACACTGTAATAATCAATAAATTCCATTGCGTGATCCATCCTATCGGAAAATTTCCAGCAATGACCCTAGCAGCACCCTATAGTGCCTCTCTGTGCGCTGACGAGCTAAGTGGGGAATAGCAAAAGAAAAATTGCAGATTACTGCTAGCAGTTGCAAATCAGAGAAGCTAAAAGCTGCAGTAAAAAGACAGGCCGAGGTCTTTTTAACTGACATACGCCTCATTACCCGCCGAAAAAGGCAAAAATAGGTATAACTTGAGTCGGCGATAGCGGTAATGAACAAACAGGATCAGATAAATTTAAACAGATAAACACATCTGGCAGATATTATTTGCAGGAAAAAATTTGGTGCCTGGGGTCGGACTCAATACACATGGCATTACTTGAACTGAAAAAAGGACCTAGATTGACAAACTCAGATGAGTCCAAACCTCGCCTTTGTAAGGCGCAAAAACTCAAACGTATTAATACATTTAACCCCAAACTGCTTGCAGATGTTTGGAACTTTTACTTTCTTCGTCGCTTCACTGACCAAGCTTTCGTGGGTTACCACAACAGCCCCGGTAGACATAGCTTTGGCTATTAACCACGGGTCCGCTTTGGCCAGAAAGTTATCCCGGTTTGCAGGGTTGAAATTCTGAGTCATCACATAGTCGATGATTTGAACAAATGCAGTTTGGGTTGCATCATCATCGTTGGCAATAAACTGGCCATTCCTGGCCTTAACCCATGTTGCCAATTCGTCATTGCCGTCTTTCAGCTCACGACCAATCATATCAATACTGCCAGCTACGCCAGCCGCAAACTGTTGGTCAAGCCAGGACCAATAGGCAGGGCAAAAATCCATGCTGTAGTACGTGTTTTTGGCTTCGATATAAGTGTTAGCGTCCAGCAGATAAATTACAACCCAAGCTCCTGTGCGAACTTTGTGATACTGGCAGGTTTCATTCCTAACATCCAACCCGCATCACGCAACAACAACTTGCCATTCAATGCTTCACTGACCACAGCTTTAGAAAACAACTGGCTAATTTGTGCTTTTTTGGTTTTAAAGTAGCCTGAACCACTGCCGCTCGCTTCACGCTCTTTAAAAGCGTCAATTTGCGCCTTAATAAAAGCTCCGTATTCCCCTTGGCTGATCAGCCCAAGAGTTAGTGCTTTTCGTGCCAACGCCCAGGGACTGACATGGAAATGAGCTTCAAGAGCAGGCAGGTTTTGCTGCCAGTTATCAAAGTCACTGTGCCACAGCGCCTGGAATTCATCTGTAGGTCCTAATAACTCTGCCGCCACTGCATTACAGAAGCGTTCTTCTGCCCGATGATTGTTCGCATCACCATCAGAGATCCCGGTTTGGCCTATCCAGATATGGCATAACTCGTGGATTAAGGTAAAGAGTCTGGCGCCAGGTGCATCAGCATGATTAACGAAGATAATGGGCGCAAACTCATCGCACATTGCAAAACCACGAAATTCTTCGACACTAAATGGTCTGCTGTGGTGGCCAAGGCTGGACTGTCTCATGACCAAAATGCCTAGTGCTTCAATGCGCTGTACCAGATCACGATAATAATCTGTCCAGTTACCCCGTTTTGGGTGAGGCGGAATATTCAGCTTAGTGCGCATATCCGCCACTACGGCAGCCACGCCCTGTTCAAGGCGAAAACTACCTACAACATCTATGGGTTGCAACAACTGATTGCGTGCATAGTCACGGTACCAGTCCTGACATTCCAGCATGTTCTTGAGTAAATCAATTAGCTCAGCACTCGGACGCTTTAGCTCTGCAGAATCAACAGTTCGTAAATCCGGGATAGGCAGGTTTTCAACTGGCGGTTGGCTCAGAAACAGAAAACCAAAAGGCACATGGGCTTTATCTGCAAAGGCCATGGCCTGAACGAAGGTTATTTCCCGCTCTCCAGCTTCCCATTCACTGACTTTCTGTTCAGTCACGTTGAGCTTGCGCGCCCATGTCAGCATAGCTTTGTTGATTTTTGCGTTACTCATAGGTTATTTCTACTGTCCTGTAAGACTCTCGGTAAAGGCGAATCGGGCTCTGGCATTCGTTCACATCATACGATAAACATAGTGTGCATGACACTTGCTTTAATTCCCAGCGGTAAACGAGAGAATATCGTCTAATAGGACTAAATCATCAACATCTATCAGAATGTGGGAGGAGAGCGTTGTCAGTTATTGGCAACTACTTCGCAATCTTTGAGTTCCAAATCAAACTAGACTGAGTTGGATTTTCATCGTCAACCTAGTATTAATTCGGTAGACTTAAAGCTCTTTAAATTAAGTTCCAAATTTGGCTAACTAAAAAGCAACTCAGCTCGAGATAGCTTGATATTTTCGTTTGCTTGATTTTTTAAATATCAGAATATCGAAATTTAGCTTTCTGAGTTCAGAAAACAAACTCATATTAAAATAGCTAACTTTAGTTAATCACGACTGTATAAAAGTAGGTCGAAGTAAGCTTTCAGTGCGGATAAAGATGATTTGAAACGGAGTGCTGCATCTAATGACTAAAACCGAGGCAAAAACCAGGTCTGAACTTATAGATTTGCAACTCGCCTTAGCGGGTTGGAACGTCAAAGATCACACTCAGGTTGTGGAAGAGTTTGATATCATTACTGCACTACCAAACGGTATAGATGAACCGAGAACCCCATACGAAGGTCATCAATTTAGTGACTATGTTTTATTAGGCAAAGACGGGAAGCCGTTGGCTGTAGTCGAAGCTAAACGAACAAGCAAAGATGCTGCTCTTGGTCGGGAACAAGCAAAGCAATATTGTTACAACATTCAAAAACAGATTGGCGGTGAATTGCCATTTTGTTTTTACACCAATGGCCATCAGCTTTACTTCTGGGATTTGGAAAACGCACCGCCGCGCAAGATTGTTGGTTTTCCAACGCGCGATGATTTAGAACGTTTTACCTATATCCGCCGCAACCGCAAACCATTAACGCAGGAGTTAATCAACACCGCTATTGCCGGGCGTGATTACCAAATCCGCGCCATTCGCTCAGTCTTGGAAGGAATTGAAAAAAAGCAACGGGAATTCTTATTGGTTATGGCCACCGGTACTGGCAAAACCCGTACCTGTATCGCCCTAGCAGATGCGCTAATGCGCGCCGGTCATGCTGAAAAAGTTTTGTTTCTGGTAGATCGTATAGCGCTGCGTGAACAAGCCTTGGCGGCTTTTAAAGAGCACATGCCAAATGAGCCTCGTTGGCCGAATGTGGGTGAGAAGCTGATTGCTAAAGACAGACGGATCTATGTCGCTACCTATCCAACCATGCTAAATATTATTCGTGACGATACTCAGCACCTTTCGCCGCATTTTTTTGATTTTATCGTGGTCGATGAAAGCCACCGCTCCATCTACAACACCTTTGGTGAGGTGCTCGCTTACTTCAAAACCATCACTATGGGTTTAACAGCAACACCCACGGATATCATCGATCACAACACCTTTGAACTGTTTCATTGTGAAGATGGCATTCCCACCTTCGCTTACACCTACGAAGAAGCAGTAAACAATGTTCCACCTTATCTGTGTAATTTTCAGGTAATGAAAATTCAAACCAAATTCCAGATGGAAGGCATTAGCAAGCGTACTATTTCGCTGGAAGACCAGAAAAAGCTGATATTGCAAGGCAAGGAAGTTGAAGATATCAACTTCGAAGGTACTCAGCTGGAAAAGCAAGTGGTCAACAAGGGAACCAATACCCTGATCGTACGCGAGTTTATGGAAGAAGCCATAAAGGATGGCAACGGTGTACTGCCCGGTAAAACTATTTTCTTTTGCGCCACCAAAGCCCACGCTCGTCGTATTGAAGAAATTTTTGACAAACTGTACCCGCAGTACCACGGTGAACTGGCCAAAGTACTGGTATCTGACGATCCGCGCGTTTACGGCAAAGGCGGCCTGCTCGACCAGTTTACTAATAACGACATGCCCCGTATTGCTATTAGCGTGGATATGCTTGACACCGGCATCGACGTGCGCGAAATCGTCAATCTCGTATTTGCAAAACCGGTTTATTCCTACACCAAATTCTGGCAGATGGTTGGCCGCGGCACGCGTTTACTGGAAACCAATAAACCCAAACCCTGGTGCTTGGAAAAAGACGTCTTCCTGATTATCGACTGCTGGGATAACTTTGAATACTTCAAGCTCAATCCCAAAGGCAAAGAACTAAAACCCCAGTTAGCGCTGCCGGTTAAGTTAGTTGGTTTGCGACTGGACAAAATAGAAGCTGCAAATGATACCGGCCATGCCGATATCGCTGCGAGTGAAGTGGCCAAGCTGCACCTCCAAATTGTCGCCCTGCCACAAAATTCTGTGGTCATTAAAGAGGCGGCAGCCTTACTTGCCCGCCTTGAAGATAACAACTTTTGGCTTACGCTCAACCACGACAAACTGGAATTTCTGCGGGCAGAAATTAAACCGTTATTTCGTACAGTGTCTGAAGCTGATTTTAAAGCCATGCGGTTTGAGCGCGATGTGCTGGAATACTCACTAGCAATATTGCGGGAAGAAAAGCCACAAGCCGAAATCCTGAAAGAAGGCATCGTTGAACAAATCAGTGAACTGCCGCTGTCCGTGCCCTTTGTAAAACTCGAAGAAGAACTCATTCGCGCTGCACAAACAACCACATTTTGGAACAAAGCAAATGAAGGCAGCTTTGATGAGCTAATCAATAAGATCGGCCCATTAATGAAATTTCGGGACAAAAATCCCGGGCAAGAGCAAACGTATCTCGATTTAATGGACGAGCTGCATAAAAAGGAATGGGTAGAGTTTGGCCCGCAAAATGAGGCGGTAAGTGTTACGCGCTACCGTGAGATGGTCGAAAATTTAATTACTGAACTGACAGAACACAACCCGGTACTTAAAAAGATAAAAAATGGTCAGATGGTTAGTGCAGAAGAGGCCAATGAGTTAGCCGAACTGCTACACGAAGAACATCCTAATATCACGGAAGATCTGCTTCGTCAGGTTTATAAAAATCGCAAAGCGCGTTTTATTCAGTTTATGCGGCACATTCTTGGTATTGAGGTGCTAAAAAGCTTTCCCGATGAAGTCAGTAGTGCCTTTGAACAATTCATTCGCAGCCATACCACGCTAAATAGCCGGCAATTGGAGTTTTTAAACCTGCTGAAAAACTTCATTATCGAACGTGAAAAGCTGGAAAAGAAAGACTTAATCAACGCACCTTTTACTGTGCTTCATCCACAGGGCATTCGCGGCGTATTCAACCCGACAGAAATAAACGAAATTCTACAGCTGGCCCAAGCGCTGGCTGCCTAACCTAGGTAAAACCATGTTACAGAACAATCCTGAATTAAAAAGTAAGATTGATCAGCTATGGAATAAATTTTGGAGCGGTGGTATCAGCAACCCGCTCACGGCTATTGAGCAGATCACTTACCTGTTATTTATGAAGCGGCTGGACGAGCTGGACTTAAAACGCCAGGCCGATGCCGAATGGACAGAAGAAAAATATACATCAAAATTTGAGGGTAATTGGATTCCACCTGAAGAGCGTAACCGGCCGGAAGGCGAACAACGTCCAATACCAAAATCTGAGCTGCGTTGGAGTTTTTTCAAGCGAATGAATGCAACAGATCGATTGCCTCATGTTGCAAATAAGGTTTTTCCGTTTCTAAAAGATTTAAATGGAGCAGAATCCAACTTTACGCATCATATGCGTAACGCAGTGTTCATCATTCCCAAAGAGTCTTTGCTAGTAGAAGCGATGGGGACGATTGACGAAATCTTTGATGTGATGGAAAAAGACTCGAAAGAAAAAGGCCAGGCTTTTCAGGATATTCAGGGCGATGTCTATGAATACTTACTTTCAGAAATCGCCACCGCCGGCAAAAACGGTCAGTTCCGCACTCCGCGCCATATCATCAAACTGGTAGCAGATTTAGTGCAACCACAGCTTGGTCATAAAATTTCTGACCCAGCTTGTGGCTCCGGCGGCTTTTTGCTTGGTGCCTATCAATACATTGTGACTGAATTAGCCAAAAAAGCGGGAACCACTGATATCAAACCCGATGAAGACGGTTTTATCCGCACTTCAGTTGCCGCAACGCTTACCGACAAAGCCCAGGCTATTTTAAGTGCGTCGCTGTGGGGTTACGACATCGACAGCACCATGGTGCGCTTAGGGCTGATGAACCTGATGATGCATGGCATCGACGAGCCTAATATCGATTACAAAGATACGCTAAGCAAAAGCTACAACCAGGAAGCCGAATACGACATCATCATGGCCAACCCACCTTTTACTGGCAGTATCGACAAAGGTGACGTCAATGAAAACTTGCAGCTTGCCACTACAAAAACGGAATTACTCTTTGTTGAAAACATCTATCGCTTATTAAAAAAAGGTGGTACAGCTGCTGTGATTGTGCCGCAAGGCGTGTTGTTTGGTGCCGGCAAGGCTTTTAAGGATTTGCGCAAACTACTGGTAGAACGTTGCGATTTAAAAGCCGTGGTCACCTTGCCCACTGGCGTATTTAAACCCTATGCCGGAGTTAGCACCGCCATTTTGCTATTTACTAAAGTCTGGGGGCCGAAAGATAAGGTCGATAAACCGGCCACAGAACACGTTTGGTTTTACGAAATGGCTGCAGATGGCTATTCGTTGGATGATAGGCGTAGCAAGCAAGAGGGCTATGGCGATCTGCAAGATATCATTGCCAAATATCACTCTCGTAATGCCGAGAAAGACACTGACCGCACGGCTAAATCTTTTATGGTGCCATACAGCGAGATAGTGAATGAAAAGAATGACTCTGACCTGTCACTAAGTCGCTACAAAAAAGATGTATTTGAAGAGGTACATTACGACGCACCGAGCGTAATTCTAGAGCGGCTGATTCAAGCTGAAATAGGCGATGTGGATTATGCGGAGCTGGCGAAAGTGCAGAGTGGCATTGTGCGGGAGTTGCTGGAATTGAAGGGTATGATGGTATGAAGTTCACCAACCTTGGTAGCATTACAGATATTCGAACCGGCAAGCTTGATGTAAATGCTGGTTCCGAAGATGGCCAGTATCCATTTTTTACTTGTGCCGCAAAACCATACAAAATTAATGACTTCGCTTTTGACACAGAAGCTGTTCTCATCGCCGGGAATGGTGACTTAAATGTTAAGTACTACCAGGGTAAATTTAACGCCTATCAACGCACCTATGTAATTCAAAACAAAGACAAAACCGTTTTATCGATGAAATATCTTTATTATTTTATCGAAACGTATATGGAACGACTTAGAAGAGGCGCCATAGGTGGAATTATCAAGTACATCAAATTGGGGCATTTAACAGAGGCTGAAATCCCCCTCCCGCCTCTCAACGACCAAATCCGTATTGCCCATTTGCTCGGCAAAGTTGAATGGCTGATCGCCCAGCGCAAACAACACCTGCAACAACTCGACGACCTGCTCAAAAGCGTGTTTTTGGAGATGTTTGGTGATCCGATCATAAACCCGCATAAATTCCCTGTTAGAAAGTTGTCAGAGTTCTATATCAACCCTAAAGATGGAACAAAATGTGGTCCATTCGGGAGTGCGTTAAAGAAAGACGAATTTGTAGATTCAGGTATTCCGGTGTGGAACATGGATAACATTGCTCCTAGTGCCTTTATGGTATTGCCGTTCCGAATGTGGATAACAAAAGAAAAATTCAAAGAGCTTGCCTCGTATTCGGTAGAGAATGGAGACATCATTATTTCTCGCGCGGGTACGGTTGGCAAAATGTGTGTGGCGCGAACGGAGGGTAAGCCAGCGATCATCAGCACTAACCTTATTAGGTTGCGACTCGGTAGTGAGCTACGACCGCTGCATTTTGTATCGCTGATGACATACTGCAAAGGCCGCGTAGGCCGCTTAAAAACAGGTCCAGATGGTTCGTTCACCCATATGAATACAGGCATTTTGGACAAACTTGAGTTTCCATATCCCCCAACTGAACTTCAAGATCAATTCGCCATCATCGCGCAAAAAGTCGAAGTGCTTAAATCCCGCTACCAGCAAAGCCTGGATGATCTGAAATCACTCTACGGTACACTGAGCCAAAAAGCCTTTAAAGGTGAGCTAGATTTATCGAGGCTCCCTCTGCCAGAGAGTAAAGATCGAACTAATAAAGTTGCTGACATTTCTGCTGATTCAATGCAGGCACTCAAATCCAGTGAGCGGGTAATCAGCAAACTCAATAAGTTTAATAGCCAGCATACCGTGTTTCTGAAAGCGCTCAATAATATGCCTGCGCTAAAAATAGCTAACTCACCTGTGTTTAAGGCAGCAAGAGAATTGTCTGAGCAGGCAGCCCTTTGGCGCACGCCTCTGGATCAATTCAGAAATATGAGTGCTGTGGCCAGGGCGGCGACGACTATTGCGACGGCAAGCAATACACCCGAAGTAAAAAATGCTGCTTTAATAGCTCAACAGATTGCCAACACAATCCCTACGATGGACATTGCTTGGCTGAAAGACCAACAAGCCATAATAAATGCCGCGGTGGGCCCATTCTCTGAAATGCGACACGCAATAGCGGCACTGCAGCTACCTGATCCAGAGAGGCGATTGACGGAATCTGAAAGTGTAGTGTCAGCTATGCAAGCTGCTGTGCCCCCAGTCAACGCTTCTCTTCTGGCTTTAGCTATTCAACAAGACGATAGCGAAAATGAGCCCAGATACATCTTCACTCGTGACGACATTTTACAAGCATTGTTTGGGGACCAACCACTTCCTGTTATCGACTTAATGAGCAAACTCGCTGAGCAAGAAGTGGTAACGCCAGAAGGATATAGCCGTATAAAAACGCTGTTATTCTCTTTACTGGCCGAGGAGCAAATACAGCAACAATTCAATGATGAAGCAAATACCATCGAATTCAGGACGCGTGCATGAAGCTTATTCGCCTGAAAATCACTGATCCGGCCGGCTTTCGTAGTTTGCCCTGTGGTTTTGAGCATCACTTTCGTACTAAACGGACACTACAAGAGGAACTGACGAGCGCAGAAAGTTTTGCGCCATTCGTCTGTGCAGGGCCAAACGGTAGTGGCAAATCAAACCTGTTGGAAGTGTTAAGCGCAATTTTTTATCAATTGGAAATTTGGCGTGTAAGGCGCAGTTTTTTACCGGAAATACTGCAGAACATCGGCGAACATTTATCACCAGCATCTTTTGAACTTGATTATCTAATCCGTGTACCTAAGGAATACAGCCTTTCGGATAGCCCCAGATGGGCAAAGGTAAGCGTTTGGAAAAACGAAGGTGAGACGGTTCGATTTTTGTGGGAGAACCAGGGCGATTTTAATACCGATATTAATGAAGTATTTGGCAGTGGCTACGCCGATATAATTCTCCCCCAATACGTTCTTGGCTATTCCTCCGGCGAAAATGAAATATTAAGCCTACCGTTTTTTAAAATGCGCTTTATCCAGTTTGATGAATACTGGAAATCCCTTACACAGCAGCTGCCTTACCCAGGTTACCCAGAAACTCGCATGGCATATCTGGATAACAGTTTTAGCCAAGCAATTTTGCTGTGTAATTTATTATTTCAACCTGACGAAATCTTAAAACCGTTCCGTGAGGATGTTGGCATTGAGGCACTGAAAGAGTTTCGTATCATTTTGCGGCGCAGTATTACCATTGATGCTAACCAGCTCGCAGCATTTGCCAGTGAAAACGAAAGTGAACAAGAAACACTTGAAGGTATTCTAAAAAATAATCCTGCGCTCAGCGCCTACGAGGATGAACAAGGGACGACCGGTTACCGTTTAAATATTTTGCAGCTGTTAGAGGGGGATAGCGCTTCATCAAAAATAGTCAGTGCGCTCAAACGCTGTGCCACTCTGTGCTACGAAGATGACAAAAACGACACGCTGCTCTTAGATTACTGGGTAAATGAGGCAACCAAACAGGCGTTCCGTGAAAACTTTAGCAACGACCCACTTACATTGTTTCAAGCGTTTCAGGTGTTATTAATCCTTAACCTATACACGGTTACCGAGTTACTTAAAACAGATTTGTACCAGAGCAATAGCCATTATGTAAGTGAAACTATTCCTGTATTGGCGTCAGATAAGCGCATTATGCGTTTTAAAAATTTTTACTTTACAAAACAGGGTGCAAATAAGCCGATGTTGCTAAAAGAGCTATCGGATGGTGAACACCAATTACTCCATAGCCTCGGCTTGTGCCTGCTATTTCGCAATACCAACAGTCTGTTTTTGTTGGACGAGCCGGAAACCCACTTTAACCCTGACTGGCGCGCCAACTTTATCAGCCGGTTGCGACAGTGTTTCCCGAAAGATGGCGACACCAGCCAGGAGATGCTGTTAACCACCCATACGCCGTTTTTAATTTCTGATAGTAAGAAAGACAAAGTATTGGTGTTCGAAAAACAAGGCGGTAACGTCACAATTGAAACACCTAAATACAATACGTTGGGTGCTTCGATAAATCTGATCACAATGGAAACTTTCAAAAAAAACGAAACCATTGGTGAATATGCAAAAAGTATCCTGCAAGATTTACTGTCTAGCGAATTTCCTGAAAAAGATCCACGTCAGCTGGCGCAGAAAATTATTGATACTTTAGGGGATTCCATTGAGCGTTCGCTTGCTATTCAAGAAGTTTTAGCTCGCAGGGATAAAGCTCATATCGAAAGTAAGAACGACTGATGCTATTTCCCTACACTCGAATACCTCACAAGATGCGCCATATGCATGGTTTTGTTGCATACATTTTTGCCAAGGTGTGGTGTAAGGCTGCTTCTGCTGAATACAGCTTGGAGCTTTTCAAAGGCATGCCAAAACTGTATTTAATTATGGAAGAGCTAGACCGGCAAGACAAAGCAGGCAAAGAGGATGGTGCAGGCGCAATTTTCTACAAATACGTGAATGCTATTTTTAACGATTTCAAAGCGCTTCAACCCCCTGAACTAAAAGCGCTAAAAAAGCAGTTTATGGCAAATAATAATATACAAGCGTTATGTGAAGGGCACGTCAGCCCTGCGCGTTATTCTTCTTTGGCTCAAACAGAGCTAAATGAAAAAATTAGGGGCTTTTTTTCCAAATTATATAGTGGCGGCTTTTTCAACTTGAAGATTGTAAAGGATACGATTGGGACGGACTTAGAGGGACATTACAAAGATTTTGCAAGAAAAAATGACCTGCCCTGTTGCCCATTCTGCGGGTTACAACCGATGGATAACGAGTATGATCCTACTCGGGAAGCATACGATCACTATTTGCCAGCAAGCGTTTACCCATTTAACTCTGTAAACTTAAAAAACCTCGCTCCAGCTTGCCACAAGTGCAACTCACAAAATAAAGGCGCAAAAGACCCGTTAATAGATGAAGCCGGCAATCCTCGAAGAGCATTTTTTCCATATTCTAAAAGCAGTTACAACATAGAAATCTCACTTCAGTTTATATCGTACTCACAACTGCCAAAGGAAACATCCGAAGTTAATGTTGATCTAAAGTGTCAAGGCTATGAGCAAGAACTTGATACTTGGAACCACCTTTACAGAATAAAAGAGCGATTATCAGCTAAGTGCTGTTCAACAGCTATTAGCAAGGCTTGGATGAATCGAATAAAAATCGAATGTCGAAATTACGGTCGTCTGCCTAGCGAAGCCTTAGCAGCAGAACTTGCAACATGTGCAGAGTCTCCTTGGACAGAAGCTGCGTTTTTAAAATCGGCATTTCTTATGGAGGCAGATAGAAAAGGTCTGTTAGGTGTTGAAGTTACATAAACAAGCATGCACACCAACGAAAGTGTTATGAGAAAAAACAGAGAATTTACGAGGTCAGCTTAATCTAGCGGTACTGCATTCGAAGAAGTAAAACTGGTGAATTCATAACATCATTCAGTATTTGAAAACACCATAATGTAATACTATGAAAATTAAGAAATATTGGTGCCTAGGGTCGGACTCGAACCGACACGGAGTTTCCCCCGGCGGATTTTGAATCCGCTGCGTCTACCGATTTCGCCACCCAGGCATATAGAAGGGGCATTTCTAAAACTTTACAAGACTTTACAAGCTCGGTTTACTTATACAATCTTTTTATCTACTTACTAATCAACCACTTAAGCCTAAATTCTTCGTTGACGCCTTGCGTTTTGAATCCGCTGCGTCTACCGATTTCGCCACCCAGGCATTGAGGGTCGTACTGAAGTAAACGCTTGCATTATACAAAGCGAATGGCGCGGCGCAAGCAAAAGTTTCAGTTGGCTGTCTGGTTGCGTGTTTTTGCAGCAGTTTCGGAAAAACTAAGCTGCGTGATACACTTAGCGCAATTCTTAAGGACCGACAAAAATCAGGACACACTGATGTATCACGAATCTCCAAAGGCGGGTTTGTTCCGCCGTTTAGCGGCCATTGTTTATGACGTGCTGATTTTAGCGGCGCTTTGGATGCTGGCTATGGGTCTGGCGCTGTTGCTTGTAACTATTCTGGATAAGCTGGGTCTGGTTTCGCTGGCGGCTTATCAGGATCAGGCTGATTTTATTCAGAAACATTCCATTTGGTTCCAGCTGTATTCGCTGTTGGTGTTTGTCTGGTTTTATGTTTATTTCTGGGTGAAAGCTGGTCAAACCCTCGGCATGCGGGCCTGGCGTATTTTGCTGATACAACCCGATGGCTCTCCTATTACGCTAAAACAAGGGCTGCTGCGTTTAGTGGTGTCTTTGTTGGGTGTGGGGAATTTCTGGTTGTGGATCCGCTGGGGCAAGGGTTTGGCGCTGCAGGATCAAATCACTGACACCATAGTGGTGAAGCTGACCAAAGATGAAAGCAAAGAGCTGAATGTGCATCGTAAAGCAGCCTAAAGCTGCAGATAGCAAAAAAGGCAGAAATCAATTCTGCCTTTTTTATTGCTGCCACTGTAGCAACGGCGTCGCTATTTCTTCTGCAATAAATACATCGCCAGCCCGATAAACAGCAGCGACGGCAAGACTGCACCTAAAACGGGGGGAAGCTGATACACCAAAGCCACAGGCCCAAACACCTGATCGCTCATATAGAAGACAAAACCTGTCAGAATACCCATCAGAATACGGGCCGCCATGGTGACGCTGCGCAGAGGTCCAAAAATAAAGGATAAAGCCACCAGCAACATAGCAATAATGGTTAAAGGCTGAGTGGCCTTGCGCCAGAACGCCAATTCAAACTTGCTGCTGTCTTGCTGGTTGCTGTCCAGATAGTCGATGTAATCTGTTAAGCCTTTGAGCGATAACAGCTCAGGTTTAATAGACACCACGCCCAACTTATCCGGCGTTAAGGTTGAACGCCAACGCTGTTCCTGCCATTGATGTTTCTCTACTCTGTCGTCACGAAAATTTAATCGGCTCACGTCAGATAAACGCCAGGCATTGCTGATAAAAACTGCGGTTTTGGCGCTGACTATAGCCTTTAATTTTAAATCGGTGTCAAACTCGTAAATGGTTAAATCAGTTAAATTACCAAAGTCGTCTACCTGCTTGATA
This sequence comes from Rheinheimera soli, assembly GCF_031457405.1. Taxonomy (GTDB): domain Bacteria; phylum Pseudomonadota; class Gammaproteobacteria; order Enterobacterales; family Alteromonadaceae; genus Pararheinheimera; species Pararheinheimera soli_A. The sequence goes on along the minus strand of NZ_JAVDWR010000002.1, from coordinate 134,836 downwards.
TTGATAAAATGATCGCCATCTTTGGCCCAGACGCCCTGCCTTGCCGAAATTAAATCACCGCCTGAAATCGCTTTAGTCCGCAGTTCACGGGCAGTTTTTTCCGCCACTGGTGCGCCAAACTCAGCCACCAGCATCACAATTAGCATCATCAGTAACGAGGTTTTCATCACTGAACCTATGATATTAAGCCGCGACAAACCCGCAGCCTGCATTACCACTAATTCGCTGTTGCTGGCCAGCATACCAAGCCCAACTAAACCGCCTATTAAAGCAGCCATAGGGAAAAACAAAATCAAATCGCCAGGTACGCTGAACAAGGTAAATAAACCAGCGGATAACATGTCGTAATCACCACGGCCAACTAAACGTAACTGATCAATAAACCTGAACATGCCGGATAAAATCATCAGTACAGTCACAGTCATCAGCACTGTGGTTAATATGGTGCGCCCAATATACAGGTCGAGGATCTTAAACATGAGAGGCGCGCCCTGTCAGTAATGCTTTCAGTTTTTGACCCGCAGCACGGTGTTTCACCAACAGCACAATACCGAAGGTCAGGCCCAGCGCATGGATCCACCACATACCCAATTGTTCAGGAATTTTGCCGTCCTCTATAGCTGAGCGGCTGGCAATCAGCAAAATGTAATACAGCAGGTATAAAGCCAAGGCTGGTAATAAGCGGCCAAACTTGCCCTGCCGTGGGTTTACTTTACTCAGCGGCACTGCAATCAACATTAAAATAGGAATAGAAAGTGGTATAGCAATACGCCAGTGCCATTCAGCAGCTGCCTCAGGCCCTGTTTGGTTGCGAAGTTCGGCCGTAGGTAAACTGGATAACTTACGGCGTTTTTGTTCCACTTGTTGTTCGCGAATTTGAATTTGATATTGACCAAATTCCACCACTTCATAACCAGGAGAACGGGTTTCACCTGCATAACGGCGGCCATTGTTTAACTCCAGCAACTGAGCGCCGCTGGCATCTTCTTTCACGTAACCAGACTGAGCATACACAATAGAGGTTTGACCGCCTGGCTCTGAAGAGGTCTGGGCTAAGAACACCCTTTCCAGCTCTCCACCGTCACGGCTGATGTCATGCACAAAAACCACGGCTTTTTCATTGGAGGTTTGCTGGAAACGTCCTGGAATTAAACTGCTAAGGCCTGAATCGGCTTCGGCCTGTTCTAAAATCTGGTATTCACGTTCTGTCGACCAGGGGCTTAAATACAAAGTGACAAAACCTGCCCCCAACGCCACCACTACAGATAACATCAGGGTTAAGCGGGTGACATACCATTCGCTGATGCCAGTGGCATGTAATACCGTCATTTCGCTGTCAGCGTAAATGCGGCCATAAGCTATTAACACGCCCAAAAATGCGCTTAAAGGAATAATGATCACCGCCAGTTGTGGCAGTTTTAATGCCAGAACAGTCAGCACCAACTGACCCGGAATATCACCGTCTGATGCGTCTGCCAGAATTTTCACAAAGCGCTGGCTCATGATAATAGTGATCAGGATCAGGAAGACCGCTAATTGGGATTTAAACACTTCACCAATCAGATAACGAAAAACAATCAAAAATGCCCCCTAAAACCTGTCTTTTTGCTGGAACCCTGACGATTTTTAAGTAAACTGGATGTTTACAGCAATTATTATTGACTAAAGTGGCGATAAATCCGAGCTTTTTTGTAAAGCCGGACAAAATATCATCACACAGAAGACCACTGTACCACCGAACTAACTTGGTATAGTGGCCGAAAGTCTTAGAATCAGGAGTGAGCATGGAGTTCAGCGTAAAAAGCGGTAGTCCGGAAAAACAACGAAGTGCATGTATCGTTGTCGGCGTTTATGAGCCGCGCCGCTTGTCAGCGGTTGCCGAACAGCTGGATAAAATCAGCGAAGGCTACATCAGCAATTTATTACGCCGGGGCGATTTAGAAGGCAAACCCGGCCAGATGTTGTTATTGCACCATGTACCGAACGTACTGAGTGAACGTGTCCTGTTGGTGGGTTGTGGTAAAGAGCGTGAACTGGACGAACGTCAGTACCGCCAAATCATCTCCAAAACCATCAGCACTTTAAATGAAACCGGCTCAATGGAAGCTGTGTGTTTCTTATCTGAGCTGCATGTAAAAGGCCGCGACACCTACTGGAAAGTACGCCATGCGGTGGAAACCACCCAGGATTGTTTGTACGTATTCGACAAGCTGAAAAGCCGTAAAGACGAGACCCGTCGCCCGCTGCGTAAAATTGTTTTTAACGTACCAACCCGTCGCGATTTAACCATAGGCGAAAAAGCCGTTGAACATGGTTTGGCTGTAGCTGCTGGTATCAAGGTGTGTAAAGACGTGTCGAATATGCCGCCCAACATCTGTACTCCGGCTTATCTGGCCGATCAGGCAGTGGCTTTGGCGCAACACGATAAAGTATCAGTGGAAGTGCTGGGCATAGCTGAAATGACGGCTTTGGGTATGCACTCTTATGTGGCTGTGGGCCGTGGCTCGGAAAATGAAGCCAAGATGGCAGTGATTAAATACAACGGCGCTATGGATAACAGCGCGCCTGTGGTGCTGGTCGGCAAAGGGTTAACCTTTGATACAGGCGGTATCAGCATCAAGCCAAGCGATGCGATGGACGAAATGAAATACGACATGTGTGGCGCAGCTTCAGTGCTGGGAACTATGCATGCTGTGGTCAGTTTAGGTTTGCCTATTAATATGGTGGCTGTGCTGGCCGGCGCAGAAAACATGCCGGATGGCCGCGCTTATCGCCCAGGTGATATTTTAACTACTATGTCGGGCCAGACGGTTGAAGTGTTAAACACAGACGCTGAAGGCCGTTTAGTGCTCTGTGACGCTTTGACTTATGTTGAGCGTTTTGACCCGGATGTGGTGATTGACGTCGCGACATTAACAGGTGCTTGTGTCATTGCTTTGGGTAAGCACGCTTCAGGTTTATTAAGTAACCATAACCCGCTGGCGCATGAAATTTTAAATGCCTCGGATCAAAGTGGTGACAGAGCATGGCGTTTACCTTTGTGGGATGACTATCAGGATCAACTGGAAAGCCCCTTTGCGGATTTCAGTAACTTAGGTGGCCGTGCCGCCGGTACTATCACCGCAGCTTGTTTTCTGTCGCGCTTCACCCGTAAATACAACTGGGCGCATTTGGATATTGCCGGTACTGCATGGCGCAGTGGTGGCAAAGACAAAGGTGCAACAGGCCGTCCTGTGGCTATGTTGACCCAGTTTTTAATTAACCGTGTCGGAACCGACATCGAGGGATAACAGTGCCTCAGGTCAGTTTTTATCTGCTGCCGGAAACGGTAGCAGACACTGGATCTCAGCTGGCGTCGGAGCCAGCTTTTTTTCATGTTGCTGCAAAACTCTGCGCCGATTTTTATCAGGCCGGACAGCGGGTTTTTGTGTTCTGCCAAAATCAGGCGGACGCCGAACTGCTGGATGAGGTAATATGGCGCTTTGATCCAGAGCGATTTGTGCCACACAATCTGGCGGGCGAAGGCCCTGCACGAGGCGCTCCGGTGGAAATCAGCTGGCTGCCTCCAGGCAACGCGAGGCCGGTTTTAATTAACCTGTCGGCAACAGTGCCGCCTTTTAGTCAGCGTTTTCAACACATTATCGAATTTGTTCCAGCCGAAGAACAGCTTAAGGTTCAGGCGCGGGAACGATTTAAATTTTATCGCCAGTCGGGGTTAACCCCGCAAACAGTGCAGCTCTGATGGCCGGCCTGCGTTTTTAGTGAGAGTTTCAGGTAACGAAGATGGAAAAGACATTTAACCCGAGTCAAGTTGAACAAGCCATGTATCAGGCATGGGAAAGCAAAGGCTATTTCAAGCCAAGTGGTGATAACAGCAATGGTGCGTATTGCATCATGATCCCACCACCAAACGTGACCGGTAGCCTGCATATGGGCCATGCCTTCCAGCAAACGATAATGGATGCCTTAACCCGATACAAACGTATGCTGGGCAAAAACACCTTATGGCAAGTAGGTACTGACCACGCTGGTATAGCGACGCAAATGGTAGTGGAGCGTAAACTGGCAGCCGAAGGCAAACCAGATCGCCACGCCATGGGCCGCGAAGCTTTTATTGAAAAAGTGTGGGAATGGAAAGCCGAATCAGGTGGCACCATCACCGAACAAATGCGCCGTTTAGGCAACTCAGTCGACTGGGACAAAGAGCGTTTCACTATGGACGCCGGCCTGTCGAATGCAGTGCAGGAAGTGTTTGTGCGCCTGTATCAGGACGATTTGATTTACCGTGGCAAACGCCTGGTGAACTGGGATCCGAAGCTGCATACGGCTATTTCTGATTTAGAAGTAGAAAACAAAGAACAAAAAGGCCACCTGTGGAACTTACGTTACCCTCTGGCAGATGGTGTCACTACGGCTGATGGAAAAAACTACATAGTGGTTGCCACCACCCGTCCTGAAACTATGTTGGGCGATACTGGTGTTGCAGTGAACCCGGACGATGAGCGCTACCAATCCCTGATTGGTAAAGAAGTGCTTCTGCCGCTGGTGAACCGCCGTATTCCAATTCTGGCCGACGAGCATGCCGATAAAGACAAAGGCACAGGCTGCGTAAAAATCACGCCAGCTCATGACTTTAACGACTACGAAGTAGGTAAACGTCATCAGTTGCCCATGATCAACGTGATGACAGCGGATGCCACTATCCGCACTGAAGGCGAATGTTTCTTTACCAATGGTGAAGCAAACCCGGCGCACAACTCTGAAATTCCTGCTGAATTCCAGGGGTTGGATCGTTATGTGGCCCGTAAAGCCATAGTGGCGGCTTTTGATGCAGCAGGCCTTTTAGACAAAGTGGAAGATCACAATAACACCCTGCCGTACGGCGACCGTTCTGGTGTGGTGATTGAGCCTTTATTAACTGACCAGTGGTATGTGCGTGTCGCGCCTATGGCCAAAACCGCCATTGAAGCTGTGGAAAACGGCGACATTCAGTTTGTGCCTAAGCAGTATGAAAACATGTACTACAGCTGGATGCGTGACATTCAGGACTGGTGTATCAGCCGTCAGCTGTGGTGGGGTCACCGTATTCCAGCCTGGTACGACGAAGCAGGTAAAGTGTATGTCGGCCGTGATGAAGCTGAAGTGCGTGCTAAACACGCTTTAGCCGATGATGTGAAATTACGTCAGGACAACGATGTACTGGACACCTGGTTCAGCTCAGCGCTGTGGACTTTCTCTACTTTAGGCTGGCCGGATAATACGGAAGAGTTAAAAACCTTCCACCCGACCGACGTATTAGTTACTGGTTTTGACATTATATTCTTCTGGGTTGCCCGGATGATTATGATGACGATGCATTTTGTTAAAGACGAAAATGGCAAGCCTCAGGTGCCGTTTAAGACTGTGTATGTGACTGGTCTTATTCGTGATGAAAACGGCGACAAGATGTCAAAATCCAAGGGCAACGTGATTGACCCGTTGGATATGATTGACGGCATCAGTCTGGACGACCTGTTGGTGAAACGCACCAGCAATATGATGCAACCACAGCTGGCCGAAAAAATTGGCAACCAGACCAAAAAGCAATTCCCTGAAGGTATTGAAGCCAGCGGTACAGATGCTCTACGTTTCACTTTAGCTGCTTTGGCTTCAACAGGCCGTGATATCAGCTGGGATATGAAACGTTTAGACGGTTACCGTAACTTCTGTAACAAGCTGTGGAACGCCAGCCGTTACGTTACCATGATGACCGAAGAAAAAGATTGCGGTCTTGCTGGTGGCGAGATGGAGCTGTCATTAGCCGATCACTGGATCATCAGCCAATATCAGCAAACTATTACTCAATTCCGTGGTTATTTAGACAGCTACCGTTTTGATATGGCGGCCAATACGCTGTATGAATTCACCTGGAACCAGTTCTGTGACTGGTACTTAGAGCTGACCAAACCTGTATTGTTTAAAGGCACCGAAGCCCAGCAACGTGGTACCCGTCATACCTTACTGACAGTGCTGGAATCTTTGCTGCGTTTAATGCACCCCATCATGCCATTTATCACTGAAGAAATTTGGCAGCTGGTGGCTCCTATGGTGCGTAAAGATCTGAACCCTGACGACAGCATTATGCTGCAGGCTTACCCGGACTTTAATCAGGCGCTGGTGAATGAAACAGCTACTGCCGATCTGGAATGGGTGAAGAGCTTTATAGTTGCTATCCGTAATGTACGGGGTGAAATGGATATAGCACCAAGCAAGCCATTGTCTGTATTAGTGCGTAACCTGACCACAGACGACAGCCGTCGCTTACAAAGCAATATGGCCTTCCTGCAGAATATGGCGAAGTTAGAAGCCATTACTGTACTGGCCGATGGCGAAACAGCACCAGCTTGCGCCGCTCAGTTGCTGGGCAAGATGGATATTCTGATCCCTATGGCAGGTTTGATCGACAAAGAAGCCGAACTGGCCCGTATTGCCAGGCAAATGGAAAAAGCGCAGCAGGAACATGACCGCGTGGCCGGCAAACTGGCGAACCAAGGTTTTGTGGCGAAAGCGCCTGAAGCAGTACTGGCGAAAGAGCGTGAAAAACTAGCTGAAGCTTTAGAAGCTATTACCAAGTTAAAAGCCCAGCAGGAACAAATCGCTGCGATTTAACTGTCTGTTCTATTGAACGTCGAAAGGCGACCTGCGGGTCGCCTTTTTATTGCTTAAAGTGCCGGTGTTTCGTTTAACCATTCCGGTGCTATCTGCTGTAAAAAAGGGCGGGTGATTAAAGCAGCCTGTTTAGCAAAATCGCAGTAGTTTTCTTTGACTGTATTGGTATTCATCGCCACCACCAGCTGTAGCTCCGGATAAATAACTAACCAGCTTTGGGCGCCGCTGGACACACCACCATGATGCACAAAACTGACGCTACGGCTCAGCGGATTCTCTTTGTCACAAAACAAATGTTTTTGCGAAAAATTGCGCCAACCCAAGGCATAAGACTGCTCGTTTACTTCGCCATTGATTAACTTTTGTGGTGTCCAGAACTGCTGCTGTACTGCCGCCGGAATAAAGTCAGGGTTAAACCAGGCTGAGCCTAAAACGGCTAAATCGACTGAACTGGCTGCCAGGCCACCTCCGGCCCACTTCTGGCTTAAATTCACCTCTCTGTGTTTTTTGGCATACCCATCGCGGGTCAGATAAAAACTAACCTGATGGGGCGATGGCAGTTCAGCAGCAGCCAGAGAGGACAAGCCCAATGGCTGACTGACTTGCGCATCCAGATACTGTAAAAACGGTGTTTTGGCTGCACTTTGCAGCACAGCACTGGCCAGATTGACGTCAAAGGAGCTGTAATGAAAATTGGTGCCTGCCGGATACAGCAGTTTGCTTTCGTCAAACAAGCTCAAAGCGTCATGCACATCATGAAACTCAGCTTGCTTTACTAAAGTTTGTACCGCACCAATCCAGTCGGTGTTTTCTTTATAGCCAGGCAAACCCGCTGTGTGTGACATCAATTGCCGTACAGTTAAATCCTGCCACTGCGAATTGGGCAGATCGGTTTTATAGCGGCTGATTGGCGCATCCAACTCTATAACGCCGGCTGCCATGGCTCTGGCCAAGGCTGTGGCGGTCACCGCCTTTGATGTACTGCCAATACGAAACTGACTTTCGATGCTGACTGGCTTTTGGCTTTCCAGATCGGCATAACCCGCAGCTCCGGCCCATAACAACTGACCACGCCAGGCCACTGCCGCTGTTAAAGCCGGAAACTGACCTTGCTGCTGACTTTGCTTCAGTGCTGCCATGGCTTGCGCTGCAGAGACCTCAAATTCAGCCTGGTAGACTTTGCTTTGCGCAGGTTTCTCTGCGGGTAACCCAGCCGATAAATCAGTCCAGCCAGACAACTGATCCCATGCCACCACAGCCCCAGCCAGCAGCACCACTACCGTAGTTATTAGTCTTTTTTTCATTGGTTTTGTCCTTTTCATGTTGTTGTTTTCCATGGTTTTTTGGCAAAGCTTCGCCCGCAGGCTGAAAAGCCCGAACCCGAAGTTCACAAAATGTTAAATTCTAAACAGGAGAAGCAGTTTTGCTTTAGGGTGTAGCCCCCTGCTGTAACAGATAAGCCCTGACTTCGGCAGTAGAGGCCCTGCTGAGTGGCGACCGTAGTTCACTGCCATCCATGACCGTAGCTTCCACTTTCAGATTAACCCTGGCACCTTGCTGAACCAAATACTGCACCATCGCCAAATCGCCGATATAACTGGCATTAATCAGTGGTGTTTCATCCGCCAGCACTATGGCATTCACATTAGCCCCGGCCTGAACCAGCCTTTGAGCTAACTCCAGATTTCCAAGTTGGGCAGCAATAATCAGCGGGTTGCCATCCCGCCTGCTGCTCAAATTCACATCAGCACCAGCAGCAAGTAGCAATTCCACCATAGCTTTGTCACCTGCTCGCACGGCCAACATTAAAGCAGTGCCCTCACCCGGCATAGCTGCGTTTAACGGATAACCCAAAGTAAGCAATTGACGCACTTCGGCTAAATCCCGCTGCCGCACTTTTTGTAGTAATTGTTGCAGTTGCGTCAGTTCAGTCAGGCTAACCTGAGCATATTCCGCAGGCAATTGTGCAACCTGAACGCGCTGGGCCAGAACTAAGCTAGCGGCTACAGACAAAAACAATGCAATCACCAAAGCACAACACTGCGGGGTGATTTTTCCTGCAGAGCCTTGCAACACACAACGGATCCGCTGTGCTAACAAAGGTTGTTGCTGCCATGGCATGGCCAGTATTGCTGGCTGACCTCTGCTGCTGTTCGTTTTACTGCAATCCGCTTTGCTGCAATCCAACAAGGTTTGGGCATAACGATGTGGCTGCGTTAATTGCGCCGTTACAGCAGCATCACAACTTAATTCACGGTATTTATTAAGTTGCCGACAGATTAAGCCCCAGACCGGGCTCCACCAGCACAACACTGCACATAATTGTTGCAGATAAAAAGCCACCAGATCGCCTCGATGCCAATGCATACGCTCATGTGCAATCACATACTGCAATTGCTCTGCCGATAAATGCTGCAGCCATAAAGCAGGAAGAATAATACGGGGTTGACGCAGCCCCACCAGCATAGCGCTATCAATAGCAGAGTGCTGATACAGTGCTGGCTTATGGTGAGCTGATTCTGGCAAGCTCAGGGGCTGAGCCTCTAACCATAACTTGCGGCTCGCTCTGTAACTTTGGCTGAATCGCCCTATTTGCCAGCAACAGCCCAAAGGCACAAGCAATAACCACCAGGCTGGAGGGACAAATAAATAAAACAGCTGTGGCGCCAAAGCCCAGCGTTGAGTTAAAGCCGGTTGTGTCTCAGCAAGGGTTGTGGCTTCAGCTACATGAAGCTGTTGCTGTAAAACAGAGAGCTCAGCGTTAAACCATTGCTGCGGTGCAATCTGTTCAGCGCCGTCACTTAATACAACAACAGGTAATACAAACAACAGCACCGCCAATGCAGTCCACAAGCGCAACATCCAGTGCGGCGCAGGCCGCCATGAGCTTCGGCCAAGCCAATACAGCCATGGCACTGTCACCAGGGCCAACAGCAGATGTAAAACCAGATAAAACAACAACCAGCTAAATTCCAGCATGATCAGTCTCCCTGTGTAGCCTTGACTGAGTGAGCATTAATTTGCGCCTGCAACTCATCAGCAAGCTCTGGCGTTAAATCTTGCTGCTCTATCAGATGTTGTGCCAGCAAAGCCGGAGAGCCGCCAAAGAAACGCTGCAGCAGTGTACTCAAAGCCTGACTGCGGGCTTCCTGCTGCACTGTAGTCGCCTGATAAATAAAAGCTTTGCCCTGTTTTTCACAATCGACATGGCCTTTATCAAACAGAATGCGACACAAGGTTTGTACCGTGGTGTAAGCCACAGCAGAATCTTTGTTTAGCTCTGCTGTTATGTCTTTGACTGAACTCGGGCCATGTTGCCACAACACCTGCATGATTTTTTGCTCTGCGCTTGTAAGCTCGACGGATTTTGTTCTGGCCATGTTTGCTACCCAATAAAAAACAATCTACTAAAGAATTAGTTTTAATCTAGCCGAGCAGCTTTCATACTGCAACTAATTCTTTAGTTTTTGTAGTTCTCTTTACAAATGGCGGCCGTTTAATCTTCAGTCCATCGCAAAATTATGTAAAGTTCTGGTAAAAAACTTGGACTAGAGCTCAATCTGCTATACCATCCGCGCCGCCTGCAGCAACGAGGTTGCAGGTTCCCTGATTAATTCTCAAATGGAAGAGACAAGATGAAATTAAAGTTAAGCGCCTTATTCGTTGCCTTAGTAGTGACTGCAGTTCCAGCCCATGCTGATTGGTTAAACGCCGTGAAAGATGGTGTAGGCAGCACGCTGAAAGAAACCAAAGAAAGCGCCAAAACTGCAGCTTTAAATACTTCAGTGCGTACGGCTTTAGGTTTAACTGAAGGTAAATCAACTCAGGCCGCTATTGCTGAAAAACTGGGTGAGCCAGCCAGCAAAACGGAAAAAGACGGTAAAACCTTGTGGTTATACGACGTGACTGCGCTGTCTGCCAGCTACCCTACTTTAACGGAGTTAGTAAAAACTCAGGATGCTGCACAAAAGTCTGTGCAATTAAGCTTTAACGCGGATCTGTTAAATAAGTTAGAACTGATCACTCAGGCTAAATAATTTTCTGAGCACTGTCACCAAAGCTGGCAGTGCTTTTTAATTTCAATTCAAAGCCTTACATCAAACTCATATCTGTTTTTCATCTTTATACAAATATTGTACAAAACATTTTTTTTGTTATTATTGCGCGCCTGAATTTAACCCGTGTAAATTCATTCTGTTGTTTACCCTGATCTGATGAAATTGCGCCATAAGCAATCACTTTCAGTCCCGGGCTCTGGCAGCTCAACCCCAAACACTCCGTACGTAAGCAAATAAGCTATGCTACTGCGGTTGGCTTTTATTTTTCTGGCATTGCCAGGCTTTGTGAAGGAACCCTTTAATGGATTCACCAAGTGCCATTAGTTTGATCCCACCAGTTGTTGTGATGGCTGTTGCCATCTGGCTGAAACGACCCATTCTGTCGTTAGTTGTGGGTGCTGTTGCAGGTTTGCTGATGCTGTTCCCAACTCAACCTCTTGAGTTACTGAATACCTTCGCTGAAATATCTCAAAGTGTGATGCAGGATGAAACCATTGGCTGGTTGATTCTGGTTTGTGGTGGTTTTGGCTCCTTGATTGGATTATTGATCCACACAGGTGGTGCTGTGGCTTTTGGTCATTCAGCCTCTAAACTGGCCACAGGCCCTAAATCCTCTATGTTTATGACCTTTGTTTTAGGCTGCATTATTTTTATCGACGATTACCTGAACGCGTTAAGCGTGGGTGAAGCGATGAAAAGAGTCACAGACAAATACAAAATCTCCCGCCAAATGCTGGCTTATATAGTCGACTCTACTGCTGCACCTATTTGCGTCATTATTCCTATTTCCACCTGGGCCATCTTTTTTGGTGGTTTGCTGGAAAACAACAAAGTGGCTGAAGCCGGCCAAGGGGTGGAAGTTTATATGCAAGCCATCCCTTACATGCTTTACCCATGGTTAGCTGTGACTATTGTATTGCTGGTGACTTTGAAAATTATGCCAGCCATAGGCCCCATGAAAAAAGCAGAACTGGCAGCGCAAAATGGTACCCCTGTGGATGCTTTGCCAGAGGTGAGTGTTGAAGCTTCAGCCAGCCATTATCATGTGCAAGGCCAGAATGTACCAGCAGGCGATCAGTATGCTGTGCACGCGATGGAGCAGGAATTTGAAGAAAGCAATAAGCAAGGCAAGTTGCGCAACTTTATAGTGCCAATGCTGATGCTGATTGGTTTTACCATTTACTTTGATATAGACGTACTTAAAGGCTTGTTGGTTACTTTAGTCCTGACTATTGTGTTTTACAGCTATCAGCGCCTGATGTCTTTAGGCGATATGATGGAAGTCATGATGAATGGTTTTAAAACCATGCTGCCAGCTATCTGTACCGTGATTGCCGCTTTTATCTTTAAAGATGTCTGCGACAAGTTATTGCTGCCTCAGTACGTGATTGAAAACCTGACGCCTTATATGACAGCACAGATGCTACCCGCTATTGTGTTTTTAGCTATGGCGATTCTGTCTTTTGCTACAGGTTCTTCCTGGGGTATTTTTGCGGTGTCTATTCCTATTGTGATGCCTTTGGCTTATGCAGTAGAAGCTGATATTCCGTTAGTGATAGGCGCATTGTTATCAGCCAGCTCTTTTGGCAGCCAGGCTTGTTTCTACAGCGACTCCACTGTATTAGCAGCTCAGGGCTCAGGCTGTAATCTGGTGTCGCACGCTGTCACTCAGTTGCCTTATGCGTTAATAGCGGCCACTCTGGCTTTTATAGGTTTTATTCTGATCGCTTAACTGACAGCAACTTCATCGTCGCAACAACGTTCCCGACAGTTGCGACATACCGTCCTTCCATGGACATCGTCGAAAATATGCTTCCGGCCTGCGCCAGAGGCGAAGGCGTGATAACGGCGAAATGCCAAACTGTTGGCATTTCGAAAGACCGTTATCACCCTACATTTTCGACATACCGTCCTTCCATGGACATCGTCGAAAATATGCTCCTGCATTTTCGACATACCGTCCTTCCATGGACATCGTCGAAAATATGCTCCTGCATTTTCGACATACCGTCCTTCCATGGACATAAAGAAAGGTACCTGATGGTGCCTTCCTTGTATCTGGCTACAGGCCAAATTTGTCTTGGTTATAACTTTTGGTGATATAGAAAATCTTAAGCTATTAATTCAAAAAAACACACAGAACCAAACTTTGTATTCGATTCTCACGAAATACATTGATAAATAAGCCAGTTAGCTACACCTTTCTCTCAAAAGCATAAGTTACCGATCCTTTATTCCATAAAGTTTTAGATAGTAAGACTTTTATACCTAAAGGCTGCTAACTATCCAGACATCCGGTTATTTCTAATTCATCTATACAAGACCAATCCATTAGTTATTGAACTGCAGGCTCCAGCCTAGAATGCGCTCACTTTCTGTCAGGGCCACTGCTCTGTGATACAGAACCCTAAGCACAACGAGGTTTTTATGCTTCATTCAACACAAGAGTTTTTATCCGGCAACGCCACACAAGAGGCCAGCAGGGCTTTACCTGTGCTGGATTTAAGCCTGATGGATGGCGGTGCAGCTGAACAACAGTCTTTTATTCAGCAACTGCGTGTGGCGGCCCGTGATGTGGGTTTCTTTTATCTGACAGGTCATGGCCAGAGCGAGCAAAAGCAACAACAGATTTTAGCGCTGGCAAAACAGTTTTTTGCGCTGCCACTGGCTGACAAACAACAAGTACAGATGATCCACTCACCGCATTTTCGTGGTTACACGGGTTTAGGTGGTGAATTAACCCGTGGTCAGCCAGATATCCGCGAACAGTTTGATATGATGCGTGAAGAAGCTGCACCAGCACTGACGGATATAAGCCCGGCCTGGCAAGGTTTAATTGGCCCTAACCAATGGCCAACAGCTTTACCGCAGATGAAAACTGAATTGCTGAACTGGCAACAGTCGTTATCAGACATCACGGTAAAACTGATGCGTGCTTTAATGTTAGCTTTGCAACAACCTGCAGATGCTTTAGATGACAGCATCAAAGCCGGCCCTTATCAGCATATGAAGCTTATTCGTTATCCTGGCGTGGATGCCAAAGCATCCAACAGCAAACAAGGTGTAGGAGCTCATAAAGATCCGGGTTATCTGACCTTAGTAGTGCAGGATGATCAATCCGGTTTAGAAGTGGAAACCGAACAAGGCTGGGTCAGTGTTTCCCCTTTGCCTGGCGCTTTTGTAGTCAATATTGGTGAGCTGCTGGAACTGGCGTCCAACGGTTATTTAAAAGCCACCTTACACCGTGTAGTCAGCCCAAATTCAGGCATTGAACGTTATTCCTGTGCCTTTTTTATGGCAGCTCAGCTGGATGCGACAGTGCCTTTATTGCAGTTGCCGTCTCATTTAGCTGACGAAGCTAAGGGTCCGGCCAGCGATCCAAATAACCCATTGTTTTATCAGGTGGGTCAGAATGTGCTAAAAGGACGCTTACGTTCACACCGTGATGTGGCAGCGGCCCATTATGCGGAACTGGTAAAAGTTGTCTAAGCTCAGCCCAATCAAACATAAATAAAAAGAACACAGGTTAACTATGAAATTTCGTACTTTAAGTATTCATGCCGGGCAACAACCCGACCCAAGCACCGGCGCTTTAGCTACGCCGGTGTATTTCACCAGCACCTTTAGTTACGGCACAGCCGAAGAAGGTCAGGCCCGTTTTGCGGGGCAGAATCCGGGTTATATCTACAGCCGTTTTGCCAATCCAACCACTGCAGCCTTAGAGCAAAAATTAGCAGCTTTGGAAGGGGCAGACGAAGCTTTAGTAGTAGCCAGCGGTATGGCTGCTGTCAGCGCCATTATGTATGCGCTAACCAATGCCGGTGATGAAGTGGCTTTTATCGACCCGGTCTACGGCGGTACTGATGCCTTTTTACGCAACACCTTAACCCGCGCTGGTGTCACCTTAAGCCGTTACAGCAGCGATCAGGATTTTGCCGAACGGGTGAAAGCCAACACCAAAGTGGTGTTATTTGAACCTATCACCAACCCCACTTTAAAAGTGATAGATACCCGCATTGTGGTGGAAGCAGCCCGTAAAGTCGGTGCATTAGTGATTTGTGACAATACCTTTTTAACCCCTTATTTATTCCGCCCGTTGGAAATTGGGGCTGATATTGTGATGCACAGCGGCACTAAGTACCTGTCTGGTCATGGCGATATTATTGCCGGCATAGTGGCAGGACGCAGCGAACTGATGCAAAAAATACGTACTGTGGCGCTAAAACATATAGGTTCGCCTATAGGCCCGCAGGAGGCTTATTTGCTGCAACGTGGCGTAAAAACCCTAACCTTGCGGATGGATGCTCATATTGACAACGCCCGCAAAGTGGCTGACTTTTTAGCCGCTCAGCCGAAAGTGGCCAAGGTTTATTACCCGGGTCATGCCAGTCATCCAGGGCATCAGGCTATAGCAGACACAGCCACTGGTTTTGGTGGCATGGTGGCTATTGATATCGAAGGTGGTTTTGCCAAAGCTGCAGTGTTTTTAAATAACCTGCACTTATTCGCGCAGGCCGTAAGCCTTGGTGATGTCGAAAGCCTGGCTTGTCACCCAGCCAGCACTACTCATGCAGCTATGACAGCAGAAGACAGACAAAGAGCCGGTGTCAGCGACAATCTGGTTCGCTTAAGTATAGGCGTCGAAGATGCCGATGATTTAATTGCCGACTTAGCTCAGGCTTTGGCTAAGCTGTAAGCTGGGTCAGAGGCTTGGCTTTGACCCAGATATCTGATCACAGCACTACACCTATTACCGATTTTTAATTAAAGGCTCAGAGCTAACAACTCTGAGCCTTATTCCTTTATAAACTATCAAATACGAATTTCGTTCTTTTTAAGAATATAAATATCATCTACATTCATCTCAAGCGTCCAGACGGCTAAAACCAAAATGGGAAAGCCACCAGGAACGGAGCCACTACAACTCAAGCTCTGAATACAAAAACCAGGAAAATAAAAAATGAAAACTGACCGGAGCGCCGGAAGTTTATAAAAAACTTTTGGAGAACTTTATGTCAGGTCAGTACTACGGTGTGATCAGTAAGTCACGCTTGCATCCAACCAATAAATTTAAAAGCTTAAAGCCTTTAGCTACTGCAGCAGGTATCACTGCTTTATTAACTCTGAGTTTTTCAGCCTCGTTGCAAGCCGATGAAGCGGCTGCCGATTTAGGTGCAGACAAAGAAGTGGAAGTGATCAAAGTGACAGCGCGTCGCCGTGAAGAAAACGTGCAAGACGTGCCTATTTCAATTTCTGTAGTTACAGCAAAAGATTTAGAACAAACCGGTACTTACTCCACAGAACAACTTACCCGTTTACAACCCAGCTTGCAGTTAATCTCTTCAAACCCTCGAAATACAGCTTTAACTATTCGTGGCTTAGGTAGCGTGATCGGTTTAACCAACGATGGCCTGGAATCTGGTGTTGGTATTTATGTTGACGAAGTGTATTACGCCCGCCCGGGTTCTGCTGTTGTCGACTTACTGGATATTGAACGGGTTGAGGTATTACGTGGCCCTCAGGGAACCTTGTTTGGTAAAAACACGACGGCAGGTGCTGTAAGCTTAACTACTGGAGCGCCAACCTTTACGCCTGAAGGTCGTGCTGAATTGTCTTTGGGTGGAGATGGTTTTCTGCAGGGCAAAACCACTGTCTCCGGGGCTTTGGTGGATGGCAAAGTTGCGGGCCGTTTTAGCGCTTCCAGCACTCAACGTGACGGTACTTTATACAATGTGACTTTGGGCACAAAGCAAAACGATACCAATAGTCAGGCAGTTCGTGGTCAGTTACTGTTTACCCCTTCAGACGATGTCGATGTGCGTGTTTCTGCCGACTATGCTTATCAGAATCCAAATGCCAATACGCAGGTTTTTGTCAGATATGGCCCTACAGGCCGCTCAGCTGCATCCCAGTTTCCGGCTTTAGCTGAATTATTTGATTATGCACCACCAAGCCAAAACCCTTTTGACCGGTTAGTAGATGTGAACTCTCCGATCCAGGCTCGTCAGATCATCAGAGGCACCTCAGCTACGGTCAACTGGGATCTGGGGGACATAGCCTTTACCTCCATCAGCGCCCTGAGATCCTGGGACTGGACACCACAAAATGACCGCGACTATACAGCTCTGGCGGTTCGTACTAAGTCGAACAACCCTTCTGTGCAGGATCAATGGAGCCAGGAATTCCGTCTGACCTCCACAGGGCAAAACGATCTGGATTGGGTGGTAGGTTTATATGGTTTTGGTCAGGACGTTGAAACCACAGGCACTGAGCAGTGGGGTTCAGATGGTGCGAAGTGGCTGATCCGAACAGCAGTACCGGAAAATCTGCTGGATGGTTATACCTCCAATACTAAAGTGTATTCAGACACAGACTCATACGCTATTTTTGCTCAGGCCACTTACCATCTGAGCGATGACTTACGCATTACTCCGGGTGTGCGTTATACCAAAGAACAGAAATCAGGTGATTTTACTCAAATAGTCAGTGGTGGTTTAGAAACTACCGATCCGGCATTAATCAGCGCAAAAAACGGTATTGCCCGTAATCAGGCTTACCAGGCCGATTTTAAAGACTCAAGCCCTACGGGCCAGTTGAATATTGCTTATGACTTAACAGAGGATCATCTGACTTACCTGAATATTGCCCGAGGTTATAAATCTGGTGGCATTAACGCAGCAGGGATCCCAACAGATTCCACAGGAGCTCCTTCCTTAGTCAGCGCTGTGATAGAACCTGAAAAATCTACCACAGTAGAAGTGGGTTTAAAATCTCAGTTCCTTGAGCGCCATGTCACGTTAAACCTGGCAGTTTATGACACCAAAGTAACAGACTATCAAGCCAACGTTGTGGATTCAGGCCCTGGATCATTAAGGGGTTATCTGGCCAACATTGAAGAAGTATCAGTGCGTGGTATTGAGATTGACAGCCGCATTCTGGTGAACGAATTCTTAAGTGCCTACTTCACTTACGCTTACACAGATGGCCAATATGACTCCTTCAAAAATGGTCCTCCACCATTAGAGTTTTTAACAGGAACTACTGCGGCTTTTGACTTAAGTGGTCGTGATTTACCAGGTGTTTCAAAAAATACAGGCTCTTTGGGCGGTGAATATGTTCATCCGGCCACTATAAGCTCTGTGTCTGGTGAGTTGTACTTTGCCGCGGATCTGAGCTACCGCTCAAAATGGAACTCGGATTCATCGGTGTCTAAATATCTTGAAATTGATGGCTCTACCCTGACCAATCTGCGTTTAGGTTTCCGTACTGATGGCGGCACTGATGTGTCCTTGTATGCACGTAATGCTTTTGACGAAGACTATCTGAGCTTTTTAAGTATTCAGGCGGGTAACTCAGGTGCCATTTATGGCCATCCTGGCGACCCACGCAACATAGGCCTGAGAGTCAAAACAGAGTTTTAATTGGATCTGAAGCCACGCCTCCCCTTTACAAGAAGCTGTGGCTTTTTTCTCTCTGGTGAGAACAAAAAATCAACGGGTAAGAATAGAGGTGAAACTATGAGTTCTTTACAAAAATCCAAAGCCTTAGTCTTAGGCGTATTGCTGGCACTCAGTGGACAAGTCACAGCCAAGGAAGTGACTTTACTCAACGTGTCTTACGACCCAACCCGCGAGTTGTACCGTGATTACAACAAAGCCTTTTCAGCTTACTGGCAGCAAAAAACCGGCGATACAGTCAAAGTTGAACAATCACATGGTGGTTCAGGCAGCCAGTCGCGTTCTGTGATTGATGGCTTAAGAGCGGATGTGGTGACTTTAGCTTTATCCGGTGACATAGACCCGCTGGCGAAAATTGGTAAGTTATTACCGGAAAACTGGGAAAGCCGCCTGGCCGACAGCAGTGCGCCTTACACCTCTACTATTGTATTTTTGGTGCGCAAAGGCAATCCAAAAAATATCAAAGACTGGGACGATTTAGTCAAAGAAGGGGTGGAAGTGATCACTCCCAATCCTAAAACCTCAGGTGGTGCGCGCTGGAACTACCTGGCAGCCTGGGCTTATGCCGAACAAAAATATGGCTCCGATCAAGCCGCCAAAGACTTCGTGGCCAAGCTGTTTAAAAACGTGCCGGTACTGGATTCCGGTGCCCGTGGTTCAACCACTACTTTTGTGCAGCGTGGCATAGGTGATGTATTACTGACATGGGAAAACGAAGCCTTTTTAGCCGTCAATGAACTGGGTGCTGACAAAATTGAAATCGTAGTGCCTTCTTTATCCATTCTGGCAGAGCCTTCAGTGGCTGTGGTCGATAAATACGCAGAAGCCAAAGGTAACTCTGAAGTTGCCACAGCTTATCTGCAGTACTTATACAGCAAAGAAGGCCAGCAACTGGCAGCCAAACATTATTACAGACCGCGTGACAAAGAGGTGGCAGCAGAATACAGCAAACAGTTTCCACAACTGAAGCTGGTAACAATTCAGGACTTTGGTGGCTGGCAAAAAGCCCAACCAGAACACTTTGGCGAAGGTGGTCTGTTTGACCAGATTTACAACTAACCAGCACAACTGACAAATAAGCGACGCTATGCGGCTGTCGCTTTTTCTTATCATCCTCAAAATAATTGGAGCTGCAGTGCGGCATTGTAGGGGCAGGGTTTATCCCTGCCCGCCAGGTGTCAGAATCAAGGCACCAGAGGCTCAATGCCAGCATAGTTGCGGTTTCATTTACGAAAAGGATAACCACGAAGGAGGATCCTTATAGTGAAAAAGTCCTATTGGCTGAAGCCGACTGTATTACCCGGCTTTGGTTTGTCTTTAGGTTTTGCCACCTTTTATTTAAGTTTAATAGTACTGTTGCCCTTAGCCGCCCTGCTGGGCCAGACCCTGACATTAAGCTGGAGTGAATTCTGGAAAGTGATAGCCAGCGACAGAGCAATAGCCAGTTATCAGCTTACTTTTGGTGCATCTTTTATTGCAGCTGCAGTCAATCTGGTGTTTGGTTTGATCGTCGCCTGGGTGTTAGTGCGTTATAACTTCTTTGGTAAAAAGGTCATTGATGCCTTAGTCGATTTGCCTTTTGCCTTGCCTACAGCAGTAGCAGGTATTGCTTTAACAGCCATTTATGCCCCCAATGGCTGGATTGGCCAGCATTTAACTGCTTTAGGCATTAAAGCGGCCTACAGCCCTTTAGGTGTGACTTTAGCGCTGATTTTTATCGGTTTACCTTTTGTAGTTCGCACAGTACAGCCTGTGCTGGAAGATCTGGAAAAAGAAATTGAAGAAGCTGCCGCCAGCTTAGGTGCAAACCGTTTGCAAACCTTTTGCCGTATTTTATTCCCAGCCCTGTTGCCCTCTTTGCTGACAGGTTTTGCTTTGGCGTTTGCCCGCGCAGTAGGCGAATACGGCTCAGTGGTCTTTATCAGCGGCAATATGCCGATGAAAACTGAAATTACGCCCCTGTTGATCATGACCCGCTTAGAGCAATTTGATTACGCCGGAGCCGCCGCTCTTGGCACTGTGATGTTATTTATTTCCTTTATCTTATTGCTGCTGATTAACCTGCTTCAACACTGGAGCAATAACAGACATGGAGCCAAAGCATGAGCAGTATCCCTCTGAATCATCCTCATCCGGCGGCTGCGGCTTTACGCAAAGCCACCACTGAACCTTTATGGGTTCGTGTGTTACTGACCAGCATTGCTTTGCTGTTTTTAAGCCTGTTTCTGTTATTGCCGTTAGTTATTGTCTTCAGTGAAGCTTTTGCCCGTGGCACTGAAGTCTATCTGGCGTCCATCACCGAACCCGCAGCTTTGCATGCGATTAAACTAACGCTGATAGCTGCTGCTGTTGCAGTACCTTGCAACGTGATTTTTGGTCTGGCAGCCAGTTGGGCCATCGCCAAGTTTCAGTTTAAAGGCCGCCAGTTACTGATCACCCTCATCGACTTACCTATAGCCGTCTCGCCTGTGATTGTAGGTTTAAGCCTGATGCTGATTTTTGGCGCACGGGGTTATTTGGGCGACTGGCTGATGGATCACGATGTACGTATTATGTTTGCCGTGCCCGGCATAGTGCTCGCGACTATTTTTATTACCTTTCCTTTTGTCGCCCGTGAGCTGATTCCGCTGATGCAGGAGCAAGGCCGGGAGCAGGAAGAAGCCGCTTTAACTTTGGGCGCCAACGGCTGGCAAACCTTTTTCCGGGTTACTTTACCTTCGGTGAAATGGGCTTTGCTTTATGGCATTATTCTGGCGAACGCCAGAGCAATGGGTGAGTTTGGTGCTGTCAGTGTAGTGTCTGGAAAAATCCGTGAGCAAACCAATACCATGCCTTTGCATATTGAAATTTTGTACAACGAATATCAGTTTGCCGCCGCTTTTGCAGTATCGTCTTTATTGGCCTTGTTGGCTTTAGTCACACTTCTGCTGAAATCTTTGCTGGAATACAAAGCGGCCAAAGATTTGGCCAGTGCACAACAAGCCCATTAATAAACTTCAGTCAGCAGCCTTTCGGGCTGCTGTGCTGGCTCTGACAAAACAGCAGCAGTGGCACTAAGGCTGCGTCCTTTACTATAAGTTACAGAATACGTTTAACCGCTTCGGAATATACCTCTGAGCGATCTCGCTTACCCACAGTAACTACAAACACAACCACCTTCTCATCAATCACTTGATACACAAGTCGGTAACCAGATGATCTGAGTTTTATCTTGTAACAATCAGGCATTCCACTTAGCTTATTTGCCTCGATACGGGGAGAGTCCAGTATCTCTGCCAGTTTCTTTTTTAGCTGTTCGCGGACTGTCGAGCCCAGCTTTCGCCATTCCTTTAACGCCCGTTCGTCAAAGTCCAGCAAATACGCCATTACAGATCATCCAGCGTCACACGTACAGGCTTCGGATTACGAAGACGCTCTCTGACTACTTCAACGAGTTCGGCATCCTCATCACTCAACAAAGTCTGCTTAAAAGGAAGCCGTTCATTATCAGCAACATACTCGAGCATCAGGCGAAGCGCCTCAGAAGGAGTGACTCCCATTTTTTCCAGCGCAGCATAAGAACGAGCTTTAAGTTCGTCGTCGATACGCAAGTTGATACTACCCATATTGCGGCCCTTGCATTTACAAATGTCATTACAATTATTGCAGCAGTTTACGGATAAGGCAACACAAGGGCTGTGATAACACTAGAGTGAAATAATCTTTGTTGTAGGTATAATTTTAGCCAGGGCTATGGGCGAATTTGGTGCTGTCAGTGTGGTGTCTGGAAAAATCCGCGAGCAAACCAATGCCTTTGCATATTGAAATTTTGTACAACGAATATCAGTTTGCTGCCGCTTTTGCGGTCTCGTCCCTGCTGGCCTTGCTGGCTTTAGTCACCCTATTGCTGAAATCTTTGCTGGAATACAAAGCGGCCAAAGATTTAGCTCAGGGCCAGTCGCACTAAAGATGGAATATATCCCGATTAGCTGCGGATTTCGCAGCTAACTGGTGTATCTGCCAGAGCTTTTGCAAACACGCTGTCATCTTCCAAGGTGTCCTGGGCCACAGATCCTGTCAGTAAACCTTCCTGCTCTGCGATCACTAAAGCCACCATGGTATCGCCTGTAACATTAGTAGTAGTGCGGGCCATATCGATAATACGGTCTATGGCAGCAATAAAGGCAATACCTTCCAGCGGTAAACCTACTACTGATAAAGTGACTGTCAGCATCACCAGCGCTGTACCTGGTACACCAGCAGTGCCTAAAGAAGCCAAAGTAGCAGTGCCAACAATCAGCAAATAATCAATAAACTGCAATTCAATGCCATATAAGCTGGCAATAAAAATAGCGGCTATGGCCGGATAAATACCACCACAACCATCCATATTAATGGTTGAACCTAAAGGCAACACAAAACCAGCGTAGTCTTTGGAGACTTTCAGATCTTCGGTGACAGCTTTGTAACTGGCAGGCAAAGAGGCATAACTGGAGCAGGTACTAAAGGCAACCAGTTGCACAGGGAAGATAGCTTTGAAGTAGTCTGTTACTTTCATTGAACTGAAAAAGTGCACCAAACCGCCATAAGTCAGACTGATATGCAGCAAACAACCGACATAAATAGCCAGAATAAACTTAGCCAGAGGCAGCAGCATTTCTAAGCCATAAGTGCCAACCACCCAGGCCATCAAACCAAACACACCCACAGGGGTAAATAGCAACACCAGGCGGGTGACTTCAAACATCATATCAGCGCCAGAGCGCACCACAGCAAGCATAGCAGCGCCCTTCTCACCAATATTACGCAGCGCCAGCCCCAACAAAATAGCAAATAACATCACAGGTAAAACCTGGCCCTGAGCCATAGCAGCTACAGGATTCGCCGGTATTAAATCCACCAGCACCTGGCTGACAGGAGGTATGACTTTTTCAGTCACTTGTGCCGCCACTAAATTCTGCCCGGTTTCAAATTGAAAAGCAGTGCCAACACCAAGGCCGATCAGACTGGCAATCAAGGCTGTCAGTAAAAACAAACCCACAGTTTTACTGGCAATACGGCCTAAGCCTTTGCCTTTCCCCAGTGAGGTGATACTTAAAGTCAGACTGAAAAACACCAGCGGGATCACCAGCATTCGAATGGCATTGATATAGGCAGTACCCAGCGGTTTTAATACCAAAGCTTCGCCGCCTAAGACTAAACCTGCGATCACACCCAATACCAGAGCAAGTAGCACCTGCTGCCAAAGGACTAAGTTTAAACTGATGTTTTTCATAAATAATTCCGCGCTGTAAAGGCCGGCAGTATAGGGGCTGTCTGCATTCAGACCTATTCAGTTCAGTTCTAAGCCAGAACCAAAAGGAACAAGGCATTTACCTAATAAAGTGAAACACTTATATCTATTTGAAATATTCAATCACAATTTATTGAAATATTTACATAGAAGATTGGGTATGATCCCGAAACAGCAGATCAAAAAAGGATTTAACATGACAATAAAAACTCCACTGGCCTCCGCTATCACTTTGGCACTGATCAGCAGTACTTATAGCGGCAGCACACTGGCGCAACAGGCACAGGCCGAGGTCGAAAAAATTTCTGTCATTGGCAGCCGCTTATCTGTGCGCTCAGCCACTGAAACCAGCTCACCAGTCGATATTATTGATGAAGCTCAACTGGCGGGTACAGGGGCACTGGAAACCGCAAAAGCGCTGCAAATGTTGGTTCCAAGCTTTAACTTCCCTACATCTTCTATTACTGATGGTTCAGATGCAGTAAAACCAGCCAGCTTACGTGGTTTGTCACCTGACCATACGCTGGTATTGGTCAATGGTAAAAGACGGCACGGCACGGCTTTAGTTCACCTGAACGGCACTATGGGCCGTGGCAGTTCAAACGTGGATCTGAATACTATCCCTGTCTCAGCTATTAAGCGTATTGAAGTATTACGTGACGGCGCCGCAGCTCAATATGGTTCAGATGCTATTGCAGGTGTCATTAACATAGTACTGAAAGATCAGGCAGGTTCAGGTGAAGTCGCAGCCAGCGCTGGCCAGACCTATGAAGGCGACGGCGAATACTACAAAGCATCGCTGAATTCAGGCTTTCGTTTTGCCGACACAGGCTTTGTGAACCTGAGTGTTGAACAGCAACACAAAAATGGCACCAACAGAGCGGGCTTAGATCCCCGTGAACAATACAACCCGATCAACGGCGCACCAGACCCACGTGAAGCCAGCTTTAATCGCTTAAGCCATAAAGTGGGTGATGCCGCCTTTAAGCAGCAGTCTGTATTTATCAACGCTGGTTACGAACATGGCACTACAGAATGGTATGCCTTTGGTGGTGCCAGCCACAGAGAATCAGCTTCAGGCGCTTTTTATCGTATTGCCAAAGACGCCCGTAATATCCCGGAGATTTATCCTGACGGTTATCTGCCGGAAATAGCTCCGAAATCAGGCGATTACTCTCTCACTGCTGGGGTTAAATTTGACGTCGCCGACTGGCGGTTAGATTTATCTGCAGGTACAGGTCAAAGCAGTTTCCAATATTATGTCAATAACTCGCTGAACGCGTCTTTTGGCCCAAACAGCCCAACCAGTGCTTATGCTGGCGAGCTGGTGAATGCCGAGCAAAACTTCAATATAGATGCCAGCAAAAGATACAGCTTTATCAACGACTCAGAATTGGTGGTGTCCACAGGACTTAGTCGCCGTCATAACAGCTACCAGATCAATGCGGGTGAAGAGCTGTCATGGCGCAATTATGGGTATCAGAATAAAGCCGGTGGTATTCAGGGTTTTGGTGGTTTTACGCCAGCATCAGAAGTGGATGAATCGCGCCACAATACCGCGCTTTATCTGGAGCTGGAAAACGCTCTGACTGATGATTTCACCTGGGGTGCAGCACTGCGGCAGGAAGACTATTCCGACTTTGGCAGCGACACCAGTTGGAAACTGTCTGGCCGTTATCAACTGACGGAACAATGGGCAGTGCGCGCCACAGCAAACGATGCATTCCGTGCCCCTGGTGTGCAGCAATTGTATTTCTCCAACCTGTCGACGCTTTTTGTCGCCGATCCACAAACTGGTGTGCTGACTCCAACTGAATCCGGTACTTTTAACAATATTTCAGCCGTGACCCGCGCTATAGGTCAGGGTGATTTGCAAGCTGAGTCGGCCTTAAGTTTCAGTGCAGGCATTACCTTTCAGGGCGACGATGGCTTTAGCTTTACGCTGGATGCTTACCGTATTGAACTGGACGACCGCGTGATACTGACAGGCAGTGTTGGCCGTGCCGACAGTGCTGCCTTAGCGGAGATTCTGGGCGACTCGGGAGCAAACTCTGTGCGCTTCTTTACCAACGCAGTGGATACCACCACTCAGGGTCTGGAAGCTGTGGCCGCCTATCAGTGGGATGCCGGTTTATGGGGCGAATGGAAAACCTCTTTCAGCGCCCAATACAACGACACCAACATAGATGCAATTCGGGTTCCTGCCTTGCTGGATGGCCTGGAAACCAAACTTTTTGACCGGGTTGAACAGGTACGCTTAACCAAAGCCAACCCAAACAAAGGGGCAGTCTGGAGCCTGACACAGGATTATAAACAGCTGCAAACCAACCTCAGACTAAACTATTTTGGTCCTTACACTATTGGTTACGCCACAGGAGATAAAACCTACAGCGGCAAAACCACTGTAGATTTAACCTTCCACTATGAGCTGACGGATCAATTACGTTTTGGTTTTGGTGCCAACAATCTGTTTGATACCTATCCGGATAAACAACCGACCATCAACAGCTTCAACGGCATCTTTATTTACCCGAACACTAATGCTCCTTTTGGCTTTAATGGCGGCTCTTATTACGCCGATCTGAGTTATCGTTTCTAAAGAAACGCAGCATCATCAAGGCAGCTTCGGCTGCCTTTTTTATGTCCATGGAAGGACGGTATGTCGAAAATGCAGGAGCATATTTTCGACGATGTCCATGGAAGGACGGTATGTCGAAAATGCAGGAGCATATTTTCGACGATGTCCATGGAAGGACTGTATGTCACAACCGTTATCACGCCTTCGCCTCTGGCGCAGGCCGGAAGCCTGTTGCGACTATATCCGCAGGATTTGCTGTTCAGTGCCGGAACTGGCCAGACAAAACCTCAACGGCGCTTTAGTATGAGCTTCCTCTTTTAACAGGATAAGCATCATGCCCTCATACTTTCACCAGCTTCACCAACAAGTCTTCCCTTTACTCCTTGCAAACATCTGGGACCCGGCCAGTGCCGTTTTAGCGCAACAGCAAGGAGCAAAAGCCCTTGGCACATCCAGTGCGGCTTTAGCCTGGTCTTTGGGCTATGCTGATGGTCAGCAGTTACCAGTTGCAGAACTGCTTGCTGCAGTACGTCGTATCCTGCGGGTTACTCAATTGCCTGTGACTGTGGATATAGAACAAGGTTATAGCGAACAACCAGCACAAGTTGCAGAGCTGGTGTTGCAATTGGCTGAGCTCGGAGTATCGGGAATTAACATTGAAGATGGTTTGTCAGAACCTGTCTTGTTGTGTGACAAAATTCGCGCTTGCCGCACGCTACTCGCTGGACTGCCTTTGTATATTAACGCCAGAACTGACGTGTATCTGGCGCAACTGGCCAGCGGATCAGAAGCTATAGCCGAGTGCACCAGACGACTGGCCTTGTATGCAGCTGCAGGAGCAGATGGTGTTTTTGTACCTTGTTTAACGGATTTAGCTGTGGCGAAACAGCTGAGTCAACACTGCAATTTGCCGCTGAATTTAATGGGCTGGCCAGAAGGTGCAAGCCTGCAGGATTTAACTGAAGCAGGTGTGCAGCGTTTAAGTGCAGGCCCAGCTTTATTTGTGCAAAGTTATCAGGCCTTCCAGCAGGCAGTGTTTAGCTTTTTGCATCCGGGCCTGCCAGCAGATCAACCTGTACAGTATGCCAATTTCAATACGCTGTTTAGTTAAATCCCCTCACCAAGGAAGACTTTGCTATAACGCGGTTTAATCCAGGCTTGTTGCCCTTGCGATAAACCCAATTGTTTAAAACGATCCCGAGCCAGTTCAACATGGATCAGTTGCTGGCTGTCTTTGGCTAACAGTTCCAACCGGACATTGGGCCCTACTATGGTAATCATATCCACTTTGGCTTCCAGCGCTTCGTCAGCAGGATTTAACAACAGCTCAATTTCATGGGGTCGCACATAAGCAAAACCATTTTCTTCCTGTTCATTGGTAAATTCTGGCGAAGCTACAGACAACTGTCCAATTTCGGCTTTACCTTGTTTAATCCGGGCGTGAAACAGATTCACATTACCTAAAAACTCATAAACAAAAGGATTGGCCGGATTGTCGTACACTTGCTCTGGCGAGCCTTGCTGTTCAATACGGCCTTTGTTCATCACTACTATTTTGTCCGCCACTTCCAGCGCTTCTTCCTGATCGTGGGTCACAAAAACGCTGGTGACATGAATTTCATCGTGCAGCCGGCGTAGCCAGCGACGTAACTCAGCTCTGACCTTGGCATCCAAAGCACCAAAGGGCTCATCCAGCAGCAGTACTTTTGGTTCTACTGCCAAAGCCCGGGCTAAAGCAATACGCTGACGCTGACCACCGGATAACTGCGACGGATAACGGTCTGCTGTCCAGTCCAGTTGCACCAGTTCCAGTAAATGCTGCACTTTCTTGCGAATAAGCTCTGGCGAAGGACGATGCTTTTTGGGTTTGACTGTTAAACCAAAAGCGACGTTTTCATAGACGGTCATATGTTTAAACAGCGCATAGTGCTGAAACACAAAACCTACACCACGTTCTGACACATGGCGTCCGCTGATATCCAGATCATCAAAATGGATGCTGCCACTGTCGGCTTGTTCCAGCCCTGCGATAATACGCAATAAGCTGGTTTTACCCGAACCTGAAGGGCCAAGCAAAGCTGTTAATTCGCCGGTTCGAATGGACAAACTGACATTATCGACGGCAACAAAGTCGCCAAATTTTTTATTGATCTGGTCTATACGGATGCTCATAGTAGCGCTCTGAATTCAGGTTGCAGCCAGTCCACAGGTTCTTTTAATGGCAGGGTGGCGCAACATCACTTCAGATCCGGTGGTCCGGTGCGCTGAAGCTGGTGAAAAATTGATCCCCTAAGTAATTGGAGTTGCGGCAAGGCGACCAGTGAAAGAATCCCCATGAACATAGTGGCCTATGTGATTGGGGTGATAGAACATGGTCAACACAGCAACAGCTTCAAGTACGACGGGCAGGTTCACTGAGGGAGACAGTCTGAACCAGTTTATAGCTAGGGTTTATCCAGACGTAGTTTTTCGTTTTTTTCCAGTTGCACTAATTTGCCCTGATGAAACACCAGCTCAATAGAACCAAACTCGACCCGGCCAACCAGTTTTTCCAGTTTATCGAGCAGCTGGTTCAGCAAATCTGCAGATAGTTCTTTTGCCGCCATTTCTGTTCTCCTTAAGGACATCTGTATGTCTTTAAGCATTAAAGCAGAGCCAACTAATAACTTAAAATACTTTAAAGTAGCAAGGTTAGACGAAAAAGAAATATAAGATCACCATGTAAAAAGGCCAGAGCTTTCGCTTTGGCCTTTTTTTGATCTGTTTAAACAACACAGTCTTAATTTTTAGCGCATGATTTGATTTAGTGACGTGGAGCTTCTTCGCCGTCGTCTTCGTCTTCATCATCGAAGTCTTCGTCGTCGCCCTCTTCGCCACCTTCAAAATAGGTGCCCCAGCCGTCGTATTCCACACCAAACTTCTGCGCTAAGGCTTCCAGTTTGATGGCGTCTGCTGTAATACTGGCGCCGTCCAGAGATTGTTCACGAATAGCGTCGAATACCCAGGCAGTGCCGCCTTCTTCAAATTCAACTTCTTCGGCGTCTGTCACTTCGTAACCTAATTTAAAGACTTCAACAGCCAGTTTTTCTAAGCGGGCAAAATCTTCATGGTAAAAATGGTGTTCGATGGTGTATTCCGCATCCGGATCGCTGCCATCTTCCATCAGTGCAGCTATGGTGTCTTCAGTAAATTCTTGCCAGTTTTCCATGATATTACCCCGTGACAGTCAATGAGTCGGCAGTGTAGTCGGTTGCCACTTCGCTATCAAGCAGCTTAATCTTATCGGCCATCTGTTGCCGTATTGTTTCAGCCAGTTCACGGGCCGGAGTTCCGGCTTCAGGGTATACAGGCGGCATGATTTCAATAATGACTCTACCGTTATTCCATTTGTTTAAACGTACTTTGCTGGTGTTGCTCATGCAGATAGGCACCAACGGCACCTTAGCCTGATGTGCGATGTGAAAAGCACCAGTTTTAAAAGGCAATAAACCACGGCCATAACTGCGGGTGCCTTCAGGAAAGACCCACACAGAGACCTTGTCCTGCACTATACGGTCTACTGCGCCTTGCATAGTTCCTACAGCTTTGGATTTGTTGGCTCTGTCGATCAGAATATTGCCACTGAGCCAATACAGCTGACCAAAAAACGGGATCCACTTCAGGCTTTTTTTACCTATGGTCACAGTGCCAGGCAACAAGGCTTTGCTGATGGTAAATAAATCGTAGTTATTCTGATGGTTGGCTAAAAACACGCAAGGCATAGCAGCAGTGACTTCAGGAGCCTGACGCACTTCCACTTTTAAACCAAAGATCCAGGCAGCCCAGCCATACCAGCTGGCAAACAAAGCAGCGTTGGGAACATAAAAAGGACGAACCAGACAGATCAGCAAACCCACTAAGGCACTGCATACAATAAAAATGGCGACCAGCACCAGACGTAGAATAGCTAACACAAAAAAAAGCCCCTGTATTTTACAAGGGCCTGAGTATAACGGTTTTGAATAGAAAGTCTGGTTTGATCAGCTTACTATTCCGTAGTATCGCCAGCGACTTCGCCGGTCAGCAGCTCATCTATACGCTGCAAACCACGAGGTAACTTGTTACCACGACGACCACGTTCGCCTATGTAATGCGCTAAATCATCTACTTTGATGGTCATTTTGCGTTTACCCGCCACTAAAGTCACAGCTGTGGCAGCAGGCACTACGGTTAAGAGTTTCAGATACTCTTCACGGCTGGCGGCGCGGGCTGATGGAATAGACAAAATCTTATTGCCTTTACCTTTGCTCAGTTGTGGTAAATCGGCCACCGGGAATACCAGCATGCGGCCTTCGGTACTGATAGCCACCACTAAATCCGTTTCCGGATTTTTAATCGGAATTGGAGCCAATACCTTAGCGCCAGTTGGTAAAGTTAACACAGCTTTACCGGCTTTATTGCGGCTGACTAAATCGGCGAAGGTGCCCACAAAACCATAACCTGCATCACTTGCCAGCAATAACTTCTGACTGTCTTCCGCCATCAGTACATGCTCAAAATTTTCCCCTGCAACTAAGGTAAAGCGGCCTGTTAACGGCTCGCCCTGACCACGGGCTGAAGGTAAATCATGAGCTTCAGCGGCAAAGCTGCGACCGGATGAGTCGATAAAGGCGGCATATCTGTTACTTCGTCCGGAAGCTGCCGCCTTAAAGCCATCTCCGGCTTTGTATTGCAAACTGTTGCCATCGACATCATGGCCTTTGGCGCAGCGCACCCAACCTTTCTCCGACAGTACGACGGTAACAGGCTCACTTGGCAGTAATTCTTTTTCGCTTAAGGCTTTGGCTTCTTCGCGCATCACTATTGGGCTTCTGCGGTTGTCGCCATATTTTTCCGCGTCAGCCAGAAGTTCTTCACGAATAAGTTTGGTCAGCTTTTTCTCTGAACCTAAAATACCTTCTAAGTAGTCACGTTCTTTTTCCAGCTCGGCTTGTTCGCCGCGGATTTTCATCTCTTCAAGCTTAGCTAAGTGACGTAACTTTAATTCCAGTATGGCTTCAGCCTGACGTTCAGTAATACCAAAATGCGCCATTAACACCGGCTTGGGCTGATCGTTTTCGCGGATAATTTTAATCACTTCGTCGATATTTAAAAACGCAATCAACAAAGCTTCTAATACATGCAAACGATCCAGCACTTTATCCAAGCGGAACTGCAGACGACGACGCACTGTGTCGCGGCGGAACACCAGCCATTCAGATAAAATTTCCAATAAGTTTTTCACCCGTGGCCGCTGATCCAGGCCCAGAATGTTTAAATTCACGCGATAGCTTTTTTCCAGATCCGTAGTGGCAAATAAATGTGCCATCAACTGCTCAACGTCTATGCGGTTTGAGCGCGGCACTATCACAATACGGGTTGGGTTTTCATGATCAGATTCATCACGTAAGTCACTGACCATAGGCAGTTTTTTCGCGTTCATCTGAGCTGCTATCTGTTCCAGCACTTTCGAGCCAGAGGTTTG
This sequence comes from Rheinheimera soli, assembly GCF_031457405.1. Lineage (GTDB taxonomy): Bacteria > Pseudomonadota > Gammaproteobacteria > Enterobacterales > Alteromonadaceae > Pararheinheimera > Pararheinheimera soli_A. The sequence continues at coordinate 103,320 of NZ_JAVDWR010000002.1, read as the reverse complement.
ATGCGGCAATGCAGTGATAATAATGTCGCCATCTTCCAACTGATACAAACCACGCATTTTAATACTGCCACGGCCTGTTTCATAAATGGCCTGCAACTCGTGCGCCGGGCTGATGATTTCAGCATCCGTCGGATAATCCGGGCCCTGAATATACTGCATCAGATCCGGTATAGTCGCTTTTGGGTTATCCAGCAAAAAGGCGGTGGCATTGGCCACTTCACGGGCGTTATGCGGCGGAATATCTGTTGCCATACCAACGGCTATACCTGTCACACCATTCAGCAGAATATGGGGTAAACGTGCAGGTAAAGTGCGTGGCTCGTCCAGAGTGCCATCGAAGTTTGGCACCCAGTCCACTGTGCCCTGCCCAAGTTCGTTGAGTAATACTTCGCTAAAACGGGATAACTTGGCTTCGGTATAACGCATGGCGGCAAATGATTTTGGATCATCAGGCGCCCCCCAGTTGCCCTGACCATCGACTAGCGGGTAACGATAAGAAAAAGGCTGAGCCATCAGCACCATAGCTTCGTAACAGGCACTATCACCATGAGGGTGAAATTTACCTAACACGTCACCCACAGTACGGGCTGATTTTTTGTATTTCGCCAGATGCGATAAACCCAGCTCTGACATCGCATAAATAATACGGCGCTGTACTGGTTTTAAACCGTCCCCAATAAATGGCAAAGCCCGGTCCATAATGACGTACATCGAATAATTCAGGTAGGCTTCTTCAGTAAAACGGCGCAGTGGCAGCTGCTCCGTCCCTTCATTGGATATCATAATATCTGTCATTTTTAGCTTCCGTTAACCAGCCTGATTCTGTTGTTTTTCAAGCGATTTTGCTTGTAGCTGAGCTTGGGCCTGGGCTTGCAACTGGGCCTGGCGGCGAGCCAGTTGCCACAGCAATAACACCAGCAAGACTAAACTGGTGCAACCAAACAGCCCTATCCATAACCACTGAATTTGTCTTTTACGTTCAGCTTCCTGCAAGCGCAGCGCTTGTAATTCATTGTCTTTGGCCAGCAGTTCATTTTGCGCTTGCTGGCGCTCTGTATCAAAACCTAAGCGCAGTTTTTCTACCGACAGCTCATGTTCTTTATTACGTAACTTGTGATAACCCTTAAAAAACTGGTCCAGATGTTCATAAGCTTTTTGATAACGCCCTGAATCAGCTTCCAGCCTGGCTTTTAGATTCAAAATCCACAGCACACTGGACTGATTGGCATTGTTTTCTTCTTTATTTAAGCTTTGTTCTGCCTGAGCCAATTGCTGACTGGCCAAAGAAATCTGGCCTAACTCGCGGTAAATCAGCGCTTTTTCATAATGATGCATCGAGTTTTGATAAGTTGACTGCAGATCGGGTAAATACTGTTCGGCTTTGGCTATGTAAGCCAAAGCGACATCCAATTTGCCATTGTCTTTACTGGTGGATGCCAGCCCCAGATAAGCAAAATATAAATTGGCATGGTCCTGCTGCGCTATGGCCAGTTGCAGCAACTGATCATAACGCAACATGGCTTTGTCGTATTGTTCTGTGTAGCTGTAACTTCTGGCTAAATTAAACAACACGTCCATTTTGTCTTTTTGCCAGCCTAAAGCTTCATACCCAATAAGCGCATTTTCCATAAACTGAATGGCTTCTTTATCAAAACCCAGGCCAACATAAAGCAGGCCAAGCTCAGCATTTACATAAGCCAGGCTTTCCGGGTCGTTCAGCAGTACAGCTCTGTCATAACAGCTTTTCAGCAGCGCCAGCGCTTCCTGAGTTTTATCCTGAATACTGTATATGGCCGCGATATTAATATCGGCTTCAATATGCAATTTATCGGCTTTTAATTGGGCAGCGAGCGCTGAAGCCTGCAAATAATAATGCAGGGCCTGCTGATACTGACTTTGCATTTCATGGGCAAAACCCAGGTTATTCCAGAACTCTATAGTGGTTAAATCCCGGCGGTCACCGAGCAAAGCCAGACCACGTTCAGCCACTTCATACTGCTGTTGGTGTTTGCCTAAACTTTCATAGACATCAGAGAGCTGCAATAAAAATTGCACCTGCAACTCATTGTCCCACTCACCGTAAGCCGCCTGATGTTGTTGTAATAACACCAACATTTGCTCAGGTTGTTGAGCTTTTTGTTGTTTAACCTGTTCCAGCCAAGCTGGCAACACAGCGTCGTTGGCCTGCAACCCAAAGGCCAGGCACAAGCAGAGGCCCAACAGTGTTCCCCATGATCTGAGGTATTGTTTTTGTTTCATCTGTAGTCCTTCAGGCGCACAGCAAAAGCTACACCGCCACTATAGCGCGGTCACCTTTCATCTCCAGCCAATCTTTTCTGTCCGTTGCCCGCTTTTTCGCCAGCAACATATCCATCATTTCCATGGTTTGCACCAAATCATCAATGGTCAGTTGCACCAGACGTCTGGTGTTTGGATCTATAGTGGTTTCACGCAGCTGCAATGGGTTCATTTCGCCCAAACCTTTAAAACGTTGCACGTTGATTTTGCTACGTTTTTTCTCAGCTTCCAGCCGATCAAGAATACCTTTTTTCTCGTCTTCATCCAGCGCATAAAATACTTCTTTGCCGCAATCGATACGGTACAAAGGCGGCATGGCCACATAAATATGGCCAGCTTCAACCAAAGGACGGAAATGGCGCATAAACAAAGCACACAACAAAGTGGCAATGTGTAAACCATCTGAGTCGGCGTCGGCCAGAATACAAATTTTGCCATAGCGCAGTTGACTTAAATCGGCTGAGTTTGGATCCATGCCTATGGCCACAGAAATATCATGAACTTCCTGTGAACCTAAAATTTGCTCAGATTCGACTTCCCAGGTATTCAGAATTTTACCGCGCAGTGGCATCACCGCCTGAAATTCACGGTCGCGCGCCTGTTTAGCCGAGCCCCCTGCTGAATCCCCTTCGACAAAAAACAGCTCAGTGCGGTTTAAATCCTGGGATGAACAGTCAGACAACTTGCCAGGTAAAGCAGGGCCAGCTGTGACTTTTTTACGAATAATTTTTTTCGCAGCACGCAGACGTTTTTGAGCGTTATTGATACAAAACTCAGCCAGCTGTTCGGCGATATCTGTGTGTTCATTCAACCACAAACTAAAAGCGTCTTTCACCACACCACTGATAAAAGCTACAGCCTGACGTGATGACAGTTTTTCTTTGGTCTGTCCGGCAAACTGAGGTTCCTGCATTTTTAACGACAAGATATAGCTACAGCGATCCCAGACGTCCTCTGGTGTCAGCTTAATGCCCCTTGGCAATAAATTACGGAACTCACAAAAATCGCGCAGTGCTTCTAACAAGCCCTGACGTAAACCATTGACGTGTGTACCACCCTGAGCTGTGGGGATCAGGTTGACATAACTTTCAGTCACCAGCTCACCACCTTCAGGTAACCAGAGTACAGCCCACTCCACTGCTTCGTGGCTGGCACTTAAACTGCCTACAAAAGGCTGGTCCGGCAAAGCCACCATATCTTTGACCGCATCCATTAAATAATCACGGATACCGGCCTGATAACACCACTGATAACTTTGATTATTGACCTTGTCATCAAACTTGATAGTAAGGCCAGGGCACAATACGGCTTTGGCTTTGAGTACATGCAGCATGCGGCTGACGGAAAACTTTGGTGAATCAAAATAATCAGGTGCTGGCCAGAAACGCACGCGAGTACCTGTATTACGTTTACCCACAGTGCCGGTAATCGCCAGTTCACTGACTTTATTGCCATGTTCAAAGGCTATTTCATAGACATTGCCATCACGGCGTACAGCCACATCCACCCGGCTCGACAGGGCGTTGACCACAGAAATACCTACACCGTGCAAACCACCGGAGAACTGGTAGTTTTTATTGGAGAATTTACCACCTGCATGTAAACGACAAAGGATCAGTTCAACACCGGACACCCCTTCTTCAGGGTGAATATCCACCGGCATACCCCGGCCGTTGTCTGTCACTTCCAGCGACTGGTCTTCGTGCAAAATCACATGCACTAAATCGGCATGACCAGCCAAAGCTTCATCGACACTGTTATCTATGACTTCCTGACCTAAATGGTTAGGACGGGTGGTATCTGTATACATACCTGGACGGCGCTGCACTGGCTCAAGGCCGGTCAGCACCTCAATGGAATCGGCGTTGTATTGCTGGTCTGTCATAGGGCAAACATCACTTCTTTAATCACTCGTTTTAGTGTACCTCTGGACCCTGAAGCTGCAGTTTGGCAGTTGTTCTGAGTACTCAGGGTATAACTGTATTAACAACCAGTTGTTTTACGCTATTTGGCAAAACTTGACAATAGCAGGCAGGCAATCGCTATACCCCTGATAACTATGATCACCTCCTGGTTGCACATCCAGTGTACAACCTGCATAAAACTGCAGCGCTTTACGATAATCCAGCACTTCATCCCCTTCTTGCAGCAATACCAGATAACGATCTAAGGCTGTAGGTTTACACTCAAGCTCTGCCAGCAGCGGCATATGCTGTGGTTCCACACTAAAATCCTGCTTCAGTACCGGGTGATGGTAAGTGCCAAAATGTCGGCTTAACAGATCATAAGGCGCCACCGCAGGGTTGATCAGCGCGGCATAACAACCGGCTTGCTCGGCCAGGTAAGTGCCCAAAAAGCCGCCCAAAGAACTGCCTATGACAGCATCAGGACGACGGCCATTCAACGCCTGCTCTATTGCAGTGATAGCTTCTGCCGGAGTGTAGGGTAAATCCGGCATCAACAGTTCTACATCTGGTAGCTGCTGCTGGAAAAAAGCTTTAGTGATCATGGCTTTCTCGGATTGCGATGAACTGGCAAAGCCATGTAAATAAACCACAAGTTTCGACATTTATCCTTCCAGAAATTGCCAGCGCACTGCTGTATCAATATCAGCATTGGCGCTGGCATCAAAAAACCATTCAATATATCCAGGACGACCTGCCACGCTCTGATAGTCTGGCGTCAGTAAAAACTGCACTGAACTGGCAGGACAACCCACCAGTTGAATACCTTGCTGTAGTTTGGCATAGGCATAGTGGCAATGACCATGGGCCAGACCTTTGATCCTTGGGTCTGAGGCCAAAATTTGCCATAAAGCAGCGGCATCCAGCTGAATATGTTCGTCAATAAAACTGCCCATAGGGCTGATATGATGATGACAAAACAGCCAAACAGCCGCATCCGGCGGATAAGACAACAACTGCTGTTGTAACTGCTGTTGCCGTCTCTGATCAAAATAACCTGCAGGGGTTGGCCCTTTGCTATTGAGCAAACAGAATCGCCAGTTGCCGGCACTGAGTTCGGTATCTGAGCAAAAAGGAGGTGATGCAAAAGCCTGCTGCATCAACTCTATGTCATCGTGATTGCCAGGCAAATAAAACACAGGACAAGACCAGTCACTAAACAGCTCTGAGATTAACTGATAAGAAGACAAGCTATGATCCTGAGTTAAATCTCCGGTCAGGATCACGGCATCAGGTTGATTCGACTGAAGTTGGGTTAACAGCAGTTCCAACTGACGATAAGGCTGAACGCCACAAAACCAGCCGTCAGCTTCTGCCACTAAATGACAATCAGAAATTTGCAGCAGACGATAAGAGTCTTGTTGTGCAAACACAAATGCCATCAGGCCAATAACCCTGTGTTCTGATAACCACGGCGTGAGCACAGGTTCAGCCAGTCGCGCAGTAGCAAATTAATCTGGCGTTTTTCATCAGGCAATAACATGTCGACATTAGGGTAACTGTACACAGCTTTAAACTGACGTACTTGTTGACAAGCCAGCACTTCAGCCAGCCGCGCATCATGGTACAACCGCACTTCAAATCGCGGCTTTACCCAGCCACTCATCGACTGACTAATGAGTTCAATACTGATGGTTGTAGTGTATTTACATAGCTCAAGCAGCTCGACCTGATAACTTTCGCTGGCATTGATATGAATAAGGCAACGTTGCCCCGGACGCTGGTGGCGGGGCAGAAAAAAACGCAGCTGTGCGTAATTGCGCTCACATAAACTGAGAAAATCAGGCAAGTAAGGCACATAACGTTTTCGGGCCAAATTTGGCATAACAGCGACTCTCTTTATTCCCATACTTTGAACATTAAACTGATCCAGTCCAACCTTGTTTTACCTCAGCCAGATTCAAGGCTAACCATTGCAAGGCAATGACAGTGGCAGCATTATCAATTTTTCCGGCCTGTAGAAGTTGCATTGCCACCTGACGCGGCAGGCTGTGAACTTTAATATCTTCCTGCTCTGATGCCAAGCCATAGACACCGGTTTCTACCTTCTGTTCCAGCCGCGCCAATACTAAGTAGACCCGCTCTGTGCAACCACCAGGGCTGCTTTGATAGCTAAGCATAGGCCAGAATTCTGTCAGCTTCAGACCGGCTTCTTCTTCAGCTTCACGCATCGCAACCTGCTCTGTCGATTCACCCGGCTCAATCATGCCAGCTATAGCTTCGAGTAACCAAGGGCCGTTTGGATTTTGCAGGGCACCAATACGGAATTGTTCAATGAGTACCAAGCTGTCGTTCTTCACATCATAAGGCAGCACTATGACCGCATGACCTCGTTCAAATAATTCGCGCTTTACTTCTGTACTCCAGCCGCCGTTAAATAACTTATGCGCTACTTTGTAGCTGTCGATCCGGAAAAAACCCTGAAAAACTGTGTTCTGGTCGAGTATTTTTACATCAGATGAATGAAAAGAAGGATAATTTTCTGGCTTGAAATCAGGCATTTGAATACTCACATTCTGTTACACTTGAACCTATGCTGTTTACGCTTTAGTCATTACTTAGTTAATACCAACAAGGTATTATTGGACCACTTTTGCACAATTATGGACTTTCGGTTATGAAAAAAACCTTGTTAGGCACGTTGATTGGCTCGGCACTGGCTCTTCTGAGTGTGCAGGCAAATGCCGAAAACTTGCAAACCATTTATCAGTTAGCAACCAAAAAAGACCCGCAAGTATTAAAAGCGGCCGCTACCCGCGATGCAGCCAAAGCGCGCATTGATGTGTCCAAAGCCAGCTTATTACCACAAGTTAATTTTACTGCAGGCGCCACTCATGCTTTTGGCGACAGCATGAACAATAATACTGGCGCCCTGTTCGATTCAGAAAGCAATACAGTAAGAGCAGGTATCAATTTAACCCAGTCTTTATTTGACTGGGCGCGCTATGAAAACCTGTCTATTGCTGAAAAAGCCGCATTACAAGGCCAGACTGCTTATGATGCTGCAGTGCAAACCTTGATAGTTCGTGTTTCTCAGACTTATTTTGATGTATTAACGGCTGACGACAACTTAAGTTTTGTAATCGCAGAAAAACGCGCTATTGAGCGTCAGTTGGAACAAACCAAACAACGTTTTGCGGTAGGTTTAACAGCTATTACCGACGTACATGAAGCTCAGGCACAGTTTGACAGTGCAGTTGCCCGGGAAATCAGCGCCCAGAATAACCTGGAAACAGCCCGTGAATTTTTACGTGAAATTACCGGCCAGTATCATCCTCAGCTCGACTCGTTAAATACTGGCAGATTCAGCACCAGTCAGCCGACACCAAATAATGCACAGGATTGGGTGCAAACAGCACAGGACAATAACCTGGAACTGAAAATCCGTAAGCTGTCATTAGATATCGCCGAAAACAATATTCAGATTGCCAAATCGGGTCATTACCCTACGTTGGATTTGCAGGCATCTACTGGTCTGGATAACAGTAATAGCAGAGATAAAGATACAGGTGCAGGTTTTAACTCACCTCGCAGAGACAGCAGCTCTGTTGGCATTAATTTAGTGCTACCTATTTATTCTGGTGGCGGTACTGTTGCTAACGAAGAAGTAGTGCGTGCTAACTATGTGGAAGCAGCCGAAGATTTAGAACTGAGCCACCGCAGCGTAATTCGCCAGGTTCGCAGCAACTACAACAACGTAGGCGCTTTGATCTCCAGTACCAAAGCTTTGGAACAAGCCGTTATTTCTGCGGAAAGTGCGTTAAAAGCTACTGAAGCAGGTTTTGAAGTTGGTACCCGTACTATTGTTGACGTACTGCAAAGCACCCGCAACCTGTTTGATGCCCGCCGTAATTTGTCAAAAGCCCGTTACGACTACATCTTGTCTGTTTTAGCCTTAAAACAAGCAGCAGGTACTTTAACGGAAGACGATTTATTCACTGTAAACAGAGCTTTAGGTAACTAAACTCCTCCAGGGGTGGCAAAAACGCCGCCCCTGTTCCTACCAGTTAAGACTTTTTTCCCCGTTTTTTTTCGTTACAATAGCCACACTTTTTTTACCCGAGGATCTGCTGTGGTTCATGTTCCACGTTTTACCATTAGTTTTTTACACCCAAAACACTGGCCTTTATGGTGTGGTTTGGGCTTGATGTGGATCCTGCTGTGGCTGCCTTATCCTGTATTAATGAAGATGGGCGAAGGTTTGGGCTGGTTGCTGATGAAAGCCATGAAATCGCGCGTGAAAGTGACACGCCGTAATCTGGAGCTGTGTTTCCCGGATATGCCTGAAGCCGAACGCGAAGCCCTGGTTAAACAAAACTTTAAAGAAACAGGCAAAGCTGCTTTTGAAACCTTTATCGGCTGGTGGTGGCCTGACTGGCGTGCACGCCCGTTATGCCAGTTCACAGGCAAAGAACATATTCAGGCCATACTGGACCAGGGCAAAGGCGTATTGCTGCTTAGCGGGCATTTTTTGTCATTGGAAATGATAGCGCGCACTTTTGGTTTTCATTGCCCTGCCGTCGGTTTTTACCGTCCGAACGACAATGAAATTATGGAGTATTTTCAATACCATGGCCGGGTACGTTCGAACCGTTACCTGATTGGTAAACGTGATGTCCGCACCATGATCAAAGCCTTAAACGAAAAAGAAGTCTGTTTTTACCTGCCCGATCAGGATTATGGCCGCAACAAAGCTGAGTTTGTGCCATTTTTTGCCGTCAAAGAAACAGCGACCACTACTGGTACTTTATTGTTTGCTGGCAGCGCGAACTGCGAAACCGTGCCTATTCATTGTTACCGCTTGCCTGGTTATCAGGGTTACAGAGTGGATGCTTTGCCCGCTTTTGAGAATTTCCCCAGTGGCGATAACAAAGCCGATGTAACAAGGGTGAATCAATGGCTGGAACAAGGTGTGCTGGCTCACCCTGAACAGTATATGTGGTTGCATCGCCGCTTTAAAACCAGACCAAATCCGGATGACCCGGGTTTGTATTAAAACAGCCCGCTACTTTTTCGCAATCAACTGAAGTTGCAGCACTGCGTGAAGGCAGGCTATTATGCAGTGACGCTGACCAGGGATAAAAGCTATGTGGTTTTGGATCAAGCACTTATTGCTTGCAGCTTTATTACTCATACTTGCTGCTATTGTGATGTTTAAACCGGAATTGCTGTATTTCAAGCCGGAAAAACTGTCAGAAAGAAGCTCAGACGCAGTCAAGGGCTTCACTGATTTTTATAGCAATATTCGTAGTTCTTTAGCATCCAAAGACGATGGCTCGACCGATTTTGTGATTGAATTAACGGAAGATCACAGTAACCTGATCCCTATGTTACGCGACAGAGCAAACCGCATGGTGGCTTTGCCTGAAAACTGGAAAGGCAACGAAACAGACAGACGTTTCCGGGTCGGCGATACCTTAAAAACTGTGCTGACAATGCAAGGCCGCAAAGAAGGGGTTGAGCTGTTTTGGGTGCTCTCGAAAGACTATAAAGTAAAACATTATTTCCAGACTGATTTCAGCTACATCAGCGCTATTCAGGAAGCGTCACAAGCTATTTCGTCAGACTTTGAACAGCCGGTTCAGGCCTATTTCTGTAATGTGTCCAGAGCTGTGGTACTGACAGATAAAATCATTCCATTTTTGCAGCAAAACTGCATTAATATCAATGCGCCACGCCGCCGGGTCACAGGTTAACTGACAACAGCATCCTTGCTGTTGTCATTCCACGCCACTTAGCTAAAGCACCTTAACTAAACAACTGGTCCCAGACCTGCCGCACCTGCTCCATCGCATCATCTAACTGCTGTGCAGTTTCAGTGGCCGGGGCTAAGGTTTGCCTGTGACTAACGCCCCTTAACTGCTGATAAGCCTGCTGCAATGCTTCTGTTTGCTCATGTTGCAATAAACCCACTGCCGCTGCCGCATCCAGAATACGAATATTGTCGCTGTAGAAATACAAATCCGCATGCTGATGGCCATAACCTAATACCAGATACTGACTGATAAACTCCAGATCCACTATGCCACCAGACGCATGTTTAACTTCTTTTGACTGCTCGCCATGGTGTTGCCGCAGCTTTTGCCGCATGTCAGTCACTTCAGTTTTCAGCTCAGCTAAATCCCGTGGCTTAGCTAAAACTTCACTACGTATTTGATTAAAACGTTGGGCAATTTTGTTATCCCCATAAACCAGACGGCTGCGCACCAGCGCCTGATGCTCCCAGGTCCAGGCTTCTTTTTCCAGGTACTCGGCATAAGTATCAATATGCACAGCCAATAAGCCTGCATTACCAGCCGGACGTAAACGGGTGTCTATGTCATACAAAACCCCACTTGGAGTTCTGGTGGTAAACATATGCACTATACGTTGCACCATCTTGATATAAAACTGACGGGAATCAATGGCTTTGTCGCCTTGTGTCGGGGCCAGATTATCGCACTGGTGCACAAATACTAAATCTAAATCTGAGCCATAACCCAGCTCCAGTCCGCCCAGTTTGCCATAAGCAAGCACAGCAAAAGCTTTGGCATCTTCTGGTTTTAAGCCTGCAGGTAAACCGTATTTTTCCGCCATTTGTTGCCAGGACAACTCAACCACAGCGGCAATAATGGCTTCAGCCAAAAAGGTGAGATGGTCGCTGACTTTCATCAGCGGCAAAATACCAGTGATATCGGCCGCTGCAATGCGTAGTTGCTGTGCCTGTTTAAACTGGCGCAACACCTCCATTTGCAGCTCTAAATCATCCACAGGCACCCGCAGCATGCTTTGACGTAATTTATCCTGGTAATCGGTAGAGTCCGGTACCTGATACAGCTGGGATGGGTCTATCAGTTCGTCCAGCAATAAGGGATAACGCGCCAGATGTTCGGCCAGCCAGCCGCTTTTATGGCATAACATCACCAGTTGCTGCAGCGCAGGCGGGTTTTCTGATAAGAGTTCCAGATAGGCTGTGCGGCTGACAATCTGGCGGAACACACCAAGCACCCGCTGTAACACCAAAGCTGAACCTTGTTGTTTGGCTAATTGATGCAATAAAAACGGGATCAGTTTTTCCAAAAGCTCACGCCCACGAGGGCCTACACTGCGTTTTTGGCAATCCTGTTTGAATTGTTTTAAATGATCCAGCAGTTGTTTGGCTTCGTCCTGGGCCAACCAATGCAAATGTTCAGCTAAATCCTCTGACGGCAAGTCGCTGTCCCAGCATAAGCGGCCTAATACCATTTCTTCCGGCTCAGGGTTGTCGCCTTGATCGATCACCAGTTTAAAATGCTGGTGAATACGGCCCATGGCCTGTTGTGTGGTGTCAGTCAGTTGCAGCCAGTCGTCAAAACCTAAACCCAGCACCAGCCGCTGCCGGTTCAGTTCATCAGCAGGTAAGGTTTGAGTTTGTTGATCGTCCAGCCCTTGCAACAGCTGTTCAACTTTTCGTAACCACAGATAATCCTGCCGCAGTTGTTGCTGCTGATCGGGCTCTAATAACTGCTGGTTTTGCAGCGCATCCAGCGCTTTAAAAATAGAGACTTGCTGCAACTCTGGAATACGGCCCCCACGGATCAGCTGCAGGGTTTGCACCACAAACTCCACTTCCCGAATACCACCGGCCCCCAGCTTGATGTTATCAATACGGTTGCGACGGCGATTTTCCTGCTCTATCAGCTGTTTCATCCGGCGCAAAGATTCCAGCGCTGAGAAGTCGATATAACGCCTATATACAAAAGGTTTCAGCAGCTGATTTAATTCCACTGCATGCACAGGATCCGGGTTCAGAATACGGGCCTTGAGCATGGCATATCGTTCCCACTCTCTGCCTTGTGCCTGATAATAATCTTCCATAGCGGCAAAACTCAGCACCAGCGGACCTGAATCGCCAAAAGGCCGCAAACGCATATCAACCCGGAATACGAAACCGTCTGCTGTAACCTGATGTAAAGCCGAAATGAGCTTCTGACCTAACTTGGTAAAAAACTGCTGATTTTCTACAGCCCTGCGCCCGCCGCTGGTTTCACCATTATGCGGATAGGTAAAAATCAGGTCTATGTCGGACGAAAAGTTCAGCTCACCGCCACCCAGTTTGCCCATACCTAAGATCAGCAAAGGCATAGGCTGACCTTGCTGATCCAAGGGTTGACCCCACTGAGTGGCAATATCCTGATAAGCCCACTGATAAGCGCTGTTAATCAGGTTATCTGCCATGGCGGATATATCCAGCAAGCATTGTTCTGTGGATTTTACTGCGAGAATATCGGCAGCCAGAATGTGGGCAAGTTGGGCATTACGACAACGGCGCAGGGCTTTAAAAATTGTAGCTTCAGTTTGATCCGATAAGTGGAGCAGAGGGTTCTGATGATCCAAAGGCAAAGCCAATTGCTGTTTATTAAGCAGCACAGGGATCAGCTCTGGTTGTTGCTGCATCACCCGGCTTAAAAAAGGACTGACCGCCAGCAATACGTTCAGATGGAGTTGTTGCTCTGCAGTCAAATCCGGGATCAATAAAGTAGGCAACACCAGATCCACTTCATGCTGCAATTCACTGGGTAATTCGGAATTTACTCGGGCGGTCAATGGGCTCATCAGTACCTCAGGCAGAAAACAAAGATTCAGAACAATTCAGCAAAGCACAGTTATAAGCTGCACTGCTAAAGAAACTCAAGGCCTGTTTAGCATCGCGCGGCGGCAAAGCGGCGAAGTCTGCAGATACAACAGACAAAGCCTTTAGACATTGAGCTATCACCTGCCATGACTCTGAGTCCTGACTGCGTAAAAAGTAACTTTCGTGATACTGCAAAGACTTTAACAAAGCTGCTGTGCTGCTGTTGTCCGGTGCGGTAAAGACCAAAGGTTGCTGCTGAGCCAGACGATAACCCCGTTCAGCTTTAGACTGCCAGCCCAAACGCAGTGGCAGCAACTGCACTAACTGACGTGACAACTCAAACAAGGCTTTGACCTCGCCTTGTTGCAGCTCCAGTTCCAGCTCAAATATTGCTTCTTTTTGCTCCCCTGAAACCACTTCGCCCTGATCCAACACAGCTTCGACTGTACTGCCGTCAGCTAATGTTAACAACCAGCTCTGGCGGATAAAATCGGTGCGAAACAGCTGTTTTAATTGACTTTGCAACTGTGCTAAATCTGTTTGTTGTGGCCATATTTCAGCAGGAAAGGCATTGAGTTCAGGCCAAACCGAAGCACAAGGCAAATTGTATTCAGGCCGAAAATGCAAACCGCCATGCTGCTGCCCTGCTAACTTGATGGTTTGTTCAAACTGACCTTTTTTCAGCCGGGTTCTCAGTCCTGCGTCAAAACGGCGAAACCACAGATCGTCAGTTTCATAATAAGCATTGAGTAATTGCACACTTTCATGCTTCTGTACTGTGACTGCCAGTTGTTGCCATACCGGCTCTAAAGCAGGCACAGTGCTTTGGGTGAGTAAAAATTTAAGTTCAGCTTCCATCGCCATAGCGGCTTATTTCCTGTTCTGTAACAAGGGCTTATTTTAGCTCTTGTCAATTGATAACTATCTGGCCTATGATCGGCTCAATTCTCCATTTTGGCCAGATGTTGGTCGGTTTTTTTAGGATTTATATGTTGATCACCTCAAGACCCTGGCAAGCAGGCATGCTACTGGCCACAGTGTTGCTAAGTACAAGCCTCACTGCACAACAAGAAACAACAGGTACTCCGGTAAGCCCACAAAATGCCTACATCAGCGACAAGCTGATCACTTACCTTTACAGCGGTCCGGGCAGAGACTTCAGAATTATTGGCAGCATTGCCGCTGGCGAAGAAATTAAATTGGTAGCAGAAGACAGCACCTCGGAATACTGGCAACTGACAGACAGCAAAGGCCGCACCGGCTGGATCTTAAAGCAATACGTCAGCTTAACCCCAGTCTTTGGCGGTGAAGCCGGTGACCTGCAACAACAATTGCAGCAACAACAAACTTTAGTTGCCCAGTTACAGCAGGAAAAAGAGCAGTTACAACAACAACTGAATGAAACCGACGCTGCAGTGCAACAAGCAGAAAAAGCCACAGCCACAGCACAACAAACTATTGCGCTGCTGACAGAGCAACTACAAGAAAAACCAGCCGCCTTCTGGCAAGACAAAATGGTATTAGGCTCCATCCTGGGTTTCGCAGGTTTACTGTTCGGCTTAGTGGTGCCATCCCTAATCCCAGGCCGCCGCCGCAAAGAACGCTGGATGTGATTTAAGGCGTTTGGTTTTATCTTCTGAAATATCTCTGTTTATTTGTTTAAAATCAGGTGCTGAGTTGGCTATAAAGGCTCAGTATCTGGTTTGACTCCCGCTTGCTTCCGCTTTTCACTTTTATTGGTCAGAAACAATGGCTGAAGCTACAGCTGCGTTAACCTAGTAAAAATCTGCCCCTGTACTAACTACATAAATTTTGCCCATATTCATTTTACTGTTTTCAGAAAAATCTATTGAAATAGAGGTACATCAGCATTAGCTTGGTATGAGTAGAAATCATAAAAGAAGGCAGAACTATGCTCGACTTACGGGTCAGGCTGACTTCTGAAAAAGGATTGTTATGCAGTCAGATAGCATCATGGACGTTATACCTCAATATTCTGGAAAGCCTACATTGTACCTAGACCAAAATATTCTCGATCTATTCGTTGAACATGGAATCGGGAGCTTAGGGCAACAATTATTGGATAATTTTCAAGTTGTGTATTCAGACGAAACATTAAAAGAGATAAAACGCTCCGTAGGCTACGAAACAAAATTCCTTAATGTGCTCAAAGAGCTTGATGCATATCACCTTAAAGTCATGGTAGAGCAACCTGGATTTATAATTACCGACAAATCAACGATTGCGAATCGAGATGTGTTTGAAGCCTTTAACGAGTACTGCAGTAATGATGGCGAACATGGAAACATTGAGAACGCCATGAATCAGTGGTTGTTCAAATTCTCTGGTGGCAGACCCGGTGACAGCATTTCAGATATTCACTCTGAACAAATAGATGCATTCTCACAGCTTATTAATGTAATGCTCGATAGCTCAAAAGAACTACCAATTGAGATGAGAAAACAAATTGAGGACTGTGCCGTATTGATGATGGAGCAATTCAAATCAGCCCTTAAAGAGATAGAGCATACTATGGAAAAAGATGTTCCTGACACCAAAAATTGGAACGGAATAAAGTCCTTTAGGGAGTCCGTGCAAGTTGGACCAAAGGAACTCAACAATATAAAACCACCCAAAGTTATCGAGAAAATCTGGGATATCTACAAGGTAACGCTACCTGACAACAATCCGATCAACGAAATAGACGACTTTTTTAAGATTCGTTTCAATCCAATCTATCCTGCTAGACCTTATCATTTGCACCAAAAAATAACCGCAATGTACAACATGCTTAATACTCTGGGCTATTTTCCTGACTCTAAGGTACATAAAGAAGAACGGTTTGTTGCAGCCATGAGTGACAACAGCCATGCTTCAATGGCTTCTTTCTGTGCTCTATTACTCTCTAGAGACAAGAATTTTGTAAAAAAAGTACAAGCAGTGTATGAGTATCTAGATGTGCCAACAGAAGTGAAATTGATTACAGTAAATTATACGTAGGTTACTAAAACTTAAATGTAAGGTGTTTTTTTCACACTACAAATTTTCAGCAATACATTGATATATCTACGCAATTCCCCCTTCCTCGCAAACAATAGAAAACCATACCAACTACTGGCACCAAATCCCCATTGGGGCGCGAGCCGGACAAAATTGGGTGGCCAAGGTTTTAAGGCTGGGAGTGTCTGAGTGAGGAGCGGTAGCGACGAGGGCCAGTGGGGTCAAGTCTTGCGGTGTGCGTCATTTTCGCTTTTCATAGTTTATAAGTAACGAACCATACCAACTACTGGCACCAAATCCCCATTGGGGCGCGAGCCGGACAAAATTGGGTGGCCAAGGTTTTAAGGCTGGGAGTGTTTGAGTGAGGAGCGGTAGCGACGAGCGAGTTACCCAGCCGCCTTGGACGCACGATTTTGGGCCGGGCTTTCGCTGCGACCTGGGGTCGCCTTTTCTTTGGATACTTGTCTTTTGGCGAAGCAAAAGAAAGTATCTCGCCAGCGGCGAAAGCTTTAAAGCAAAAAAATGTAGCCATCAAAAACAGTTACAGCTACACAGTGACGCAATCAGTTGTAAACGAACTTCGTTTACCTCCCTGACAGCGGGGCAAGTATAAAACCAGCCCCAACCGTCTCAACAGAGACATCGTAAGTTGCAAGTGAAACCAGTCCCCACTACACTACTCACATGAAACAAATTCCTGTTGCAAGTGAGACAAAACATGACTATTGGCACAGCATACAAACCTAAAGCAAATACCACAAAGCCTGCCGGCTTGCTTGCCGCCTTGTCTTTACCTAAGCAACCTATTGATGCACATCTGAAAATACTGGCTGGATTCTCGTCCGACATAGTGACCAGACTATCCAAAGAAACCCAGATTGATGAGATGACGATTTGCCAATGGGTTGGTATTAGCCGCGCCACATACCACAGGAAAAACAAAGAGGATAAAAAAAGTTTCTCGGTTGAACAAAGTGGGAAACTTTATATGTTCGCCAAAGCGCTGGATTCAGCCCTGCAGCTTTTTAACGGCGATATGCCAGCGGCAGTGCAATGGCTTAAATCACCCGCCAGAGCCTTGGGGGGGGAGCGCCCATTAAATATGTTGAGTACTCCGACAGGAGCTGAGGCTGTGATTGATCTGATAGGTCGGATTGAGCATGGTGTTATCTCCTGATGAAGTCGATAGACCTGTTTCGACTGACAAAGACCGGCTTTGTTTCGGCATGTTTTGATGGTGAAGGCGCGCGCTTATATGGTGGGCGATGGAATTCTAAAGGCTCGCCTTGCGTCTATCTGGGCACAAGCCGTGCTATCTGTGTACTGGAAACACTGGTTCATCTGAACAATGAACAAAAATTACCATTATTTTCGATGCTCCAACTGACGGTGCCGGAGCAACTGGTCTCGACTCTTGATCCATCAGACTGGCCAAAGGATTGGGCACAGGATCCTGCACCGTCATCTACCAAAGAGATGGGTGATAGCTGGTTGTCAGGATGCAGCAGTCTGGTTTTATTAGTCCCAAGTTCGGTGGTTTCAGGTGAATGGAATGCCTTGTTTAATCCCGCACATCCGACTGCAAAAAGTATTGTTTCAACTGCCAAAGCAATAGAATTCAATCTGGATCCAAGGCTGATAAAAAAAGGGGGATAGCTATAGACGGACCTCTGAGGTGCGTCTTGAATGTCAATACTGAGCTAAACTTTGCAATAGGTGATAAGCAACATTCAAACCCTGACCATGAAGTGCAATTTCTGTCAGACGTTCGCGAAAATCCGAGGTAGAGCTGTATGAAAGCGCATGAATTCGATGCCAAATTTGAAGCAGATGAAGATGTAACAGAGGATCTTGATCTGACTCGAATGAAAAAACCAATGCTAAAACAAAAACGTGTCAATGTAGATTTTCCGGCCTGGATGCTCGAATCTTTAGATCGCGAAGCACACAGAATAGGGGTGACTCGTCAGTCCATCATTAAAATCTGGCTTGCGGAAAGGCTGGAAGCTATACCTCAGCACAATACTGGCTCGTGACTGCAATTTTAGACGGGCGGGTGCAAGACCCGCACCTACAATTTACCCGCGGATCTGATTAACAGATCTGGCCCAATCCTCACCTTGCCGGATAACAACAATTAGTCAGTTTTAACCTCAGGCGCCGTAGCCAACTTTAAAGGCAAACCTGCATCCTGTTTCACCTGCTCAATCACCACATAAGTATGAGTCTGCAATACCCCAGGCAAATCCACAATCAAACCCAATACACCGCGATACGCTTCCATACTGGATAGCCGTAGTTTTAACAGATAATCAAAACCACCGGCCACCATATGGCATTCTGCCACTTGCGGAATTTTCACCACCGCATCACGAAACTGATCAAAGACAGCGCCTGTAGTTCTGTCCAGGGTCACCTGGATAAAAGCTGCAGTGCCAAAACCCAGCTTGCTGGCGTTTAAACGGGCACCATAACCTTCGATAAAACCATCCTGTTCCAGCTTGCGAACCCTGTCTATGCAAGGGCTGGGGCTTAAATTGACCTTTTTCGCTAATTCGACATTAGAAATACGGCCATCTTTTTGTAGCGTGTCTAGAATTGTCATGTCGATACGGTCAGGTAACCGGCCTTTGGCACTTTGAGTCATGGCAGTATTTTTTCTGGTTTTATGATTTATAAACCGAATTATATAAGGTTAGTTTGAAAAAGAAACCACCAAATAGGGCTGCGCTTTCACTAAAATGCAGCATAATTTTTTTCACTTCACTGGATTAAAACCCTATGTTATTCCAAGGCCAATTGACCACCAGTCATGCTATTCGTCAAACCATGCGCGACCACTACCGTGCTGATGAAGATCAGGTACTCAACAACTTATTACCTATTGCGGATATTGGCCCTGCAGCGCGCAGCCGTGCCTGGGAAAAAGCCCGTCAGTTGGTGGTAAATATCCGTGAAGCTCAGGTCGGTAAAGGCGGTGTAGATGCGCTGCTGAACGAGTTTTCTTTGTCGACCGAAGAAGGTTTAGTGCTGATGTGTTTAGCCGAAGCCTTATTACGTGTGCCAGATAAGCACACAGCCGACCTGCTTATTCGCGACAAGTTATCCAACGGTGACTGGAGCTCGCACTTGGGCAACAGCGAATCTTTGTTTGTAAACATCTCTGCCTGGGGTTTATTGCTGACCGGCAAGCTGGTGAATTACAGCGATGACCAGAAAAAAGCTCAGTTTGGTTTATTAAAACGTACTTGTGGCCGTATGGGCGAGCCAGTGATCCGTCAGGCCGTGCGTTACGCCATGCAAATTATGGGCACCCAGTTTGTGATGGGGACCAGTATTGAAAAAGCCGTAGAACGTGCAGTAGAGCTGGAAAGCAAAGGTTTTACTTATTCTTACGATATGCTGGGTGAAGGCGCCCGCACTATGGACGACGCCAACCGTTATTTCGACAGCTACATGATGGCGATTAAAGTCATAGGCACTGCAGCGAAAAAACGTGGTCCGTTAAAAAGCCCTGGCATCTCTGTAAAATTATCGGCCATTCACCCACGTTACGAATTTACTCATCGCGACAGAGTGATCAACGAATTAGTACCTCGTTTAAAACAACTGGCGTTGGCCGCCAAAGCCTACGACATCAGTTTTACTGTGGATGCTGAAGAGGCCGATCGTTTAGATCTGTCTTTGGATCTGATTGAAGCTGTGTTTTCCGATCCTGAATTAGACGGCTGGGAAGGTTTTGGTTTAGCAGTACAGGCCTACTCTAAACGTGGCTTGTTTGTGATTGAATGGCTGCGTGAGCTGACGGTGAAAGTTGGCCGTAAAATGATGGTACGTCTGGTCAAAGGCGCTTACTGGGATACTGAAGTAAAAGTCAGCCAGGCCGAAGGTTTAAGTGACTTCCCGGTGTTTAGCCGTAAACCCTCTACCGATGTGTCTTATCAGGCTTGTGCTAAAAAGATGCTGGAATACCGCGACAGTATGTACCCTATGTTTGCTACTCACAATGCTTACACTGTCGCCACTATTTTAGAAATGGCGCCGGACCGTTCTGGTTATGAGTTCCAGCGTTTACACGGTATGGGTGATGCGCTTTATGATCAGGTTGTAGCTGATGACAAAGTACCTTGCCGTATTTACGCCCCGGTCGGTGAACACTCAGACCTGCTGGCTTATTTAGTGCGTCGTTTATTAGAAAACGGTGCCAACAGCTCTTTTGTAAACAACATTGTTGATGAAAATATTCCGGTTGAGTCTTTGCTCAAAGATCCGGTAGAAACAGTGCGTGCCTGGAGCAAAAAACGTAATAACTCTATTCCGTTACCTGACCAGCTGTACGGTGCTGCCCGCCTGAACTCTAAAGGGCAAGACTTTACTGATATCGATCAGATGACGGCTATGCGTGCAGCTATGGACACATGGCTTGCTTCTGTCAGCCAGATTGAAGTACCGGCAGGCGCTGCTGCAGTGACCAACCCGGCCAATACCAAAGAAGTGATAGGTTTCCACTATCACAGCACGCCAGAGCAAATGCAGCAAATCGTTGCTTTAGCTGAAGCCGCTTTTCCGGCCTGGTCAGCCACTGCTGTGACTGAACGAGCTGCACTTCTGCTTAAGCTGGCCGATCAGTTGGAACTACATCGCGATGAATTGCTGGCTTTATGTATTAAAGAAGCGGGGAAAACCGTAGGCGACAGCATGGCTGAAGTACGTGAAGCTGTGGATTTCTGCCGTTATTATGCTGCTGAAGCCACAAAGAACCTGCAATCTGCAGAGGCTCGTGGTGTCGTGCTTTGTATCAGCCCGTGGAACTTCCCATTAGCTATTTTCTTAGGTCAGGTCAGCGCAGCCTTAGTGGCTGGTAATACAGTAGTAGCTAAGCCTGCCGAACAAACCAGCTTAATTGCAGTGCGTACTGTAGAACTGATGAAAGCTGTTGGTTTCCCTGAATATGTGGTGCAGTTGGTCATAGCGCCTGGCCGTCAGGTCGGTGAGCATATAGTGCCTGACACCCGTATTCAGGCCGTGATGTTCACAGGTTCTACTGAAACTGGTGCCTGGATTGCCCGTAAACTGGCCGAACGTGGTGGCGAGCCAGTGCCACTAATTGCCGAAACCGGTGGCCAGAACTGTATGATTGTGGATTCTACCGCCCTGCCTGAGCAAGTAGTTGATGATGTGATCTCTTCTGGTTTCCAAAGTGCTGGTCAACGTTGTTCTGCCCTTCGTGTGCTGTTCCTGCAGGAAGATGTGGCCGATAAGATCATCACTATGATCAAAGGCGCCATGAAAGAGCTGCATGTAGGCGATCCGGCCTGGTTAAGCACTGATTTAGGTCCTGTGATTGATACCAAAGCATTAGAGCGCTTAAACCAGCATGTGCAGTATCTGGAAGGCAAAGCCACTTTGCATTATGTCTGTGATGCGCCAGCTGCTGGCGATCATTATTTCTTTGCGCCACGTTTGTATGAAATCAGCAGCCTGAATCTGCTGGAGCGCGAAGTTTTTGGCCCTGTGGTGCATATTATCCGCTTTAAAGCCGAAGAGCTGGATAAAGTGATACAGCAAATCAATGCTACTGGTTATGGCCTGACTATGGGTATCCATAGCCGTATTGCACAAACGACTATGAAAGTCGCCAGCGAAATCAAAGCAGGTAATATCTACGTCAACCGCAATATGATTGGTGCCGTAGTGGGTGTGCAGCCTTTTGGTGGTCGTGGTTTATCAGGTACTGGCCCTAAAGCTGGTGGCCCTTTCTACTTAAGCCGTCTGGTGAAAGAACATGAATTGCAGGCTCCGGCTTTAGATGCAACTGTGCAACAGCAGTTAGAAGCGGCCAGCGGTTTTGACGCACAGCTCAATACCCAACTGCAGCAAATGGTTGTCGCTCAGGTGCCGTGGCTGAATCAAAATGTGACAAATCGGGGTTCTGTGTTACGTCGTTTTATCGCTCAGCTGGCAGGTAACAAACTGGTATCAGAGCAAGAACACGACTTAAACGACGTGATCACCGCAGCCCGTGAACAGCTGCATTTGCTGGAAAAAGATCTGGCTCAACCTATCACCTTGCCAGGACCTACAGGTGAATCGAATCAGTTGCATCTGGAAGCCAAAGGTGTAGTAGCGCTTATTCGCAGCGAACACAGCAGCTTCCAGCACTGGATGCTGGCTTTGATTACTGCTCTGGTGTCAGGGAATGCGGTGGTCAGCACAGCAGGTGAAGCTCAGCAGGCCGAAATGGATACCTGCCGTAAATTGTTATTGCAAGCCGGTTTACCAGCGAACTTGTTCCACTGGGTGAAGTTACAGAGCTTAAAGGCACTGTTAGCACATCCTGTAGTGGCAACAGCTGTGATTGAAGGCACTAACCCGTTAAAAGCCTTGTCAGGACAGTGGATAGCTGCCCGTGATGGTGCCATTACAGCTTTGGTGACCAGCCCCGCTGATCACCAGTTGTTGCACCGTTTAGTGACAGAAAAAACCGTCACTATCAATACCACTGCAGCAGGTGGTAATGCATCTTTGATGACGATGACTGATAACCTGGGTTAAAACTTAAGCAAAAGCTAATTAAATAAGGGCCCGCGATGTTGCGGGCTTTTTTTTCACTGCATAATGAGCTATCATTTTTATCGTATTTTCACTTATCAATAGATTTCCGGATCACGGAAATTTATTCAGAGTCCGCCTATGACAGCTCCAGCTCAGCTTAAAGTTCTTAGCATTGCCGAATTACAGCCCGGCATGTATGTGGTATCTGTGCATAAGCAAAAAGGCAACGTAGAAATTAAGACTCAGGGCTGGGCCAGAACTGAGGCTGTGATTGAGCAACTGAAGAAAAAAGGTGTGCTGGAACTGGTCGTCGACCTGAGTAAAACTCTGGGACAAGCCAAAGTTGAAGTTGCACCGCCAGCAGAGCCTGTGGCAACTGCAAGCGGAAAAACACGCGAAAAAGTCAGTTTTGAGCAAGAGCTTGGGCAAGCCAATACCTTGTATCAGCAAGCCAAAGGTTTACAGAAAAAAGCTTTTGCCGATATTCAGGCTGGGCGTGAGTTAAACCTGCAGCCCTTTCAGGACTGCGCTACAGGTTTTATCGACTCGGTATTTCGTAATCAGGATGCTTTGCTCTGTATCAGCCGTATTCGGGAAAAAGATGCTTATCTGCTGGAACACTCGGTCAATGTCTCTATTCTGATGACCATTTTTGCCAAACAAATGAAGTTTGATGAAGAGCTGATCCAGCAACTGGCCACAGGTGCTTTATTGCACGATATAGGCAAAATTCTGGTGCCGGACAGCATACTGAATAAACCCGGTAAACTGACTGCAGAAGAATTTGGCGAAATGCGCCGCCATGTGGTGTACAGCAAAGAAATTCTGCAGAAAATACCAGGCTTAAGCCCCATCAGTATTGATGTGGCTGCAGTGCATCATGAACGGCTGGATGGCAAAGGTTATCCCTATGGTTTAGCTGATCAGCAAATTTCTTTATATGGCCGGATGATTTCGATAGTCGACACATACGACGCCATTACCGCACAACGTTGCTACAAAGAAGGCCAAACCGGTATTTCGGCGCTGAAAATTTTAAAACGTGAATCACCACAAAGTTTTGATCCAGCGCTTGTGGCTCAGTTTATTAAAGCCATAGGCATACATCCGGTTGGAACCCTGGTCAAACTGAGCAATCAGAAGCTGGCCATAGTACTCAAAGCCAATGAGCAGGACCCGTTACGCCCCGTACTTAAAGTGTTTTATAACTGTAAATTCAAGCGTTATATCGAAGTGTCTATTGTCGATCTGGCCAGCAGCAAAACAGATATTGAGATTGAAGGTGCTGTTATGCCGGAAGATTTTGGCATTGATATCATTCGCTTTTTCCGCCAGTCAGTGCTGGAGTAAGGTAAAAAACTTTACCTGTAACTCCAGTCTGCTAAAGCTGCAACACTAAACTGAGTCTGGTTAAATTGCAGCACCACATACTGTGGCAATATCTCTTTGACCTGAATATCTGCCGTTACCCACTGACCTTGTTGCAAGTCTTTGCCATTCACTTTAATCCAGCGCTGTTTAGCATCAGTTGCGTAGACATGAGCTTCAAAACGCAGGGAAGGTAACTGGCGCTGCAACAGATCATCCAACTGATTAATATCCTGTGCCGGAGCATCGTGGTAATTAATTTGTTGTTGACGTAGCTGCGAGCCATCAGCAGCTGCCAAAGCTGATTCAAATTTTCCACGCAGCTCTGCCGACACCTCTGATTGTTCCAGCTCTGCTGCAGGTAAAAGCTCATCCACAGGGGTTAAGTCATCGTGCAGATCTGCTTCCTGCATTTGTTCAAAATCAACAAAGTCTTCGTCTGTGGAACGTCCCAACACTCTCTCGCCTCGTCTGGCAGAAACCACTAATTGAGGTTCTGCTTGTGGGACTTCCTTCAGTTGCACTGCCTCTGCTGGTTTTAACAAATCTGCCGCCAGTTGCAATTCCATCGCAATATCTGCCGCGTTAGCAATAACAGGTGCTGCCTGAACCACAGGAGCAGCCACAGATTCAACAAGGGCCGCTGGCTCTTTTTTGTTGAATTGATACTGCCCAACAAAAAAGCCCAAAACTAAACCTAAAACCACTAATAAAATTAAAGCAACAATACGCCAGCCATGGCCTGATGCAGTCTGTTCTGCTGCCACCGGAACTTGCTGTTGTTGCTTTAACGCATCCATTAATAACGACATGACGGGTCCCCTGCTCTGTCTTTTACCACAATAATGCAGACAGCCCTGCACCAGCCCC
Source organism: Rheinheimera soli (assembly GCF_031457405.1). GTDB lineage: Bacteria > Pseudomonadota > Gammaproteobacteria > Enterobacterales > Alteromonadaceae > Pararheinheimera > Pararheinheimera soli_A. The sequence goes on along the minus strand of NZ_JAVDWR010000002.1, from coordinate 78,672 downwards.
TAACGCCACCAGAGTTAACAAAGGCCATAACCAAACAGGCCAGGCCGCTTTCACTGGTTGAGGTTTAATCGCCAGCACTTCTGAAGCAGCCTGACTGATCAGGCCAGCATCAATTAATGCCTTTTGCTGACTATAACCCCCTAACATAGCGCGGTCGCAGATTAAATTGAGTAGGCGCGGAATACCACCAGATAATAAAAATAATTTTTTCACCGCAGAAGCGGTAAACACAGGCCGACTGCAACCAGCCACCTGCAAACGGTAACTGATGTATTGCTGCACTTCCTGTTCAGTCAAAGGCATTAAGTGATAACGGGCCGTGATCCGCTGGGCCAACTGACGTAAATCCTGACGCTGCAATAACTGCTGTAGCTCTGGCTGACCTATTAAAATCACCTGCAACAGCTTTTTGGTATTGGTTTCTAAATTGGTTAACAAGCGCAGCTGTTCGAGCACAGCGGGTTGTAAATGCTGAGCTTCGTCAATAATCAAAATGGTGTTTTTACCTGCCTGATGGTTTTTGGTCAGACGGTTGGTAATTTTGTCGGTCAGCATTTTTAAGCTGGCGTCGGACTTTTTGTAGCGGATTTTTAGCTGATCACAAATAGCGGCCAGCAGTTCCAGTTCGTTTAAGGTCGGGTTTAAGATAAAAGCCACTTCAGTTTTATCTGTCAGTTCCTGCAATAAACAACGTGATACTGTAGTTTTGCCAGTACCCACTTCGCCGGTCAGTAGCACAAAACCACCGGCCTCACCTAAGCCATAACGCAAATGCGCTAAAGCTTCAGCGTGACGAGGACTTAAAAATAGAAAGTCAGGGTTCGGCGCTATAGAAAAAGGCTGACTGGTTAAACCGAAAAATCCGGTGTACATAAAGTTCCCGCTGCTGAGTTAGGGCGACAATTGTAAGCAAGGCGTTATAATGGCAAAAAAAGAGGGAGCAGGAAAGCATTGAAAACTTATCTTGTAGCTGGAGCAGGAATACATTGAAAATTTATCTTGTAGGCGGAGCTGTTCGCGACGAGTTGCTGGGTTACCCGGCATTAGATCAGGACTGGCTGGTAACAGGCGCTACACCGGAGCAATTGCTGGCTTTGGGCTATCAGGCTGTGGGCAAAGACTTCCCGGTATTTTTACATCCCAAAACCAAACAAGAATATGCTTTGGCCCGCATCGAACGTAAGCAAGGCCAGGGCTACACAGGTTTTGCCTGTTATTTTGCAGAGGATGTCACCTTAGAGCAGGATTTACAGCGCCGTGATTTAACCATTAATGCCATCGCCAAAGATGAGTCAGGTGAATTACACGACCCTTATGGCGGTGTGGCCGATATCAAAGCCAAAATCCTGCGCCATGTCTCCCCCGCTTTTAGTGAAGACCCGCTACGGGTATTACGCGTGGCGCGTTTTTACGCCCGCTATTTTCATTTAGGTTTTAGGGTAGCTGCTGAAACTTTAGCTTTGATGCAACAACTAAGTGCCAGTGGAGAGCTGGAACATTTAACCGCAGAGCGGGTATGGCAGGAAACCGCCCGGGCTTTAACAGAACAAGACCCTCAGGCTTATTTTGAGTTATTGCACAGCTGCGGCGCGTTAAAAGTATTGATGCCAGAACTGGATCAGCTGTGGGGAGTGCCAAATCCAGAAAAGTGGCATCCTGAAATAGACTCCGGCATCCATTGTATGCTGGTGCTGAAACAAGCGGCTTTATTGTCTGACCGGCTGGACGTGCGTTTTGCTGCACTTTGCCATGATGTGGGTAAAGGCATCACAGACCCGGCTTTATGGCCTAAACATCATGGGCATGAACATACAGGTTTGCCTCTGGTACATGAGCTTTGCAGCCGTATTCGGGTGCCCAACGACTGCCGTGATTTGGCGTTATTGGCTTGTGAGTACCATCAGTTGCTGCACAAAGCTTTTGAACTTCGCCCTGCCACAGTACAAAAGTTATTTGATGACATCGATTTATGGCGAAAACCTGAACGTCTGGATTTATTGCTGCAGTGCGCGATAGCCGATTTACGCGGTCGTACCGGCTTTGAACAGAACCCTTACCCACAAGCTGACTACTTAAAGCAGTTAGCAACAGCGGCGAAAGCTATTGATGTGAAAGCCATAGTGGCGTTGGGTTTAAAAGGTGAAGCCATTAAACTGGAAGTCGCCAAAGCGCGACTTGAGGCTATTAGCGCAGCTAAACACCAGTGGCAGGAGCAGCATCCGGCCAGTTGAATGCCACTTGCCACAGCTTTTGTGGCACTTGGTAGTTTTGCCACATCTGCTGATAGCTTTGGCCTGTCAGCGGATGAGTTTGCTCCGGTGCCAGTTCAGATAATGGCAATAATACAAAAGCGTTTTTAGTAATTTCATCGCGCGGCAATTCAACGGGCGCCTTGCACACCAGTTGATCGTAAGTCAGCAAATCCAGGTCCAGTCGTTTGCCACAAAATTTAGGTGACTTAGCTGGCCGGCCATATTTTTGCTCTATGGCTTTAAAAGCGGCGATACATTCAGCCACAGATAAATCGGTGTTGGCTTGTGCCACCAGATTATAAAAAGCATCGCCGTCAAAACCCACAGCTTCACTTTCATACACAGCAGAGCAGCGAATTTTACCAAACAAAGCAGATAGTTCCAGATAGGCGGCGCTGATATGCAGCTCCCGCTCTATGTTGCTGCCAATACTGATATAAATCAGTGCCATTACCAGTTTCCACGCGATATAGATACGCCGACACTAGCAGCCGCCGGCACCGCTGCTGGCTTGGCGATAGTCACTTTCACGGCTTTAGTTGGAAATTTTTCCAGCACCATAGCTGCCACTTTTTCTGCCACAGTTTCAATCAGTTCGTGCGGTTGCTGACAAAGCTCTGCTATGGCAGTACAAACGGCGCTGTAATCGAGAGTGTATTGCAAATCGTCTGTGGCAGCGGCCTGGCGGATATCTGTTGCCAGCTCTAAATCAAATTCCAGTGTCTGCTGTATGGCTTTTTCCCACTCATATACACCTATCACCGTCTGGACTTTAAATTGCCTGATAAAAACTATATCCGTCATAGATTTCCGCTTTTGTTAAAGACTTGTTTCAGGTAGGCTGGTCGGATAGGCAAAGATTAAAAAAGCCTATATTCTGAACGCCTTGTAGACAGAGGCCGATTTTAGCCTACTTTGCCGGACTGAGGAACCTTAATCCATGACAGTGACCATAGCGATTTTGATGCTGCTCGCTTATCTAAGCGGCTCAATCTCGTCTGCCATTCTGGTCAGTCAACTATTCAGGCTGCCCGATCCACGCACTCATGGTTCATGTAATCCGGGCGCCACCAACGTATTACGTTTAGGCGGCGCAGTTCCGGCATCTATGGTTCTGGCCTTTGATGTGCTCAAAGGCACTATTCCGGTCTGGGGTTCTTATTTTTTAGGTGTCGAAGCTTTTTACCTGGGCATGATTGCGGTCTGTGCCTGCTTAGGTCATATATTCCCGGTGTTTTTTGGTTTTAAAGGCGGTAAAGCAGTAGCCACAGCTTTTGGCAGTATGATGCCTATAGGTCTGGATTTAGCAGGTTTACTGATTTCTACCTGGATGATGCTGATAGGGGCTACAGGTTATTCGTCACTGGCCGCTATTGTCACTGTGGCCCTGGCGCCTATTTTCACCTGGTTTATCAAACCTTTGTATACCATTCCTGTGTCTATGCTGAGCCTGCTGATTATTATCCGTCACAAAGACAATATCATCCGGCTCTGGAACAATCAGGAAACTAAGGTTTGGCATAAAAACCGCAAAACCAAACCTCAGGATCCCGACCAGGAATAATTAAAGACCCCAATTAATTACAAGGCAGGCAGTTGTTCCATAGGCCAACGTGGTGTAACGCCTATAGTTAAATCCTGCTGCTGCCCTGCTCTTAAACGCTGAAATCCTGCAAAAGCAATCATGGCGCCGTTGTCGGTGCAAAATTCTTTGCGTGGATAATAGACTTCGCCTTTTAAGCTTTTCAGTAACACTTCCAGCTGTTCACGTAATGAGGTATTGGCGCTGACGCCACCTGCCACCACTAAACGTTTTAAGCGCTGCTCTTTTAAAGCACGACGACACTTTAAAACCAAAGTATCGACCACAGCCTGCTGGAATGACGCTGCGATATTTGCCTGCACTTCAGGGCTTTTGCCTTCAGCTGCAATCACATTCGCAGCCGCAGTTTTGAGGCCGCTGAAACTGAAATTCAAACCAGGCCTGTCTGTCATAGGGCGTGGAAAGGCATATTTATCGGCCTGGCCTTGTGTGGCTAATTTCGCAAGCAAAGGCCCGCCCGGATACTCCAGCCCCATTAATTTGGCTGTTTTATCAAAAGATTCGCCTGCAGCATCATCGACAGATTCACCCAATAACTGATACTGGCCTATACCATCCACCCGTACTAACTGGGTATGACCGCCTGACACCAATAACGCAATAAAAGGAAACTCCGGTGGATTCTCTTCCAGCATAGGCGCCAATAAATGGCCTTCCATATGATGTACAGCCAAAGCTGGTTTGCCCCAGGCAAAAGCTAAACTGCGGCCTATCGAAGCCCCTACTAACAAAGCGCCTGCTAAACCTGGGCCTGCTGTATAAGCAACGCCGTCTATGTCGGACGCCTTGCAACCCGCTTCCTTTAACGCTTGTTGTATAAGCGGCAAGGTTTTACGGATATGATCACGCGAGGCCAGCTCAGGCACTACGCCACCATAATCTGCATGCAAAGGGATCTGGCTGTATAACACATGACTTAACAGACCCCGCTCTTCATCGTACACAGCGATGCCTGTTTCATCACAAGATGTTTCTATGCCAAGTACTCGCATTTTACTCCCCTTACCTATATGCTACGCGGCGAATTGTACTGAGATCTGAGCATCATCACCAGTACAACACTTATTGCTTTACATTGGGGCTGGCTTTTGAGTAAAATGCCGCACCATTTTTAATCGTATTGGTTAGACACTAACCAGAGTTGACCGAGGTGAGAATTTAATGCCTGTTGTTAAAGTAAAAGAAAACGAACCATTTGACGTAGCTTTACGTCGTTTCAAGCGCTCTTGTGAAAAAGCTGGCGTATTAGCTGATGTACGCTCTAAAGAGTTTTTCGAGAAGCCAACTTGGGTTCGTAAGCGTAAGAAAGCTGCCGCTGTTAAGCGTCACATGAAAAAGCTTTCTCGCGAAAACGCTCGTCGCATCAAGCTTTACTAAGATTATTGCCTGACCTATGGCATTGTTAGAACAGCTGCAAGAAGCCCAAAAAGACGCAATGCGTGCCAAAGACAAATTGCGTCTCGGCACTATTCGTTTAGCTTTAGCTGAAATCAAACAACGTCAAATTGACTTGCAGATGGTGCCTGATGACACCAATATTCTTCCTGTGCTTACCAAAATGGTAAAACAGCGTAAAGAATCTGCCAGTCAGTACAGTGCAGCAGGTCGGCAAGATTTAGCTGATATTGAATTAGCAGAAATCGTAATCGTAGAACAGTTTTTGCCACAAGCCTTATCTCAGGCTGAGCTGGATGATTTAGTGCAACACGCTATTACTGCTGTTGCAGCCTCTGGAATGCAGGACATGGCGAAAGTTATGGCCCACTTAAAGCCACAGGTTCAAGGCCGTACTGATATGGCCGTTTTAAGTCAGGTTATTAAAGCTCGTTTGAGTTAAGCTTCTAGCTGAACTACTGCACGCCGTGCCCTTAGCACGGCTTGTCTTTTTCTGAATACAAGTAAAAAGGAAAAAGGTGGCAGGACAAATCCCCAGACACTTTATCGACGACTTATTAGCTCGTACAGATATAGTGGAACTGATCGATCACAGAGTTCCGTTAAAAAAGGCCGGTAAGAATTACCAGGCTTGTTGCCCTTTCCATAACGAAAAATCCCCTTCCTTTACCGTAAGTAGCGACAAACAGTTTTATCATTGCTTTGGTTGTGGCGCTCACGGCAATGCCATTAGTTTTATGATGGCGTACGAACAGCTTGAATTTGTAGAAGCCATTGAAGAACTGGCTAAACAGCATCATTTAGAGATACCACGCGAACAAGGCAGTGGTAAGCAGTATCCGCAGGCTCAGGCCGACGACTACAGCCAGATGCAAAAAGCGGCAGATTTGTATCAGCAACAGCTGAAACAACAGCTTCATGCTGCAGCTTATTTACAGAAACGTGGTATTTCAGAGGCCACAGCAACAAAATACGGCATAGGCTACGCACCTGACAGCTGGGATTTTGTCTTAAAGCAGTTAGGCGCTTCACGTTCAGCGCGCGATCAGCTATTCGAAATTAAGCTGATTAGTCGTAATGAACAGGGCCGTGAATACGACTTTTTCCGCGACCGGCTGATGTTTCCGATCCGGGATAAACGCGGCAGAGTGATAGGTTTTGGCGGCAGGGTGATAGGTGAAGGTACGCCTAAGTATCTAAACTCACCTGAGACCCGGCTTTTCCATAAAGGCCGTGAACTTTATGGCCTATATGAAGCCAGACAAAGCCAGGATCGACTGAATCGTGTGCTGATTGTTGAAGGTTATATGGATGTGGTTGGTCTGGCCGAGCAAGGAATATCTTTTGCAGTGGCTTGTTTAGGCACCGCCACGACCCCAGATCACATGCATACGTTATTTCGTCTGACCAGTACTGTGACTTGCTGTTATGACGGCGACAGAGCTGGCCGCGACGCCGCATGGCGTGCCTTACAGAGTGCCTTACCGCATTTAAAAGATGGCGTTGAACTGAATTTTGTATTTTTACCGGACGGCGAAGACCCGGATTCGCTGGTGCAAAAAGAAGGCAAAGAAGCCTTTTTAAACCGTCTGGAACAGGCCATGCCTTTAGGTCAGTATTTATTTGACCATCTGGCCAAAGAGTTAGATTTAAACAGCGATGCCGGAAAATCCGCCTTATGGGTTAAAGGTAATGAGCTGATTAAACAAATTCCAAGTGAGTTTTACCGCGATGCCTTGTTTGAAACATTAGGATCTTTGGTTGGTAAATCGTCGCAGCAAAATACGGCGGCAAGACACCAGACTAAGGTGCAAAGCAAAGCTCCTGTGAGCACAAAAATTACGCCGATGCGACGGGCTATAGCATTGTTATTACAATACCCTGCGCTCGCCAAAGTGATGCCACTGGCTCCTGAACTGGCGCAAGCGAATTTACCTGGTATTCAGTTATTGCTGACCATACAGGACACTTTATTAGCTCAGCCTGAACTGACCACAGCTCAATTGCTGGAGCATTGGCGCGATACGCCCGAATACAACATACTGGTAAAACTGGCTTTATGGGACCATCAGGTTGCCGAAGAGCAGTTAACCAAAGAATTTCTGGATACATTCAGGTCTATTGAAGATCAGTATCTGGGCCAACGTCTGGAAGAATTGCAACGCAAAGATACATTGCAGCAACTGACCACGGCGGAGAAACACGAATTTGTGTTGCTGTTAAAAGCTTTTAAAAGCAAATAACCGTGAGTAAGCCGTCATTGCGCGGTGGCTAGAAAAGCCGCGCTTTGTTATAATCGCTAATTCGCATTTTTGAACTAACTATTTGGGTGGAAGAACAGCCTCTATGGAGCATAATCCTCAGTCGCAACTAAAACTCCTGATCTTAAAGGGTAAAGAGCAAGGTTATTTGACCTTTGCTGAAGTTAATGATCATCTTCCACAAGATATTATTGACTCCGATCAGATCGAAGACATTATCCGTATGATCAATGACATGGGTATTCAGGTGTTTGAAACAGCACCAGATGCCGATGACCTGATCATGTCTGACGCTGCGCCGGATGAAGACGCCGCAGAAGAAGCCGCTCAGGCTTTAGTCAGTGTGGATAAAGAGTTAGGTCGCACTACAGATCCGGTCCGCATGTATATGCGCGAAATGGGCACTGTAGAGCTGTTAACCCGTGAAGGCGAAATCGACATCGCCAAGCGGATTGAAGATGGTATAAATCAGGTTCAGACCTCTGTGGCTGAATACCCTGAAGCCATCACCTACCTGTTAGAACAGTGGGATAAATTCGAAGCCGAAGAAATTCGCTTAAGTGACATTGTCACCGCTTTTATCGATCCAAACGAAGTGGATGATATGGCCCCAACGGCCACTCATATCGGTTCTGATGTGCCGGAAGAAGAACTGGCCGATGAAGACGCTGATATCACAAGTGACGATGAAGAGTCTGAAGACTCGGACGAAGAAGCAGACACTGGCCCGGATCCGGAAATGGCCCGCGAGAAGTTTGGTGAACTCCGTACTCAGTACGAAGTAACCCGTGCCTCGATCGTCAAAAATGGCCGTGAGCATCCGACCACCAAAGAAGAAATTGAAAAACTCAGCGAAGTTTTCCGTTGCTTCCGTTTAGTGCCAAAACAGTTCGACCGTCTGGTCAAAAACATGCGTGAAATGATGGACCGCGTGCGCGTCCAGGAACGTATTGTGATGAAGAACTGCGTTGAGTACGCAAAAATGCCAAAGAAAAACTTTATGAAGTCTTTCAGCGGCAACGAAAACTCAACGGCATGGATCGACGCCGAAATTGCTGCAGGCAAACCTTATTCAGCCAAGCTGGGTGAGATGCGTGACGATTTGTTCCGCAGCGTTGAGAAGCTGAAAAAAATTGAAGAAGAGACCGGCCTTTCGATCTTTAAAATTAAAGATATCAACCGTCGCATGTCGATTGGTGAAGCCAAGGCCCGTCGTGCGAAAAAAGAAATGGTTGAGGCGAACTTACGTCTGGTTATTTCTATAGCGAAAAAGTACACCAACCGTGGCTTACAATTCCTTGATTTGATTCAGGAAGGTAACATCGGCTTGATGAAAGCTGTCGACAAGTTCGAATACCGTCGTGGTTATAAGTTTTCAACTTATGCTACATGGTGGATCCGTCAGGCCATTACCCGTTCAATCGCTGACCAGGCCCGTACTATCCGGATCCCTGTGCATATGATTGAAACCATCAACAAACTGAACCGTATTTCACGTCAGATGTTGCAGGAAATGGGTCGTGAGCCGTCTCCGGAAGAATTGTCCGAACGTATGGGCATGCCGGAAGACAAGATCCGTAAAGTGCTGAAAATAGCCAAAGAGCCAATCTCCATGGAAACACCAATAGGTGACGATGAAGATTCGCATTTAGGTGATTTTATCGAAGACAGCACTTCAGAATCGCCGCTGGACTCAGCCACCATGGAAAGCTTAAAAGCCGCCACCAACGAAGTGTTGGCCGGTTTAACAGCCCGTGAAGCAAAAGTACTGCGTATGCGTTTTGGTATCGATATGAATACCGATCATACCCTTGAAGAAGTGGGCAAACAGTTTGACGTAACACGGGAACGTATCCGTCAAATCGAAGCCAAAGCGCTGCGTAAACTGCGCCACCCTTCCCGTTCAGAAGTATTAAAAAGCTTCCTCGACGAGTAGATTTGTTTCGCGTCGAAAATGTGCTTCTGCATTTACGACGTATCAATAAGAAGGCACCGCAAGGTGCCTTCTTATTTTTGATCTACCAGAGTCAGCATGCTTAAAGATTTATAGCCTATCCGCAGCTTCAAACCAGAAGAGCATGTTGTATTTCCAGATTATTCCGGTTTACCTGCTAAATTTGCTCCAGCTGTCGTACCTATATCAATCCTTTGACCAGAGCTCAACCAAGCCCCCATAAGCCCCAGCCAAAACATAAGAAAGCGGACAGATACAAAAAACCTGTTGGCGATTTCCAGCGTAGAGGCTGTCGAATAAACTCAGCAAAACGCAAGTTGGCCAGATGTAATTCAAACAGCAAAGCAAGCATCAGCAATGCAAATGCAAACAGGTAATAGCGCTGAGGATCTGCACTGCTATAAAGCCAGGGTGAATACAACGCATACAGAAGAAGCAGAAAGATAAACAGCATTTTTAGGCTTTTATAGGAAAAATGAGAAAACGTCTTAATATCCATGATTTTTCTCCTGTCTAGGAAAATAGCTGGCAACAGCAGCACTATTGCCAGCCAGGTTCTTTAGTATAGCGCTTCACTAATCCAGCGCTGAATGGGCGTATTCCGGTTCAGCCATTGCCTTGCGGCATATCCAGCCTGGAAAGATCCTGCTAAAAAATCTGATTATGAATCACGGTTCTGTCACAGCAGAAACAGTAAGTAGCAGGACATTATTATCGGGGAAAACGCCGCTTAGACTTGCATCTTCCCTGTCAATATCCTGTTTAGCGCAGGGGATTGATAGAGAAGCGGATAAAAAACAAGCAATCAGTACAAAGAGCATGTCACGAAGCGGTGACAACAGCAGAAAAACTTCTTATACTGCCTGCGCTTTAAAGAGTTCAGCCTTTGGACTTGTTTACTTAAAGCCTTTTTTAAATGGCCCTATAGCTCAGTTGGTTAGAGCATCCGACTCATAATCGGCAGGTCCCTGGTTCAAGTCCAGGTGGGGCCACCATTTTATCTATGTTTCTGTTATTAACTCAGCGCCAGTTGATCCTTATCCTGCCTAAATTCCCAGTATCGCTGTATGCCGCTTAGATTTGTTTATTTATTTGCAATAAGGTTTTTAAGCCTGCATGGGCTTAGCTTTGGGCAAATTTTAAATCTTTAGGCAGGCGAAACCTTTGAACTAAAGTGATTACGGCAAGTGTTTTAGCAGCTTACTCTGTTAGATCAAAAAAGGCAGTCATCACCGACTGCCTTTGCTATTGAGCTTGAATAAAGCTAAAGATTAATGCTCTTTATGCCCTGCCGGAATACCCAGCCACACCAGTTTATGTGGCACAAAACCAAGCTCTTGTTTCTCAGTCACTTCAGCTTCTTCCAGATCAATAGTGCTAACGGTTTTGCTCAGTGGATCCGCCACATAAACCTTGTCGTCTGCTGCAGATATAGCCAGCTGTAACTGACTGCCTGTTGGCATAGTAGTTAAATCAGCGCTGGTGACCTGAACTTTGTCTGCCAGTTCAAAAGCTGCACCAGTTGTAGCCTCTGCATTGTAATTAAGAATACTCAGAGCGCCAGTGGAGTCCAGCAGCACAAACTTTTCGCCGTGATCAGCAAAGCCATAACCTATGATGCTGGCCCCTGTAGCGGCCTGCCAATCCACTTTGCTCAGGCTGCCTGCTTCAGGGTTGACTGAAAACACAGTGGCGCCGGCAAAGCCGATAAAATGCCGGGCGTCTTCAGCACCTTCCAGCGTGCCAATACGCATAGTGCCCGTGAAATCAGTGGTATGAGCCACTTTGCTGGCAATGAAACGTTCACCGTCCTGCTTTAACAGCATCACGCCATCAGTACAACCAAAGCTGACGTAATCTTTGTTTTGTGCACTGCCATGTAAGCCAGGGCAACGCAGGTCAAATTCCTGCTCCAGATGGAAGTGATCCCCATGCACATGATAAATACCCACCTGATCCGGCAAAGTACTGGCTGTTGCGGCATCACGGATAGTTGAAACTAACATCTCACCCCGGGCCTGAGCTGCGCCGTGCATATGAGTGCTGTAAGTTAAAACCGGATAGTCGTTGCGGCCTGTATTAATTTGATCATCATTCAGCACTGCTACTTTTGCCACACTGGAAGTAGCCACGTTACCGTCAAAAAAGATGGCAATTTGCTTGTCTGTTGTAGTGACATGAGTAGGACGGCTTTCGCTTAACTGCAGGCTCATCAAGCGTGGATCTTCTTCATAAGGGTGCAGGTGATCGCCATGATCTTCCTGATACAAACCACCGTCGATAAACTCCACTTTATCCGTATCACGTTGCACTACCATGGCAAAACGCTGACTGGCTGAAGCATACAAAGCAGAAGCTTTGCTGATTGAGCTGAATTGGCCCAACAAGTCGCCATCTTCAAGGTTGTAAACCCTGAGCATAGTGCTGTCTTTATCAGAAATAACCAGACGACCAGCACCGGTTTCGTGGTCGTGATCATGATCGTCTTCAATAGGAATAGGATCCTTTTCGACTATGTTGGTAGTACTGTCACCACAGGCGGCCAGTAATGAAGCACTGATCAGTAACGCCAGCACATTTAGTTTTGATTTCAACATACAAACTCCATAAAAAAATAAAAAGATCGCGACTCAGCAGGCACACCAGGAACAGTTCAGCCGCGATAAAAACTTAAAATTGACCACGAATACCTAAACCCAAAGAACGGCCAGGCAAGGGGGTTTTGTCTTTCAAAAAAGAGGTGTGAACACGGGCTTCTTCGTCCGTCAGGTTTTCGCCTTTGACGTAAAGCACTATGTCTTGTAAGGCACCACTGAAGTGGTAACTGACTGAGGCATCCAGCAGGTTGTAGCCCGCAGTTGCACTTTCCAGCTCTGAAACTCTGTCTTGCTTGAAATAACGGGTCAGGCGCAGATCGGCGGAGATTTGATCGCCTTCATAGGCCAGTTCACTGGATAAACGCAGTGGTGGAGTGCGGGGTAAATCTCCCCCTCTGTCCAGTCGGGCACGGATATAATCGGCCTGAACTGTGAAGCGATAAGGCTGAGCAATTTGCCATACCAGCTGTGATTCAAAACCATGCAAAATCACATCTTCTGCGACAAAAAGGTAAACCGGCAACTCAGCACTGTGGTCATGCCCTTCTTCGTCGCCATGATCATGGTTATGGCCGTCTTCAGCGAATAAGCCAGTGTTTTGCTGGTAGTAGTAGTTATCTACTTTGTTGTAGAAGGCATTCAATACCAGACCAATATCACCGCTGATTTTACGGAAGGTCAGGTCCAGGTTATTCGCTACTTCCATTTCGATTAGCTGACGATTCAGCACTATGGCTTGTTCTGCGTGCGGGTCGTCATTGAGGCTGAATAAAGCACCTATTTCATAAGAAGCGGTGCCAATATGAGGGCCGAATGACAATAACTCAGAAGCTGAAGGGGCGCGTTCTGAACGGGACACTGACACACCTAAGTTGTAACCTTCAGTAAAATCCCAGACAGCACCGGCGGACAAGCTGTAGGGCTTAAACTTATGCTCTACATCAAAGACCCGGATAAATTCTGCGGCATGACCATGATCGTGATCATGGCCGTGATCATGCGCATCGTCGTCGTGCGAATGTGCCGCCAATGGTGGTAACAATACATCAGCTGCATTGATAGTCACCTGCTCAGTACGGGCACCCAGTTGCAATAACACAGAACCAAAATGCCGTTCTTCCATCAGGGCCACTGCCAGCATTTCAGTACTGGATGGTGGGGTAAAAGCTTCAGCTCCAACTGCAGAAAAATCGCTGTGTTTATAGTGCAGGCTGACCCCACCACGCCAATCGGCAATGACCGGATGCAGCAATTCAAAACGGGCTTCTTCGCTCCGGTTTTTGAAAGTGGTGCCTACTAAACCCTCTTCAATTTCCATATGTTGATAGTCTGTGTAAGCAATGCGGCTGTTCAGCTTCTGCAGCCAGGGCAAATCCAGATCCAGTTCACTTAAAAACTGCACTCTGTCTTGTTTCAGATCGGCATACACAGACTCTTCGGCATGTTCTTCGCCTTCGTGTGCATGACCACCATGGCTATGACCAGGAATACCGTATTCACGTTTTAACTGACCAAAAGAGACACCGACAAAACCATTCTCCAGCAGGTAACTGCTGCCTAAGCTAAAACCTTTGGCTGTTGCAGCTGTATTGGCGACTTTGCCTGAAGCGCCTGCTTCGTGATCATGATCTTCGTCGTCGTGATGCACTTCTGCTTCACCCGGAATGCTGTAATCATCGTTATCACGCCAGAATACGTCGGCATATAAACCGGTTTGGCCAATAAAAGTCTGAGCAGAACCTGAAGCCAGTTTTTCGTTATTCACCGACTCACGCTGAAGCATCCACTCGCCTTTAGTGACTTGCTCAGTGGGAATTCTGTTATCCACCACGTTGACCACACCACCAATAGCGCCACTGCCGTAAAACAAAGTGGCCGGGCCACGTAATACTTCAATCTGACTGGCGGTGCTGGCTTCAGCCGACACGCTATGATCAGGCCCAACGCGAGAGGCATCACCAGCATCCAAACCATTTTGCGTGATCAAAACCCGTGGGCCATCTAAACCACGAATAATAGGGCTACTGGCCACAGAGCCATAAAAGTTACTGTGCACCCCAACTTCGTTTTTCAGCGTATCGCCCAACGTAGACTGTTGATTCATTTTCAGTCGCTCACCAGCCAGCACACTGACAGGCAAAGCAGATTCTGTACTGGAAGCATGAAATGGACTGGCTTTGACATCAATAATTTCAAGCGCTGTAGGGCTTAACGCAAATTGCATGCCCTGTGCTGGTAACTCCAGCTGAAAATTCCGGTGCGCAAAACTGTTTGCTTCAATATGTAATTCAGTGTGATGACCTTGCAACGCCTGAAATTCAAAGCGGCCAGCAGCGTCAGTTTTCACCTTTTTATTCTGCCCAACTACTGTGACCCAGGCTTCAGCTACAGGCTGCCCTTGCTCATCCACTACAGTACCCTGCACTGATTGAGCCCATACCTGACCACTCAGACTAGCGGCGATCAGACTGGCCAATAAAGTTTTTCTACCCATGCACTTCCCCAAAAAACAAAATCAGTTTCAGTTGCTTTCACGAATTGTGATAATATAACATATCACGAAATCACTGTAAGTTGGCAAGTCCCTGTTACATCAAATAAGGCAAAAAACCATGAAAGATTTGTTAGGAGTGTGTTTATCAGGGCTTTGTATCCTGCATTGTTTGTTTACGCCTGTGTTGTTGGCGCTGGGTGGTGTAGGTCTGATTGGCGTCTGGTTTGAATCTGAATGGGTGCATTATTTATTGCTGGCGCCTATCAGTCTGATCCTGGCCTGGAGCCTGCCGCTGTCATGGGTGAAGCATCGCAATATGAAGCCTTTACTGATTGGTGGTCTGGGTTTTAGCTTGTTGCTGATCTCTCTTTTTGTGCCTGAATCTGCAGAGCCTGTGCTGGCGGTTTTAGGTGGATTTATTCTGATTGCAGCGCATCTGTTGAACAGACGCCTGCTGAATACCCATATTCCTGCTGCATTGGTGAATTAACTATGAATAACTCTGTAGATAAAAGATTACCCGTCACTGTGCTCTCCGGCTTTTTAGGCGCAGGCAAAACCACTCTACTGAATCAAATTCTCAATAACAGAGCTGGCCGCAAAGTGGCGGTGATCGTCAATGATATGAGCGAGTTAAATATTGATGCCGCCACAGTGAAAAACGAAGTCAGTCTGAACCGTGCTGAAGAAAAACTGGTGGAAATGAGCAACGGCTGCATTTGCTGTACCTTGCGTGAAGACTTATTACTGGAAGTGGGTCGCTTAGCCCACGAAGGCCGTTTTGATTATTTAGTCATTGAATCAACAGGCATTTCAGAGCCCCTGCCTATAGCTGAAACCTTTACTTTTGCCGATGAAGAGGGCCAGAGTTTATCCGATATAGCCCGGCTCGATACCATGGTGACAGTGGTGGATGCAGTGAACTTTTTAAAAGACTATCGCGAAGCCAGTTCGTTGCAGGAGAAAGGCGAAAGTCTGGGTGAAGAAGACGAACGCAGTGTGGCGGATCTTCTGATCGAACAAGTGGAGTTTTGTGATCTGTTAGTGATCAGCAAAGCAGATTTGGTCAGTGAGCACGATTTGCAGGAACTCAAAGCCATACTGCGCAAACTTAATAGTACAGCGCAAATCCATCAGGCCTGTCAGGGAAAAATTGATATCGACAAAGTGCTCGGAACAGGCTTATTTGATTTTGAAAAAGCCCAGCAAGCACCAGGCTGGCTAAAAGAGTTACGGGGCGAACATCAGAGCGAATCAGAAGAATATGGCATCAGCAGTTTTGCTTTTCAGGCCCGTGTCCCTTTTCATCCAGAACGTTTTTATGACTTCCTGCATCAGGAATGGCCTCAGGGTAAACTTTTGAGATCCAAAGGTTATTTCTGGCTGGCCAGTGAACCTGACTATGCATGGCAATGGCATCAGGCTGGCGGTATAGCCCGTTATGGTATGGCAGGTTTGTTCTGGCATGCAGTGCCACAAGAGGAATGGCCGGATGACGCTGAAGCAGTACACAGCATTCAAAGCAGCTTTGTCGGGCCTTTTGGCGATTGCCGGCAAGAACTGGTGTTTATTGGCCAGCAGTTGGATCAGGTACAGATGCTGAAACAATTAGAACAATGCCTGCTGACCGAACAAGAACTGGCGCTGTCGATCAACGAATGGAAAGCTATCACCAGTCCATTTCAGGCGGAATTTGCCTGATGCTGGCGGCCTTTCAACTTCTGCCGCAGATGAGACAGCTGCAAAGCAGTTCCAGCGACATACTGACTGAGCTGTTTCAGCCTGATGTTAATCTGGTGATTTGGCAACGCGAACTCAGCCAGCGCACCCGGACTTATGCTGGTGCTCTTAGCAAATTTGTTGATCTGCAACTGGTCGCTGAACCTGAAGAGCTGACAAGATTGCTACAGAATCGCTTGCCGGACGCAGAAGGGAAAGCCGAGTTTATCGCCGATCTGGAACTGCTAAGTCAAATCTTGACCTGCCTGATGGATTGCTCTGCAGTAGGAGTCCGGCTAAAACGACTGGAAAAAGCCATGTGCCCCCGTTTTCATACCGACCATGTAGCAGCACGTTTACTGGTCACTTATTCAGGTCCTGCCACAGAGTGGCATGCCGGAACCACAGCACAAAGCCAACAACCTTATCAGCAGATCCTAACCGGTGAGGTTGCGTTACTTAAAGGCTCTGGCTGGAACGGCAATAAAGACGGAGCCATCTGGCATCGTTCCCCTCATACCGATCAACCCCGCTTGCTGCTGAGCCTGGATCCAGTAGGCGAATAATCAATATCCGGAGAATGTCTATGCGCTTATCTTATATTTTTGCCAGCTGTTGCACCCTGCTTAGTGTCTGCACTCTGGCAGAACAGCCTGACACCAGAGCCCACCAACATGGAGTAGCCCGGCTTGAGCTGTTTCAACTGGCGACAGATTTACAGATCAGCTTTTATGCCACAGCTTCAGATATTCTGGGTTTTGAGCATCAGCCAGAAACACAGGCTGAACTTGATGCCGTCAAAAAAGCCAAAACGCTGCTGGCTGAACCTGATAAGTTGTTTAGCATTGCAGGGGCAGACTGTCACCTGAAGCACCATCAATCGAATTTGGCCGAACTGCAACAGCATGCAGAGGCCGAACACAAAGATTCACATTACCATGACCACAAGCATACAGGTCATTCCGATATAGAAAGCAGTTATCAGTTCAGCTGTACATCGGTTACAGAGCCCGTCACGGTAAGAGTGAACTTGTTTAGTCTGTTCCCGGACCTGCAGCAGATCCAGAGCAGTTGGATCACACAAAAGGGTCAGTCTGCAGCCACTTTGACGCCGGCTGACCACCAGCTATCGCTGAACTAACCTATGCAGACAGCCACACCAGAGCAAGCACCAACAGAGCTGAAGCTCAGCGGCAACCGCAAGGCCGTGTTTAAGTTGATGCAACAGCAACAACGTGCTTTGTCTGCTTATGAAATTATCGACCTGTTGCGCCCACAAATAGGCCGGATCATCCACCCTATGCTGGTATATCGCTGTCTGGATTTTTTACTGGCAAAGCAGTTGATCGTGAAGCTGGTATCGGTCAATAAATTTGTCGCTTTGCCCAGTGGCCTGACGGAACCTGGTCAGTGCCTGATCTGTGAAATTTGCCAGGCCGTGATGTTTTCGGCCAGCTCAAATCCACTGCAACAACAAAAACGCAAAATAGCAGCCACAGGTTTTAAGTTACATCAACAGCCTGTTGAATTTCATGGCATATGTGCATCTTGCCAAAAGGATCATACAACATGACCATAAGCTCACAGCGTATTCCGCTTTATCTGTTGACCGGCTTTTTAGGCAGCGGCAAAACAACCTTATTGAACCAGTGGATAAAAGATCCAGCCTTCAGTAAAGCCCTGGTGATTATCAATGAATTTGGCGAAACCAGCCTGGATCACCTGTTAGTCAGCCGCAGCACTGAAGAGCAAATTGTTGAACTGTCCAATGGCTGCATTTGCTGCACGACACGAGGCGATCTGGTGAAAACCCTGACTGACATTAGTTGGCGCTTCAGCCGCAACGGCATCAAAAGTTTTGACCGGGTTATTATCGAAACTACGGGTCTGGCAGACCCAAGCCCTATACTCAGTACGCTGATTTCCAATCAGAAAATTTTTCAGCAATACAAATTGCAGGGCACTGTGACTACAGTAGATGCAGTGAATGCGCTGCATACCTTAAGTCAGTACCGGGAAGCTAAACGTCAGGTTGCGGTAGCCGATTTGATCCTGTTAACCAAACAGGACCTGGCTGATGAGGACACTCTAACCCAGGTGCAGCAGCACATTCGCCAACTCAACCCAACTGCCCCTGTGCAAATCTCTGATCAGGGCGTCACAGCTCTTTCTGCTTTACTGGAGTTGGATCATGTAGAACCTGTTCAATCTGTCACACCATTGACCAACTGGCTGAATTTTGGTTCCGCGCAGTTTGAACCTTTGAACTCCAGCCCGGTGACATCATCTCCAGCTTCAACTGGCAATGAAATAAGCGCACACCAGGATACGATCAACACCTACTGCTATCAGATAACCCGCCCTGTAACTTTGTTTGCTATCCAACTCTGGCTGGACGCCTTATTACCAGAGATGGGCCATCAGTTACTGCGTGTAAAAGCAATTTTAAACGTGGAAGGATTTCCCGGCCCTATAGTGATCCATGGGGTACAGCAGCTATTGCACCCAACAGCTGTGCTGACACATTGGCCCAATGACGACAGGCAAAGCAAACTGGTGTTTATTACCGACCAGTTATCCAGAGAACAGCTGGAAAAAAGCCTGCGACCTTTACTCGGCTTGAAGATCTAGAGGGGTCAGAAGTGCCTGTGTCACTAAGCAACTTCTGACCTTGACCAGCACGATCTTTCTATAGATGACCACAGCTCAATGCTGTTGCTTTAACCTTTGCACTACTTCAGCAGCCTGAAATACGCTGTCCCCTTGTGGGCTAACTCCTTTCCCCAACCGAATATCGATGCGCACCTCAGTGAAGTCCACCGCTGTTTCTGGCTCTGGCGCTAATTCCGTCTGCTGGTAGCTGGTGCAACTCAATAAACCACAGGATTTCTGTTGATGAGTGACAGTGTGGTGTCTGGCGCTCACTGTATAATTTCTCCGATCAACCAAAGTTTCTTTTGCTACCAAGTCAAACCAGTCGTAACCCTGACTCAAGGTTAGTTCGGCCGCTCTTTGCAGGGCATAATCCATCGCCTTCACTTTGTTTTTACCCCTGAGCTTAAATTGCACTCTGTGATAGTTAGGGCCAAGTTCAGTATCGCTGTAGCCATAACCAGCAGCCGATGCGCTGCGATAATCAGGCGTGCTGCTGCATGCGGTCAGAGTTAATAGTAAAACAGCAAAAAGTAGCTTCATGGTTATTCTCCTTTGTGCTTTGTTGACCAACCTTGCTTGATCAGCAGTTCTTCACCTGAAAGGCTTAACACCTGGCCTGAAATCATCTGGTCAATCATCGGATCCAGCACCACAGCGCCGCTGGCAGTCTGGTACAACGGACTCTCTGTAGCTGCAGTCTTGATCATAGCCTCCAACTGCCAGCCATCTGCAGAACGGCAGGCCAGTTGCTGACTGAGTTCAGTAGTGCTGCTAACCTGATACTGTCGGCAGTAGCGGCTTTGTTTGTCCATAAAGGTCAAATGGGGTGTCAGACTGCTGTCCGCTGTTAACTGATAACTGACTCCTGCAGGCTGAGTCTCCAGCGCCAGGCTGATCTCAGTCCATGGGTCCTGCTGTTGCCACAGCACTAAGGCATAACCAGCAGCAAAAGCCATACAAGCTGCAGCTGCACTGTGCCACTGCCGTGGCTGTGCCAACCGACGCCACAAGGGAAACCGGATCACTGAACCTTGTTCAGGTTCGTCCAGCAGCGCCAGCAGCTGATCAGGTACCGGAGTCTGGTCTATCAGACTTGCCTGCTGTTTGAGCAATACATCCACTTCAGCCAAAGCCGCCAGACGTTCAGATAATTGCTCGTCCTGTTGCAGCAACAAACGAATATGCTGCATCTGAGCTTCAGGTAATTCTGCATCAAGAAATGCAGATAACAGTTCATCTGTGATCTTCATAAAGTGTAACTCCCCTCTGCAATCAGAACGCTTTGCACTAAAGCACTGCGTGCTCTGGCAAGACGACTCATAATGGTCCCTGCCGGTAAGGCCAGTATCTGTGCGGCTTCAGCATAACTGCAGCCTTGCACAGCAACCAGACTCAGCACTTCTTTTTGTTCTTCAGGTAACAGGCTTATGGCTTTTTGCACCTGCGTTAACTGAATTTGTGCCAGCATAGTGGCTTCACCATCTGTACTGGCTTCCTGCAGCTCTGGTTCATTGGCCCCGGCTTGCCGTACTTTGCGGCTGCGGTATTCATCTATCCAGACATTGCGACATACCCGGAAACACCAATGCAATAAGGTCACATGGGGTTCTGGCGGGTTATTCAGCAACCGCTCTACGGTGTTTTGCACCAGATCGTCGGCGTCCTGAACTGAACCGGTCAGCGAAAACGCAAAACGTCGCAGCTGAGGTAATAAAGTTTTTAATTCAGTTTTCATCGTCAGTAATACTCCCTGTTAGAAAGGAGACGGATCGGCCATTAGATTTATTCCATAAATACCGGAATTTTTTTTCAGCTCAGACGTTTTTATGGTACATAGTTTTAAGCCACCCAAGAGACTAAGATGAAAAAGAAACTGACTTTTGTGCTGCTGTCCATGCTGACACTGGAATCGCAAGCCCAGCTTTTACCTTCAACTCCCTTGACCGACAGGCTGGAACAGCCTCTTGGTGTGCCCGTAACAGACCGCCTGACAACTTTGGAGCGGCAGGTCTTGTACCAAAGCAGACAACAGCTTCTCAAGGATAAGCTTGCTACCGAAGAGTTACGTCAGCGCTTAAGTCACAGTCTGGATCCCATAGTACAACTGCCAGCCAGTCTGCCTGTGGTGAACAAGCAAAACCAAGTGTTATGGCGTGAGATTGAACTTGAACCCGGTGTAAGGGTCGTGGAAGGTCAGTGGCTCTTGGCTCTGAGTCCTCAACAATGGCAACAACAAACTCTGCTGCACCCTTACTTAGTTGACCAGCAAAGCTACCCCGAGCTGGATTTATTTTTTTATCGGATCCAACTGCCTGTTGGCTCCAGAGCAACAACTGAATTGCTGCACTCTCTACCTGATGCTATCAAAGCGCAGATGTCCAGCAACAGCATTTACAGTCCACAACAGGGCAGGTCCGATACAGTTACGGCAGCGCCATCCAACAGTGCCTGCCAGAGTCAGGTGCGTATCGGCATGGTGGATTCAGCAGTCGATCAGCAGCATCAGGCTTTTACGCATTCAGATTCATTGATCAGTAAAAACTTTTTACCCGCTGATTTGGATCAAAGCCATCAGCATGGCACAGCTGTGGCTTCTTTACTTGTGGGTCGGGGGCCCGGCTTAAAGGCGTTGTTACCACAGGCGCAGCTACTTAGTGCAGCTGTGTTTTATCAGCAAAATACCTATCAGCAAAGTGCAACTCTGGTCCATTTATTGGAGGCGCTGAACTGGCTGGCGTCACAACAGGTGCAATTGATCAATCTGAGCCTGACAGGTCCGGCTCATCCTTTGCTGCAGCAGGCGGTTAAGGCTCTGGATAAGAAAAATGTGGTACTTATTGCTGCGGCCGGTAATGCAGGCCCTGCAGCAGCACCTTTGTATCCGGCCGCTTATCCGCAGGTGATTGCAGTTACTGCTGTGGATCAGCACCAGCATATTTATCGCTGGGCGAATCAGGGCGACTATATTGAATTCGCCGCGCCCGGAGTGGCTGTTACTGTGGCCAAAGCCGGAGCTGGCTTTGGTTTGGAAACCGGGACTTCATTGGCTTCTCCTGTGGTTGCCGCTATTGCCGCCTGTCAGCTGGCGTCGGGTGTCACTGCGACACAACTCAGAACTCAATTACAGCAACAGGCTGTGGATTTAGGAGAACCGGGCAAAGACACCGTCTATGGTTTTGGCCTGCTTCGCCCTGGCTCCCATTAAAAAGACAAACGCAGTGCCATACCGGCCAGATTTTGCGAATAGTCTGCTGTTGGTACGTTGGATGCAGAATTCTGATGCTCTAACTGGGTTGTCAGCGCCAGATAGTGATTCAATTGCCATTGCCAGTTCAGTTGCCAGCTGTTAATCCTGTCCTGGCGTTTTTCAGCTTCGCCAGCCATCTGATAGTCTTTGTGTTGCCACTGCCACCCTAACTGAAGCTTGTGATCCTGCTCAAGCCAACGCCATTGCTGTGACGCTTTCAGTTGTAGCAAAGGGCCACGAAAATCAAACAACTCAGACTGAGTCTGCTCGTCCTGATAAGCCAAACCTAGTTGCACAAAGCCTTGCTGATCGGCACTGAATACAAAGAGATCACTGCGCAGTTGTTGCTGTTTTGCATCTCTGTCGTCCAGCACCTTAAAATCTTTGTCGGTCTGATTCAGGCTTATTCTGACGTAATAGCGCTGCAACCACAGCTTAGCCAGATACAAGCTGTATTGCTCAAGCCCAAGAAAATCCTCACTGGCTAATTCGGCGTCAGCTTTGTGCACAGTGCCGCCCAGTGTCAGCCACTTGGCCTGATAACTCAGGTCCAAGGCCCAAAGCCCCAGTGTGGTATTAAAGTCTGAATTATCCTGCCAACGATTTTGTTGATGGGTGTAACCCAGATCCAGTGTCCATTGTTCAGTTGGTTTCCAGCGCAACGCCAGCTGAGCTTCGAGTTTCTGACCCGCAGCAGAACGACCAGACGCATTGTCCAGTTCTGCCGTTTTCAGGTTGGAATTGTAATTTTGGCCATAACTCAGATAACCAGAAACTTGGGTTTGTTCTGACAGTTCAGCTGCTCCTGCCGGAGCAAGCCCCAGCATGCTTGTCAGCGGTAAACACAAAAGATAATTCAGTGGTTTCATACATAAGCTCCAGAAAAAGGCCGACAGAACGCCGGCCTGATGGCCTTATAAAACCAGATTTAACGCACTGGTCAGGCTGGATTGCACCGAATTAACCACTTCAGCTTTGATGGTGTCATCTACTGCTTTGGTCAGTTCAGTGTTGATTTGCTGTTGCACCAGGGTGCTGCTGCTTTGGCTGATCGCAGCCTGAGCTGATTTATTCGCCACATCAGACAATGCAGGAAGCTCTGCGGGTACAACAGAGTCTGCTGATGGAAGTTCAGGCATAGTCACAGCTGGTGGGGTCAGCAGAGCAGATACAACAGCTGAGCTTTGTTGAGTGATGTTTGTGCTTTGCGTCAGAGCCGCTGCAGGCTGCTCTACTACAGATTGACTTAGCTCAGTTACCATCCCCCCTGTCAGTACAGTCTGTGATGCTGCATTTTGTAAGGATTCTTCCTGATGTTGTTCCGCACTGTTTTGACTGGAGCTGCTTTGTGCCCTCGCAGTGGCAGATACAGAACTGTCAGAGTTTGCACTGACTGTCGCATTCGCTATAGAGGGCTGGATGGTACTTTGCTGCTGCATGCTTACAGCCACATTCGCATTCTGGGCTGCTGCAGTAGCAGTCACAGCCATATCAGCCTGGGCTAAACACAGTCCGGACACTGATGCCAATAAAACTGCTGCAGATAATGAAGAAAAGCTAAGTGTGTTCATATTGATTACCTCTGTTGTCACCATTGACACAGAGGTAACGGTTCAGCCTGAAGATTTATTCCACCGCAGGAAAAAAATCTGCAGTGCCTAATCGACTGGCTAATTCTGCTTTTTGCTGATACATACGCTGATCTGCTACTTTGTTCAAAGCCAGATCAGTTTCACCATCCTCTGGGTAACAGGCCAGGCCTATACTGCAGCTGATTTGGATTTCCAGACCGTGGATATCAAAAGGTCTGGCTATGGCTTGCTGAATTTTTTCGGCCACCATGGCGCCATGATGAGATTCATCAATCTGCGGCAACAAAATGATAAACTCATCCCCTCCGATACGGGCCACTGTATCGGAGGAGCGGATTGCACACTGTAAACGTTCTGCCACTTGCTGTAATAACAAGTCACCCACTGCATGACCATGGGTATCGTTCACAGGTTTAAATTTGTTTAAGTCGAGTAACATTAAAGCCAGAGATTTTTGGTGCCGCATGGCGTACTGCAGGGCTTTTTGTAAGCGGTCGGCAAACAAAGTTCGGTTAGGCAGGCCTGTTAAGGTATCGTGCTGCGCCATATAACGCATACGTTCTTCTATTTTACGTCGCTCTGTTAAATCACGGCTGACTCCTAAAATGCCAGCAAACTTGCCTTCACTATCATACATACCGGAGATTTTCACTTCACTCCAGACTCTGCGTCCGTCTTTGCATACCTGTTCCACTTCTCCCACATAATCCGGATAAGCTTCTCCCTCTAGTAATGCTTTTGCGGCTTTTTTCATTTGCAGTTTGATCTGAGCATAAGACTCAGGCGTGACCAATTGCTGCATTTGTTGTTGCATCAATTCAGTCACCGGATAACCTGTTAGTTTTTCCGCTGAAGGGCTGATATAGGTAAAATACCCGCCCAGATCCATAGTCCAAATCACGTCAGTGGCATGATCCGCTAATAACCTGTGCCGCTCTTCACTGCGTTTAAGCGCTTCAATGGCATTACTGCGCTCTATCACAATTTCTGCCAAAGCTGCACTTTCGCAAATAAGCTGAAAGTCCTGCTCTGAGGGTACTGTCACCTCTTTGTGATAAATAGCAAAAGTGCCCAGCACTTTCCCCTGACGGTTTTTAATAGGTTCAGACCAGCAGGAACTGATACCTGCTAACTCCACCAAAGCCTGGTACGGCTGCCAGTAAGGATGTACCCGCACATCTTCCACTATCACCCGCTTGCCTGAATAGGCAGCTGTACCACAGGATCCTACACCATAACCAGCAGCCAAACCTTCTATGGCGGCGTTGTATTCATCCGGCAAATGGGGTGCCGAAGCGACATGCAGAAGCCCTTGCTCATCGAGTAATAACACAGTGCAGCTGGCTGAAGGATCCATTTGTTCAGCTCCTTCCACCAGAGCATCCAACACCTGTTTCAATGGCACTTGTTCAACAATCATCGCCAGCACCCTGCTGCGATTTTGCTGCATCAGGGCGGCTCTCTGACCTGAAATGACAATAGCTTTGAGTTTACGGTTGACCCGCACTATAAAAATAAGAAAAGCCAATGCAGCAGGAATAATGCAAAGTGCAGCGGCAGCCAAAAACAGCCAGCCAAAGCTGGTGTTTTCACCTGCCGATACCTGAGCTGAGACCTGAGTCGCGGCCATCAGCACACTGAGCATAACGCAGCATGCCTTCACGTTATTCCCCTATATCTTCATTCCATAGTTCTGGTTTAGCGGCGATAAAGTCCTGCATCAGCTGCACACATTCGGTATTGTCCTGGATCACCAGTTCAACTCCCCGGCTTTGCACATAAGCTTCAGGTCCCTGAAAAGTTCGGTTTTCGCCTACTACTACTTTAGGAATACCATACAACAACACTGTGCCACTGCACATATCACAAGGGGATAAAGTGGAATACAAGACTGCATTTTGGTAGTCTTTGGCCGTTAAACGACCGGCATTTTCCAGACAATCCATCTCTGCATGCAAAACACAACTGCCTTTTTGCACCCGTTGATTATGGCCACGGCCTACAATTTCGCCATTGATCACCAGCACAGATCCTATGGGGATCCCCCCTTCAGCTAAACTTTTTTTGGCTTGTTCTATAGCTGCTAACATAAAAGGGTCAATCATTCACACCATCCTGCATCTCATCTGAAATCAGCCACAACCCAGTGAAGCTTGTGGCCCTGTTTCAATAGTTTAGTGATAAAACCTGCAAAGGAGGGAAGAATGATTTAAAAAAATCTTTATCCTGTGGTTTTACGCAGAAACAAATTCAATACAATCCAGCGGGCAAACCTCAATACAAGCAGGTTTGTTATAAAAACCCACACATTCAGTACAGAGTTCTGCATCCACCTGATACTGCTGCTCCGCTCTGTAAATAGCTGTATTCGGACATTCCGGGGCACAGAGATCACAGTGAATACAGTCTGCGTCTATCCACACTGACATGTTTTTTCCCCACAAGTCAGCTCAGGCTTCGCTTTTTGCTGTTTCAGTAAAAACGCATGTTGTGGACTCACACCATCAGGCAGCTGCAACCAGACCTGATAACCAGACCCTGGCGCAATCAGCAACTGGCAGCCATCTTCGGCACAAAAAACGCCATCCACAGGCGTGACGCCCGCTGGTGTCATCAGCAGTAACTGATCGTCAAAGGTAAAACGATTTTTGACCTGCACTAAAGCCTGGCCCTGAGCATTGATTTCGCCACTAAATTCGCCCACCAGCAATTGCTCACCTTCACTGTGGCTGGTTTGATAGTTTTGTAAATCAGCAGGCACATGCCGGCGCAAAAAACCTTCGGTAAAACCACGATTCGCCATGCCATTCAGTTGCTGCAGCAGTATAGGGTCAAACGCCTTACCCGCCATCGCATCATCTATAGCCTGACGATACACTTGTGCAGTGCGGGCGACATAATAAGCTGACTTAGTGCGGCCTTCGATTTTTAGTGAATGCACACCCATAGCGGTCAACGCCTGAACATGCTGCACAGCTCGCAAGTCTTTGGAGTTAAATATATAACTGCCATGTTCATCTTCATCCAGCAACATCAGCTCACCCGGCCTGCCTTGCTCTTCCACCAGCACTGGATCTGGCAATGCTGAAGCGACAGGCTTGTACTGCCCTGCTTCATCTTCTTCTGCCTGATGGCTTTGATAAGACCAACGGCAGGCATTGGTGCAGGCGCCCTGATTAGGGTCCCGTTTATTGATATAACCTGATAATAAACAACGACCTGAATAAGCCATACAAAGCGCACCATGCACAAAAACTTCCAGCTCCATAGCCGGTACTTTTTCGCGGATTTGCGCTATCTCTTCCAGCGCCAGCTCACGGGATAAGATCACTCTTTCTATACCTTGTTGCTGCCAGAACAAGACAGCAGCCCAGTTCACCGTATTGGCTTGTACTGACAAATGCAAAGGCATCTGAGGGAAATGCTGACGTAATAAATAAACCACGCCAGGGTCAGACACTATCAATGCATCAGGCCCAAGTTCTATAGCCGGGGCCATATCCTCAACAAAACGCTGCAACTTGCTGTTATGCGGCGCAATATTCACCACCAGATAGAATTTTTTTCCCTGTTGATGGGCCTCAAAGATGCCAATAGCCAGAGTTTCAAGATCAAATTCGTTATTACGCACCCTCAGGCTAAAACGCGGCTGACCTGCATACACAGCGTCAGCACCATAAGCAAAAGCCATTCGCATGGCTTTTAAACTGCCAGCCGGGGATAAAAGTTCAGGAGCATTCATAGCCGCAATCCAGATCATGCCAAAAGAAGAGGCGCATCTTAGCGCCTGCTCAGTTCAGTGTTTTGCGTTGGATCAAACCACTTTGGAATAACTTAAGTTGTCACTCTTCGCCAGATAACGATCAAAACAGGCGCAGACCACCCGCACCAGCAAACGCCCAGTTGCTGTCACCTGAATATGGTCGTTGGAATAACTGACCAGGCCATCCATACGCAAGGGTTCAAGTTTAGGTAACACATCAGCGAAATAATCCCAGAAATCTGTCAGGCCAAAACGCTGACAAAAGGCAGGGATGTCCAATTCAAAATGACAAATCAGCTGGCTGATTAAAGCGGCTCTGATTTTATCGTCCTGAGTTAAACTTAATCCTTTATCCACTGGCCATTGGCCTAAGGCTAATTGCTGCTGGTATTGTTTCAGCTCTTTCTGATTTTGCCAGATCACGCCGTTCACCTGACTGATAGAGGACACACCTAAGCCCACCAAAGCATCTTGTCCTGCTGTGGTATAACCCTGAAAATTACGCTGTAATTTGCCTTGCTGCTGCGCTATTGCCAGCTTGTCTGTGGCTTTAGCGAAATGATCCATACCAATACACTGATAGCCCGCCTGACTAAAACGTTCTATCGCTAATTGCAGCAAGGCTAATTTATCTTCCGCCTGTGGCAGGCTTTGGGTTGGAATTTTACGCTGTGCGGCAAAACGGGTCGGCATATGGGCGTAACTGAATAACGACACCCGGTCCGGATCCAGTTCCAGTACTTTATCCAGAGTGTCTGAAAAACGCGTGGCTTGCTGATAAGGCAAACCGTAGACCAAATCCAGATTGATAGAGCTAAATCCCAAAGCACGGGCATGCAAAACTAAAACCCGAACAAGCTCCTCGCTTTGTACCCTGTTAATCGCAACTTGCACCTGTTCGTCGAAATCCTGCACGCCAAAACTTAGCCGGCTAAAACCAAGCTCACGCAAATGCGCCAGTTTATCCAAAGTGCAACTGCGTGGGTCTATCTCTACCGATAGCTCAGCATCTGCTTTAAACACAAAATGCTGCCGCAACAGTTGCATCAACAATGACAACTGTTCTTCCGTTAAAAAGGTGGGGGTGCCACCGCCTAAATGCAGCTGAGAAATAGTTTTGTCAGCTAATAAATGCTGATACAGCCCCATCTCCTGCTCCAGCGCCAACAGATACAAATCAGCTTTGCTGCTGTGACGAGTGACTATTTTATTGCAGCCGCAGTAATAACAAAGTTGCTGGCAAAAGGGGATATGCAGGTACAAACACAACTCTGCAGCAGAACCCGCCAAAGCCGCCTGTACCGCAGAGGCCGGGAAATCAGGCAATAAAGACAAAGCCGTAGGGTAAGAAGTGTAACGTGGTCCATTCACCGAATACTTCTGTATTAATTCGGAAGACCATAAAGGCTGTGGTGCTAAGTCCATCATTATTTCCCCTGCAACAAAATTAAACAGAGTGTAAAAGACTAAAGCCCGCTGTCTCTTGATCTGAAATAACAAAGCTCGTTTTTCCTGCACTGCAATGCACTTTTCACGACCAAAACCTGCAAAACGGCGACAAAGTGAGCTGGCAAACCAGAGAAAAACAACTTAGAATGAACGTTCACTCTAAATGGAGATTTTAAAGATGCAGCATTCCCGCATTGTATTTTTTGCCCTGACAGCCCTGGCGGGCTCTGTTGCTTTGGCCGGTTGTGGTCAGGCTGCACACCCAGTAGCCCCTGCTGCACAGGCCGTGCCTGTTGGTGTCGTCACGCTAAAAAGTCAGGCCGTCACCCTGACTAAAGAATTGCCAGGCCGTGTTGCCGCCTCACAAATTGCTGAAATTCGCCCTCAGGTGAACGGCATAGTGCTGCAACGTTTATTTACCGAAGGCAGTGAAGTCAAAGCCGGTCAGGCTTTGTATCAGATTGACCCTGCGACTTTTGAAGCGCAGCTTTCCAGCGCTAAAGCTGCAGTGGCACGAGCTCAGGCCAGCACCGCCAGCAGCAAAGCCAAAGCCGGTCGTTATACCGAATTGTTAAAAATTAAAGCCGTCAGTCAGCAAGAGTTTGATGAAGCGGACGCCAGCTATAAACAAGCTCAGGCCGATTTACTGACAGCTCAGGCTCAGTTAAAAACTGCTCAGATCAATGTAAATTACAGCAAAGTGCTTTCCCCTATTGATGGCCAAATCAGCAAATCTGCCGTAACAGCCGGCGCTTTAGTCAGTGCCAGTCAAAGTACAGCTTTGGCGACAGTGACTGTGCTGGATCCTATTTATGTCGACCTAACA
Organism: Rheinheimera soli; assembly: GCF_031457405.1. GTDB lineage: Bacteria > Pseudomonadota > Gammaproteobacteria > Enterobacterales > Alteromonadaceae > Pararheinheimera > Pararheinheimera soli_A. Next base: position 48,865 of record NZ_JAVDWR010000002.1, on the reverse strand, counting down.
CAATCCAGCAACGAGATGCTGCAATTGAAAAAAGCTCTGGCCTCTGGTGATTTAGGTTCAGATGCAGCTATTCAGACTGTAGTTGAACTGAAAATGGAAGACGGTTCTGTGTACCCACATAAAGGTACTTTGCAATTTTCAGAAGTGACTGTGGAGCCGGGTACTGGTTCTGTCACCTTAAGAGCACAATTCCCTAACCCTGAAAAGTTATTACTGCCTGGCATGTATGTGCGGGCCGAAGTAGTGGAAGGCGTGAAAGCCAGGGCTATTCTGGCACCACAACGTGGTATCAGCCGTAACAGCAAAGGTGAAGCCACCGCCATGGTGGTTAGCAAAGAAGGCAAAGTCGAAGCCCGTATTTTACAGGCGAACCGCACTATAGGTTCTGACTGGCTGGTCAGCAGTGGCTTAAATGAAGGCGATCAACTGATTATTGAAGGCTTACAGAAAATACGCCCTGGTGCGCCAGTTCAGGCAGTTCCTGCCGAGTCAGCCACTCAAGCCAGCCCGCAGTAACGCCAACGGAGAATTTGAATGTCACGATTTTTTATCGACAGGCCGATTTTTGCCTGGGTCTTGGCCATAGTGGTGATGCTGGCTGGTGTATTAGCCATCCAGTCTTTGCCTATAGCACAGTATCCATCCATAGCACCGCCAGCTATCAGTGTCAGTGCCAGTTATCCTGGTGCTTCGGCCCGTACGCTGGAAGACACTGTCACTCAGGTGATAGAACAAAAAATGAAAGGCTTAGATGGCCTGATGTATATGTCATCTACTTCTGAGTCCAATGGTTCAGTCTCTTTAACCTTAACCTTCAGCGCCGATACCGATCCGGATATAGCTCAGGTACAGGTGCAAAATAAACTGGCTCTGGCCACTCCGCTGTTACCGCAGGAAGTGCAGCGCCAGGGTGTATCTGTGGCCAAGTCTGCACGTAACTTCCTGTTAGTGGCAGGTTTTGTCTCCGAAGATGGCAGCATGACGAACATCGACATAGGCGATTATGTTGCGTCTAACGTGCAGGACATAGTATCGCGAGTCAACGGTGTGGGTGAAGTTCAGCTGTTTGGTTCTCAGTATGCGATGCGTATCTGGTTAGACCCGGCCAAACTGCAAAACTATAAACTGACGACAGCCGATATCAGCGCCGCTATCAGTGCACAAAATGCTCAGGTGTCTGCCGGACAATTAGGCGGCATGCCTGCTATTGAAGGCCAGCAATTAAATGCCACAGTCACAGCACAAAGCCGTTTGCAAACTCCGGAACAGTTCCGCGACATATTGGTGAAAACCAACAGCGACGGCTCTGTGGTGCGCTTAGCTGATGTAGCCAAAGTGGAATTAGGTGGCGAAAACTATGGGGTTGTAGCCCGCTTTAACGGTAAACCCGCCTCTGGTATTGGTGTAAAACTGGCCAGTGGTGCGAATGCGCTCGATACTGCAGCTGGAGTGAAACAAGCCCTTGCCGATCTGGAACCCTTTTTCCCCGCTGGCTTAAAAGCTGTGGTGCCCTACGACACCACACCTTTTGTTTCGTTGTCGATTGAAAAAGTAGTACATACCTTAATTGAGGCTGTGGTTTTGGTCTTTGTGGTGATGTATCTGTTCCTGCAAAACTTCCGCGCTACCTTAATTCCGACCATCGCTGTGCCTGTGGTATTGCTGGGTACTTTTGCCATCTTATCGGCCTTTGGTTATTCCATTAATACCCTGACTATGTTTGCTATGGTTCTGGCGATAGGCTTATTGGTCGATGACGCCATAGTGGTCGTTGAAAACGTCGAACGGGTGATGACCGAAGAGGGTTTATCTGCGCTTGAAGCCACCCGTAAATCCATGGATGAAATCAAAGGTGCTTTAGTAGGTATCGCCATGGTGTTGTCAGCGGTCTTTGTTCCTATGGCATTTTTTGGTGGCTCTACTGGGGTGATTTACCGTCAGTTCTCTATCACTTTGGTCTCTGCAATGGGCCTGTCTGTATTGGTGGCTTTAATTCTGACACCAGCCTTGTGTGCCACTTTATTAAAGCCAAGCCATGTGCATGACGACAGCTCTGTCTTAGGGAAATTTTTCTCTGGTTTTAACCGTGGTTTTGATAAAACCAACAAAGGCACGCAAAACTTTGTCAGCCGTATGATCCAGCAAAGCAAACGCTACCTGTTATGTTATGCGCTGATTTTTGGCGGCATGGTGTACATTTTTAGCCAGTTGCCTTCGGCTTTTTTACCGGACGAAGATCAGGGTATTTTGTTTAATCAGGTGGTGCTGCCAGCAGGTTCTACTACAGAACAAACTCTGAAAGTAGTAGAGAAAATGGAAAACCATTTCCTGCAGGACCAGGGTGAAGCAGTGAAGTCTATCTTTACCGTCACAGGCTTCAGCTTTGCTGGCTCTGGTCAGAATGCAGCCTTAGGTTTTGTTAATTTAAAACACTGGGATGAACGTCAGGGTGATGGTTTATCTGTAGGTGCTGTCGCTGGCAAAGCCATGGGCTATTTCTCTACTATTAAAGAAGCTTTTGTCTTTGCATTCCCGCCACCAGCCGTAGTCGAACTGGGTACTGCCAACGGCTTTAACCTGCATTTACAGGACAGAGCAGGCTTAGGTCATGAGCAATTGTTGGCCGCCCGTAATCAGCTGTTAGGCATGGCGGCACAAAGCCCTGTGCTTGCTGGTGTGCGCCCTAATGGTCAGGAAGATATGCCAGAGTTGAAACTGGATATAGATTTAGCCAAAGCTGAAGCCTTAGGAGTCAGTCAGGCTTCGATCAACAGCACCTTGTCCACCGCATGGGGTAGCAGCTACGTCAATGATTTTATTGACAGAGGCCGGGTGAAAAAAGTGTTTTTACAAGGTTCAGCAGACAGCCGTATGGTGCCTGAAGATTTAACCAAATGGTATGTGCGTAATAACAATGGTGATATGGTGCCCTTCTCTGCCTTTGCCAGTTCACACTGGACTTATGGCTCTCCCCGTCTGGAGCGGTACAACGGTTTCTCTTCTATGGAAATTCAGGGCGCTGCGGCACCTGGTTACAGTACAGGTCAGGCCATGGACGAGATGGAGCAACTGGCTAAACAGTTACCTCCGGGTTTTGCCTACGAGTGGACAGGTATCTCTTATGAAGAACGCTTAAGTGGTGGTCAGGCACCTTTACTTTATGCCTTGTCATTATTAGTGGTATTCCTTTGTTTAGCTGCTTTGTATGAAAGCTGGTCTGTGCCTGCAGCTGTAATGATGATAGTGCCTTTAGGTGTATTTGGTGCTGCATTGGCTGCGCTGCTGGCCGGTTTATCAAACGATATCTATCTGCAGGTGGGTTTGTTAACCACTATAGGGTTAGCCTCTAAAAACGCCATTTTAATAGTGGAGTTTGCTATCCACCGTATGGATCAGGGCTTAGGTTTGGTTGAAGCTGCTATTGAAGCTGTGCGTTTACGTCTGCGCCCTATCATTATGACCTCTATGGCCTTTATCTGTGGTGTATTACCTCTGGCTATTGCCTCCAGTGCTGGCTCTGGTGCTCAGAACGCCCTTGGTATTTCAGTGATAGGCGGTACTTTAGCTTCGTCTGTGCTGGTGGTGGTATTTGTGCCAATGTTTTTTGTGTTAGTACGCCGGATTTTTCCTGGCACACAAAAAGAAGCACAGGAGAAAACAGTATGAATGTAAAAGCCTTAAGTTTAAGCAGTCTGGCCCTGCTGGTATTAAGCGCCTGCCAGCTGGCGCCGGAGCAACAAGCCATTGAACTCCCTGTGCCTGATGCTTACGCGTCAGTTGCACAAGGGGTTGGTACTGCTGCTTCACAACTGCATTGGCAGCAGTTTTTCAGCAACCCCAAGCTACAGCAACTGATAGAGCTCAGTCTTACTCAGAATAAAGACTTGCAAATCGCGGCCTTAAATGTGCAACGGGTCCGGGCTTTGTATCAGATTGAAGACTCAGCTTTGTATCCGGCGCTGAATTTAAATGCTTCAGGCACACGCCAGCGTTTACCTGCAGATTTAACAGGCACAGGCAGTGCCCAAATTAATCAGCAATACAGCGCTACTGTGGGCATTACCTCCTACGAGCTGGATTTCTGGGGCAAAGTGCGTAATCAGTCAGAACAAGCCTTGCAGCAGTTGTATGCAACAGAGCAGGCCCAATTAAGCAGCCAGATCAGTCTGGTGGCAGAATTAGCCAATGCCTGGCTGAGCTACGCTGCCGATCAGCAGTTGTTGGAGCTGGCAACCCATACTTTACATAGCCAACAAAAAACTCTGGAACTGACAGAACAAAGCTACCACTTAGGTGCAGCTTCAGCCTTAACACTGCAGCAAGTGAAAAGCACTGTAGCCACAGCCAAAGTGGATATAGCTCGTTATCAGCGTTTACTGCAGCGCGACAAAAACGCTTTGGATCTGCTGACAGGCGCACAAGTGTCTGCAGACCTGCTGCCGGATCAGCCGCTGAGCAAAGTAGTGCAGTTGCCTGAATTACCAGCAGGTTTACCTTCGGATTTATTGCAGCAAAGACCGGATCTGAAAGCAGCAGAACATGATTTATTGGCAGCCAATGCCAATATAGGCATCGCCAAAGCAGCCTTTTTCCCCAGCATCAGCTTAACCGCTAATGCGGGTTCAGCCTCAAGTGAACTGGATAATCTGTTTAAAGGCGGCTCAGGCAGCTGGAGTTTTATGCCATCTGTTCACCTGCCCATCTTTAACATGGGCCGCACCCAGGCCAACCTGAATGTGGCAGAAACACAGCAGCAAGTAGCTTTAGTGACTTATCAGCAAAAAATTCAGCAGGCCTTTCGTGAAGTCTCTGATGCTTTAGCGGATCGTGAAGGCTATGCAGCTCAGCTGCGGGCGCAGCAAGACTTAGCGAACAGTAACCAACAAAGTTTTACCTTGTCCGAAGCGCGCTTTAAGCAAGGTGTTGACAGCTATTTGCAGGTGCTGGACGCTCAGCGTTCCTGGTACAGCGCACAACAACAACTGATCAGCGGCCAACAAGCTTTGCTTGCCAGCCAGATTAGTTTGTATAAAGTGCTCGGCGGTGGTTGGCAGAGCAACACCAGTCCTGTGGAATAACAAGCAGTCGCCGGGCCTGAAAGCCCGGCGTTGGAGTGCCCTATGACAGAAAAACAAAAACGACATACAGATCCGGCCTTAGCAGAAGCACGCAGAAACCAGGTCCTGACCGCGGCGGCAGATTGCTTCCGTCGTAAAGGTTACCATGGTGCTGGCATGGCTGAGATCTCAAAAACTGCAGGGATGAGTGCTGGTCATATTTACAATTATTTCGACAGCAAAGAAGCCATTATCGAAGCTATTATTCAGCAAAATATGGAAGAAATGTTTTCTATATTTCAGCAGTTTGAAGACCACCCAGGCGATCTGTTAACCACTATGCTCGATGGTGCGGATCAAGGCGTTGAACGCCATACAGATAAAGAGAAGAATGCACTGGACCTGGAAATGCTGGCAGAAGCCGCCCGCAATCAAAAAGTCGCCTTTTTGATGCAACAATCTGACACCCATGCCAGAGACCGAATGAGACGTCTACTGACAGCGGAACGCAGTCTGGTGAAAGATGCCACAGACAAAGAGCTGGATGCCCGCATCAATGTGATTTTTGCCATGATAGGTGGCCTGGCGATGCGCCGGACTTTATACCCGGAGCTGCAAAAAGACACCATCTTGCTGGCTTTACGCCCTGCACTGCGGACTTTATTGTCGCCCTTTGAATAGAAAACTGATAAGGCAGTAGCTGCTGCCTTATTTTTCTTTGCCCTGAAACTGATTCATAGTCGCCATCGCATTGGCCCAAAACAGAATAGAGCTTTTATCATTGCGCTGTACTGCGCTACTTAAAGCATCTTTGGCTTTTGCAGTAAAATCCATAGCCTGGTTATCCGTAGAGGCTTGCTCATCTGAACTTTCGGTTTTGCCTGAATACAACAATACCCGAAACGCCTGCTCCTGCTCTGCCGGAATTTTTCCGCTGTCCAGCCCCTTGCTCAGCCAGTCAGATAATTGCTTACGGCTCATATGGTCAAAAGCTAAAGTTTTGCTTTGTGCAGTTTGCTCAGCACTACCCTCTGCTGGTTTTTCCACTGTTCCGGTGGCAGATTGAGGTTCAGATTTGGCCACAGCTGTATACAAAGCTGAATACTGATTTGAGCGTATTTGGCTTAATGTTTCAAAAAGATTGCTGTTATCCAGCTTCATACACTATGTCCTCTATTCCTTACCCTCTTTGACTCAAGTAGTACCAAAGCAAGATACAGGCCAGCGCTAAAAGCCATTCCTTTGACAACTCTGTGACGCCGGTTTAAGGACAGCTACCAAGTTCATGGTAACGCAGCTACAATGCGGCAAATTTTTTTAGTCGCTCCAGTCATGAGAGAAAAATGAAACCACAAAATATGCAACAAAAAGTGCTGCAGTTGGTCGAGACATCCTGGTTTAATCACGGTATTTTAGTGCTGATTTTAATCAACGCTATTTTATTAGGTCTGGAAACCTCGGCTTCACTGATGCAGGATTTTGGCTCAGTGATACTGCTGGCAGATAAAATTTTGCTGGCGATTTTTGTCATCGAACTGCTGCTGCGTATCTTTGCCTACCGCTTGCGTTTTTTTAAAGACTCCTGGAGTTTGTTTGATTTCGCCGTAGTGGCTATAGCTTTGATGCCAGCGACAGGTCAGTTCTCCGTACTACGGGCGTTAAGGGTGCTGCGGGTATTGCGTTTATTGTCGATCGTACCTTCAATGCGCCGTGTGGTTTCAGCTCTGCTGGGCTCTTTACCTGGTTTAGGCTCGATTGCTATGGTGCTGGTACTGATTTATTACGTTTTTGCCGTTATTGCGACCAAGCTGTTTAGTGCTGCTTTCCCAGAGTGGTTTGGCTCTATTGGCGCTTCCTTCTACACACTGTTTCAGGTGATGACATTAGAAAGCTGGTCTATGGGTATTTCCCGCCCTGTGATGGAGCAGTTCCCTTATGCCTGGGCCTTTTTTGTGCCTTTTATCTTAATCGCCACTTTTACTATGCTGAATCTTTTTATCGCCATTATCGTCAATACCATGCAAACCTTTACCGATCAGGAACATGCGGCGGAGCGGGCTGAAGATAAAAAAGCTGAGCAGGCCGAACAACAACTGATGCATCAGCAACTGGCTGACATTCAACAAGAGTTAAAAGCTTTAAGAGAAGAGCTGAAACAACGTAACACCTAATACTCTGTTCAGGCCGCGGCACTGAGTCGCGGCAGTTCTTTGACTATCCCGCCTTTGCATTCCTTTTCTGCTTCAGCTGGTTTAAGCTGATGTTTCTTTGATGTTAATCACTTATACAATGGAGTGTCAGGATGGCTTTTCATCTATCCATTTTCAGGCCTGATGTATGACTAGTTTGCTTTTTTTAGTCAGCATTATTGTCATTATTGGTGCGCTTTGTGGTATAGCTGCCCTGCTGCAACTGAGCCAAATCAAAGCTGAACTGGCAGCGCTGAAAAAGCAGCTCAACGGCAAGACCCCATTAACCTCAGGCACAACACAAAACCCGGAGCCTGATGCCGTGTCACCCCTTGTGGTAACGCCATTTATGGCTCAGTCTGTTAATCCCGCACCTGCAGCAGCTCTGAATCCACTTAATCCTTTAGCTGTTCTGCCTCAAGCCCGGCCTGCTCCAACGATAGAGAAAAACACAACTCCCGCTTCATCTGACTTTTTTTCTGCACTATCAGGCTGGATAGAGCAGCAACTGATTAAAAGAGGCATGGTTTGGCTTGGTGCTTTGGCTCTGGCCTTAGGTGGCATCTTTTTAGTCAAACATTCACTGGACGCTGGCTGGTTATCCCCTTCTTTGCGTATCGCGTCCGGCATGGCTTTTGGTCTGGCTTTAATTATCGGCAGCGAATGGCTGCATAAACGCAGTCAGGGTCATGCGCTGAACAACTACGCGCCAGCTGCTTTGTCCAGCGGCGGTTTTATCAGCCTTTACGCTGCAGTGCTGGTGGCACTCGACTGGTATCAACTGATTAGTCCTGCTGTTGCTTTTCCGCTCTTAGGTATTATTGCTTTAGCTGCGTCCTGGCTGTCCTTGCGACAAGGGCCTTTATTGGCGTTGATTGGTATTGTTGGCGCTTATATTGTGCCTGTGCTGGTATCCACAGATTCAGGCAATGTACCGGCTTTACTGGCTTATATTTCGCTGGTGACTGCCTCTTCGGTGCTGGTGGAGCAGAAAGTAAAAAGACCCTGGCTTTGGTGGCTGCCCATGTCGGCCCATCTGTTATGGCTGTTGGCTGCCATCTGGATTGCGACCTCTGATCAGTTATGGGCCTTCTGGCTGGTACTTTGTGGCAGCTTTGTGTTGCTGGCCTGGTTACCCCGTATCGGCTTTAAAGCACAACATCTGGAATTGACTCCTCTGCCGATGCGCCAGTGGTGGCCCCTCAGCCGCGAGCTGATACTGGCTCTGGCGCTGCTGCTCTTAGCGTGCTGTGCCCTGCTTAATACCGCAGATCACATCAGTTTTAGCGGCATGCTGCTGTTTATTTTGCTGCTGCAGTGCTGCGCTGCCACGGACAGCAAATCAGAACTACTGATTTGGCTTAGCTTTATACCCGCCTTATGCTGGCTGTTGCTGGAACCTTTGGATCTGTCCGCAGACCCTTATGTGCTCAGCAGCACCAGCTTAAACCAACATTTACTGCTGGTGGCTGTATTTACGCTGCCACTGATCAGTGCGGCATTTAAATGGCCAGAACGTTTGCAATGGAGCAGCGCTTTGGCTGCCCTGCCTGTGTTGTTATTGGGTTTAAGTCACGGCCAGGCAAAGCCTGAAGTGCAACAACAGATCCAACTGCTCTGGACTACATTGGCCTTAATACTGGTTGCAGTTCAAAGTGCGATGGCGCATACAAGTAAACACAAAGCTGCAGCTTTTATTCAAATGGCAGGAGCCAATTTTGCGTTGACCTTATGTTTTACCTTATGGCTGTCCGACGCAGCTTTAACTTTAGCTATAGCGGCTCAACTGGTGCTGCTGACCCTGCTTGGCATCAAACTCAGGATGCCGGTACCAAACTGGTTGATGAAGCTGATTGGTGCTGCAGTGTTAATTCGTCTGACCACAGCACCTCTGATGGGGCACTATGAGAATGAACTTTTACTGGGATTGCACTGGTCTTTTGTGGTCTACCCTGTTGCCTTATTCTGTTTTGCGCTGAGCTGGTATTTATGGTTTAGAACGGCACTTCGCAGCTACCTGGAAGGGGCTTTATTGCATTTAGTTGCGGTATTTATCACGGTACAAACCCAATACTGGCTGAATGATGCTGTGGTTGATTTTACCGATATGAACTTCAAGACCCTGAGTATTCAGGCCTTTAACTGGCTACTGCTGGCCTGGGTATACCAGTGGCGCAGTAGCAAGGCTGGCGGCACAGCCCCTCTTTATCGAACTGCGGCTTCAACTTTAGTGGTATTGGTTGCGCTGGCGCATCTGCAGCTCAGTCTGGCACAAAACCCGTTCTGGCATGCAGCGTCTCTGGGTTCACTCCCCCTGCTGAACCTGTTGCTGTTGATATGGGGTTTACCGGCTTTGATACTTTGGGCTTTTAGTCGCTTGTCGTTATCTGCCCGCCTGACCACATCAGCCTTATACACAGCTGTGGGCACCGCCGCTTTGTATTTGACGGGTTCTATCCGGCATTTCTGGCAGGATGGGCAAATCCTGCTGAGTTTGCCAACTTCGGTCGCCGAACAATACAGTTATTCACTGGTGTTTTTAGTCATTGCCATCACCACTGTATTACTGGCGCAATGGCAAAACAAAGCTGGGGCGCGCAAAGCAGGTTTTGTGTTGTTAAGTGCCGTGGTGCTGAAAGTTTTTGTAGTGGATTTAAACGACTTAACAGGGGTACTCAGAGCCTTGTCTTTTATCGGTTTAGGTTTAAGTCTGGTGATACTTGGCTGGCTGTTTCAGCGTTTACAACGAGCTGAAACAACCACTTAGTAACAAAGCACGGCAGCATCAGCTTAACAGTGCCTCTTGCTCTAAAAAACAGCCTTTTTGTTGCAAGGCGTCAATCAAGCCATAGAAGTGGTGCTTTTCAGCCAGTTCTATGGCTTTGGTCAACTGATTTGGGTGCCTGGGTTTATTGTTAAACAAGGCCATCCAGGGGCTGAAATCGGCTGGAGTGACAAAAGTCAGTTTGTCACCCAAGCGCTGTTTTAATAAATCAAACAGCTCTAAAGCGGCGGCATCAAAATCAAAAGCACAATAAATTTGCTGGTATTGCTGATAAAAGGGCATCAGCAAAGCACTGCTGGCTTTGCTGCCAGAGGCAAAACCAATATCAGTGTTGTGCAGAGAAAAATCCAGCGCCAGCATCTGACCACAGACCGGAAGTAACTGCTGGTACCGGAAAAAGCATTCTTCATTTTCAATCAACAACAGGGTAGGTTTCGCCTGATAACTCTGGTAGTGATCAGTGCCATCCAGCACCACCACTTCAGGTTGTCGATTCTGACACAACTGGTGATACACCAATTGGTAACCAAAAGAGGTATTGACCTGATGCGAGTCGCCAGTCTGAGCCGCTTCTTTGCGTGATGCAGGCTGCAGCGCTTGCTGTTCAAGCTGGCGAAACAAAGTTTCGGATACAATGCTCACCTGCCAACGACCCGACCCTAACTGCCGTACTTTAAAGATTTCTGACTTTTTCTGATAAAACAGCGGCGGCAGCAATTCCAGCATACGGCCATAATGCACAGGCTTGCCCTGACGAATTTGTTGCAGGTATTTCTTTAACATTCACGCTCCCACTGCGGCTTTGGCTTGCTTCTGTTAGCAGTGAACCGCAAAGCAAGCGGCTTGGCAAGTGTCGCGAAAGCTTTATCAACTTGTCATAAAAATGCCACGGTTCAGCCGGATAATGAGCCCCAGTTAAGTGCGAACCCTGTGTACATGTTGCTTTAACTCTCTGGATTGTCCTGGATTTTTATGAGGGAAACCCCTGTGGTTCTCCCTCTTTTTTTATTCAAAGCACAGACTAAAACCTTCATCCAGCCACCCCGTCACTCCACCTATCATCTTTTTAACAGGCCTCTGTAATTGAGCAAGTTTTAATGCAGCCTTATCTGCACCATTGCAATGAGGTCCGGCACAATAGACAACAAATAAAGTGCCAGCAGGATAAAGCGCCAGACTTTCTGCAGAAATCCGGCTATGTGGAAAGGATACAGCTTCAGGCAAATGGCCTTGCAGATAAGCCGCTTCCCCCCGAACATCCAGCAATACAAAATCCTGCCGTTTATTGCTGATGGCATGGTGCAAGTCCCAACAATCGGTTTCAAACTGCAATAAAGCGCTAAAATGGGCCACAGCCTGCCCGGATCCCGCTGCTGCTGGTCTGGATACCATAGATGACATAAGTGTGATTCCTGTATGAAGTACTTTGTGTAAAAAGCCTTGATGATGTTCAGCAACACTCTAATTCACAGGCACAGCCAACACTATTGGCTGAAAAGACACAATAAGATAGTATTAAGCCAAATCTGGTGATCAAACTGCTTCGGAGCACTGTCATGCATAAAGTTGCTATTTTATTAGGCCCTGCAGTAGCTACTTTTGAGTTGGGTTGTGCTTCAGAGTTATTTGCGTTAAGCCGGCCTGAGTACCCGAACTGGTATCAGACCGATATCATCAGTTTTCATCAGGGGCCTTTCATAGCAACAGGTGGCCTGCAATTGCTGGTACCTCAGGTGCAGGATTTAACAGGGTACGATACGATTTTGATCCCAAACTGGTCTGTGTCGCAGCCTGAACCTCCAGCTCAGCTGCGCAGTCAGTTAATTGCAGCTTATCAGCGTGGAGTCCGGCTGATTTCGTTTTGCTCAGGCGCATTTTTGCTGGCAGAACTTGGCTTACTTAAAGGTAAAGCGGCCACCACCCACTGGCGCTATGCCGATGAATTTCAACGGCGTTACCCCGACAGCAGGTATCAGCAGAATGTGCTCTATTGTTTTGATGGCCAGATAGGTTGCTCTGCGGGTAGTGCGGCAGCTCTGGATTTAGGTCTGGCTGTGATCCGGCGGGATTTTGGCTTTGAAATCGCCAATCAGGTAGCCAAAAGAGCCGTCATTTCAGCTCATCGCGAAGGTGGACAAGCGCAATTTGTCGCACAGCCGCTACAGAAAAAAACCAATTTACTCAGCACCACTATGGACTGGGCTTTATTACATCTGGATCAAGCTATAGCTATTGAGCAACTGGCCGATAAAGCAGGTATGTCCAGACGCAGTTTTGATCGGCATTTTAAAGCCAGTACAGGGTTAAGCCCATTGCAGTGGTTAGTGCAGCAGCGATTACAACTGGTGCAGCATTATCTGGAACAAGGCCAACATTCGATAGAACAAATTAGTGATCTGACAGGTTTTGGTTCAGCATTGAACTTGCGTCAGCAGTTTCAAAAACAATTGGGGATCAGTCCCCGTCAGTATCAACGCCAATTCAGCTGCAATCAGCTGTAAGCTACGGCATAGCTGACGGCAAGTTTCATGTAAGAAGATGTGAAAAACGGCCAGATTTTGCCGTAATTCGCCCCATGATCCGCTATTTTCCTGCGTTTTTAGACCACACAACTCTGGCACCAAATTTGCTCCTGTTTATGCAACAGGTCACATAGATGACTTCGGCATAAAGCTCAGGAGATTAATATGTTCGGTATTTCCGCTGCAACACAGTCCCTTAGACTGGATAGTCAGTTATTGAAATCCCCCTCTTTTGGTAAAGACAGAGTCTTTATTGAAGACCCTTATACCGAAAAAGTCAGTCTATCGGATGGAAAACCCGATCCGGATATGACCTATCAACATCTGGCCACAAGCAACAGAACCCAACCCCCTGCATCAGAGGGCACAACTCAAAAAAATAATGAAGCCAATGACCAGCTGGATAAAAAAGATCCGGACAGGCTCGATACTTTGATGTTGCAAGTGCTGGATGCCAAAATGGGCATAGACAGGAAAAAACTGGAAGAAATAGAAAAGAAAATTGAAGCCTTGCTCAATAAAGAAGGCGAACTGACGGAAGCTGAGAAAACCCAGCTGGACATACTGCAAAAACAAAAAGAACAACTGATCAAAGAAAGTGCGAAAAAGCTGACAGAACAAGGCTAATTCAAAGACTGACTCAACTGCCGGGTTTGTTTTTTCAGTTGTTCAACCCGGTCAGAATCCTGCCATTTTTGCAGCAGCTGGCTCACCTGTTGTTGTAACTTCTGATCGGTAAAACCAATTTTATGCTCTGCTTTTGGAAACAGATCAAAACTTTGCACCTTATCGGCAGATAAACCTTTTTCGGCCCAGCGCCGATAAAAAGTCACTTTATCCAGCACCAGCAACTGGGTACGTTGTTGTTGCAACATGTCAATGGCCTGATTGTGATCCACCACTTCCCTATAGGATGGCGAACTTTGCACCGCCTGACTAAATTCAGTGCCGAGAATTTTGGTCGCATTCTGAAAGCTGGCCACAGAATAAAGTCCCATATCCTTAACCTGCTGCAACTGGTGCGGAAAACCGGACAAGGCAAATACCAGATTATGGAACTCCAGATAAGCTTGGCTGTAAAACAGCCCGGCTAACTGCTCTTCACCTTGTCGTGCAGCCATATCCAATTGCTTATTTTGTAACATGAGGCTGAGTCTGGCGTGTGGCACAGCCACGAATTTCACCTGATAGCCCAGTTCACCCAGCAACTGTCGAAACAATTCAGTTTCAAAATGAAGGGTGTTGCCTTGTTTTTGTGGTGCGGTGTTTTGACTCAAACCGACCCGCAACTCTGTTTGCACTGAGCTTGCCAGACAAGGAAAAGAACACAAAAGCACCACTAACCAGCCACTGATCTTATTCATTATTCCACCCTGCTCAGAAATTGTGCCCCAAAGATAAGTAGTAGCGATACGCCCTGCCATTTGTATCATCTTCCGCCCGACCGTACCCCAGATAGACAGGACCAAAAGGACTATCCCAGCCTGCAAAGACACTGCCGGCCCAAATCCAGTCGGTTTCATTGGCAAGGCGTTCGAGCTGGATCATATTGCCGTGCACCAAACCTTTTTCCACTGAAGCGCCCAGATAAAAAGGTGAATTAATGATGCTGAATCTGTTTTCACTCATTTTATACAAGTACACCAGGCTGCCAAATTTCACTTCGCTGCCAAACAGATAGTTTTTCGGATAACCAGACAGGTTTAATAAACCGCCCAGCGAAAACTGTTCCATCGCCACATCCGGATCGCCAGGCGTATAACTTTCATGACGCCAACGGGTACGCAAAATATGGCGTTCAAAGAAACTGCGGGCGGCCAAAACTTCAACAGCATGACTGCGACTGCGGTATGTTTGCCCAAAAGCGCTGTCATCCAGCCACTGCCAGTTGGCACTAATACGAAAACCCCGGCTTGGAAAAGCCGGGTTATCTAATCTGTCCCAGACAAAATCCAGCACTGGCCCCTCACGCTGATACCCCAGCTTGCTAAAGCCCAACTCGTCCACCCCTGCCACCGGAATACGGAAGTAACCATCTTTGTCAGTCCAGCCCGAACTTAATCTGGCATGATCAGACAAGTTCCAGCCCGCTTTGGCTGTCACTGTGGTTTCTTTATTGGATAAGTCACCCAGAGATAATCCTTCAGAATCCTCCAAAGCCAAAATAGTGGTATCGCGCATTATTTGTGCGCTGACAAAAGTGGCTGGTGTAAAGATGGGCCAATACAACTCTAAGCTGATCAGCTTATCTGTCCCCAGCGCCAATTCATTGTGCCACTCTGCACCCAGCTCCGAAATATTAGTGTAAGTGTAGGAAGCAGCCAGTTGGTAATATCTTTTATTACGGAAGTCATCTTCCATAGTAAAACGGAAATTCAGATAACCAGGCCCCCAGCCTTTTTCCACGGCCCGAACTTTTAATGTGGTGTCTTCACCTTGTTTATTTTGCTCCAGCTGTAAAGACACTCGCTCCAGCGTATCGACGCCATACACCTGTCGCAGACCTTCTTTGAGTTTTTTACTGTTGTAATTTTGACCTTCTTTTAACGCCAGCCTCTGTAACAACACCTGATCGGACAACAGGCTTTGATTATCCAGCTCAATCCGATCAACTCGAATGCTGGTCGCTTGTTTTGCTCTGTGAGCTGCCAGCCAGTCCGGAAAATGCTCTGGATAGGCAAAACTGGCCAGTGCAGCAGCTTGCTGTTCAGCACTGACACGACCCGCGTCGATGGAGGCAGGCAACTGGTCAAAATCCAAAGTACCAATTTTTGCCACCTCAGGATTGAGCAGTAAATCCTCAGGCCCTAACAAAGCAATTTGTTGATCAACCACCTGACGCACTAAAAAATTGGTTAACTGATCAGTCACGGCAAAAGCAGAATCCAGCTGTTCTTTACTTAGTAAGGGTGCATCAATAGCGACGGCTATGACTCTGTCTGCGCCTAACTCTTTAGCAATACTGACAGGCAGGTTGTTTGCCACACCACCATCCACCAACACCCGGCCGTTAAGCTCCATAGGCCGCACTACGCCGGGGATTGACATAGAAGCCTGCACGGCCTGCAATAAACTGCCCTGACTCATGACCACAGTGTCTCTGTTGGTTAAGTCTGCCGCCACAGCACGAAATGGGATGGGCAACTGGTCAAAATGACTATGATTTAACTGGGCGCCATAAGCTTCCAAAATCAGTTCCGCCATGGCCTGACCTAACAACACACCTTTAGGGATTTTAACGCCCGAACGACTTAAACCCAGCCCCAGCCGGATTGGATACTGATCTTGTTGCTGCTTGCGTCGCACAGGCATTTCATCACGATGCACTTTATCGCGAAAACCTGTACTCCATTCCAAATGATCGAGGATCGACTGGATTTCATCCGGACTGTGACCTGTAGCATACAAGCCACCAATAAAGGCGCCAATGCTGGTGCCTACGATGAGGTCTACAGGTATACCTTGTTGCTCCAGTTGTCGGATCACGCCAAGATGAGCACCGCCCCTGGCGCCACCTCCCCCTAAAACTAAAGCGATACAAGGCCGGTTTTTGACTCTGGCACAAGGCTCCTGCCCTGTGACTTCAGACTCTGCGGCAAACAACAGATCACTACACAACAGTGCTGCAACCCACAGCCCCATTTTTGCCTTCATGCACAGCTCCTCTGTTTTAATCTTCCATTCTTAAATTACATTATTAAATACGAAGTTGAATAATCAGGTTTTTTCCTGGTTTTGCCGCTTTAGAGTTGAGTCCTTTCTGAGTTGTTGCTAAGGTTTCTTCACGCCTGTCCAAGCCTTCACTATCCGGGATATTTTTGAAGCTGCCGACACTCCGGTTCTGATACTTTGCTTTTTTATCTACTATGACAGCATTCACAATTCGCTGCCACAACGAGGTCAAATGTTCGATTCATTGCGTAGTCGTCTGGTCGTATCGCT
This sequence comes from Rheinheimera soli, assembly GCF_031457405.1. Classification (GTDB taxonomy): domain Bacteria; phylum Pseudomonadota; class Gammaproteobacteria; order Enterobacterales; family Alteromonadaceae; genus Pararheinheimera; species Pararheinheimera soli_A. The sequence continues at coordinate 32,370 of NZ_JAVDWR010000002.1, read as the reverse complement.
GGTTAGTCTGTTAACCATTCTGGCTTTAGCCAGTGGTTTCGCGACTTTAAATGCGATGAAAAAAGACAGTGAGCAGCAAGCCCAACAAGTGTTAAGGGTTGCGGCTAATGTGTTTTTACAGGCGCTGGAAAACAGAGCCAGTCAGCTCACCAATTCTGTCAGTATTCTGGCCAGCGATTTTGCTTTTCGCAATGCAGTGGCCACAGCTGAGCAGGAAACTATTTTATCCGTGCTGGAAAATCATGGCAGCAGAGTCAATGCCGATTTGGTATTGCTTTTATCTCCTGACGGAGATTTATTGGCCAGTACCAGCACAGATTTAGACAGTGCCGATGTGAAACCTGTGTTTTTACAAAGCAAAGCCAGCCAGTCCAGCACATTAAACGATATTCTTGTATTGGCAGGTAATTCTTATCAATTAGTACTTGTCCCGGTGAGAGCTCCGCAAACCATAGCATGGGTAGGCATGGGCTTTAGCTTAAACAAGGAACTGGCTGAACAAATCAAAGGCATTACGGGCCTTGATATCAGTTTTACCACCAACAGCGACAGAGGCAATCAGACCTTACATTCTACTCTGTCAGAGGCGACACAACATAGTCTGTTGCCTTTATTGCCTAATCTGGCAGACACAAAACAACAACCCTTTAGCAGCAATGAAGGTGAGTTTTTATCTTTAGCTTTAGCCTTAGATCAGCAGCAAATGCTCTGGGCCGTGTTGCATTATCCAAGTGCCCGCTGGCAGGAAAGTTACCAGCAAATCCGCCATCAATTGTTATTCATTTTTGGTGTAAGTTTAACCTTGGCGCTGTTGTTGGCTTTTGTTATAGCCCGCAGCATTACTCAGCCATTACGTTTATTATCCGACTTTGCCAGCCAGATAGGTCAGGGCCTGACTACAGCAGATGTGCCTGCAGCCAAAGGCGAAATTGGGGTACTGGGAAACACCTTACATAAGATGCAACTGGATATCCGCAGCCGGGAAGCTGAACTGCTGTACCAGGCTGAACATGATTCCCTGACAGCGTTAAAAAACCGCGGTGCTGCCGAACGCAAGCTGGCCGAGCTGCTGCCCACTGAAAATGTCGGCTTATTGCTGCTGAATATAAAAAACTTTCGCCATATTAATGATGCTTTAGGTTTTGCCAATGGAGACTCTTTATTGCAGCAAATGGCACATCGTCTGGCTCAACTTAATCCAACCCCTTTGCTGGCCGCCCGTTTAGGTGGAGATGAGTTTTTATTGCTGTATAACCAGCATCTTAATGCCACGCAAGTAGAACAGTTAAGGCTGCAACTGCATTCAGGTTATTTATTGGCTGATTCACCTTTGAGTTTAAAGGTGTCAGTGGGTGCCTATAATATTGCGCCTGGCAGCGTACACGCCAACGATGCAATTCGACGACTGGATATTGCGTTAAGCCATGCTAAACAGCTGCCAGGAATGCTTGCCTTTTATCAGCAAGGTCAGGATGAAAGCCATCAGCGTGAGCTGACTATTTTGCGTGACTTACCGGCAGCCTTGCTGCAAAACCAGCTCTTTGTGGTGTATCAGCCCAAAGTGGAGCTGGGCCAAAGAAAGTGCAGCTCCGCTGAGGCGCTGATCCGCTGGGTCCATCCGGAACTGGGCTTTGTACCCCCGGATGAGTTTATTAAGTTAGCGGAACATTCGGGCAATATAGCGCTGGTCACCGAATGGATACTCAACACTGTGGCAGCTCAGTTGGCCCTTTGGTATCAACAAGGTAAGCATATTACTGTGGCCGTTAACCTGTCGGCCCATGACTTAACCAATCCACAATTACCCTCAGACATTGCCGCTCTTTTAAAGCGCCATCAACTGCCTGCTTCAGTTTTAGCGCTCGAAGTTACTGAAGGTGCTGTGATGCAGGATCCAAAACAGGTGATCCAGATACTCACCGAACTCCGTACCATGGGAATAGAATTGGCTATTGATGACTTTGGTACAGGCCAGTCGTCTCTGGCTTATTTAAAACAACTGCCAGTGCATGAAGTAAAAATTGACCGGGCTTTTATTAAAGACATTGAACATAATCAGGATGACGCTTTAATTGTCAGTGCGACCACTCAGTTGGCTCATAGTTTGGGTTTAAAAGTAACAGCCGAAGGTTTGGAGAACAGAGCCGGACTTGCAAAGTTGCAGCAATATCACTGTGATAAAGTGCAAGGCTACTTTTTCTCTAAACCTTTAACAAGCGAGCTTTTCAGCGAATGGCTTCAACAGTTTGAAGACCAGAGCCAGGAATGGTTCGGACAAGAGATAAGCCAATGAAAAAAATTTTAAGTGCGCTGTGCTTATTGTTAGCCAGCAGTAGCCTGATGGCTGGTTCAAAAGTTATAGCCACAGGAGGCGCCACTAACATCGAAGGAAATTCGGGGGGTGGCATAGTGCCATGGGCAACTATCAACGGCTACAGCAGCAGTGATGAATGGTCGGTCAATACCTTTGCAGCCAGAGTGGGAGTGGATGATTTTACGCTGGATAGTTATGGTGTGGGTGCCAGTTTCAATAACCAGTGGGAACTGTCATTTGCCCGCCAAAAGCTAGGTCTCGACACTATAGGCGGTGAACTGCGGCAGGACATTCTGGGCATAAAATACAAAGTGGCAGGCGAATTATTGTATACCGCTATGCCGCAAATCAGTCTGGGTCTGCAGTTCAAGAAAAACCGTGATTTCGCTTTACCTGCGGCAGTAGGTGCTGGCGATGATTCAGGTTATGAGTTTTATATTGCCGCCACCAAAGTATTTTTTGATGCTGTGGCAGGCCGCAACCTGTTGCTCAATGCCACAGTGCGCTCTACAGATGCGCATCAAACCGGTTTATTGGGTTTTGGTGGTCAGGGCGTTGAGCATAAGCTGATGTTTGAAAGCTCAGCCGTTTTACTGCTGAATTACAATCTGGCTGTTGGCACGGAATTTAAACAAAAGCCCAACCAACTGGGTTTTGCTGACGAACAACACTGGCGGGATTTATTTGCCGCCTGGTTTATTAATAAAAATGCATCTGTGGTTTTAGGTTATGTCGACTTAGGTGATATAGCGGGCCTTACAGAACAGACGGGCTTTTATTTATCAGTGGAGGGCACATGGTGAAGTACCTGTTGCTAATAGCGACCTTAACCTTAACCGCCTGCCAGCAAAAGCCGGAAACCAGCTTGTACCAACGTTTAGGTGCAGAAACCGGCGTTGAAAAAATTGTCGATGGTGTTTTGCATGCCATCGAGCATGATCAAAGCATAGTGCAGCATTTTGCCGACACCGACATCCCCAGATTTCGTCGTTTGCTGATAGAGCAGTTTTGTGAACTTTCGGGCGGGCCCTGCACCTACACAGGCGTCTCCATGCAGGAAAGCCATACAGGTTTTCAGATCACTCAGGCGCACTTTGATGCACTGGTCAATCATCTGATCACCGCTATGCAGCAGCAAAATGTGGCTATCGAAGCTCAGAATGAATTTCTGGCTCTATTAGCCCCTATGTACAAAGACGTAGTGTATCGCTGATGACCAAAGTAGTGTTTCTTGATGCTGCCACTATGGCAGTAACCGATCTGAGCCCTTTACAGCTGCCTGATGTCACGCTAATGCTCTACCCTCAAACCAGTGCTGAACAAGTGTTAACTCATGCCAAAGACGCTCAGGTCCTGATCAGCAATAAAGTCCCTCTGGATGCGAAAGCTATAGCGGCTTTGCCAGAACTACGCTGTATTCTGGTCGCAGCTACAGGTGTGAATATGGTCGATTTAGTTGCGGCCAAAGCAGCGGGTATAGTGGTCTGTAATGTTCAGGCTTATGCAGGCACTGCTGTACCTCAGCAGGTTTTTGCTTTATTGCTACAACTGACCAACCATATCCAGTCGTATCATCAGGCTGTACAACAAGGGTTGTGGAGTCAGAGCTCGCAGTTCTGCCTGCATCTGCACCCTATAGAAGAACTGGCGGATAAAACTATGACTCTGGTGGGGTATGGTGATTTAGGTCGGGCCACTGCTCGTCTGGCTGAAGCTTTTGGTATGAAGCTATTGATTGCTGAACGGCCTGATGCCATAGAAATACGCCCGGGCCGAACCGCTTTTGAAAACGCAATTCGCCAGGCCGATGTGTTGTCTTTGCATTGCCCGCTCAATGCAGCTACAGAAAAGCTGATGAATGCCAACACCTTAAGCTGGATGAAACCCACAGCATTGTTGATCAACACTGCCCGGGGTGGGCTGATTGACGAAAAAGCACTGGCGGAAGCTTTAACAACAGGCCGTCTGGCTGGGGCCGCTTTGGACGTACTCAGTGTTGAGCCACCAGCTGTCAGCCATATGCTGCTGAACAAGTCCATTCCTAATCTGATTGTGACGCCACATGTGGCCTGGGCCAGTCGTCAGGCGATGCAACGTCTGGTGGGACAACTGTCGGAAAACCTGCAGGCCTTTATCCGTCAACAACCTGTTCGTCAGGTGTAAGACGGATAAAGTGATGCTGCAAGTCCAGCTCCAGAATAAAATCTGCACACTGTGGTAGTTGTCGCCAGCTCTCTTGCGTCAAACGCTGGAAAAACAACATAAAAGCTTCCAGTTGTGCAGGGCTTTTTCCTCTGCCCAACTGCTGCAAAGGCTGTTCCTGCCAGGCCCGCCAGCGACAAACCGCCTGCCAGTCCGGTGCATTCAGCCAAATCAGCTGCTCCAGCTCCTGCCAGAGCAGCTGATAATCCCCAGCCAGTTGTTGGTTCACCTGATACCGCCATAAAGCATCAGGGTCCTGCTGTTGTTCCAACTCATTGATACTCTGTTGCAGTTCGGTATCCGACTGTGGTTTCAGCCCGATACACCAGCCTTCCAGGATCAGCAATCGTGCCTCTGTTGCAGATGTTGCTGTAGCCACTTTATCCAGGCCTTTGTCATAACGACGCCAGTGCTGCGGTTCTGCCCTTTTAAATCCCTGCAGCTGTGATAACAAAAGTTCAGTGTCATGAGTACCAGGCACTCCACGTTCAGCAAAAAGTGGATGCCAAAGCTTGGCTTGTTTTAGCCTTTGGGCTGGTTCGAGATAATAATCATCCAAAGATACCACGTCAGCCTGAACACCAAATCCTGACCATAGCTGTTGCAAAGCGACTGCCAGACTGCTTTTCCCACTGCCCTGAGCGCCACTGATGCCTATAATGAAAGGCGTTGATGGTTGCAACTGACTTAATCTGCTGAGCTGTTCATTTGTTAAAATATGGCTAACCATTTGAGCTTTCAGGCTATAAAAAAGCCACTGCTTTAGCCATAAATTGCTAACATTTTCAGTCACTAAGCACCTCGTCGTTTTCGTCTGGCTGTCTGATTTTCTTTCAGTTACACTGCGTTGTCTATTTCCTGGAGAACTTCCGCATGCGCTTTGCTTTCTGCTTTTTTCTGCTGTCATTTGCAACCAGCACTTATGCGGCGGACCTGCCTCTATTACTGGAGCAAACCAAAGCCAATCCGCAGGCACGGATCGCTGCACAGCAAACTAAAGCTGCACGTACTGCGACAGAGTATTTCCTGTTAGCTTACAGCCATTATGTGCTGAAAAATAAAGAAGCTGCGTTGGAGTTCAGTAATAAAGCTCTGACTTTAGAACCTGACGCTGAGCTTGCAGCTCGTATTTTATTAATGCAGGCTTTAACTTTTGGCGTATTTTATCGTGACACAGCCCTTGCGGTTGAAAAACTAAAACTGGCACAGGCTATTTTACCCGAGGAAAATAGCCCAATGCTGCAGGCCTTACGAATGGACATTCTGGAAAGTTTTTCGCAAGCTTACAATCAGCAAGGGAAAACTGAGCTGGCGATGGAAGCCGCTGCAGAAAGTCTGACTTTGGCGACCCAGGCAGCAGATAAACAGCGTCAGTTGGATTCGATGATCATGTTGGGCCGCCTGCATTTACAAAACAATCATTTGACTAAAGCCTATCAGCATTTTAAATCGGCCTTGCCGCTTGCCATTGAATTGGCGGATCAACAAGCCATTGCCTCGATCAATATGCGTCTGGGTATGGCCTATCAAAAGCTTGGACAACACGAGCGGGCGTTGCAGCATTTTGAAGAAGCTGGCAGGCTTTATCAGCAGTTAGATAGTCTAAGCAGTCAGGTCAATGCTCTGATTAATATTGGCGACAGCCAACTGGTGCTGAAACAAATAGATAAAGCGAAAGTCACTTACAACAATGCTCTGAAATTAGCAGTGGATAGTCAGGATCCCCATATGCTGATCTCAGCTTATGTCAGTTTGTCAGAGCTGGCATTTGAGCAAAACGATCTGGACCAATCCGAACAGTTGCTGATCAAAGCGCATCAGTTAGCCAGTCAGGTCTCAGCACAGTCCATCAAATCTGAGACTGCATTGTTCCTTGTTCATGTCTTTATCAAAAAGAAAAACTACAGTGCCGCAAAACAATTGCTGGATGAAGCAGCGCCACAACCGGATAAACTTCCGGGTTATCTGAAATACAAACACTTAACTTTAAGCGCCGAATTGGCAGCCCTGGAACAACAATGGCAACAGGCCTATCAGTTGGAGAAGTCGGCCAATCAACTGGAAATAGCTCAGTTAAACGACGACAGCAAAATACAGCTGGACAGCCTGCAAAGCAGCCTTGAACTGCAGATGCAGCAAGAAAAACAACAGCAGTTGCATTTAGCCAGGCATAAACAGCTGCAGCAATGGTTGCTGATTAGCTTAGCCCTGCTGGCTATTGCACTTTTCAGCTTACTTTTGTCATGGGGCAAACAGAAAAAAAATCGTGCCGGTAGCATAGTACAGCAACCTCAATGGCGCAGTTTTACTGAATTATTGTTGCATCATCATAGAGTTAAAACTCAGGGGCAGTTGCTGGTGGTTATTCCGGCGCAAGCTACAACGCTGATGAACAAAGGTATACAACAAGTCAACACAGATCTTGTTCAGTTCAGGGCAGTTTTGGATCTGGCGTTATTTTGGGTTGAGCAGGAGCAAGAGTTCTGGTTGTATTGCGCTTCAGAGCAGAGTGCTTATGAGATGCAACAGCAATTGTTGCAGAGCTTGCCCTCAGACTATCAGCCTTATTCTGCAGTTTTACCCTTGCATGCCTTATTGTCTCAACGTATTTGCGAGCAGGACTTAGATGCACTGCGGGAACTTATGTGGTACAGCCTGTTTTTGGCACAACAACAAGGACTGCAAGGCGCTTTGGAATTCCACTACCAATGCAATCAGAACCGACCTTGCGCCTGGCAAACAGATAACCTGCGACAGGATTTATTTAATGCCATCAGCCTGGGATTACTGGAAGTTCAGGCGAACGGCATTTCATTAAGTGACAAACTGCAACAGCAACTGGCGCAGATTTAAAGCTGTACTAAGTGTGCTGGCAGTTCAAACTCCATGGCAGTTTTTCGAAATGGACAAATAAACTTCAGCTTCACCGCCTGCAGCATCAAACCTTGTTCGTTTTTATTGCCAGAGCCATAAGCCGGGTCTCCCATCACAGGGTGCCCTGCCAGTGCAAAGTGACGGCGGATCTGGTGTTTACGACCTGTAATGAGTTTTACCCTGATGATGCTGCTGCGATGTTCTTCTGAATAAGATTCGAGCTCAAATTCAGTGGTACAGGCTTTGTCATCCAGTACTGCAGTTAATTGACCTTCTGCCAGCAGTTCATCTGAGAGCTGACCTTTGACTTCAATCCGGTACTCTTTCTCAATTTTATGCTGCTGTATCATCAGACTAAAAGCCGCAGCTGCTTGCTTGGTATGAGCGATCAAGACTAAACCACTGGCTTCACGATCCAGCCTGTGTAATAAAAACACCTGACGTTTGCCTTGCCAGTGCAACTCTGCAAAGCGCAGTAAAGCCAGATGATCTCCCCATTCATTGCCTTGCGACAACATACCAGCAGGCTTAAACCAGACACTGTAACCACGAGCTTCGTGAATGAGAACTGCCGGATCACAGCTGCGCTGCAGCAATTGTTCGTCGTAATTCAGCTCCAGACTGTCACCTGGTAATAAATCGGCCTGAGCACGCCGCATTCTTTTATTTTGTTTACCCCGGCGCCACAACACAGCACCTTTATTCATTGCGTCTTTCAGCCGGCCTTTACTAAGTTGTGGCGCAGCCGCGACCAAAGCTTCAATAGCTTGTTGTGCTTCGGTGACCTGGAGCTTTTTTGTCAGTTTCAAAATATGTGTTCACTTAAAAAGAGTTCAGCCAGTATTCATGGCCCTTGGCCTGTAATGATACCAAAGCTAAGGAGGCTCTGTGTATGCGTAAATTTTTTCTGGTCAGTTTATTTGCTGTAATGCCGTTTGTTACTTTGGCCGCGCCTGCAGAAGTCGCATCCACTAAAGAGTCATTTAAGCTGCCATCACAAGTGGCGGCGACAGCCAAACCTAAAGCAACACTGCGCAGCAGCGGCGCTTTAATTCAACGTGTCGAAAACAATGTCTGGTTTGATAGCATAGATATTTCATTTGATGCAGATTTAAATAATAACGGCTTTTATCATAGCCTCTATGTCCGCTTTGATGCTGATACGAACTATAACTCTGTGCCTGTCTATGCCCATTTTGCGCTGAAACGCGCCGGAGCCCCCGAAGTTATTATTCATACCAGCTCGATATTTACATTGCATGGCACCAGTGCAGACGACTGGTTTGCGATAGAAAGTGAGCTGATCCATAGCCTGCCACCAGCCTACTACGATCTGGTGATCCGGATTTATGATGCGGACTACAACGACTTGTTAGCCGAAATTTCGGGATTCGACGAACCTGCATTGTCAGAATTACCGCTGGAAGATTATTCTTATGACAAACCACAAGTTGTGATCATTAAAGAGGATAGCGGCAGTCTGGGCTGGTTCAGTCTGGTGGCATTGGTTGGTATAGCTCTGAGCAGGCGCAAACTGAAAGTAGTTTAACAAAGAAGAGCCCCGCAACAAGGCGGGGCGTTTTCCACAGCTTATAGATTTGCCTCTGCAAAAGAAGCCAATCGGCTACGCACTACCCCATTGAGATTAACAGTAGTGCTGCCTTCAAAGTTTTTGAAACGCTCTACGATATAAGTTAAACCAGAAGTCACAGCCGTCAGGTAGTTACTGTCTATTTGTGACAGGTTACCCGAACAAATCAGCTTGGTGCCCTCGCCACAACGGGTGATGATGGTTTTCAGCTGCGCCGCACTTAAGTTCTGACATTCATCCAACAGTACTATCGCGTTTTGAATGCTTCGGCCACGCATAAAATTAACGGACTTAAACTGGATATTAGCCTTGTCCATAATGTATTGCACACTGGCATGAGGGTGCTCATCGGTTTTATGCAACACTTCCAATGAATCGGTAATAGCAGCCAGCCATGGCGCCATTTTCTCTTCTTCAGTTCCGGGTAAAAAGCCTATAGATTCAGCTATTTCCGGTGTATTCCGGGTAACTATCACTTTGTCGTACAGCCCCTTTTCAATCACCAGTTCCAGCGCAGCCGCTAAGGCAATCAAAGTTTTACCACAACCTGCGGGCCCGGTCAGGATCACTAAATCCATATCAGGGTCCAGCAGAGCATTCAGCGCCATCGCCTGATAAATGTTTTTCGGGTGAATACCCCAGGCATGTTTGTGCATCAGGCGTTCAAAACCTAAATCGAGAATTTTGATTTCCTGTTCGTTAATTTCAAGCACCCGACCAGCAAAAGTTTCGGCTTCATCAATCAGGTATTCATTCAGGTAGGCATTAGGCAATACGGAGCGAGGCACAAAATGGTAGGTATCACGACCTTCGTTGTGGGTGCGGCAATCTTTGACCACAGACCAGAAATCACCAGAAAACTTGTAATAACCTTTGTATAAAAACCGCACATCATCAATCAATTGGTCAGTACGGTAGTCTTCAACCAGCTTCAGCCCTGCCCCTTTCGCTTTCAGGCGCATATTAATGTCTTTGGTCACCAGTATGACTTTGGTTGGCGCTTTTTCCCTTTGTAAAAATAAGGCGGTGTTAATAATCAGATGATCGTTTTCGCCACCAGGCAAGCCTGGAATTTGGTCACTGATATGATGGTCGTTGATAATAAATAAATGACCGGCATTTTTTTCTTCAAGATGGCAGGGTAAAGCAACCCCCAGCAGCATCTCTTCAGGTGAAGCGTCTTTGAGTACATCTTCCAGCGCACGAATGGCAATACGGGCTTCACGGCTGACGTCTTTATGTTTGTCTTTGATATGGTCTAATTCTTCGAGCACTGTCATCGGGATGACAACGTCGTGTTCCTGAAAGTTTAAGAAGGCGAAAGGTTCATGCAGCAGAATGTTGGTGTCCAGAACGTATATTTTTTTATCTTTAGCTCTTCTTCGCGCCATAAGCAGCTCCTTAGCGACAATAAAAACCATGAAAGTACATGGCAAAATACAACAATCCTTACTTCAACTCTGACTGGCTGCCTGATGTTTTGGTTCAGTTGAAGCAGAACTGTCAGTGCTTTTATTCATTTGATCTAAGCTTAGAGCAAAAATGCACTATCTGTATGACCAATAGATGACGATTTTTAATCTATGAAAAAAATACGTCATCACAGCTGATGCGGTCTCAGGCATTTCGCTGTACCATGGCGCGCCATTTTCTGCAGTGAGGACAAGATGATAAAATTTGCTTTGGGTCAACGTTGGATCAGCGACAGTGAGTCGGATTTAGGTTTAGGTACTGTGATTGGGCAGGAAGGCAGGATGCTGACTTTGCTGTTCCCGGCCAGTGGTGAAAACCGTCTGTACTCCATTCAGGAAGCGCCGCTGACCCGTGTACAGTTTAACCCGGGCGATACAGTCAAAAGTGCCGAAGGTTTCTCAGTATTAATCAGTGAAGTGGAAAGTAAAAACGACTGTTATATCTATCATGGCACCCGCACTGACACAGAAGAAACTGTGGCTTTGCGTGAATTGTTCCTCGATCATTTCATCAGCTTCAGCCAGCCTCAGGACCGTTTATTTGCCGGTCAGGTCGACCGTTTTGAAACTTTCCCTTTGCGCTTTCAAAGCTGGCAACATTTGCATCAGCAGCAACAAAGCCCGCTGCAAGGTTTAGTGGGCGGCCGGATGAGCCTTATTCCACACCAGCTTTATATCGCAGAAGAAGTGGCTAAACGTCATGCGCCCCGTGTACTACTGGCTGACGAAGTTGGTTTAGGTAAGACCATTGAAGCAGGTTTGATTATTCACCAGCAGGTACTGGCTGGTTTAGCCAAACGAGTGCTGGTTGTTGTGCCTGAGTCACTGCAACATCAGTGGCTGGTGGAAATGTTGCGTCGTTTTAACCTGAAGTTTTCTATTTTTGATGATGAACGTTGCGTTGAATCCTCTCTGGATGGCGGCAATCCGTTTGAAACCGAGCAACTGGTACTAACCAGCCTTGAGTTTCTGGTGAAAAAACGCAGCCATCATCAAAAAGCTGTGGACGCCGATTGGGACTTATTAGTGGTGGATGAAGCCCACCATTTGCACTGGAGCGAAGAAGCCTCCAGCACCGAATACCAGCGTATTGAAGAACTGGCTGAAGGCACAGCAGGTTTAATTTTGCTGACGGCCACTCCGGATCAGTTGGGTCATCAGAGCCATTTTGCCCGCTTACGTTTACTAGACCCGAATCGTTTCCATGACTATCAGGCTTTTATTGCCGAAGAGCAGAGCTACAAACATATCGCTGATTTAGCGGCAGCTGTAGTGGATCAGAGTCCATTAAGTTCAGCTTCCGCACAAGCATTAAGCCAGTTATTAACGGAAAGTGATATCAACAGGGCTTTAGCCTGTTTACAAAACGCAGACAGCAGCAGTGATGAAACAGAGCAGGCCAAACAGCAGTTATTAAATCAATTGCTGGACCGCCATGGCACAGGCCGGATTTTGTTCCGCAATAGTCGCAGTGCAATTTCAGGTTTTCCACAACGCCAGCCACAAACTGTTGCACTGGAGCTGCCTGAGCAATATAAAAACGCGTTAAAAGTACAGCAAGCCTTTAATAAACAACAAAGTCTGGAACAAAAAGCCAAAGCCAGTTTATTCCCTGAGCGGGTATTTCAGGAGTTTGAAGGCAAAGCCAGCAGCTGGTGGCAGTTTGACCCAAGAGTTGATCACCTGATTGCTCTGCTAAAACAACATAAACGCAGCAAATTTTTGCTGATATGCGCCCACGCCGATACAGCAATAGCGCTGGAAGAGGCGGTTCGGGTACGCGAAGGCATTCGTGCTTCTGTATTCCACGAAGGTATGAGCATTGTTGAACGGGATATGGCCGCTGCCTATTTTGCTCAGGAAGATAACAGTGCTCAGATGTTGGTCTGTTCAGAAATAGGCAGTGAAGGCCGTAACTTCCAGTTTGCTCATCATCTGGTGTTATTTGATTTACCATTGAACCCGGATTTACTGGAGCAACGTATAGGCCGATTAGACCGTATAGGTCAAACGCAGGATATTCAAATTCATATCCCGTATTTTACCGATCATCCACAGCAAGTACTTCTGGACTGGTATCAGCAAGGTTTACAAGCGTTAAGCCATACTTGCCAAACTGGTCGTTCAGTGTTTGAACACGTAGCCACTGAACTGTTTGAACTGCTTTCTGCCACTACGATGGACAAGGATGCGATTCAGACGCTGATCACCAAAAGTGCAGAGCTGAACCAGCAACTAAAACAGAAACTGGAACAAGGCCGTGACAAACTGCTGGAAATTAATAGCTCGGGTCGTGGTAAAGCCAGCGAGCTGGCCAGTGCTATCGCCGCTTTGGATGATGAAACCCGCCTGCCGATGTTTATGTTGCGGGCATGGGATGTTCTGGGAGTGAATCAGGACGACCGGGGTGAAAACAGCATGGTACTGACGATGTCAGAACATCTGCACAGCCATTATCCAATGCTGGACGACGACGGTATCAGTGTCACCTTTGACCGTGCTACAGCGTTGGCTCAGGAAGATATTCAGTTTTTAAGCTGGGATCACCCTATGGTTCAAGGGACTTTAGATATCCTGACCAATGAGCAAATGGGCAACAGCTCTGTAGCTTTATTACCGAATAAAGCTTTGCCTGCCGGTACTTATTTTGTTGAATTTATCTTCATAGTTGAAGCCAGCGCACCAAAAGAGCTGCAACTGGGCCGTTATCTACCTGTCACTCCTGTGCGCTTGCTGTTGGAGAAAAATGGGAAAAATCTTGCTGCAAATGTTGGCTTTGAGCAGTTTAATAAGCAGTTAAAACCAGTAGGCAGGCAACCTGCAGCCAAGATGGTGAAAGCTTTACAAAGCTTTATTCACCCGCTGATAGGTAAGGCTGTGGAACAAGCCACTGTGCGCCTTCTCGAAGTACAGCAACAAGCCCAGGAATTAATACAACAGAAATTAAAGGCTCAAATAGAGCGTTTACAGGCACTGCAGAAGCTGAATCCGTCCGTGCGACCAGAAGAAATTGCACATTTACAACAACAGCAACAAGAATTAACAGATTACATCAGTAAAGCCAGGTTAAAATTTGATGCGCTGAGGGTCGTGGTTGTCAGCCATGACTAAAAGTGAATATAATGTTGCTTGAGTATCAGCCACCAACCGAACCTTATCTGGACATAGTGTATCAGGATGATGATATTTTGCTCCTGAATAAACCCAGTGGTTTGCTGACAGTGCCGGGTAAGGCGCCTGAACACAAAGACAGCCTTGAGTACCGCGTACGGCTGGTATGGCCACAAGCACGTATAGTGCACAGATTAGATATGGCAACCTCAGGTCTGGTTGTAATGGCTATGCATGCTCAAAGTCAGCGTGATTTAAATAAGCAGTTTGAATTACGTCAGACCAAAAAACGCTATTTAGCCCGATTAGAAGGTCAGGTTTCAGTCGATTCAGGTGTTGTTGATTTGCCTTTGATATGTGACTGGCCCAACCGGCCCAAACAAATGGTGCACTTTGGATCCGGTAAGCCTTCTTTAACGTACTTTAAGGTGTTGGAGCGTACTTCACACCAAACGAAAGTAGAACTTACTCCCATTACAGGACGTTCGCATCAGCTGCGGGTGCATATGTTATGGCTGGGGCATCCGATACTGGGGGATAAGTTTTATGGAACTGAACAAGGAAAATGTTCAGTAGCCCGACTTCAATTACATGCCAGTTCTCTGAAACTAAGACACCCAACTTCAGGAACTGAGCTATATTTTGAGGTTGATTGCCCGTTTTAGCACCAAGATAAAAGGCAATTCAGAAAACTGTTAACCTAAGGTTCAGTTTTTTAAGGTAAACTTGGTACCGATGTGAGTAAACCGATGGATATCGGACAAAAACTTGTAATAACGAGCGACTAACTTTGCTTAAAATTTTTTAAGCAAATAGAATGGCCGCCGAAATTGACTCTTAGGAGATATGGATGAAACTAAGTACTAGCGCAATTGCCATTATGGCAGCTTTATTATCGACCACTGTTTTAGCAAATAGTTCAAAGCCAGTTGTAACTGACCGTGCTTTTGGTTCAGTTTTCGCTGAATACTACCTGCCAGACGGTGACAAAACTGAATCCCTTGAATGGAACTACCTGGATAAGGGTTATGGTTATGGTTTCGAGCTTGGCTACAACATCGACGAAACCTGGGCTGTGCGTTTCGAATACGCAAGAGATCGTCTGGAACAGTTAATTTCTGACAACAAGTTTGATGCAGACCGTTTTGGTGTAGATGCTTTATACAACATTGCTGGCACTGGCATGTACCTTGTTGGTGGTTTGAAGCATTTTGAAGTTGAAGGCAGCCACGACACTCAGGCAGTAAACATTGGTGTTGGTTACCGTCACTATGTTGGCGAACGTGTGTCTTTATTTGCTGAAATGAACCGCTTCCAGGGTCTGACTAACGACAGTTATGGCGATGCAAACATCAAACTTGGTGTTTCTATGCTGTTTGGCTCAGCGCCAGCAGTTGCAGAACCTACTCCGGCTCCGGAGCCAGTACAGGCTCCTGTTGTAGTTGTTGCTGACAGCGACAACGACGGTGTACCTGATTCAAGAGACCTGTGCCCAGGCACTCCATCTACTGATAAAGTAGATGCAAATGGTTGCTCAATCTTCACTGAAAAAGAAGTGAACTTCACGTTAAAAGCTCAGTTTGCTAATGACTCTGCTGAAATCAAACCAGAATACAACTCAGAAATCGCTGACTTAGCGGCTTTCCTGAAACGTTTCCCTGGTACTGATGTTGAAATCGGTGGCCACGCTTCTAACGTAGGTGGCGCTGCATACAACCTGAAATTATCAGAGCGTCGTGCTGATGCAGTAGCTAAAGTATTGTTAAACGAACATGGCATCAGTGCTAATCGTGTAACAGTAAAAGGTTACGGTGTTTCACGTCCAAAAGTTGCAGGTAATACTCAAGCTGCTCACGCTGCTAACCGCCGCATTGAAGCTGTTGTAACTGCAACTATCAAAGAAAAAGTAGAGCGTTAATCTCTTCCGCTTCGAAAAACCGCCGCAAGGCGGTTTTTTTTTGTTGGATCTCAGCTTTTACAGCTATAACTCAGTCTGTCCGATAAAGTTTAGTCGCACTTTGCCGATACCCTGCTCAGGTTCCGACTTTCAGAGTAACGTCTTATGTCATCGAAAATGTTAGCTTTTCTGCTGTTACTCAGTCTGTATACTCAGGGCGCTGAAGCAGTGTCTATGGAAGACTGGCATAAAGCCGATCTGAGCTGGCAATTGCCTGCGGATGAAATCACAGAGCTGCTGGCAGGCGACAAAAGCTTTCTGGCATTAAAAAGGGCAGCATTTACGCCGAAAGTTAAAGGCACTATGTTGTTTATCCCTGATTGGTCACAACATGCATCCAGCCCCAAAAATCTGAATTTATTACGAAAAGAGTTTAATGACTATGGTTGGGACACTTTGGCTATAGCGGTACCCGACGCTCCTTTAAGCGATGATACACAAGACTTAGAAAACTACAAAAACCAGTTACAACAACGCATTGAAGTCGCTATGACCAGTGCTATGGTATCAAACGGCACGGTGATCGTTGTGGCCCAGGGCAGCAGCGCGGCTTTGATCAGTCAACTTTACGCCGATAAAAAGCTGCAGGAACCCCAGTCACTGATTTTGCTCGAGGCCTATTTGCCAGCAGCAGATCAACAACGCAGCTTACCTCTGGCGATAGCCAAACAGCAGGTTCCCACTCTGGACTTGATGCAACAACAAGGTAATCAGCAAGTGGCAGCACAGTGGAAATTACGGAAACAACTGGCGAGGCAACAGCAGAAATTATTGTACCGTCAGCGGGAAATCAGTGGGCTTATCGCACAGGCCGAAACCCAACAACGTGTATTCAAAGAGATTTATGGCTGGTTAAGCTATCAGGGCTATTAAATTAATTTTTCCACTTATAAAAATCTATTAAACTACGAAACATCGCTATCCCCTCCCCTTCTTCACCGGAGACACCAGATTATGTCGCCTTTGCTCCAGACGGTCTTGTTGCTGACCGCCAGTAATATTTTTATGACTTTTGCCTGGTATGGCCATCTCAAACACTTTAAAAGCTCAGCTTTGTATATAGCGATCGCAGTATCCTGGGGTATAGCCTTATTTGAATACATGCTGATGGTGCCTGCTAACCGGATAGGTCACCAGGTGCTGAGTCTTGCTCAGCTGAAAATATTGCAGGAAGTCATCACTTTGAGTATTTTTATTCCGTTCGCAGTGTTCTATATGAGAGAGCCTTTTAAATGGAATTATGTCTATGCTGGCTTGTGTCTGCTGGGCGCTGTATATTTTATGTTTTTCCGCGATTAGCCACGCTGTTTACGAATTAACTCGTAAGCAGCTTGAATATCCTGAGTTTTTTGTTTGGCCACATCCATAAGTTCTGGCGGTAAACCTTGCGACATCAGCTTGTCTGGATGATGTTGTGCCATCAGCTTTTTATAAGCCTTTTTTAACTGTACCTCTGAACTGTCTGCGCTGATCCCTAAAATTTTATAAGCATCCGTCAAACGGCGTCCTGCATCTCCTGGTCCGTTGCTACTGTTTTTAGCAAAACGGGCTTCAGCTTCATAACGACTGAGCATCTGTTCAAACTGCGTCGCATTGATGCCTAATGCCGATGCCACCTGAGTCAATATCTTTTGTTCTGCACTGCTTAAATACAAATCGACATAAGCAGTACTGATTTGAATTTCCAGAAACATCAGCAGTACATCAGGCCTGGTTCGATAAACAGACCTGAATTCAGCCAGTTGTTCCAACAACGGAAAATCAGCCTGCTTACCATGCCGAAAAGCGGCCTGAGCTTCTTGTTTCTGCGCCGCAGTTAAACCTAATTGGTCCATAAAAACAGTAGCTTGCTGAATATGGGACTTAGTGACTACCCCATTAGACTTAGCAATATGGCCCATCACTGCAAAAGTGTTATAACGAAAAATCCCCTGAGCTTCAGACTTATCACGGGAAAAACCGTTAAAACCGCCATGACTGGCGAATACGCCTCCATAGGATCTGTCGAACCAGTGACCTATCAGTAAACCAATAAATAAACCAGGGATTTTCAGCAGAGCCATGCCAAATAAGGCACCAAGAATTTTACCCCACATGTTCAGACTCCAGTTGCGCCGATAATTCAGTCAGTCGCTGCACAGTACCAATGTCATGCCATACCCCCTTATAAAGCTCTGCTGTCACTTGCTGTTGTGCCATCGCTTCGCGTAAATAAGGTGCCAATTTTTGTTTCCCTTCGGCCACAGCACTGAAAAACTCAGGGTGGTAAACCGCTATGCCACTGAAAGTAAAACACTGAGCTGCTTCAGCCAAAGCCAAACCTGTTGCACTGATACCAAAATCCCCCTTCCGATGCTGTGGCGGATTAGGCACCAACACCAGATGAGCAAGGATGTCCGGAGCTAATTTATCCATCAGTTGCTGATAAGGATAATCACTGAAGATATCGCCGTTGATCACCATAAAAGGTTCATTCCCCAACAGGGGCAAGGCTTTTTTGATACCGCCGGCGGTTTCAAGGCCTTCGGCACCTTCGTTTGAATAACTGATGTTCAAACCAAACTGCTGACCAGTGCCTAGATGCTCTGGCAACAAATGACCCAGCCATGCATGATTAATGACAATGTCCTGCACTGCGGCTGCACGGAGCGCCTCCAGATGGTAGTGGATCAATGCTTTGCCAGCCACAGTTAACAAGGGTTTAGGTAACAGATCGGTTAAAGGTCGCATCCGCTCACCACGACCTGCTGCCAGTATCATTGCTTTCATCTCAGGCCTTAGCCTCCAGTGCAGGTTGTACTTTATTTTTCAGCCACAGATCCAACTCCTGCAACTCCGGGTAAAGCTGAGTAACCTCAAGTACATACTCGAAGACTCGTGGTAAATCAGCCAGATAACCCGACTTTCCGTCACGATGGTACAAGCGGCAGAAAATACCACAGACTTTAATATGTCGTTGTAATCCCATCCAATCAAACCAAAGCTGAAACTGCTCAGCACTAACCTCAGCAGGCAACTCATCAGTGGCTTTGAGGTTGTAGTAAAACTTCTGGCCTAATGACTGTACAAGCTCAAGAGGCCATTTTACATAACAATCCTTCAGCAGAGACACAGCGTCATAAGTCACAGGACCTGTAACCAGGTCCTGAAAATCAATCACAGCCAGACTGCCGTCCTGTTGCAGCATCAAATTACGGGCATGGTAATCACGGTGCATACCTGCCTGAGGTTGCTGCAACGCTGTGTCAGCCAGCAACTGGAAATGCTTTTGCAACATAAAGTGCTCTTGTTCATTCAGTGTCAGCTGCAAATGCTCAAGTACAAACCAATCAATAAAAATCTGCATTTCCCGAAGTAAAAAAGCCTGATCAAATACAGGTAAAGGCCCGGCACTTGTAGCACTGATGGTACGAACCTGAGCCAATTGTGCCAATGCCTGATGATAGAAGTCGCTGACCGTATCTTGTGTTAATTCAGACAACAACAAAGTGTCGCCCAAATCACTAAGCAGTAACAAGCCTTGCTCAATATCCTGAGCAATAATTCGGGGCACCTGTAAACCAGCCTGTGCAAATGCTTGCTGCGTGGCAACAAAACGGCCACAGTCTTCCGTTGGTGTGGGCGCATCCATCAAAATGTAGCTGTTTTTCGCTACAGAAAAACGAAAATAACGCCTGAAACTGGCATCTCCGGTAATAGGTTCGAGGCGAATAACCTCATCAGGAAAACACGCCGTTAAAAAACGTTGAATTAACTGCATTCGAGCTGGCACTTCAAACCCCGTCACTTGGTCAAAGCCAGCACTATAACGGATTAGCAGGATCGGGAAAATTGATTTATTATAGCTGGCTCGGTGTTCTGGTCCTTTTCACCTGTTTCACGTATTGTATTAAGTAGGTTGCATGACTCATTCTCTGATCTATCGCCTTATTATCATGGCGCTTGGTATTCCTTATTTTGCCTATGCGGAAGAGCAAACACCTCAACCTATCCAGCAATGTTATAGCGCTGTAGAGATGCCGGCCAAGTTGAGTCAGCTATCGGCAAAAGATAACAGACTGCAAATATTGTCTGACAGAATTCGCATGATGCAGGACCAAACTGCATTATTTGATGGCAACATAGAAATCCTTTACCGCAATACTATGTTAAACGCCGCCAATGCACAGGTCAGTCAGAAAAATCAGACCTTGCTGGCCAGTGGTGGTATTCAATACTACAGCCCTGATTTAAAAGTCAGCAGCAGTCATTTCACGGCTCACCTTAAAGAAGACAAAGCCATATTGGGTGAAGCGGATTATCAACTGGTCAGTCAATCTGGTCGCGGCTTTGCCAAAGAAATGAGCGCAGATAAGCAGCAAATTAATTTAACTAAAGCCAGCTTTACTACCTGCCCATACAACGACAGCAGTTGGGCCTTGCATGCAGATAAAATTAATATTAATGCCGATGATGGCTGGGGTGAAGCCTGGCATTCGGTCATTAAAATTCAGGATGTGCCTGTCTTTTATTTGCCGTACATGACCTTCCCTGTCAGTGATAAACGCAAAAGTGGTTTGTTGTTTCCCAAGATTGGTAGTTCACAGAAATTAGGGCTGGATTTTGAGACTCCTTATTATCTGAACCTTGCCGACAACTATGATGCAACTATCAGCCCTCGTTTTATGAGTAAAAGAGGAGCTCAGTTAAACACTGAATTCCGTTATCTGACCGAAGATCATAATGGCCGGTTACAACTTGAAATTTTACCCGATGACAATGACAAGCCGGCAGGCTTTGGCAGTCGCTATTTAACCCATTTCAGCCACAGTGGCGACTTGTCAGACCGTTGGCGTGCCAGTGTCGATTTTACCGATGTCAGCGATGATGCTTACTTGTCTGAACTGGGGTCTGACTACAATAACCAAAGCGACACCCAACTTTACCGGCAAGCCAGCCTGAATTATTTCGGTGACTATCTGAACTCAGAAATTCGCCTGCAAGGTTTTGAAATCCTTGGAAACTATCTGCCTTCATACGCTGCCTTGCCACAAATTGACCTGAGCTCCGCTGCTCCAACGGATTTAGCTGCAGGTTTTGAGTTTAACTGGCACAGCCAATACGCCCATTTTCGCAATGACAGTGCGCTGATTAACAGTGCAGACCGTTTACATCTTGAACCCAGTATCCGTTGGCCTTTAATCACACCAGCGGTCGAGTTAGTCGCAGAAACCAGCCTGCTGCATACCCGTTATCAGCAAAATACCGATCAAGACAATCTATTGATTCAAAAAGAGATCAGCAGAACAGTACCCAAAGTACAGATCAACGCCAAACTGAATATGGAAAGGGAGCTAAGCTGGAAAAAAGCAGATTCATTGCAAACCTTTGAGCCTCAAATACAATACCTCTATATCCCCTATCGCGAGCAGTCGATGATTGGGCTGTATGACACAGCACCTTTGCAAGACGATTATTATGGCTTATTCCGCGAAAACAGATATTCGGGTCTGGACAGAATTGCCGATACCAATCAATTGACTATAGGCTGGACAACTCGTTTGTATGACTCACAGGATAATGAGTTGTTCCGCTTTAGTCTGGGTCAGATTGTATTCCTGGATGATCCGCAGCCCATAGACAACTTACTGCCAGACGCCAAACAACCTGCTGATTCGGTTCTGGCCTCTGAGCTGTTGTGGAACTGGAGTGAAGGCTGGTACTTAAATACCGCATTGCAGTATGATTCCAGCAATGAGCGTATGGTGAAAAGCAACGTCACTTTGGATTACATAGCAGATGATAAAAGTCTGATCCAATTGAACCACCGCTACAGTCGGGAGGTCTCAGACTACGAAATTGCACAGCTGGGCTTTTTAGGCACCACACCTATTGATGATAAATGGAAACTGATTGCCAGTTATTATCGTGACATCAACAAGCATCATATGATAGAAGCTAACCTTGGTTTGCAATATGAATCCTGTTGCTGGGCAATTCGAGTGGTTGCTAAGCGCCAAATCAATACCAACCTTGAATTGGCACTGAATGATTTGTCCCAACCTCCTACTTTTGATAACGGTATAGCCGTACAATTTGTATTAAAAGGTTTTGGTGAGGGGGCAGGTTTCTCAGTCAACGACATGTTATCGAACGGAATTTTTGGTTATAGACGCCCATATTTACTAAATAATTAATGTAGGAACCTATGAAGTTACAACTTTTGATTGCCAGCTCTGTGGCCGCATTTCTGGTCTTTTCGAGCCAGGCGGCAGAACAAAAGATCGACGGTGTTGCAGCCATAGTCAACAACGGTGTCGTATTGGATACTGAAGTGACAGATATGGTCAACAAGGTGAAACGCAATGCGCAAAGCCAGGGACAGACCTTACCTTCAGACCGGGCTTTACGCACTCAGGCACTGGAACGGTTAATCAGCAATAGCTTACAGATGCAAATGGCTAGCCGTATGGGCTTGCAAATCACTGACCCACAATTGGATCAGGCGCTGGAAAACGTTGCCCGCGGCGAAAATCTGACGATGGAACAATTTCGTCAGCGCATAGTGGCTGAAGAAGGTGACTATCAGCAATTCCGCGAACGTTTCCGTGAAGAAATCACCACAGGTGAAGTATTACGAGCCAACGTGCAACGCCGCATCTACATCAGCCCACAGGAAATAGACAGCCTGATGAAAGTGATGGAAGAACAAGGCGCATCCAATGAGCAATACAATATAGGTCATATTCTGATTTCTATTCCAAATCAGGGCAGCACTGAAGAAATCACCGACGCTAAAGATCGCGCCGACAAAGTGATGAAGTTGTTACGTGAAGGCAGTGATTTCAAAAGACTGGCTATAGCGTCATCCTCTGATAGTTCTGCACTGGACGGTGGTGATATGGGCTGGATGAATATCAACGAAATGCCAACTTTGTTCTCCGATGCGATTCGTGGCAAAAAGAAAACCGACGTAATAGGCCCTTTGCGCTCTGGTGCTGGTTTTCATATTCTGACTATTTTTGATATTCGTGGCGCCAACGTTGCCGAAGCGAACGAAGTTAAATCACGCCATGTCTTGATCAAACCATCCATTATCATGAGTGAAGAAAAAGCCCGTGACACCTTGAAGCAATTTGTTGCCGACTTTAAAGCAGACAAAGCGGATTTCGCCGAATTCGCCAGCGCAAACTCTGAAGACCCTGGTTCCAAGTTGAAAGGTGGTGATTTAGGTTGGGCAGATCCAGCTATGTACGTTCCCGCCTTCCGCGATACGTTAAATGCCCTGCAATTGCAGGAAATCAGCGAACCTTTCCGCACAGAACATGGCTGGCACGTAGTGCAGTTATTAGAGAAACGTGTAGTAGACATGACTGCAGAGAAAAAGCAGGATCAAGTGTATCGCATGTTGTTTAACCGCCGCTTTAACGAAGAACAGGCCAATTTTTTGCGCGAACTGCGTGATCAGGCCTATATCGAAATACTGGCAGACACTGAATGACATTAAGGATAGCAATCACCCCAGGTGAGCCAGCCGGTATAGGCCCTGATCTGGTGGTGATGTTGGCGCAAAAAGACTGGCCAGTGCAACTGGTCGTCTGTGCCAACGCAGAAGTTTTACGACAAAGAGCGGCAGTATTAAACCTGCCGCTTAAGCTTTTACCTTATGAGCCAAATCAACCCGCACAGCCTCAGCAAGCTGGCACTTTGACCTGTGTCGATTTCACGCCAGAAGCAGCAGTGATCGCTGGGCAGTTGAATGAAGCCAATGGGCGTTATGTAGTAGACACCTTACGATACGTCGGTGAAAAGTCCATGTCTGGCGAATTTGATGCCATAGTCACAGGCCCGGTGCATAAAGGTATTATCAATAAAGCAGGTATTCCCTTTAGCGGTCATACCGAATATTTCGCTCATCTGTCGAATACGCCTTATGTGGTCATGATGCTGGCCACTGAAGGTTTGCGTGTTGCACTGGCAACAACCCATATACCACTGGCCTATGTGGCCAAAGCCATCACCAAAGAGCGCTTGCACAAAGTGATTTCGGTATTACATCACGACTTACAAACCAAGTTTGCCATCGCCTCTCCCGTTATTTATGTCTGCGGTTTAAATCCGCACGCCGGGGAAGACGGGCATCTGGGCCGCGAAGAAATAGATATCATCAGCCCGGCTTTGGAAGAATTACGTTTACAAGGTATGAACCTGATAGGTCCCTTGCCTGCCGATACCTTGTTTCAGGCTAAATATCTGGACCATGCCGACGCTGTCTTAGCTATGTACCATGATCAGGGCTTACCTGTGTTGAAACATAAAGGCTTTGGCCGTTCGGTGAATATCAGCCTTGGTTTACCTTTAATCAGAACCTCAGTCGATCATGGTACTGCGCTGGATTTAGCCGGCACAGGAAAAGCCGACCCCGGAAGTTTATTCCATGCCCTGGAACAAGCCATTTATTTAGCGCAAAGAGCCAAGTTATCACATGACAGATAAAGTACACCTGGGACACACAGCCCGAAAACGTTTTGGTCAGAACTTCTTACACGACCCTGTCGTCATTGAACGTATTGTGAAAGCCATCAGCCCAAAACCAACGGATCTACTGGTCGAAATTGGCCCGGGTTTAGGTGCGATCACTGAGCCTGTTGTCGAAAAATCCGGGCATTTGACCGTGATAGAACTGGACAGAGATCTCGCCCAGCGTTTACAGGAACATCCTGTGCTGGCAGATAGGCTGACTATCCATCAGGCTGATGCGATGAAATTTGATTTTCGTCAGTTAGTACAACCAGGCAAAAAGTTAAAAGTATTCGGTAATTTGCCTTACAACATCTCTACTCCGCTGTTATTTCACCTCTTTGACTATGCAGACGACATTGAAAACATGCATTTTATGCTACAAAAAGAAGTGGTAGAGCGTATGACAGCTGGTCATGGTTCCAAAACCTATGGCCGTTTATCTGTGATGACCCAGTTTTTTTGTCATGCAATGCCTGTGGTAGAAGTGGGACCTGGCGCCTTTAAACCAGCTCCTAAAGTGCATTCAGCCGTGGTGCGGCTTATCCCGAAACCAAGTTCAGAACGTCAGGATGTGCCTGTTGCTGTATTAAACAGAGTCTGTCTGGAAGCCTTTAACCAGCGCCGTAAAACTTTGCGTAACTGCTTTAGCAACTTTGCAACAGCGGAGCAAATTATCGAAATGGGAATAGATCCAACCTTGCGCCCAGAACAATTAAGTGTGGAGCAATTTATTGGTATCGCCCGTTGGCTGCATCAGCACGAGCAACAACAATTATGAGTTTGAGTTTTGAAATTCCTGTCTCAATCGAGACATTTTATGTGGCAGCTCAATCGGATCCTGCTTTAAACAGGTATGTTTTTGCATACACTGTTACCATTAAAAACCATAGCACTGAAACAGTGCAGTTACTCAGACGCTATTGGCTTATCACAGACGCCAATGGCAAAGAAACTGAAGTACATGGTGAGGGTGTGGTGGGTGAACAACCTCAATTGGCGCCAGGTTCAAGTTACAGCTATACCAGTGGTGCAGTGCTGGAAACTCCGGTAGGCACTATGCAGGGCCATTACGAAATGACCAGCCAAAGCCAGCTCTGTTTTAAAGCTGCTATTCCTTTGTTTCGTTTAGCTCTGCCCAATATTCTGAATTGATCTTATGGCAAGTTACGTCATTGGAGATGTTCAGGGCTGCTTTAAGCAGTTGCAGTCGCTGTTAATTGAAATCCAGTTTGATCCAAAGCTGGATGAATTATGGTTTTGTGGCGATTTGGTGGCACGTGGTCCAGACTCACTAGCGACCTTGCGTTTTATCCGGTCTTTAGGAAATAAAGCCAAAACAGTACTGGGAAATCATGATTTGCATTTTTTAGCCTGCGTTTATGGTTTTGCCACAACAGATCCTAAAGACCAACTGGATGAGTTACTGCAAGCGTCTGATCTGCCTGAACTGGTAGATTGGCTGCAGCAACAACCTCTGCTACATTTTGAGCCAGAGCGTAACCTTTTACTGGTCCACGCCGGATTGGCACCGGGTTGGGGTCTACAGTCTGCTTTGGACACAGCTGCAGAAGTAAGCCAAGTGTTAAGAGAAACACCCGAAACACTATTTGCAGTGATGTATGGCAATACGCCAGCACTTTGGTCTGAAGTGAAAACCAATGAAGACCGCTGGCGTTTCGCCATTAACAGTTGTACCAGGATGCGTTTTTGTCTTTCAAATGGAGCACTTGAACTCAAAGAAAAGCGCCATCCGGAAAAAGTAAGTACGCTGATCCCTTGGTATGAATTCTGGAAACACAGACCACACCCACAGATCTTTTTTGGTCATTGGGCCTCTTTGATGGGATATAGTCCTGTTGAAGGAATTTATGCGCTGGATACTGGTTGTGTTTGGGGAAATTGTTTAACCGCCTATTGTATTGAGACGGCACAGCGTTATAGTGTTTCTGACTAAAAATAACGCTATAATGCGACGTTGTTTCAAAATGTTCTATTTTGAATTGTTTATTGTGTGGTGACAGGGTCAATGATGCCCTTTTAGCCTGGATACTGGGAGTAAAGTTATGAAGTTAACGGTAGCACTTCGGATTATTGGTGGTTTTGGTGTTATTTCACTGCTACTACTTGTGATCGGTATTACCTCGTACATGAGCTTGAATAGTATCAATGCCTCAACCACGCAAGTAAATGAAATCTCTATCCCGGCACTTGAGAATAGTGCTGTGCTGCAAAGTGAGTTCGTCAAAATGAGCAAAATCAGTTTGCAGGCTTTTTATGCAACTGAAGTAAAACAAGTCAAAGAATTTGAGAACCAGTTCGGTGCAGAACAGGTTTTATATGAGACTGCAGCAAAAGCATTACAAACTGTAGTTTCAGAAGAAGAAACTCTGGCGAACTCTTTTAAAGAAGTTTCAGCCGCTTACACCGACTTCACTCCTATCAGTAAAAAGCTTTTCGCTGAATTAAGTAAAAGCCTGAGCTTACGCGATCAAATTGCTTCACAGTTGTCTGATGTTGAATTAAATTCAGATGATTCTGCCTCTTTGTTATTGGATTTCAGTGACGTCAGAGACGTGACCCGTCGTTTTCCTGAAGCGAGCAAAGCAGCCACTGAACTGGAAACAGGTTTAAACACTCTGGTAAGCGTAGTGGTTGATTTGACCCGAACCACCTCAGCAACAACAGCTGAGACTATTGCTAACGAAGTAACTTCACGGTTAGCTGGTGTAAATCAGCAGATAAACGTCATAAAAACTGAAGCTGGTGCTAACGTTGATATGGTCGCCGATTTAGACGAGAAAATCTCTGCTATTAATGAATTACTTGCTGGTGACGAAGGTATCTTAGCCTTAAAAGCAAAAATGCTGGCAGCTTCTGCCGAAGCGCAAAAACTACTGGTTCAGGCTGAAAGTCACAACAAGACAGCCTTGGATGGTTTAAACCGTTTGTTATCCAGAGCCCGCACTGTGGCTGGCGAGATCCAGGCTGGAGCTCAGTCTGATGTATCAGGTGCCATTACAACCATTTTCATTGTAGTGCTGATATCCATTGGTTTGGCTGTAGGTATCGCCATGGTAACAGTACGCAGCATCACAGTTCCATTGTCGAAAGTGAACGAAATTTTAGGTGTAGTGGCTTCAGGTGACTTAACCAAACGTCTGGATGATAAAGCTCAGGATGAATTTGGCGACCTGGCGCGTAACTGTAATCAGGTTATCACCAACTTACGCCAGTTAATTCAGGGCATCATTTCCCGTTCGACTCAACTTGCAGCTGCTTCAGAACAAACATCAGCTATTACAGTAGAAACAACTGCCGCTATTCGTGAGCAGAAGTCTCAGGTCACTCAGGCAGCGACAGCGACCACTGAGATGAGCAGCACCTCACAAGGGGTAATGCAAAGTTCGAACGACGCATTGGCTGAAATTAAAAATGCTGACGGTGAAGCTGAGCGTGTCAAAGTTATCTCTGAAAACAACAAACAAACCATACTGCAGTTGTCTAAAGAAGTAGATCAGGCTTCTACCGTGATCAACAAATTGCATAAAGACAGTGCTTCAATCGGCAGTATCCTTGATGTAATTCGTGGCATTGCAGAACAAACTAACTTGCTGGCATTAAATGCGGCCATTGAAGCAGCCCGTGCCGGCGAACAAGGTCGTGGTTTTGCGGTAGTAGCTGATGAAGTTCGTTCATTAGCCAGCAAAACTCAGGCTTCGACTCAGGAAATTCAGGCCATGATCCAGGTCTTGCAAACCGGTGCTCATGCTGCTGTAGAAGCGATGAACAAAGGTAAAAAGCAGGCAGAGAACTGTGTGACTCAAACTGAAGTGGCAGCACAAGCCTTGGAATCTATCACCAATGCGGTGCATCTGGCCCATGATATGAGCGAACAAATATCTCATGCTGCTAAAGAGCAGAATCAGGTATCAAACGAAATCAGCCACTTATTAGAATCTATAGTCACTATTGCTGAACAAACAGCGTCTGGTGCAGAGCAAACCTCTCAGTCCAGTCATGAAGTGGCTCGTTTAGCTGAAGAGTTACGTCAATCGGTAGACCAGTTCAAAGTCTGAACTGGTTAGCTCCGATTACCCATAGCGGATTTTACTGTCCTGTTGAATATAAAAAAATCCGCCATCAGGCGGATTTTTTTATTGGGATAACGACTACTCGCCGCCACCCGCTCGTTCTTTTATGACGGTTAGCAAAGGAGAGGCTGCAAAACCATTGCCTTCTGCCCATGCCACATCACCTGATGCAGCAACCTGAGCAGCTGGTAACTGCTTCACAATAAATTCGCCTACATCTGCTGCGTTATTTCTTATTGCAAAACGAACCAGACTGTCACCGTTACAGGTCACGCCATCATAGATGTTACGTAAGCGCAGACGGTAATCACTTAATACTTTCCGTAATCTATTCTTATCGTCAGCCTTGACATAATCACACATCGAAGCCGCTAACTGGTCGTCAGCATGCACCACCGGGGACACTAATACTGCACCTGCCACCACTACACCACAGAACACTGCTGGCAACAATTTCATACATTACTCCTGAAGCAGTCAAAAAACAGACAAAAGTATAGTAACAACATGTAGCAACAGGTGCAATGAAGACTTGTTCATTCTCTGTTCAGGGTGCGAAAGCGGTAAAAGTAGGGATTTTGTGGGTCGGGTTGATGCTGTTCTGATGCAGACTGACACCAGCTTGCTTCAGCCAGATAATCAGGAAAAAAGGCATCTCCTTCAACGGTCAAATCAATATCAGTGATATAAAGCGTATCGGCCAGAGGCAGCACCTGACGGTATATCTCGGCACCGCCTATAATCATCACCTCAGCCTCATGCTGCACTAAAGCCAAAGCCTGTTCAATACTCTGAACCCAGTCAGCATCAGCGCTAAGCGCGCCGCTCTGACGGCTGATGACTATATTGCGCCGCCCGGGCAGGGCCTTACCAATAGACTGATAGGTCTTGCGGCCCATAATCACCGGCTTGCCTAAAGTCACTTTTTTAAAATGCTTCAGATCAGCCGGTAAATGCCAGGGCATCTGGTTATCTTTGCCAATTACTCTGTTATTGGCCATAGCCGCAATCATTGCAATCCGCATTGTCACCTCAGCGCTTGTAAATTACTTCAACGTCGTAATCGTCTTCATCGAAATCATCATCTTCATCCAGATCATCAGCTACTGCTAACACATCCTGATGATAATCATCCCATTTGAAGTTTACAGCGTCTTCAATCTGCTCTCTTGGTTTTTCAACCGGCAGTAATTCAATATAATTCAGAATATCTGCAGCCAAACGTTCCGTATTAGTGCGACTCGCTGCAGCTATTGAATGTACAGGACCTTCCCAGTTGATGGCTTTAGTGACACGTTCGATCACTTCTTCTAATTCATCTTCCAGTACTAAATCCAGTTTATTAAAGACTAACCAACGTGGTTTATTAGCCAGCTTGTCACTGTATTTATCCAATTCTTTCAAAATAGTCACAGCGTTTTCAGCTGGATCTGAGCCATCTGCCGGTAACACATCAACAACGTGCAACAATAAACGACAACGTTCTAAGTGTTTTAAGAACTGAATACCTAAACCAGCACCTTCAGCAGCACCTTCAATCAAACCCGGAATATCGGCAATCACAAAAGAGCGGTGACTTTCAACCCGTACGACACCCAGGTTAGGAACCAGTGTGGTAAAAGGATAATCAGCTACTTTTGGTTTGGCTGAAGATACAGCTCGGATCAGAGTAGATTTACCGGCATTAGGCAGACCTAATAAGCCTACATCAGCTAACAACAGCAGTTCTAAACGGATATTGCGCACTTCACCTGGCGTACCATTGGTTTTCTTACGCGGCGCTCTGTTGGTGCTGCTGGTAAAACGGGCGTTACCCAAACCATGCCAGCCGCCTTTGGCTATCATCAGCTTCTGACCATTTTTGGTCAAATCACCAATAACTTCTGCAGTGTCTATATCCACTGCTCGCGTGCCTACAGGCACACGTAAAATCATGTCATCACCACGTTTACCGGTACAGTTGGTACTCATACCGTTCTGACCACGTTCTGCCTGGTGATACTTTTCGAACTGATAGTCCACCAAAGTGTTCAGGTTGGTGTCCGCCATTAAATAAACATCACCACCATCACCACCGTCACCACCATTTGGGCCACCTTTGGCGACAAACTTTTCGCGACGGAAACTGACAATACCGTTGCCGCCATCGCCGGCTTCAACCCGAATTTCTGCTTCATCTACGAATTTCATCTGGACTATCCTGATCTAAAAAAACTATGGGCTCATTATACTATCAATTCTACCCGCACATGAATGCATAGCTGGGCTCTGATGAATTGAAAGTAACAAAACTGACATTCAGCACACTGAACTATCAGACTTTGATCGATTCTTAATAAAAAAGCCCCGCACTAGGCGGGGCTTTTCGAATCAATGCGTCGTTATTCGCTAACGATGCTTACGAATTTGCGATTGTGCTCGCCTTTCGTTTCGAATTGCACTTTACCGTCAGTTAAGGCGAATAATGTGTGGTCTTTACCGATACCAACATTACTACCAGCGTGGAACTTAGTACCACGTTGACGAACGATGATATTGCCAGCTAACACTGACTCACCACCAAAACGTTTCACACCTAAGCGTTTCGCTTCTGAATCGCGACCGTTACGAGTGCTACCTACACCTTTTTTACTTGCCATGAGTAGTTACTCCTTCGATTACGCGCTGATGCCGGTAATTTTCACTTCTGTAAACCACTGGCGGTGACCAGCTTGTTTACGGTAGTGCTTACGACGACGGAATTTGACGATTTTTACTTTATCGCCACGGCCATGGTTGACCACTTCCGCTGTTACTTTACTGCCTTCAACTAAAGGAGTACCGATCTTGATGTCTTCGCCGTTAGCGATCATCAGAGCTGAAAATTCAATAGTTGCGCCGGTTTCTAAGTCTAGTTTTTCTAGACGAAGGGTTTGCCCTTCCGTTACACGGTGCTGTTTACCACCACTTTGGAAAACCGCGTACATAGTTAACTCCGTACAAATCACGCCGACTTTTAAGGGCGTGTTAATTATAATCACAGGGCGCGAATTGTACGCAATTTCCCCTACCCTCGCAAGCAGAATTATTAAAAAGATCAGTGAGCAACAAAAAGGATCGGGTTTTGCTTTAGCTGATCAGCTGCAATGGTGTAGAATCAGCCACATTCTATACCTAAGCAGTTGTTTTACCAGATGACGCTCGAAGAGATCCGCCAGCTCAGTCTTGATGACATGACGGCCGTGAACCAACATATATTCTCTCAGCTTAGTTCTGAGGTAGCGCTGATTAATCAGCTTGGCATCTATATAGTCAATAGTGGCGGCAAACGCTTGCGTCCACTTTTAGCTGTATTGGCTGCGCGCGCTCTGGGTTATCAGGGTCAGCACCATATTACCCTGGCCACTATAGTGGAATTCATTCACACCGCCACTTTGCTACACGACGACGTGGTGGATGAATCCATGCTGCGCCGTGGTAAAGAGACGGCCAATGCAGTCTTTGGTAATCAGGCTAGTGTGTTAGTCGGTGACTTCCTTTATACACGAGCTTTTCAACTGATGGTGTCGCTGGATAAAATGCAGATTATGCAAATCCTGGCTGATGCCACCAATATCATTGCGGAAGGCGAAGTGTTGCAGTTGATGAACGTCAACGACCCGGAAACCTCAGAACAAAACTATATGCAGGTGATTTACTGCAAAACCGCCAAATTATTTGAAGCCGCTACCCAGCTTGCCGCTATTTTGGCAAATCAGCCTGAATCTGTGGTGAATGCGATGAAACTCTATGGCATGCATCTGGGCACAGCATTCCAGCTGATTGACGATGTACTGGATTATCAGGCCGATGCAGATGAGCTGGGTAAAAATATCGGTGATGATTTAGCT
This sequence comes from Rheinheimera soli, assembly GCF_031457405.1. GTDB lineage: Bacteria > Pseudomonadota > Gammaproteobacteria > Enterobacterales > Alteromonadaceae > Pararheinheimera > Pararheinheimera soli_A. Next base: position 387 of record NZ_JAVDWR010000002.1, on the reverse strand, counting down.
GAAGGTAAACCAACTCTGCCACTGATTTATGCGCTGCGTCATACCAGCGGTAACGATCAGCAACTGCTTAAAGATGCCATTGAACATGCCAATGGTATGCAGCATCTGGAGCGTATTATGGCGATTCTGGAGCGGACTAAAGCATTTGTGTACACCAGAGAGATGGCAGAACAGGAGGCAGAAAAAGCCCGTCAGGCCATCGCTTTTTTACCAGAATCTGGTTACAAAGATGCTTTATTGACGTTAGCTGATATTGCCGTGCAACGAAATCACTAAAAACGAGTTCCTTTTAAATCGGCATAGGGGCGATCAATATTGTTGATCGACCCCTGCCACACCACCCTGCATGCGGGTCCGCACAGGGCGGTTCGGGAAGTTGAGGTCATG